>JBNPEH010000002.1:30391-73827 GCA_051117635.1 Opitutales bacterium | reverse complement strand
CCGTAACCATTGCAGACTGGCGCGAGGAGTATAACACCGAACATCCCCACAGCAGGCTCGACTTCCAGAGTCCCGCCGACCTCTTTTTCGGTAGGCCCCCCGGCTTCGGTCGGGCTTCGCCCTCCCTCCACCGGGGGCCCACCGAAGCACCGAGAACCAACCACAACCAATCCACCAACAACCCTGCCTGACTAACATTTAATCCGGTCCAGTCCTGGGGGTCCGGTCCCAGACCCGAAACGAAACAAACTTTGGGGAGGCGAAAAATCGATCTCAGGCAACGATCTCCATGAGCTTACTGTAGCTATCGACCACGTCGTATTTGACGTTCTCCTTAGAGATATCGGCAAAGAAACGCCTGGCGCAATCGATTTTGCTTTTCTCGATTTCTCGGAGTTCGAGCGAGGACATGCTTCCTTTGGTTTCCGCTATGAAGAAGACATGGCGGACTTTCCCGCTCTCAAAAGCAATCGCCCAGTCCGGGTTATAGCTTCCGACAGGCGTTGGGATTGCAAATCCCTTTGGAAGTTTGGAGTAGACGACGACTTCCGAGCTGGTGTCCAGCTCCTCAACGAATTTCCGTTCGTTCTTTGAGTCCGTGAAGACGTAATCGTAGATGTGCCGCTTGGCCGGATAGGCTTTCCCGAAATCTTCGCGGGGTTTCTCCCGGGTGAAAATATCGATATCGTAGGTGCGTTCCAGAGGTTGATATGCCAGGTGCTCAATAATGGCGGTAGCCTTTTGCTCGTTGATCAGCCGTGCCGCCTTAATCAGAAAGTCCTCAGGATTTGTCTTAATTTGCCCAAAAACGGGCTTCTCCAGGCCTGTCAGAATGGCTGCAATCGTTTTCCTTAGCAGGTCGGTTTCTTCCGAGAACCGTCCCAGGACATCATAGCGAACGGCGGAATGGACTGAAGACGTAACCTCTCCCTGCGCCGTTTCCTTTATGATGAATCCTTCACCTGAGGCTAAGTCATCATAGGTGGCCTCATCGCGCTGCTCACCCTGCTGAATGGTGTATTGAAGCGGTGCAACGGTGAGCTCCCGATTCAGGCAGTCGATACACTTTTCAATGATTTCGTTGCTGTCGAATGTGACGGTGTAAGCCGCCTGACGGTTAATCTGGCTCCAGAGTTCCCGAAACTCCTTTTTCTCAAAGTTAGCATTCAGGTTGTTAGTTTGTTTTCCCCGGTCGTCACCGATTTCAGGCAGCAGGGCATCGCTGTAAACGGAATCGATAAGTTGAATGACTTGCTCGGCATAGGGTGCCAGCTCTTCGGGTAAAGGGGGTAACGCCTCATCCCGCTTGGCTTCGTGATAAGTTTCCGTGACATGATCGCTGTTGTCAGTGAAGTCATTTTTCACCAGATAACGATAGAGGGCTTTTGCCATTTGTGGCGTAACCTCCACCGGCCCCGATTCAGTCTGAAGAATCTTTCCTGTAAAGTATTGTTCATCCGCCACACGTGGCCTGGCCGAAAGACTTTCTTTAATGTCTTTCTGGAGGCCCGCTACAAAGTCTTTGTAGCTTTCATTGGCAACCACGGTCAGAGCATTGATTTCATGAACCATGCCGGGGATGTCCATGCGGTCTCCTGCCTGGTTAACGGAAATCCGCAGTCCTCGGCCCACCTCCTGGCGGCGGGAAATCGTATTGTCGCTGTGTTTCAGGGTGCAGATGACAAAGACGTTGGGGTTATCCCATCCTTCCCGTAGGGCCGAATGTGAGAAAATGAACCGGACAGGCTCCTCCAGGGATAATAACCGCTCTTTATCTTTTAAAATCAGGTCGTAGGCGTCGGCGTCGTCCGTTTCTCCGGCATTTTCACCCCTGGTATTAGTCTTGGGGTCGACAAAGCGTTTGCTCTTCTTGTCGATGGAGAAATACCCGTTGTGGGTGCGGGATTTATCAATGCCCTTCAGGTATCGCTGGTATGGGGTATCTTCTAGCTCCAGGACGTCATTCAAGTGATTGGTGTATTCCTCCTCGAAGATCTGAGCGTATTCTCCTGATTGCGCTTCTCCCTCCTTGTAAACGCGATATTTCGCCACTTCATCGATGAAAAAGAGCGTCAGGACTTTAACACCCCGATTAAAGAGCTGTTTTTCCTTTTCGAAATGGGCCTTAATGGCCTCCCGGATCTGGATCCGGCGAAGAGCACCTTCATTGACATCTCCGGTTGCTTCCCCTCCGATCAGGGAAACGCCATTGGTAAACTCAATGGATCCACTGCCACGGGCATCGATTTCGGAAACGACAAAGCCCTTGTATTGGTCGAGTTCTCCCGAGAGATCAAAAAGATTATCCCCCTTGCCGATTTTTCGAACGATGCGCTTGATCCCGTTCTTTTGCCGAATTTCCATCTCAAGCCGGGCTTCGGGGGGCTTGGAGGGTCTGATTTGGATGGATTCCAGGTAAAGAAAGGCATTGGTGCCGCTGAGGTTTTTGAGAGAAATTCCGCGAACGTCGATTTTTTTAACCAGCTTTTGGTTAAAGGCGTCCAGGGCATCGAGACGGTAGACCTTGTTGTGCTCCTTCCGGTGGGTCGCCGAGTATCGAAGAATCATCAAGGGGTTGAATTCCCTCAACGAATCAAAACTTTTACTGGCCTTGCCCTTGGCTCCTTCGATTTTCTGCGGTTCGTCAATGATCAGAATCGGTCGGTTCCGGGAAATGACGTCAATGGGTCGTCTCGATTGAAAACCATCTAGTTCCTCGTAAATCCGGCGTGCATCCTTACCCCTGGCATTGAAAGCCTGAACGTTAATGATCATGACGTTCAGGCCACTGTCCGAGGAAAAACTCTCCAGATTATGGAGCTGCTTGGAGTCGTAGATGAAAAACCGGGCCCGTTTTCCGTATTGCTCCAAGAAGTTATCGGCGGTGATCTGGAAGGACTTAAAAACACCCTCGCGGATGGCGATGCTGGGGACCACCACGATAAACTTGCTCCACCCATACCGCCGGTGCATCTCAAACATGGTTTTGATGTAGCAGTAGGTTTTGCCCGTGCCAGTCTCCATCTCGATGTCCAAGTTGATCGGGCTGACTTTGGTTTTCACCAAATCAAAAGACTGGGGTAAATTCTGGCCGCGCTGGATCTTGTGAATGTTCTCCAAGATTTGCGAGTTGGCCAGGCGAATGTCTGCGTTCTTAAATCCGGCCTCCGCGTAGTCCATGATACGCTGCGAATCCTGGTCGATCCGTCCTGGATCCATGCGATAGCTGATGCCGGTGGACTTTGGCTGTCCGGCAAAGCAATCGACCACCGCTTGAACCGCTGCTGTCTGGAAGGGCTGGATTTTGAATTTCAGCTTCATCCTTATAATGCCTTAACTTCTGTTGCTGGACTAAGAGTCTTGAAGATCTCGTGGACGTTGATCTTCATGGCGTCACTGGCAAAACCATTGTCCCGGAAAACGGCCCGAAGCGGCTGACGTTTTGCCAACTCCTTCACAAAATCTTCATCGATACCGGACTTTGCAAAACAGGCAGCAATCGCATTCTCATCCACGAAGTATACGGTTTTCCCCTGAATTTCTTCAGACTCAATCGGCAGGGCGAGATCCACTCCCCAATCGAGCATGACCTGGAATAGCAAATCCTCGTCAGTGCGGTCTTCCTTCACATGGTCAACCTGCAAAGCAAGTTCATCTTGTTGGATCTTATCTGGCTCGTAATAAATATCCTTCATGTTAGCGGTATCAACCATCAGCACGCGAAAGCCTGTATCCAGATCAGCCGCCGTTGTGGAGTGTTCGTCTTTTATCTTTTCACCCGCACGGCGAATTCGTTCTTTGCCAATTTCAGCGATGGTTTTATACCCAGTCTTATGAGCCTCGGTTTTCTCATCCGTCTCTTCTGCTAATTGTATCATGATAAAGCGCCGATTACCTTTGTCTTCCGCGTTGAGTTGCATTACGGCATGAGCAGTTGTGCAGGAGCCCGCAAAGAAATCGAGAACAATGCCGTCGGTACCTGCTGCCGCATTTAACATAAGCTTAAGTAAGCCGACCGGCTTTGGGCTTTCAAAGATTGTTGAGTGACCAAAAATTTGGCCCATTTCAAGGGATCCCTCAGTGTTGAATGGTGCGAAATCCCACAAGCTGGTCCATGTCGTACCCTTCTTGATATCCGAAAGAAAACGCTTCAGCTTTGGTCTTCCTTGGTCATCTGCGCCGAAGTATATTTCGTTATTAGCAATCAGGCGGTCCACCCTCTCCTTGCTAAATCTCCAATTGCCATTATTTGGTGGAAAGAACTCCTCTCCAGTTCGAGGATTTGTAATGGCGTAATTTAATGACGCCACATATCTACCTCCTTTTACATTTGCACTCAAGTCGCCTGCAACCCAAGATCCTTTGGGATGGTTATCAGGGTTTTTATAACGAGCAAGTTGATCCTCTTTTCTAGATCGCAAACTAATCCCAGAAAAGTCTGACTTCACGTAAGTGAGGATGTAATCATGTTGCGCACCGATAATTCGGTCGTTGGGAGGCGTATTTCGTTTTTTCCAGATAATCTGGGCACCAAACTGTTCTTCACCAAAAACTTCATCGCAAATCTTTCTCAGATTAGAGACCTCAGTGTCGTCGATAGAAACCAGAAGAACGCCATCGTCACGCAGCAAGTTTTTTGCTAGACGAATACGAGAATAAATCATGGTGAGCCAATCGGAATGGAATCTTCCCTTGGAATCCGGGTTGGCTACCAGTCGTCCAGATTCGTCAAGCTGATTTGAACGCTTAAAATAGCTGACGGCATCCTCTGCGAAGTCATCATCGTAAATAAAATCACGCCCCGTATTATACGGCGGGTCGATATAGATCATCTTAACTTTGCCGAGATAGGTCTCCTGAAGGAGTTTCAGGGCGTCTAGGTTGTCGCCTTCGATAAAGAGGTTTTGCGTAGTATCGAAGTCCACTGACTCTTCCCTCGCGGGACGCAAGGTCTTGGCAATAGGCGCATTGGCCGCCAGCAATGCTTCACGCTTGCCCGGCCAATCTAAGCGGTAACGCTCCTGCGGACCCTCTACCACATGGTCAGACAGCTCCTGCCGGAGTTGATCGAAATCGATCTTCTTCGATATTTCCCCCGTTTCTTCGTCCTTTGCTTCAACAACGCAGCTTGGGAATAATTCAGCCACCTTAGCAATATTGGCCTCAACAAAGTCAGGACTGTGCATTTTAAGTTTTTCCATGGCTTTCGAGTATCAAAATTTAGAGTTAGGGATCACCACCATTGCAGGCTGGCCCCCATCCAATAGAGAGTAGTGGCCAGTGTGGCGAGGGCAATCACCGTAGCAGAAAGCGCGATGATACGCATAGAGTTGTTAAATTTCCGGGAGGATTCATTTAAGGCGAGCTGCAGATCAGCATTGGCTTCGGCGAGGGCTTCCATCTTTTCAGCAAGAAAGTGGGCATTCCGAGTTTCCTGCTCGCTCCACCACGCAGGGCCTGGCGCTGTGATTAGTAATTTTGTGCCATAACCCGGCTTTCCCTGGCGGGGATATTCGGCAGGCACAAAAGTGGTTAACCACCCTCCCGAAAATAGGCATTCAACGAGGGAAAGACTGATGGCAGGAGCATTCCTCGGACGGATTTGACCATCATCCACCTCTAACGTCCCTTCCTCTTCCAGATGGCGGATGATGTTTTCTAAATACTCTCGAAATTGGGGTGTCATTATTAAGCGGGTTCCTCAGGGAGTGTTTGAAAGTCCTTGTAGGTCTTATGTCGTATTAATTGCTCTTTAATAAAAGAAAGAGCGGAGGTAAATTCTGATTCAGGAAGCATTTCATCGACCAGGGCTTCCATCCCGTTAAACCTTACAGATTGTTCTACTTTCTTTTTCCCGAATAATTTTTCGTAACGGAGAATGGTTGGGGATGGTTCAGGGTGCAACTCCTCGATTCGATTTGTCTCTTCTTCCATTTCATCGGGATTTTCCACAGTCGGAGCATCATTACTATGTAAAACAATTAGTAATTCAGTTTCATCTCTGATTGCTCTACGCAATAGGGTTCTAAAATGATAATCTGCATCTGGCAGAGAATAACCTATAAATACGATTTTCGATGCTTCCCGTAGCTCCACATAGGCATTCTGCCAAGTCGTTTGAATGTGGGGCTGATCAAAAACCTTGGAAAAAGAAGGAGTAATAATGAACGGTTCCAAAAATGGGGAATCTTCAGCTTCCCCGGAATCCGTAAAGTGTTCTTCGATAAAGGGACTTTTCCGGGGACAAACATAAAGCTCGTAAGGATTTTTTGCAGAACCCAAAGCGGTATAAATTCGATTTGAATTTGGGCACCTTAACCAATTGGTAGATCCATGGAGTTTTAGTAGTTTTAGATTAAAAATGCCTCCTGCCTTTTGTTTGGTCGAGGGCGTATGTGGGGAATCCTCCAAGGGTGAGGTATAAATACAAAAGTCTATGTCACCCTTACCGATGCCTCCCGTCTGTTCCAATACTTGATAAAATGAATCTTCGATCAAGGAATCCCAGTTTAAGGAAACAATGCTAATTTGGTCGGATTCGAGTCCCGCCTGAATCCTCTTTTGGAGCAAGGCAGCGGTAAATCTCTGGCCAACGGTCGCCCCGCTCTCAAGGTATCCAGTTGTAAGAGCGTGAAAGTAGCCTACCAGCACATCAATCCATGTTGCTCGAATTTCTTGCAATGCGGATCGCCCGAAACCTTTAAAATGACCGTCGGCGGCAATCGTTTGCTCTAAAAGCGTGAAAATATCTTCCAGTAATTGATCCGGGTGCGGAAAAGAAGTTTCAATGAATGTCGACAATTGAGCAATTTTTTCATCCAAATCCTGTTGAAATTTTTCCTCTGTTTCGGTCGCGAGGATGCCGGAGAAGGAATAACCTAACTTAGATAAAATGTTGCCAAGAATTCTGGATTGGACAGGCAATCCTGCTCCCGCCGAGAAACCAGCTCCAAGGACATAAACGGTTTTATTTTTGGACCTTTTCGACATTACCCTTAACCTACAACTCGCTCCCAAACCTCGAGATGTCCCGCGAATTCCGAACCAAGGGCTTTTCTCAATTTTTTACTATCACTCAGGAATTCAGCTTTTAAACCTTCAGCCTCAAGTTCGGTTGAGTATTCCCACTCCTTGCAATGAAGGTAATGCCGAGTGCAATTGTCGCTTGCGGAAGAAGTGGGAAATTCCATAGCCACCCGTTTCCCCGCCCGCCAGAAGGCTGACGTCTTGGTTTCGAAATAGGCTGCCAGTTCCTCCGAAGGATTGGCAGAGATAACGGCAAGGCATTGGGGGCAATTACAAATGTTAGCGTGGAAAGTTTGCGCACTATCCAACCCGTTTAGGGCCTGAATGGCCCGAAGAGCAACCCGAGGTGGCAATCGATGGTGAAGCTGTCTCGAGTAGAACCGGGCCACCGGCACTCCACCCCCGAGGGGAATGACAGGCCGGGTCTCACCATATTCCAAGCCATGACAGACCCCATGAAGGTGGGTAATCTCCGTATTCAATTTCGCTAGAGCTACAGAGAAATAGCCACCGAAGAGATTCACCACTGGAATATCCTTTTCGCCGAACCCACCTAGCAGGCCTTTGTAGTGCTCTAATTCAAATTCGGAAGCGTTGTGTTCGCTGAAATTATCGATCCAGAGAAGAATAGCATCTGGCGATCGGACAGAATATTCTTCGATGATACGATCTCGAACGGTTTGTTCACCGAGAATATCTTTCGAGAGAACAAGTTCGGCGGCCAAAAATTGCTGAAATGCCGTGTTCCCCTCGACCAGCTTCCTGGAATGGTCAATTAAGCTTAAATTGAGTTTCAGCCAATCCTCATAAAGAGGCCCATCGATATAAAAATAAGGGGCTATAAGAATAGCAGGCGGCTTAATAAACGGATCGATTCCGGTTTCTTGCTGGAGGAACTCCAGGTATTCTCGGTCCTCACCCTCTTTAAGCTCCTTGGTAATTGCGTTGTTTTGGAATTCCAAAACATGTTGAGCAAACGCTTCCCGTGCAGATTCTTCGGCAAAGTCTTCGGGGTCCAAGGGTCGTTCTTCTTCCAGGATGATTCGGTTAACCTCGGGCCCATAAAAGGAGAGGAGCTTTTTCCAAGAACGCTTTACCTCCCCTTCGGAACTTTTTGAGGTGGATTGGAGGTGTGTGAGATCATGAGCGAAGGCGTGCGTTTGCGGATCGATGACAAAGGGTTTTTGTGCGCTTTGGGTAATAAAGTGGGAAAGCGCGCTGGGCATGTGCGCCACCATATTGCCATTCACCACAAGCTGGTCGTAGGTCTCTTTGAACTCTCCAACTAAATATTTTTGGTCTCCGGCAGTACCATAGCGTACCCAGTGGAGGCCTGTTATGCCGGAGTCCGGGTTGGTGATGAGTTCCGTCACGAAGGAGTGGGTGTTAATAGGCTGATCAGGTTTTCCCGAGCCACTGTCCATTGATCCTGGGAACGACGGGCGGGTAACACCGTGGAAAAGGGCCAATCGTCCTTTTCTTGGAATTCCAAAATCCCGATACCGTTTCGCTCCGCCGCGTCGCGCATCGCGGGGGTCACTTTTCTTTCGGGTAGACAGATATAGGCAAAATCAGCGCCAAGTTGGTGGTCCCGTGCTTGTTCAATGGCCCTCCGCCAATCCTTCAACTTGAATTCGATGGTGTAGACCGCACCAGCCTGGAAATAGACAAGGTCCACGCTGCGCCCGAGTAGGGGTGCCTCCCATCGAGAGGGAATACCCGATGATCGCAAACGTTGGTGGGCGGACTGGACAAAGGCCTGCTCCGTCCGCCGAGCTCTCTTCTTAGCGGAGGACTTCATTTTTGATTTTCGATTTTTTAGTCATATCTGGGTAACGGGAATAAACATATCGTAAGAGGTTGTGCAGGCTCGCCTCACAGCAGCGTGTTTTGAACTCTTTAAGCAGGCCTAGCTGCTTTTCAGAAATCCCCCAGGATTCCAGCTTTTGAACGACAAACTTTCTTCCCCGAGGACTTAAGGTAAATGTCTTCCCGAACTGAGTGAGATCCACGTCGTCATCGGCGCTTCCGGTGGCAGTCCAATAATCGAACTCGCTGCGTTCCTCTTCCGAGACCTCCCCCGCTCCGGAACCATCCACTTCGACGAAACCCATATTAACCAGGAATTCGAGATCCGCGTAAACTTGGGAGGAGTAAGGCCCGTAATCGTAGGCTTCAAATTCGGGAAAGACGGCATCCTCCACTGCGCCATCTTTTTTGAAATGTTTTTTCAATTCCTTGTTAAAAAGAAACACCATTTTCATGAGCCGGGTTTGCCCTTGAATCGGGGCGGCGGTCTCGCCGGAGGCGTCAGCCGCGTAAAGCAGGAGCATGAGAAGATCCTTTGAACTTTTAAGTTTAGCCATAGTGAACAAAATAGCACATTTTCCGGGTGGCAATCTTTCTATCAAAAATTTTAGCAGTTGGTATCCGACGGTGTCCATCATCACGTAAGGGATTCTACCTCGCGGGTAATTTCGCGTAATGCCTTGTTTAAATCTACTTTACGATTGAATTGCTTTTCCTTGGCAATTTTGGATTCAAGTTTCGCCGCTTCGCGTTCCTTTCTTTTGACTAGGTGCATTCTTTCCACGCACTGGGTCAGGCTTTCCCCTTCTCTTGGGGGGACAGGTAAGTGCTGAGAAAGCATGGTTTCGTAAAGAGCCATTAAAGTGGTTATGGCTGGCAAGGGTTGGAGTGAGGGTGTGGATTTCTTCCAATCGGTCCAGAAATATTCTTCGGTTACCCATTTGGAGGCATCGGCTTCGCTTGGCCTTTTATGGGCCATCGCGTAGCGGACGCGGTCATCAGTCTTTATTTGAAAGGCAATAGGGTGGCGAATTGTTCGATCTATCGCTTTAAGGACATCTTCATGGACCTCGTCCTCCTTCAAACGGACTTCAAAGACCTGGATCTCTCTTAAAGGCCCGGAGGTGCCTAGATTAAGCGTCTCCGGGGCAAGCTTGTGCCGCCAAATGATTTTCTCCACCTCCTTTGCAATTCTGTTTTGCAAAGACCGGCTGGCCTTCCCGTGAGCGTAAATTTTGGTTTTGGGAAGGACACGGTTGACTTCAGTTTGTGGAGGGTAAGCAAACATCGGTTAGCGCGGCTCCTGGAAAACCAAAAAGGCGATCAATTCAAAATCATCGAGGCCGGAAATGGTATTTTGTAGGGCGGTTGTGCGATCTCCGCTAAAAAGGCTATCGATGTCCTTATCTTCCTTTACTTGGATCATGGACTGGATGGCCTGGCGTAAGAGATCCGATTGAGCCTCCATGTTACGGCCATCGGTCGTCATGCGGTTGAATGGCTGATAAACCTCTTTGATGGGTGCATCCTGCCCGCGACAAGCGGCGCGCATAAGATCCAGCATCCGCTTGGCCTCGGTGTGGCTGACGATGACATCCCCTTCGTTGGTGATGAAAATCAGATAATAGGGGTGGAGGCGGTTCTGGCGGTCAATATTGACGTTGCTGTTTCGATTTCGAAGGACGAAGACGATTCCGGGCGGCAGGCCGCGATCAGGCATGGCGGGAAGGACAGCATGCATACCGGTAGGTGCGCTGGCCAGGTCGCCGTTTTCCTTCATGTAGCCTAAGAGATCCATCCGGAAGTCATTTAGCCCAAGGTCAGTGATGGATACCCCAGTTTTCAGCTCTTCCATGTCGATGACCTCTTCCTGGAGTCGGTGTAGTTGCTCTTTTCGATAGGCCAGCTCGTTGGACTCATTTCTAAGGACGTTATCGTCCCCGCCAGCGGAAACGTCCACAATCACCATGCGGTTTTCGACCCGCTCTTTGAGGTTGATGTATTCATCCAGGGAAATATCGGGCCAGAAATTGACTAGCTGAATAACCTTGTTCTTGGATCCGATTCGGTCAATACGACCGAACCGCTGGATGATCCGGACCGGATTCCAGTGGATGTCGTAATTAATGAGGTAATCACAATCCTGGAGGTTTTGGCCTTCTGAAATGCAATCCGTGGCGATCAGGAGATCGATTTCTCCCGGTTCTTCGGGAAGGATTAAATCCTTCTGTTTGGAAACGGGGGAAAACAGGGTGAGGATGGAATTAAAATCGTAGGGTTTTTTCAGGGTGGTCTTGGGTGCGTCTTTACCCGTGACGCGCCCGGAATCCATTTTGAGCTCTTCCTTCAGGAAGGGGGCAAGGTTATGGTAAAGGTAGTTCGCTGTATCCGCGAATGCGGAGAAAATGACAATTTTTCGATTCCCCGGATTTATCGGCGATTGGACCTTGTCGAGAATTTGCTGTTTTAAAGTTTGCAGCTTTAGATCGTCCTCTGGTGTAACCTTCCGCATTTCGGCCAGAAGATTTTTGATGACTTCCAGGTCCGCGCTTAAATCGTGCTCCCAAGCCGGTAAGTCCATGTCTTCCAGAGAAACTTTTACCTTCCCCCGGGGCTCCTGGGGCAATTCAGCCAGGTCGTCTTCGTCTAGATCGTCGTAATCCTTTGTCGGGGATCGCTCTTTGAATCCGGGGTCTTCTCCTGTTTTTTTGTAATGAGCGATTCTTTTGAGATCGTCTTCGTGGGTTTCTTCCAGTCCCTGGAGGGTCAGGCGGAAACTTTCAACCGAGCTCTCCAGGCGCTTCAGGAGATTGGTTGTCATGAGGGCTTGTAGGGCTCTCTCTCTGTCTCGCTGATAAAGTTTTCCTGCCCCACCTTGGACCTCGGTATCATAGAGGCTCTCGTATTTTGCCACCCGACTTGGCAAAATATAGCTCAGCGGTGCATACACCGAGAGTTTCAACATCGAAAGCTGTGCGTAGATGTCGTTGAACCCGATGACATCGGACCGTTCCGTCAGGGCCGGTGAGTGGGTGATGGGCTTCAGGCGCTCGGGAAAGGTTCCGATATCTGCCGTGTCGTAGAACATTTGGATGTGCTTGCGGGATCTGGCGATCGTCACAGAGTCCAAAAGCTCAAAAAAGTCGAAATCAAGAGAGGATAGAATTGCATCGGGGGTCCGTTCCTCTGGCGGCAATTCGCTCCATGCGTTAAAAGCAGCCTGAGCCCTCCGAAATATGGTATCAATGGTGTTCCCCGAGGTGAGTTCTTTCTCCAAGAGATTCGCATCTCCTTCATATGCCAGGGCCAATTGGTTCTTCAGGTCGGAAAACCGGTTGTTTACGGGAGTGGCCGAGAGCATCAGCACTTTGGTTTTGACGCCTTCGCGAATGACCCGGTTCATCAGCCTTTCGTAGCGGGTTTCGTGCTCTTTGTAGGCTGGGTTATTCCGGAAGTTGTGGGATTCGTCGATGACCACGAGGTCGTAATTGCCCCAGTTTACTCGGTCGAGAGGAGTCCCTAGCGATTCCCCGGAGTCTCGTTGAAGATCCGTATGGCAAAGAACGTCGTAATTGAATCTGTCCTTGGCAAACAGGTTGGTTTTCAGGTTCCGGTTGTAGTTCAGCCAGTTGTCCGAGAGTTTTTTCGGGCAAAGAACCAGGACGGACCGGTTACGCAATTCGTAATATTTGATGACGGCCAGGGCGGTGAAGGTTTTTCCTAAGCCTACGCTATCGGCCAGAATGCATCCGTTATAGGTCTCCAGCTTGTTGATGATGCCCGTGGCTGCATCCTTCTGGAAGTTGAACAATTTGTTCCAGATTAGGCTCTCTTGATACCCGGTTCTATCGTTGGGAAGCTGGTATTCGCTCACATCCTCCAGGAACTCATTGAAAATATTATAGAGGATCAGGAAATAGATCCGTTCGGGGGAATTCTCCTGATAAACGGACTCAATGTGCTCACAAAGGCGGTCAGTGACATCCTCAAGGCGTTCCTGGTCGTGCCAGAGCTCGTTAAAGAGGCGAAAATAGGTGGCGGTGTGCTCGGCCTCATCAATCCTTGTGATGATATTGGAAAATGCGTCTCCCTTTTGGTAGCCAAGGTCCACAGCCGTAAAATTGTTCAACTGGGAATATACAACGCCGGTCTCCCCGTTTTGAACGTGGGTGAAAGGCTGCATTGGCGCCGTGGTTTTGTTGGACTGGAAACGGGCCTTTTTTCTCATCCAGTCCGCGCATTCCTTGGCGATCGCTCTCTGGGTGAGTTCATTTTTTAACCGAATCTCGAATTCGGTTCCGTAAACGCTCCTCTCCCGCTCAACCTTGGGTATATGAAACTCGCGGCGCTCTTTTTTGAGACGGTCGGTTGCTTCGCTGGGGATAAAGGTGGGAGACGTGAAAATAAAGTGAAGAGAATCGACCTGATCAAGCTCCTGGCGAAGCGCTTCGAATGCATAAATCGAGAAGGTTCCGGCTGCGATACGGAGCTTGGAGCCGCTCTTGAAGTCCTTCTTTAGGGAATCACCCACCCTTTGGTTTATATTGTCGATTAGCTCCATAACTCACTCATTCCTAAACGAAAACAATTTGGCACATACTGCGTTACCGGAAAATAGGCGACTGGAATCTGTACTTGCGAAGTAGGCGATGAAGATTCTTGTTTTGATAATTAAAGCGGAACTCAGTCCATTTGATTTAGAGTTCGAAGAGTCTGCGGTTTTCGGGGCAACGCCACTCCCAGGAATTGAAAGAGCGCTTTCAGCGCTTTCTTTGACTGAGACAGACGGGCCTGCAGTTCGGATGTATCGGTTTCCGGTGGCACGGAAGCTCGGTTAATGTTTCAGCGCAACGTTCGACCGCGTAAGCTGTCATTTTCGTGGCCAGAGCCTTTCGGATCGCTGTCGACCCGTCCGGGAAAGTGATCGGCTGCCTGACGTGCTCAGGAAGAACCGGTTCCCGGAATGCCAGCAGGGCATGATCCATGACCCGCCAGAAGATCTTAGGGTCGGTATCCTCGTCCATGGCAAAGGCGGGAAACGCCGACTTCAGCTTCACCCTGAACGGATAACGTTCCCTTTCCCATTCGGAGGCGATTCGGAAAACGATCGTCTGTTCAAGGCTGTTGTCGAGATCCGCGTCGGTGGGCACATGCTCCGGATGCAGTTTCCGAAAAAAAGCCTGACGCCGCTTATCGAGGACAGATTTGTTATTTCGATAGAGCATGGGTGGCTCCTCCAGAAACCCTTCAACATTGAGCGACAGGCCGTCGACCAGGTCTCTTACCTCCTTGGGCAGCTCCATCGACGGTTTTTCCGGGCTCCAGTCAACCGGTCGTTTAAGATAGGGGCGCATAAGGGGGGTGCTTCATCGGGCGTAAGGTTCTATTGGAACGAAAGCAGTCAGGATTCAGCGTGCTACTCACTCCACAAGCGACACGCCCCCCCCTCGCCCGCGGCCTTTTTGGAGGAGGCCTTCGGTGACGAGTTGGTCGCGGATGCGGTCGTAGGTTTCCGGGTTCCAGCCGAGGGCTTCGCGGAGCCGGGTGTTGCCGGCTTTGCCGCCGAGGTCCCGGAGGGCGTCCAGCAGGGCGTCGGGCTGAGGGTCGGCCGGGGACGGGGTGGCAGCGTCGGGGGTACCGGCCGGCGCGGCGGGCTGCGGCCGGGGGTCGGGCTGGTCGGCCGGTGCCTGAGGAACTGGGGCAGCTTCAAGGGCATCGGCTGCCACGGGTGCCGGTCGGGAGGATGGCTCAGGCGGCGTGTCCAGCGGTTGGCGTGAGAGGGGGATGGTTTTGGCCGGGAAGCCGGTGTAATCGTCGGGGCTGCAGGTGAGGACGATCACCTGCAGGCCACGGGCTGCGGCGTGGTCGAGCATGCGCTGCAGGTCACGGATCCGGCTCTTGTCGGCGTAGGCAAAGGCATCGTCAAAGACGACGGGCAGGCAACCGTCCTGACGCCGGGCGAGGATATCGGCGGCCGCGAGGCGCACGGCGGCGGCCAGCTGTTCGCGGGTGCCGCCGCTCAGTTGCTCGAAGTCAAAGTGGCCCCAGTCCTCCCGCAGCAGGCGGATGCCCTGGATCTGCTCGGGATTCACCTCGATTGCGGCCTTTGCCCGCGGAAAAAGGGTGCGGATGTAGCCGGTCAGGGCCTCTGCGAGGGGAGCGGACAGGCGGTCGGCGAGGGCTTTCTGCTCCCGATCGAAAAGCTCCTTCAGGAGGCGGATGGCGTCGGCTTCCCGCTGCAGGCGCTGCAGTTCGTTTTCGGTCTTATCGAGGAGCCCCTGTTTTTCCGCCAGGATCGCGGCGGGATCTTCGATCCCGGTGGATTCCAGACGGCCCTGCAAGTTGGCCAGTTCCTGCTTGGCCTGGCTCACTGATTCGTTTGCCCGTTTCAGGGCTTCTTCGTTGCGCTCGGCATCGCGCTTGAGGAAGTCCGGGTTCAGGGCCTGTCGCTGCTCCTGCAGCTTGCTGACTTCATGCGTCAGCTGATCCAGAACCTGACTGGCCTCAAACAGCGCATTTTTGCGGACTTCCGCGGTGCCGTGGGCGTCGCGTTCCTCGTCCAACCGGAGCCGCTCAGCCTTCAGGTCGGCCTTTTTTTCGCTCAGTTCCTGATCGGTTTTGTTCAGGTCCTCCCGAAGGGCCCGGTCCTCGTCTTCCCAGCGGTCCCGCTGGTTTTCGAGCTTCTGCAGTTCCGAATCCCGGTCATCCAGGGTCTCCTGGGCCGCTTTCAGGGCTTCGGCGAGGGCCTCAGCGGTATCAGGCAGGGCCTCCGATCCTTCGCCCGCCTGTTGGTTTATGGACGCTTCCAGGGTCTGGATCGCCTGCCGGTCTTCCTCGAACCGGCGTCTGAGGTCTCCGGGATGGTATTCCTCTATCCGGCGCTCCCGTTCGCGACAGGCATCGGCGAGGCGGACAGCCGCCTGCCGTTGTTTTTCAGCCTCAGCCACATCCTTGAGGCTTTTCGCGGCGAGACGCTCATTCAGGGCGCCGGTCGCCGCATCCAGCGCTTCTGAGGCTTCCTTCAGGCTGGATCCGCCGCCCGGGACAATGTGGATGCGGGTATCCGCGAGGTTGAGATCGACAGCTTCACGGATGACCCTGGGCTCGCCCGGCACCAACGTCTGGTCGCCCAGGAGGACCGGCTGGCTGCCGGACTTCAGTTCGATCCGTGTGGAAACCGCCTCCAGCGTGGTCTGGGCACGCTCCACCTGTTTCTGCAGGTCCCTCAGCTCTTCAATGAAAGCTTCGTCGATCCCGTCGAGCGCCGCCAACCGGGCTTTGTCTTCACGCAACTGGCTTTCCTCCGCCTCCAGACGCTTCAGTTCGCCTGCTGCGCGCTCGGCCTGGCTGCGCAAAGCCATCAACTGCTGCTGCTGGTCGAGGGCCTTACAGCGCCTCCGGGCTTTCTGTGCTTCATCTTTAACCTCGGCAATTTGCGTGCGAACCGTCTTTAAGCTCCGGGCAATGCCCTCCAGGGCCTTCGATTGTCTGTCCCGACTTTCGTCGAGGGGCTTTAACGCCGCCTCCCCCTGTTCGATCCGGGCGGTCCGGTCGTGGATGCGTTTTTCAGCATCCTTCAGGGTTTGCACACGTTCGCGGGCCAGGCGCAGAGGCTCTTCTTTTTGCCGCAGCTGATCATCCAGTTCCGCCAGCGCTTCCTGCCGTTTCCGGATCGCGCCCTGCTCCTTTTCCAGGTCCGGCCGGGCCTCTTGAGCCGAAGTCAGCCGGTCCTTGCATTCGGCCAGACGATCCAGATTCCGCTGGATGCCCTGGACCTCCTCCTCACTCGACCTGACCTCCGCCCGGAGGGCATCGCGGTGCGCCTGAAGCTTCGCCAGGTCGGATCCCGAGGCCACTTTCCCGGTGCTGGTGAAGAGAGACTGATACTCGGCCTGAACCGCTTCAGTAGCCTGCCGGTCAGCCTCCGACTGAAGGATGCCGGCCCCGCCCAGGGTTTCCAGCTGATCAATGATCGCCTGCTGATGGGGAGCGAGCGCCTCGGCCGGCTGATTCCCACTGCTGCCCTGCCAGACCCACAAATGGCTCCAGTGAGCATTCATCTTGTCGTCGGACAGGCGGCCATCCGGAAGGTCGGTCTGCAGCAGATCGGCCAGCCGGTCCTCAGCCTCATCGCCCGTATAGCGGCTCCCGTCGGGACCGGTCAGCACGGAGGAGCCTTTGGTCCCGCTGAACTCCTTGCGGATCGTCCAGCGGTCTTCATTGACGGCAAAGGTCACCTCGACGGACGGAGCCCCGTCGAAAAGGTCGGATTGCAGGTTGCGATGCGCCCCCGCACTACCCTTGGCCTTCAGAAAGAGAGCCCGGTGCACCGCCTCAGCCAGGGTACTTTTACCGGTCTCGTTGGGCCCTGCGATGAGGTTGCGCTCCCGTTCGAAATCCACCCGCAGGTCGCGGTGGATCCGGACGTTACGGATATGGGCTGAAATCAGGTACATCGTTCAGCGCTTCGGGGTAGCGGCGGCCAAAGTGAACAGTTTGCGCAGGGCCGCCGAGCGAACGGATTCGTCGGCCGGGGAAGGATCGTCGTCCGCGCCCCGGGCGAGGACGGTGGCGACCCGCGCAATCAGGGGATTGGCGGTGTCATGCGCCAGGGCATCGATTTCCGCCTGATCGGGCAGCACCGTCACCCGGTGATCGAGGCGGAGTTCGAGGAGGCGGCCCCGCAAACTGGCCAACTCGGCTTCCAGGGCTTCACCCGTGGCCAGGGCCAGGTTTCCTGAGAGCTTGAGTTGGAGCAAGTCGCGGCCCGACCGGGTACCGATCAAAGCGGCAAGCGGATCGGTCAGCGGGCTCAGGTTTTCATCGGAGTCGAAGCGGACGTCGAGGGTATGCCAGCCGATGCGACTTGTGGAGACCTTCTCCACTTTCGGGGGCTGGCCCTTTTCCAGGGAAACGGCGAGGACATGCCCGGGATCATTGGACGATCCTTTGGCGAACCGGTCCTGTTCCGGAGTACCTGCGTACCACGCATTTGACTCCACCTGTTTTGCGCCATGCCAGTCCCCCAGCGCGATGTAATCGAACGCGCCCGCTTTGAGGCGATCCAGTTGAATATGATTGGGAGCACTGTCGCCAAAAGTCTCCTCCTCTCTGGAGCCAAACTCGGCGACAGTTCCATGAGCCAGGACCACGGTGGGCCGGTCCTCCGAAGTCAGCGGAGTTTCGGAATCCTGAATCCAGGCAGTGGCATCGCGGGTATCCTGACGGCGCATGAGGGGACAAGGCAGGATGCGCAGCCCCTCGATATCGACAGGCTCCGGCTTGTCCAACAGCCGAAGATTGGGTGCCAACTTCTCCTGCTGGGCCCGAAAGTAAGGCTGGTTCCAGATAGACCCCTCCCCGCCGTGGTCATGATTTCCGGGGATGGCCAGCACGGGTATCCCGATATTGCGGATAGCGCTGCACGCATCGGACACCGTGGTATCGTCAACCGTATTGCTGTCGAAAACGTCCCCGGCAACCAGGACGCAGGCGGCATTCCGGGACCGGGCAACCTCCCCGATCCGTTCGATCGCCGCGATGCGCTCCCGCCGGAGGACACTGCGCTTCTCAGCATCGGCGATAAAGCCGAAGGGCTTGCCGATCTGCCAGTCGGCGGTGTGGATCAGGTGGATCATCGGGTAAGGACTCTACCTCAGATAAGGATGGTTTGTTTTTGGGATGCCGGCCTCATCGCGCAAGACCGAATCCTTCCGGTGCTGCGCTGGCAGGGATGCCGGCCGGTCGATGGGTATTCGAGTGGGGTGCGTCGGCGGGGGTCCCGGCGCGGGCGGGAAGGCCCTTCAACAGGTAGAGCGTTTTCAGGCTGCGCCGCTGGCGGGCCCGCTTGAGCGCGTGGCGGGAAACGCCGATACCGGACGCTTCTGCGGTGTTTGGGGCTGGGAGCAGGGCCGGCATGGGATCCCTACCTTCGGCACGGGTTTCTGTCGTCGCAAAGCATCCGACGTCCGGTGACGTCCCTTTCAGAGCCTCAACTATCCCAGAAGAGTTCCACAAGGATGAGGATAACAAAGATAATCAACAAAGGCGGAAAAAACAGGCCCCAATAGAGCAATCCGGCTTGCATAATACGGAGGTTTTCGAAGGGAGATTCAGGATCAGAGCTGCCGGACCCATTGCGGATCTCCTGAGCAGCGCGCTGGTAGACACTTTTGCCACCGGAGCCGTGGGGATGGATGCGACCGAGGGGATAGCGGGAGGACATGAGGTACCTGGGTTGGGGATTCTGGATGCGTTGACGACCATCCATACCGCGCACCCGGGGACAAACGCTGTCCCACCCCCGATCCGGCGGGGTCGCGGGCCGTCGCATCCCGGTGGATCCGGCCCGGCGTCGGGCGGAGGGCGAAACCGGCTGGGCGTCCCGCTGCGCGGGATAACCAGACGGTTTGCAGCCCGACTACCGAGCCCGCAGGGCGACACCTCAACGAGCGCAGCGAGAATAACACGCCGCAGATCGCGCATATGGGCGAAAAGAATCGGGAAACAGGGCTACCTCACGAAGGCGCATTTCACAGAAATGCTGCAAGCCCCTCGACCGGAATCCTTTACCGCCCTTTTTTCCGATTCTGGTGAGACGTTCGGGCTAAGAAGGTTCAATGATTTCCAGGCGCAAGCCATCGGCGACGAAGCGCTCAAAGTCGCGGTCTCGGGTGACCCAGTCGCAGGCATGCTCGATCGTGATCGTGGCATGCTGAGCGTCTGCAATTAAATTACCCACGCCGTGGTGTTTGCGGCAGAGTTCGGAAAAAATCTGAACGTGTTGGTGTCCCGGACCGATGACATGGCAATGTTCTTGGGCAACCAGACTTTCGATCACCAGTAGTGCGTGGTGCAGGTCGGTCGGGCCGTTGGGGAATCTGGGCTGGGTGACAATCCTGAGGAAAGCGGAAAGGATCGAAGTGGACAGCGCGAAGGCCGGTTCATTCTGGATCGTTTGCTCTAGATAATCGCGGAAAAATTCGTGTTCGGGTTGGTCGGAGCGGTGGGCGTAAATGAGAATGTTGGCATCGAAAGACTTCATTATTTTCCGTAGGGTTTGAGGTCTTCGGCTGCGAGCAAATCTTTCATCGCGGCGGGGCTGATGGCGGCGGCCTTGCCTTTGGCCGGAAAGGTGGGAACGCGATAAGTCTGCGGGTTTGGGCCCCGTTTCTCCTTGAGCGCTTCCCGCAAAGCCTCGTTCACCACGGCGCTGACATTACTTTTGCGTTGAGCGGCTAGCTGTTTTGCCTGGGACAGAAGCTCGTCATTAATGGTAAGGGTCGTTCTCATGCATCAGTATGCTGCATCAGTATGCGAAAGTAGTCAATTTTCTTGCTTCATCGTATATCCCCCACCTCGGCGGCTGACGCCGCAGCAAGCAAATTCCTATCAGTAGGATGGTTTGTTTTCGGGATGCCGGCCTCATCGCGCAAGACCGAATCCATCCGGTGCTACGCTGGCAGCGTTGCCGGCCGGTCGATGGGCATGCAGGTGGGGTGCGTCGGCGGGGGTCCCGGCGCGGGCTGGAAGGCCCTTCCAGAGATAGAGCGTTTTCAGGCTGCGCCGCTGGCGGGCCCGCTTGAGCGCATGGCGGGAAACGCCGATACCGGACGCTTCTGCGGTGTTTGGGGCTGGGAGCATGGCCGGCATGGGATCCCCACCTTCGGCACGGGTTTCTGTCGTCGCAAAGCATCCGACGTCCGGTGACGTCTCCTGGGGCGGCCGGTCAATCACGGAAGATTTCCACCACCATGAGGACCAGCAGCACGAGGAAGAGCGGGGGGAAGAAGAACCCGAAGTAGAAGAGGCCGCCGAGGACGACGGGCGGGACGCCGTCGCCCATGTGGCGGTAGGAGCCGTCGGAACGGGTGCGGGCGGCCATGCCGGCGCGCTGGTAGACACTTTTGCCACCGGAGCCGTGGGGATGGATGCGACCGAGAGGATAGCGGGAGGACATGAGGTACCTGGGTTGGGGATTCTGGATGCGTTGACGACCATCCTACCGCGCACCCGGGGACAAACGCTCTCCCAGCCCCTCGTCCGGCGGGGTCGCGGGCGATCGCATCCCGGTGGATCCCGCATTTATCACCAGAACCGGAAAAAAGGGCGGTAAACCATTCCGGTCGAGGGGCTTGCAGCCTTTCCTTGACATGCCCGTTCGTGAGGTTGCCCTGCATCCCGATTCTTTTCGCCTTTCGCAGATCCACTAATTGAAAAATTCGTCGGAGACATAGTTGAGCTGTTGGCGGATGGCGGGAAAGGTCTCGGCGAGTTGGTCGAAGGTGTCGCGAAGGGCGAATTCCCCGGCCAGGGGGTGATCGCGGGCGCTGCGGTAATGGGCGCGCCCGGACGCCTCGTAAAAGCGGACGCCGGGGGCGCCGCGGCGGTGGCGTCGACGCCGGATGGCGGGAGCGTGCAGCCCGGTCATGAAGAGATTCCGGTCGCCGCCGAAGGCATGCAGGGCGAAGCGCTCCTGACCGCGGGCACGGCCGAGCGCCTCCTGCAGATCGATTTCGTAATCGATCCGGCTGCGCGACCGGTCGGGGGCCGTGCGCCACTGGTCGCCGTCGATGAAGCGGGCCAGCATCTCGGCCAGGTAGTCGACCAGGGAGGCATCCGCCAGGCCAGCCTGCCGAAGCGGCTCACGGAGCATGACATAGAAAAAGAAGCGGGTGGAAATGCGGCTCAGGTCCCGATCCTGCCAGAGCACCATCGGTAGCCGGGGATCGTCTAAACAGTCCCGGTTTTCGCCGCGAGCCAGCGCTTGAAACAAGGCGACACGGTTGTCGGCATCCCCGCCCAGGACCCCGGCGACGAAGGCGAGGTCCTCACGGGTGAATTGTTCGCGGGCTGATCCCGGGCTCAGGTACATAGCAGCAACAGAATCGTTTTTCGCATGATGCAACTTTTGTGCCCGAATCCGGTCCGGGCAACTTCTTTCGGCCGGACGTATTCAGGGATTCGATACGGTTGAAGCGGATCACTCGTTGAGCCTGGCGTCCTTCCAGTATTTCGTCGCCTGGATGGTGGCCTGGAGGGCCAGGCCGGTGTCGGTGAACTGATACAGATCGACACCGGGGAGCGCGGTTCCCGACGTTTCGCCGGCCCCACCCTTTTCCTCGGCCTTGGCGGCGGCATCGGCCTGGGCGGAAAAGTCCCAGCCCTTCTCGATCAGGCCTTCGAGGGCCGTCTCACTGTGGAAGACGAAAATCCCGCGGAAATCCTTCACGCCCAGGCCGAGGCCGAGCCCGGCCGACCCCATCTTCATGAACGTTTCCTCCCCGGTGTCATTATCGACGACCAGACCGTGACCGCCGGCAAAGCTGCCGAAGATGATATTCACCCCCACATTGGAAAAGACGCCGTAACCTTCCGCCTGGCGGATGATTTTCCTCAGCTCGGGCTTTTTCGCGTAGGCATCCTCAAGGGTCTCCTCCGCCATTTTGCGGATTTTCTCTTTCCGGGCCTGGTTCTGGTCCGCATCCTTCTTACCGTCGAAAAGACCGGGCTGGGTAACGGCAACGGCCGCCATGAGGAGGCACAGGCCAAAGCGAAGGCGTCGGGGATGGTTCATGTCGAAATCATGATCCGTTTCCGCAATTGCCTCAACCCGTTTCATGCCTCAGGCGGAGGGAGGAGAAAGCCTTACCCCTTTACTTATCATGGTATGCCAACGTCGCGGCGGTCGTCCAGAGACGGACTCTCGCAATAATGCGACTGGATGGCCTGCTGACGGTAAACAAGACGGTGATCTCCATTCCGATCCGGTTCGATCCTCTCCGTGAGATCCCTCGACGGCCAGGTCGCCGCACCGCCGTTCAGACCAGGCGGAGGATCTTTCCCTCGACGCCGGAGGGCAGCCGGAAGGACGCGCCGTCGGTTTTGCCGACCACCGCATGACCGACGGGCGATTGCGGGGTAATGACGGTGACCGTGCCCATGCCTTCGGCCTGGATCTCGAGGCCGCCGGCGGCCGGTGAGAGCAAAAACCACTCGGGCTCGGCATCGGCAATCGAGACGCGCAGCAGCGAGCCCGTATGGGCGTGCGAATTATCGTCCTTGCCGCCGCGGTCCGCGAGGTCGCGGGTCATGTCGATGGCCTCCATAAGTTCGCGGGCGTGCTCGGCCTGCCCCCGCGCCAGGTAGGAAGCCTCCAGGCCCTGGGTGTCCCACTCCGATTCAGCCCGGGACTCCTCGTCGGTCGCATACTCGGCCGCGTCCCTGGCTGCCGCGACCGTGGCATCCAGTTCTTCCTTCAACGCAGCCAATACGGATGTGTACAGAGCCGTTTTGTCCATACAGTCATCTTAAACCGGGAGCCCACCTTGGCCAGCCCAAGACGGTTCCCTTGCGGAGAAAGCAGTCCGAAGGTAGGGTCTTCCAATGCTTGCGCTGCTGGACAACCTCGCCGGGGCGGCCTGGAACCTGACGGTGGCCATGGCCCCCTGGCTGCTGGCGGGGTTTGTCCTCGCCGGCCTGCTGGAGGTCTGTGTGCCTCGCCAGTGGATCAGCCGTCATCTGGCCCCCAGACGGGCAAGCAGCGTCCTGAAAGGGGTGCTCGTGGGCGTCCCGCTGCCCCTTTGTTCCTGCAGTGTGATCCCGGTCGCCGCTTCGCTCAAACAGAGCGGAGCCAGCCGGGGATCGATTGCGGCCTTCACCGCCTCCACGCCCCAGACCGGCGTCGACAGCATCGCGGCCACCTACAGCCTGATGGGGCTGCCGTTCACGCTGGCGCGCATCGCCTCGGATGTCATCGCCGGGCTGGCGGCGGGCCTGGCCATCCATCGGTGGAGCGCCGGCCCGACCGACAGGCAGCCTGAAAATTCATCCACGTCCACCCAGCCAGACCTGGAGGCGGATGGCTGCGCTTCCGAGACCGCATGTGCCGACGCCGAAACGAACGCAAGGCCTGCCTGGCGCCGCGTACTGCGGATCGGGCTGATCGATCTGCCGGTAGATCTGGCGCTGCCGCTGGTGGTCGGTATTGCCCTGGGGGCGGCCTTCACGGTGCTTCTGCCGGCAAACACCCTGGAGGCCTGGCTGCCGCATCCGGTGGTGGGCTATCTGGCGGTCACGCTGCTGGCGATTCCGGTGTACGTCTGTGCCACCGGATCGATTCCGGTGGCCTTCGGGATGCTGGCGGCGGGCCTGACCCCCGGAGCGGTCCTGGTCTTCCTGGTGGCGGGCCCGGCGACCAACACCACGACCCTGACCACGCTGCTGCGGCTGATCGGCCGCAAGGCGACAGCCATCTACCTGTTTGCGTTGATTGCGGCGGCCTGGCTGGTAGGGGCGGTGGTGGACGGGCTGGGGATTTCCGTCTCAGGCGGGGCCGGACCGGACGTCGACACCGCCGGGTGGCTCGGCATGTTGGCGGCCGTGGGGCTCTTGCTGCTTCTGGCCAATGCCCTGGGTATCCGGTTTTGCGGGACAGAGAAGGATGATGATCAGTGTTGCGGATAAGCCTTGCCATGCGGCGGTCGGGGACGACCGCCCTCCCGGCCAGACAGGCTTGCTGACCGTACCGCGCTGCTTCAGCGAGCGTGGCTCCTCCGCATACACAAAGGAAGTTCTGATTTCCTGACAGCCGGCGCCTGCTGAAGCGGCGCGATGTACCTCAGCCGTCGAAGCCGAGGGTGTCCTCCAGCCAGTCCTCGGTGGCGTCGATGACGCGGTCGTCGTAGGTGCTGTCCGGGTCGAAGGCCTGAAAGATGTGATCGGCGCCGTCGATGATCCGAAATTCGGCCGGGCTGGCCGAGGCCGCGGCCAGGATGGCGTCCTCGTGGCGGGGGACGAAATCCCCGGTGCCGCGGATGGACAGCAAGGCGCCGGTGTAGGCGGACAACGGCTCGATAACGCTGTACCCCAGCATACCGATGATGTGTTCGCGGGTGATGGTCAGGTCGACCCATTCCTTCAGCACGGCCTCGCCCTCGTCCAGGGCCTTGCGGTAGGCGGCGGCCTGTTCGGGATTGCGCACCACCGAGCCGGGGTTCCCCGCGGTGGACCAGAGGACCAGGCTGTCGATGGCCTCGGGCTGTCGACCGGCCAGCGCCATGGCGGTCGACCCGCCGAGGCTGAAACCGACCACGCCGATTTGTGCGTCCGGGTAGGTTTCGCGGAGGAAGGCCAGGCCGGTCTCGGCATCGGTGATCCGGCTCGCGAAGGTGCTGGTGATGCGGAAGCCGGTTTTCTCCCGCTCGCTCTCCCCGCGGATGTTGATGCGCAGCGAGGGCACGCCCTCCTCGGCGAGTTCTTCGGCCAACCGCAGATACATGTCGCCGACCTCGTTCATCTGGCTGGCGAAACCGTGGATCATGAGGACGGCGGCCGGTTGCAGGTCCTCCGCATCGGGCGGCTCGGCATGGGTGGCGATCATGTCGTTGGCCAGCGTCAGGACGGTCTCACGGACGTCGTCGTCGCCCGCGAAAACCTGCAGCGGAGATACCAGAGCCCGCAGGAGAAAAACGGTGGAAATAAGATAGCGGTAGAAACGGTTCATGCGGTCGGGCGGATGGGTTGGTTGGAGAAATTCGGGCCGATGAGTGCGCGCAGCCGGGCCTCGGTTGCCCAGGGTGCGGCTCCGATATAGGTTTCTAAAAAGGCAGCCCCAGCGCAGATTTGCGGTCCCCCTCCCCGTTGGCGAGGCTCTTCATTACGAGCCGGAGCCTGAGTGTCGATCAGGGGTTCCCTTTCCGGCGAATTCGGCATCCCGAATGGGAATCCGCTGGCCAGGAGGCGGGGCAGTTTTTCAATATCGATCCTTTTCGCCATGATCGAACTGGACGACATCAACCTGCGCTTCGGGGAACGCCCCATTTTCAAAAACGTCAAGCATACCATTGGCGCCCGGGACCGCTGCGCGCTGGTGGGCGTGAACGGCTCGGGCAAGACGACCTTCCTGCGCCTGCTGACGGGCAGCCAGGAACCCGACTCGGGAGAAATCCGTATGCCCAAGGGCGCGGTGGTCGGCTACCTGCCACAGGACGGCATCGAGGTGGCGGGCAAGACGCTGGTCGAGGAGGTGAAAACGGCGTTTGCCGACACCTTGTCGCTGCAGGAAAAAATCCAGGAAGCGGAGGAGCGGATGTATGACCTCGATCCCGCCTCGGAGGAATATTTTGAGCTGATCGACACCATCGGCGGCTGGGAGCAGCAGTTGGAGGAGCTGGAGCCGGAGAAAATGAAATCGCGGATCGAGCGGATTCTGCAGGGGCTCGGCTTCAGGCGTGAAGATTTCGACCAGGACACGGCTACTTTCTCGGGCGGTTGGCAGATGCGGATCGCGCTGGCCAAACTGCTGCTCCAGAATCCCGACCTGCTGCTCCTGGACGAGCCGACGAACCACCTGGACATCCTCAGCCAGCACTGGCTGGAGGGTTATTTAAAGGGCTACCCCGGCGCGCTGGTCGTCATTTCCCACGACCGGGCCTTTCTCGACACGGTCACCAACAAGACGCTCGAACTGAAGTTCGGGAACCTCAATCCCTTTCACGGCAATTACAGCTATTACGAAAAGGAGAAGGCGGCGGAACTCGAACGCCAGCGTCGCAGCTACGAAAACCAGAAGAAGGAAATCGCGCGCCAGAAGGAGTTTATCAACAAATTCCGCGGCAACGTGAAAAAGGCGGGTGCCGTCCAGAGCCGGATCAAGCAACTCGACAAAACCGAGCTGAAGAAACCCGAACGCGACGAAAAGAAGATCTTCTTCCGCTTCCCGCCTCCGCCGCCGGCCAGCGCCAAGGTCATCGAGCTGCACAACCTCCACAAGGCCTACGGCGACAACGTCATTTTCAATGGCCTGGACCTGCGCATCCAGAAGGGTGAACGCATCGCCGTGGTCGGCGTTAACGGCGCGGGCAAATCGACCCTCGCCCGGATCCTCGCCGGCATCGAACCCTTCCAGCAGGGGGAGCGCGAACTGGGTATCAACACCGTCATCGGCTATTTTGCCCAGTCCCAGGCCGAAACGCTCGACCCGCGGAAAACCGTGATGCAGGAGGTCGAGGCCTCCGTGGACGGAAACGAGGACGCCAATCCCCGCGCCGCCCTCGGCGCTCTCCTCTTCCGCAAGGACGAGGTGCACAAGGAGTGTGGTGTCCTGTCGGGCGGTGAGCGCAACCGTGTCGCCCTGGCCAAGATGCTGATGAAGCCCGCCAACTGCATTATCCTCGACGAGCCGACCAATCACCTGGACATCAAATCCAAGGAGGTCCTGCAGGATGCCATTCGCGCGTTCGACGGCACCGTCATCCTGGTCAGCCACGACCGGGACTTCCTGGATCCGGTGGTGACCAAGGTACTCGAAGTCCGCCCCGACGGCACCCGACTCCTGACCTGCAATGTCTCGGAGTACATCCAGCGTATCGAGGAGGAGGCCGGCGTCGGCGCGTAAGAAAAAGAAACCACTGACCGTAAGCGTGCCAATGGGCACGCTATCCGACGCAGGGAAGAAACCGCTAATCCCCGCAGATCGGCCTGAATGACTCAGGAGCCATAGTGGGGCACCGTGGCCGCGCCTTCAGGTGTGGTCGATGGCCCGTCAAAAACAACCCAGCCACTCGCTTGCTTCGTATCCCTTCGGGACCTTTGTGGTTTCCCTAACCCGAACTTCTCACCAGGATCGGGAAACAGGGCGGTAAATAATGCTGAACGAGGGATTTGCAGCATTTCTTCGAAATGCACGTTCGTGGTGGGGCCCGGTTTCCCGATTCTTTTCGCCCACATGCGCGATCTGCGGCGTGTTATTCTCGCTGCGCTCGTTGAGGTGTCGCCCTGCGGGCTCGGTAGTCGGGCTGGAAACCGCCTGGTTACGCACCTCAGTGCGCGCCCAGCCGGTTTCGCCCTCCCGCCGTCACCCTTCGGGTCATGGCGGGCACGCCGCCTTCCGCCTTCGCCAAGGCTACGGCGGACAGGGGCAGCTCATCACATCTGGGCTTCATGAGAAGTCCGGGCTAATCCAGACTGATCAGCGAAGATTGGCGCAGATTTGCGGTTTCCTCCCCCGCCGGAGAGCCCGGCCATTGCCGGGCGGCGAATCAGTGCCGATCAGTGGTTACCCCCTACAGCCCTTCGCCGCCGGGACGGACGGGTTCGTCGGCCGGGTCGATGGTGGGCCCGGTGTCAAAGCCGCGAATCAACTCGGGATTGCTCAGACCAATAAGCGCAAGGATGCCGAAGGTGGTGCCCATCGGGAAGTAGACCAGACTGATGATGGCCGTGCCTTTGACCAGTTCAAGGCGTCGACCCGCGCGAGCGGACTTCCCCGCCCAGATGGCCAGGGGGCCGAAAAGCAGCCCGCTCCAGATCTGGAAGCTGAGGTACGCCACCACAAAAGCCTCAAAGGTCAGCGGTCCCCCCTCCCAGAACGGGGGGGCGTCCCCGGCCGGCGTCAGGATCGGGTTGTCGGTCGTGATCAGGACGATCACCACCCCGAGCGACACAACAAAGGAGAGCGCGCCGACGATGAGAAAAAATACGCCAAGAAAATCGAGGTAGGCCTGCCGGGACGCGGGGGACTCGGGATTGTAGGGCACAGCTTCTTCGGACATGATGACACCGTACCAGAATCCGCCGGGCAGCGGAAGCCAGGGAATGGCCCGACGCTGAAAAGGCTTTCCTAGCGGCGGGCTGACTCCTTGGCTGTTACCCATGGAACGCCCCAATATCCTGATGATCCTGATGGACGACCTGGGCTGGAAGGACCTGGGTTGCTACGGATCGACCTTCTACGAGACCCCGAGACTCGACGGGCTCGCCCGAGAGGGCCTGCGTTTCACCGATGCCTATGCCAGTTGCCCGGTCTGCTCCCCCACCCGCGCCAGCATCCTGACCGGGCGCTACCCGGCCCGCGTCGGCGTCACGCAATTCATCGGCGGCCGCGCCTTCGGCCGGCTCTGCGACGTACCCTATTTTCCTTTCCTGCCGCCGACCGAGCACACGATTGCGGCTGCTTTGCGTGCGGGCGGCTACCAGACCTGGCACGTCGGCAAGTGGCACCTGGGCGATGAGCAGACCTGGCCCGAACAGCACGGCTTCGACGTCAATCGCGGCGGCTGCGACTGGGGCATGCCCAAACACGGTTTCTTCGCGCCCTACCAACTCCCGCATCCGGATTTCGAGGAAGGGCCCGAGGGGGAATACCTGACCGACCGCCTGACCGGCGAAGCCATTGCGCTCATCCGCAACCGCGACCCCGATAAAGCCTTTTTTCTCAATCTCTGGCATTACGCGGTCCACACGCCGATCCAGGCACCCGAACCGTTGATCGAAAAATACCGCCAGAAAGCGGCGGATCTGGGCCTGGACCAGCAGGACCCCATCGAGGTCGGCGAGGCTTTCCCGATGGAGCACAAGAGACACCAGCGGGTGGAGCGCCGCCGGTTCCAGTCCGATCCAGTCTACGCCGCCATGGTGGAAAACATGGACACCAACATCGGTCGCGTCCTCGACGCGCTCGAGGCGGAAGGCCTGGCGGACAACACGCTGGTCGTCTTCACGTCCGACAATGGCGGGCTCGCCACCGCCGAGGGCTCACCGACCTGCAACGCCCCCCTCGCCGAGGGCAAGGGCTGGATGTATGAGGGCGGCACCCGGGAGCCGTTCATCGTCCGCTGGCCGGGGGTGGTGGATAGCGGCCGGGTCACCGACAGCGTCACGACCAGCACCGACCTCTACCCGACCTTCCTCGAGGCGGCCGGGCTGGAGCCCATCCCAGAGCAGCACTGCGATGGCAAGAGCCTGATGCCATTGCTGCGCGGTGAGGCGTTCGATCGCGGGCCGGTCTATTGGCACTATCCCCACTACGCCAATCAGGGTGGAACGCCCGGCTGCTCCATCCGCGAAGGCGACTGGAAACTGATCGAGTTCTTCGAGGATGGTGCCCTCGAATTGTATCAGCTTTCCCGGGACACCGGCGAAGACCACAACCTGGCCGACCAACACCCCGAGAGGGTCGCCGGCCTCAAGGCCAAACTCGACGCCTGGAAGAGCGACATCCAGGCCATCATCCCGCGGCCCAATCCCCGTTGGCAACCAGGGGGCTGAGCCATGCCCAAGCCCACCCTCCAGGAGATCGCCGACGCGGCCGGGGTGTCGCGGATGACCGTGTCGCGCGCACTCCGCAACGATCCGCTGGTGGCCGAGGAGACGCGGCGACGCATCGCCGCGCTGGCCGAGGATATGGGCTATCGGCCGGACCCCAAGCTGTCCGAGTTGATGTCCTACCTGCGACGGACGGTGAAGCCGCAATCCGGCGAACCCCTGGTCTTGCTGGATCCGCGGAAGCGTCGGGAACGCTATAAAAACCTGACCCCGACCGAAGAACGGATCCTGGCGGGAGCCCGGGCACGGGCCGATGCCCTGGGCTACCGGATCGATTACATGACCTGGAAACCGTCCGAGTTCAGCGCCGACCGGATGCGGCAGATCCTCTACACGCGCGGCATACGCGGCGTCATGATTCTGGCCACACGCACCCTGCCGGAAGACCTGGAGACGCTGGTCGGGCCGTTCAGCACCGCCCTGCTCGGCCAGGCCAACGCCCCCTACCCGATCGCGCAGATCAGTAATGACCACCTGAATACCATTCGCCTGGCGCTGAAAAAGATCACCGGCCTTGGCTACCAGCGGGTCGGCTTGTACATGACCGAGCGGACTGACGAAATCGTCGCGCATACCTGGCACGCCTGGCTTGTGTTTTCGCAGGAAAAAGCGGGGGTCCATGCTCCCGGCCTCCACCACATTGCTCACGGCTGGGACTTTAAGGATTTCCGGGACTGGCTGCGCGAAAACGAGCCGGAGGTCATCCTCACCAATCACCAGCGGACCCGGGAATGGCTCGAACGCTGCAAGCTCCGGGTCCCCGAGGATGTCGGCCTTTGCATCATCGACTGGACCGAAAACGTGAACACCTTCGCCGGCGTCGATCAGAACTCGGAGCAGGTCGGCTCCGCCGGCGTCGATGTCGTCGTCCGCCAGATGGTCCACAATGAGACCGGGCTTCCCCCGTTCCGTAAAACGGTCCTGATCCAGTCCTCCTGGGTCGACGGCAGCTCCATCCGCGCGGTCCGACCCGCTACCGTTTTACGGTAACAACTGCAGCCGGGTGACACGCCCCGGGGCCCGGGATTTTTTACAAGAGGATGTTACCCCCGACGGAAACTGACCTGGGCCGCAACGGACGCCCCGATATCCTGGTCCTCTATGTCGACCAGATGCGTGCGGACGCCCTGGGTTGTCTGGGGAACGGAGCGGCCGAAACCCCGAACCTGGACAACCTCGCACAGCAGGGCCGGTTGCATCGTAATCACTACGCGGGCAATCCCCTGTGCATGCCCAGCCGCGCCTGTTTCTTTACCGGGCTGTCGACTGAACGCCATGGCGTCCGCACCAATGGTATGTCCCTGGACACCAGCATCCCCACCCTGCCGGGGCTGCTGGCGGCGGCCGGTTATCGGACCGGCGTGACGGGAAAACTCCACCTGTCCGCCCAGCTCGACGACAAAAGTCCGGAAGGCGAAGAGGCGTTCAGGAGCGGGGACCGCGACGACTGGGTCGGCCCGCTGTATGGCTTCGATTACGCACGCATCACGACCGGCCACGGTGAGCAGACCGGCGGCCATTACGGGCGCTGGCGCCGGACCCATTATCCGGATATTCCGCTTGGCCCGGATCAGGCGGAGGCGCGTGACCGGCACCCCGACCTGCTGTGCTGGCGCTCCCGACTGCCCGAGGAAGCACACCCCAGCACCTGGGTCGCGAACGAGGCCATCCGTTTTCTCAACGAGACACCGGCCGACCGGCCCTTTTTCCTCTTCGCGTCGTTCCCCGATCCGCACAACCCCTTCACTCCGCCGGCCGCCTGGGCCGATCGCTTCGCGGGTCTTGAAATCGATCCCCCCGAGGACCTGGGCACGGAACTGGACAACCGGCCGGCCATCTGGCGAGCCATGCGGGAGGGCAACGCGTTCCAGGAAGATGGCAATGGCACCTGGTGTGGCGACCGGCCGGAGGCTCTGGCAGCCTGCATCCGGCACACCCACGCCATGAACGCACTGATCGACAAACAGGTGGGCCGGATTCTCACCGAACTGGAAAAGATCGGCCGCCGAAAAGATACCCTCATTGTCTTCAGTTCCGACCATGGGGATTTTCTCGGTGATTCCGGCTTTCTGCGCAAAGGCCCCATCCCGTCACGATCGTTGCTGCATGTGCCGCTGATCATTACCGATCCGTCAGCAACCCCCGGGGTCGTCGATGCCGCCAGCGACAACCGGGCGCTGATGCCCCACCTGCTTCGCCGGGCGGGGTTGTCCGTCCCCAACGGCCGGGAGGATGCCGACCTGCCGGAGCCGGAGGATGCCGACCCTGGCGAGGCCTACGGCTCGGGCTGGGGCAAACACAACCGCGCCTGGAACCACCTTTCGCTGGCCACCCGCGACTGGCATTTGGTTTTGTATCCAAACCTCAAGGACGGCGAACTGTACTGCCTGCGCGAGGATCCGGAGGAACGGCACAACCGGTTCCACGATGCCGCGGTCCGCCGGAAACGCAAAGAGCTGGAAGACCGGCTCGCTTACCTGTCGCGGCATGCAGTGGAAAAACCCTTCACCCTGGCGACTCCCTGGTAGGCAATGGCATGTCCCGAGTTCATGTCCTTGCCGGAACAAGAGTCGCGAACGCCGGCCGAAGAGCCGGCGTCTCCATGGGGGCACCTCCATGGAGTGGCGGGCTCTTCGGCCCTCCCCCTTCGTCCAAGGACTTCGGCGGACAAGGACACACGGGTAACCAGCCCTACGCGCCTCCACCACCCAGGCTCTGCCACTGCACCAGAGTCGCGAACGTCGGCCATAGAGCCGACGTCTCCATCATGCCACCCCACCATGGAGTGGCGGGCTCTACGGCCCTCCCCCTTCGTCCAAGGACTTCGGCGGACAAGGACACACGGGTAACCAGCCCTACGCGCCTCCACCACCCAGGCTCTGCCACTGCACCAGAGTCGCGAACGTCGGTCGTAGAACCGACGTCTCCATCATGGTGCCACCCCACCATGGAGTGGCGGGCTCTTTGGCCCGACACACGGGTAACCAGCCTACGCGCCTCCACCACCCAGGCTCTGCCACTGCACCGGAGTCGCGAACGTCGGTCGTAGAACCGACGTCTCCATCATGGTGCCACCCCACGATGGAGTGGCGGGCTCTTCGGCCCGACACACGGGTAACGAGCCTACGCGCCGCGGGCCCGCAGCCCCAGCCACCGCACGGGAGGCGCGAACGTCGGTCAAAGAACCGACGTCTCCATCATGAACCTCCTCACGATGGAGTGGCGGGCTCTACGGCCCGACACACGCGTAACCAGCTTTCCGCGCCAAATTCAGCCTTCTTCCCGGAGGCGCGAACGTCGGTCGTAGAACCGACGTCTCCATCATGGACCTCCTCACGATGGAGTGGCGGGCTCTTCGGCCCTCCCCCTTCGTCCAAGGACTTCGGCGGACAAGGACACACGGGTAACCAGCCTACGCGCGCATCGAGCCCTATTCTTGGTCAAAGCGCTCCACCAAGGCGCGCCATTCCCTGTCGTTGCCGCCGTCCACCCAGCGATAATCATCCCCCAAGCCAGCCTTGGTTGGATTGTTGAGGATATAGCGACGACAGGCATTCAAGTGCCGGGCGCTGCGTATCCAGCGGTCAAAGGAATCCCGCTGCCAGAAAGGCCCGGAGCGACCCAGTAATCGGTTTAAATCATGGGCCGTTCGGCCTTTCAGCTGCCGGAGAAAGGGTTTCAGGGCACGGTCTTTGCCGGTTGGTCGAGCAAGCAGGTGGACGTGATTGGGCATGATGACCCAAACCGGAAACAGCCACCTCTGGTACCCCTTGCGCAGGAAGGCTGCCAACGCACCGGCAGCGCTCGGATGCCTGAGGGGGCACGGGCCTTCCCCTCGGTCCAGGCAGCGATCCAGGGTCATGAAGCGTTGGCGTTCGATCTCCAATCCTGCCGGATCTTCCGGATCCATGCGCTCGATCTGGCCTTTCAGCGCGAGGAGCCGTTCGCGAACCGTTTCCGGCAACGGCCCTACGCACCGGATCGTGATGAAATACACCGCCGAGCGCTGCAGATCCCAGTGAGGCAACCGATAACGCCAGCGCTCAGGCTCCCTCGCCTTCGCTTTCTCCTCCATGGTGAAACCATTTGTGAATCCATGAGCGGATGCAAGCTTCACCACCATGGAGTGGCGGGCTCTATGGCCCGACACACGCGTCCAAGGACTTCGGCGGAAAAGGACACACGCGTAAGAAGCTTTCCACGGCAAAGGCACGCCTGCTTATACACCGAGCCGGAGGCGCGAACGTCGGCCGAAGAGCCGACGTCTCCATCATGGGGCTCCCTCACGATGGAGTGGCGGGCTCTATGGCCCGACACACGCGTAACAAGCTTTCCGCGCCAAACTCAGCCTTCTTCCTGGAGTCGCGAACGTCGGCCGAAGAGCCGACGTCTCCATCATGGGGCTCCCTCACGATGGAGTGGCGGGCTCTATGGCCCGACACACGCGTCCAAGGACTTCGGCGGACAAGGACACACGCGTAACGAGCTTTCCGCGCCAAACTCAGCCTTCTTCCTGGAGGCGCGAACTTGGTCTTACCCCTTCGCTGCCTTCGGCTTGTACAACTCGGCGGAGCGGTGGGCCTGGGCCATGGCGACCTGGGGGAGGGATGTTTCCGCGGGCGGGTTGTCCTTTTCCCAGGTGCGGAGAGCGTCGAGCTGGCCGACGACTTTCCGGTAGCCCGCGACTGTCTTTTCGACCGCCTGGGGCAAATCGGTAGCCCAGCCGTTGGTCATGATTTCAATTGAGGTAGCGACCTTGTGGTCGCACTGGGGCAGGGACTGCCTGGCGTAGTCGGGACCGGCTTCGGCGAGTTGACGGATCCAGGGGGCGGCGGGGCCGGTGTAGCCACGAGCGTGCAAGCGCGACCACCGATGGATACCCGAGGGTACGTAAGCGAAGCCGGGAGCCCCTTCGGCCTGCAGCGCCTTCAGGAAGGTATCGCGCGCCACCCCGGCGACCTCTGGCCGGAAATTGAGCGTCACCATGTGCCAGGCGGGGTCGAGGCCGTCGGCGTATTCGGGCAGCGCCAGGCAGTCGATGCCGCTCAGCCCCTCGCGGAGTGCGGCCACATTCCGCCGCCGGGCGGCCACCTCGTCGTCGAGTTTGGCCAACTGTGACGGGAAGAGTGCGGCCACCATGGGGGTCAGCCGGAAGGTATAATTCAGGCTGTCGACATAGGGCTTGAGCGCATCCGGAAAAGCCGGTTCGGCGCTGCGCCCGTAGTGCTGCGTCATGAGCGCCGCCTTCCAGAAGGCCTCCTCATTGGCCGTGATCAGGTAACCGGCCTCGGCGGTGGCGAGCAGTTTCCCGCCCATGCAGCTGAAGCCGGCGGCGTCGCCGAAATTACCGACCGGCAGGCCGTCGATGCGGGCACCATGCGCCTGGCTGCCATCCTCGACCAGAAAGAGGCCGTGCTTGTCCGCAATGGCACGCAGCGCAGCCATGTCGGCGGGCTGGCCGTAGATATGGACGGCGATGATGGCCTTGGTGGCCGGGGTGACCGCCGTTGCGACCGAAGCAGGGTCGAGCAGCCCCGTGGCGTCGTCGACATCGGCAAAGACCGGGATGGCCCCGACGTGGAGGATGGAAGCCACGGTGGACCCCCAGGTGTAGGGGGAGGTAATCACCTCGTCGCCCGGCCCGATTTCCAGCCCGAACAGCGCCGCCATCAGGCTGGCGTGACCGGAGCTGAGGACCATGGCCGGTCGGCCGCCGTGGTAGGCGCTGACCGCTTCCTCCGCCTCGACCATGGCCGGGTGCGTCCGCCCCAGGGCAACGGTCTTGCCCGAGCGCAGGATGTCGCCGACGGCCGCGATGGCGGCTTCATCGAATTGGGGAAAGGGGGGGATGTCGGGCGCGCCGACGGGCGTTCCGCCAAGGAGAGCAAGGGTCTCAGTCATGGGTATGAAGATTAAAAGGGTTCAGGGAACAATCTTGGCGACCACGCCGCGGTGACGGTTGAACATGAGGAGTTCCCGGAGGCCGTCGCCATCGAAGTCGTCGCAGTAGGCGTGGAAGCCGGATCCGGCGTCGCCCTTGACTCCCCGGGCGGCGTCCGCACTGACCTCGCCCATAAACTGAAACGTATCCAGGGTTTCATTACGTCCGTTAATCAGGCGGGGAAAACCGCCGCCCACCGGGGTCATGTCGAGCAGCAGGTCGGTATTTTCCGGTCCGGCCCCGTTGATCGGGGCGAAGATGCCACGACCCATGGTCTTCTCCCACAGGACCTCGCCGTCGGGAGCGAGCAGCCAGGTCGGGCCGTCGGGGCTTTTTTCCGAGATCATGATCTGGCGGTCATTGCGCTCGGGGAGGAAGCGGCCGAACTGCCGCCATTGGATGTGCTCGCCCTGGTGGCGCCAGCGCGTTTCGCCGCTTTTCGGATCGAGGCAGACCACATCCTTGCCGCCGACCCAGATGAGCGCCGGATTATCGGGATCATCGAGCGGCTCGAGGTGGACGGCATCGACGTGCGGGCAATTGCCCATCTCCTCCATGGCGTCGTCGAGATCGGGCCGCCACCAGATGCGGCGGTCGGGGCCCTCGGGATGGTAGGCCCCCACCCCGGCGAAGAGCTGGTCCTTACCCGTGCCGAGGACGTCGCCGACGGCCGGCGTATGCCCGCCGCCATAGAGATAGACCCATTCAAAGATGGGATTGAGATCAAAATCGTAGGCGAAATGAATCCAGAGCGCGTTGTTGATGAGAATATCGGACGCGTGTCCCTTGCCGGAGAAATCGGCGGGCATCATGTGGTAACAGGCACCGGTCTCGCGTTCGGCCTCGAGTTCGCCGGTCGCGCCGTTGTAGCGCCGGAGCAGGATGGCGCTTTTGTCGGCGTTCATGGTGGTGACCAGGTAATCGGCTTTCCCGTGGCCCCGGAAATCGTGCATGCAGCCGTAGCGCTCGCCGTGGACCTTCCGATCATCGGCGGGCCGCGGGGTGCCCTGCTGCCAGAGGATCTCCCCCTCCAGGTTGATGCAGGTCAGGCAGCTGACCGTCTTTTCGTGGTTGTAACCGCCGGTTCCGGAGCGGCGCCGCGGATCGTCCTCCGCCTGCGGGAAGATGAATTCGGTCCGGCCGTCGCCATCAACGTCGCCGAAGTGACAGGCGATCTCCCCGAAATCGGCGAGATCCCATTCGTGAATGAGCTCAAAGTGCATAGCAAGATGGTGGCGGAGAACTGTTGGGAACTGAAACGGATTCAATTAGTTGCATAAAATTCATGCTGCCTCACCCCACGATGGAGTGGCCACCATGGAGTGGCGGGCTCTTCGGCCCGACACACGGGTAGCGAGTTTTCCACCGCCCCAGGGACGACCAACGCAGCCTCAGCGCTGGAGTCGCGAACGTCGGCCAGAGAGCCGACGTCTCCATCATGGCGCTCCACCATGGAGTGGCGGGCTCTTCGGCCCGCCACACGGGTAACGAGCCCTCGGCTATTCGAAGAACATCGACCACGCCTGAAGGCGCGGCCACGCGATCTCAGCTATAGCTTCCCTTCGCTTGCTGAAGCGGCGCGGTACGCGGGAGACCCTTCCTGGTGTCTGGCCACAAAAAAGCCGGGCCGCGGACGGCCCGGCTGATTGGGTTACCTGTGGCTTACCCCTTAGAAGGCCATGTCCACGGTAAAGGTGTAGAGCCGTTCCTTCTGCAGGAAGTTACGTCTGGGCGGAGCCCCGAAGACGGGATCCTCGTCGAGGATGTTCTCGATGTTCAGTCGGAACGTGGTGTCGATGCCGCCGAGTTCGGTGCGGTAGCCACCGAAGACGTTGAGCATCACGTACGCGTCGGTCGTCAGCGCGGGCGAGGTGTCGGTCGCCTCGAGGATGACCTGTTCATCGCGCCAGTACCCGGCCGTTCCGACAAAACTACCGGCCAGCGGGCCTTCATCGAAGCGATAACGGGCCGTCCAGTTGAAGCGACGGTCGTCATCCGGGGCGAGGATCTGGAGCTGGGCGAACCGGGCGGCGGTTTCCGGGTAGTCCGCCTCGGTGAAGCCTGCGGCCTGGAGGCGGCCGATGATGGTATCCAGCTCCTTGGCCTGGTTGGACAAGACTTTGTCGAAGTTGGAGTAGGAGAAGCGGAGCGACAGGTTATCGATCAGCTGGGCGACGATCTCGATTTCCTCGCCCTCGGTCACTTCATCGCGGGTCAGGCGATTATTGGCATACACTTCCTGACCGGGATTGAGGAGCATGTTGAGCACATCGACCACGGCCTGTCCCGGGCGGGCCCAGCGAATGTTTTTATAGTCATTCTGGTAAAGCGTGAAGCTGGCCCGCAGCTTACCGTCGAGGAACTTCAGGCGAAGCCCGTAATCGTCGCCTTCACCCTGGCGAGGACCGATCGGTTCACCAACCAGGTTCGTAGCGCTCCCGGCGAATTGGAACGACTCGGCGTAGTTGTAGAACAGCGTGGCCCACGGCAGGACCTCGAAGGTGCCTCCGTAGTTCACGGCCTCGTTGGTCGGATTCACATCGTGGTTGATGCTGCTGAAGTCCATGATGGCCTCGCCGTCGGGTCCGACGGTGTAATTGTAGTGGGTACGGTCATACTCATCGTGCCGCCAGCCGATCATGGTCGTGATCCGGTCTTCCCAGTATTTGCCGTAGGCATTCACATAGAAGCTATCCAGGGCGATATCGACATACTGGGCGGAGCTGTCGGGCAGGGAGAAGGCCACGGCGTTGGGAACCGATTCCAATACGGACTCGTAAGGGGGAACCCCGTTTACGAGGTGATCAATGGTGAATAACACATTGCTACGCAGGTCGCGGTCTCGGCCAATGGACTCAGCATAGTCGGGATCCAGGGAAATTCGAAAACGTTCGAGATTAAACGTATCCCGACGTCCATAATTACCGAAATTAACCTCCTGGGTCATAAAGGGCAGTTCGAGGGTATAAAGGCCCTGAATGCGCCACTGATACTGGTCGTTGCGGCGGCTAGTCCATTGCGGACGCTGCCAGAGAAACAGCTGATTGTAATTCGGGTTGTCGACCAGGGTACCGTCACCGGACGGGCTCGGGTATTGCGGATTGGGATCGCGCAGGACCCAGTTGTTTGGGTTCCCTCCCGTTTTGTCCTGAACCTGAGCATTGAAGGCAGCCTGAGCAATGAAGTCATCGGTGATTTTTTGGGTCAAGTGGACCTGGGCTACCCAGAAATCAATGTCTTGCTGACCTTGGTAATTCCTTGTAATGAGGTCCGGAGGAATGACGTCAAAACTGGCAGATTGCGCACCCGGCGTATCCGAGACCCTGAAACTGGCACCCGGAACGGAGTTCATATCCAGGAGGGTGCCATTGACCACGGTGAGCGGGGTCAACCCCGCGGTGCCCGCGGGAGGATTGAACACGTTTCCGGTGCCGCGTATGTAGCCTGAAAACTCGTCGCGGGAGTGCGGACCCATGAATGCTCGATTGATCGAGCCCCACTCGTAACCGACGCGAATCCGCGTGTTCTCAAACGGCTCATACAGGAAGCCTAAGGTAATGCCTTCGCGTTTATCGAAAGCGGGTTCACGCCAGTAGCGTTTATCCATGAGCAAACCGTTGATGCGGAAAGCAGCATTTTCCGACAGGGTCTTATTCAGGTCTAAAGTCGCACGACCAGTGCCTTCGGAATCAACCTGAACATTAAGCCGCGTGAAATCGGCATTTGCCAGCGCACGCTTAGTGGAGATGTTGAGCACACCCGTAGCGGCGGACTCACCATAGAGTTGGCCGACCGGCCCAAGGCTCACTTCAAGCCGATCCACATTATAGTTGTCCGAGGGTACGTACCAACGGAAGTTGTCGCGCGACTGCCAGTTGGTCTGGATGCCGCGGAAGACAAGCGCATTGCCGCCTCCACCGGCCACGCCTCCACCACGTTCAATATAAACACCCGTGGCAAATTCCATCGCCTCGGTGATGTCGGTCGCGCCGATGTCGTCGAGGAGTTCCGGCGTCATCACGCTGATGGCCGCGGGGACATCCTCGAGTGGGATGTTCGTCAAATTGCCCGAGAGCGTGAAGGTGCTGATATAACCGACGTCCTCGGATGTGTTCACCACGAACTCATCCAGGGAGAGGATCTCGTCCTCGTCTTCTTCGTTTTGGCCGAGGGCGGGGATCGTCCAGACCAGGCAGGATGCCAAGCCGAGACGAAAACCGCGCAGGGCGTATTTCCAATCTTTCATGTTGGGGTAAGGGGTTCGGGGTTGGCTGTCGTCTGCAGACCCCGGAATCGGGGTCCTTTTGCCAGACTGAGTCGGTTGTAGAACCGCCCCGGTCACCAAACAACCGGCCGTGGCTGTTACCGTAAAAATTGAGACGACAGGGAGGGGGGAATCCTTCGCCATACCGCTCCTGACCCCGGTTTGGGGAAGGCAATGAATCGTTGCCGCTGCGGTCGCCGCGGACGGCGACCCTCTCTGTGGTTTGAGGCAGTTCCCGTGTGATTCGATAATCGATGGAGTGGTGGGAAATCGCTTATAGCTGAAGCCCGGCTAAAGCACGGGCCTCCCGCTGGAGTCGCGAACGCCGGTCGTAGAGCCGGCGTCTCCATCATGGTGCCTTCACGATGGAGTGGCGGGCTCTATGGCCCGACACACGGGTAACAAGCCTTCCGCGTCAGAAGGGCGACCGACTCAGCCTTCGCCCTGGAGGCGCGAACGCCGGCCACAGAGCCGGCGTCTCCATCATGGTGCCTTCACGATGGAGTGGCGGGCTCTACGGCCCGACACACGGGTAACGAGCCTTCCGCGTCAGAAGGGCGACCGACTCAGCCTTCGCCCGGGAGGCGCGAACGCCGGCCACAGAGCCGGCGTCTCCATCATGGCTGCCACCTCACGATGGAGTGGCGGGCTCTACGGCCCGACACACGGGTAATGAGCCTTCCGCGTCAGAAGGGCGACCGACTCAGCCTTCGCCCGGGAGGCGCGAACGCCGGTCGTAGAACCGGCGTCTCCATCATGGCTGCCACCTCACGATGGAGTGGCGGGCTCTATGGCCCGACACACGGGTAACGAGCCTTCCGCGTCAGAAGGGCGACCGACTCAGCCTTCGCCCGGGAGGCGCGAACGCCGGTCGTAGAACCGGCGTCTCCATCATGGTGCCTTCACGATGGAGTGGCGGGCTCTACGGCCCGACACACGGGTAACAAGCCTTCCGCGTCAAAAGGGCGACCGACTCAGCCGTCGCCCGGGAGTCGCGAACGCCGGCCAAAGAGCCGGCGTCTCCATCATGGTGGCCCCACGATGGAGTGGCGGGCTCTACGGCCCGACACACGGGTAACGAGCTTTCCGCGTCAAAAGGGCGACCGACTCGGCCGTCGCCCTTGAGGCGCGAACGCCGGCCAAAGAGCCGGCGTCTCCATCATGGCTGCCACCTCACGATGGAGTGGCGGGCTCTACGGCCCGACACACGGGTAACAAGCCTTCCGCGTCAGAAGGGCCACCGACTCTACCTTCCCCCGGGAGTCGCGAACGCCGGCCAAAGAGCCGGCGTCTCCATCATGGTGGCCCCACGATGGAGTGGCGGGCTCTACGGTCCGCCACACGGGTAACAAGCCTTCCGCGTCAGAAGGGCCACCGACTCGGCCTTCGCCCGGGAGGCGCGAACGCCGGCCACAGAGCCGGCGTCTCCATCATGGCTGCCACCTCACGATGGAGTGGCGGGCTCTATGGCCCTCCACCTGCGCCCAAGGGCTTCGGCGGACAAGGACACACGGGTAATGAGCCCTGCGCTGGAGGCCCCGAAAGCCTCAGCGCGGGCCGTAGTCGCCGGAACCTTCGGCGGGCAGGTGGACGGCCAAGATGATGCGGAACCAGACGATGTCGCCGTGATCCTGAAGACGCAGGTGGCCGGGCTGCCAGACCTTGGTATCGGTCGGCGCGTCGGTGACACCGGGTAACTCGACATTGTTTTGAATGAGCGTGCCGTTGTGGAAGACGGTGACGCGGGCAGGTTCTTTAACCACGGCACCCTCGCAGCGGGGCGCACGGAACGACTTTCAGGGCACCGTCTTCGATTTCCCAGCCAGCCGGGTCACCGTTTTTGCCGGTCCAGCCGTCGAGGGATGAACCGTCGAACAGGATGACGGCGTTGTCGGGGGCGGGGGCGTTCTGGGTGTTGGGTAGCATGGGGATTTCTGGCGGAGGGTTATTCGTAAACGACTTCGCGCTTTTCTTCGGCGCTGGTGTAAAGGCCGTTGAGGATCCGTTGGACCTGGATGCCGTGATCGGGCGTGGCCGGGAAGGGCCGGTCATTCAGGATGCAGTCGACCATGGTTTCCATCGACTTCAAGGCGGGCACCCGGTCCGCGTCGATCGACGATTCAAGGAAGATGTCGCCGTCGCGGTGACAGTAAAAGGCGCCGTCCTTCCCCATCTCCAGCGCGCCTTCCGTCCCGACAATCCGCATTTCCTGGCCTTCTTTGCCCACCCGGTGTCCAGCCCAGGACACTTCGAAAATCAGCGAAGCGCCATTCGTGAACCGGACACAGCCCGTGGCGAAGTCCTCCACATCGAAGGCCTTGCCCTGCTCCTGCGCCCGCGGCACGCCGATCTTCTTGTGGGTCGTGCCGTAGACACTGGCGACGGTGGGATAGCCCATCAGGCTGAGCGCACGGTCGATCCGGTGGACCCCCAGGTCGATCAGCGGACCGCCGCCGGACATCTTTTTCTGCCCAAACCAGCCGCCGAACCCGGGAAAGCCGTCGCGTCGCGTCCAGGAGGTGTAGGCGTGGTAGATGTCGCCGAGCTTCCCGGCGGCCACCAGTTGCTCCATGGCCCGGTGGCCGCCGTTGAAGCGCTGGGAAAAGTTGATGCCGAGTTGTTTGCCGGCCTGCTTGGCGGCGGCCTTCATGGCCTCGGCCTCCTCCACCGTCATGGCCATCGGTTTCTCGCAGATCGCATGGCAGCCGGCGGCCAGCACCTCCTCGGTCACCGGCCGGTGGAGGAAGTTGGGCAGCGCGATGGCCACCAGATCGGGCCGGGCCTCAGCCAGCATGGCTTTGTGATCGGTGTACAGACCGTCCTTGCCGACGGCATCCGCGAACTGAGCCAGCCGCGTTTCGTCCAGGTCGGCGACTGCGACCAACTCCGCATCGGGAAAGGTGTGGAAGGCGTTGGCGTGATTGCGCCCCATGCCGAGGCCGATGACAGCACAGCGGAGGGGTTTTCCGGCAGAGGAAGAGGTATCGCTCATGCGCCCATTCCGGAGACGATTCCCATTAGAGGGCAAGCGGGATTACGGAAAAGAGCCGGCGTCTCCATCATGGCTGCCACCTCACGATGGCGTGGCGGGCTCTATGGCCCGACACACGGGTAACGAGCTTTCCGCGCTACAGGAACAACGCACTCTGCCGTCGCCCTTGAGTCGCGAACGCCGGCCACAGAGCCGGCGTCTCCATCATGGTGGCCACCTCACGATGGAGTGGCGGGCTCTACGGCCCGACACACGGGTAATGAGCCTTCCGCGCTACAGGAACGACGCACTCTGCCGTC
>JBNPEH010000002.1:0-30291 GCA_051117635.1 Opitutales bacterium | reverse complement strand
CGCGAACGCCGGCCACAGAGCCGGCGTCTCCATCATGGTGGCCACCTCACGATGGAGTGGCGGGCTCTACGGCCCGACACACGGGTAATGAGCCTTCCGCGCTACAGGAACGACGCACTCTGCCGTCGTCCTTGAGTCGCGAACGCCGGCCAAAGAGCCGGCGTCTCCATCATGGTGGCCACCTCACGATGGAGTGGCGGGCTCTACGGCCCTCCCCCTTCGTCCAAGGACTTCGGCGGACAAGGACACACGGGTAACAAGCTTTCCGCGCTACAGGAACGACGCACTCGGCCGTCGCCCGGGAGTCGCGAACGCCGGCCACAGAGCCGGCGTCTCCATCATGGCTGCCACCTCACGATCGACCCTCGTCCCTCGACCCTCGACCGCCCTTCAGCTACTGAGCGGTTTACCGAGGCCGAGAGCTTTGAGGCCGCGGCGGTAGGCGGTGGAAAAGCGGTCGAAGCGGAGGTGGAATTCCTCGGAAAGGTCGAGGGGCAGTTCCTCGGGGCGCTGGCGCTCAACGATCGGTTTGTCCTCGGACAAAATATTGCGCTCCCAGGCGAGCAGGGTTTCGGCCGGTACGTGGTGGTCGAAGTTGCGGCTGATGAAGAAGAAGATGCGGACGCGGTCGCGGTGAACAGGGACGGCTATGTCGAAGATGCCATGCAGCTTGTCGCCGCCGTATTCGATCAGGAGCCGGCAGGCCAGCGGCAGGTGCAGGTCGTAGATCATGTGGCGCTGGATGGTGCCCGGGCTCTCCGCGCCGTCCAGCTTGGCGTGGTCCGGATTGGCGGCCAGGTAGGGATATTCCACGTGGCAGCCGTACGCCGTCTTTTTTACCTCGTAAGGTGCCACCTCGGGTTGCTCGCGGTTGCCGAAGGTACCGGTGTGGATCCAGGAAAAGTGCGCCACATCGAGGAAGTTTTCCAGCTGCCGCGGCGCGGAGGCATCCCACTCCTGAGGATCCAGCCGCAGGCGGCGCCAGCCATCGGCGCCGTCCTCGGCCTGCGGCCAGTCGGGCAGCGGGGCGTCGGCTTCCCCGCCGGGGCAGACCCAGACGATGCCATAGCGTTCGACCACGGGCAGGGTCTGCAGGCAGAGACTGGCGGGCGGGGGTTTGCCCGCCTGGGCCGGGATACGGGTGCAGGCACCGTCCTTGCCGTAGCGGAAACCGTGATACGCGCAGACCAGTTCTTCGCCCTCGACCCAGCCGAGGCTGAGCGGTACCCCCCGATGAATGCAGAGGTCGCGCGCAACGACGGCCTGGCCGCCGGAGGTCCGGTAACCGACCAGGGGTTCGTCCAGCAGGGTCCGGCCGACCGGTTTCCCGCCGGACAGCTCGTCGCTGTAGGCGAAGGGGTGCCAGAACCGGCTCAGGATGCGCCAGTCGTTCGGATCGAAGGTGAGGTCGCGCGGCAGCGGCAGGCTGACAGTCTTGGGTTGTGCCATGCGGGCTATTCGGAATCGGGATGGGGTTCGTTAGATTTCTGATTCGATCCGGTCGAGTTCCGCGAAGCAAGGCGCCTTCCAGGCCTCGTCCATGAGCGCGACCCGGAAGCCGTTGCGCGCCAGCGCGACCAGTTCCCTGCGGTCGAGGCCGAGGTCCTGGTGTACGGCGATATAGTCTTCAGTCAGGGTATTGCCGAACATGAACGGATCATCGGAGTTGATGGTACAGGTCACGCCGGCGTCGAGGAGTTGCGGCAACGGGTGATGCTTCATGTCCGGGATGCCTTCGACCTGAAGCTTCACGTTGCTGATCGGGCAGACATCGAGCGGCACCCCGCGATCGGCCAGCAGGCGCAGCACCTCCGGGTCTTCGACCGACCGGACACCGTGCTGGATGCGTTGCGCCCCGAGGACTTCCACGCAATAGCGCACAAAGCGGGCCGGCATGAACTCGCCGGCATGCGCCTTGGTCGCCTTGCCGGCTTTCGGCGCCCGCTGCCACAGATCGACCGTCCAGGGTTCGACGGGCAGATACTCCCGGCCGTGCAGGTCGATGCCGTCGAGGCCGTCCCAGTCCAGGCAGCCTTTGACCACCTCCAGGCCGTAGGGCTCGGTATGGCTGTCGTGGCTCATGCCCATGAAGACCTTGACCGGCAGCCCCTCGGGCGCCGCGCTCCTGATGGCTTCCACCACCTCAGGACCGTTGGCGGGTCCTCCCATATGACCGACCGTGCCGGCGTGGAAACTGCACTCGACGTAGCGGCAGCCCTGGTCGGCGCAGTTGCGGAAAATGATCTTCCCCGCCTCGTGGTACCGCTCCGGCGACGTAAAGAAGGCGGAGCAATACTGGACGTACAGGTCCATGAACTGGTCGAAGCTGTCGTAGCGGAAATCATCCGCCCACAGGGCGGGCGGCTCCGGATAAGTGTCGGGGTCGACCGCGTGCAGCAGCTCGAAGGGAAGCGCGCCTTCGATGTGCAGGTGCGTTTCCGTCTTGGGGAGATGACGGATGAAAGCAGTGGTCTCAGGATCGGCAATGTAGGGCATGTTTGGATACGCGCTTTTAATCGTGTTCCGACGAAGCCAGTTCCCGGAGGATGGCATCGAGGACCCGGGCGGCATTGGCCTCCGCCCGGTCGGCATGTTCGAAGATCTCGTTATGACCCTGCTGGCCGCCGGCGAGGTCGCTGACCGAGCGGATGATCAGGAACGGCACCTGGTTGGCCCAGCAGACGTGGCCGATGGCGGTCGATTCCATGTCGAGTACGGTGGCATTCCAGGTATGGTGGACAAATTCCCGGTATTCGGCGTTGTCCATGAAGACCGGTCCGGCCACGCCGTTGTCGCGGATGGCGATGGTGGCGGGTTCCCCATAGGCATCGGTCAGATCCAGATCCCCCACCGCGTCGCGGGCGATCGCCAGCAGGGCCGGGTCGGCAGGGAACAAGGCGACCGGCTCGGCTTCGGCCAGACCATCCCGGACCACCCGGACATTGGACGGATGGTGCATGCCGAAATTCGGATAAGGGGTGTAACGCCGGTCGGGCACCAGATAGCTTTCCGGCTCCTCCGGGTCCGGATTGAAGTAAGCGCCCTGCGCGTGGTAGGCCCAGCCTTCCGGGATGGCGACATCGCCCTTTTCCAGATCGTGGTCGATGCCGCCGGCGATTCCGGCAAACAGCAGGTGTGTCACGTTGAACCGGAGAAGCGCGACCTGGGTACTCATCGCTGCGTTGATCGTGCTGGTGTTTGTAAAAAAGAACAGAACCGGCCGGCCATAGGCGGTTCCCAGCTCAAAACGGATGCCATTGATGGTGTGCGTGGCCTCGATGGTTTCGCCGTCGATCACGGCGCGGCTGTTGGCCAACTCATCGGCATAGGCGCCGACGATGGCGATGCGCGGCGTGTCATCAAGTTTCAGGGCCTCGGCCCGGGCGAGGGACAGGGCCAGCAGGAAAACGGCAATCGGGACCAGGTGTCGTTGATTCATGGCGGGGATGGGTCGGTCATCAGAACCGGACGAGGGCGGGCTGGCGCACCCACAGGACACTGCGGTGCCCCGTCTTCGCCTTCCAGGCATCGATCAGTGGTACCGCTTCCACGCCCAGCAGTTGGGGAAGCGTCGGTTCCTCTGTTGAGGCGTCCGCCGGTTGGGCCAGACAGAGCGCCAGAAGCACCAGCAGCAGGCTGAGCATCCGGAACCAGGCTAAAAAAACTCGGTTGAATGAGGTCATCGGACACCAGCAAAAGCAGATCCGGGACCGATTGCTCTCCAGCTGAAAGGATACATACGTTCGTTTAGCAGGCTTTTTACATTTTTAACTTATTGAACGTTATAGATTTCCAAAAGTTGATGAGACCTTTCGATAAGCCGTTACTGTTTCCGCTGGCCAGCCGTCAGCGACGCGGAACATATGGGGCATACACCCTAAGGGGTTTTCTATGGAAGCGGATGCTCAGTGGTTTGTCGCCCTCTGCCTGGAAAAAAAGGTGATTCAACCGGCGCAGTGGATGCGTCTGCAAAGCGTTCTCGGGGCCAATTGCGACATCCTCCAAATCGCTGAGACCATCGTCACCGAGAAGATCTGTAACGATGACATCCTCCTGCAGGAACTGATCTATTGCGCCACCGACCGGGCCAAGGCGGGATCCAAGCCCCCGCCTGTTCCCGGGATGGCCGGCAAGCGACGGTCGCTCACGCAGATGCTGGCGGACATGGCCGAATCCGCCAAGGGCCGCACGGTTGCCACGGACAAGAAAGACGCATCCGGCGAAGAAACGGAGGCAACCCCCGCCGACCCCACCGGGAACGCCTCGGGCCGACCGGACGGACCGGACGAAATTTCCTCAAAAGCGCCGCCGGCCGAGGACCCGCAGTCGGCGCCCCCGCCGCCGGCTGCCCCGACGCCCCCGCCCGAAGAAGCTTCCCCTGCGGAAACAGAGGAGGAAGACGACGACGATCCGGCAGCCACGGTTGCCCGGCTGGGCCGGATGCTGAACCGTCAGGCGTGGACCGATGCCGCCCAGGCGGCTTCGTGGTTGGCCGATCTGACGGACCACGCGCGCGAGCATCGCATTCCGGAGTTGATCCTTCAGTCAGACAAGCCGGTCCTGATCCGCGCAGCTGAGGGAGGTTGGCAACCGCTGCATCCCGAATCCTTCAAGGAGGCCAGTCTGGAAGACCTGTTCCTCGGGCTGCTGCCGGAAGCCGACCAGCAGGACCTCGAAACCATTGGCACCCTGACCCTGGCGCTGGATTTGGGACAGGCCAACGCCGCCAGAGCCTTCCTGCAGGTCGGTCCGGAAGGTCTGACAGTTCAGCTGGCACCCTACCCTGTCGTTTCACCCGCGCTGAAGGCCTATCCTGTTCAGGCAGCGGCCTTGAAGCGAACGGCCACTCTGACCGTTTTGATGGGCAAACCGGGTGTGGCCGTCGATCTGGCCCTCGATGCCATCCTTCAGGCCTGGCTGGAATCCGAAGGCACGCTGGTGGCTGCCCCGCCTTTGACCCTGCCCCTTCAGACCACGGTCGACCGCCACGACCGGCTGGTCCGACTCGACCCCCTGTCTGGAACGCAACCGGTTCGCTGGCTCAATACCGTCCTGAACCTGAATCCGGACCACCTGGTCGTAACCGGCGCATCGCCTGAAGGAATGATCCCGATCGCCTGGCAGGCCGCGGCCGCCGGCTTGCAGGTCCTGCTGGTCTTGCCCACCCCTCGCCCGGGAGCTCTGCCCGCCTTGCTGACGGAGGCCGGCATGGACTGGAAGGCCTGGTTGAAGACCGACGAGCCGGCCTTAACCGGCCTGCTCGTCGCTCCCGAAAGCGGAGCTTCGCCGGGGGACTGGCGTTGGTTACCGGTGGAAGACGACAACCGGGACGCCCTGATCGAACAGGGACCCGGCTAGCCCGAATTTCTCACCCTAATCGGGAAATTGGGCGTTAAAGAAGGCTGGCCGAAGCAGATAACAATGCCTTAATCGCCGTCTGGGTCTTTCGCGGAGACCGATTCGTCGCCGGAGAGGCGCTCGCCACGGTCCCGGAGCGTGAGTTCGATACCGAGTTCGGGCGCGTCGACAGCAAAGGCACCTTTGTCCCAGCGGGGGGGTGTCCCAAACAGGCCGAAGGCGTTTCGGCTGAAACCATACGGCTCCTGCGGCATCTTCAGGTCATTGGTATCCAGGAACTGGTTACGGTTGCGATCCTGAAAGGCGGTGGCCAGATATTCGCCGTAAGGCACGTCGGCGAACGCAACGCGGGCGACGCCGTCAACCGGTTCGGCCTGGCCGCCGTAGCGGGCAGCCCAGTCCTGATAATCGTCCTTCGAGGCCATCAGGGCGACAATGACCGGCCCCTGGCTGCCTTCGGGGACGATCACAGTGACGACGACCTCCTCGGCACGTGGACGTTCCGCGGCAGCCGGGGAGGCTGGCGCGGCCTTCTCTGCCTGCGCGCCGACCGCCTGGGCGGCCAGCAACAGGGCGGCTATCTTTGAAAGGCGAAGACGGGTCATGAGACGGTATCGGGAGAGGTCTTCCCGACCCGCACCGGCCGGTTGCCACCCCGCGCACGGTCGCGTCGAAAAAGGATGGCGAAGAGGATCTTGAGGATGGCGGAAAAGACCACAGCTATCGGTAACACCTGAGGTCCGTCTTCCGCAAGCGAGGCAGCGCCTGACCTGAAATTCTCACCCGGCTCGGGATACAGGTCGGTAACTGATGCTGGTCGAAAGGCTTGCAGCAGGCAGGCCCCGCGAGCGCCGGTTGGTGGGTTAAAGCGGCTCACCACGGGTCAGGTCAGGCCGCCGGAATTTGGCTTCACAGGGCGTACCGGGTCAGGTCACGCTGGGGATTATTACCGCCGCTTCCCCGACCACCCCTCCCTCGCCCGACCGGATCCGGGCCGACAAATGGCTCTGGGCTGTTCGTTTCTTCAAGTCGCGCAGTCTGGCGGCGAAAGCCTGCCGGAAAAACCGCGTGCGGCTGCTCGGCGGTCCCGAAACGGAAACGCCCCTTGCCTTTGACCAGGGGACGGGCATCAAGCCCTCGCGGGATCTGACGGCGGGGGACTGGCTGGGCGTCGACTGCCGGGACCGTATTTTCATCGTTCGCGTCCTGCAGTGCCTGGGAAGGCGCGTCGGCGCCCCGGTCGCCCGGCTGGCCATGGAAGACCACACTCCGCCCGAACCCGAGCAAACCGATCCCGCCAGCCAGCTGCGGCAGGCCGCACCGCCCAAACGGGCCCGGGGCGCCGGTCGCCCGACCAAACGCGAGCGGCGAACGCTCGAAGCCTGGTTGCGCGGGGATGATGACGGCTGGCCGTAGATGGCCCTAGGCCATGAACCGGGCATCGGCGAAGGTTACCTGCAGGTGGCCTCCGGCGTCATCCTGCAGGTTGAAGCGGAACCGGCCCTGCCCGACCGGCTGAATGCGGCCCTCCCGGAAATGCGCGCCGGCTGCGAGGCTGTTTTCCCAGCCGTCGACGCCGGTAAACCGGATCTCGATAGCAAAGCCGGCAAAGTCCTTCCAGGCGATGGTGAGGGATGTGCGGTTGGCGCCGGGAATAACGGATTCGAGGGAGCCGTCCTTCCAGACCACACGGGCCAGGGGCCAGGCTTCCGGATAATCCGGATGATCGGTAGCTGAAGAAGGCGGGGCCATAGACGGGCAGCTTCAACCGGTCGGGCCGGGCAGGCAAGAGCAGGCCGGTTTTCCGGCTACGCCCTTGAAATGGCACAAGGCTTAAGCCAAACCCAAGCTTTCCCCTCAAACCGAACCCCGATTCACACCATGGCCAAATCCTCCCGGAAACCCAAATCCCGTAAAGCCCCAACCAAGAAACGCGTCCCAGCGACCGGCGGTAAAAAACCGATCAAGGCCGCCGTGGTTGGGTACGGCGGCGCCTTCAACATGGGCCGCGCCCACCTGACGCTCATGAAGCAGGCCGGCATGGAGCCCACCGCCGTGGTCGAGCTCGATCCGGAGCGCCTGAAGATCGCGGAAGAGGATTTCCCTGGCATTCAGACCTATACGTCGGTCGCCGACATGTTGAAAAAGAGCGACGCGGAGACCGTCACCATCATCACGCCGCACAACACGCATGCGAAACTGGCCGTTCAGTGCCTGAAGGCCGGTCGACATGTGGTGACCGAAAAGCCGTTCGCCATCACCACCGCCGAATGCGACCGTATGATCGCCGAAGCGAAAAAGCAGCAGCGCGTCCTGTCCACCTACCACAACCGGCACTGGGACGGCTGGATCCTGAAGGCGGTCGAACAGATCGTCGACAAACAGGCCATCGGCGAGGTCTTTCGCGTCGAGTGCAACATGGGCGGGTACGGTCAGCCCGGGGATGCCTGGCGCAGCAGCAAGTCGATCTCCGGCGGCATCCTGTACGACTGGGGCGTCCACCTGCTCGAATACGCGCTGCAGGTCGTCCGCGATGACATCATGGAGGTCTCCGGGTTCAACCATACCGGCTTCTGGACCACCCGCTGGGGCAAGGACACCAATGAGGACGAGGCGGAGGCGGTCGTCCGTTTCCGCAAGGGTGCCTGGATCCGGCTCAATGTTTCGCACCTGGCCGCCCACCGCAAGCAGGCCAGGGTGGAGTTCTACGGAACGAAGGGCGCCTACCTCATGGATTTCGACAAATACACGCTGATCCAGAAGCGCAAAGACGGCACGACACTCACCACCACGACGGACAACCCGCCGACCGATTACGGGCCGTTCTACAACAACGTCGCCGACGCCATCCGGGGCAAGGCCAAGTTGATCATCACGCCCGAGTGGGCACGGCGCCCCATCCACATCCTGGATCTGGCCGGCAAGTCCGCCGCCTCCGGACGCGCCGTCCGTGCCAAGTACGCCTGAGCCCCCTCGCTCGCACGATGCCCGAGCCGGACTGCCACTGGATCGATGATCCCGGAACCGACCGCAACGCCCGCATCGACCGGCACCTCGCCGGGCTGATCAAGAAACTGGGCATCACCGGCGGTGATGTCCTCGAAATCGGGGGACGCGGCCATCCCCGGCCGCACCTCTTTCCGGAATCCCGGTTTCGCTACCGCAACCTCGACCTGAAAAAAACAGGTCCACGCACCGTGGTCGGCGACATCACCGACTGCCCGCAGATCAAGAGCAAGCGGTTCGATGTCGTGTTTTCTGTCGATGTCTTCGAACACATCGACAAGCCATGGAAAGCGGCAGCTGAAATTGCGCGGATCCTCCGGCCCGGCGGGCTGAGCTACCACAGCACCCTTTTCAGCTGGCGCTACCACCCCTGCCCCATCGACTACTGGCGCTACACCCACCGGGGACTGGCCTCGCTTTTCGAGGACCTCAAGACCCTGGCAACCGGCTACGACATTTCAGAACGACGCAAGGATGTCCGCGGCAAGGGACGCCTCGACCAGGTCCCGGTCGACGACCTCGGGGGGCTGGCGCGAACATTGGCGCGTCTTCCACGCGGCCTACAGAAAACCCCTTCGAGCCGGGGCCAAAGGGGCCAAACGACGGGCTGCCGCAGGCTGAGGGAACTTCATTTCTGCGGGCGTCGCAAGCAACGCCCCTACGCCCCCTGCTACTCCGGATCCAGGATACCGGTCATGACCATGTGGGCTGCCGCGACATCCAGCGTCTCCGGATCCATCCGGAGCAAGTCGCCATCCTCGCCCAGGACAAGATCGCGCTGCAGTTCGAAGCGCCGGCGGATATCGGATGCGGTCAGGCCGGTATCGGGGATGTAAGGTGCGGTGATGGCGGCGGCCCGCTCGGGGTGGTCCAGCATGAACCGGATGCCTTTCCGGAGACCCCACAGGTAGCGGCGCAGGACGTCCGGGTTTTCCTCGGCAAAGGACTTCAGGACGACCGAGACATCGGCGTACTCCTCCCAGCCGAAGGCGGCCTTGGGCAGGGCATACCAGTTCAGGATGCCCTCGCGCTCGAGGACCCGTGGCTGGTTCTGGATCCAGGCGGCCATGAAGTCGACGCGGCCGGCGCGCAGCATCTCCATACTGGCGCCCCGGACTTTGACCGGTTCGGGATCGAGGCGGTAGTACCGGATCAGGAAGTCGGTGATGTGCTCGGAAGTGATTTCCACGCCGATCCGGGCACCGGCCAGATCCGCGGGCGCGGGTTGGCGATGGGAAGGCTGGTCGGTCGGCACCGTGTCGTCGATACCCAGGTAAATAAACGGCGACCGGCGCAGCAGCGTTCCGATCATCAGGAGCGGTTTGCCGGTCGGACTGGCGAGCAGCTTCGGCACGTGACTGCTTTCGTTGATCACCGTCAGGTCGACATTGCCGGCCATCAGGGTGGTGAGGTGGTTCTTGCCCGGGCCGCCGGCCACCAGATCCACTGAAATGCCGGCCTCCTCAAAGAAGCCGAGATCGCTTGCCAGGAACCAGGGGGCCACTTCGTCGTTCAGGATCCAGGGGGCGCCGACCCGCAGGGTAACCGGCCGGTCGAAGGCCGGCGGGCTCGCCATCGCTTCCTCCCCGGGGATGAACCGGTTGGTCATGTAGCCCTCGGCGGGCATCCAGGCCTTGACCGCGGATACGGCAGCGTCCAGATCCATCATTTCCGGCTCGGTCTTCACCGCCGATTCGGGTTCGCCGACCTTGCCACAACCGGCCAGGAAGGCCAGGGCCGGCAAACCGACTGCGAGCAGGCAACGCGACAGGGAGGAAGACAAAACCATGCGGGAAACTAAGACCCGCTTCAGGCAAGGGTCCATCCGGGAATGCGGGAAACCCGCTTTCCCCTTGAGGGTCGGCCCGGGCTGAACCAACCTGCCTTCCGGTTACGGCTCCCGACGACCCGGTCATAGGCGATTCGTAGCGGCTGTTGGCCGCCTTTACTTCAATGAACGAAACCCCTTCCTCCGTCCTGCAGAACACCGGCCAGAAACCGACTGACGACGCCGAACCCTGGTCCATCGCCCGAGCCGAAGACCTCTATCGGGTACCTTACTGGGGCCGCGGTTATTTCGATATCGACGCATCCGGCGACGTGCGTGTCCGGCTCGACGATCCGGCTGGCGGCTATCAATGGGTCAGCCTGATGGATATTGTCGGCGGCCTCGAACGCCGGGGGTTTCAGATGCCGATCCTGCTGCGGTTTACCGACATCCTGCGGGCCCAGATCCGGGAGATCAACGAAGCCTTCATCGGGGCGATCACGGACAGCGGTTACCGGGGCTCTTATCGAGGTGTCTTCCCCATAAAAGTGAACCAGCAGGAACAGGTGGTCAGTGAGATCGCCAAAGCCGGCCGGCCCTATCACTTCGGGCTGGAGGCGGGCAGCAAGGCCGAGTTTGTCGCCGCCCTCGCCTACATGGAGGATCCCGACGCCTACCTCATCGCCAACGGCTACAAGGACGCCGAAATGGTCGACCTCGCCCTGCATGCCCGGCAGATGGGCATCCAGGCCGTCCTGGTGGTCGAGATGCCCGAGGAGCTGAATCTGATCCTGGAGCGCACGAAGGCCTTGGGAATCGAACCGCTGATCGGTGTCCGCATCAAGCTGGCCACCCCGAGCAGCGGACACTGGAACGACTCGGGGGGCGACCGCAGCGTCTTCGGCCTGACCGTCACCCAACTGGTCGAAATGATCGATCAGTTGCGGCAGGCCGACCGGCTTCACTGTCTGAAGCTCCTGCATTACCATCAGGGTTCGCAGATCCCGCAGATCCGGAACATTCGGGATGCGGCGGCCGAAGCGGCGCGAATTTACTGCAGCCTCGTCGAGGAAGGCGCACCCATGGGCCTGCTCGACATGGGCGGCGGGCTGGCCATCGATTACGACGGCACTAAATCCGTCGGCGTCAGCAGCTGCAATTATTCTATCAGGGAATATTGCGCGGACGTGATCGAGGTGTTCATGGCTGCCTTCGACGCCGCCGGGATCGATCATCCCACGCTGATCAGTGAATCAGGGCGCGCCACCGTCGCGCACTCCTCGGTCCTTTTGTTCAATGTTTTCGAGGTGACGCGTTTCGAGCCGAGAAACGAGCCGGATCCCCCCCGCGAGCATGCGTCCGAACCGGTACGGAACCTGGCCTATGTCCTGAACCACCTCGAACCCCAGCGCATTCAGGAGCATTACAATGATGCCATTTACTATCGGGACCAGGCGCGCCGCTTCTTCCAGTACGGGGACCTCACGCTGCGTGAACGGGCGCAGGCCGACAATTATTACTGGAACATCCTTTCACGGCTGGCCCGCCTGGTAAACCAGGTGGAGCCGCCGCTTGCGCCGGAGCTCATCGAGATCCGCAACAAGCTGGTCGAGATCTATCACGTCAATTTCAGCGTTTTCCAGAGCCTGCCCGACGCCTGGGCCATCGATCAGGTGTTTCCCGTGATGCCCATCCATCGCCTCGGTGAAGAGCCGACTCACACCGGACTGATGGCCGACATCACCTGCGATTGCGACGGCAAGCTGGACAACTTCGTCGACGACAAGGGGCTGCGGAAGGACCTCCCGCTGCACAGCGTAAACCCGGACGAGGACTATATCCTCGGCGCCTTCATCGTCGGGGCCTACCAGGAAACCCTGGGCGATCTGCACAATCTGCTGGGAGACACGAATGTCGCTTCGGTGCACTGGGAAGACGGCGAAATGACTTTCGATCGCGAAATCCACGGAGACACCGTGGCCGAAGTCCTCAGCTATCTGGAGTACGACGCGAAGGACCTGTTCAAACAGTTCCGGGATCTCGCCGAAAAGGCTGTCCGGAAAAAAACGATCACGCCGGAAGACCGGCGAGCCATCCTCAGCGCCTACGAGGCCAGCCTGCGGAACTACACCTATTTTATTGATTAGAGGCATCCCGCCCATTTAGCAGCCCCCGAGAACCTGCCATGCCGACCGTCCGAAAATTCCTCAAAGAGCACTTCCGTCACTTCAACAGTGCGGCGCTGATCGACGCCGCCCATGCCTACGAGCGCTACCTGAAAAACGGCAACCAGATGATGGTGACTCTGGCCGGTGCCATGAGCACGGCCGAACTGGGGCTCTCCCTCGCCGAGATGATCCGTCAGGACAAGGTGCACGCGATCACCTGCACCGGTGCCAACCTGGAGGAGGATCTGTATAATCTGGTGGCGCACGACCATTACGAACGGGTGCCCGGGTACCGGGAACTCACGCCCGCCCAGGAGGCCGAGCTGTGCAGCCGCGGACTGAACCGGGTGACGGACACGTGCATTCCGGAGGATGAGGCCATCCGGCGGATCGAAGGACCGCTGGTCGACCGTTGGAAACAGGCCAACAGGAAGAAGAAACGGTTCTTCCCCCACGAGTTCCTGTATCAGCTTCTTCGGGACGGGGCCCTCGAAGAATATTATCAGATCGACCCGAAGAACAGCTGGCTGGTAGCGGCCTGTGAAAAGGATCTGCCCATTTTCACCCCCGGCTGGGAGGACTCCACCTGCGGCAACATCTACGCCTCTTACTGCCTGTCCGGTGACATCAGCAACACTGGCACGGTGAAACTCGGGATCGACGCCATGATGGCCCTGGCCGACTGGTATCAGGCCACGACGCAGGACAAGACTGTCGGCTTTTTCCAGATCGGTGGCGGGATCGCCGGCGACTTTCCCATCTGCGTCGTGCCGATGCTCAATCAGGACATGAAAAAGAATGTCCCGCTGTGGGGCTACTTCTGCCAGATCAGCGATTCCACCACCAGCTTCGGCAGCTACTCTGGCGCCGTTCCCAACGAGAAGATCACGTGGGGCAAACTCGGCCCCAAGACCCCCCGCTTCGTCATTGAGTCCGACGCCACCATCGTCGCCCCGCTCATCTTCGCCTACCTGCTGAAGTGGTAGGGAGGTTAGAGTGTTAGGGGGTTAAGGAGTTAGGGGAGTTGCGGCATGCCGCGGGATCTCCCGCTTTCAGGGAAAACCCATATTCGCTTTACCTCGTCGGCGTGCCGCAAGCGGCAGCCCTACACGATAAACAACGAATAAGGCGAACCCCGAACTCCTTAACCCATTAACCCGAATGGTACTAACTTAACAGCGTTTTCATCGGTATCGCTATCGAAATCGCTATCGACGGAGCGAAGCGGAGATGGCGTATGCAAATCGATTACGTAAGCCAATGCATATTATTTCCTTATGCATGTTCGATCCCGATTTCGATTTCGATCCCGATTTGGATCAGGACCCTTAAGTTAGCGCCATTCCCCATTAACCCCTTTACTTCTCCCCCCTACCGGCTCTCGCTGATCGGCCCGTACAACTCCGGCCGCCGGTCGCGGAAGAAGCCGAAGGCGGCGCGGTCGCGGCGGATGGTCTGGGTATCCAGGGTGGCGGTCAGGATACCGGTTTCGGCACGGTCGAGTTCCGCCAGGATGTCACCCCGGTGATCGGCGATGAAGCTGGTGCCATAGAAAACCTGGCCGTGTTCGTCGCCCACGCGGTTGGCGGCGACGACCGGCACGACATTGCTCACGGCATGGCCGATCATGGCCCGACGCCAGAGACGCGCGGTGTCGAAGTCGGGCTCCTCCGGTTCGCTCCCGATGGCGGTCGGGTAGCAGAGCACCTCCGCCCCGAGCAGGACGAGCGACCGCGCGCACTCCGGAAACCACTGGTCCCAGCAGATGCCGACCCCGACCCTCGTGCCTCCCGCAAACGGGGTGGGCCAGGTCCGGAAACCCGTGTTGCCCGGCCGGAAATAGAACTTTTCCTCGTAGCCCGGTCCGTCCGGGATGTGGCTTTTGCGGTAGACCCCGGCCACCGCACCGTCGGGCCCGATCCAGGCCAGGCTGTTGTAATGATGGGTGCCGTCGCGTTCGAAAAAGCTGCAGGGGATCGCCACCGCGAGTTCCTGCGCCAGACCCTGCATGCGAAGGACCGCAGGATGGCGGTCGACCGGCCGGGCAAGGTCGAAGAAACGGGCTTCCTCCCGCTGGCAGAAGTACAGGTTTTCAAACAGCTCGGGGGGCAGGATAACCTGGGCGCCACGACCGGCCGCCTCGCGGACGAGAGCCTCGATCTGCTTCAGGTTGGCATCGATGTCTTCGGAAAAGCCAGCCTGCAGGGCGGCCACGGTGAGTTGACGGGGTTCGGCCATGGATCTTGTCATTGAATTTCAGATACAGGGGGCCGGCTGCTGTTGGGAGATGCAGTGGAAGGAGCCGCCACCGGTCAGGATGGAACGGCTGTCGGCACCGATCACCCGGCGATCAGGGAACAGGGCCTGTACAGCTTCGATAATGGCGGCATCATAGGGCGTGTCGTAAACGGGCACGGTTACGGTCGTGTTGGCGATGTAGAAATTCATCGAGCTGGCCGGGACCGGATCGCCGTTCCGGTCCGTCACTCGACCGGGGGACGGCACGTCGACGATCTCAAGTGGGCGGCCGTCGGTGGATTTCATGCCGGCCAGGGTGTCGCGAATAGTTGAATACAGGTTGGCATTCGGATCGTCGGAGCCCGAAGGCGTCATGCAGGCGACGCGCCCGGGCCCGACGAAGCGCGCCAGGTTGTCGACATGTCCGTCGGTATGGTCCCCGACCAGGCCCTCATCGAGCCAGAGGATGGTTTCGAAGCCGAAAGCCGCGCGCAACCGTCCTTCGATGTCAACCTGGGTCAGCTGTGGATTCCTGTTGCGGTTCAGCAGGCACTGACGCGTGGTCAGGCAGGTGCCCGCGCCGTCGGTTTCGATCGCGCCGCCCTCGAGCACCCAGTCGTGTCGCTCCGGCAGCATCCCCGCCAGACCGGCGATGGCCTCCGCCACCTGATCATCGTGCGGCAGGACGTACTTCCCCCCCCAGCCATTGACCCGGAAGACCTGGGGAACCATTCTCCGGTCGGTTTCCACGAAAAGGGGCGCGGTGTCCCGCAGCCAGATATCGCCAAAGGGTTGGCGGTGAAGGGTGGCTCCCAGACCATTGAGCGCCCGGGCCGCCTCGGCCTCCCGCTCGGCATTCGGCACCAGCACCTGTAAGGTTTCACCCCGCGGACAACCCGTGGCCTCGTTCGGATCCGCGATGGCGTGGCAAAAAGCCGTGAAGCTATTCTGAGCGGGGCGCAGCTGGTCCTCCCACAGATCGGCCGCACTCGGCCAGGCCAGCCAGACAGCGGCATGCGGCTCCCATTCAGCGGGCATTCGGCAATTTCCTTGCGAGACGGACATCGATCTCAGGTTCGCAGGTTCCGGAAGCGGGCGCAACGGGATAGGCGGGCCGGCTTGTCACCGGACCCGGTCTCAAAAATACTGGCTGTATGGGTTTCCGGTTGATTGCCCGGCTGGCGATGGGCTGGTTGCGCCCCTGGCTGGTGCTGGGCGGGCTGCTCCTGTTGCTGGGCGGCCTCGTCTGGCTGGTCCGGCAGACCGAGTCCGCGCTGGCTGCCCGACCGGGTAACCCCCTGCTTAAGAAATCCGGTTCGGTCGCGGGCCTGACCCGCCACATCGGCGCCGACCTCGAAACCCTGCGCACCGGCTACCGGCTCGTCCGGGTGGGCCCCCTTCAACGCTGGGACGCCGACACCGGAGACTGGGTCCTGGCCGAGCCGGCCTATACCTGGTTCTTCCTCGACGACAGCGGCGAGGTTCACCGCGTCGACGGCCGCGACGGCAAACTCCTCCAGGTCGTCGAGGGGGACACCCCGTAGGCGGCGGTCGGGGACGACCGCCCTCCCGGGAAACTGCGACAGTGCGTCCGCTGAAGCGAACGCCGCCCAGGGCTTGCCCGGATCGGCTGGTTCGGCCTCGACCCCTCGTCCCCCAAAAAAGAAAAAGCCCGCCCCGCGTGAGCGGGACGGGCTGAAGAAAACGGGCGTTTGTTGATCGCCTGGCCGGGCTCAGAACTCGGCCTCGATACCGACGTTCCAGCGGCGGAGCTTCGGATAGGCGTCGTCGAGGTAGTTCCAGTAGCCCTGGCGGGAGGCATTCATCTGCTCGAGCACGTTGGTGACGTTGCAGAAGACAGTGACCGGCTTGTTGTTCACGTTGAAGGTGTAGGCGGCCTCGAGGTCGAGGCGGCCCGGGTTCATGAACGTGTCATCGCCGAGGAACTGGAACTGGGCGGGCACTTCATCGATTTCGGGTCCGAGGTCGGAGACCGAGACATTTTCGAAGAAGTGGTGCCGGTAGCTCCACTTGGCCCGGCCGAAGAAGTTCCATTTCGAGAACTCCAGGGCCAGGTTGTACATGTAGTCGGAGTGGCCGACAGTCGGCCCGGTGGACCCGAACTGGTAGTCGGCTTCGGAGTCGGCGAAGGTCGCGTTGGCGTTGATCTTGAAGCCGTCGAAGGGCGACGGCAGGAAAGTCAGCTGCTGTTGAGCCACCAGCTCGATCCCCGAATTCACGGCCGGGGTGTTCGCCGTTGGCTGCGAAATGATGACCCGGTTGGTTTCATCCGGAGCGGGACCGAAGGGACTGCCCTCTTCCCGATACTGCCGGAGAGTGACCGACCGATTCTGCTGGAAAGCGTAGTTGGTCATGTCCTTCCGGAAGTAGGCGATCTGGAAGTAGCCACCGTTGTCCGTATAGTACTCGATGGAGATGTCGTAGTTCTCCGATTGCTGGGTCGGGAGTTGCGGGTTCGGCACGTTGACGAAGAGGTCCTGGTTCCCCTCGTCGTCGAACTCGCTGAAGACGGAACCGACCATGTCCTTCATGGCGGGACGGGCGTAGGTCCTGCCCCAGGACACGCGGGTCACGAGCTTGCCGTCGAGGAAGTCGTAACGCAGGTGGATGGAGGGCAGGAACTCGTTGTAGGAGTTGCCTGAGGTGAAGGTCTCGAAGTTGTTTTCGATGTTGAAGATCTGTGAGACCGTCAGGTCAGGATCCACCAGGTTGTCGATTTCGTCCGGAATGAGGAAAGCTTCCTGTTCGAAATCGACATACTCGTACCGGGCACCGGCAATGATCGTCAGGTCACCCGTCCGGAATTGCCCCATCAGGTAACCGGCATAGCTGGTTTCCGTGGCGTCGTAGTCCTGTTCGACACTGTCCAGGATATTACTTTCAACTTCCCCGTCGCCCTCGATGAAGGCGGGCGGGTTGTCGCCGAGGAGGAAGTCCTGAACGATTTTGAGGGTGTTGGGCACGTACGGAACGGCCTGGGCACCATCGTCGCGGGGACGCTCCGGATTGACGGGGTCGTATGGATAGTTGTCCGGCCCGATCAGGTAATCGGCGAAGGGGAAGGTATCCTCGTCGAAATCCCACTCGCGTTCATCGTAGTCATACTCGCGGTTCAGGCGCCGATACTGGAAACCGGTCTTGAGGAATCCGCCGAAAGCGAGGTTTTCCGGAATGTCCCAGGTCACATCCGTAGAGAGACCGATCACGTTTTCCTCCTGGTCAAAGGTCTTCCACTCAAGTTCGTCTTCGAAGAACGCGCTCTCGCTGTTCTGATCGGGGACGGCGAAACGGTCGGCCTCATCACTGTTGACCGTGTCGTAGTCGATGTACCAGGGATCCTGAAAGGGGCGGCTGTATTCGAACTGAAAACCGTCGCGCCGCCATTCCTGTTCGTATTCGGTGTAGTCCTGAGAGGAACGCGACCAGTAGGCATCGTACTTGATTTCCCCCCAGTCGGTGCGGGTCTTGCCACCGATATTGAAGTTGGACAGATCGATATCCCGGAAGCGGAAGGTGCCCTCGTAACCGACCCGGCCACGCGGATCGCCGTCGACTTCGTAGAAGGTCCCCCCCTGCTCAACCGTCAGACCGGGACGAATGGTGGCCACCACGTCGGAGCCGAAGCCGCTGGGCCGGACTAGCGCACCGGGGTTGAAGACCGTTTCGGCCGTGCCGTCGCCATCCAGGTCGTAAGCCTCGCCGGGACGGATCTCATCTTCCCAACCGGCGTCGGAGAACACTTCCCAGTTACCCGCATCGTAATTGGGGTCATCGTCGGCGAAAGGAGAGACATACTGGTCGATCGGGTCCTCCTGATCGAAGTGGTCGTTGTTCATGATCGTGTGATGGCGGAAGTCATCCGAATCCCGGGTTTCGGTGCTGTAGGTCGTCTTGAGATACAGCTCGGTTTCGTCATTCAACTTGTAGTCGAAGCTGACGTTCGCCCCGTAGCGTTCGCGGCGGATGTTGTAGTTGTTCGCCTCAATGTCCTCAACGTAACCGACCACGACCTGGTCCGGCGCCATACTTTGGAGACTGGCGGACAGGGAACCGGCCAGGTAGTCGTTGGCCGGTCCGTCCAGGTAGAAGCTGTCGATGTCCTGATTGTCGTCGCCGCGAGCGCCAACGACCAGACCGTCCGTCGAGGTGGAGATCCACTGGTTATCCGTGTCTAGGTTGTCAAAGCCCTCGTTCTGATCGTAGTAGCTCAGGTTGACGGTGACCCCCAGATTGGGTTGCTCTGCGCCCTGAACCATGAAGGGTTCGGCATAGGTGAAGGCTACATTGCTGCCCCAGTTGTCCCGGCGCTTGCTGTAGTCCCCCGCAGCTCGAAGTTTCATGAATCGGGAGTCGTACTGGAAGGCGTTCTTGGTCACCAGATTGACCGTGCCGCCGAGCGCGTCGCCGTCCATATCCGGCGTCGGCGCCTTGGTGATTTCGACGTTGGTGATGGCGTCGGCCGGGATGTCGTCCAACGCAAAACCCCGGGCGGACCCCCCGTAGGCGGTTCCACGTCCGCGACGACCGGGCGAGCCCGAACCGGAGGTGGACAGGCGGTTGCCGTCCAGCTGCACCGAGTTGAGCGAGCTGTCGAAACCGCGGATGTTGACGTAGCGCTGGACTTCGGTCGATCCGTCGGTGTCGACCGTCAGGCCGGGCATGCGGCTGATAGCGATGCCGATGTTGCCGTCGTTCATCTGGCCGAAGACCTCTTCATTGACGACATTGCGGATGCCCGATCCGGAACGCTGCAGGTTGACCGCGCGGGCCTGACCTGACAGCCAGTCAGCCGTGGCCACGAATTCCTCGAGTTCTATGATATCGGAACTGAGGGTGAAATCAGCGGAGGCCGTTCCGCCGGCGGGCACCGTGATGTTGCGGGTTTCGCCGGTATAGCCGACGTAGGATACCGAGACAGTGTGTTCGCCGGCGGGCACCTGACGGATGACGTAGCGGCCCTCCAGGTCGGTCGTGGCGGAAACATTCCCCAGGTCGGTTACCCGGACAAAAGCGCCTTCGATATAGCGGTCGCCGGTCGCGTCGAAAACGCGCCCGGTGACGATTCCAGTGTCCTGAGCGGCAGCCCAGGCGGGAAGGAGCCCAAGGAGAGCGAGGGTGAAGCAACGGCGGAGAAGACGGCCGCGGCCCCATCCCCGGATGGAAGCGGTGAAGCGTGAGATCATTGGTTTCGAGTCGTTTGTGGTGTTAGCGCAACCGTTTCCCATGGGGAAGCGGACTAAACGCTTCGAAACCTAGGCCGCTTCTGTTAAGGATCTTGAAACCGACTGTCGCGCGACGGTGAAGATTCGGTCGGCTTTCTGTAACAAAGGAAACCGCAAGCCGAATCGGTTCATCAGGGCGCCATCGGCTCGCCGCAGAGCACGGCCCAGCCGTGACGGGAGTCCCGGACCCATCCGCGCGGGAGGCCACCCCCCTCGCACAGGTCCCGTAACCTGTCCGGTGAGCACCGGGACCAGGCGAGGAGGCCTGCAGGGGCCCCGAATGTTAAGACTCCGCAAATGCGCCGAGCCCCTCGGTCTGGATTTTTGAGCCGGTCGAATGGCGGCACGGTGCCGGAGAAGATGGAGCATGATTCGTTGGACCGAAAAACCCCGGCGGCAGGCCAAAAGCGGCAGCCCTGCAGCCGATATCCCCCTTTTGGCACAGGACATGGTCCCCTGAACCCCATGCGTCGCCGGTTGCTACTCGCCTGTTTTGCTTTTCCCGCCGCCCTGCCGGCGATGTTGCCACCCATGCCGGTCAGCAGCCAGGGGATGGCGTTTCGGCTCATCCCAGGTCTGGAGGATGTGCGCATGGCCATCTACGAAACGCGGAAAAAGGACTTTGCCGCCTTTGTCGCGGCGACCGGCTACGACGCCACCGAGGGCATGGTCTCCCTCCGGGCGGACGCCTTTGACTGGGCGCCCAATGGCGACACCTGGCAGGACCCCGGCTATGCCCAGAACGGCGATCATCCCGTCGTCGGGGTGTCGCTCAAGGATGCCCGGGCCTTCTGCGCCTGGTTGACCAGGCACGACCACGCGACCGGCGACCTGCCGGAAACGCATGAATACCGGCTGCCAACCGACCGGGAGTGGAGTCGGGCCGCCGGCCTGGCCGAGGAGACCGGCGATACGCCGGAGGCGCGCCTCTTCCACAGCGAGGCGGCCTATCCGTGGGGCGAAACCTGGCCCCCGCCGGCCGGCTACGGCAACTACGCCGGTGAAGAATCGCAGCCAGGTAAACCCTCCTGGTGGGGCACCATCCCGGGCGGTTACGCGGACGCTTTTCCCCGCACCGCCCCCGTGGGCAGCTTTCCACCCAACGAGCACGGCTTTTACGATTTGTCCGGCAACGTCTGGGAGTGGGTCGACACCCCCTACACCAAAACCAGCCTCGCCTACGTCACACGTGGCGGCTGCTGGGGCAGCGACCGTCCCGCCTACCTGCTGCTGGCCCGCCGCAACACCCTCTTTCCGGAAGCGCGCAACGACGAGACCGGTTTCCGCATCGTCCGCGCACCGGCGGCATCACCCGGGAGGGCCGCCGTCCCCGGCGGCCGCCGGACCCCCGGGGACCCCCGCTTGCTGAAGCGGCGCGGTACGACGATCCGGTTTGCTGATTTTAGGATTGTTAGACCGGTTCCTGGACACACATTGGATTCATGACCTTAGTTCCGGACCGTCAACCCGACAGCCCCGCATGAGGTGGACTCGCAAATCCAGGCGGCTGGGTTGCGTAATCGGCCTGGCCGCGGTCAGTCTGGGGCTGTCGGCCGATGAAGTCCGCACCTTCACCGCACCCGACGGCAGGACGCTGGAGGGGACCGTTCTCGGGTTTCCCTCCGAGCGGTCGGTGGAAATCCGGCGAAGCGATGGTCAGGTCTTTGTTCTGCCGTTTGATCAACTCGCACAGCAGGACCAGATCTGGCTGGAAGCCGCCCGCGCCGAAGCGATATCGGGACCGGACGGACCGACCCTGAACGAAGCGCTGGGCCAGCCCGTCTTTGGTCAGGACCTGAACCTGTGGCAGGAACCGGTCGACGCCGTAGCCCGCCGGTTGGGCTGGCCGCGCGAATCGAAAACATCCCGCTTGTCGAGTTTCCGCACCTACCCCCGTTCGCGGAAAACGCTGCTGGGAGCCCGCTTTCACACCGCGGCCCTCTACGGCGAGGACGGGCGACCGGAACGCCTCTCCCTGGTCTTCGCCAACAAGGGTGACAGCGTCCACGAACTCAAAGGAGCGCGGGACCTGGAGCAGAAGCTTCAGGAAGCCATCGACCGGGATGCCACCTTGCTCGAAAGCCGCTTGACCGAGCTGTTGGGCCAACCGAGCCGACAGAGCCTGGGCGAGGGCCGGGGCACCCGTCTTCGGGCATTGCGCTGGGACGCGGGTCCCACCGCCTTTCTGCTGGCGGCCGAGGACCTGGAGTACGTCGGGTTGCAGATCATGCCGAGCCCCCTCGCAGATGAGGGCGGCCTTAAGCGCCGTTTGTCGGATAACGACATCCGCAACCGTGCCATGGCCAATATCGAGGAACGCCCGAATGGCGACGTGGTCGTAGGCAATATCCCGATGGTGAACCAGGGGCCGAAGGGTTACTGCGTACCGGCCACGATGGAACGCTATCTGCGCTACCTCGGGATGTCTGCCGACATGTACCTCCTGGCGCTGGCCGGGCAGACCAACCTCGGCGGCGGCACCTACCTCACGCCGTTGATCGAAGGCGTACGCTACCGGTTGCAACGCAATAACCGCGATTTCGATGTCGTCGAGGCTCCGCTCTCCATCCGCCTCCTCGACGACTACCTCGACGACGGGCTGCCGGTCATGTGGTCGCTCCACTCTACCCCGACGTTCAACCGACTCACCAAACAGCGGACCCGACACCGCAAGCGCGTCACGGATTGGGATACCTGGGAAAAACAACTGCGCGAAAGCCGCCGCGCCGCCGACGACCTTCCGCCTCACCACGGTCAGAACCGTCACATGGCCATGATCATCGGGTACAACCCCGACACCGGAGAAATCGCCTTTTCGGATTCCTGGGGCCCCGACTACCAGGAGCGCTGGATTACCGAGGAAGAGGCGGCCCGGTTTTCTCAGGATCGATTTTACGTTATCGATTTTTAGGCCCGGACATCGCCGGCGCATAATCCAGCCAGCGAAAATCCGCCCCATAGACCTCATTGATACCGGCGACGACGCCGGCCGGCAGAGATTCCGGCGTCTTCGGCCCGGGGGTCGGGTTCATGTGGCGGAGCCGGCCCAGGCCGGGATACCGTTGCCGGATTACGGCCCAGTCGGCATCCAGCGTTTCCAGGCGGGCGGTGAAATCGGGCAGGTATCGCTTCGCGTGGACCAGGTTTGTCCACTGCGGGCGAAAATGGATCTCCATGTCAGCCTCAGCCAGGCCGGCCATGCGCTCCAGCACGGCTTCCATCGACAGATCGGGCGTCCAGCCGTAGCGGCGGGTGTACGGCTTCACCCGATCGGGGTCCTGAATCTTCTGCCGGTAGAAAGAGACAAACCGGCTGTAGGGGTCGCGCACCACCGTGACCTGCCAGTGGTCCACCATCCGCGCCGCTTCCGCCGGGCTGATGTATTGGAAAAAGGGTTCGTGATGCAGGTTACCCCGCTTGCGGATGCCATGCGCCTTGAGAATTGCCGCCTTCACCGACGAATTGGCGCACTTGGGGATGAGATGAAAGACCGTCTTGCGCTCCGCCACCACAAAACTGTTCGGATCCGGCATTCGTCAGAGCGTTATTTTTCGCAAATGACATGCCCTACATTCGGACTGTCCCTCAGTGTAGAACAAAAGCGCTTAAGATCAGAAACTATATTACCATTTAAATCATAGATTTCATAGTCGAGAGACCTCAATTTCAATTCCAATAATGCTATGCCTTCTGATTTAAGAATATCGGGATGAATTTCCATAAAAAGCGTCGGACTGCATTCTGTTAAAAAACGCACACCCCCTTCGACCACATCTAATTCAAAGCCTTCCACATCGATTTTAACCAGATCCGGCGAGAAACCGGATGCTTCGAGAAAGGCATCCATGGTATCTGTTTCGATTTCCGGTCGATTGTCTGCAGTTGCCTTGGACATCCTTATTTGTCCGTCCCCATATGCCGTAAACGATGACGTTCCCTTGAGTTTCCCAAGGGCTACACCGACAGCTCTCAATCGTTGGCCTCCGTGAAGTTCAAACGTTTCGTCAAGTTGCGAAATCATTGATTCGGCTGGTTCAACCGCAAGGGCCGATCCGCTTTTTGAAAAGGATGCGAACACCACAGAAAATATGCCCTGGGCCGCGCCAACATCCAACAGACACGACTTTCTTTCACATAACTTTGAAAAGGAAATCAGTTCAGCTATTGACTGACCATTTTTTACGAACCTTTGCGCCACATTAGCCTTCTGAGACAGGGGAAAGCTGATCGTTTCGCCTCGAAGCGAAACTTTGACCACGCTATCGACCTTGAAGTGAAACCTTTGAATCAGGGAAAGATAAGTATACAGAGCCTGCCGCTTAAATCCCCTTATACGCAAAAAATAAATATAATCTCTCAGCGTCTTTGGTATGATTTTTTTTAAAAATGATTTCATACGAACAGTCATCACGCGCGCCAAATGCGTAGATTTAATCCGGAAAGGCTTTTGCAAACAAGGAAGCGGTGCCGGGTATCCGGCCGGCGGCACTTATTGATAATAAGGAGATTGACTCCATTGACGTTAGGCTGAGCCGAATGGGCGGCAATCGTAATCGATCCGGCAATCCGGACTGCAGCGGCGCGGTACGGACGGCTTGGGCAACGCACGGCGGTCGGGGACGACCGCCCTCCCGGGTATCAACCGCCCACGGGAGGGCCGCCGTCCCCGGCGACCGCCGGAGGACCCGGGGACCCCCGCTTGCTGAAGTGGCGAGCGGATTCACCCGCCTTCCTCCGCGAAGACCTGGTCGATGACCTCGACGACGTCGCAGCAGAGGCCGCTGTCGGTGTCGTCGCGCTCGACGCGGATGCGGACGCGCAGGGCGATCGAGCGGGCGACCTTGAATCCGGCCTCACGGAAAACCTGCGGGAAGAGCGTCGTTTCGCAGAAACCGGTCGGGTCGGCCAGGGTGACGAATTTCATGGGCTCCTTTTTGAGGGTCAGGTGGCTTCGCGTGGTCACGATCACGCCGCGGATGTCGACTTCATCGCCGACGTAGGCCTGGAGCCGGGCAATGGGGACGCAGCCAAAGGCATCGAGGCCGTCCAGCCAGAGCGCGTAGGGTGTGAGCGTGACCGGGAACTGAAGGAGCGCCTGCTCCATGGCGGCCCGGGTCCGCGGGTCGTCGGCGGGCAGGTCGGGGAGACGGCCCGGAGCCAGCGCGGATGCGCCCGGGAGCATCGCCTGCCCCGCCTTTGTCGTTGATTTCCCGATACGAGCGGCCTCCCAGACCGCGCGGTGGCGATGCCCGTCGAAAAAGGCGTCGAGCGCGCCGGAGCGGGCCAGCACCAGCAGGTCGGCGGGGGCGGGCCGGACCATCGAAAGAAAATGATCCCAGTCGGCGAAGAGCGGTTTGTCCGCAGCCCCCCCGGCGGCCCGGTGCGCCCGGAGACAGCTGAGCCACTGCTCGTGGAAGCGCTGCGACAGACCCCTGATTTGCCAGAGCGGGACATCGATCCAGCCGCGCGGCGGCGGGTCGCTCCTACCCGCCGTTTCGGGGGCTTCGGTTTGGGTCGGCGTTTCGCGGGCGCGGAAGCGGTCGACGGCGCGGCAGACGTCGGGCAGGCGGAAGCGGTAGCCGTTACGGAGGGCCTCGCAGACATAGACGATCGGTGCGTAGAACCCGCGCTGGTTCTGGAGGACGGCAGCGAGGAAATGGCCGGGCCAGTTGAGCTTCATCCAGCAGCCATGAAACGCCTCGACGGCGTAGGCGGCCCCGTGCGCCTTGTTGAACATATAGCCGGAGAAGGCGACCAGCATCGTCCAGACGGTCAGGATCTCGCGGTCGCTGTAGCCTTTGCGGCGGGCGCAGGCGGCGAATTCGCGGCCCAGCGCCTCCAGTTCCTCGCCCTCCTTTTTCTTCACCAGGATGCGACGCAGGAGGTCGGCCTTGCCGAGGTCGAGCCCTGCCCAGTAATGCGCCACGAGGATAATGTGCTCCTCATAGATCATCAGGCCGTAGGACTCGCGGAGAATCGGCTCGAGGTCCGGATGGTGGTAAACCGGCTCGTCCAGACCGAGGTAGCGGCGCGCGAAGAGGTTCTTCTTGTCCTCATTGGCCGCGCCGGGGCGGATGACCGAGACCGTCGCCACCAGACAGTCGACATCCGCGCAGCGGCAGAGCCTGAGCAGGCTGGTCATGGCCGGGCTCTCGATGTGAAAGACGCCGCGCGCCTGGCCGGCCGCGCAGAGCGCATAGACCCGCGCGTCATCGTAATGCATGCCGGCAAAGGGCTCCGGACCGGGGAACCCGTCGGCCGCGGCCACGGCGTCAGCCGGATCCGGCGGCGTATCGGCGACCTGGAGGACGGGCTCGGCGGCGTCCTCGGCCTCGGTGGCGGCTTGGGCGTGGGGATCCTGCCGGATGTCGAGCCGGGCATCGCGGAGCACGGCGAGCCCGGCCTGGCCAAGCAGGTCGAGCTTGAGCAGGCCGAGGTCCTCGACCGGGTCCATCGCCATCTGGGTCATGGGAAAGCCCTTGCTGGAGGGGTCGAGCGGCATGAAGGCGGTCAACGGGCGGTCCGCGATAACGATCCCGCAGGGGTGCATCATCGGGTGGCGCGGCAGCCCGTCGAGCGTCAGCGCGATGCCGGCCGCCTCGGCGAAGCCCTCCTCGTTGGCGAGGTCCCCCGCCTCCACCAGCAGGGCCTCGCGGTCACGGAATTTGGCCATGCCGCCCATCGGCAGGTAGCGGGTCCAGCGCCGCACGACGGACTCGGGCAGGCCGCGGGTCCTGGCGACCTCGGCGATGGCCGCCCGCGCCTGGTAAGTGCTGAAACCACCGATCATGGCGACGCGCCCGGCGGCCGGATCGTCGCCTGCCTGCCCGAAGCGTTCGTAGACCCAGCGAATGATCTGGTCGCGCCGGTCCCAGGGCAGGTCGAGGTCGATGTCGGGCAGCTTGGAATGGCGCAGCCGCTCGTGGTTGAGGAAGCGCTCGAAACTCAGCCCGAAGCGGAACGGGCAGACATTGGACACGCCGAGGCAGTAACAGATGAGGCTACCCGCCGCGCTGCCCCGCGCCAGGACGTCGATCCCGCGCTCGCGGCAGGCCTCCACGATGGCGTGAAAAATCAGAAAATAGCCGCTGTAGCCGGTCTCGTGGACAATGCGCAGCTCGCGTTCGAGACGCTGCTCCAGTGACGCATCGTCTGGCCGGTTGGCCCAGGGATAGCGTGCCGGGGCGTAATTGCGGGCCAGCCCTTCGCGGCAGAGCGCGCGCAGCCGGCGATCGTCCGCCGCGTCGTCGAAGGCCGATCCACCCGGATCCTCGCGTCCGGTCCAGTGCGGCATGAAGACGCGGCCATAGGTGTAGTCGAAGCCACAACCATCGACAAAGGCCTCGGTGCCGCGCACCGCCTCGGGACAGCGGGTAAAGGCCTCCATCAGCCGGTCCGCCTCCGGCAGGCCGTAGTCGCCATCCGGCAGCTTGTCCGGATGTGGCTCGTTGACCAGCGTCAGCGAGCCGATGGCCTGCTGCGTGCGCAGCGCGGCGACGTCCCCCGGATCCGCCAGCCGCGCCCCGGTCATGATCACCCAGCGCGGGCTGTCCGGCCGACGCCCCAACTCAGCGAAGACGCGCCGCTGCAGCGACCGTTGTGCGGGATAGTGCCAACCCAGTTCCAGCCAGACGGCGTCCGCGCCGACGGCGGCGACCAGCGCGCGGTAGCGCCGTTCCCAGGCCACCCAGGGGGGCGGGGCGGCAGCGCCCCCGTTGCGCTGCCGCCGCCCGGCGCTGCGGCCCGCGGCGGTCTCGGGATCCGGATCGGGTCGGATGGGCATGGACAGCCAGCAGCGATCGCGGGCCCGCTCCCAGAAGCGACAAAAGGCGTCGAGCGGGACCGGGGTCTCGCTGCCCGGCAACCCGGCCGGACCGGGCGCGCCGTCGCCCCGCAGACCGGCGTTCCACTGGGTGAGGGCGTGGCAGAGCTGCCCATAGCCCTCGGGCTCGCGAGTGGTGACCTGGACCGGCCCGACACCCGCCAGCGGCAGGTAGGTCCCGAAGACCGGCTGGATGATGGCCCGGCCGCGCCCGCGCTTGTGCAGCCGCCCGCCGAGTTTTCCACCGACGCCCCAGGGATCGGGCTCCGCGCAGGCCTGGGAAAAGGGCACCGCGCCATAGAAGCCGCGCCAGTCACTGAGCCCGACGGCGCGGTAGCCGCGCTCGAGGGCCAGCCGCGCCAGCGGTCCCGGCTCGAGCAACGAGCCGAAGCAGGTAAAGCAACTGGGATTCCCGAGCGCCCACATGGCAGAAGGTGAACATGCGTTCACCTTTCTGATTGTCAACGGACCGGGACAAGGACTTACTCATAATTACAGACGAGGCCTCGCACAGCGCCAGAACGGAGATGTGGATAAGGACCGAGGATCGACCAGTCGTTGTCATTGTCGTAATCGACGAGGAGGAGACCTATGGAATTCGGGCATGAAAAGTTGGATGTTTACCAGTTGGCGATTCGTTACGCCGGCTGGAGTTTTCAAACATGCAAACACCTTAAGGGATCCAGCCGTTTCGCTCGTGATCAACTCCTGCGGTCATCACAATCAATCGCTCAGAATATTGCGGAGGGAAATGGGAAAGGCACCGAACCTGACCGACGACGGTTCTTTGAAATTGCCCGTGGTTCGGCTCTTGAGTGCGCGGCCACTCAGGACCTTTTGAAAGAATGCGAATGCCTGTCGGACGGTTCACATGCCAAAGGCCGGGATATGCTGATCCGCATTGTTTCAATGCTCACGCGTTTAGGCGGACGCTGATCTCAAAACGAATCTTCGATTACGACAACGACAACGACAACGACAACGACAACGACAACGACAACGAATCGCGTCTAACCCGGACTTCTCATGAAGCCCAGATGGGATGAGCTGCCAGGCGGCGTGTCCGCCATAGCCTGAATGGCGACGGCGGGAGGGCGAAACCGGCTGGGCGCGCACTCAGGTGCGTAACCAGGCGGTTTCCAGCCCGACAACGCCGCAGATCGCGCATGTGGGCGAAAAGAATCGGGAAACAGGGCCCCACCATGAACGTGCATTTCGAAGAAAGGCTGCAAATCCCTCGTTCAGAATTATTTACCGGCCTGTTTCCCGATTCTGGTGAGCAGTTCGGGCTAAACGTCCTCTGCCAGAGGCTTGGATTGGAATGCACCGCTGTGCCGCCGTGGCGCTGTGCGAGGCCTTTTGGACCGAAACATGCACTCAGAGAACCCGTCTTTAAACGGTATGGCCTTCCGACCCTCGGGTGACCAGCATACGGCCATGACGCCTGTATTCATCAACAGTCTCCTCGGGCTGGCCGCCACCGTCGCCGCCGTTTATGCGGTCATCACCCTCGTGCGGAAAAGCACCGGCACGCCGCGCATCCTGTTGATCGCGGGCGGGCTGCTGGTCCTGCCTGTACCCATGGCGATCGGCCGGTTCATCCCCGGCGTCTCGGTCAGCCTCATCACCAGCCTGTCTTACGTCGGGGCGCTGCTGCTGTCGATCGGCGTGGTCATGACCGCCAGCGCGCTCAAGCCGGATCCTCGCGATTAGCCCGGACTTCTCACCAGAATCGGAAAAAGGGCGGTAAATGATTCTGGTCGAGGAGCTTGCAGCATTGATGTGAAAGGCACGTTCGTGAGATTGCCCTGTTTCCCGATTCTTTTCGCCCACATGTACGATCGGCGGCGGCGCCTCGGGAACAGGGATCCCCTGTTCCAAAGCCTGGCGTTTATGCGTTGACGGCCCGCCCTACCTATATACATATGTATGTATGAAACCCATCACGTTGTATGTGTCGGAGCCCACCTATCGGGCGTTTAAAGAGGCGGCGCGCCGGCAGGACCGGACGGCCTCGGAGCTGATCCGCGAAGCGATGGAAGCGTATCGTCAGCAATGGACGACCCCTACGCAGGGTCTGGAGGAACTGTCGGCTCTGAGCGTGGGTACGGTTCGGCGCGCGTTGGGCCCGGATGACGACCTGCTGGAGGAAATGGGGGATGGGGCCGGGGATTGATACGGGATTTCTCGTCGCCTGGGCGCTGGCGGAACATCCTGGTCATGCGGAAGCGCGGCAATGGGTGAGCGCCGAACTGTCGGCCCACGGTTCGATGGTCCTCACCCCGCAAGTCATTCAGGAATGGATCCACGTGGTGACCGATCCCAGGCGCTTCACGAAGCCCCTTACGATGAAAACCGCGGTCGAGCAGGCGCGACAGATCTGGACCAGCCACCAGATCCGGCAGGTGTTTCCGACTGAGGCATCAACCAGCCTGGCCCTCCAGTGGCTGGAGGAACACCGCCTGGGCCGTAAGCGGATTCTGGATACAACACTGGCGGCAACTTACTACATCCACGACATCCGGGTCATCGCCACGACCGACCTGCGGGACTTCAGCATTTTCGGGGTCTTTGAGGTGGTGACCCTCTGACCTAAACGGTGCCGGCCCGACTACCGAGCCCGCCGGGCGCAAACTCCACGAGAGAAGAGAGAAAAATACGAACCCCACACAACAATCGGAAAAACGG
>JBNPEH010000024.1:0-9488 GCA_051117635.1 Opitutales bacterium | reverse complement strand
GAACGCCGGCCGACCTGTCCGCCATAGCTCAAGAGCGAAGGAGGAAGAGCCGGCGTCTCCATGGAGTGGCGGGCTCTACCCCGTCCGCCGAAGCTTTTTGCGTAGGAGGAGGCCCGCCACACGCGTACAAGCCGTCTGTTTTCTGATTATCTCGACTTTTCAATCACGCCTTAATCCCCTTCCCCGTGGGCCGCGGCGATATCAGCGGCGAGGTTCCCGAGGAGCTGATTGAGTGCATCAATGCGGGAGCCGATGGCATCCCGGGCGGGCTGCCGACTGTCGACGAATGTCCCTCCGGCCACCTTGGCCCCATCCGCCCCGCGGGTGACCGACCAGCGCGCAGCCATTTCGAGGTCGCCGCCTTCGGGCAGGTCGAGACGGACGACCTGGATGCGGATGAAGTAAGCCTCCGGGTCGGAAGGCCGCCAGGGGTAATAACCGAGCTGTTCACTGCCGAAGGCCTGACCGAGATTGAGGGCGACCACCCGGGCGATTCCCTCCCCGAACGGCTCGGCCCAGACGGCGTAAGGACTGCTGTCGATCCGGTTGTCTCTGGTCTCGGCGAGGATCCGGCGCGTCTGGAGATAGCCCGGCAGGTCGACCCGGCGGACGTAAAGCGCGAGCGAGGAATCCGCTGCCGCGGGAAGGGGTTCTTCGAGCACAGGGCTCAGTTTGTAGGTGCGGACCGGTACGGTTTCGGGCTCCAGGTTGACACAGCCGCTCAGCACCACGGCGAACAACCCGGTGGCGACGACCGGGATCCAGGGGCAAAAAAGACGGCGACGGCTCATAGCGAAGGCGGGGGTTAATCAGGGTTCTGCGGTTTCGCGGCCGGTCAGCAGGGCGCGAGGGTTACGTTCCAGGAACTGAGCCAGGTCAGTCAGGGCCCGGGCGGCGGTCTGCAATTCGGTCAGCGTCCGGTCCAACTGGTAGCGGACATCCGATTCCGGTGCGACCAGGGTGTTGGCGGACCCGAGAAGCGAATCGAGCCGTCCGAGCGTATCCTTCAGTTTATCGGCGGTCTGCCGGAAGGCGGCGCTGATTTCGGGCACCTCGGTTTCCAGGCCGCCGGTGATCCGGTCGATGCGCTGGAGGGTCGAGCGGAGATCGGCGATCAGTTCCGCGATGGCATCGCTTTCGGCGAGTTCGGCAACTGCATTGCCGGCCCGGCTGACCGCGTCGGAGATGCGCCGGGAATCAACTCCCTCCAGACGATCATTGGCAAGCGTCAACAAGGTGTTCACCTCCTGGCCGATGTCCTCGAAATTGACGCTGCCTATTTTGGCGATGGCCTCGGTGGCACTGCGCTGGATCTCGGCCAGGGAGCTGGGCACCGTGGGAATTTCATTCAGCACGAAGGTCTCCTGCACGAAGTTCATCGGGGTATCCGGAAAATAGTCCAACTCGACGAAGAGAAGGCCCGTGATGAAGCTCTCGCTGTTGAGCTTGGCCCGCAGCCCCTGCTCCACCTGGGAGAAAAACTGTTCCTGGTCTGCCAGATTGACGCTGACGCCCAGATCGTTGGTCAGCCGCTGGGTGTCGATCTCCATGATAACGGGGATGGCCGAACTGAGAGCGCCCTGATTATACCGTATTCGGATTTCAACGACACGCCCGATGGGAACGCCTTTGAACTTCACGGCAGCGCCGATGTTGAGCCCGTTGACCGACTCGTCAAAGTAGGCGACGAAACGCTCACGCCGGTCGAAGATCTTGGTCGCGCCAAAGAAAACCAGCATGCCGATCAGGATGGCAAAGGCTCCGGTCACAAAAAGACCGATGGTCACGGGGTTGGCACTACGGCTCATAACGCTTGTTCATTGATTTTCACAACCTGTCCGCTGGCAATCGAAAAGCGGGTCAGTCGGTCGCCGCACCGTCCCCTTTCCCCCGGCTGAGGAAGGCTTTCACGTTGGATTCGCCCGGCTGCCTCAGCAGGTCGTGCGGGTTTCCCTGCGCGGTCAGCGTCCGCTCCTCCACATCCAGATACAGACAGGTGTCGGCGATGGCAAAGATACTGGCCAGCTCATGGGTGACCACCACCACGGTCGTGCCCGTGCTCTCGCGCAGCTCGAGGATCAGATCGTCGAGGCGACGTGAGCTGAGGGGGTCCAGCCCGGCGGAGGGCTCATCGAAAAAGAGGATTTCGGGATCGAGGGCTATGGCCCGGGCGAGGCCGGCGCGTTTCATCATACCCCCGCTGATCTCGGAGGGATAATAATCTTCGAAGCCGGAGAGTCCGACCAGGGACAGCTTGGCTGAGACCTGCTCCCGGATTTCGGCCGACCGCAGGTCGGTGTACAACTCCATCGGGAGGGCGACATTCTCGGCGAGGGTCATGCTGCTCCAGAGCGCCCCGCCCTGGAAGGACACGCCGAAGCGGCGCAGCATGAACGTCCGGGCGGACTTGCCTGCCTCGGTGAAGTTGAGATCGCCGTAGTGGATGGCTCCGGCAGCCGGTTCCTGCAGGCCGATCAGGTGCCGCAAGAGGGTTGACTTGCCGCAACCGGAGAGCCCCATCACGACCACGACCGACCCGGCTTTCACCTCGAACGACAAGTCGCGCATCACGACAAAACTGCCGTAGGCCATCGTCAGGTCCTCGACCCGGATGGCGGTACCGTCCACCACAACGCGTGCTTTCTCGGCATCGGTGCCTGGGCTGTCGGGTTCTACGGTCATGAAACGTGGGGCGAAAATCAGATATCGTTCAGGGCGGCCAGCCAGTCGATCAGTGCGTTGGAGGCGATGATGAGGGTGATGCCGGTCACCACGGCGGAAGTCGCTGCCGCCCCGACGGCATCGGCAGACTTGCCGCACTGCAGTCCGCGCAGGCAACCGGCGGCGGCCACCAGCACCCCGAAGACCGTCCCCTTGAAAATACCCAGCGCAAGGTCGACGATGGACACCGCTTCCAACATGCCGTTGGTGAAAATCGGGATCGCCATGTCGAGCATGCTGACCGCCACCAGCACCCCGCCTAGGATCCCGACCAAATTGGCGTAAATGGTCAGCAGCGGCATCATGAGCACCAGGGCCAGGATGCGCGGCAACACGAGGAAATCGATCGGGCTGACCCCGAGCGTCCGGAGGGCCGAAATCTCGTCCGTTACCTTCATGCTGCCGATCCGGGCGGCAAAGGCGGCCCCGGTCCGCCCCGCCATGATGATCCCGGTCATCAGCGCTCCCATTTCCCGCAACATCCCGTAACCAACCAGATAAGACACATAGTACGTCGCGCCGAAACGGAGCAGCACGACCGATCCCAGAAAGGCGATGATCAGCCCGACCAGAAAACTGATCAGGGTAACGATCGGCAGCGCATCCGAGCCCACCTCCTCCACCACGGCCCAGAAATCGCGGAACCGCATTCGCGCCTGGCCACGCAGAACCCGAAAACAGCTCAACACCAGATCGCCGATAAACTCGAACCAGCCGTCCGCCCCCGCCCGCGCCGCAAAGACGAACCGACCGATCCGCTCGAAGACGCCGGGATCCGGATTATGGCGACGCGCTCCTTCCTTTTCCGGCACCGCGGTCGCCAGGTCCAACAGCCGGCGCGCGCCGGCCGGCAGCCCGGTGTAATCGACCTCACGGTCATGGGCCTCGGCCCATTCGCCGACGGCCAGCAGCGCCGGCAAAACGGACGTGTCCCACGCGGTCAGGTCTTCCGCCCGGACCCGGACCGGCCCGGTGGTCGCGGCCTGCTCTTCCAGGTTGGCCTGCACGTCATCCCGCTTCGGCCCCGGCGCTTTCAGGAGCCAGCCACCGCTGAAGACCACCTCGATGCCGCCGCCCCCGCCCCGGACCGCCAGCCGGGGTGGCTGGCCGGCTGCCGATGACGCTGACGGAGCGGTTCCCATAGCGCCGGAGGCTGTTTCGGCCCGAGCGTATTGACAATTGTTTTTGCGGCGACAGGGCTGACCTTCCGATGACGGCCAAACCCCCGATCAAAACCGTGTTGTACGATCTGGATGGCACCCTGGTGGACAACTTCCAGGCCATCTACGCCAGTTACTGCCACGCGCTCGAGCAGCTGGGGCTGGCCCCGGTCTCCTACGACACCCTCAAGGCCACGGTCGGGGGCTCGGTCCCCATCACCATGGCCAAACTGATCGGCGAGGAACAGGCCCGGGAGGCCGTGCCGCACTACGATGCTTACTTTGCCAAACACTGCCTGGAGGGCCTGTTTGCGCTGCCCGGCGCCCGGGAACTGGTTTCCGCGCTCCACAAGCGAGGCCTCCGGCAGGGCGTCTTCACCAACAAGTCGGGCTGCTTTGCCCGGAAGATCGTGAAACACCTGGGCTGGGCGGATGCCTTTGCCGGGGTCTTCGGCGCGGAAGACACGGCCTGGCGGAAACCTCAACCGGCGTTTACCCGCCATGTGATCGAGCAACTGGGGATCGACCCGGCGACCACGCTGATGATCGGCGACAGCCCGTTCGATATCGCGGCGGCCCGGGCGGGCGACTTGCGGGTCGCGGTGGTCGGTACGGGCAGCCACACGGTCGAACAACTGGCCACGGAAGAGGCCGACGGTGTCTATCCGGACATGCCAGGCCTGGCCAGGGCCTGGTTTCCCGAAACCCTGCGGACCTGACCCCTGCCCGCTGAAAACACTTGGCGCTGAGCCGGGATAAGGGATGATCGAAGCCATGGCCAACCGGGCGTCCCGGCGGCCCGCAGGGGAAACGCTGACCGGCGTCCTCGAACGGGTCCTGTTTTTCAACGAGGAGAACCAGTTCTGCATTGGGGAGCTGCGGGCCGAATCGCTGAAGCGTACGGTGGTGGTGACGGGCCCGCTTCCCGGCGTGCAGTGCGGCGAGACGCTGGAGGTATCCGGCCAGTGGACACATCACCCGAAGCACGGCGAGCAGTTCAAGGTGGAACGCTTTGCGTCGCGGTTGCCCGCCACCGTTTACGGCATCCGCAAGTATTTGGGCAGCGGGCTCGTACCCGGCATCGGTCCGAAGTACGCGGACAAGATCGTCGACCACTTCGGCACCGAAACGCTCGACATCATCAGCCATCATTCCAGGCGGCTGCAGGAGGTGCCCGGCATCGGCAAGGGCCGGGCCGAGGCGATCAAGAAGGCCTGGGACGCCCAGCATGCGGTGCGCCAGGTCATGCTGTTTCTCCAGACCTACGGCGTGACCTCGGCGCAGTGCGTGCGCCTGGTCAAAAAATATGGCGACAACGCCGAGCGCATCGTCCGCGAAAATCCGTACCAGCTGGTTCGGGACATCGAACGGATCGGGTTCAAGACCGCCGACCGCATCGCCCTCAACCTCGGTTTCTCCAACGCCCACCCACAGCGCAGCCGGGCCGGACTGCTTCACGCCCTGAACACGCTCGAGGAGGAAGGCCACACCATCGGCCAGCACCACGCCCTGATCGACGAGGCCGTGCATCTGCTGGAGCTGGAAAAGGATCTCGTGCTCAAACAGCTCGAAGCGCTCATCGAGAACGGGGACCTGCTACCCGTCCCGACTAATCCGCCCGCCGTCCAGAGCCCCGCCCTGGCCCGGGCCGAGCGGACTGTCGCGCAGGCTGTGCGCACCCTCCTTGCCGAGCCCGCGCACTTGCCGTCGATTCACATCGAGAAGGCGGTCGCCTGGGCTCAGGACAGGGCCGGCTTTGCGTTCGCCCCGGAGCAGGCCGACGCGGTCCGCGCCGCCATCGGCAGCAAGCTGTCCATCATCACCGGCGGTCCCGGTACCGGGAAAACCACGATTTTACAGGCGGTGGTCGCGATCCTGCAGGCCAAAAAGGTGAAACTCCTGCTGGCCTCACCAACCGGTCGGGCCGCCCAGCGTCTGGCCGAGACCACCGGCGCGACGGCCAGCACCATCCACCGCATCCTGAAATACGATCCGGCGCAGGGCGGATTTTTCCATAACGCGGACCGGCCGCTGCCGGCCGACGTCCTGATCCTCGACGAGGTCAGCATGCTCGACACCCGGTTGGCGGCCCTCCTGCTGCAGGCAGTCAAACCGGCCACCCAGCTGATCCTCGTCGGGGATGCCGACCAGCTGCCCAGCGTGGGGCCGGGCAACTTGCTGCAGGATCTGATCGCCTCCGGCCTGCCGACTGTCATCCGGCTGGCGACCATTTTCCGCCAGCGCGAGGGCAGCCAGATCGTCGACACGGCCCACGGCATTCTGGCCGGCAAGACCAGCCTGGCTCGCGTGATCGACAGCGCGGCCGACATCCGGACGGACGACGACTTCCATTTCATCCGGGCGGACGAACCCGAAGTCGCGCTGGAGCGGACGCGTGGCCTGGTCGCCCGGTTCATCCACAAGGCCTACCAGCTGAATCCGGTCATGGACATTCAGGTCCTGGCCCCGATGCACAAAGGGATCGCTGGTATCCAAAACCTCAATACCAGCCTCCAGGCGGACCTGAACGGGCCGGACCAGGCGAAACAACGGCCCGCCAGGCCCCTGCTCACGCCGCAGCAGCAGCACTTCCGGCAACGCACGGGTAAGCCACTGCCGACGGAAATCACCTACGGCGGCACCGTTTTCCGGATCGGCGACAAGGTCATCCAGACCCGCAACAACTACGACAAGGGGCTCTTCAACGGCGACATGGGGCAGGTCGTCGGGGTCAGTCCGGACGGCAGCCAGCTGACGCTCAGCTTCGAGGGCGACCAGAAGGTGTTCGAGCGCGGCGAGCTGGGCGACCTGCAACTCGCGTATACCCTGTCCGTCCACAAGAGCCAGGGCAGCGAGTACCCGGTCGTGGTCATCGTCCTGTTGCGCCAGCACTACATGATGCTGCAGCGCAACCTGCTCTACACCGCGCTGACCCGGGGCCGGAAAAAGGTCTTCATCGTCGGGGATCCCCAGGCCTGGGAAATCGCCATCCGCAACCGGGACGCCCAGCGCCGCCTGACCGACCTGAAGCGAAAGTTGAAGACAAGTGAGTAGTTGTCAGTTGCCGGTTGCCGGTTGACGGTGATCGGGTACGGGTACGATCAGGACATGGGTAACCTTCTAAGGTGGAGCAGCCTTTCACTCTGGGAGCGGCGGCAGTCCTGAGGCCAGCCCGCCAGAATGCCGGCCTCCGAGCCGGATGCTATCCGAACTGGCGACTGGAAACTGGCCACTGGCGACTGACGACTACCCGCCCAGGGCGGTGCCGTGGATATAGCCTTCGAGGTTTTCGATGGTGACGCGTTGGTCGGAAATGATGGCGCGGACGACGTCGCCGATGGAGATCACGCCGACGATGTGGTTCTCCACTTCGACCGGCAGGTGGCGCAGCCGTTTATTGGTCATCAGCTCCATGCACTCGTGGACGGACGTAGCCGGCACGATACAGACCGGGTCGGGCGACATCAATTCGCTCACCGGCGTGTTGCGGGACGAGCGGTTGCGGAGCGCGACCTTCCGCGCGTAGTCACGTTCGGAGAAAATGCCGCGCAGGGAATCGCCCTCCATGACGAGGAGCGCACCGATGTTCGCCTCAGCCATCTGGAGGAGCGCGTTGTAGGCGGTTTCATCCGGGGAGATGGTATGGACCTGGGTTTCCTTCTGGTTCAGAAGATCACGGACAGTCAGCATGACGGGGTATGGGGGGCGTAGGGGTTGGGGTTGGGGGTTAAGCTGGGGAGAATCGCGTCCGGGGCGGGATTCCCAGTTTGCCTACCTTGAAAACGGGAGACGTGCCGGGCAATGAAATTATAGCCCGTCAAGCGGGGGCCGGGATTTTTGCTTGTCTGTACCAACGCACTGCGCCAGATGAAGAAAATACCTCAATTCCCTGAAACCATGCTGTTACCGCTAAAACGTTCACTCCTGATCGGTCTGTTGGCCGGTACTTTAACCCTCCAACCCCTCGTCGCGATCGACGACATGGGGCCCATCATCAAGGCTCAAATGGTGCTCGGTCAGGTCGACCGGATCATCGACAAGTACGAGCAGGTGCAGGCGCTGCTCGACTCGGGCGCGATCGTCATGGAGGTACCCGAACCCCGTTACGACAACGAGGGTGAATACCTGCTACCCTTCGACATCGACGGCGAACCGACCGAATGGGCGACCAAGGCCCTCAACACCAAGGTCGGGGCCAAGGCTGGCGAAATGGCGGCCGATCAGGCCGGCAAGGCCATCGCGAGCAAGGTACCGTTCGGCGGCATGTTCGCCGGTGCGATGAAAAAAAAGGCAAAGGAGATCGGCGCCGTTTCCGCCCTCGGTGGCTGGGACGCCATCCGCGATTCCTCCTCCCTGTCCTTCGACAAGCTGAGCGACTATTCGGTTTACCTGCACCACGAGTTCGGAGGGGAAGCCGAATACGAACAGGCGCTCGCCGCCGCCATGGCCATCTACCCGCAACTCGAAAAAAGCCACCGGCGCGCCCTCGACCAGGCCTACCAGGAGGCCCGCCAGGCAGCCCGCGCCTACGAGAAAGAGCAACAGCGCCTCGAACGCGAGGCCGGGCGCGCCGCCCGCAAAGCAACTGAAGCGGCGACCGGTTCCGGCGACTAGTCCGCCCACCCGGGCCTCGGCCCCACCCTTGCACCCCGCCGGCCTTTCCCGGATACTGTAAGGTCCATGCGCAGTATCCGGGTTACCTACAACGCGCCGTTTGTCCTGTCGCTGGCGTTGCTGGCGCTGGCAATGATGGCAGCCACGACGCTCACTGCCGGCAACGCCCGTGACCTCCTGTTCGTGCTGCCCGGCAGTTTCGATTTCAAGGATCCGCTCGACTATGTCCGGCTCTTCACGCACGTGCTCGGTCACGCCGACTGGTCACACTTCACGGCCAATTTCACGGTCATCCTGCTGATCGGTCCGATCCTGGAGGAAAAGTACGGAACCGGGCCGCTGATCCTCATCGCCTGCCTGACCGCCGCCGCCAGCGGCGCGCTGCACGTCCTTCTTTTCAGTTCCGGCCTGACCGGGGCCAGCGCAATCGCCTTCATGATGATCCTGCTGGGCAGCCTGGTGAACATGCGCAAGGGAACGTTGCCCGCCACCTTCATCGTCGTGGTGGTCCTCTACCTGGGCCATGAGATCATCGCCATTTTCAAGGACGACGACATCAGCCAGTTCGCGCACATCATGGGCGGGCTCTGCGGCGCGGCCTTCGGCTACTGGTGGTCGCAGGGCCAGGGCGCCTCGGCTTGAGCACAAAGGTGGTTTCTACTCATTAATCGTTTACCACCACCGATGCTCCGGCCCGCAAGGGCGAGCTGCTGAGACCACGAGGGATTAACCGCTGTTCGAGAGAAAAGAATGAATCACCACGAAGAGCGCGAAGAGCACGAAGGAAGGCCGGAGATGGCGAAGCAATTCGATGCGCTTTCCCGTCAGGTGATCGGATGTGCGATCGAGGTACATCGTTTTCCTGGTCGAGGGTTGCTGGAATCAGCCTATCAGCGTTGCCTGAGCAGAGAATTGGAATTGAACGAAATCGCTCATGCGTGATGTCACCAAACTGAAAGACGGAATGAAGAGACATGTCCTTTGAGCCCAGCC
>JBNPEH010000044.1:0-75812 GCA_051117635.1 Opitutales bacterium | reverse complement strand
CCGACCCCGTGTCGGCAGTGCGGTGGCACGGCAAAAGACTGCCTGGGCGGGACCGGGCGCGGGGGGCCATCACGCGGTGGGCATCGCCGCGACCGATCGCGGCTGGATGGTGGTCGAGCCGCAAACCGGGGAGATGGTCGATCTCGATCGTTACCCCAACGCCGGGAACATCTACTTCATCAACTGGGCATGAATCGCCGCCGCTTCAGGTTGGGTCTTCTCCTCGCGGCGGGGCTGCTGCATGCGGTCGGCCTCCTGGAGGCCGGTCTGCACAGCGAGGCCAACGCACCGGCGATCCGGCCCGTGGCCCCGCTCCGGGTATCCCAGTTTAAGGGAACGGTTTTTGTCCTGAAGCGCGGCGAGGTGCGCCGCCGCCTCGTCGAAATCCTCGGCCACGAACCTGAAATCCATCTCGCGGATGAAGCCTACGTCATCATCGAGCAGGACTGGGTGGTGGAGCTGTGGCGGTGGCTGCGCTGGACACGGGCTGTTCTCGATCTGCCGGAAAACGATCCGCAGGTTACCGCCCATGACCTGAACAACCTCCTGATCGCCGCCGCGGGCCTCGCCGAACGGGATCCGCGCATGCAGGTCCCGGGGGCGGTCATCCTCGGCGAAATGCGCGTGGAGCTGACCCGGCCCTGGGGAACCATCCCGGCCGGCGGCGAGCGGGATTTCATCCTTTATTTCAGTGACGCCGGCTTCTTTGTCGTCGATGTGCTTACCGGCCAGGCGGCGCCCCTCCGCGATTTTCCGAACCGCGCCGGCGTACGCACGGTTTTGTTGTAGGTAACCGGATGTTTCAGGGCCTGCCGACTCCTCAACGATTGAAGCGTACCTGAGACGCTGCGGATCGCACGGATGGGTCAAAAGAAAAGCCGCCCCCCCCGTCTTGCGAGGTGCGGCTCAAAAACAACCGGGGCGGGATGCCTACCGGCGAGCCATGGCGATGAAGTAGATCAACCAGGCCAGGCTCGAGATGAAGGCGGCGACATAGGTCCAGCCGGCGGCGTTCAAGGTCTTGACCACACCGGGAATCTCATCCTGTTCGAGAATGCCCAGGTCTACCAGTTGGAGCCGAGCCCGCTTCGAGGCATCGAATTCCACCGGCAGCGTGATCAGCTGGAAAACGGTCAGGACGGCGTAGGCGCCGACCCCCAGCCAGACCAGACCGAGGATGTTGAAGAAAAAGCCGCCGAAGATGGCGAAGGGCAGCACCTGGGAAGCGAACTGCGTGGCCGGAACCAGCGCCATGCGCGCTTCCAGCGGCTTATAGCCATGAGCGTGCTGAATGGCATGGCCGGCCTCATGAGCGGCGACACCGAGGGCGGCCAGGCTGTTGCCCTGATGATTTTCCTCACTCAGGACCAGCCGCTTGTGGCGGGGATCGTAGTGGTCGGTGAGGTGGCCACGTGTGGCCGTGATCTCAACGTCGTGGATGCCGGCCGCGCGCATGACGTAAGCGGCGGCTTCCCGGCCGGTGATGCCACTGCGGGCTGGGACCTGCTTGTATTTGTTATAGGCGGATGAGACCTGTGCCTGGGCCCAGATGCCCAGGACGATAGTTGGAATGAGAACGAGGAGGAATAACATGGGATTGAAAGGGGGTCTTTGGCTATCGTTTGTCAATGAGCAGCAAGCGGAGTTCCGGTTTGCAGGCAACAAAAACACGAAAACAATCTCGTCATTTATCCGGTTGGAAATCAGGCAGTAACTCATTCCGGAGGGGGCGCGACCGCCCACAAGCCCGCCGCCCTGTTGTGACAAAAGGACACACCTGGGCCTTGCTGTCCAGAGCAGTTGGCACAGGTCGCGCCGGCATTCACCTTTCCAGGGAGACCGAAGGGATCAGCGGCTAGGGCGTGTTTGGAAAGTCTGGCCAGAGTCGCGAACGCCGGCCTCCGCCTACGTTGGAACTTCGGCGGACAGGAAAGAGCCGGCGTCTCCATGGAGTGGCGGGCTCTTCGGCCCGCCACACGCGTAAAAGGCGTCAGTTTTTCGCCTATCTCGACTTTTCAAACAGGCCCTAAGCCGTAGGGGCGTCGCTTGCGACGCCCGCCGGTGAACCCTCGCAAGCGCACCCGTGTGGCAGCCAGCGGACCGACCTTTTCAGTGCCGGCAACGGGCGTCGCAAGCAAGGCCCCTACGCTCATGTCTCCGACAGCAGGCCGCTCCGGCGCAGCAGCGCGGTCTCGTCCGGCTCCCGGCCCAGAAATTCGTGGAAGAGTACGGCGGGTTCCGCGCTGTTTCCCCGGGCCAGGATGGTCTCGCGAAAGGCACGACCCGTTTCGGGATTGAGAATGCCTTCCTCCTTGAACCGGGTGAACGCGTCAGCCTCGAGCACCTCCGCCCACTTGTAGGAATAATAGCCGCAGGCATAACCGACCGGGTTACTGAACAGGTGGGTGAACCGACGGACAATCGGTCGGACGGGGCGCCGGTACGGGAACGTGTATGGCTTGAGCAGGCGCTGCAGGAGGCTGTCCAGATCGTCGCCTTCGGGCGGACCAGCCGGGTAGTCGAGGTGCAGGGCGAGGTCCATCATCCCGAGCGACAGTTGGCGCATCATCGCCGCGGCGCTCATGTAGTTGCGGGCCTTCAGCATCTTGCCGAAGAGCGCATCCGGGATGGGTTCGCCGGTTTCGTGATGCCGCGCGAAAAAATCCAGACTCTCCCGTTCCCAGCACCAGTTTTCCATGATCTGGCTGGGCAATTCCACGAAATCCCAGGCGACGCGGGTCCCGTTCAGGCTCGGGACCGGGACCCGGCCGCACAAGTGGTGCAGCAAATGCCCGAATTCGTGGAAAACCGTTTCCACCTCCCGATGCGTCAGCAGTGCCGGTTGGCCGTCGACGCCGGGTGTCATGTTGCCCGCGATCAGACCGAGTTGCGGCCCGAGGCTGCCGTCATCGCGCGGTCGCCCCGACAAAAGCGGATTCATCCAGGCGCCGCTGCGTTTCGACTCACGTGGATACCAGTCGGCATAAAAACCGCCCAGGTGACGATCGTCCTGCCGGTCGTAGACGTCATAATACCGGACCAGCGGATGCCAGACCTCGACCGCATCCTCGGGGCAATCCGCCGGCGCGGTGCCGTCCTCAGCGCGAAAGGCGGTGGGCCGCTCCCGGATCTCCAGATCGAAAATGCGCTGAGCCAGCGTGAAAACCCCCTCAATGACCTGGTTCATCGGAAAGTAGGGACGCAACGCCTCGGTATTGAAGGCAAACAGCGCCTCCTGCCGTTTTTCCGCCCAGTAGCCGGTGTCCCAGGGCTCCAGCACGGTGTGGGCTTCGCCGGTCCGCTCCGCCACAAAGGCATTCAGCGCATCCCATTCCCGCCTGAAGGCCGACTGCGTGCGCTTCTGCAGCCGTCGGATAAACGACCGGGCGGTGGCGCCGTCTTTGGCCATGCGTCGCTCCAGCGTGAGACCGGCGAACTCGGCCTTGCCGAGCAACTCGGCCTTTTCCTGGCGCAGCTTCAGGATCCGCCAGACCAGGTCGGTGTTGTCGGTATCCCCCTGGCTGCACTGGTCGCTGAAGGCCTGCCAGACCGTGCGGCGCAGGTCCCGGTCATCCGCATAAGTGAGCACCGGCAGGACTGACGGCGCGTGCAGCGTGAATCGCCAGGCAGGGGAGTCCTCGCTGCCCAGGCCTTTGTCCCTGGCGCTGGCCCGGGCTGTGGCGACCGCCGATGCCGGCAGGCCGGCCAGTCGTTCCGGTTCTTCGATCACCAGGTCCCAGGCATTGGTGGCATCCAGCACATGCTCGCCGAATTGCCGGGTGGCCTCAGCCAGGTCACCGGCGATGGCCGCGAGGCGAGCCTGTTTGTCCGCCGGCAGATCGGCCCCCTCGCTGATGAAGTCGGCCACCGTTTCTTCCAACAGCCGGCGATGCACCGGTTCGAGGGCCGTGGCATCCGTCCGGTCGCGCACGGTCTTCAGGACCTGCCAAAGACGCGCATTGAGCGGTATGCGGACAAAAAAAGCCGTCACGTCCGGCAGCAGGCGATTGTAGGCCTCCCGGATGGCCGGACGGTCACACACCGATTTCAAGTGGCCGACCAGGCCCCAGCCCCTGCTGAGACCCTCGGTCGCGGCTTCGAGGGCGAGGAAGCTGGATGCGAAATCGGCGGATGCCGGCTCCTGGGCCGCAATGCGTTCGATCGCCGCCGCGGCCTCGGACAGGCCGGCGCGGATGGCCGGTTCGCTGGCCTCGGGCGTGAGTTTGGACCAGGCGACGGGGAATCCGGGATGGCAAAATGGATTGAGCGCAGGCTGGGATTCCATGGGGGACATGCCCGCAAGGGTGATCAGGAGCGAATTTCACCGCAACCCGGGGCAACGCTTTCGTATCCCTTTTCCAGCGATGGAGAGAATGTTTGAAACCCGACAACGGGGAGATACGCTGAAGCATTTAAGATGGATACTCACGCACTGGTATACAGCGCTTACGGCAAACCGACCGAGGTGTTGCGATGGGAGGGGCGCGCGCTCGATGACCTGCGGGACGACCAGGTCCGGGTGCGCCTGATTGCATCGCCCATCCATCCGTCTGATATCGGGTTGATTCAGGGCTCCTACGGGACCCGCCGGGAGCTGCCGGCCGTCGGCGGCCGGGAAGGTATCGGCGAAATCGTGGCCTGCGGTTCCGCCGTCACCGGGTTGAAACCCGGGCAGCGGGTCCGGTTGCCGGCCGAGCAGGGAATCTGGCAGACCCTTCATCACGTGTCGGCCACGGCCTGCCTTCCCTTGCCCCGCGACGTGCCCGACCTGCAGGCCGCTCAGGCCTTCATCAACCCGGTCACCGCCCTGGCCATCCTGACCGAGTGCGTCCCCCTCGAACCCGGGGACTGGATTTCGCTGAACGCCGCCAACAGTGCGGTCGGCCTGTCGTTCATCCGCATGGCCCGATGGATGGGTTTCCGCACCCTGGCCGTCATTCGTCGGCCGGACTGGGAGGATTCGCTTAAAGCTTTGGGCGCGGATGCCGTTGTTCCGGATAACGACGATTGGCCCGGCCGGGTCAGGGAACTGACCGGCGGTCAACCGGTCCGACTTGCTCTGAACCAGGTGGGTGGCCAGAGCGTCTACCGCCTGATCAAGGCCCTGGGAGAGGGAGGGACCTGCGTCACCATCGGAGCGGCGGCCTCCGAGGCGATTCGCTTTCCGACACGCTACCTGATTTTTAATGACATACGCTTGATCGGTTTTTGGCTCGACGCCTGGTTGAGCCGTCAATCGGCCGGTGACATAGCCAATCTGTACGCCCGCGTTTTCGCGTGGATGGCTGCCGGGGATCTCGAGCTCCCCGTGGCTGACACCTTCCCGCTGGAACGCTACCAGGCGGCTTTTGCCGCACTGGAAGAACCCCGTCTGGGAAAAGTCCTTTTTCATGTTGAAACCACCTCCTGATTTTACGCGCGACTTTCTGGTCGAACTCGGCGGCTGGACGCTGCTGCGCGAAGCCCGCGACCTGTTCGAAGCCGGCGCCGTCAAGGACGCCTCCTGGGAATCCCCGAATCTGCTCGGTACGACCGACCATGCCGGCCAGACCCATAAGTCCCGGCTCAGCCTGCGGTCGACCGTCTTTCCCGAAAACCAGTGCACCTGCGTCCAGGGCCGGCGCGGCCAGATTTGCAGCCACACGATCGCCGCCTGTATGGCTTTTGCCGCCCGGAAGGAAGCCGCCGAAGCCGCCGAGGCGGTGGACCTGGCGGTCGAGGAGGATGCGCCTGAATCCGCGCCCGGCATCAAAGCCCTGCGCCTTTCCCAGAAGGAGGGGACACCCCTCCGCTTTTCGCTCTATCTGCCGCCGAAGCTGAAGGAGGCCGCGACCCGGGACGCCATCGTGGTCCGCCTCGAGGCGCGTATCGAGGCGGGTGCCCCCTTTCCCCTGGAGCAGCTCCAGCCCGGGCCGACCTATTACGTGCCGGCCGGCCATTACCTGGCCTATGCCCTGATCGACGAGTGGTGCCAGGGCGAGCCCGGCAGCCTGCTCCAGCTCAATCGGGAGCGCCTGCACATGCTCCTCGACGCTTTTCAGAATCAGCCGCACGTCTTCTACGAAAACAAAAAAAAGACCCCACTGGAGTGGGAGGATGACCGGATTCCGGAGGTTTACGACATCATCGAGGGCCTGGCTCCCAGGCGGGAAGACGATGACGAGGATGCGGAGGAAGCGGACGATCCGGACGAGACCGAGGCCATTGCCACGCTTCGCCGCACCCGTGCCCGCAAAAAGGAAGCCGACGCCGAGGACGAGGACGTGGATCGCGGGCAGGTCGAGATTGATGGCTCACCGCATTTCCTCGCCGTCCGGCTGCCCGGACGTTCCCACCCGAACTACCGGCCGGTGATCGAGCTTCTGCGCCAGGAAGGGTTCAAGAACGAGCCCTCCAACGGGCGCTGGTGGCTGCGCGACGGGCACAAGGTCCTCAACTTCCTGGCCCGGTTCCAGGGGCGGTTCGAACGAGAGTGGAACGCCCGGCTGACCGACAACTTCATCCAGCGTACCCGGGGAATCGAGTCGGCCTCCGTCGCCATCGATGCCCAGGAAACCCGCAACGGGTTCACGGTCAACCTGAAGATCGAAACCCCCGGCGCCGATCCCCTCGATATTTCGCAGGCCCTCGCCGTCGGTCGTCACTACATCCGCAAGGGCAAGAAAACCGTGCTTCTGCCACCCGAGGTGATGGAGAAGATGCAGCAGGCCCAGCGTGCCCTTTCCGGTGAGCCGCGTCGTTCCGTCACCCCGTTTTTCGAAAAACGGCTCAATGCCGAGGCGTTGGCTGATGCCGAGCGAATCCTCGAGCCGCTCGCCAGCCACTGGCAGCCGCCCGAAGCCTGGCAGGCGCGCAGCGGTGCCCTCAAGCGAGTCGCCGATCTGGAGCCCCCGCCCGTCGGCAAGGCGATGGAACAGACCCTCCGCACCTACCAGAAGATCGGCGTGGCCTGGCTCTGGCACCTCTACCAGCATGAATTGGGCGGCATCCTCGCCGATGAGATGGGTCTGGGTAAGACGATTCAGGCCCTCGGCCTGCTGAACTGCATTCGAAACCAGGAAGACACCCCCGGGCCGTCGCTGGTCGTCTGTCCGGCCGGTCTGGTCGAAAACTGGCGTCGGGAAGCGGCCCGCTTCGCCCCGGATCTGGAAATTTTCGTCAACCATGGCCAGAAGCGTCTGCAGGATCCCGAGTCCATCCGCTCAAAGGATCTCATCATCACCAGCTACAGCACGCTGGCGCGGGACGCCGATGCCTTCCAGGCGGTCGACTTCGCGCTCATCATCGGCGACGAGGCGCAGCACATCAAAAACCGCAAGACCCAGAACGCGCAGGCCCTGCAGAGTCTGATCGGTCACGGGCGCGTCCTGCTGACCGGTACGCCGGTCGAAAACAGCCTCGACGACCTGCGATCGCTCTTCGACTTCCTGATGCCGGGTTACCTGGCCGAGCCGCCGAAGGGGAACGACCGGGACGCCCGGTCCTGGATCGACCAGCGCAACCGCGAACAGGCCGCCCCCTACATCCTGCGCCGCCGCAAGGTGGACGTGGCGCCGGAGCTGCCCGAAAAAATCGAGCAGGTCATCTACGTCCCGCTCGAAGGCAAGCAGGGCCAGTTGTACACCGACGTCCTCGAGCGGACCCGCCACGAAATCTTTCAGATGGAGATGGCCGGCGCGAGCGAAGGGCAGGTTCGCATGGCCGCCTTTACCCAGCTGCTGCGCCTCCGCCAGGTCTGCGCCGACCCGCGCATCCTGTCGCCCGAGATGGCGGCGGAATCGTCTGCCAAGTTGTCCGCCTTTCGCGAAATCCTGCAGGAGGCGACCGACGACGGCCACCGGATCCTGGTGTTCTCCCAGTTCGTCCAGTTGCTGAAATTGCTCCGCGACGAACTGGAGGATGCCGGCATGGACTTCTGTTACCTCGACGGGCAGACGCGCGATCGCATGAAGCAGGTCGACCGGTTCAACAACAACGACGACATCCCGGTTTTCCTCATTTCGCTCAAGGCGGGCGGGACCGGTCTCAACCTGACCGGGGCGGACACCGTCGTGCATTTCGACCCATGGTGGAACCCCGCCGTCGAGGCGCAGGCCACCGACCGGGCGCACCGCATCGGCCAGACCCGCGTCGTCACCTCCATCAAGCTGATTGCCACCGAGACGGTGGAGGAAAAGGTGCTCGAACTTCAGCGATCGAAAGCCGCCATCCTCAAGGATCTGCTCGAGGCGAGCGACGCCGCCAACGCCAAGGTGTCCATGCGCCAGATCAAGGACTTGCTCAATCTGCCCGCGACCGAGCCCGCCGCCGGGGAATCCGACGATCCGGATGCGTCTGCCGGGAGAGCGATCACCGGCCAGTCCCAAAAAGTCCTCCGCAAGCCCGCCACCCGTAAGAAAACGGCGACCTCCAAGGCGTCGGCATCAAAGAAATCAGCGTCCCAGAAGCCCGTCTCCACCGGCTCCAAACGCTCCCGGAAGACCCCGTCCCGGAAGAGATGAAGTGCTATCCGTAGGGGCGTTGCTTGCGACGCCCGCTGATGCAACGGCTTGGTCAAGAACCCGTGTCGCAGCCGCGCCTCTTCGGCACACCGACACCACCAGCGAGCGTCCGCTGAAGCGAACGCCTCCCACGGATGCGCCGTAAAGGGAACCGCAGATGACGCAGGTGTGCGCCGACGGTGGAGGCCCCATGGCCCGTGCTTCGGCCACGAACGCCGGCCTCCACCTTCGTCCAAGGACTTCGGCGGACAGGAAAGAGCCGGCGTCTCCATGGAGTGGCGGGCTCTTCCGCCGTCGCCTGAAAGGCTATGGCGGACAGGTCGGCCCGCCACACGCGTAAAAGCCGTCAGTTTTTCCGCTTATCTCGACTTTTCAAACACGCCCTAAGGCCATCGACCGTCGTCAAGCCCAGGATCCCGCACCAACCATCGCCCCGTTGCCTACCCCCAGCTGCGCGGATCGGCGACATCTGCGGTTCCTCCCTTTTCCGATCAGCGATGATCCGCGGACATCAGTGGTTCGATCACGACCCCGTTATCGGCGGTTTCCAGCCTGACTACCGAGCCCGCAGGGCGACACCTCAACGAGCGCAGCGAGAATAACACGCCGCAGATCGCGCATGTGGGCGAAAAGAATCGGGAAACAGGGCTCCATCACGAACGTGCATTTCGAAGAAATGCTGCAAATTCCTCGTTCAGAATAATTTACCACCCGGTTTCCCGATTCTGGTGAGAAGTTCGGGTTAGCCCTCTGGCGGCTTCCGCCGGAGCGCTTTGATCCGGCCCCGGTGCTTCTTGGCATCCGTTCGCCGTTTTTGCGCAGTCCGGGTCGGCTGGGTTGCACGTCGCTTGCGGACAGGCTGGCCGGCACGCCGGATGATCCCGGCCAGACGTTCCAGAGCGGCCTGCCGGTTGCGCTCCTGCGACCGGTACTCCTGCGCCTGAATCAGCAGGTCGCCGGTCTCCGTCAGGTGGGGATCCCCTTGCTGGAACAACCGGGTTTTGTAGAACGCCGGCAACGACGAAGCCGCGATGTTGAACCGCAGCTGGACTGCCGTGTTGCTCTTGTTCACATGCTGCCCACCCGGGCCCTGCGCCCGCACCGCCTGGATCTCCAGCTCCTCGTCCGGAATCGTCACCTGGTTCGAAATCCGCAGCATGGGGGTATCCTGCGAACATCCCCGAACTTCATCAACGGGCTTTTGCCGTCCCGGCAGCCCTACCGATACCGCCTCGCTTGTAGGGCCGGCGCTTGTCTGTGATCCTGAGCAAGTCGAAGGGCGCCGCGCCGACGGGCCGAAGAGGGTAAATGCCTGCCTGCCCGCCCTTATCGAAGTGCGCAAACCGAGGAATCGATCTCCCAAGCCATCACGATTGAATCTTTCGGGTTCCCAACCCATTGAGGTCGGCTTCCCGAAAAAGAAATTACCATCCTACCATGTCTCCCCAGTCGATCATTCTGGCCGGTGCCGGGCACGTCCATGCTGCCCTGTTGCCCCAGGTCCGGCGCTGGGTGGCGGCCGGCCACCCCGTGACGCTTCTGGCCCCCGAGGCGTTTAGTTACTCGGGCATGGGCACCGGCGTGCTGGCCGGGCAGTACTCGCCTGCCGCCAATCGCCTGGATGTCCATGCGGCCTTCGCCCGGGCGGGTGCGGTGGCTCACCGGTGCCGCGTCGAGCGGGTCGATCCCGGGCGCAACATCGTGTTCACCGACGACGGCTGCGAGCATCCCTACGACTGGCTGTCGCTCAACCTCGGCAGCCGGGTCCCGGTGGAGGCCATCGCCGATCCGAACGGTCGTCTGGTTCCCGCCAAACCCGTAAACCGGCTGGCCGATCTGGCCCGGGCCCTCCGGGCGCTTCAGGTACCCGTCCTGCCAGCGAAGGCGGAACAGGTAACGGCCGAGACCGTTCTTCTGGCCAATGGCCAGGCGGTCCCCGCCGGGATGGCGGTGGTCGCCGCGCTGGGCGTCCGGCCGGTCGTCCCGGCGGGCCTGCCCGAAGCCCCGCAGGGTGGGGTGCCTGTCACGGAGACCCTCCAGGTGGCCAGCCATCCCGCTGTCTTTGCGGTCGGCGATGGTGCCGCCTGGGATCCTCCCCTCGACCGGGTGGGGGTTCACGCCGTCCGGCAGACCCCCGTGCTGGCGGCCAACCTGTCAGCGTCTCTGGATGGTCGGCCATTGCGCCCGTTCCGACCCCAGCGCCATTACCTGCAGATCCTCAACCTGAGCGACGGCACCGGCCTGCTGGCCTGGCGCGGCGTGGTTATCCGCAGCCGTTGGGCCCTCTGGCTGAAGGACCGCCTCGACCGCGGGTTCATGGAGCGGCTGAAGTCCCGCTGAGCGGGACCTTGGAGTGCGGTAGTGCCGGGCAGCACGTTCGCCTGGTTGTGGTCTCCCCCATCTGCATCCATCTGCGGTTCCCTGTCCGGGGTATCCGTGGGAGGCGTTCGCTTGAGCGGACGCTCGCTGGTGGCGGCGGCAGGACAAGCGTCGCGAGGCTGCGCTTCCACCTTCGCCGAGGCTCTGGCGGACAAAGAAGCGCAGCCCTCCCGGCTGCCGGTCACCCGCCGCGCGGGGTCCAGGGCTGGGAGGCGATGAGCGGGCGGTCGGCCATGCCGGTGTTGAGCGCCTGGATGGCGCGCTCCCGCTCGTCGCGCAGCGAGCCGTCGCCGGACAGATCGTTGATCTCGTGGGGGTCGGCCTCCAGGTCGAAGAACTGAAAACGCTCCGGGCGCCGTTCTCCGGCCGGGTAGTGGATGATCTTCCAGCGGCCGTCGGTCCAGGCCTGCTGAAAATCCTTGTAGTTGAAGGCGAGGCTGTCGCGCTCCGGTCCGAACAGGCTGCGGCTGTCGACGGCATCCGGGTTTTCCGCACCGGCGGCGTCGAGGAGGGTGCGGTGCAGATCCATGCCGAAGCACAGCCGCTCGTCGCGGCTCCCCGCTTCGATGCCGGGCCCGGCCAGGATCATGGGGATGCGGATGCTGTGCTCGTAGAGGTTCTGTTTGCCCATCAGGCCGTGCGAACCGACCGCCAGGCCGTGGTCCCCGGTGTGGACGACAATCGTATCCGAGGTGTCACTACGACTGTCCAGGGCGCCATGGATGCGGCCGATCTGCTCGTCCGCATGGCTCATCATGGCGTAGTAGTCGGCCAGGTGCTCGCGGATGGTGTCCTCGGTTCGCGGCCAGGGGGCCAGCTTCTCGTCGCGCACGATGATCTCCCCGTTGTCGAAGGGGTGGCCGGGCGCGTAATTGGGCGGCAGGGTGATGTCTTCCCGCGGATAGCAGTCGTGCCAGTGCTGCGGGGCGAGGCGCGGGTCGTGCGGCGCGGTGAAGGCGACATAGAGGAAGAACGGCTCGTCGCCCTCATAGGATTGCAGGAAATCGACCGCGGCATCGGCGAAAACCGCGGAGGCATGCCGCCCGGGATAGATGTGATCGCACAACCGATAGGTGGTTCGCTTGTCGTTGAACGGATCCGGCACCAGCGGGGTGCGCGGGTAGTCGCCATCGGCCTGGAAGTGGCAGAGCTCGAGGTTCCAGGGATCGCCCATGCCGCCAAAGAAGATTTCCGCCCCGGAATTGAAGCTGCGGGTGAAGGCCGCCGTATCGTTGTGCCACTTGCCGATGCCATGACACCGGTAGCCGGCGGCCTGCAGCTGCTGGCCGAGCGTCGGCTGGTCTTCCGGCAGCGTGTGGGCGCTTTTCCCGTAGTGCCAGAACCCCTTGCCGGTGTGCAGCATGGCCCGGCTGGGCGTGCAGACCGCGCCCTCATTCGCCCCCGCATTGCAGGCACGCGTAAAGCAGCGTCCGCGGGCGGCGAGCGCATCGAGGTGGGGCGTCTGAATGTCAGGATGACCGAGAAAGCCGAAGGCATCGGCCCGCTGGTCATCCATCATGGTCACGATGATGTTGGGGCGTCGGGGCATGTTGAGGATTAAATACGCATTCGACCGGATAGGGCCAGTGCGGAAGTTGTCATTCGACGCTTCCGCGTTAGCGGTCGGTCCCGCGGCTGTGAGTCCGTAGGGGTGTTGCTTGCGACGCCCGCCTGACGTAATGAGGCTTACGGGGCCCAACGATGCTCCTCCGGAACCGCTGCGGGCGCCGCAAGCAGCGCCCCTACGACGGGGTCCTTGCGCAGAGGCAAGGCGTTGGGTGTCCGCGCAGCGACCGGGGCTGGCTGAACAAAAAAACCCGGATCGCGAGAGCGGTCCGGGTTTTTACGTGGTGGCCAGACCCAGAATCGAACTGGGGACACAAGGATTTTCAGTCCTCTGCTCTACCAACTGAGCTATCTGGCCCCGCGTCGGTCCGGGGAACCGGACCGGGTGAAAAATGAGGAAGAAGACAGAGCCCGCACGGGGCGTCAACCGGGTTTTTGCGGGCCAGGGCGTGTTGGGAAAGTCTGGCTGGAGTCGCGAACGCCGGCCAAAGAGCCGGCGTCTCCATGGAGTGGCGGGCTCTTCCGCCGTCGCCTGAAAGGCTATGGCGGACAGGTCGGCCCGCCACACGCGTAAAAGCCGTCCGTTTTTCGCCTATCTCGACTTTTCAAACACGCCCCCCGATCCCCAGGGTGTTCACTGCGCAAAAGCGCCGTGCCGCCGTGCGATGCCTTCTGCCCACTGTCTTCTGCCCTCTGGCGGCTTTCGCGGTTGCCCTGGTGATGAGGTGTCGCCTCACCCGGTGGTCATGCGGCACTTGCCGGGCTTGATGTAATGCTCGGTGATTTCGTCGGTGATGTAGCGCTGGACGGCGTCGAGGTCGTCCATGATGTGAAACAGGTCAAGGTCCTCGGGGCTGATGACCCCCCAGTCGACAAAGGCCTGGAAGTTGATCAGGTCGTTCCAGAATGCGGACCCGTAGAGCACGATGGGGATCCGCTTTTTCGTCTTCTTGGTCTGGATCAGCGTCAGCATCTCGAACAGCTCGTCCATGGTGCCGAAGCCACCGGGAAAAATGATCATGGCCTTGGCCAGGTAGAGGAACCAGTACTTGCGGACGAAGAAGTAGTGAAATTCGAAGCTGAGCTTGTGGGTGATGTACGGGTTGTTCGACTGCTCGAACGGCAGGCTGATGCCCAGGCCTACGTTGACCCCGCCGACGTCGCTCGCCCCGCGATTAGCCGCTTCCATGATGCCCGGACCCCCGCCGGTGCAGATGTAGAACCGGTTTTTCGGATCCTTCAGGTCCATCGACCAGCGGGTCAGGTTCGCGGCCAGCGTGCGCGCGTCAGCGTAATACCTGGAAGCGCGCAGGTCGTTCCGAGCGCGGTGTAGGGCGGCATCCCGCTCGGCGGAAGCCGATTCCTTTTCCAGCAGCCGGATGCGTTCTTCCGCCTGATCCGGCGGGGGGGTCCGGGCCGATCCGAAAAAGACGATGAAATTTTCGATGCCCAACGCCTTCAGCCGCTGCTGGGGTTCTTCCATCTCGCAGAGCACGCGGATGCCACGGGCATCGCCGCTGTTGAGGAATTCGCCGTTGTTGTAGGCCTTGACCGGTTTGGCCGGCGTATTGGGCAGGCGGTCCTCCGGGTTCGGAGCGGGGTTCTTAGATTGTGCCATAACGATAAAAAATACGGATCAGTCGTCGGTCTTGGGCGAGTAGTGGCGGAAGAGCCAGTGGGAGAGGCCGTCCAGACCCGGAAAGAGCACACGCTCAGTGATGTTGGCCTGATCCAGTTTGTCCCGGCATTCCCACTTCAGTTCCCGCGGCACGATGATTTTCCGCCAGAGCTCGGGGTGCTTCCGCAACCAGGCGTCCAATGGTTTGCGTGAATCGGAATGAACGGTGAAGAAGGCGTGCTGGTTGACGATGTTGTCGTCGATGCTGGGCGGTTCGAAAAAGATGACGAAGGGATCGCCGGCCATCTCCTCCAGTTCCTCCAGACGCTGGATGGTCCGCGAAAGGATGCCGACCGTGAAAATGTTGGCCCCCTCGTCGTCCAGCGCATGGCGCAGACGATCCGGCAGAAATGCGTGGGTCTTGGCGTAGTCCACGATCCAGATCGCGCCGTCGCAGTTATAGCGGTCGATGTTGGCTGTGGCGAAATGCAGCGCCACCAGCGGCGAGTAAGTCCAGTCCAGCAGCCGGGTCGGCAGGCCGTGGTGCTGAGCCACTGACAGCCAGTGCCAGAGCGTTTCGCGCTCGACCACGCTGCGGTGCGCATACTTGCGGAAGTTGCGCAGGAGGTGCCGCTCGAGGTCCCAGTACTGGCCGCCGAGGCGCATCAGCGTCGTCTCGAGCCGGTAATCGGCGGAGGAGAGGCCCCGGTAGGCGCATTTGCTCCGGAACCGCTCGATCTTGGGGTCCCAGGTACCCGCATAGAGCCGGTCCAGCAGGTCGTTCCAGCTGCTGGCGGTCTCGGTCCGGGCCGCATCGTCCGTCATGCCTCAGGCATGGCAGCCGTGGCCTGTGCTGGCAAGCGGCCGAATCAGGTACTGCGCCGACGCCGCTGCCAGACGAAGAGCCCGACCAGCGCAACCAGCCCGGCCATCTGCGGCTCGGGGATGGGATTCGGATCGAGGTTCAGGTTGTCGAACCCGTGGACCTCCGCGACGAGAAGGATGTCCGCCTCGCTCAGCAGCTTCCGCTGGCCGGAAATAATCGAGGTGGAGAGGTTGGTGTTCGACAGGGGGGAGTCGATGTGCGCCCCGGTGATCGGGATTTCGCTACCGGCAAAGGGGCGGGGAGCGGTGACGTCGATGTCGCTCGCGTCCGAATCGGCATCCCGCGCGTCCTCCCAGAGCGGGTAGCTGCTCAGGACCCCGATGGCATGCCCGATTTCATGGATGGCGACGGACAGGAAATCCGCATAGGTGCCAGCCGCCCCGCTGCCCGAGGTGTATCGGCGTTCCACGTTGAGGCTCCCGCCTCCCAGATCGGAATCGTTGGTGTTGAACAGCGACCATTCGCTGCTGTCGAAGGGCGTCGGATCCACGAAAAACTCCGAACTGCCGTCGTTGTCAAAGGTCAGCATGCCGTTGCTCAAGTCCCCTGAGGAATTAAAACTCGCGCCCCCAGTTGCCAGTACCCCGCTTGTCATCTGCCCTCCCCAGGTCACGCTGATGGTCTGGCTCAGGCTCGCGGTGCTGTCGGCGAAGGCCGTTTCCCAGTAGCTGGCGGCCGCCTCGACCACCGACTGAGGATTGCCGCCGCCGAAGAGCGATCCCGACGGCTCGCCGCTGGAAAAACTGGAAAAGTCCAAGGTGAGGGACAGGGCACCCTGGGTGATTGGGGCGAGGGCAAGGCCGCCGGAGACGGTCAACGTGATCAGAGTGCGGGAAACACAGCGCATGGAGTCGGTAACGGGGTGGGGAAGGCGGGAGAGTGTTTTCAATTCAAACCGGATGCCCCGCCGGCGTCCAAGGAAAAACAGGACCTGACGCGTGTCTGTAAAGTCGAGTTAAGCGGACAACAAGCGGCATATAGGCGTGTGGCGGGCCGAAGAGCCCGCCACTCCATGGAGACGCCGGCTCTTTGGCCGGCGTTCGCGACTCAAGGATAACTTTTCCAAAACGCCTTATGAAAACCTTTGGGTCTTTGCCCTGCGGCAGGCTCAGGGCCTTGAGCTTGTCGAAATGGCGTGAGTCAAAAAGGAACGGCCAACCAGAAGTGATCTCAACTCCGAGTCGCTGCGCTCCTCTTCGGGAGATACCTCGACGTTCAGCCGCCGGCTCAGGTCCACTCCGGCGGATTCTGCGCCTCGGGCTTGAGAATCCCGATGCAGGGCAGGTGCCGGTAACGCTCGGCAAAATCCAGACCATAGCCGACGACAAATTCGTTCGGGATTTCAAACCCGACGAAATCGGCTTCGAAGTCCTGCACGCGACGGCCCTGTTTATCCAGCAGGATGCAGGTTTTGACCGACTTCGGGCCGGCCGCCTTCACATCGGAAACGACCTTGTTGAGGGTGGCCCCGGTGTCGAGGATATCGTCGATCAACAGGACGTGCCGGTCGCGCAGGTCGAGCCGGATCACATCCAGGATCTCGGGCTCGCCCTGGGCGCTGGTGCTGTCCCGGTAGCTGGAGACCCGGATGCAGTCCAGCTTGAGGTTGACCTTGAGTTCCCGGATCAGGTCGGCGGTAAAAATAATCGCCCCGTTGATGATGGCGATGACGGCCACCTCTTCGTCCCCGTACTCGAGATTGATCGCGCTGCCCAGCTCCTTGAGCCGGCGCTTGATGGAGTCCTCACTGACCAGGACGGTTTCGAGATCTTCGTAGGGGGACGGAGGCGCAGGGCGCACCGGGTGTTCAGACTGCGACATGAGATTATAGATATAGGCGGCTCGGCCGCTTTTGACAACAGTGGGAGCAAACCCTTTGCCAAACCCGTCGGCCCCGCAGAGGCCTGAACGGAGATTTCACTCCTGTATCCGGATATCCGATTGACCCCGGGAGTCTTTTGCCCGGGATTTGGCCCATCATGATCGCCGTGCACGTCAGGCAGGTGGAAAAGCACTTCGGGACCACCGTCGCCCTGAACAGGGTGTCGCTCGATATCGAGCCGGGGGAGCTCTTCTTCCTGCTCGGGCCCAGCGGCTGCGGAAAAACCACCCTCCTGCGCTGCCTCGCCGGGTTCTACACGCCGGAACAGGGCTCCATCCATTTCGGCGAGCACGATGTCACGCGATTGGAACCGCACAAGCGCAACACCGGTATGATGTTTCAGAGCTATGCGCTCTGGCCGCACATGACCGTGACCGAGAATGTGGCCTTCGGTCTCCAGCAGCGGAAGGTTCCGAAGGCGGACAGTACCCGCCGGGTCGAGGAAGCGCTGGAGACGGTGCATATGACCGCCTACGCTGATCGGAAGCCCAACCAGTTGTCCGGTGGTCAGCAACAGCGCGTGGCGCTGGCCCGCGCTCTGGTTATCCGCCCGCAGTGTCTGTTGCTCGACGAGCCGCTGTCCAACCTCGACGCGAAGCTGCGCAACGAAATGCGGATGGAGATCCGGCGCATCTGCAAGGAGTTTGACCTGACCACCATTTACGTGACGCACGACCAGAAAGAGGCCCTGTCGATCGCGGATCGGATGGCGGTTCTCAAGGACGGCGAGATCCTGCAGGTGGGCAGCCCGCGCGAGGTCTACAAGCGGCCCTGTTCCCGCTTTGTCGCCAGTTTCATCGGAGAGGCCAATTTTCTCCAGGGCACCCTCAAGCGCAGCGGAGCCGGGGAGGGCCTGGTCGACACCCCCCTGGGCGAGATCCGCGGAGCCCTGGCCGCTGACGAGACACCGCCGGGCGAAGGGGACTCCGTCACCCTCGTCATCCGGCCGGAATCTCTGAAACTCGACCTCATGGCTCCGGATGAAAACGCCTTCGAAGGGAGCATCGGCGAGGCGGTTTACTACGGTGAGGTCGCGCACTACCGGTTTGCCCCCAAGGAAAACCCCGACTTTCAGCTCGCCATTTCCGAGCTCAATCCGAAACACCGGGCCGGTGCCGACCGCCGGGCCCTGTACGCCTGGGCGGACCCGGAAGACGTGGTCATCCTCAAAGGTGATCCAGCCTGATCCCGGCATCGGGCGGGGGCAGAACCTGTCATGAAAGCAAAAGTCGCCATCATCGCCGCGCTGGCCGTGATTCTGGTGCTGCCCTTTCTTCTGCAGCGGGAGGGTGAGTCGCTGATCGACCCGGACGGTCGGGTCATCGTCATCACGCCGCACAACGAGGCGATCCGTTACGAGTTCGGGCAGGGCTTCCGGCACTGGTACGAGGAGCAGACCGGCAAGCGCGTGGTAGTCGACTGGCGGGTCATCGGCGGCACCAGCGAGATCGTCCGCAAGGTGGAGAGCGATTACCTGAATGCCTTCCGGAACCACTGGGTCAACGAACTCGGGCGCGACTGGTCCATCGAGGTGCAGGAATCCTTCATGAACCGGCGTATTCAACCCGATGATACGCCGGAGGATGACACGGTCGGCCAGGCCGCCCGGCGGGCCTTCCTGAATTCGGAGGTTTCCTGCGGCATCGACATTTTTTTTGGAGGCGGCAGCTACGACTTCGATCGTCAGGCCCGGGCCGGGACGCTGGTCAGCGATGGCCTCCTGGAGCGCAATCCCGGCTGGTTTGACGCGGACAGCCTGCCACAGACTTACGCGGGTGAACCGTACTGGGATCCGGAGGGGCGCTGGTACGGGGCCGTGCTCTCCACCTTCGGCATTATCTTCAATCGCGACGCGCTGGACCGGGTGGGCTTTGTCGGGGAGCCCGACAGCTGGCGGGATCTGGCCGATCCCCGTTTCTTCGGTGAGGTGGCGCTGGCCGACCCGACCAAGAGCGGTTCCATCACCAAAGCCTTCGAGATGATCATTCAGAAGGAAATGCAGGACATCTACGCCTTCCACATCGAAGAGGGGCTTTCGGAAGAGGAGGCTGAGGCGCGGGCCATCGAGGAGGGCTGGGACGCCGGGATGAGCCTGATTTTTCTGATCAGCGCGAATGCCCGCTATTTCACCGATTCCTCCACCAAACCCTCGCTCGATGTGAGTGCGGGCGACGCCGCCATCGGCATGAGCATCGACTTCTACGGGCGCCAGCAGGCCGAATTCAACAACCAGCGCGGAGGGAGCGACCGCTTCGGCTATGTCGCGCCCGAGGCAGCGACGACTGTATCGGTGGACCCGATCGCCCTGTTCCGGGGCGCCCCCAATCCGGATCTGGGCAAGGCCTTCATCGAATTCGTCATGAGTCTGGAGGGGCAGAAACTCTGGAATTTCAAGGTGAATACACCGGGTGGCCCCAGGCTCTACGCCTTGCGCCGGTCACCGGCGCGTCGCGAGTTGTACGATCCGGCATTCGAAGCGTACCGCTCGGATCCCGATGTGAACGACTACGAGACGGCGGGCGATTTTGTTTACCGGGGCAGTTGGACCGGCCCGTTGTTCAGTCCCTTGCGCTATGTCATCCGGGTGGCCTGTCTCGATGTGCACGACGAATTGCAGGCCGCCTGGGCCGCGGTGATCCGTGCCCGGCGCGCTGGCCGCATCACCGATGCGGTCGCGGCTGAAGATATCCTTACCGATGTCTCGCGGGTGGATTACGCCGCCGCCAGCGGGCCGATCAACCAGACCCTGCGCTCGCGGGAAAAGATCGAAGAGGTCCGCCTCTCCAAGGAACTCTCCGCCCACTTCCGCGCGCAATACGCCCGCGCCGCCGCCGTCGCCCGCGGCGAAGCCGGGCCGGAACGGTAACCTTCTCAGGAACCGCAAAGCCGCAAAGGGCGCCCGTGGCGGCTTTGCGGTTGAACCACCCGGAAAACGCCTCAGGTATCGTTGCCGATCACGTAGTAGACGCGGCCGCTTTCGGAACGGATGAGACCGGTGGTCAGGTCCCCGTCGTCGAATTTCTCGTCCAGCTTCTGGATCTGGGCGTCCGGCACCGAATAATCGACCACGCCCACGCCGAAATAGCCGAAATCAAGGTCGAAGTCCCAGTCGCCACCGATGGACGGTTTGCCCTCCCACTTCTCCATCTTGATATAGTCCTCGAAGTCGGCGGGAACATCGCCGGTGCCGGGATCGCCGACGATCCTGCCCATCTCGAAGGCGTAGGTCTCGGCGGCGGTCGCGAAGGTCCGGCAATCGTTGAAGAAGCGTGCGTTCTGGCTCGCTTCCCGGGCACTCTGGAAAGCGGGCAGGCCCATGGTCACCAGCAGGCCGATGATCACGACGACGATCATGATCTCGACCAGGGTAAAGCCGTTTTGCTGCCTGCTTTGAGTCATTGGATAATTATCCAAGCAGAATATCGGCCTTCTTACCCTCCGGAAATGCCCGCTTCGGTCTTTTTAGAAGACCTTTTACGCGAATCGGGCAATCGCCCTCGTCTGTTCCTGAGGAAAAGGCCCTAGGGCGTGTTTGGAAAGTCTGCTTGGAGTCGCGAACGCCGGCCGAAGAGCCGGCGTCTCCATGGAGTGGCGGGCTCTTCCGCCGTCGCCTGAAAGGCTATGGCGGACAGGTCGGCCCGCCACACGCGTACAAGCCGTCAGTCTTCTGCTCATCTCGACTTTTCAAACACGGCCTAACCCGGGAGCAGGCGCTCCTTCAGAAACCGATGCGAGGCGAGGATGGCCTCCTTGTCCAGGCGGGGGCTCAACTCGAGGATCAGGGCATGCCCGGGCCGGATGTAGCTCCGGATTAACGCGAAATCCACCGTGCCCGTGCCCAACGGCTGATGGTCGTGACCGTCCGCGCTGACATCATGGAGGTGAAAGCCGGACAGACGCTCGGCGTTTTCCGCCAGCAGGCCTTCCGGCGTGGCCACCCCCATCAGCGCCTTCAGCTGCGCGTGACCGGTGTCGTGCCAGTATTTGACGGTTTCGCCTGTCGGATCGGGCAGCGCGCGCAGGTAGGCCGGCCACTGGTCGTCCAGCGGCAGCTCCTTGAGGTCCTCCCGGTTTTCCAGACACAGCTGAACCCCACGCTCCTGCGCCAACGGCACCAGCCGGCTCATGCTTTCGATCAACCGGGCCATCGTTTTGCGCGCCTTCCGCCGGATGCGCTTCATCGCGCGGTCCCGCAACTGATTGTATTTGGGGTCCGCCGTCCGCTCGCTGGCGGGGATGTTGGCCCCGTATGCCTCCAGTTTTCGGTCGGGCGGTCCCAGAAAAAACCAGCAACTCCCCGAGTGCATGATCACGCGTTTCGCCCCGACCCGGGCGGCAAAATCCAGCGTGTTGGACGAGTGCCGGAACCACATGTCGCGCTCGAGTTGCTTAGGCCCGGTCGGCTGGAAAAGATTGGGCGCCGGCTGGCTGACCCCCGGGGGTAGCGGACAGAAGTTGTGGACACTCGAGATGCGTACCACTCCGGCCTCCACCGCCTTCAAAATGCCCTCGGCCAGCGTGATCGGCACCCCGTGCGACAGCTCGATCCAATCAAAGCCCAACCCCGCCATGTCGGCGCACAGCTGATAACCGTCAGTATACCCGCGGCTGCACCAACAGGTGGACAGGCTGACGATGGGTTGGTCGGAAGACATTATGGGTACTTTGGCCCCGGTAAACAGGAAGCGCAAAACGATAAGCCCCTCTCCGCGATAGGAACTTTCTAAGCGGCCCCTATGGGCGAAGAGCAAGGCCGGTCCCTTTAACCACGCCCTCCACAAAAAATCCCCGTCGGCGGACCGGCGGGGATTCGGGAAAGGCGGCTGACCCGCGCTTACATGTTTTCGTAGCGCTGCCGCAGCATATTGGTAAAGGCGGCCACTTTGTTTTTGCGGCGCTTCACTTCGCTGGGCTTTTCGAAATAGCGCTTGGCGCGGACGTCGCGGATGACGCCTTCGCGGTCGAGGCGCTTCTTGAGGCGGCGCAGCGCACGTTCGACCGGCTCGCCTTTGCGGATCTTGACTTCAATGGACATGGGAAAAGAGGTCGGGATGACTCGGAAAAGGGTTGAAAAAGACAGGCCGGTGCCGGGCCGTCAATGCCGAAGTCCGCGTCGTCAGACGGTCGCCGGGGCTCCGGAGTGACGACGGATTTCGCGGATCGTGTTGTCGGCATCGACCAGCACCACGGTCGGTTCATGCGCGCGGGCTTCGGCGTCCGAAAGCTGCGCATAAGCGGCGATGATCACCTCGTCCCCCGCATCGACGAGATGTGCGGCGGCACCGTTGAGGCAGATTTCCCCGGGGCTCCCGGGGATGATGTAAGTGGACAGCCGGTTGCCGTTGGTGACGTTGTAGATGTCCACGCGCTCGTGCGGGAGCAGGCCCGCCGCCTCGATGAGCCGGGTGTCGATCGCGATTGAGCCCTCGTAATCGAGGTCGGCGCCGGTGACCCGGGCGCGGTGGATTTTGCTGAGCAGGAGGGTGCGTTGCATGGGGAGGATTATGTTGGGTTCAAGGTCAGGGCCCGGCGTAGCCCTATCTGGACGAGGTGAGGCTCGATGGTGTCGAAGAGCCGGGCGTCGGCGAAAAGAGGGGCGTACCCACCCGTGGCCAGGACGACCGGGCGTCGTCCCGCGAACGCCTCGTTGCTGATGCGGGCGGTGAGTTCCTTCAGCATGCCGAGGTGTCCGTAGTACAGCCCGCTCTGGATATTGGTGGCCGTGGTCCGACCGCAGGCCCGGCTAGGTGCCTCGATGGCGACCGAGGGCAGTTTGGCCGTGCCGGTGGCCAGTGCGCGCATGGACAGGCCAATGCCCGCCGCGATGACGCCGCCGAGGTAGGCGTTGTCCGCGCTGATGGCGTCGACCGTGGTAGCCGTCCCGAAGTCGATCACGAGCCGGTCGGTGTCGGGAAACAGGTGACAGGCCGCGATGGCGTTGGCGATGCGGTCGGCACCGACTTCGCCCGGGACCTGGGTTTTGATTTTCAACCCGGTCTTCACGCCGGCCTGAAGGACGAGTGGCGGGTGCCCGAGGTAATGGTTCACCGCGGCCACCACGGCGTCCTGAATGCCGGGCACGACGCAGGCGATCGCGGTTTCGGTGACTGCTTCGGGTGGGACGTTGTTCCCGGCCAACACCTGAAGCAGGAAGACTCCGAACTCGTCCCGACTCAGGTTGGTGCCGGTGGCCTTGCGGAAATCGACAACCGGGCTTCCGGCGTCATCGAAGACCGTGCCGTGGATGTCGGTGTTACCGATGTCGAGGGCGAGTTGCATGGTGATCCGTTCAGGCCACCGGGGCCGGTTGCAGGAGCAGGTTGTCGATCAGCCGAATACCCTCGAGGTTGACGGCTCCGAAGCGGCGGCCGTGACGATCCTCCACATAGTCGACCGTGAAGCCCGCCTCCGCGAGCGCCGCCGCGGCCTCCTCAGCCGTATCGGCCGCCCGCAGGATCCGTGGAAAGGCGGCCGCCCGTTTCCGCGCCTCGGGGGAGAGTCGCCGGTTGCGGGAGCTCAGCGCCAGACCGTCGGCGTCCCGGACAGTGGGGCAGGCGACCAGTTGGATCGGGAGAAAAAAGGCCCGGATCATGCCGCGGACCAGTTCCAGTTGCTGGCGATCCTTTTCCCCGAAAAACGTCTGGTCCGGCCGCACCAGTTGGAAGAGCTTCAGCACGACGGTCAGCACGCCATCGAAGTGACCCGGGCGGTGGGTGCCCTCCCGGTCCAGGCTGTCCCGGGATTCGGAAACCCGATAGGCGTAATCGTCGGGATAGAGGTCCGCGTAATCGGGCCGGAAAACCGCGTCGGCGCCTTCCGCCCGGCAGGCGGCCAGATCGTCCTTCCAGGGCTGCGGGTAGGTCTTCAGGTCAGCCGCCTGATTGAACTGCGTCGGATTGACGAAGAGCGTCACCACCACGATGTCGCAGGCCTCCCGGGCGGCGCGGATCAGCGACCGGTGACCGGCGTGCAGCGCACCCATGGTGGGCACGACACCGACGGTTTTTTCCGGATCGAGACGTGACCGCCAGGTCTGCAGCGCGACGGGTGTTTCCAGGATCTCCATGACCATGGTAGGGACTTAGGCGAAACTCTCGGCGGGAGAGGGGAAAGCGGCCGAACGCACGTCCTCGCGATAGCGCTGCAGCGCGTCGACGACCTGCGTGCGCCCGTCCAGGTACGTGCGGAGAAACCTGGGATGAAAGTCGCCGTTCAGCCCGAGCAAATCCTGAAGGACCAGTATCTGGCCGCTGCAGCCGACCCCGCTGCCGATGCCGATCGTCGGTACGTGCAACTGCTCGGTAATGCTGCGGGCCCGTTCGGCCGGCACGCATTCGAGCACCAGAGCAAACGCCCCCGCCTGTTCGGTGGCCAGGGCATCTTCCCTCATCTGGCTGGCCGCTTCCGGATCGCGGCCCTGCACCTTGTAGCCCCCGAGCGTATGAACCTGCTGCGGGGTCAGCCCCAGGTGGCCCATGACCGGTACGCCGCTGTCGACGAGATGCCGGATCGTGGTTTCGTGGCCACGGATGCCCTCGATCTTGATTGCATTGGCGCCGGCTTTCATCAGCCGGTCGGCCGCCTCGAGCGCCTTTTCGGGGCCGAGGCGATGCGTCGGAAAGGGCATGTCCGCGATCACCAACTGGCGATCCCCCGCGCCACGCCGGACCGCCGCGGTGTGCAGGACCATCATGTCGATGTCGGCGTGGACGGTGTCGGGCAGGCCGTGCATGACCATGGCCACGGAGTCCCCCACGAGCAGGGCGTCGATGCCGGCCTCGACGGCGAGCCGGGCGCTCCAGGCATCGTAGCTGGTCACCATCGTGATCGGCTCGTGGCGATCACGGTACTGCTGGAAGTCGGGGATGTTACGCATGGGGGCCTGTCCGGTTGTCCGGGAGGCTATATCCATTGGCGTAACTCAGGTTTGTAACCAGCGGGGTCTCGGCTTTTCGGAGCCGAGGCAATCGTCGGGAAGAGCCGGATGGGCGAACCCCCGGCCTGTCTCCAACGTGGGGTGCAGGTACCTGTCGCATGGATCAAGTCCGCCCGGAGTCGGGAGAAAAAGGTGTCTGTTGTTGTGTCGTCTTGCTCCGAAGATGCGAGCGACGGAAACATCTGTTTATTTCATCCTCATCGGGAATCAAGGGAATCCGGACGGGGCGTTTTGCCCGTCAGCTCTCGATCGTGAAGCCGATCTTCACCGTAACCTGCCAGTGCGCCACCTGCTGGTTTTCGATGTGACCGCGGGTTTCCACGACCTCGAACCAGCGCATGTTGCGCACGCTTTCAGCGGCTTTGGCGATGGCTTTCCTGATGGCGTCCTCCACGCTGGTGGCCGAACTGCCGGTGATTTCGATTTTTTTGTATACGTGATCCATAAGGGAACCTTATCCCGGAATCGCCCTTTATGCAAAGAGAAGCACCGGGCCATACAGGGAAACGCCCGCTCGCTGGCCGGCGTTCGCGACTCTGGAGATGAAGCTCGTGCGCGTGTGTCTGGCCAGCGAGCACGCCCCTCCCTGCGGGTGGCGTTCCCGATTTCCGAGCGTAATGTTAATAAGCTGCCAACAACCTCATCCGCTGATGTCTTGAACTGACTGGGCTGCCTTTCAAATTGGTCTTATGCCGTCCGCTGATCCCTTCGTCCACCTGCACGTCCATACCGATTACTCGCTGCTGGACGGTTGCAGCCGGGCGGACCGGCTCTGCGCCCGGGCGGCCGAACTGGGGATGCCGGCGCTGGCCATGACCGACCACGGCAACCTGTTCGGCGCGATGGCGTTTCACAAGGCGGCGAAAAAGGCCGGCATCAAGCCCTTGATCGGGTGTGAGATCTACCTCGTCCACGATCACGCCAGGGACGAGCGGCCGAAACGGGAAAAACGCCGGAGCGACGACATCGACGACGTGCCGGACGACTATGTGCCCCAGCCGGAGGATTTCCCCAAGTATCAAAACCATCACAAGGGGCTGATCGCCAAGGATTTCGAGGGCTACCAGAACCTCAGCCGGCTGGTTTCCGACGCTCACGTCAACGGCCAGTATTACAAACCCCGGACCGACATGGAAAAGCTGGCGCAGCACAGCAAGGGGCTGATCGGGCTCTCCGGCTGCATGAACGGGGTGGCCCCGCAGTACCTGATCTATTCCAATTACGCCAAGGCGCGGGAGGTGATCGGCCAGTTCGTCGATATCTTCGGGAAGGAGAATTACTTTATCGAGTTGCAGAACCACGGACTGCCCTTTCAGCGCCGGATTATCCCCGATCTGCTCAAACTGGCGAAGGAGTTCGACCTGAAGACTGTCTGCACCAACGACTGCCATTATGTGTTGAAGGAGGACAGCCGGCCGCACGACGCGCTGCTCTGCATCCAGACGGGCAAGCTCCTCAGCGATGACAACCGGATGAAGTACCCGTCGCAGGAGTTCTACCTCAAGTCGCGCGACGAGATGGCGAAGATCTTCGGCGAGGTACCCGAGTCGCTCGACAACACGGTCGCCCTGGCCGAGATGGTCGATCTCGAGATACCCTTTGGCGAAAACCATTACCCGCGCTTCGAACAGCCCGAGACCCTCCAGATTCGCCCCGATCCCGACGGCTTCGACCGGGTGCTCGATATCTATGAGCGGGAGAAACAGAAGGTGATGCGCCGGGAAGACCCCGAGGCCACCTTCAGCCTGAGCGACGACGAACGCGCCGACTGCCGCAAAAACGGGCTCATGCTCTATGCCTTGTGCAAACGCGGGGTGAAGGAACGCTACGGCGTCGACTACGACGAGGTCATGGCCGGGGTCGGCCGGGACATCCCCGAGGAGACGCCCAAGGTCACCGACGCCGACCCCGACGACCCCGCCTTCCCCCGGCTCGTCTGCGACAAGCTGGACTACGAGCTGGCGGTCATCACGGGTACCGGCTTCGTCGACTATTTCCTCATCGTCTGGGACTTCATTGCGTGGGCGCGCGGGCAGGGCATTCCGGTCGGGCCCGGCCGCGGATCCGGTGCCGGCTGCCTGGTCGCCTATGTCCTCAAGATTACCGACATCGAGCCGATACGGCACGGGCTGCTCTTCGAGCGCATGCTCAACCTTGAGCGCGTCTCACCGCCCGACTTCGACGTCGATTTCTGCATGCGGCGCCGGGACGAGGTAGTGAACTACGTACGCGACAAGTACGGCTCCGAGAGCGTGGCCAACATTATTACCTTCGGCACCTTCGGGGCGAAGATGATCGTGCGCGACATGGCCCGGGTGAACGATGTGCCGTATGCCGACGCCGACCGCCTGGCCAAGATGGTGCCGGACGAACTCAACATCACGCTCGAGGAGGCGGTCACCAAGTCCGCGGAATTGCGGGCCGAAATGAGCAAGAATCCAGTGGCTCGGACCATTATCGAGCAGGGTAAGGTGATCGAGGGCATGGTGCGCAACACAGGCAAACACGCCTGCGGGATAATCATCGGCGACCAGCCCATCACCAACCTCGTCCCTGTGACGATCCAGGAAGGCGATCTGACCACCCAGTATCCGAAGGGTCCGGTCGAGGACCTCGGCCTGCTCAAGATGGATTTCCTCGGGCTGAAGACGCTGACCGTGATCTCCGACGCGCAGGAAAACGTCCGTCGGACGCGGGATCTGCCCGATTTCGATATCGAGCAGGTGGAACTCGGAGACTCCAAAACCTATGAATTGCTGAACAGCGGCAAGACCACCGGCGTCTTCCAGCTTGAGTCGGACGGCATGCAGGCGCTCTGCCGCCAGATCGGCCTGTCCAGCTTCGAGGAGATCATCGCTCTGATCGCGCTTTACCGGCCCGGGCCCATGCAGTTCATCGGCCAGTACATCAAGGGCAAGAAGGACCCCGCCACCGTCGAGGTGCCGCACCCGCTGCTGGAAGAACTGGTCCGCGAGACCTACGGCGTGCTGGTCTATCAGGAGCAGGTCATGGAGGCCGCCCGGATCATCGCCGGTTATACGCTGGGCGACGCCGACCTGCTCCGCCGCGCCATGGGCAAGAAGATCGCTTCGGTCATGGAGGCGCAGAAGGAGGTCTTCGTCGAGGGGGCGAAAAAGACCCGCGACATCGACCGGCCGACCGCCCTTCGCATCTTCGGCCTGCTCGAAAAATTCGCCCAGTACGGTTTCAACAAATCGCACTCCGCCGCCTACGCCATGCTCAGCTACCGGACAGCCTACCTGAAGGCCAACTACCCGGTCGAATTCATGGCCGCGCTGCTCTCCAGCGAACTCGGCAAGTCCGACAAGGTGGCCCAGTTCATCGACGAATGTAACGCCATGGGGGTACCTGTCCTCGGGCCCGATATCAACGAGTCGCGCGAGGCTTTCACGCCGGTGTATCCGGATGGTCACTACCATGCCGATGACCCCGCCGCCGCCGGTCAGATCCGGTTCGGCCTGGCCGCCATCAAGGGGGTGGGGGACGCCGCCGCGCAGGCCGTCATCGCCGAGCGCGAGGCCAACGACGCCTTCGTTTCCTTCCGCGACTTCGTCCGCCGGATCGACACCCGGGCGGTGAACAAGCGCGTCATGGAGTGCCTGATCAAAACCGGTGCCTTCGATCAGCTGGGTGAGGACCGGGCCGCACTGCTGGATTCGCTGGACGGCTTCCTGGCCGAGGCTGCCGCCCTGCAGCGGGATCACGCCGTGGGCCAGAACAACTTCCTCGATGTCTTCGAGGAGGAGCTGGCTGCGCCGGCCGGGAAAAACGGGGCTCAGGGCGAGCGCCCGGGCCATCCGTCCTCGGGCCGGGTCATGGAAAACGCGGAAAAGCTGCGAAACGAAAAGGAGCTGCTGGGTTTCTACCTGTCCGGCCATCCGCTCAATCGGTTCAAAGGCCTGGCGGACGCGGTCAACACGCTCGACTGGGATACTTTTCGCGACCTGCCCGACCGCACGAGTTTCCGCCTCTGCGGGGTGGTCAATGGCGTTACCAGAAAACTGTCCCGACGCGACAACAAGCCCTGGGCCATGTTCACGCTGGCCACCAGAACCGCCAGTTATCCGATGATGATGTTCAACGAGGCTTTCGAAAAGTACGGCCATCACCTCAACAACGAGGCCATCGTCATCGCGCAGGGGACCACCAATCGGCGCGATGACGAGGTCACGCTCCGCGTCGCCGATCTGGCCCCGGCCGACGAGGCGAAGCTGTCCCGCCTCATCCGGCGCGTCACCATCCTGGCTGAGACCCGCAACGGCGACGGTGCCCGCTTCCTGAAAAATCTATACGACGAACTCGATAAGCACCGGGGCGAAACCGCCGTCGACATCGGGTGGATCCTGCCCGATCGCCAGGTCCTGCTCAGCGGCATCGCCTCCGCCCTCACCTGGTCCGGTCGGCCCGACGCCCTTGAGCGCCTCCGGCAGATCCCCGGTGTGCACGATACCTGGATCGAAGCCGTCCCCGCTCCGGTCATCGACGACCGGCCCGCCTGGATGAAACGCGGCCGGGGATAAGGCGCTGCTGGCGCGGGGCCGGATTCGCGGGGGAGTCTCTCACGAAGACACGGAGGCACGGAGCGGGATTCGTGTGTTGCCCTCAGTCAGCGGGAGCAGCTTACCGAGCAATCCCACTCTGTGGCTCCGTGTGGGGCCCCCCTCGCGACTCCAGTCCCGGGTTACCCCAGCAACGCTGCGATCCACTTGCGGTGCGGGCCGCTCAGGGTGCGGCTTGCCCGGGCTTCAGCCGAAAGCTGTTCCAGGGGCCGGTTGGGATGTTCCAACGTCGGTTGTAGTTGCTTTTCCGTGACACCGTCCGGCGGCTGCCAGAGGATTTCGGTGATGCGCTGGTTGCTGATCCCGCGCTGCCGGCGGGCCACTTCGGTCCAGCCGTCATCGGGCCGGGGGGCCTTGTTCAACGGCGGCAGCTCCCAGTGTCCAGCCAGGCGCCGGGCGTCGGCGGGGATCTGTTGGAGCGCCAGGCGACCGTCACCATCCACCCACCAGAGCCGGTGAACGGTGACCTGAGTGACCGTGCGCCGGGCCAGATTCGGGAACTGGTCGGGCTCCCCGGTGCGGTTGCCGGCGCAGGGGCCGACCAGCGGACAGACGGTGCAGAGGGGACGTGTCTTGAGACAGATCGTGGCCCCGAGTTCCATCAGCGCCTGGTTATGGTCGCCGGGGTTTTCCGGGTTGAGCAGGGCCTCCGCCCGGGGGCGGAGCGCTTTGGCCGCCGTTGGCCCGTCCTTGTAGGGGGTAGCGTCTGCGGTCAGACGGGTCAGCACCCGGATGACATTGCCGTCCACCACCGCAACCGGTGTCCCGAAGGTGATGCTCGTGATGGCGGCCGCGGTGTACGGGCCGATCCCGGGAAAGGCCTCCCAGCTCTTGGCGTCGGCCGGTACGGCGTTGGTTGCCACCAGCGGGGCGAGCGTCCGGGCCAGCTTGTGGAGGTTGCGCGCCCGGCTGTAATAGCCGAGGCCTTCCCAGTGCTTGAGGACAGCGTCCTCCGGGGCGTCCGCCAGCGCCCGGAAATCGGGAAACCGCTTCAGCCACCGGTCGAAGTAGGGCAGGACCGTGGCGATCTGCGTCTGCTGGCACATGAATTCGCTGACGACCGTCCGGTAGAGCGACGGTTCGATCCGCCAGGGCAGGGGCCGACGATAGGCCCGGTACCAATCGAGCAGGTTGGACTGGAGGGCCTGGCGATTGCCGTTTAGATTATATGCTTCCAGGCTCATGCCCTAGGCCGGATTGATTTGCGATAAACAGGATTGATTGCCTCTAGCCATCCATGATCCAAACGGAAAGGTTGCCCGAAACGTGAAAGGAAAGAAAATCAAACCCATGAAATCCGAGTTTACAGCTGTGATCGAGGAAGCCCCCGAAGGCGGATACTGGGCAGTTTGCCCGGAAATTCCAGAAGCCAATGGGCAGGGGGCAACAATTGAGGAAGCTAAGGAGAGCTTGATACAGGCAATCACTCTCGTTCTTGAGGACCGTCGAGAAGATTCTTTAAGGGGTCTTCCGGAGACTGCTATCAAAGACAAAATCCTGATTGGATGATGCGCCGGGATCTCGAAAAGAGACTCCGGTTTCCTGTTCCGACCGACCATGCCCAGGCGCAAAAAAGCCAAAACCGATGAGGCCGGACCCCAGCCCAGGGCCCTGTACACGCTGAAGCTCGACGAGGCGCAGCGGGAGAAACTCGGCGCCCTGCTCGCGGCGAAGGACTGGGAGCCCTACGACGTCGACCACGCCGCCTTCGCCTACAAGGGCCATCAGGTCAACGTGGTGGCCTACCGGTCGGGCAAGCTGGTCGTCCAGGGCAAGCAGACCGAGGCTTTTGTCCGCGATATCCTCGAGCCCGAGGTCACCGGCGAGGCCCGGCTGGGCTATGATGCGGTGCATCACCCCGAGTGGTTCGAGCCCCATGCCGGGCTGGATGAGTCGGGGAAGGGCGACCTCTTCGGGCCACTGGTCAGCGCCTGTGTCATCGCGGACGGGCCGATGGTCGAGGCCTGGCTGGCCGCCGGCATCCAGGACAGCAAAAAGGTCACCGACCGGAAGATCCTGGAATTCGACAAGCTCATCCGTGAGACAGACGGCGTGGTGGTCGAAACCGTCCAGTGCGGCATGGCGAAGTACAACGAGCTGATGGCCAAACCCCGGGCCAACCTCAACCGGCTGCTTGCCTGGCAGCATGCCCGGGCCCTCGAGGCCGCGCTGAAGAAGCGCTTTGTCCCGCGCGGCCTGCTCGACCAGTTCAGCAAACAGCGGCTGGTCGACACCTATTTCAAGGAGGTGCCGGCCGACTTTGTGCTCGATATGCGGACCCGGGCCGAAAGCGATCCGGTCGTCGCCGCCGCCTCGGTCGTCGCGCGGGCCGAGTATGTCCGCAAACTTAAGGCGCTCTCGGATGAGGCGGGCGAACCGCTGCTCAAAGGTGCCAGCGCCGCTGTCAAGGCCCAGGCCACGCGGCTCGTCGAACGCGACGGTCCCGACGTCCTCGGCCGCTTCGCCAAGCTCCATTTCAAGACCGCCTATGAGGCCCGGGGCCTCCAACCGCCGGAGAAACCCGCCTGGAACGGGTATGGGAAATCCTGAGCCGAGGGCGCTGAAACCGGCGACCGACCGGGCGCGCCGAAGGCTCTGGGAGCACGACCGGCGTATCCTCAAAGCGGATACCAACTGGCTGATCGGCGTCGACGAGGTCGGGCGCGGGGCACTGGCCGGGCCCGTGGTCGCCGCCGCGGTCGCCCTCGGTCCGGAGTTTCTGACCCTGCGCAGCAGTGCCCGCGACCGGACGCTCTTTGCCGACTCCAAGCAGCTGGATCCGCGTACGCGCCAGGCCGCCTGGGAACGGATCCGTGCCCTGGAGCAGCAACAGATGCTGGCGGTCGCCCTGGGATCGGCCGACGTCGCCGAGATCGACCGCCATAACATCCTCGGTGCGACCCGGCTGGCGATGCGCCGGGCCCTGGAATGCCTGGCCGCAGCCGCGGACGGAGCCTGGGTCCTGCCGCAGGCGGATGGGACCGACAGCCCGCTCTTTTCCCGGCCCGAGCGGGCGGGCAGTCCGGTCCGCCTCCTGATCGACGGCCGACCCCTCAAGCCCTTTCCCTACCGGCACGAGGGAATGGTCCGGGGCGACGGGCGCTCCCTGGCCATCGCGCTCGCCAGCATCGCGGCCAAGGTCAGCCGCGACCGGGAAATGATCCAGTCCGAGGAGCGGTTCAGCGGCTATGGCTTTTCCGCCCACAAGGGCTACGGCACCCCGCAGCACTGGCAGGCCCTGGAAAAGCACGGTCCCTCACCCTGGCATCGCCGGAGCTTTTTGAAGACGCTGGCGACCGGCAGGGACCTGCCTGAGAAAACCGGGGAATGGGCCTTTGAGCCGGACGCCTGAGGCGCGCCTTCGGCCTGATTGAGCCGCGTGGTTCCCTGCGTGTAGGGCTGCCGCTTGCGGCAAGCCGACGGGACTGGAGCCGCTTGGGAGGCTCGCGCCAAGACGGGAAGGCGCAAAGGGGCTATGCGACCCCGTTGTCTTTCGAAGCCCGCTGTCACCGGTCTGGTCGAACGCTGCCCAGGGTTGCATCCTTCCCGGACCGGGTGATGGCCGGCGCGTCAAAAATTCTGGCGATCCGGATGTCGGTACTGTTTCCTCCCGGCTTCGGGTTTTCCGTCCGAGTCCGTCGTTACCATGCATGATTTCAATCTCCAGCCCGGGGGCTATGTCCTCTCCACCGGGGCCGACCTGGTGGATGTGGAACGCATCCGCCAGGCGCACGAGCGCCAGCAGGAGCGGTTCCTCAACCGGATCTTCACCGAGGCCGAACAGGAGTACTGCTTCCGGATGAAAAACCCCTATCCTCACCTGGCCGCCCGCTTCGCCGCCAAGGAAGCCATTTCCAAGGCCTTCACGACCGGCATCGGACGCTGGCTGGGCTGGAAGTCGATGGGCATTGTGCACGGCGAACGCATGGAACCACTGGTGGAACTGGACGACCAGGCGCGCGCCCTGCTCCAGCGCCTCGGCGGCTCATCCGTACGCATTTCGCTCTCGCACACCGCCAGCCAGGCCTTCGCCGTTGCCCTGCTCCTGAAATAGCCGGCACCCTGGCCCGTGATGATGTTTGCCCACCCCTTTCTCAGTTGTCGGGATGCCCGGGCCTTCGAGGAGCGCCTGCTGGGCGAGGATGAAGACCGGGCCTGGCTGGCCATGCAGGCCGCCGGCAGTGCCCTGGGGCGTGCCCTGTTGCGCGATTTCTGGGAGCAGACGCTCTCGCGCCGGGAGGGCCTGCGCCTGCTGATCCTCTGCGGCAAGGGCCACAACGGCGGCGACGCCCTGATCGCCGCCGCGACGCTGATGGAGCGCGTGACCATCGAGGAGGTCTGCGTCGTCGCCAGCTGCCCGATGGAGGCGATGAAACCGCTTACGCGGCGGGCCTACGAGCACCTGGCCCAGGACGAGTTCGTTACCCTCTACGACTGCGACGGTGATGCCGGGACCGTGCAGGACATGCTCCTCGGCCGCGAACAGGACGGCGGCTGGGACCTCGTCATCGACGGGCTGCTCGGCATGCAGTTTTCCCCGCCGCTGCGCGAGCCGGCGGCTTCGCTCATCCGTCTGGTCAACCGCCTCGAAGCCATTTGCCTGCGCGCCGCCGTCGATCTGCCGACCGGCGTCGGTGACGAGACGGACAAGGAACCCTTCCGGGCCGATTTCACCTACGCCACGGGTATCCCCAAGGCCCCCCTCCTCAACGACGCCAATGCGTCCGTCGTCGGGCGTATCCGGTATCTGGATATCGATTTCTTTCGCTCCGAGGTGCCCGATGCCTGGCAGGGGACCTGGATGCTGACCGAGGCAGTGATGGAGCCTATCCGTCGTCTCCGCGACCCTTTTGCCGACAAGCGTGCCTACGGGCACCTCTTCATCCTGGCCGGTTCGCGCACGATGCCGGGCGCCCTGCTCATGGCAGCCGAAGCCGCCGCGCAGAGCGGGGTGGGGCTCATCACGCTGTTTGCTCCCGAATCTATTGCACCCGCTTTTGCGTCTGTCCTGCCCGAGGCCATGTGGGTGCCCTGGCCGGAAACCCCGGAAGGTAGCCTGGCCTGGGAGGGACGCCACCTGCTCCGCGAACGCCTGGACCGTTGCACCGGCCTGCTGGTCGGCCCCGGCATGGGTCGCGAAACGGAGACGCAAAAGCTGATCGGTGAGGTCATTCGCGACATCGATCGCCCACTGGTACTGGATGCCGACGCGCTGTTTGCGGGGGTGGGGGATGCCCTCGCCGATCGCCCCGCCGATTTTCCGCCGGCCGTCCTGACGCCGCATGCCGGCGAGTTCGAGCGGATCGGGGGCGGCCGGGACCTCATGACGTTCACCCGGGAACACCCCGTCCTGACCGTGCTGAAGGGCCCGCGGACGCGGATTTGTGATGGGCACAACACCGCGCTGAGCGGGTTTGGCGGTCCTGTCCTGGCCCGGGGCGGGAGCGGGGATGTGCTGGCCGGCTTGCTGGCCGGTCAGGTCGCGCAAGGTGACCGGCATGGCGGTTTGTTCGAGCGGGTGTGCCGGGCGGTGGTCTGGCACGGCCTCGCGGCGGACGCCCTGGCTCGCCGCCGCGGACAGGTGGCCGTGCGCACAGGCGACTTGATTGATCACCTGGGAGAGGCTTTGATCGAGCATGATGGCGGAGGAGCCCCCTGACCGAAGACAGGCCTATCAGGTCCTGAACGCACTGCCCCTGATGGGGCCGATCACCCTGAACCGGCTGCTCGAGACCTTCGGTAGCCCCGAAGCCGTGCTCGGTGCCGGGAAACAGGCCTTGATGCGTGTCCCCGATGTCGGGCCCGCCGTGGCCGAGAGCATCGTGGCCTGGCGCGACCAGGTGCCGCTCGAACGCGAGCAGGCGCGCATGGCCCAGCGGGGCATCCGCTTCATTACCGTGGAGGATGCCGTCTACCCGAAGCCGCTCCGCGAAATCCACGACCCGCCGATCGGCCTCTATGCCCTGGGGCACGACGAGCCGCTGAGCCAGCCCGCCGTCGCCATCGTCGGCAGCCGGAAATGCACTTACTACGGGCTGGAGACCGCCCGCAAACTGGCCGCCGGCCTGGCGCGCCGGGGCTATTGCATCGTCAGCGGGCTGGCCCGTGGCATCGACGGCGCGGCTCACGAGGGCGCGCTCGAAGCGGGCGGCACGACGGTCGCCGTCCTGGGCAACGGGATCGACATCATCTACCCGCCCGAGCACCTCGAGCTTTACCGGACAATCAGCACTGGCGGGCGCGGGCTCATCCTGTCCGAGTTTCCGCTGGGCAAGAAGGCGCACCGGCAGACCTTTCCCATGCGCAACCGGGTGGTTGCCGGCATGACCCTCGCCACCATCGTGGTGGAGACCGACCTCCGCGGCGGGGCGCTCATCACCGCTCGCTTTGCCATGGAACAGGGACGCCTGGTCGGGGCCATCCCGGGGCGGATCGATCAGGCGCCCGCCGCCGGGTGCCTGCAACTCATCCGCGACGGCGCCCTGTGCGTGACCTCGGTGGATGACATCATCGAGGAGCTGCGCGCCACCGCGCCGATCGCCCAGATGGGCCTCCCCCTGGCCGCCGAACCCGAACCGGAGGCGACCGGCGGTGCCGCCCCGCTGTCGGAAGACGAACAGCGGATCGTCGACACGCTGGCCGGCGGCGAGTGCCTGCCCCTCGACACGCTTTGCGACCGCCTGGACCTGCCCGCCCCCAAAGTCAGCACCCTGCTGATGGCCCTCGAACTGAAGGGCCGCGTCGCCAAACACGCCGACGGCCGCTTCGAGGCCGCGGGGTGACGAAAAGCGTCCCTTTCCCTTTGCTGTGCAAGGCAGCCAGTCATCTGTTAGCCTTCACGGCATGTGGGCCAGCTTGCCAGACGAGAACGGAACTATAACGGGTAGGGTACCCGTCTGGATCATTTTATGCGGCACGCTAAGGGATCCGGTCGATTTACGGGTAACGCTTTACTCGGTCGATGAATCCCTGCGCTCTGGTCTTTTAGCTGGCGCCGTTTTGTCCACCTGGAAGGGGGAACTGGACCAGTTCCCGGGCATGCGGGAAGCGCTGGTGAAGGCGGGGATTCTGGTCGTTGAAAGCGATCCGCCCGCGCATGACGGGCCTCACCATACCTGGCGCCAGCAGGTCAGCCTTTACCGCGGCTTACTGGCGACTCCCGCCGGCTGCCAGGTACTGAAAGCCAGGACGGACCGGAACTCACCCTACCTGGAATGGTTTCTTCAGGATCTGGCCAAACCCCTGGGCTCCGCCATCTCCTGGGGGCCCGTCAAGCCGCTGTTGCAGAAGCGTTTTCGCGTAGTCCAAACCTATTCCCTGATTCCTCTGGCCTTTCATGACATGGTGTTCATGGGTGACCGGGAGGATCTTCTCCGGCTTTGCCACTTTGGTGCCCAACCCGAGGCGTTGTCGCCGGATCCTGCCTTGGATCCGGGATACAGCTGGTTGCGTCTGCTGGTAGGCCGAGTCTGGTCCGGTCTGGATCGTTACTTCGAATGCCTGGATGCCAAACGTGCCGCCCGCCTGATGGCCCATGGGTTGAAGGCAGGGCCGAAGGCGGGCCCGATGCCCGATTTGTTCCATCGCCTGCTGGCCCTGCATCTGGTGTTCCTCAGTACGCATCTGGAATGGGTTGGGGATGACCCGGGACTGGGTGCCGACCTAACGCAGGCGAGGCTGTTTCCTGCTTTTCTACTGGGCCAAAACGGTTTGAGCCGATTGCCGCATGATTCCAGGGAGCGGCCTCCCCGCGCGGTGATTCGCTCCCGCCGTCTGGTCGACTGGGCCGTCGCCGGGACCATGGATCCGAATGATACCGACGAGGCCCGGTTTCGGGAAGCGCTCGGGGCGCTCCGGGCGAATCCGGCGGCCTGGCGGGCGGCTCCCTCCCGGAAGGATTGCGAGGCGGTCCATGAATACATTGCACGGGTAAGCTGGAAATGGGATCTGCGGTGGCGTGATCCGCCCGATTGGCTGGCCGACACACGTCGCAACCGTTCTAAAACCGTTCGGCTGCAGGACCACCTTCCATTGTTGGCCGGCCTGGGCCTCCCGCCCGCCGACGAAGCGTGGGTAACCGGGTTTATTTCCAAACGGAGCAGAGGAGGAGTTTCCCTGGCCAAGACCTACCTGTTGCTGGGCCGGGCCTACATGACAGGTGCTCCAGGACTGCGGGCCTCGCGCGCAGAAGCCTTGCGGTGGTTTCGAGCTGCGGCCGAGCGCAAGCTGCCGCAGGCCAACGTCGAACTCGGGCGTCTTTTATTGAATGATGTTGAAACCACCCGCCCCGCCCTGGAGGAAGCGGCTCGCCGATTGCTTTGGGCTGCGGAGCGGGATCATCCGGAGGCGGCATGCCTGTTGGGTACCGCGATGGTGGAGAAACGCCTCCGGGAGCCATCGGCCGGTGAGGGAATGCGCTGGTTGCGCCGCGCCGCCGCGAAAGGTTCGACCGAAGCACAAGAACGGCTAAAAGATTTACCGTCCCGGTAGGCTCTTTGACTTGGCGCGCCCTCTGGCAAGCCTTCATCATTCCCTCCAGATGAGCGCCTCAGTCTGGATCCATGTCGGCGTTGAAAAAACCGGCTCCACCCTGATCGAGCGGACGCTTCGGGAATTAGGTGACCTGAAAGCCCGCTTTGGGATTGCCAACATTGATCGTGATGCCATTAACCGGCATCCTTGGTATCAGTACCTTAGGGGATTCTCGGAAGAGCACACCCTCCCGGATCCCCGGAAATGGGCCGGGTTGCAGGCTGACTTCTTTCGCGATTTCGACGCAGAGGGGGCCTGCCTGCTCAGCCATGAATTCCTTATCGGCTCCGCCAACCGTGGGTTTTACAGAGGAGCGGAGGCCGTCTGCGAACACCTCAAGGGTATGTTTGCGGGGCGCCAGGTGGGCTTGATCGTCTATGTAAAGCGGCAGGACCTGCACCTTGAGTCCCTCTACAAGCAGGCCCTGCAGGCGGGGGGGAGTTTGCCCTGGAAATCTTTCATCCATAAAAAAATGGATTGGCGGCGCCATGATTGGATAAACCTGATCGATCGCCTAGTCTCCGTCATTGGCTCCGAAAACTTGAAGGTCAAACCGTCTGAATTACTGAACGAGGGGTTCCAGCCTTTCATGCGGGATTTCCTCGAAACGGTCGGCATCAATTGGGAAGGCCCTGTCCCCGAACCTGCCTTTACCAACCTCAGTTATTCTGTTCCCGGGCTGGAAATCGCGCGAATCGGCCATCAATGGGTCGACGAGGAAGGCCGCCGCGATCTCAGGATGTTCCTGCTCAAGCACTTCACCAGAAAGGACCAGCCCAAGCCTGTTTTCTTTACCCCGGAAGAGCGACGCGAGATCCTGGATTTTCACGCGCCCACCAACGCAAAACTGTTCGCCGACTACATGCCTGCGTATTCGAAATTCAGTTACGCCAATGCTGCGGTCTGACCCGATGGACAAGGACCCGAAACCAACGCCACAGCAGCGACCGACCTGGTTGGTTTGCACCGGCGCCCTGCGCGATATCATCGATTTCCGAAACGCCCTCGCTCATTTTATCGCGCTGCGGGCCGAGGGTACGGTCCGCTCCATCATTCTGTCCACCTGGCGGGGGGAGGTGGACCGCCATACGGGCCTGCGCGACAAACTGAAGGAAATAGGTATCACGGTCATCGAAGCGGAGGAGCCGTGGGATCCCGGGCCCAATAACTTCTGGCGGCAAAAGCTCGCCCTGTTCAATGGCCTGCGAGCCGTTCCGGCAGGTGCCCTGGTGCTCAAGGCGCGCACCGATAAGAACGAGCCGAATGTCGCCCTGATGGCCGGTCATACCCGGGAACCCGTTGCCGAGGCCGAGGCTTTCGGGGAGGCCAGGCCGGTTTTCCGGCATCGCCTGCGCGTCGTGTTAAGCTACAGCACATTCCCCGGTCATATCCAGGACATGGCCTTTCTGGGAACGCGGGAAACGGTAGCGTCGCTGTCGCACTTCGGGGCGCACAATGTCACCGCCTCCCGGTGCCTGGCGCTGGATCCCGGCTACTCCTGGTTGCGCGATCTTTTTGCCCGGCGGTATCCGCTTTTCGACACCCTGTATGAATGGGTGAACATCAAAGACTTCAGCCGAGCCGTTATCCATTACCTGAAAGCGGGCGATGGTCGCTCGATGCCACACCTGGTGGCTCAAGTATTGGCCCTGCATGCGGTAACCGCCTGGCAGCACCTGGCCTTTGCAGGCGAAGATCCCTTCGAAGAAACGCCCACCTTCCATGAATGGCTCCTGGGAAAAAAAGGGTGCAGCCGGATTTTCCGCAGTCAATCGGCTGAGTGGGTGAACGGCCCTGTTTTCCGGTCCGCCCGGGCCCTTGATCTGGCTGTCCATGGACGGCTGGAAGGCGGCGGCGGAGACTACGAGGTGTTTCTTGATTTCGTCGACCAGCTCCGCCGGACCGGACGCCTGGACGCGGAGTGGGGCCTGGCCGAGCACCACGAACTCGCCGGATTCCTGAAACGTTGGATCGGCCGATGGGATCGTGCCTTGACCCCCCGGGGTGTCCTTTTTCCCAAAGCCAAACTGGCCTGGGATCCCGCTTTGGTGGATGGCTGGATAGAATCCTTGCGCGATTTTTCCGATCTGATCGGGGATGATGTCAGCGACCAGGAAAGAAAATATATTCAACGGCTCTTCACTAAGGTGGGTATCGGCCAGCGGAAAATCGTCCCTCTCTTTTATAAAATCGGCATGCAATACCTGGAAGGCGATGGACTGCCCCGCAATGACGCCCGGGCGGCGCTCTGGTTGCGCCGGGCGGCCGAGCGCAAGCACGTCGATGCCTCCTATCAAATCGGAAGCCTGCTCAGAAAGGGCCGAGGCATCCCCCGGAATCCAAAAGAAGCCGCGCGTTTCCTGCTCTTCGCGGCCAAGCTGAATCACCCGGAAGCTGCGACGGAAATGGCCGACATTTTCTTCCGGGGGGAAGGAACCAATCCCAGCCCCGCTCGTTGCCGGCACTATATCAAGCGGGCGCGGACGCTGGGATCTGCCACTGTCGGCTCGTTTGCCGACCGACCGGATGTGCAGGCTTTTCTCAACGGTCAATGATCAGCCGGTCAGGCGGCCGGATCCTGGGAATAAGCCAATACCTCGAAATCAAGGCGATACCACCGGCGAATGCGGTCAATCACCTCGTCCCGGTCGGGTGAATCATAGGCGTTCCATGGGTTGTCCAGGATTTGGTTCACGCGCGGGACTTTTTTTGTTAGCCCGGCATGGGCCCGCACCGGTTCGAGCGAGTCCGGCAATTCTTCAACCCGGCCAATGTAATCGTAGTCGACGGGATGGCCCTGGCAATAAAACAACCATTTCACTTGTGGGCGAAAATGGATCTGGTCGAGCAGGGAAAATGGGTCCGACTGCAGAACGAATGCAGAAAAGGTCGGGGCCTCGAGGGCAAATCGTCGTATCGGGCAGGTTACGGCTGAGCCGCGGTCCTTGAGTCGTTGAGCCTGGCGTTTGGCGTAGAAAAAATTGGAGACCGCCCGGGTGAAGGGGTTTCGGACCAGCGTAAAAGTAAAATAATCCCTGAAATGGTCTGCATGGGACGGGTCCTGTTTTATCCAGTCCCCCGGTGTGCAATGAGGACGGGGCTCTACCTTGCGATCAAAAAAGCGCATCACGGAATGCCCGGCGCACTTTGGGATGTGAAAAAAGAGGGTTTTCGAATCGTGGTCGATTAACACGCGGTTGTTCTTACTATCGGATGGGAATGCGACGCAATGGACCGGTTGAGAAAAACTTCCAATTGACCCATGCGAGCGAAAAAGGACTTGATCAGATTCAGCTCTTCGGGCTGTTACCGTCCTTTGATTTGCGGGCAATCGATGGGTCTCCCTTAAACGCCAGTCCGGTCGGAAAGTCTTCGAATAATCCCTTTGATTCCGTTTTGTCCGACTCTGTCATGCCAAACAACTGGGCAGTCATTTGCGGTGCCGTGCGCGACGATCTGGATTTCAAGCTCACGGTAGCCGAGCTTGTGGGTCTGCGCAGCCGCGGTCTGCTGGACGGGCTGATCCTGTCCACCTGGGAAGGGGAGGTGGAAGCCTGGGATGGCCTGAGCGAAGCCCTCGCCGACCTGGGCGTCGCCGTCATCGCATCACGGGATGTACCCGTGGCAGGCCCGGCCAATTACTGGCGGCAGTTGAAAGCCTTCCATGTCGGGCTGCAGGCCACGCCTGCCGGGTGTGGTGTCCTGAAGACGCGCACCGACAAAGTCGTCTCCCTGTTGGCGGGCCTGGTCCCCTACCTTCAGAAGGGGCCCCGACCGGCGACGGCTTATGGCCGGCAGGAGCCGGTTTTCCAGCACCGGCTGGGTGTTCTGCATGCCGTCGCAACGATGCCCGGCACCACCTCCGACCTGATGTTTTACGGCACGCGGGCGGACCTCGAGCGGGTCGCTCACCTGGACGGGCACATGGACAATTGTGCCTACCAACCCAAGCTCAATCCCTGCTTTTCCTGGATCAACACACCCGCCGCACCGGTTTTCCCGATTCTCAGGGAAGCCCTCGAACACATCGACCCGAATGCGCTGTCCAATGCTCTGGTTCGCTATGGTCTTGAGGGAAAAGGGGATGAACTTCCCGATTACCTGGTTCGCCTCCTCGCCGCCGGCTTCGTCCTTTACGGGACCAGCCTCGACGTCGTCGGGCCGCCCCGCTGCCCGGATTCGTTGACCCTGGAGATCCTGCTCGGTCACCGGGAAAAACAACCCGGCGTGAATTCGAAATTCCGTACGGCCACGGCCAAGACGATTTTCAAAAGCCAGGAACCACTCAGGCGATTGCTGGCCGGGGACTGGGGCGCCGACGCCTCGCCCGATGGTCTCCGGCTCAAAGAGGCCATGGACGCCATCGCCTCCGGAACGCCGGCCGGGCGTTGCCTCACGCAGTCACGCATGGATGCCGTCCGCGCTTTTCTGGACAGGTGGGCTCCAGCCAACCGACCGTCCTGTCGGAGTGCACCGGTGATTCCCCTGGACGCACCCCTGGCCTCCACAATCCGCAGCCGGGAGGACGCCCTCGCCCGACTCGGCATGCAGCCGTCGGGTATCCGGATGAGCGACGGGGAGACGGCCGTCATCAATCGGCTGCTCGCCCGCAGCTCAGCCCTTCAAAAACGCACCGAACGAACGGTGGTCGATATCGCCGAGCGTTACCTCGCGGGCAACGAATTGCCGGTGGATCCCGAAAAAGCCGTTCTCTGGGCGAAGCGCGCAGCAGACCGGAAGTTCCCCTCGGCCCAGTTTCTCCTGGGCAAGTGCTTTCGCGACGGGCTGGGGGTCAAACCGTCTGAGGAAAGAGCCGCTCTCTGGTTCGGACGGGCTGCCCAGCGTAACTATCCGCCCGCTCAATACGCATTCGGGCGTCTGCTCGAAAAAGGGGAAGATCCCCCGCGCGGGCGCGCCTTGATCGCCGAAGCGGAAAAAGCAGGGTATCGGCCGGGTGGTGCGGGCGCGGAGGAGGATTGCCATGAATAAGCCCGAGCGGTGGGTGGTGGTCTGCGGGGCCGTCCGCGAACTCATCGACTTCAAACTGTCGATGGCGACCTTCCTCGACTGGCGACATCAGGGGCTGGTGGACGGCATTGTGCTCTCCACCTGGGAGGGGTCCTTTGAGGATAAGCCCACGTTACGGAAACGCCTCCTGAAGATGGGCGTTGTCATTTTGGAAAACCCGGATGTCGAGGAGCCCGGCCCGTACCACTTCTGGCGGCAGATCAAATGCCTCTACCTCGGCCTCCAGGCCGTGCCCGACGGAGCCATCGTCCTCAAGGCCCGGACAGACAAGAACAGCGCTTATTTGCCGGCTTATAAAGTTGCACTAACTCAATCTTTGGAACCAACCAAGAGCTATAAAGATTTCAATCCTGTTTTTCAATATAAGGTATCTGTCAGCCACATCGTTACTACGATGCCTGGTGTTATTCATGACATGTTGTTTCTCGGGTATCGTGACGACCTATTCCGGTTTTGCCACTTTGACGGATTTCTTCCATCAATGAGTGCGGATCCGCATCTGGATCCTTGTTTCTCGCTATTCAATGGATTGCTCGCGGCTCAGGAACCTTGGATTAGAGATTATTATCAATATTTGCCAGTAAAGACAGTATCAACAAAGCTCGTATTAGAAAGTCAAACAGGGCCTCCAAAGTTAGGTGATAAATTTTACACTATCTTTGTTCGTTGGTGGATACACGCAGCAATTAATTTAAAAGGAGCCAAGTCTTTATCTGCGACTAAACCTGTAACTAATGTTTCATTATTTTCAGCTAACCCTGAAGCGGGGCTTCAGCTTAACAGTGCAGTCGGCCATAGACAAATTCATTTGCTTGACCCCTCTGTGGTTGGCCGTTTGCTTGGTTTGGGGCCAAGTGAAGTCAATCAATTGGAGATGGATAAAGATTTTGCCTCCTTGATAGCAGGAGTAGATATTTCAAAGCCGTTCCGACCAACTCGGAATTATTGGAGAAAAATTCGAAAAACGTTGGGATTACCAAACTCTTCACCAACTAAGATTAATGCGTCGGAAAAACATGTTAAAGGAGTCAATTTTACTAAAGCCCTGGAGCGCTTGTCTTGGACGGATGAAATCGACTTAAGCGAGGTTGGGCAACGTTTGATTCGAACATTCGGGGAAGGCGAACATTTGGAAGAGGAAATGTTTTTAATCGGCAGGGAGAAGTTGGAGAAGGGCAAGTTTGAAAATGCGGTATCTTGGCTGAAGCGCTCAGCTAACAGACGTTATGCACCAGCTCAGTTATATTTAGGTTATCTATATCTAAATGGGGTGGGTGGTTTGAAAATAGATCCTGGCCGAGCTCACCGATTGTTTCAACGAGCTGCTCGAAGACAGGTCCCTGGTGCAGCAGATGCATTAGATCAATTTTACAAAAAATATCCTTCACTCAAAGATAATTAGCACAAGTAATTTAAATTTCAAGTCAGATGGAAAAACCCGACAAATTACCAATTAGCTTTAGTGGTCAAGATATTTCAGGAAAGATCACCGCGCTAAATTTCAAAGGAATTAAAGGAAACCTTCTTTTTGGATCTCCATGTTTGGTTAAGACCTACATTGATGGGAAGGAAATCAACGAGTCAGAAATAAAAGTCAACAAAGGTCAGAATTCCTTTTTTATACCCATCCCAAATTTCTTATACGACAACAAAAAAAAGAGGATTTCGTTTGAATTCGTGGGAAGAGATCAAATTTTGGGGAGGAGTAGTTTTGTGTATCCTCTCTACTTAAAGTGCCTTAATGAAAGGCATTTAGGAAAAGCCATTCAATATGTGGAAGAAATCTTTCAGGAGCGTGATGTGCGAACGAAAGTAAAAGGCCTCTTGAAGGATCTATCGTTCGAACAATTACAAGCCCTGAATTCCATTTTTGATCCTGACTTTTATTTTCAACAGAAGCCTGAAGCTGAAAAGTTTAAAATACGTCCTTTATTCCACTATTTGGCTTTTTCACTAGAAACCTGTTCGCCCTCGGCTTTATTTGATCTAGAAGTTGCTTCCAGAATTGACGTCTTAAAAACACCTACACCTTACCCGGTTATTAATTATGTCAAGCTTGAGGACAGGCGTGAAATAAATCCAACAAGGTATTTCCCGGTACCAAACCTTGGGCGACGAGAGTCTTTTTCATCTGTGCGAGGGGCGTTCGTTGAGTATGCCTCTGGTGGGTGGAAAGATTGGAATTTAGTCCCCTGGCTCAATTATTTTATTGATCAGGATAAGTCGGAAAATCCTGTTTTTAAAGTGAGCCGTTACTCGGAATTTAAAGAAAAAATAAGAAATCCAATTATAGATTATTTTTTTGATTTAAACAGTAAGGAAACTAAACTAATTAATGCTCATCAGATTTTCGTAGGTTGTAACCGAATCTGGAGACGGAACTTTAGTTATTTTAATATACCCAGTGGTCAGTTAAATAATGGGGAATATCAACTTCCCGCTGAAACGTTGAGGATCGCAAAAAATATTTCCTTGGATTTCGATCATAACTGGATAGTATTTTTTTCACACAATTTGAGCAGGACGGGAGCCCCGCTTATATTGCTAAACCTTGCACGTCATTTCTTTCGGAAAGAATTTAGAATTTTAATGTTCTATGATGATGGTGGGCCGTTAAAAACGAATTTTGAAAGGTATGCATCAGTTGTTGATCTTAAAAAACTTGAGGGAACTCGATCTGTAAGGACTACGATTTCTCTTTTGTACTTCAAGAAACTTCTTGGCCTAGAAAAGGCTATATGTAATACAGCTAATTCGCTCGAATTTTTAGAGAGATGTAAGGATGTAGGCTTAAGAACAACCGCGTTGATTCATGAGCATGCTGCGCCGTATTCTCTTAGCAGTCTGGTTAGACTTGCCGCCGCATCAGAAAATGTCGTATTTCCTTCACGATTTGTTCAGCAATCATATGTCGGGAAAAATTCTGAATTTTCAAAAGCATCCATTTCTCGCCAAGGTTTATTTGACTGGATTGATAATGAAAGGATTAGCCATTCAGCCCTTCTAGAATTTCGAAAAAAATATTTACCAGGTGGAAATGGCAAACTGATTCTGGGTTGCGGCTATATTGATTTAAGAAAAGGAGTAGATCATTTTGTTCAGGTTGCCATCCAATTTCTTAGAGCATATCCGACGAGTACCAAATTTATTTGGATAGGAGACGTGCTATCCTTGAAAGGGGAAGATTTGTTTTTTTGGTTGAAGGAATCTATTGCCTCAGAGGGATTAGATGATAAAATTCTATTTGTAGGCGAGGTTGAGGATCCTTCGTTATTTATCAAGGCAGCTGATTTATTATTCTTAACCTCACGGGTTGATCCATATCCCTGTGTCGCTATTGAGGCAATTGCTATGGGGGTGCCGGTTTTAGCATTTGCCGGTTGTACGGGTAGTGAAGAAGTTTTTAAGCCACCAAAATTTGAAGTAGTGGATATTAACTCCAGAGAAATTGCAGTTCAAAGGATAGCTGAGATTTCAGATGTGAAACTAAATCGATGTAATAGAACGGAAAGTCTGCTTGATTTTAGTCGATATTCTAATGAAATTTTAGACATCATATCTGAAAAGTCAGAAAATTCGGCTCAAACAAGACCTGTTTTACTTTTTCCTTTTGCAGATTGGTCCATATCTGGTGTTAATTTCGTTAATTTCAATCTCATTAAAGAATTATCGAAGAATGATAAAGACTTCGACTTGCATGTAGTGTGGACCAAAGGTGTTAAATGCTTCAATTTTGGAAATCTCATTAAAAAGGAGAATTTGTTAGATTCCGACTCTAGCGAGTACGCTAAGAGAAAAAAGATGATTGGGCTAGTTAATTCTTTACCGGATGGGTCGGTTCTTTTATTAGGATATGATAAGTTGAGCTGGTCAATTCTACCGTTTATCAGAAATAATATAAAAGTTTGCGGGGTCTTGCATTCTGATCACTATGAATATTATTTTTTAGTTCAGGTTATGTGGCCTTACATAGATGGATTTGTCGCGGTCAGCAACAAGATTATGGAAAATTCCAGGACTTTGAATCCAACCATCGCTAATAGAATTGAAGTGATCTATTCAGGTGTTCCGCAAAAAAGCTTTAAAGAATATAAGCCTCATGAGAGATTGGATATAGTTTTTTGTGGGAGAATAGAGGTCGAACAAAAAAGAGCAGATCTTTTAGTGCCGCTAATTAAAAGTCTTGCTGCGGAAGGTTTAAATTTCCACTTTCACATTATAGGCTTAGGTTCGTTTTATTTTAAGTTAAGGGAAATCCTTACCTCTGAAGTAGGAATGGATTTGGTTTCTTTTTATGGATGGCTAAGCGAAAAAGAAGTGGACAAAATCATAGAACACTCCAGTTTGATCTGCAATCTATCAGAATACGAAGGACTGCCCATCACGATTCTGAAAGCATTGTCATACGGCACTATACCTATATTGCCGCCTCACGAAGATAATTATCGAGAGATTTTAATTGACGGACACAACGCAATTTTTGCTGAAAGGTATGAAATAAAATTCTTCGTCAAAAAGATTTTGTGGTTGGCAAGTGAACCTGAGCTTAGGGAAACATTGGCTTGCAATTGTTACAATACGATTCGCCAAAAGGATCTAACCAATGTTGGCATGGCAAAAAACTATCTGTCTTTCTTTAGAAGGCTTAAGGCATTCTCAAAGGGTCAAAATGTCTTCGGGGATAAAACCATTAATCTATTAAATTTATCTAATTAGATGGACTCTACAAAATATATTGAGCAGTACAAAGTGCTTCATCAAAATCCAAACTACGGAAAATCAGGTGAAGGCTTTTCCTTGATAATTGAGGCTCTTGCTTCTGAAATAAAACCAAAATCTATATTAGATTTCGGTGCTGGAAAAAGCCAACTTATCAAAAAAATAAAATTTCCATGCAAGAAGGCCCGTTACGATCCTGCAATTCCTGACATTGCTGAATTGCCCGAAATGTATTTTGATTTAGTTATTAACACAGACGTTATGGAGCATATCCCCTCAAACAACATTGAAAATGTATTGAGATCGATAAAAGAGAAAGGTAAAAATGCTTTTTTCAATATCGCTACACGTTCTGCTAACGCAATTTTGCCTAACGGAGAAAATGCTCATTGCTCAGTTTTAACCAGTGAGGAGTGGTTGGAATTGATAAAGGGGTTTTATCCTAAAGCTAAAGTTGTCTGGGATAAACCTAACTTCTCTTGCATTATCCTTACTTGGAATTCTTGTCTAGATGAAGTTGTCGAGGGATTGATGTTACTCGAAGAGGTCAAAGGCGATATTCGTAGAATAGATAACATTTTAAAAAAATTCCGATGATCGAAATAATTGTTTCAGAATTCATTAGGGATGGGACTCTTGTTTTGGAGATTGATTCTGATTTTGATGTTGGGTTGAGCGTTGTTTCCTTAATACTCAACGAGAATATAAAGGAAAAACAATATGGAAAAAAAACAGGCAGCCAGTTTGTTTTTCCAATAAACGATCTTCAGACAATCGTAGAAAGTAAAGTCAATATTATCATCGAGAATGAAAATAATTTTGAATATGTCGGAGCTCGCTTCGAATCCTTTTTTTTGCAACCAGTTGATCTTTCTAATGTAAACTTTTTTAATACGGCTATTCAAAGCCCCCCCAATCGCTTGGTACGCGATTCAGAAACCCTTTTGCATTTAACTAAATTATATTATTTGCATAATCGAAAATCGGATAAAATTTATTTTGCCGCGCTTGTAATCCATGGGTTTAAGTTGCTGGAGCGAATTTCCCACATAACCCCTTCTGATTTACGCTGGTTTTTCAAGGAGGCAAAGAAGACAATAGGCAGAATTGGTATGAGTGATGACTTAGGCCATTTGCGTTGGGTTTCAGGTATTTTTAATATTGGAATGCATTTGAGCTTTATTTCAGGACAGGAGAGTTTTTTGGACTTTGCCAATTTTAATGCTTCTATTGATGTATATGCGCGTAAGTTTAAAGACCTTAGCCACTACTATTTGTTTTCGAACGTATTCCTTTGTATTTACTACTATTTCTCCTCAGATTTTCCAAAGGCCAAAATTTATGGTGTAAGAGCGCATGATTATTTGGATACAATCAGCAAGATAAGATTTACTGAATACTGGGATATTTACGAAGTACGCTTTTCAAGTGCCGCTGTTTTATTTTGCCTTAAAGTCATTTCAAAAATTGAGGGGCCGGGATCAGGATTTTGTAAGAATTTCAAGGTGCCCCATGTCCACGAAATTCGTGTTTCTGAAGCTGCTTCTGTATTTTTCAATGTATACCAAGAAGGTAGTGAGGATGCGAAAAAGATTTTCTGTAAAAAGTTAAGGGATTTAAATGTCTAACTTTTACATAAGAAGGCCTGAATGTGTATTTATCCACGTTCCAAAAACAGGTGGAAGTACAATTAGAAGAGGGCTTTTCGGTGATCTCTGTGTAGGCCCAGTATTCGGAGAAATACCCTCTGAATGGGAAGGCCTATATAAGTTTGGTTTTGTTCGGCATCCTTTTGATCGTTTAGTATCGGCTTTCGAGGACTTTGCACAAAAAGGAGGTTTTAAAAGTTCCTTTTTAGACTTCGTGGACATCGCCTTCGATGATACTATATCTTTTAACAAAAATAGAAGAACGCTAGAAGAGAATATTCGTCATCACTGCATACCAATGTCTCATCCGTTTAATTGTCTTCAATTTGCTGATTACATTGGGAGGTACGAAAATTATTCAAAAGACCTCCAATGGGTAATGGAAAAACTTGGCTTTTCATTACCCCATCTCCCCCATTTGAGGAAAACGATTCGTAAGCATTGGCAATATTACTTTAACAAAGATGTCCTTTTAAAATGCTACGGATTCTACAAGGAAGATTTTCATAAATTTAATTACAAAAAGCCTTTTTGATGGCTGTTGCAGTGCTACAAAGTGGAAATTTGATTCCCTTTAAACTGTTTTAATGAACATTAAAGCCAATTATGTCTTTTTAAGGCTGATGCAACTTTCTGAAATGCGTGTAATGGGCAAGTTGAGTTGGCGCCGGCGGATAAAAGCCTTAACGGCCTTGGTGCAGCCTGGCCAGGCGCCATGGCCTTCGATCTGGATAATCCCGCCCGGGATTACCCGGTCGTACAGGTGATTGAGCGCTGTCTTGGTGGACAGGTGCCAGGGCGCATCGATGTGAAGCAGCGCAATCGGCCCGATTCTGTTTCGGCTGGTCGGGAGGGTGTCCTCGAACAGGCCGGGCCGGACGGTAACCAGAGAGCGCGTCCTGAACATTTTCAGCAGGCGCTTTACGTCTGCTTCCGAAGTGATGGCTGGCCCGGCTCCGCGGGCAATCAATTCAGGCCGGTCTTCAGGAATGGTGTCGGCCTGAGACGGGCCTGGCATGCCGGTGAAGCTGTCGAAAGCCCAGACGCGGTGGCGGCCGGCAGCGTGAATCTTACTGAAGAGCGCCAAAAGCAGGAGGGATCCGCCACCGGCGTTCCCGCATTCCACGAAGGCACCCTCCTGTGCATCCGCGGTGACGGTGCGGGCAGCTGTAAACAGGGCGAACAGTTCTTTTTTGCCCAGAATGGAATGGGGCCGGATCTTCCGCAGGATCTCCGCAAAAGCGGTATCCTCGTGCTGAGTGTCCAGCTGTTCGGGAAAGTCAGGGCGCAGCCTTCGAATAAAGGCATTGATTTCCGGATTCCTGGGGAAAGACCGTCGGGCCAGGAGCAGGCTTTCCACTGCTTCGAGCGATCGTCCGGCTACCATGAGCCCGCGGACCCGTACGAGGTGTGTCCGGGGCAAGGTTGGATTGGCCATGAACAGCTTTTCAGCAACATGAAGACCGGCCACTGGACGGTTGTTTGCGAAAAGGTGCTGGGCAAAGGAAAGGGCACCGTTGATTTTTGCTTTGGGCGGAAACATGGAAAAAGGAGTCCTTTTAGAGGAAAGGGGTCAGGCCGGCTACCCCAAAGGCACTGACCGTGCCTTGAGTTAGGCTGGCACTCAGTCCGTCATGGCCGGTCTGTCGCCATCCAGGTTGTCTTTGAGCTCGCGGGGCATGGGAATTCCTTTGACTCCAGTGCTGACGACGGACCGGCGGGTTTGAACGGCGACTTCGGAAAAAACACGGTCGTAGGCGTTGATCATGTCTTCAAAGGTATGACCTTGCTGTCGTTGTCTGCCCGCCTGGCTCATCCGCTCCCAGCGAGCGGGGTCCTGCTGGAGGCGGCCGATCACCTCGGCAAAGGCGGCTGCATTGCCCACTGGACAAATAAAACCGTCCGTTTCGTTTTCGATCTGATCCCCAATACCGCTTCGGATATTGGAGACGACGGGGACGAGCCCGGCGGTCTGACCCTCCAGCAGCGCCAATGGCAGGCCTTCAAAGGCACTGGTCAGAATTAAAACCTGGTGTCGGGCCAGGATCTCCGGGACTTGCGCAGGATTTACCGAACCGAGGAAACGGACCCTGCCTTCTTGAATTTGGGTGGAAAGGCTTTGCTCCAACCAGGATCGTTCCTCGCCCTCGCCCGCAAAGGTCCAGAAACAGGGAATGCCGCGCCGCTCCGTTTCGTGGATGATTGCAGCGATATCCCTGACTTTCTTTTGTGACTCATTCAGCCGCCCCAGATACAAGACCCGGATCGGGGATTCGCTTTGATGCGGAATAGCCATGGGCTGATTCGGCTTAATGGTTGGGGCGTACGGGATCGTTGCGAGCCGGTCCGTCAGGTCGGGGAATTTTTTTTGAATACGCCGGCCGATGAATGAACTGACCGCTATGAGCCCGTCCATGTGCGGACCGAGAAAACGGGTCGTCTGGTAATAGCGCGGGTCGTCGCTGTGCAGCCGTTGGACGATCCGCCAGGCCGGGTCGACGAGGGGGCAGGCATAAGCGTGCTCAAAGGCGCATTCCGGGAGCAGGATGCCGGGCGGCTCCTGGTTGATGCGTTTGGCCAACCGAACCAACTGGTCACGAAGCGTTCCGTTCACCTGCCAGTGCACCTTTTCGAGGTCGTGGGGGAAGGGGAGGTCGTAGCGGGGCTCGTAACGGAGGAAGGCGATCCGGCAGCGCCAGCCCCGGGCCTGCAGGCCGCGGCAGAGGTCGGTCGTGTGGGTGGTGACGCCGGACAGGGGCCACGAGCGGAAGAGGAAGGTCAGGGTGGGTCGGTCAGGCATCGGACGATGAACGGCTCTGTTCTGCGGCCAGACGTCGGATGGTTTCGGCCAGACTGGGGTGGGGATCGTCGGGCTGAGGCTTTTTCGGACCTGGCAGGGGCCGGGAAAGGCAGCTCTCCAATGCGTCGCGATCGACCAGCAGGTGTCCGGCCTCGGACAGCCGGTTGGCGAGGAGAAGGCTGTTGGGCGAAACCGGTGTGTACCAGAAAACCGGATACCCGGCCCGGGCCAGTTCCAGGCCTCCGGTCGAGTAAAGGGTCAGGGCGGCATCGACCCCATGGTGACGGGCGGCCCGGAGCGGGCTCATGAACGGGTCGGCCTCCAGAAAGGACAGGCCGGACTGGTTCAGCTGCCTCCGCTGTTCCGCCAGGAGGGGATGAGAGGGGTGGGCCTTCAGGACAAGGTTGATGGCTGGAGCCCGTTTCAGGCAGGCGGCCACGGTATCCTGGATCAGCGCATCGTTTTCGGTTTCCACCTGAAGCAGGATCAGCAGGCGGCCGATCCGTCCGGACGCCTGTGGCGTGCTCCCCTCTTCTGGCTCGTCGCGGGCGGGCTTTGCCTGCAAACAAGCCCGCTCCGGCCAGCCCTGGTCGACCAGACACCGCCGGTCCTCCCGGTCGAAAACGATAAAGGTGTCGGGCAGGCCGTGGTGAGCCGGTTGCTGGATCTCGTCGGTCGTGAAGCCGTTGCTGGCGCGCAGGGGATCGAAGGCGTGCGGCGCAATGAGCACCGTACGGTTGTTGCCCGCGCGGGCGCCCGTAGCGATCAGGCGGGCCTCCCGCCGGGCGGCGGCGCGGGTATGCAGCCAGAGGGAACCCGGGACCTGCCGGGCGAAACCCCGGTATGCTTCGAGCTTGCGCAGGTTTTGGTTGATGCGCTTGACCGGGTAGGTCTTCAGGTAGCCGGCGAGGTAGGTGAATTCCGGGGAGTCCAGTTTATTGGCCAGGCGGTCGAGGACGGGGCCCACCTTCCGGTCCAGTTTCTTGAAGTCGCGTTTGTAGGCCTCTTTGTCGCGGTCCTCCGCATACACGTCGATGAAGACGGGCTGATCCGGATCCCAGAGGAGGCGGATCGCCGGCCAGAGGCGGATCGTCCGCTCAAAGGTGAACAAGCCGACGGATTGGCCGGCCTGGCGGAGTTCGTCCGGCGCCTCGCCGTACCGGTGCCGGTCGGGTGTGGATTCATGCAGACAGATCCAGATCCGGACATTCAGTCCACGATGTCGGTGGCAGGCCTTGATCACCCGCCTTTTCATCCAGCTTACAGGCCTTGGGAGCGCTTTGACGGCCTTTTGGGTGCGAAAGCTCAGCGCCTCCCGGTCGATCTGCCGTTCTTCCGGCGGATCAATCGGCTGAAAATGCCTGGCTGGATCCCACGGTTCGCCCGTATCTGCTTCCTCCAACAAAAACCCTTCGGCACGGCTCAGGTGCTTCAGGCCGGTCCGTAGCGGCTGGGGTAGGGTCCGTTCCACCACTAGTTTAGCCAGCCTGCCTCGGGCGTGGGCGCTCCTGATGACTTCCATCAGGTAATAACCGTAAAAGAGGTCGCGGAAATTGTCCTGGCGCTGGGCGGCGTGCAGCCACCAGACGGACAGCCCGTGCGCGGAGCGCAGGTCCTTTTTCTGAAGCAGCGAGACCTGTTTCAAATACCGCTTAAGGGCTCGTTTCCAGGCGCGGACCGAATCTTTCCAGGTAAGGAGGGGGTGCCCCTCCGCAGTCGTGAGCCGTGCTTCCAGGGTGGGATCCGGCAGAACTTTGACTATACGATTGTCGCTTGGGTTCACAACCGGTCGGGGGCGTAATCCGCCTCGGGAAATTTGGCAAGCAGGGTGCGCCCCAGCTTGCGGTTTGATTCGTGGTGATAGGCGAGGACCCTCCCGAGGAATGCTTTGGGGACGAGGGTGTCCGGCAAGGCATCGAGGGGCCCGCCGGACCGAGCCACCACTTCTTGCGGAAACAACGCTTTTCGTTCAAGCAGCAGCTCAGGGTATCGCGTGACAATCGCCTCCTTCGATAACGTGGCATTGGTTTCCTCAGGGATGGGGATTTCGCCTTTATATTGGATACCGCAGGTTGAAAGGAAATCGCGGATGAAGACGGGTTCTCCCCGGCGGATGATCTCGGCCGGCCTGATGACAATCCGGCTTCTGGGCATCGCGCGGCACAGGCTCCGAATCAGCTTCAACCAGTCCATGGCCTGCCAGGGGAGGCTGCTGAGAAAAGCCTTCAAAGAAGGCGGATCCGTGCGCCTGAATCGTTGCCGGAACATGGATTCAATCAACCGATCCTGACGCTTGGTATAGATAATCAGGGTTACCTCCCATCCCAATCCGGAAAATCCTTCGAACAGATGACGTGCCGCCTCTCCGGCGCGAAAGAAAAACTGCCGATACGCACTCCCCAGCAAGTATTCGTGGGAAATCAGCACGGACTTCGGTCGATGCCGGACGAGATGGCTTTCCAGCCATTCCTCAGCCAGCCGCATCCAAAGGTTCGCATCCACAGGCCTTCTGTCCCGGAAGCGACAGTGATAATCGAAAAAGGAAGAGGCATCCAATGCCTCACGCGGAATCACCCGGAGGCCATCGTCCTTCAAAGTCGGAGCCAAGGCTCGTACCGTCTCCTGAAGCAGGGTTGAACCCGTTTTCTGTACACCACAATGGATGTAGAGTTTCGGCGCCATGGTGGGCCTCCTCAGCGGCCTGAATCCGTCAACAGGTTGCGGTACAGGTCCAGGTAATGCCGTGCCGTCGAGCCCGGTGCGAACGTGCTCCTGGCAATGCGTGCTGCCTGGGCCCGCTTGTCCGGATCCAGAAATTCCCGATCGTCGGCGCTTTCCCCGATGAGCCGGGCGAGTTTATCGACATCCCCGGATTCCGCGTCGTAGGCGCGCCCCACCTCCAGGCCGCAGATGCGGTTCAGTTCGCGCATGTTGGGCGGAAAGCCGATCAACGGCAGGCCCATGCAGAGCGCCTCCAGGTAGACGTAGGCCAGGCCCTCGCCGCGGCTCGGCATCACGAACAGGCGGGCCTTCCGCATTTCTTCCGCGATGGCCTCGGGTTGCAGCCAGCCCAGGAAAGTGATGTTGAGGCCGAACCGTCGGGCGCAGGCTTCCCAGTCGGCCCGGTCCGGCCCGTCTCCGATCACGTGGAGCGGATGCCGGTTGAGTTCCGGACAGCGCCGATAAGCATCGAGCAGCAGCGGCAGCCCCTTCCGCTCCGGGGCGTTCTTGCGCATCGTGCCCACAAAAAGCAGCGGGCCGTCGGTTCGGGGCTCGAGGGGACCGCAGTACGCCGCCGGGACATCCGGGTGGATAATGGAACACCGATCCCGGAGGCCCGGGTGCTCGGCGCAGATCATGTCGCGTTGCTCCTGCGAGAGAAAGACCACATGGTCATAGCGGTCGATGAAGGTGCCCACCCCTTCGGAGTAGTGGGTCAGGATGACCGGGGTGTCGGGCGCCAGTTGTTTGATTTCATCGACAACCGGATCCTTCAGGTTGGTGTAATGGTTGTGGATCAGGTCCGGGCGGACGCGGTTCAGGACCCGCCTGATCGCGATCTCGCGATCCGACACGAAATCGGCCGTCAGTCCGGCCAGGAGGGTCGGGTCCGTGAGATCCAGATCGGGTTCGTCCGCTTTCCGTTTGCGGATATAGGCCTCAACCGCTTCCGGTGTCGTTTTCTGGCAGCTGGGCATGACCGTGGCAAACCCGCCGTCCGGCCCGAGGCTGTAGGGAAAGGTGTCGAAGCAGTTTTCGCCGTCGCTCGGGAAGATGAAGGCCTCGTGGCCCTGGTTTACGATCTCGCGGGCCACGTTGTAGGCGGTGACATCCTTGCCGCCGAAAAAGGGGTGCACCGTCAGCCCCTTGAGCGCCGGCTGGAGACCGAGGATCCGCAGCGGGCGCCGCCCGCCCTGAACGGGACGGGCGTCCAGAAGCTCCAGGATGGCTTCCGCCGTTTTTTCAGCCGCCTCGCCCCGATGGGCCAGATACCAGTCCAGCGCGGCGGGATCCGGTCGGGTGCCCGGCGCCTTGCGCATGAAACGAATGATCGCGTTCAGGTCATCGAGGCGGGTAGCGATGCCCCGCTCCACGTAATCGACCCCCATGTCCTTGTCCGGCATGAGATCGAGCTGGCCGACCGGCAACCCGACGGCGGCTGCCTCGACCGCCACGGAAGAGGAAAAATTCAGCACGCTGTCGCTGACCGCGAGGGCGTCCTGCAAAGGCATCTTGTATCCATATTTCAGGTACTTCTGCTTTTTGATCGTTTCGATGTAGCCCCGGTGGACAAAGGCCTCGTGCTCGCACCGGTGGGGCTTGATGATGACCGTCTGCTTGCCGAACTTTTCCTCCGCCTTGGCAGCCGCCCGGAATACCGTCTTCATCGCCTGTTTGTAGTCGGCGCTGTCCCAGCGGCTCACACTGTTCATCGGGCAGGTGGTCACCAGGGTCACCGTATGCCGGGGCTTGATACCGTGTGCTTCCCTGAGCGCCTCCCGGTCGGCTTTTGCGATTTCCCGGACCAGGCGGTCGAGGCGGGTGGAGCCGGTTATCGCCAACCGCTGGTAAGGGGCGCCGACGGCCTGGAAATAGCGGAAGCCCTGTTCGCCCCAGGCCAGGATCCGGTCGCAGCCGCCCTGCCCGTGCTTGGGCAGGCTGTCGTCTTTGAAGACCCGGTCGCGCCGGATGCTCTCCTGGATCAGCAGGGTGGGGACGCCGGCCTCCCTGGCCATGTCGATGACCAGGCGTTCAGGAAAAACGCGGTCGTTGTTGGTGACGATCAGCTCGGGGGGTGTTTCGCCGAAGAAACGCTTCAGCAGGAGGGTGGCGGCACGCTCCGGATCGTACTCGTCGGCCAGGCCCTTGGCCTCGATGGCCTTGTGCAGGAAATAGACCTGATCGAACAGGCTTTGCAGGGTATCCCGGTCGGTCGGGTTGCCGTAGAAATGGCACAGGTCCAGGGCAACCAGCCTCAGGTCCTGACGTCGTGCTCGCAGCCGCGGAAGCACATCCCGGAAGGTATCCAGCCCGGCATCGATGTTGGAAAAGACGAAATAGACGTGGGAAGGCATGGATAGCTGAACCGGGGCTCATTGAGGCCCAAGCGCGTTGCCCGGGCAATGGCGAAACCGGCTGAGCCGTCCACGTCCGGAGCAGACTTTCCGGGCTGGACTCCGGAGGTGCGGCTTTCTCGACTGACGGGGAGCCATGCACGATCCATCGACCGGACCCGTGGAGTTTCTGTTTATCCACATTCCCAAGACGGCGGGGACCTACATACGGCGTGAAGTGGTTGAGCCGCTGGCACCGCATTTTCGCCATATGGGCCACGCGTTTTACGAAGACCAGCAGGTTTACGGTTGGGGGTGCTGGGAAAAGCCGGAAGCTGAGCCGCAATGGGTGACCCGCCGGGGTTACGGGCCGCTGGTCGAATCCGGGATTCCGGCCTTCACCGTGATCCGCAACCCCTTCGACCTGCTGGTCAGCTACTACCTGCACAATTTCAACAAGCCCGCGCACCGCGGCTTTGCTAATTGCCTGAACCTGCACGGCTTCACGTGTTTCAGGGATTTCATCCTCGGGTACTGCGATCCGGAGCTGACCTGGCATATCCCGGCCCTGAAAACACGGCTCTTCGGGCAGCTCTTTGATCCGGCGGGCCGACTGGTGCCGCGCTACATTCTACGGCAGGAAACCCTGAGCGAGGACTTACAGAAATTTTTGCAGGACCATGGCCTGAATCCGGACATCGATCCCCGGCCTGCCCGTCGGACCAAAAGCCGCAAACAGCGGGATTACCGGCAGTTCTACGACGATGATCTGGTTGAACGACTAAACCACAAACTGGCTCCGGACCTCAGCCAGTTTGACTATGCTTTTGATTCAGGGCACTGACGGGCAATGCGTTCGGCATCGACGCGAATGCCGGATAGTTCAACGCTCGCCTCATGGCTGACGCCCTGGCTGACATCGATTGGCATTTTGCCCGGAAATGGACCCTCACGCTCATCCTGGCGACCCAGCGTTCAGGCAGCACCCTGCTCTGCGAAGAACTCGCCCGCCATTCCCGGCTCGGCAAGCCGAACGAGTATTTTCTGAGGTTGGTGCAACGAAAAACCGTCCCGCTGTCGCAGGCGGCGGTCGAAGGCCTGTTTCTGGCCGGTCGGCAGGGCAAATGGCCCAAGACCGCCCTGAAGCTGATGTACAATCAGTTGCATCCCCTGGCTGACTGGTTGGGGTGGGATGCAAATCCGGAAGGCAAGCCCCTGCCCGAGCATATGGTGGTTCCAGCCCTCCTGAATGGCCTGGCTGAGCGGTTTGGGCGATTGAATTTGATTCACATGGAACGGGAAGACGTCCGGGAACAGGCGTTCAGTGTCTATCGCGCCCGGGCCACGGGGGAATACCGGCAGCCGGTCGAGGTCGGGAGCACACCGGTGCCCTCTACGCCCGTCGATGGTGGCGATTCCTTCAATGTGGGGCGGTTTCTTGAACTGCTGGTACAGGCCCGACGCGAACGAGGGGCACTGCGAACTGCCCTGGAGCGCTCCAGGCTGCCGTACAGTGTCCTCACCTACCGGCAACTGGTGGATCACTATCCCGGATGTCTGAAACGGGTTCTGCGCGAGCTGAACGAAGGCTTTCTGCCCCGGGAAGCGACCGCCAGGCCGCTGGCCAAGGTCGTCGGGCAGGCCGAATTCGAGCAGGCCATGAAAGCCGTGCGTGCTTATTTCCAATGATCCGGATCACTGGGTGTTGAAAATTCGGACCGATAAGAGCCTGGGGTTGCTCGCCCGCCTGGAGCCGTGGCTGGCGTCGGGGACGCCTGCGGCCGCCCCAATGGGATCCTTTCAGCCGCTGCTGCAGCACAGGCTCGCCATCCGCTCCGCCTTCACCTGCGTTCCCGGCCATTTTCACGACATCGGCTTCTTCGGGCGGGCGGACGACGTTCACCGGCTGGTAACCTACGATGGTTTTGCTCTCGTCGCTTCCGCCGATCGGGAACTCGACCCGGCCCATACTTGGTTGCGCCATCGCCTCGCCCGTCGCTTTCCCCGCGTCAATGAAGCCTACGAGCACCTGCCCATGAAGGCGATCAGGCGTGTTTTAACGAAACAGCTGACCAAGGGCCCAGGGCCAACCGGAGGCAGCGCCGTTTCCGGATCTCCTGGCCGAATTGCTGGCCATCCATCACCTTACCCTCGCGACCTCCGCCTGTTTCAGCCAACCGGATCCCTACCGGCCTCCGCTCGATTTCAACGGGTTCCTGGCCGGAGAGGGTGGCATCAGCCGACCCTATCCTTCCCAAACGGGTGCCGGCCCGGTGTGTTGTTCCGACCAGGCGCTGGCGGTCTGCGTCGGTGGCCGCCTGAAGGACGACACCTCCGCCTATCGGATCTACCGTGCGGCCGTGAGCCGATTGACCAACGGCCAGCCTTTGCCTTCCCCTCATGACGACGACTGGGCACCGACAATTGCCTGGTTGAACCTGCCCCCGGGCCAACCGGGCCCCGGGAAATCTTTTTCGGATCCGGCTTCCTGCCGCGGGGAGCCCTTCGATCCGCTGGCTGATGTCCCGGCGGCTTATCTCGATGATGCACGGGTCGCAGCAGTGCTGGCTGCCTATCGGCCGGAAACCCAGGCGGCGGCCCCGTTCTTTTACGCACTGGGGCAGGCCCTCCTAAAGCCGGATCGACGCGGCAAGCCGCACTGGGAAGCGGCCGCCTACTGGTTCCGGCGGGGAGCTGCTCTGAAAAATGCGGACGCTGCCAATGCGCTGGGGGAAATCCTGGAGCAGGGCCACCTCGGCAAGCCGGACCGCTCCGGGGCCTACGATGCCTTTCGTCTTGCCTGGAAGCGGCGCCATCCCCGGGGCGCCTGCAACCTGGGGCGTATGCTACTGGCCAAGGCGGAGCGCCAGGCGGATCCTGAAGCCCGACGGAAGGCGCTGGCGATGCTTGCTTTTGCCGCCGAAAACGGGGTGGAGGAGGCCCGTCGTCGGATGGCTGATGCCGATGCCGCGGGCGGTGTAAAGGGTTGAACCGCCCATCCGCTCAGCTCACCTTGAGGGTTTGCCATGCCACGGAACTGGATCGTTTGTTGCGGAGCTCTCCGCGAGTTGATCGACTTCAAGATGACGCTCGCCTCGCTGGTCGATCTGCGAAATCAGGGACTTGCCGAGGCGGTCGTCCTCAGTACCTGGCGGGGGGAAATCGACCGGCATGCCGGGCTGCGCGACAAACTGCGGGAACTCGGCGTTATCACCGTTGAATCCGACGATCCGCCTGAACCGGGCCCCAGCAACTACTGGCGCCAGCTCAAGTCGTTCTATTGCGGGTTCAAGCTGTGCCCCAAGGACACCAATGTCCTCAAGGCCCGGACAGACAAAATCATGCAGTTTTTCGGGCCCTTTTCACGTGCCCTGGAGAAAGGACCCGAGCCGGTCATTCCGCATGGCGCGTTGAAGCTGCCCTTCAAACGCAAGATCCGGGTGCCACATACCTTCGCCACCGTTCCCGTCAGCTTCCTCGACATGATGTTCTATGGGAATCAGGCCGATCTGGCCAAGGTGGCTCACTTCGACGGCTTCACGCAGAACTGTGCCATCGCCCCGAAACTGGATCCCTCCTTCGCCTGGATCAGCCGGTCCTTCATGGACCTGCATCCGATTTTCCAGGAGTTCCTGGAGACTTACAATGTCCGGCACGTCTCCAATGCCCTGCTGCTTTATGCACGCTCGGGCGATACCGACCGCATACCGAAATACCTGGCCAAGGTCTTCGCCCTCAACCTGGTCCTGGTGCGCAGCTGCATTGCGCTGCCTTTCGCTCGCGGAGAGGCCGAGGACCTGACGTTTCACGACCTGTTCGGCCGCCGCGACATGATCCACGGCATCAGCAGCCCGGCCCGGGTCGGTTACAAAAAGGTCACCCTCAAAGCCGACTCCTACGTGGATCTCGCCGTCAGGGGGAAACTGGAGCGAACGACCGATTACAACCGCTTTCTCAAATGGATGGAAAAGTTCAAGGATACGGTGCGGGTGAGCCGCTGTCTTGACGAACGCAGCAGGACCGAGGTGGACGCCTTTGTCGCCCGTTACGGAGACGAAAAGGATTTTGTGCGGCCCCTCACGGTGACCCGTCCCGTCAGCGACGGGAATACCCGGGATACCCTGAGCTTTGTGGATACCCTGGCCTTCCTCGATTTGGCTGATGGCATGGAGGTCGACGCCAAAGACAAGGCGGTCATCAATGAGGTGCTCGAACACAGCATCCTCAACCGGAAGAAGACCGAGTGGGCCTTCTACCGCATCGGTCAGTTTTACTGGGACGGCCGGGGCGGTCTGACGAAAGACCGCTCCAAAGCCATGGGCTGGTTCCGCCGGTCGGCGGACCGGAAGTTTCCGGAAGCCCAGTTCATGTGGGGCCGCATCCTCTTCGAAGGCGAGCTGATCGATAAAGATCGCAGCCAGGGTTTGAAAAACATGATCGGTGCCGCCTATGGCGGGAACGTGAACGAAGCCAAATTTTACCTGGCCCAGCTGCACATGCGGGGTGATGGCCTGAAAAAGGACCGCAAACGAGCCAAAGCTCTACTGAAGGGTGCCGCCATGGCCGGTCATCGGGAGGCCAAGCGGTACCTGCACCAGTATTTCCCGAAAAAGCCGACGGTCTGATGGGCCCGCGGAAGCCCATGGTGCCGCGTGCCGGGGAGGGCCTCTATCAGCTTGCCCAGGCGTTCCAGCCTTCTCGCCGGCTTAAATACGTGTTCGTGCACATACCCAAAACGGCTGGAACCTCTTTCCTGCGAGGATTCATTCAGCCGCATGAACCGCATTTCAAGTACGCCGGGCACGCCTGGAAAGAGCCTCAACGGGTTCGGGGTTGGGGCTCCTGGATGGATCCATCCAGGGCGGAACAATGGGATTGGCTGCCCGGCTACGGTCATCATCTGGCCAAGGGAAAACCGGCTATTTCCATCGTCCGTAACCCTTTCGATCTGCTGGTTAGCTACTATTTCCACGGAGCGGTGGAAAAAAATCACCTGGGCTGGGCGAACGTGATTAATATCCATGGGTTCCGTTCATTTCGGGAATTCATCCTCGCCTACTGCGACCCGAACTTCACCTGGCACCTTCCCGCGCTCAAACAACGGCTCTTTGGTCAGTTGTTCGATTCATCCGGCGTTTGCCTGGCCTCGCTCATCATCCGCCAGGAAGAACTGGCCGAAGGCCTGCGGCAGTTCGCGCGTCTACATGAAATGGCCGATCCGGAGACCCTGCCGGCTGTGCGACCCTCGCTCAGCCGTGAATTCGAGGACTACCGGTTTTACTATGACTCCGAGATGGTGGAGCTCCTGACCCGTAAACTCCATCCCGACCTGGAGGCCTTCGATTATGCTTTTGAGAGCTAACTCTTCGAGCCGCTCTCAGGGGCCCTGGTCGGCATTCCTCGCTTTCAGGGCTTCCTGACTCCGCAGGCATCCCGTCTGGGCTGCCTGCCGCCAGAGAGCGTGGCCTTTTTCCGGATCCCGGGCGCCACCCCTGCCGCTCACCAGCAGGCGCCCGAGGGGATACCCGGCCTCAACGACCCGCCGCTTCCAGGCCTGCTCCAGATGCTGGCGCGCCCGGCTGAAATCCGTTTTGCCAAACCGCCCCTTTAGCCAACCGTTCCCCAGCCGGAGGTGGGCCAACCCCGACTTTTGGCGGGCGGCTTTTTCCCACCAGATGCGGGCCACGGCCATCGACGCGGGGAGAGCCTCGCCTTTTGCGTAGGCGTCCCCGATCGAGACGTAGACGCGCTCGGTCTTCATCCCCCTGCCGGTTTCCTCACGCAGCAGCTGCCTCAAAACAGCTTCTTCGTCCGGGCCCGGACGGTAGGCAAGATCTCCGAAGATCAAATTGAACGGGGCGGATACCGGTTTTCGGCGAGGCTTGTTTTCCGCCCAGACCTTGGCGTCCCGAACCGGCGGTCGGGCAAGGACAATCCGCTCGCTCGCATAGCGGCGAAGAAAACGCATCAGTGATTGGTGGTCTTTCTTTTCGAAGCTGAATGCCCTGCCTCCCGTCTCGCGCAAGTGTTGGCATGCTCGCATGAACGCCTGGTCGGCTGCGCTTGAGCCAGGCGATCCTTCCCCCCAAGCGGTCCAGACACCGGTTGTCCAGGCGATGCTTTTCTGATGATTGGCTTCCCGGAGACAGGTCAGTCCTCCCGCGGCATCCCTGCCGGCTTTGCGACCGAGCCACGCGCGGAGGTCTCTTCGGTGGGCAGGTTGACTGTCTCCCGCGTCTGAACGCACCGGCCTGAGGAACGGAACCAGATGGCTGCCCGCTGCAAGCCAGGCTAACACACAGTCAGGCGGAGCCGCCGGAGCGGATGGAGCGTCATCGGACGCCCAGCGGATCAGGCTGTCGGACAGGGCGAGCGTGTCGACGATCTCCGGCATCCGGGCCAGATGGGGAAACCGTTTCCCTAGAACCAGAGGCAACCAACTGTAGCAGGGATTGAGATCCGGGTTCCGCCAGGTGGCCGCGGGCTCCGCAAAGATGCCCGTCATTTGACGGAGATCGTCGCTCCACCCGAGAAAGGCCATGTCATTGAACCCCCCCGGATAAGAGACCATGGCAAATTCCACGGTTAACGGGTACCGGAACGGTCCTTCCAGGCCACCGGGTTTCCGGGTTCCTGTCTCCGGCTTTTCCAGAGCCGTGAGGAAGACGGGGAGCAGTTTCAGGCACTTGTCCGTTCTTGCTTTGAGGACCCGGACATCATCCGGGATAGGGCGCATCCCGGCCGTGAAGGCCGCCCATTGCCGGTAGGCATTGGAGGGTCCGCTGACCGGGGGCTCGGGTGACTCGACCAGCCGGACCCGGTTGCGCTTCAACCAGACACGCAGGCCGTCATGCGCGTCGACGGCGCCCTGCCAGGTACTCAGGACAATCGGGCCCAGGCGGCCTTTTCCCCGCTGCAGAACCAGCCACTCCAGGGTCAGGCAACAGTCGACCAGGTCGCGGATGGCCCCGGTTACCAGGACCCAGGGAGGATGTGCCGGCGCCTGCTCTGCTGTTGGTTTTACGGACCGTACACCGGTTTCAGGGCTCGGGCGCATGCTTCCGGTAGGTGTCCGTGGTCTCGAAGTAGGCGAGGTCCTCCGGAATGCCCAGGCCATACATACCGTCGCCTTCCCGGCCCGTGGCCTTCACCACCACCCGGGCGCCCCGATCGATCAGGATGTTGTAGACCGGCGCCACGTAGAATTCGCCCTTCACGCGCAGGTCGCGGGCGATCATGTCGTCTGCGGCGCGGACGAAGTCGCTGCCCCGGCTGAAGTTGTAGATGCCGACCGTGGCCTCGTTGGAGATCACCTCCTTTTCGACCACACGCTCGACCGTACCGTCTGCACGCATTCCGCAGAAGGACCACTTCGGGTCATCCGACCAGAAGGTCATGATCAGGGCGTCGACCCCGGGGGCATCTCCCGCCGTCAGGTAGGCCTCGATATCCAGATCCACGAACTGGTCGCTGTTGGCGATCATTAACGGGGCTTCGCTGTCGATGATGTCGCGGGCCAGCAGCACGGTGCAGGCCGCGCCCTCGGTGACCTCCCGGACCGGCACAATGTGGCAGCCCGGGGCCAGCTGGCGCAGCGTTTCCGGCACTTCCGGGTAGCGCTCCAGATGCTCCTGCAGGCAGATAAAGGTGAAGGTGTGATCGCGCTCCGGACGGATGTTGTCGATGACCCAGGCGATCATCGGCTTGCCGCCGACCGGGATCAGCGGCTTCGGCGTCGTGAAGCCGGCATGGGCAAACCGGGAACCGCGCCCGGCCATGGGAATGACGATGTTCATGAAATCAGTCGGCGGGCGGGGCGTCGGGGACGAACTTGTCGTCCGGCGCGCCCGGGATTTTGACCACGGTCGTGGTGGTGGGTTCGAGGGCCTCGAAATCAGTGCCGCCCTTTGGCTCGATGACGATGATATCGCCGGTGGTGAACTCCTGCCCGTTCATGCGGACACGCCCCCGGGTGACGACCGTGATTTCGGTGGCAACCTTATGGTAGTGCCAGGCCTCGCGTTCGCCCGGTTCGTAGGTCTTTACCGCCACTTCGACTGCCTGGGTCTTGAGCAGGGTGGGGTTGAAATCGCCGACAAACCAGCCCTTGACCATGTCGTCGAGGCGGGCGGTTTTGAATGTGGCCTGGTGATACTCCGGCATGAGGATCAGGCGGTGCGGCTGTGGAGCAGCTCCTCGTAGGAGCGGATATCCTGCGGGTTTTTGAGCGTGTGGTACTTCTCCTTCGGCATGCGGTGGATTCCGATTTTCTTCTGCCGGAGGATCATCTCGTTGTAGACCGGGCAGAGGAAAAAGAGGCCGTTCACGTGGGCATCCTTGCGCAGCATCGAACTGGTTGCTTCGTAAAAGTCGCTTGCTTTGCGGAAGTAGTAAAAACCAGTCGTCGCCAGGTTGGAAATGGGGCGCTTTTCGGCCGTCTCGATCGCCAGCCCGTCGTCGTTCAGTTTCACGAAGGACCAGCGGGGGTGGACGCCTTCGAACACGATCATGCCGCCGTCGAGGTCGCGCCGGCGGAAATCGTCGATCGCCGCCTGCAGGTCGATGTCCATCAGGATGTCGCCGTTGGTGATGACCAGCTCGGCGTCCGGATCGAGTGCCTCGATGGCGAGCATCGCCGTGCAGGCCGCACCGGCGGTGGACCCCTTGACGGGCACGACCCGCGCCTCGGGTTCGAGCAGCTGCGCCACCTTGGCGGTATGAAACTGTTCATCCTCCTCGGTGGGGATGGTCAGGATGATGCGCCGGTCGGCCTCCGTGATGGAGGAGAGATTGTCGAGGATATGCTGAATCAGCGGCCGTTCGTTGATCTCGACGAGGTTTTTCGGATACAGATAACCGGCATCTTTGAAACTGTCGGCCTGCCCGGCCAGGAGAACGGTGATCTGGATCATGTCAGGCCTTTCCCTCGTAGAGGTCGATGTGTTGGCGGATGCCCGGGTAGGTTACGTCGGTCACCTCGACGATCTTCATCAGGTGCGCACCGGCGGCTTTGGCCGAAGCGATCCCGTTTTCGTTGTCTTCCAGCACCAGCGTTTCCTCCGGCTTCACCCCGAGTTCGGCCATCGCCTTGATGTAGATCTCGGGATCGGGTTTCGCCTTCTCCACGTCCTCGTTGCTCACCACTGAATCGAGGAAGGGCATCAATGCGCTGCGGTCCATCATCAGCTCCACCGAGCGCCGGATCGAGTTGCTGGCTACCCCGAGCTTGTAGCCCTCGGCCTTGAGTCGCGACAGCGCGTACTCGTGCTGGAAGCGGGGCTTGCACTGCGCGTGTACCATCTCGGTCGTGTAGATCTGCTTCAACTCGTTGATCAGTGGATGCAGGCCCTCCGGCAGGAACTGTTCCTTGCTCAGCATCTCCAACTTTTTGCGCGTCGGCAGCCCGTCGAAGGTCACCAGGTGGTCGTAGCGGCTGATCGTGTAGCCGAACAGGCCGAGCGCGCGATTGAGCGCCTCGTAGTGCCAGTCCTTGGCGTCGATCAGGACGCCGTCCATGTCGAAAATGACGGCTTTGATATCAGGCATGGATCATCGCTTTCGCATCCTCGGGGAAATCGGTGCAGAGGGTCAGGGCCGGATGTTGCACCAGGTCCGGGTTGGCTTTCAACGCCATCCAGAGCGCCTCGTGCGGTCGCTTGTGCAGGTCGGGCGACACCAGCGCGACCGCCTTCCCCGCATCGAGGTGCTGCCGCACCGTCTCCATGTCGTACCACTCGCCGAAAAACGCGTCCAGCCACACGCCGGTCGCCTTTTCATACAACGCGGGCTGTGGCTCGAGATCACTGTGCCGGCAGTAAAACGGCAGACCGACTGCCGCGTAGCCCAGCGTGTCCGGTACCGACATATCAAAGAAATAAACGTCGCGGAGCGGGATGCCCGCCTGCTCCAGCGCCGACCGGACCATCGGCTGCAAGCCGTCCGCCTTCACGTTCAGCGCCAGTGGCAGCCCCGATCCCATCTCCGCGTAAATCTCCAGAAACTCGCCAAACGTCAGCGCGTCCGCGTCGGGTGGATCGTGCGCGATCACCAGTTCCCCCCCGCAGTCACGGATGTCCGTCTCCGTGCCGTAGCCGGCCCCGAAGGACCGCCGAAACGCCTCCGGCGTGTTCTTCTCCGCAGGCGTCTTCCAGTATCCGCGATGGCTGATGATGATCATGGCAAGGCAGGCGCCCCGGCGACCGCCCCCGAGCCTCACCAACAACCCCTTCCGGCGCAAGCGGATAGGTTGCAGCTCCCTTCATGGTAAAATCGCCTGCGGTTTCGGGTAAACGGGGCCCCTCACGAGTGGTGCTCGAACGGGCGCGGGTCCTCATTCAGGTCAAGCAGATGCATCTCCTTGAGAAACCGTTGAACCGTGATTGGGTCTCTACCGTTCTGACCATTCAGGTCCGGCAACTTGGGCGGGACAGGTTGGTCCCGGGACCCCAGCACGGGCATGTCTTTCGAAAACGCCCACCGCCAATATGCCTCAAAGGAGGAAGGGGACAAAAGGACCCGGTTGGGATTCCGGCTATTTACCGCAATCGGATAAAGCATTGCCCGCAAGAATTGGCTCCGGCTGACCGGAGTCTTTTGGGTTGCCACGTAGGAAAGGCCTTCCACGGCATAGACCCTGAAAAAGAGGGCATGGTTGATGATGAGTCGGGCCAGGGGCCGGGGCAGGTTGGTGAAATTGAAATAGGTGCCCGAAAGGAAAAACGCCCGTTCCTTCGCACGCGGGCTCAGGGCCTCTGCTGGAGAACCCCGCAGAGGCTTCAATGGCAGGGCTGCCGGCGGAATGGGGAGCAGTGGCCGGCTCTCCCCCTGCTCGAGCCAGGGGGCACCCCGTAAAAGGTCCTGAAACCGCGCAAGACTGCAGGCCATCACGGTATGCATCAGACAGTCGGGTTGAAACACCGGCCAACCGGCAGCGATTTCGAAGTCGGGAAAGGGCCCTGATCGCCGGTGCCTGCTGAAGTAATCCAGCGCCCCGTCCAGATTCAGGCCGTCAAAGGCCAGACAGTCCAGATTCAGGTATAGGACCCGAATGGTCTCCCGATCTGTTTCGGGAGCGTTTTGCCAGGGAATAAACGAAAAGCCGGAAGGCGTGAAAGATCCTGAGGTCGAATCGGCATGCAGCACATACGTCTCCCGACATCCCAGCCGGGCGACCGCATGGCATTCCTCCGGATTGATCGGTTGACGGTTGATCACCACCCTGGTGCCTGTGGCGAAGTAATCGGCTCGCGCCCGCTCCGCCTTTTTCAATAATTGCCGTTTAATGCCGCCGGTTTTCCAATGGGGATACGCTCTTTTGGCCCTCACCTCGCTGATGGCCTGGTTTTTTACGTCGCCACGTGGCCGATCAAGATCTTCGATCGTCCGAATATTCCCAATCGGCGCATCGGTGAACCACCAGTGAAAGGACCGGGTCAGGACCGAGGGTAGGAACTTTCGGGCATACGTGTTCGATACGACTTTGAAGCGCCCCAAAGCGTCCAGAGGCAGGCAGACGAAGTGTCGTTTCATCTGGTCAGCCGAGCGGGGAGGATCCATGGGTTCACTTAAGGTGATTTTACCCAGGGCGAGCAGTTGCTCCGGGTGCTGTATGTCAAATCCCCGGTAACGCGACGGACCCTGATCATGGAGCTCGATCGCTTGTGCAAAAGTCGCTTCCATGACCGTCCGCTCTCCGGCCACGACATGGTCCGACGGGTGGAATTTCCGAAAGTCATCAAACCGGAAAAAGATATTCGTGGTAACCAGTTTGCCAGGGGACCGTTCCGCCAGGTCCCGGATCGGTTGCAGCGTCTCATAGTACTCGTCCGTCCGGACCTTGACCACATGCGTGCAGGCCTCGGGAAGTGCCCGGATCCCCGCCAGCGTCGAAAAAAATTGGTACTGACCAAACCGATTTGTACCTGCCGGTGGGTCGCTGACGATAACGGTCGCCCCGTTGGTTGAACGATATGCGTCCGGATTCCCCGACCCCGTCCAGGTCGACACCACGACAGGTGCCTCCCTGGCCAAGTCCTGACACCAGCCGAGCGTTTCCGCCTTTAACGGACCCTGAATGACGATTCCCCAATGAGACACAGGACTGCTTGCGGATGATACCTTCACTGGATGACTGGACGGAATTCCCATAAAAATGACTTAAATCAGGGAGAACAGGATTAATCAGTAGAGCAGGGGCCCTTTTGGCATTGGTGACCTTGGCCAGACTCATGCGCGGCCCTTCTCCAGGTTCTGATGAGTGATTCGGCCTCGGAGCCCGGTGCCTGGCAGGATGCCCGAAACCATGATCACGGAAATCCGTGGGGTTCCTGACGAAGCCTGAATGGGAGGTATTTCAGGTCGAATTGGTTGAATTAGAATCAGGCAAATCGGGCCAAATATAAAACAGATGATGGATGCTTTTAAAAAGCTTTTTTGATAACAAAATTTTAGTAAGCAAACAACTCGGCAGAGAACATCGATGCCAGGATACCTTTCCGTATGAATCCTTGTTTTCGTTTATTTGCTTCCCTGAGCCTCGGTATCCTGATTCCCCTCGGCCATCTGTTTGGCACGATCACCCATAATGATGACGTCCGCATCAACCACAATCACCAGATCGGTGCCGTCCACGGGGATGATATTGGCTTGAGGTTGGTAAGCGGCGATGGGGGTGGCGCGATTAGTGGACAGGATATTTCTCATTCAATATTCTTCAGGATGGGAATTGATGGGCTTAAAGATACGATGAATTTCTATGAGTATGGTGATTATCGTTTTTACAATGACGGGCTTCTACAGGATCAAGTTCTAAGATTAATAATTAAGCAAGACGGCAAGGTTGGTATTGGGACAGCGAATCCCTCGGAACTCCTTCAAATAAAGGGTAATTTCCTTGCTGAGAACGGAGCTTCCGATGTCGGCACTGTCCGAAACGCAGGAGTCCATGTATGGCACGATAAGGCCTTTGGTATGGAGCTTCATTACGATGGTGATGTTTCTGAATGGGGAACCGGTATTTTCACCCGTTTTGACAGCGAAATCCGGTTTGGTCATTACCCGGGGAACGACGAGACCAGCCAAAGTACCTTTAGTACGCGCATGGTCATCACCGATTCCGGGAATGTAGGCATTGGTACCAAAACCCCTACCAATTTGCTCGAAGTAAATGGTGTCATTCGAACCCGTGAAATTGTGGTCGAGGCTCAGAACTGGCCGGACTATGTGTTTGATTCAGAATTCCAGCTGCCCTCAGCCGCGGATATTAAGGCCTTCTACGCGGAAAAAGGCCATCTGCCGTCCCTGCCTTCCCGGGCTGATTTGCAGGCGAACGGAGCCTCAATAGGGTCTATTCAACGCGGAATGGTGGAACATATCGAAATACTCACCAGGTTGCTGGTCGAGCAGGATGAGCGCTTGAAGCAACTCGAAGCATCGAATGCTCAACTTCTTCAAAAAGTAAACAATCAGTAATCCTATCTGTGAGCAAAATATCGATATTTTTGATTTTTCCTGTCATTTTGTTGGGTTCGGATACCCTGACCGTTTCCAACCTGACCGTCTCCTCGGGTCAGGAGTATGACGTTTCTACTCCTGGAACGCTGGGAACAAGTGGTCCCGTCCTCATTGAATCAGGGGGTGACTCCATTTTTGTAGGAGAGTTGAAAGTGACTCTACGGGATGGATTTTCAGCTCAGGATGGTGCTTTGTTCTGGGCCTTCACGGATCACGACTTGGACGGTTATCCCGATACCCTTGATTCGGATTACGACGGGGATTCGGATGGATTGCCCGACTCCTGGGAAATTTTCTGGTTCGGATCGATTGATGCGGCCGGGGCGACGGGGAGCGGTGATCCGGATAACGATTCCGTTCCGAACGTCGATGAAATGCTTCTTGATATGAATCCAACGAACCACGCCACCATCGGCAACCTCGATGTCTATCAATGGCACACTCCTTGAAATGAAGAACGTTATCAGAAATCTCCTATATATACTCGGCTGGACGGTGGCGGGAGTGGCTTTGTCCGGGCAGCCTGCGGCGGCATCCGGCAAAGCCGTCGAGGCCGGGCCCGCGCCGGCCGCCGCTTTCCTGGAGTTGCGTGAAAAGGGGCCGACCGCCGCGCTCGCGGCTCTTGAACGGGCATTGCCGGTCGGTTTGAGCCCGGAGGAGCGAGAGCGACTGAAACTCAGACAAGCGGGGGTTCTTGTCGCGGAAGCCGCGGCGCGCCGAAACAAGGTGGACGCGCACGCCCTGTCGCGGGTGGTCGCGGGGGAGTGGGAAGCGCGTGCCCGGCGTCTGGAAGCAGGGAGCCCTGAGGATAAACGGCGTGCCGGTCGGGCCTGGGTGTTTGCGGGGCGCGAGTACGACGTGCTTTTTCCGGACCGGGTAAAGGCACTGAACGCCTACCGGAAGGCCATTGAAGCCGATCCGGAGAACGTCGCCGCCCGCCGGTATTTGGAGCGTCTGGAGCACAAGCAGCGCATCATGGACAAGCGCGTGGCCTACGCACGGATGCTTCGGGAGGCGTCCGGAAGCGGTAAGGACTGATCCCGGAAATCAACGATCAACAGGTAGGCCCCAGTGAAACGATTCATTTTTTTAATAACGGCTATAAAAGTAGCCTTGATGGCTGGACCCGCGTTCGGTCAGATACTGGAACAACCGGTACGGGTTCTGGTAGGATTCCAGACCGAGTACAACACGTCCGGACCGGCCCCCGATCTGGGGGTCACGTTGAACGGCGTGACCCAGGAGGAGCCCGACGGCAGCACGGGAGACGAGCTGATGACGGACCTCGATCATGTCGATCTGGTGCTGGGCAAAGAGTATCAACTCTCGGTGACCCGGACGGATATCGACCATTATCTGGTCTTTTTCGATCACCCGAAGGAGTTTCAGTTATTGATCGACCAGGTGCCGGCCGAAGCGTTCGCCCGGGCTTACGCCGGGGATGACCTCGTCACGGTGGCGTTGGTGGAAAAAGAGCCGAGCGACCTGAACTTCGACATCCGGGGCAGCCTTGTCGCCGGGGACACGGTCATCTGGCGGATGGATGTGGGGACGACTCAGATCGGCAGGGAAGGGGGCACGATTTCGTTGCGGATCGACGGCGCGGATAAATCCGCCAATCCGGACATTCTCTACAAACCGGATGGTCTGTCTTTCGTACGCCAGAGCGCGGATGTGCAGGCCTTTTTCCACGGGGCTGCGCTGCGTCAGGTTATCGGTCCCCGCAGCATCTATGATATCGAGGTTCTCACCACGACCTCATACACGGTCACGGTCTACCCGCTGCAGGCCCTCGGCTCCTGGAACGGGAGTTGGTATAATATCGTGGGCGGGATCGATCCCATTCGCGCATACACCTTCGAGAAGGATACCACCACGCATTTCGATTCCGAGGACCTGCTGGTCACCTGGGTCGAATACGATGACGATGGATCGACCTACACCCGCGAATTCCGCTACCGGCAAGCCAACGACGGCTCGTTCCGCGAGCGCCTTGACTGGAAAGTGGTTGGTGGCAGCCATACCCGACGTGTTCGGCAGGAAGTCGTCGTCGGCCAGACCGATTTGGAGCGGTTGACGATTGATGAAAACGGCTCGGACACCGCCTTCGTCAAGGAATGGCATTTCACCCAGTTCGGGTGGGGCTGGGAACTGACCAAAGAGGTGGTCGACCCGGACAACGCCGCCCTCACCACCGACATCGACTATTACACCGATCCCCTGAATCCGGGTCATTACCGGCAGGTAAAATCGCGGGAACTGCCCGACAACACCTGGTCGTTTCATACCTATTACGATGATTTCGAAACACGCGGAAAACTGAAAGGCACCTACAAACCCTGGCGGTCCAACGCCCCCGCCACGCCTCAGGCCAGCACGACGGGCACCCGCTTCACCGAAACCGAGTACAAGCGCAAATCTTGGATCGGCTTCGCGGTTCCCCACGAGGTCCGTGTCAAGGAAGACGGGCATTTGGTCGAGTACAGCAAAACCGAGCTGAATATCAGCTCCACCGCCAATACCGCTCTGAACGAGCGCAAGCTTCGGCTGACCCGGCGCGATTTCGTGGTGGAGTCCCCTTCCAATCCGTTGGTCGCCGATGAATACGTGGAGGCGATCACCGAGACGCTGGTGGACGACACCACCGATACCATCGACTACACGTTCGGGGGCACGGTCGACCGGCGATTGCTCGGCATGCCCTACGTGACCCGAAACCCGGATGGCACCCAGGTCTCCCACGCCTACTTCTGGGGCACACACAATCCGTCCAACAACACCTTCACCGCCGACGGCGTTGGTTCGGCGCTGCTGCGCGTCACGCTGACCGGAACGACTGCTTCGGCGGGGACGGGCAGCAACCTGGTTCAGTCGCACACGCGCAACGGCCAGACTTACCACATCAGTCCGATTTACCTGACCAACAGCCAGTCAACGATCCGGGAGGAAGTCTATGATGGCCGCGGAGCCCTGGTCTTCAGCCGCAGCCTGGTGAAATCCCAGAACGGCACCGACATCGAGACCGAAAAGATCGGCGAGTATCTGTACACCCGGGCGCTGCAGCTCAAGGGCATGGATTCGGCCCAACGCAAATACAGCGCCTCCTACGACAAGGGCCACAAGGTCTCTGAAACCGGCTCGGACGGGATCACGCATACCTTCACCCACGACCCGATCGGCCGGATAATTACAAAAACCAAACTCGGCAAACCCCAGGACAGCGCCTATCCGGGGAACCCCGGCACCGACCTGAGGACCACGTTCACCTACGACGCCACCCACAACGTGCTTTCGGAAAGCACCGAACCGGTGACCGGCGGGGGCGATCCGATCGTCCACAGCCGCACGTACGACCTGGCCGGTCGCCTGATCAGCCGGACCCATCCGGACGAAGGCACCACCACCATCGCCTACGACACCCCGAACCGAAAGACCACCTGGACCTATGCGGACGGGGGCACCAAAAGCGAATACCTGTGCAAATGCGGCACCCTCCGGAAACGGGAAGGCACCGCCGTTACCGACGCCCTCTTCAGCTTCTCCTATGAAAACAAAAACGGCCAGTGGCTGCGGGTGACCACCGAGTATCCGGGAACCCACGACGGCCAGGACCCGGATACGCCCGAGCATTATGTCATTACCAAAACCGACATGCTGGGCCGCGTGGTCGAAGAGATCCGTTCCGTCTTCGGCGGGGACGCCGATCCGCTGACCGGCGAGGACCGTATCCGCACGATCACCTTCAACAACAGGGGCCAGAAGATCAAGGAACGGGTCGGCAATGTCACCGCCGGTTACCGGGCCGCCACTCTCTGGGAGTACGACGCTTTCGGTCGCGTTTCGCGCACGGGTAGGGACGTCGACGCCCCCTACGACGAGCTGGTTCCCGCCTCGCAGGACGAAATCCAATTGATCGAGTACCAGTTCTGGTACGATGGTTTAAATGTCTGGAAGGAAACCGAAACCTTCCAGTATCCCACCAACAACAACGACGAGTGTTACCGGATTCAAAAAACCCGCGAGCGCCTGAACAACAATGTCGACGACGGCGTCTTCGCCTTGACCGAGTATTGGGATCCCAATGACAATCGGACCATCGTGGAGTACGCCCGTACCTATACCGCGGCCAGGGAAGTGGTGAAAACCAAGTTGGACGGGGTGCCCGTCGGCAACCACCCGACCACGGTTTCGGTCAATGGCTATCAGGTTTTCGCAAGCCAGCGCACCACGGAGGAGGAAACGCGCACTTTCGATGCCTACCACCGGCCAGCGACCGTCGCCACCCACGATGGAAACAGCCCACGGACCACCACCACCGTCTATCAGCCGGGGACCCGGCGCGCGGCGACCGTCACGAATCCCGACGGAAACATAACAACCTATGCCTACGATGCCCGGGGACGCACCGTCTCCACGACCAACAGCCTGGGTCAGGCCTCGCGCAAAGCTTATGATGCCGCCGGCAACATCGTCCGGCAATGGGGCGATAACCCATACCCCCTGGAGTACGCCTACGACGACTTCGGCCGCCCCTCGACCCTCACGCGCTACCGCGCGGGCACGGGATGGGACCAGGCAAGTTGGCCGGCCGCCTCGACCGGCGCCGGTGACACGGTCACCTTCGCCTACGATCCCGCATCCCGGTTGCTGTCAAGCCGCACCGATGCCGGCGGCGCCGTTACGGCTTATGAATACGACATCTTCGGCCAGGAAACCAAAGAGACGAAACCCAACGGCGTGGAAAAGGTCACTACCTACTACCTCGATACGGGCCGCACCTTTGAGGTTTACTACGTCATACCCCCCGGCCTGAATCTCCAGAAAGCCACCAACCTGAAATATTTTTACCACCGCAACGGCCTGGTGGACAGCATCACTGAACACCACCACACCGACTGGTACAACGGGAATGCCACTTCCCGGAAAATCATCTACAACATGGAAACCATGCAGTATATCCGGGAGGAATTCCGGGTGGGCGACCATACGGGAAGCGGTGTCATCAAGTTGTATGCCGACCGGGATAGTTCCACATTGGGGCACGTGGGCCGGATCTGGAAACTGGAAATTAAAAACCACAACAGCCGGCTGGATATGACCACCTTCCACTACTGGAATACCACCGGGTTGCCGTGGAAGGTTTATTCCCATACGCCCGTCGGCAGCAGTT
>JBNPEH010000033.1:0-79646 GCA_051117635.1 Opitutales bacterium | reverse complement strand
CCGGCAGTTCCCCGCCCGGATCAAGTGCGCCACCCTCGCCTGGCACGCCCTGCTCGCCGCCATCGAAGACAAGGATGAACAAGTACAGCCCTGATGAAGGAGGGGATGGGTTAAGGAGTTAATGGGTTAAGGAGGAGTGGCCCTGACTTAACAGCGTTTTCATCGGGATCAATTCCGTAAGGCTTTGTATTCGATATGCTTATGTATGTTCGATTCCGATTTGCTTGCGCCATCTCCGCTACGCTCCGTCGATCGCGATCCCGAAGGAACTGCTGCTGGGGTTGCGGCATGGGGGGGCGGCCGCGGAATGTGGGATGAATGTGGGATGGGAGTCTGGGCACACGCCCGGCTGAAGCCGGGTCTCCGCTTATCCGTCGGGGGCTTCGGTCGGAGCACCGGCTTCAGCCGGTGGTGATGAGCCTGGCTGTCGACAAGGGCTTGGTCTTACCCGGCTGAAGCCGGGCCTCCGCTTATCCGTCGGGGCTTCGGTCGGAGCACCGGCTTCAGCCGGTGGTGATGAGCCTGGCTGTCGACAAGGGCTTGGTCTCACCCGGCTGAAGCCGGGTCTCCGCTTATCCGCGGGGGGCTCTCGTCGGAGCACCGGCTTCAGCCGGTGAGGGTTTCATCGGGCAGGCGGACGGGTACGCCTGCCCGGGCGAGGTGTTGCTTGGCCTGGGGAACGGTGAAGGTGCCAAAGTGAAAGATGGAAGCGGCGAGCACGGCGCTGGCTTTGCCGGCCTTGAGTACATCGACCAGATGATCGAGTTGTCCGGCCCCGCCACTGGCGATGACGGGAATCTCCAGCGCCTCGCTGATGGCTCGCGTCAATTCAAGGTCGTAGCCGTTTTGCATGCCATCCTGATCCATGCTGGTCAGAAGGATTTCGCCGGCGCCCAGAGCCTGGCCCTGGCGCGCCCAGTCCACGGCATCCAGCTCGGTCGGGCGCCGCCCGCCGTGGGTATGGACCCGCCATCCGTTGGGCGTTTCTGGGTCCCGCTTGGCGTCGATCGCCAGAACGATGCACTGGCTGCCGAACCGTTCCGCGGATTCGCGGACCAGATCCGGATTGAGGATGGCCGCGGTATTGAGGCTCACCTTGTCGGCGCCGGCGTGCAGCATGGAACGGATATCCTCAACCGTGCGCAGGCCTCCACCGACCGTCAGCGGCATGAAGCAGACTTCGGCGGTCCGTTCGACGACGTCGCGCATGATGGCGCGCTCATCGCTGGAGGCGGTGATGTCGAGGAAGACGAGTTCGTCGGCGCCCTGCTCCTGGTAGGCCCGGGCGATGGCGACGGGATCGCCGGCGTCGCGCAATTCCCGGAAGCGGATGCCCTTGACCACCCGGCCACCGGTGACGTCCAGGCAGGGGATGATGCGGGCGGCAAGCATGAGGCGACCTGGTTACTCGTCGGCGAAGACGATATCGGGATCGTATTCCATGACGAGCCGGTAGCTCTGGCCGGGCCGCATGATGAGCGGGTGGTCCCGCTCGAGTACCTGCAGGTAGTTGATCCGACCGTGGTAGGTCCGGTAGTCCGGGTCGTCCATCACCGGCTCCGTTTCGGTCCAGACGGCCTGGAAGTCATCCCTGATCACCTGAACGCGCAGGAATTCCGGCCCGAGCGCAAAGGTGGTCGGGATGCGGAAAGAGCTGTGCGGCGCGCCGATTGGCACAATGAGCCGCAGGTTGTCCAGCTGGACCTGCGTCTTCACGTTGAAGGTGAAGTCGGCGGTGATCTTTTTGCCGTTGAAGCTCCAGGCGACCTTGGCGCTGCCCAGGCCGTTCACGAACTTTTCGTCGACCGTGATCAACTCAGGCTGCTCGAACTTGAAGACGAGGCTGTTGCGCAAGCCCAGGCTGGTGGTGCAGCGCTTGCCGTAGAAGCAGGGCACGACCACCTTGTCCCCGAAGGTCAGTTCCGGGACCATGATCGGCACGTACTTGTTGACCGGAAAATCGAAAATGCCGGGGCTGTGCGGGAAGGCGAGGGACGCGCTGTGGCTTTCGTTCGCCCCGCTGACCAGCGGGAGTTGGATGGCCAGGCCACTTTCCGGGTCATGGTAGAGGAAGAGGCCCTGTTCCTTCTTGTGCGACTTGTCGAAATTAATCCAACGACCGGCGCGCCTGGTCGTAGCCGGGTTGCTTTGAAAGCTGCCACCGATGCTGCGGGCCAGGCGGCTCCACTGGCACAGGTAGCGGGCGGCGTCGAAATTCGCCATCCGTGTGGTATGCCGGTCCAGCGTGCTGCGTTCCGCATCGCGAATCACCAGATAGCCCTGCTCCTGGTCGAGGTAGGTGGCGAAGAAGAAGAAAAAGAGCCGACGGAGCACGTCCTGATACTTCGGCATCTCGTCCTCGGTGAACCAGCCGTCGCGCATGCCCTGTAGCAGGATACTGATACAGTGCATCTGACCGTAGGCGCCGACGCCCCGACCGTAGGCCCAGCCCAGGCCGTCCTGCCGCACCATGTCGGGCAGCAGCTTGATGTACTTGAAGGCGTGCGTCCGCAGGCTGGGCAGCTTGCGATCCCGGAGGTGAATGTTCGCGTGGAGCTGCAGCGCCTGACGGATGAAGACAAAGCTCAGGACGCCGTAGATGTCGAACACGCCGCCCAGGCAACCGTCCCCCGAGGGGCGGTCATCCGCGAATCCGCCGCTGCTGGTCTGGTCGATGCGCTCGAGAAAGCGATCGATGAGGCGGCCGGTTTCATCCTTTTTGGAGAGCCCCATCGAGTAGCGGGCAACTGCCTTGGCGATGTTGAAGGCCTGAAAATGGTTGTCGTAATCGGTCCGGGCGAGAAGGCGGTTGTCGAGGATTTCCTGGGTCTCTTCGAGCAGGCGCTCCCAGACTGCATTGCGCTCCTTCGACGGTCCCCAGGAGAGGAGCCCGAGGGCGCTGTAAGCCAGACCGTTCTCGGCCTCCTCATCGGCAAAGGCCTGAGCCGTGATCGTCCGCGCGCTCAGATCGACCAGATCGTGATCTTCCAGTTTAGCCTCACCGGTGGCCCGGTGATACTCGCCGATGGCGAGGGCGGCATGTCCGGGTTCGTCGCTCCGGCTGGGCTCATCCTCCAGTGGTGTGATCTGTCCCTCAGGTGTGATACTCCCTAAATTCTCGGCCAGGATCGACCTGGCCATGTCCATGCATTGATCAGCAAAATTCTCCATAGGATCAGCGTTACCCGGTGCCCGCCCGGTGTCAGCGAAAGAGGGTGTTTGTGGGTGGGGCTTTTTCCGGTGTCAACTGCTTAATAGATCAAGCAGTTCCTGATTACTGGAGGTCTTGCTCATGCGCTCCAGAAGCGTCTCAGCGGCCTCGATCGGGCGAAGCGGAGCGAGGGCCCGACGGAAGATATTGGCTTTCTCCCGAACCGCCTTGTCGAGGATCAGTTCCTCCTTCCGGGTGCCGCTTCCGTTGATGTCGATAGCGGGCCAGAGACGGAGCTCGGCAACCTTGCGGTTCAGCACCATTTCCATGTTTCCGGTGCCCTTGAACTCCTGGAAGATCAGCTCGTCCATCTTGCTCCCCGTTTCGATGAGAGCGGAGGCCACGATGGTCAGGCTGCCCGCTTCCTCGGTGTTGCGGGCGGCGGAAAACAGCTGGCGCGGTTTCTCCAGAGCCCGGATGTCCAGACCGCCGGTCATGGTCCGCCCGCCGCCCCCCTTGGCCGCATTGTGAGTGCGGGCCAGCCGGGTCAGCGAATCGAGCAGCAGGACCACATCCTTGCCCACCTCGACGAGGTGTTTGGCGCGGTCGATGGCGAGGTCGGCGATGCGCAGGTGGCTGGGCAGCTCTTCATCATTGGAGCTGGCGAAAATTTCGGCGTCCACGGTCCGCTTGAAATCAGTGACCTCCTCGGGCCGTTCGTCGACGAGGAGCACCATGACATGGCACTCCGGGTGGTTGGCCACGACCCCGCCGGCGATATCCTGAAGCAGGGTGGTCTTACCGGTCCGGGGCGGGGCGACGATCAGGCCCCGGGTGCCCTTGCCGATCGGGCAGAAAAGGTCCATCACGCGGGTGGTCATGGGACCGCCTTCGGTTTCGAGCTTCAACTGCTCGTTGGGTGCGATGGTGGTCAGCTGCTGAAAGGCGTACCGGTTTCGGCGCTCTTCCACCGGATAGCCGTCGACCGTATCAATGAAGCGGACTTTCGGGTTGGGAAAGCGTTCGTCGTGCTGGGCCTGTGCGGTGATGTACTGGCCCCGTTTCAGTTTGAACCGGCGAATCAATTCCCGGGGGACGAAAGGATCGGTCGGTTGGGTCTTGCCGGAGCGACCGGGATCGAGCAACTGCCCGGTGTTGTTGGGCAAGGGTTCCAGGACGCCGGCTACCGTGACGGCGTTATCCGATTCTTTCGCTTTTTGAGACATGAAACAGGGGGATAGGGCCGCCAGGAAGGTCGGTCATCCGGGGAGGTGGTTGCCGCGCTTGGCGGGGAACCGGGAACCGGCCTGATCCCAGGCCGGGGAAACAGCATACGCCGTGAGGGGTGAATCGGTCCGGAAAATGCCGACCGGCCACAACCTTCAAACTGCGGCGCAGGTCGAGAGCTAGGTGGTGCCGGTCCCCGAGTCAACGGCTTTCAGTCTGGCGAGGGGAGGGAAGGGGCAGCCAATCCCGTTGACACGTCCGGGGGCGGATTCATGCTCCATGCAATTCATGCCCCCTGCGTCTGTCCCTAGCCCTGACGACCGCGGCGGTTTTACCCTGATCGAGCTTTTAGTCGTGATTGCGATTATTGCGATTCTGGCCGGAATCACAATCGGGGTCAGCCGTGGTGTCGCCCAGAAACAAGCCCTCGCCGTCGCCAAAGGAGAGATGGCTATGTTGGCCACAGCCCTCGAGGACTATCGTTCCAAGCGTGGCGACTATCCCTGGATCAACCGGAACCCGTCGGCTGCGGCGGGTCGGGAACAGGGCGCTCATCAGCTGTTTCGCGCCCTCACCGGTTGGCGTCGGGTCAATGAAGACACCAACTACGACACGCCGCGGAACTACCGTTTCGACGCCAATCAGTTGGCATTGAGTGACCCCGCCTACGATCCCAACACGTCGGCCGAAGCGATCCCGCCTTCCACCGTTTTCCCCGTGGATCCCTGGGGAAATCCTTATGTTTACCTGTACAAGACACCGGGTGACGGGACGTCCTGGACGAATCCCGGTTATCTCCTGATGTCGTTGGGGGAGGACGGGCAAATCAATCTGGCCGGGCTGAACGTGACCACCGGTCAGGTCGACTGGAGCGAGTTCCTCGCCCGGGAAACCAACGTCGATAACATTATCCAGGGCCGATGACGCTTTCCCCGGTTCAGAACAATTTTCCCCGGCGCGGGTTTACCCTCGTCGAACTGCTGGTCGTGATCGGGCTGGTCGCCGTGCTCGCCGGCGCGATCGGCTTCACCGTGCTGGGGCGTTCCGGCGCGGGCCAGATACCCACCGGGGAGCGCATTGCCGCCGGTTTCTTCTTCGCCGCGCGGTCGCAGGCCATCCTGCAATCAACGCGGGCCCGGGTGATCATCCACAACGATGAGGACGATCCGGAGAACTACCTCCGCCAGATCGGAATCGTGTATGCCGATCCGGATACCCTGGGGCCCGGCGGGCAGGTGACGGGCAGCACGCAATGGGCCGCAACCAGTCAGGGCGAACGGCTCCCGGACGGCGTTTTCTTTCAGGTCGAGGACAGCGACCTGGGATCAGGGCAATCGGTGACTGCCCAGCAGATGAATCTGGCCTTTCCCTCCACCGCCTTTCAGCCCGAAGGGACCGGGCCCCGCTTTCTTTTCTACGAGTTCCTCAGTACCGGCCTCTCTGCCAATCCGGGCGCGCAATTCGTTCTTGGTTCAGGCCGATTGCTGCCGGGCACCACCGAACCGACTTGGGACGGCGACCAGAGCCGGGGCGGATTTCTGATCATGCGAACCGGCAATGTCCTGATATTCCCGGATGCCGGTGCCATCGAATAAGCTGTGTTCATGATCCCTTTACGCGCCAACCGGACGCCTGGCCCTATCAAGGCCAGCCGGACAGGATTCACCCTCATCGAGGTGGTCCTGGCCATCGGCATTTTCACCCTGGCCATTCTGACGCTGCTGGGCCTGCTGGCGCCGACGCTCCAGTCGGTCAACGACGTCATCAACACCAGTCTGGCCAAAGGCGTGATCTCCAAGGTCAACACGACGCTGCAAACCTACGATGCGGACGGAGTGCCGGAAACGGGTGCGAATCACCAGAGTCCGTTTGAAGAAGTGTTCAATGCGGTTCGGGGTGCGCAGCAGAGCAATCAGGAACTCGCTTTCTACGCTTACCAGCTGAAAAATGGCCAGGTGGAGGTTGTGGACGATGCCTCCGCTGTCACGGCTGCGCTTGCCCAGGCCGCATCCGGCGATACCGAGGATACCTTCGACGGTCCGCTCTTCATGATCCTGATATCCGCTTCCAGCGTAAACGACGAAACCCTGCGAACCGGAGCACTCCCCAGCGCCTTCATCCGGGATCGGTCTTTTTACGGAATCGCCACGGATTATGACTCCTGGCCGGAGGCCTACCTCGCGCTGAAAATCGAGATCGTCACGCTGCAAACGCCTCCCCCCGGGTCCACCTTCGATCCGCCGGGTCCGGATGAAGCCACCCGTCTGACCGACGACGCCATCCTCTTCTCCTATAACACGGCCGTAACCCGCTGAATCATGGCTGTGCGCTTTCCTCTTTCCCGATCCCATCGCCCTGTTGCCCGACGCGGCTTCACGCTGGTCGAAATCCTGGTCGCCAGCGCCATCATGGCCCTGTTGACCGGGCTCGTCCTAGCCCTGACCACCAATGTCCTGAATGTCTGGAACCGGTCGGCCGGCAAACTGAGCGCCAATTTTCAGGGACGGCTCGCCATGGACCTGCTCAATCAGGATCTGGAGGCCGCGCTGTTCCGCAACGACGGCAACCAGTGGTTCAGCGCCTGGGTCCTGGACAACCTCGGCCCGGTGACCGCGCAGGCGGCGCAAGTGGTCTTCTATTCCCCGGTCACCGACTGGCCGCCGGAGGTTCCGGGCAGCCTGAGCGCGGTCAGCTACCGCATGGGCTACGCCTCCCCATTCCGGGCCGGCAGCGGCTACGACCAATACAACCTCTACCGGGCGGTCATTCAGCCCCAGGTCACCTTCGACCGGATGCTCGGCGAGGAAAACGGACAGGACGACCTCCGCGCCAGTTTCTGGGAGGGCGGAGGTGTCGACTTTACACCATATAGTGCCTCTGGCGCCGCTTCGCCGACGGATACCGTAACCTTCAGCACGGCCACGGAAAACATCGTCTCCGCCCACGCCGTCCGGTTCGGGCTGACCCTCGCTTACGAGGATCCGGGGACGGGTGATTTGCTCGATTTCGCCGATCTGACGAACGGGGACCCTGTCACTGACGGCGCCCTGGCCGTTGCCAATGTTTCCTATGGACCCGATCTCGTGGTGGGCGGGAACACCATTCCCAACGGACGTCCCGTCTACCTGGATGTGCGGCTGACCGTGCTGACCGACGAGGGAGCCCGGCTCCTTCGCGCGTCCATCGATGGCAATGCCCCGCAGACGCTTACCGAAATCATCGACGAGTTCGGCGTCACCTTTACCCGCCGTATCGCGTTTATGAATACGTCCGGCCTTTAAGGGCTTTTTAAGGCGATGAGCAGGCCCGGTCCGGTTTCTGTGTGGCTCTCCGCCTGTCGACCGAAAACGCTTCCCGCCGCGGCGGTCCCGGTGCTGGTCGGCTCGGCGGAGGCCTGGCGCCTTGGCGGTTTCGATCCGCTGCCGGCCGCCATCTGCCTCGGGTTCGCCCTGTTGATGCAGATCGGGGTGAATTTCGCCAACGATGCCTGGGATCACGAAAAAGGAGCGGACATGGCGGAGCGGACCGGACCGCGGCGGGCGGTCGCCTCGGGCTGGGTGTCCGGCCGCACCATGAAGCGCGCGGCCTTTGGCGTTTTAGCTCTCGGGTTTTGCCTGGGCCTGACGCTGACCGCCTGGGGCGGACCCTGGCTGATCGCGGTGGGCATCGCTTCGGTTCTCGGCGCGCTGGCCTACACGGCGGGCCCCTTTCCATTGGCTTATCGCGGGTGGGGCGACGTCTTCGTCATCCTGTTTTTCGGTCTGATCGCCGTGGGTTTCACCACCTATGTGCAGACGGGGGATTTTGCCGGCTCGGCCTGGCTGCTGGGTCTGGCGATCGGTTTACTGGCCAACAATATTCTGGTGGTGAACAACCTCCGGGACATCGAATCCGACGCCCGGGTCGGCAAGCGTACGCTGGCTGTGCGGCTGGGACGCACCGGCTCGCTGCTGCAGTATCAGTTATCGGTCACCATCGCCTGCCTGGTGCCGGTCGCCCTCTACCTGCAGACCGGGGCCTGGCCGGTCGTGCTGGCCGCCTTTGTGTATCCGTTCGGTCGATACCAGGGCCTGGCGCTGGCCCGGGCGCGCACCCCCGATGCGTATAGTCGCATGCTGGCACGGACCAGCCTGCTGCTGGTGATGTTTGGCCTTCTGGCCTCGGCCGGGCTGGTACTGAGCCGACCGGCATAACCAGCCGGGCTGGAGGAACCGGATCGTAGGGGCGTTGCTTGCGACGCCCGCGGCGAAATGGGTCATGTTGGTTGATGAGAAAAAATCTCTGCGGCGCTACTGCATCTGCGCCTATCGGCGCCATCTTCGGTTGATCAGGCGTTGAGAAAGCGCGGGCGTCGCAAGCAACGCCCCTACGGATGAGGCCAGCCAGGAATCCCCTCCATACAAAAAAAAGCCCCGCGCGGGATCGCGCGAGGCTGTTAAAGCAAAAGGCTGGCGATCCTCAGGCCGCGGAGATCTTGGCCTTCAGGTCTTCCTTGGAGGTGAGCCCGACGACTTGCTCGGCGACCTGGCCGTCTTTGAAGATCAGCAATGTGGGGATTGCGCGGATGTTGTACTTGCCGGCAATGTCGCTGCTCTGGTCGACATTGACTTTGCAGATTTTCACGGCGTCGCCCATTTCATCGGCCAGTTCCTCGAGAATCGGGGCGATGGCTTTGCAGGGGCCGCACCAGGGAGCCCAGAAATCGACGACGACCGGCTTCCCGTTTTCCGAGATGGCGGCGTCAAAGGAGGATGAATCGAGATTGGTGATGTTGTCGGACATAATAACTCAGGTTTAGGTATAGATTAAGGGCATCTCAAGCCGGGAGCAAATTCGGGGCCCAATCAGCCAAGGTAGGGCATCAGGTTTTTCACAATCAGGAGAGCGAAAACCACCGCACCGGTGGCCGCGATGGCGTCCAGGGTGAGCATGGCGGCTCCCGGGCCCGTGGATACCGGTTCCGGCTCATCGTCAAAGGTGACATCCCCGGCGGCTGCCGGTTTGGGTTTCTGCGGTGCCCGGATGGGGGAAGGCCGACTGCCGGCCGGTTTTGCTTGGTCAGCCGTTTTCCCGCCTTTCTGGGCCGCCGTCGCCGGTTTGGGTTTTTCGTCGGAACCGGCTTCGCTGGGTTTCAGGGTTCCCGACGGTCGGGGAATACGGGGTTTGGCCGGAGGCTCGCCGCCGGCCGGGTCATCGGAGTCGGTTGGGGAAGCGGCCGGGTGCCTGGCGGCATCCGATTCTTCGGATAGGGCGGAGATGGCGGCCGAGGGGAGCGGTTTTGATGGCTTCCCGGAACTGGCGGGAGTTTCCTTGGGGTCCGGGTCGGATTCAGCGGAAGAACCCTCAGGGTTGCCTTCGTCCGGAGACGGTTTTTCCGCCGGGGGAGTCTCCCCGCCGGCACCGGCTTTTTTATGGATGGAGATGGTATTGGACGCCTTGCCGAGCTTCGGAGCAAACGGGGACCGCGTGACCTTGAGTTTAGGGGCGGCGGGCTTGTCCTCGGACTGCTCGGATTGGGCATCCTCGGGTTCGGGTTTTTTCGGTGTGTCGTCTTCGGGCATGGGAACAGAGGGCTTGCCGGCCAGGGAACCGGATCAGTCGGGGGTGTTCTTGTTAAGGAGGTCAGCCAATTCGCGGCGCTCAGCCGTCTCCAGCGACTTTCCACGCGTCCGCAGATCCTCGACGGTCTTGACCACGGTTTCGGTCATCCGTTCATGGGTTTCAGCGGAACCTCCCACGATGGAGAAAGTTTCCGCGCGCGTGATGCGTTTATGCCCGTCCTGATTGTCGAGACCGATTCCCAGGAGGTGGTGGGCCGGTTTTCTATGGGAGGGCGATGGCATTAGTAAAAAGGTGTTAAGAACCCGATACTTTTCAAGGGGCATTTATTCCGTGGACAGCGGCTCACCGGCTGGCTCCGCGGTGGGGTCTTCGGGGGCCGCGGAACAGAAGATCTCGCCGAAGGCGGCATCCTGCCGGATGTCGATCTTGCGCAGGCGCGTCAGTTCAAGCACCGCGAGAAAGGTGGCCACCAGCATGTTCAGGTTATAGCGGCCTTCCTCGTCGAACAGACTGGAAAAGGTAAACGCCTGTGTTGTCTCCAGCCGTTCCAGAATGGTTCCCATCCGGTCGGCGACGGTCACGGAGTCGTCGTGAATCTCGCCCGGTGTCATCCGCTCGAGCAGGCGGCGAAGCACCGTGTTGAAGGTGTTCCAAAGCTCGATTCGGTCGGATGGCTTAAGGGGCCGAGGCTGGTTCGCCTGGTCGCCTCCCGACACCTGTCTCGGCAGAACCGAGTGGCTGGCCGTGATGAGCGACTCCAGTTCGACCGACATTTCCTTGAACTTCCGGTATTCGATCAGCTGCTGAACCAGAGCCCATCGCGGGTCTTCGCCGTCTTCCTCCGGTTCATCGTCGGATTGCTCGTTTCGCGGCAGCAGCAGCCGACTTTTGATGTACATGAGCGTTGCCGCCATCACAAAAAAATCACCGGCCACCTCGAGGTTGAGTTCCTCCATTTTATGCAGCACATTGAGATACTGACGCGTCACCGTCTCGATCGGAATGTCATAGATATCGATCTCGTTGCGACGAATCAGATAGAGCAACAGATCGAGCGGCCCCTCAAAATTCGAAAGGCGAATGGGGTGGTCGAAGTCCTGGACGAGATTGCCTTCCATCGAAAAAACGGGGGCTCAGAGGCCGACGATGCGGACCCCGAGCGAAAAATCCAGTTCGACCTCCCGGTCCGCGTTCTCGCTGCGCTGCAATTCGGTGACGATGTCGATGCGGTTGTCCAGCCGGTAGAGCCAGGCGACCTCCTGCTGGCTCAGCCGCCCGCCCCGGGCGTTGATGTGGAAACGGGTTTCGAACCGGTGCCACTCATTCCACCGATAGGCTGTTTCCAGCAGATACTGATGGAAGCGCCCGTCCACATGCTCGGTCAAAAGGCTGACTTCCCAGCGATCCGCATTGAGCAGGGTCGTTCGCGTGGTCACGCTACCCAGGTTGAGGTTTGCCGTGTCGAACCGAACCATCACCGTCTGGGCAAACCAGGGCAGGGGCGTGAGATCCGCGCGAAGCCAGAAGTCGCCCCACGTGTCCTCGCCTCCCTCCGGCGCCAGGTCGATGTCCTGTGTCAGATCCAGGCGCAGCAGGCGCCGCGTGCCGTCGTCGGTATCCCGCGTGAGCAGGTCATTGCGGACGCCGAAACGCAGCCGGTGTGTCGTGGCGAGGGCGTCGATGTCCCGCCGGGTGTCCAGATCGATGACGGGCGGGGCCTGGTCCACGAAAGCCCGGTCCAGCAGCGGATAGCGGTCGGTGCCCGCACGACCGCCCGGGATCCAACGGTAACGCACCAGCGGGCGGACCACGTGCCGGAGGCCGTCAATGCGCCAGAGATCGTCCCGGAAAGCCCAGGTAGCTGTCGCCAAACCGTCCAGGTCAAAGCCGAATTCCCCCAGGACGCGGGTATAGGCGGTATCCCCGAAGACGGAGGCCGGGTCGGCCGGATTCCGGGCGTCCTGATAGTGGGTAACGCGTGTGCCGAGTCGTGGGGTCAGGGTCCAGGCGGCATTGAGGCGGGTGGGGCGGGTGAGCGTCACCCAGCCATCGGACCGGTCGCTGGCGACATCGGGCAGCAGCGAGCCGGCGTCCTCCAGCGCGAGGCGCGCGTAGGAAGCCCCACCGTTGACCAGAAGGCCGGAATCGCCCACTGGCCGGGTCAGCCTGTCGAACCGGATTTCGGGCAGACGTTCCACTGTATCATCGAATGATTTAAAGCCCCAGCGCCCGAACACACTGAAGTGGACCGGGCCCAGCGGCTGGTTGTATTCGGCCCAGGTGTCCGGGCGCTGGTTATGCTCCCAGTCATCCTCCCGGAACGCACGCAGGACCTCGGAATCGCTCCAGAGGTCGGCCTTGCCGCTCAGCGAGCCGCCGCCAGGCAGCTCTTGAACATGCCTCAGATCGATGAAATAGCGGTCCTTCGGTGGCCGATTTCCGAGCACATCCAGAAAGGGCTCATCGCCCTGATCGTGGATGTAACCGGCGCTGAGGTCGCTTCGAACAAACAGCGTATCGTCCGGCGACGATCGCCAGCGCAGACGCGGACCGGCGAGCACCCCTCGCTTCGAGTACAGGTCCAGATTCATCCCCAGGCCGAAGCGGGGGGTGAGCCGGAAGAGCTCCTCGGACTGAATGAACAGGCCGTTACGCGAGTCATAGCCCACCCGTGGGATGATGGCGAAGAAGGGATTGCGCAGGTTCTGCCGGAAATTGGGCAGGTAAAAAAAGGGGACCTCGCCCAGACGGAGTTTAACGCCGGTCGCTTCGAGGATCCGGCGATCGAGGACGGCCAGCCGTTCCGCCGTCAGGTTCAACGTAAAGGGACCGGGGTTGCCGTAATAGACCGTGCCGTGGATCACCTCGGCCTCGTCGACATCGCCGACAAGCCGCTCGCCTTCGACATACAGCGGGTGGGTCCCGGCCCGGAACAGGCGCGTGTCGATGGAACGGGCCTCCAGGTCGTAAGCCAGGGTGGACCCCAGGATGCGGTACTGATCGATGGTGAGCCGGACGTCGCCGGAAGCCTGCGCCCGCCGGTCGCGCTCATAAACGCTGATGGAATCAGCCTCGATCAGCAGCTCGTTATCGCGCAAACGACCGCCATCCCGGACCGAAAGTCCGCTGGTCTCGGCATCGAATTCGATCCGGCCGCCCTCCTCGGCCGCCAGCTCGGGTTGAGCGGCGAGCCCGGCAGGGAGTGCGCTCAGGACGGCGATCAGCCCCAACCGGACAAAGCAACAACGAGCCATTGCCGGTCAGGATGCGAAGGGGCGAGCTATCCCGACAAGCCTTTTTCGGTTGAGCGGGACGTTGACCCCAACAAGGCTTGGACATTGCTCTGACATGTCCCGGCCTCAAGCCCGCTTACCCATGGATCCCCTTCAAGCTCCCCAGTCCACCACCGAGGCCGAACTCGACCTGATCCTGAATGCCGAAGCCGGGCAGCCCCATGCCGTCCTGGGCATGCATCCCTGGAAGAAAGGCGAGAAGCAGGGGCTGGTCGTGCGTTGTTTCCTGCCGCAGGCCCTGACCTGCGAGGTGGTCGATGTGGAGCATTGCCCGGAAAAACGCTATCCGATGGAACAGGTACACCGCGCCGGCTTTTTCGAGGGGTTCATCGACGCGAAGGAGCAGCCGGAGGTCTTTGACTATCGCCTGCGGGTTACCTTGCCGAACGGCGAGGTGCGCCAGTTTTACGATCCCTTCCGCTTCCTGCCCACGTTGTCCGATCAGGACATCTACCTGTTCAACCAGGGCAATGAGCACCGGATTTACGAAAAGCTGGGGGCCCATGTCCGTACGGTGGACGGCGTGCCCGGCGTGGCTTTCGCCGTTTGGGCCCCCAATGCGAAACGCGTCTCCGTGGTGGGGGAATTCAACCAATGGGACGGTCGCCTGCATCCCATGCGGAGCCTTGGCGGTTCGGGCGTCTGGGAGTTGTTCATTCCGGGCCTCGAGCCGGGCATGAAGTACAAGTACGAGCTCAAGGGGCCGGACGGCTTTCTTCGGCTGAAGTCGGATCCCTATGCCATTCAGTTCGAACCGCCTCCGCACAATGCCTCGATCGTCTACGACTGCAGCGGCTTTGACTGGAACGACGAAGCCTGGATGGAGCGCCGCAAGGGGACCAACTGGCGGGAGGAGCCCATGTCGATTTACGAGGTGCACCCGGCCTCCTGGAAACGGGTTCTGGAAGACGGTGACCGGCCGCTGACCTATCGTGAGATGGCGGTCGAGCTGGTCCAATACGTCAGGGAGATGGGCTACACGCATGTGGAATTCATGCCGTTGGCGGAACACCCCTTCGCCGGCAGTTGGGGCTACCAGGTCACCGGATTCTTCGCACCGACGCACCGGTTCGGCAGTCCCCACGATTTCATGTATCTGGTGGACCAGCTCCACCAGGCTGGCATCGGCGTGATTGTCGACTGGGTGCCGGGCCATTTCCCCAAGGATGCCTTTGCGCTGGCCGAGTTCGACGGGACGCACCTCTACGAGCATGCCGACCCGCGGCAGGGCCAGCATCTGGAATGGGGCACCCTCGTCTTCAACTACGGTCGGCACGAGGTGAAGAGCTTCCTGGTGGCCTCCGCGCTGAGCTGGCTGGACCGGTTCCACGTCGACGGCTTCCGGGTCGATGCGGTGGCGTCCATGCTCTACCTGGACTACGGACGCGAGGAGGGGGGCTGGATCCCGAATAAATACGGGGGCAACGAAAATCTCGAGGCCATCGCCTTCCTGCGCGAGGTCAATGGCCTCATTCACGATTACTACCCGGGGGTCGTTACGATTGCGGAGGAATCCACGTCCTTCGGCGGGGTTACCCAGCCCCCGGCCAACGGCGGTCTCGGGTTCGACTTCAAGTGGAACATGGGCTGGATGCACGACACGCTGTCGTATTTCCAGAAGGATCCCATCCACCGGAAGTTCCACCACAACCAGCTGACTTTCGGGGCGCTTTATAACTTCTCGGAAGCCTTCACGCTCGTCTACAGCCACGATGAGGTGGTCCACGGCAAGAGTTCCATGGTCATGAAGATGGGCTCGTGGAACATGCGGGACAAGAGCCGCAACCTGCGCGCGCTCTACGCCTTCATGTGGCTGTGGCCGGGCAAGAAAACCCTCTTCATGGGGAGCGATTTCGGCCAGAGCCGGGAGTGGGCCTACGACCAGTCGCTGGATTGGCACCTGCTTCAGTATGCCGATCACGGGGGCGTTCAGCGGGTCGTGCGCGACCTTAACCGCCTCTATGGGGCTCACCCGTCGCTGGGTAAATGCGATCACCGGCACGATGCCTTTGCCTGGCTCAATCCCGACGACGCCGAGGGGTCCACCATCAGCTTCGTCCGTCGCGGTGATCTCCCCGGTGACACCTTCGTCCTCGTCGCCAACTTTACGCCCATGCACCGGGAGGGCTATCGGATAGGCCTGCCACACGGCGGACGCTGGGCCGAGGTCGTCAATACCGACGCGGGCGATTACGGCGGCGACAACCAGGGCAACGCGGGTGCCGTTGAGACCGAACCCACGCCCTGTGACGGCCAGCCACAGAGCGCCCTTATCACGCTGCCCGGTCTAACCAGCCTCGTTTTCCGTTTCGAGGGGTAATCCACGCCAAGCCCTCCTGCCGTGGCCGCGCCTTCAGGCGTGGGCATCCCCCGAACCCGAAAGGCCTGGACGGCCCACGCCTGAAGGCGCGGCCACGTTTGCGTACAATCTTCAGCCACCTTCCTTGCCGATTGTCCGATGGCCTTAGCCCGTTACCGCATCCGGAAGTCGTTGAAATCACCGGGCGGCTGGCGGAAGAAACTCGCGGTCCGGCCAACCGTGCCGACGCAGACGGCGCGGGTGTCGGCCTCGATCTGGTTCACCAGTTGATCCAGTGCCTCCCGTCCGGTTTCGCTCTTGATCTTGATCAGGCCGTCGCGCTCCAATGCGGTCTCGATTTCGGTCAGCACCGAAGGGGACAAACCTGCCCGGCCGACAAAGACCACCGGCTTCAACCGCTGGGCCTTACCCCGCAGGTGTTTCTTCTCGGTTCCGCTCAACGGCGATTCCATGAGCGGCAGCTTAGAATAAGCAAAGCCGGGATCAAGGCAGGAACGGCTGAAATGAAACGGGATGCAAAAAGGCGGGTTTGGCCCCGGTGACGGATTATGCCACATTGCTAGTGTTCGGTTCTGCTGATCATTACCCCAACCCCGATCCCCCTATGACCCGCTATCCCTGTTACTTGATTTCCCTTCTCGCGCTCGCCGGCCTGCTGGCCGTCGGTCCGCTTCAGGCCAACATCCTCTTCGAAGAGTCTTTCGATTATACCGCAGGCTCCGATCTGGAGAATGTCAGTAGTTGGACGAATGAAGGAAGTTCAACAACCGTTAACGCCTCGAGCCTGAGCTATGGCAACCTCCTTACGTCCGGCGGCAGTGCGGATGCCACCGGCGGCGGCGGGAGCCTGAATCACCGGCTAGACATCGCGGATATTGATTTCGCCAACCGGGAAACCTGGTTGAGCTTCCTTTACCAGCCGGATACCACTTCCCAGCAGAATAATGGCCTTTATTTCAGGGGAACGCCCACGACCGGGGCGGGAAATTACCTCATGCTGTTCGGCTTTCCCGACGATCCTAACCAATATGGATTCAAACGATTTCTGGGGGCAGGTTCCGCGTCACGAAAAAACCCAACACCGATTTCCGCCGGGGGAAGCACCGCTTTGCTGGTCGCCCATTTCGATTTCACGCAATCAGCCACGGAAGGCTTGATCACCTTTTACCTGAATCCGGATCCGGATTCGCTGGGCGTGGGCTCTACGCCCAACGGATCCGAGTTCACTGCTACCATCGGGAATCTCAGCACCACTACGGAGGACGAAATTGAACCATTCCTCTTATCCGAATTGGAAGTCGACGCGCTTGCTGATGGCGCCCTCTTCGACGAACTTCGCATCGGCGACACCTGGGCCGATGTTTCGCCGATTCCCGAGCCAGCCTCCCTGGCCATGCTGGTCGGCCTCAGCGGCTTGGGCCTTGCCTGGCGTCGGCGGCGGACTGGGCGGATCAGGTCACCGACCAGGCGGTCCGGGCGGGAGCCAGGTATACGGTCCTGACCACCCGTCACCACGACAGCTATTGTCTTTTCCAGAGCGACACCCCGTCTTCTGGGCAATCCCGCCTGAGTGGGCTCGGCCCCGCATGGCATGGCTTACTGCCGTCCCGTCGGGACGGAGCAACGTAGCGCGGGATGGAGGGGCAACGCCCCGCAATCTCGGGAGGCGGTGCCAGGAAAGGACAACCCGCTGGCTGAAGCGGCGCGGTACGGGAGGGTCCGCGCTCGTCGTCGCTATTCGCCGCACCCGTTGCGCCGTGGCGTGAACCCCTGAATCCCGAGGCCCGACACGCCTTCAAGCCAGCCTGTCCAGTGCGGTCTGCAAATCACCGCCCGCCGCGGCGCCGCCCATCGCAAAGTCGGGTTTACCGCCGCCCTTGCCGCCGAGCGTGTCGGCCAGCTTCCGGACCAGATCACCGGCCTGAGTACCGGCTTTGACCGCGTCGTCCCCGCACAAGGCGACGTAACTCACCTTGCCGCCGCCGGTTTCGGCAGCGAGCACGACCACGCCGGCATCCCCCAGCTTGCCGAGGACCTGCGCGGCGAGCGGGCGCAAGGCCTTCGGGTTGTCGACCGACACGACGGCCCGGACCCACTTCACCTGGTGCTGCTCGATGGCCGAGGCGGCCAGGTCGTCGGCCTGTGCGGCAGCGCCGCGCTGCGCCTGCTGCTTCACCTGCTTTTCAAGGTCGGCGCGCTGCTGTTGGAGCGCCTTGAGGCGCTCGCCGACTTCTTCGGGCTTGCAGGAGAGGGTGGCCGCCAAACCGTGTAGCCGGTCCCAGGCGTCGTCAAAGACCCGGTCGGCCGCGTGGCCTGCCACCGCCTCGATGCGGCGGGTCCCGGCCGCAATCGCGGTCTCCGCCACGATTTTGAAGGCACCGATCTCCCCCGTGAACCGGACATGCGTCCCGCCGCACAGCTCGGCTGAATAGCCGGGCTTTTCGCGCGAGCGCAGGGTGGGGTGCTGCGGATCGTCACCGCGCTCCAGCGTGGCATCCGCCCCGATATCCACCACGCGCACCTCGTTGCCGTATTTCTCACCGAAGACCGCCACGACGTCGTCCGGCTTCTCGCTCATCGGTAGCTCATACCAGACGACGACATCGTTGCGCAGCACCTTGTCGCGGACCAGCTGCTCGATGTGTGCCAGCTGGTCGCCGGTGACGGCCTCAAAGTGATTGAAGTCAAAGCGCAGCCGGTCCGGGCCGACATAGGAGCCGGCCTGACGGACATGGTTCCCGAGGACGGTGCGCAGCGCCCAGTTGAGCAGGTGGGTCGCCGTGTGATGCCGCTCGATGGCGCGACGCCGATCGGCATCAAGGACGATGCCGACGCGGTCGCCCGTCTTGAGTTGGTCCGCGCCTTCACCCAGCCGGTGCAGGAACCGGCCCTGCGGGTCTTTTGTTGTATCCAGAACCGGGATACGCGCGGTTTCGGTCTGCAGGTGGCCGGTATCGCCGATCTGACCACCCATCTCGGCATAAAAAGGCGACCGGTCAAGGATGGCGTAGCTGTTCCCGTCTTCGCCCGACACCACCTCGAGCACCTCGGCGGCCTCCGCCGCCTCATCCTCCAGGGCGAAGCCGGTGAAACGCGTCGGCTCGGTGTCGCCCGTCGCACCGGCGACCGTTACCGCCTCCTTCTTCTGAGCAGCGCGGGCGCGTTCCTTCTGCGCGGTCATATGTGTTTCAAAGCCCCGCGTATCGACCGCGACGCCCCGCTCGCGTGCCAGCAACTCAGTCAGGTCCAGCGGAAAGCCATAGGTGTCATACAGCTCGAAGGCCGTTTCACCGGGGATGGTGGATACCCCGGAAGCAAACTGCTTTTCCAGCAGCTGAATCCCCCGGTCCAGCGTTTTCTCAAAGGCGGTCTCCTCGCTGGTGATGACTTTGCGGATGACGGCCTCCTGCGTCTTCAGCTCGGGGAAGACATCGCCGAGTTTGGCCACCAATGGCGGCACCATGTCGGCAAAAAAGCCCTTCGGCATGCCAAGCCGCTTGCCGTACATGACGGCCCGGCGAAGGATCCGTCGCAGGACATAGTGGCGGCCCTCGTTGCCCGGCAGAATGCCGTCGGCGACGGAACAGCTGAGCGTGCGGATGTGATCGGCCAGCACCCGGAAGGCGACATCGTCCTTTTCGGTATCGTTCAGCTTGTCCCGGTCATCCTTCAGCGTGAACTGGTAGGTCTTCCCGCACTGCTTGCCGATGTGGTCAAAGAGATCGGTGAACAGGTCGCTCGTGTAGTTGCTCGGCGGACGCGAGAAATCGGTGAACTGCTGCGTCGTGGCGAGGATGCCGGCGATGCGTTCAAAGCCCATGCCGGTATCGACATGCCGGGCCGGCAGCGGGAGGAATTGACCATCGTCGGTGGCATTGAACTGGATAAACACCAGATTCCAGACCTCGATGCACCAGGGTGAATCCGCGTTGACCAGCTTGCCCTGCGTGTCGCCTTCGGGCGTCAGGTCGACATGAATTTCGGAGCAGGGACCACACGGCCCGGTATCGCCCATCATCCAGAAGTTGTCCTGCTTGTTCCCGTTGACGATGTGGATTGCCGGATCGAGCCCGGCTTCCGAGAAAATACCGGCCCAATAGTCATAGGCCTCCTGGTCAAAGGCGGCCGGGTCGCCGTCTCCCGGCTGGTAGACCGTGGCGTAGAGCCGCTCCTTCGGGAAGCCCCAGACCCCGGTCAGGAGTTCCCAGGCCCAGGTGATCGCCTCCTCTTTAAAGTAGTCCCCGAACGACCAGTTGCCCAGCATCTCGAAAAACGTCTGATGGTAACCGTCGAAGCCGACGTCCTCGAGGTCGTTGTGCTTACCGCCCGCGCGGATGCACTTCTGCGTGTCGGCCACCCGTGGATGCTGCGGCTTCTGTTCGCCCAGGAACACCGGCACAAAGGGGTTCATCCCGGCGTTGGTGAACAACAGGTTGGGGGCGGTCGGCAGCAACGGTGCCGAGGGCACGATGCGGTGATCGCGCTGCTCAAAAAAATCGAGGAAGGACTGGCGGATCTCGGCGGACGTCATGACGGCAGAAAAGCTCTTCCGGCCGACTGTAAAGCCGCACCGGCAAAGCTGTTCAACGTGCTCCCCGCCCACGCCTGAGTCCAGAAATTTCCCGGTGGGAGGAGGAACCGCACATCCCCGCTGATCCTCGCAATTGCCGGTAGAGCGTTACCGGAAACTTTTCGTTCCCAGACGAAATTGCGTCCCGGCGGGACGCAGCACCGTAGCGCGGGATGAAGGGGCAAAGCCCCGGAATCCCGGGTGTTCCCGGGCGGAATCACGCGAGGCCCGCGCGCAGTGCCTCGTCCAACGCGATCCAGGCCGTCAGCGGGACGGCCTCGGGGCGGCAGCCGGGGCCGAGCGGGGTGGCGACGTGCTGCTCCCACCAGGCCAGGACAGCCGGTCCCGTATCCAGTTTTCGGAGACGGGATCCGAGCTGCTTGCGCCGCTGAAGAAAGATATCGCGCAGGAGCGTCACCGTGGCCGGAGAAAAGACATGCGGCTTGGCGCGTCGCTCGAGGACCAGCAGCGCGGAGTCGACCTCGGGCCGGGGATAAAAACAGCCCGGGGCGACCTTGTGGCGCTCGCCGATCCTATAGGCGGCCTGGGTCCGGATGGCCAGGGGGCCGAACTGCTTGCCGCCGGGCTGGCCGGCCAGCCGGTCGGCGGCTTCGAGCTGCATGAGCAGCACCAGGTGCCGGGGCAGGACCGGCTGTTCCAGGACCCGGCTGACCCAGGGCGAGGTGATGGCGTAGGGGAGGTTGGCGACAATCCGGAAGTCGGCCCGTTGTTGGTCATCGGGCAATCCGGCCAACGGATGATTTAGCGCATCGCCGGTCCTGAGGTGAAGACGGTTGTTTCCGGCAAACCCCGGTTCGGCCTTCAGCAGTCCGGCCAGGCGTTCATCGCGTTCGACGGCCCAGACCTCCGCTCCGGCTTCGAGCAGCGCGCCGGTCAGCGTACCGAGGCCGGGGCCGATCTCCACGACCGGGACGCCGGTCAGGTCGCCGGCCAGCCGGACCGATTTGTCGACGATGTTGCCATCGACGAGAAAATTCTGGCCGAGTTTGCGGACGGGGTGGTGGCCGATCCGCTGGAGCAGTTCACGGGTGCGACCGGGTGAAAAGCGGCCCCCGCCTGAACCGGGGTCAGCCATCGTCCACCGCGTGGAAGGCGGCAACCAGCCGCTCGGGGTCGTCGGCCTTCATGAGCGCTTCGCCGACCAGGATGGCGTCGGCCCCGGCCTCGCGGACACGGGCGGCATCACCCGGCTCGAAGATACCGCTTTCGCTGACCGCGGCCACGTCGTCGGGAATCAGCGGGATCAGTTGTTCGGAAATGCCGAGGTCAGTGACGAAGCGGGTCAGGTCGCGATTGTTTACGCCGACGATCTCCGGATCGAAACCCAGCGCACGCTCCAGCTCGGCCTCGGTGTGGACTTCATACAGCGCGTCCAGGCCGGCCGCCCGGGCGGCCTCGTCGAGGTTGCGGATCTCCTCATCGTCGAGCGCGCGGACGATGATGAGGATGGCGGCAGCCCCGGCTTCGGCGGCCTCCGCCACCTGGACGGGATGAACCATGAAATCCTTCCGCAGGCAGGGTGTGGTACGCTGGTGGATCTCGAAGAATTCGACGATGTCCCAAAGGTCCTGAAGCTTGCCGCCGAAGTAGGGTTCATCGGTCAGGACGGACAGGGCGTCCGCTTCCGCATTCAGGTAAACCCGGGCCTGCTCGACGGCGTCCAGCCCGTCTGCAATGGAGCCGGCGGACGGACTGCGGCGCTTCACCTCGGCGATGACGGACAGCCGGTCGGGCCGCGCCAGGACCTGGCGGAAGGGAACGTAGCTGCGACGCATGTTGCGAAGCCGTTCCCACTCCCGGTCGGGGATGGGCCGGATGAGCGGTTCCACATCCCGCCGTTTGCGGGCCATGATTTCGGCTAGCTTGTCCATGGAAGGCATCGGTTGGTGATCAAACGCAACGGGCGTTGTGTTGCAAAGCGCGCCGACTTTCAAACCCTATGCAGGCATGGCCATCCAACCCGCCGACCGAATCGAGGAAGCCTTCAACGCCCTTCACCGGACCGTCGCCCGGCTGCGCGCCCCGGACGGCTGCCCCTGGGACCGGGAGCAAACCCATCAGACGCTGGCCGCCTGTCTGGTGGACGAGTGCGCCGAGCTGCTCGAGACGCTCGATAACGGCGACCGGGCCCACATGCTGGAAGAGCTGGGGGATGTGCTCTGCCAGGTGGTGATGCATGCCCAACTGGCGGAGGAGGACGGGGTATTCGATCTCGCCGACGTGGCGACTGCCATCAACGACAAGCTGATCCGGCGGCATCCGCACGTCTTCGGCGATGCCGAAACCCGCGCCCGGCTGGCTGACAGCGAGGCGGTGCTGCAACAGTGGGAGGCAATCAAGGCGGAGGAAAAACCCGAGCGGCGGGAACGGTTTTTCAAACCGCTGCCGCCGCGGCTGCCCGCGTTGATGTTTGCCCACGACATCGTGAAGCAGGTCGACAAAAAGGGCGCAATCCTGCCCGAGACGGTCGATGCCCGCGCCATCAATGCGGCGACCGAGGGGCTGACCGAGCAGTCGGCCGGCGAACAGTTGTTTACCCTGGCGGCCGCCTGCCAGCGCGAGGGAATCGATCCGGAAAGCGCACTGCGTCGCTACGCGGCGGGTGTGATGGACCGTGTGGAAGCGACCCATGATTGAGCGGAACGCGGCGGGTCCCTACGCCCTGACCGAGGTGGAAACCGAACAGGGCCGCTGGTGGCTGCCCTATGAGCTGAAGCCGAATCCGCGTTCGCGCCACCTGCGGCTGTCACTCGGCTACCAGAACCAGGCCGTGCTGACGGTGCCGCGAGGCGTGTCGTCAAAGGCGGCGCTGGCTTTTCTGCGGGAACACGCGGGCTGGGTGGAAACCCAGATTGAGGCGTCGCGTCGCGTGCCGAGCCTGCGCCTGTTCCTGGAACGCCGGCCGTGGCTGAACCTGGACGGCGCAAAAATGCGTATCCAGTTTCACCATACAGCCGCCCGGCCGCGTGTCCTCCGTCTGCGAGCCGAGCCATCGGTGCATGTTTATTTCTCCTTTGATCATGAACCCGAGCGAGCGCTTCTGGACCTCGTCCGGCGTCTGGCAAACCAGGGGCTGCGCAACCGGGTCGAGGCGCTGGCGCGGAAGGCCGAAGCAGGGCCCAACAAAGTGACCGTTCGGGACCAGCGCAGCCGCTGGGGTTCGTTGTCGACCAGCGGCACGCTGTCGCTGAACTGGCGCCTTGTGCTGCTACCACCGCCGCTGGGCGACTATGTCATCTTTCACGAGCTGGCACACCTGCGGGAGTTCAACCACTCCCGGGCTTTCTGGGCTGTCGTCCGGGGCTGGGATCCCCGCTACCGCCAACACGAACGTGAGCTTGCCCGTCTCGAACCGCAGGTCCTCCCGCTCGGGCGGAGGGTTTGATGACGGGCGGGGTGCAAGGGCTCAGGCCCCGCACCGCCGTCCCCGCCGTCCGCCGATGCGTTCCGGCATAGCAGTTTGACCTCAAAGCCTGCCGCCGGGTCGTCGGGTCGTTGCACCCGGGTGCAAAACGGCTATCCTCAGGACATGACTGACTCGGATCCCGCCGCTTATCCTTCACCACCACCGGTGGACGCCCTCGGCCATGCCGTTCAGCGCGGGGATCTGGTCTGTCATGCCGGGCGCTATGGCAAACTCGGAAGCATCCTCCGCTTCGCCGTCGTGGTGGGCGTCGGTCCCAATCACCGGACGGACCAACCGGAATTGATGCTGGTGGATACGACCGGGGCGCTGGTCAGTCACAACGATGTCCGCAACCTGCTTGTGATCACCAGCCTTGTTCCGGACGACCATCCCCGTTGGCGGCGGCTGCAGGAGAGCCTTTCCCCGGAACAGGCCGCTCTGGTCAGCCAGCGTCGGGCGTCGGTCCCTCGGGCTGAAAGCGCAGGCCGATAAACTGCTCCATCAGCTGGTCGCCGTCGCCGGGCTCGACCTGGCCGGGGAGGGGCAACCAGGTGTCGCCGGTCTTTTCGAAGCGAAAGCTCTCGGGGATGTAGCCGTCCGAGGAAAAGGTGAACTGGTAAAGGCCGGGGGGGAGGTCCTCCAGCGTGAGGATGTTTCGTCCCCGGCGCAGGCCGTCCCGGATGTCGACCGGCACGGGTGTGGAATCGACCAGCCGCTCGATCCGGACGCGGGTAAAAGGCTGCGCGCCATTACGACCCAGAAAAGCGACCGTGCCCTCGTCGGCAAAGCGCACCCCGACGTGCAGGTGCCCGGGTTTTTTCTCGGTGATCTTCGGCTCCATGATCAGGAACAGGCCGGTGCCGATGGCCAGCAGCGGCAGAAGGATCCCCACAACGACCTTCCAGCCCGCAAGCTGGGGGGCGCGGGCGGCCTCGGCTGGTCGGGGTGGTTCGGTAGCCATAGCCATCAGCCTGATCATGCGGGGACCGTCGGCAAGACCCGGTGCGCTTTTCCTGTCGGTTGCGGTTGAGCGGCCCGGCGCCATGCGTTCCAGTGGGGCTTGACCTTATGGCCGCCCCACATACCCAGCCGGCGTCAGCCGAAACCGGCCAGCAACCGGTTCAGGATAGCTGTTGCTCAAAGCCTGCGATCGGTTCGGAACCCACCGTGAAGAGCTGTTGCGGGAAGGCGGAACCGTTGCCGGAACCACCGCCAGGCGACTGCTGTGGCACCGGAAATAACGCCAACGAGGCGGAGCCTTCCTGGCTGCCGGTCGGTCTGGCCGCCGTGGTGGCCGGGCAGAGCATGGTGTTCGGGCTGGCCGTCAATCTGACCCCGCCGGCCTTCGGTTCGCCCGCCTACCTGATTCTGCACGGCTGGCTGTTGCTGAGCGCCCTGTTGGTGCTGGCCCTGCTCCTGGGCGAGCCGCTGCGGGGTGTCCTTGAGGCCGCGCGCCGCCGCCGGCTGTCTGTGGAAAGCCTCTTTGTGCTGACCGCACTGGGGGCTCTGGCCGGCTCGGTGGTCAGTACCTTCACCGGCGCGGGGGATGTCTATTACGAGGTGGTCGCGATCGTTCTGGTGATTTACGCGGTGGGGCGACGGGTCGGGGACCACTCCAGGCAAAAGGTGTTGGCGGAAGCCCGCCTCCTGCGCGCCCGCTTTGAAAGCGCGCAGGTGATTCTGGAGGACGGATCGACCCGCGAACGGCCCGTGGCGGATGTCGAACGGGGCACTCGCGTCCGCGTGGCACCCGGGGAAGCGATTCCGGTGGACGGCCGGATTATCCGCGGGGAAGCCTATGTCGATGAGCGCCTCGTGCGGGGAGAATTGCTGCCGCGCATCCGGCGGACGGGGGACGCGGTCTGGGCGGGTGCCCTGTCGGTCGACGGCTGGCTCGAGCTGGAGACCCTGGCGGCGGGTGGCGAACGCCACCTCGACGCGGTCCTGACCTCGCTCGACCGGGCCGGCTCGGTCCCCAGTCGCTGGGAATCCCAGGCGGATCGCATTACACAATTTTTTTTGCCGGTCGTAGCCGGTGTGGCTCTGTTGACCGGTCTCGGCTGGGCCTGGGTGGCGGCCTGGCCGGTGGCCGTGTTCAACAGCATGGCGGTGCTGCTGGTCGCCTGTCCCTGTGCGCTGGGGCTGGCGACGCCCATCGGTGTCTGGACCGGCCTGTGGCGTTTGGCCGAACAGGGGCTGGTCAGCCGGGAAGCCCGATTGCTCGATGCGCTCGCCGAAACGCGGCACCTCTTTTTCGATAAAACCGGAACCCTGAGCGGACCGAGTCTCGAGCTCGCGGACTGGCTGGTGACCGACCCGGATCAACGGGAGGTGCGGCGGGCGGTCATGCTCGAGGCCGAGCGGCGGCTGCAGCACCCTGTCGCCGCCGCCCTTGCCGCCGGCCTGGCCCAACCGGATCCGGCCGGCGAGCCCGCGCCCGGCTGGCAGCTGGAGTCGGTGCGGTCGATCGCCGGTCGAGGCATCGAGGTCACCGGACGGACTGCCGATGGATCGCCGGAAACTATCCGAATCGGCGCCGGTAGCTGGGTGCACCCAGCGGCCCGGTCAGCGTTGGATGCTCTGGCGCAACCGGCCGAGGAGCGGCTGGGGCAACGGTGTCAGCGCATTTATGCGGCCACGGAACGCGGCGAACCCTGGGCGGTTTTTCTGCTGAAGGAAACGGCACGGCCGAACCTGAAAGGCCTGATCAGCCGGCTGACTGCAGAGGGTGTCCGCGTTTCCATTTTAAGTGGGGACCCGGATCCGGCCTGGCGCACCGTTGATGGGGTGACGGTCGAAGGTAACCTTTCTCCGGCGGAAAAAGCCGACCGGGTGCGATCCGCCCGCAAGGCGGGAGAACGACCCCTGGTGATCGGAGACGGCATCAATGATCTGGCCGCCATGGAACAGGCCTCGGCCGGTATCGCCCTCGGCGATGGCATGGACACCGTGCAGGTGGCGGCTACGGCGGTGGCGGGGGCGGATCGTCTCCATCGACTGCCGGCCTGGCTGGCCACAGCACGCCAGGTGCGAGGACGCCTGATCGGCAATCTCTGGTTTGCCGTGGCCTACAATGGCATCGGGATGACGCTGGCGGCGGCCGGGCTGCTGCATCCCGTGGTAGCGGTTCTGCTGATGGCGGTTTCAAGCTTGCTGGTGTCCGTGCGGTCGGGGCGGCTGCCGGCTGAACGGTAACCTGCTGAAGGGGTTGCAGTTGGGGGCATTTCTTATCGTGGTGAGGCCGGGTGATAATAGCACCAAAAATTTGTTTTTATCGGTTGATTCCCCAATCGGCGCTCCCCTTACTTCGGTTGTCCGTGCGGGCTGAGAAACCTTCGGGTTTCCGGATCTGCCTGTGCCCAGACCTTTGTATTCATGGAATCCGGAACACCCAAGACCCCCTCCAGGAAACGCTTTATTCAGTCCCTTGTGGCCGGTTTTATCGGCCTGGGGAGCGCTCTCGGGCTGGCCGCGACCACCCGTGGCAAGCAACAGGCGGGACGCCCCGCAACCGGCGAGTCGGCCGCTCTGCCGGAGGTGAAACGGGCATCGCGCAATGTGCGGAGTAACCGGGTTTCCTGACTTTCTGTCCGGTATTCGAATTTCAGGTACACCATGGCCAATATTTTCCGGAAAAGCGTCAATACGGTCCCCCTCAAGCTGATCATCATCCTGGGGCTGATCACCTCCAGCTTGATTGCGGGCGTGACCTACTACTTCACACCAAAGTACACGCGGGTCGGGTACATGCCCACCCAGCCGGTCGCCTTCGACCACAGCCTGCACGTCGACCAGCTCGGGATGGATTGCCGTTACTGCCATACCTATGTGGATCAGGCCGGCCATTCCAACATTCCCTCCACCAACACCTGCATGAACTGCCACAGCCTGGTGCAAACGGAGAGCCCGAAGCTGGCTCCGGTACGGGAGAGTTACGCATCGGGTGAGCCCATTCCCTGGGTCCGCATCCACAAGACTCCGGAATACGTCTATTTCAATCATGCGGTGCACGTGAACCGCGGCATCAGCTGCCTGCATTGCCACGGCCAGGTCAACGAAATGGAGGTCGTGTATCACGCGGAACCGTTGAGCATGGCGTTCTGCCTCGAATGTCACCGCGCCCCGGAGAAATACATCCGGCCGGTGGACGAAGTTTACAACCTGGACTGGCGTCCCGAATCCAAGGAAGCCCAGCTCAAGATGGGCGAGGAATTCGTCCACGACTGGAACGTCAATCCGCCGATCAGCTGTTCCGGCTGCCACCGATGACTTTGAATCCCGACTCTTCCTCCAGCCATATGAACGGGCAACGCTACTGGAAAAGCCTGGACGACCTGGCCGAAACCCCCGCCTTCAATGAGTGGGTCGAACGCGAATTCCCCCAGGGGGCCAGCGAGCTCGACGGCGTCAACCGCCGCCATTTCCTCAAGATCATGGCGGCCTCCTTCGGGATGGCCGGTCTCGGGCTGAGCGGTTGCCGCCAGCCCAAGGAACTGGTCCTGGCCTACGCCCGACAGCCGGAGAACACCATTCCCGGCGTCCCCAATTTCTACTGCTCGGCCTATCCCGGACAGGGCGAGCACCTGCCCCTGATCGTCGAGACGCACCAGAACCGTCCCACCAAGATCGAGGGCAATCCTTCCTTCGCCAACTACGGCGGGACAACCGACAGCTTCGCCCAGGCCAGTGTCCTCGACCTGTATGATCCGGACCGGGCCACCACCAGCAAGCGTAACGGCAGCCCACTGAAACTTAAGGACACGCTCGATGCGCTGTCGGCCATCCAGGAGGAGCTGGCCGCCTCCCGGGGCGCCGGGTTCGTCTTTGTTGCCGAGCCGTCCGCGTCCCCCAGCCGCCAGCGCCTCGTCAAGCTGCTCAAGCAGCAGTACCCGGAAGCGCTCTGGACCGAACATGCGGCCTTCGCTTTCGACGGTGCGGAGCGTGCCGCCAGCAAGTTTTTCGGGCTGCATGTTCGCCCCTACTACCTGCTGGACAAGGCGGACCGCGTTCTCTCCGTGGATCACGATTTCCTGCAGAATGAACCGGGGTCGCTCGGCTATGCCCGGGGCTTCGGCAGAAAGCGTAAAGTCGACAGCGCCAAAGATGCCCGGGCCATGAATCGCCTTTATGCCGTCGAAAGCGATTTCACGCTGACCGGGGCCATGGCCGATCACCGCCTGCGCCTGGATGCCGGTCGCATGACCGCCTTCCTGGCGGCGCTGGCGGTTGCCGTTTTCGAGCAAAGGGGTGTCCAGAGCCCCATCATCACGAAGATGCGCGACCGGGCGTCCGGGCTCGACGTCGACCCGGCCTGGATCAATGCCTGTGCCGACGACCTGATCGCGCATGAAGGCAAAGCCGTGGTCATGGTGGGTAACCACCTGCCTGAGGAAGCCCACGTCATCGGCCTGGCCATCAACGACGTCCTTCGCTCCCGGATCGGGCCTCAGCAGTTCCGTGTCCTCGACCCGAACGGCTATACGCCGACGCCGGGTCTCGATGCCGCGGTCGACGCGTTGAACGCCGGTTCAGTCCAACAGCTTGTCATTCTGGGCGGCAATCCGGCCTTCGATGCGCCGGCCGACCTGAAGTTCGGTGCTGCTGCCGCCCGCGCCGACTCGGTCACTTATTTCGGCTACAGCGCCAACGAGACTTCGGATCTGGCCGATCTGCACGTCGCGGCCAGTCACTACCTCGAAAGCTGGAGCGACGGCCGTGCTTTCGACGGCACTTACCTGCCGGTCCAGCCGATGATCGAGCCGTTGTTCGATACCATCGGCGAACTGGAGTTTCTGGCCCGTATCGTCGGCAAGCTCCCCGCTGCCGACGGTCACAGCCTGGTGCGCGAAACCTTTGCCGGGCTGGCCGAACCCGCCGATCTGGATGCCGCCTTCCATACCTTCCTGGCCGAGGGTCTTCTGGAAAACAGCGACTATCTGGTCTATACGGGCCGCCTCCGTCCCCGCGATGCTGCCGAACGACTGCCAGGCACCGCACCGGTTGCACCCGCCGGGAGGGAGCATCTGGATGTCCGCTTCGTGCCGAGTCGTCACGTCTGGGACGGCCGCTTCGCCAACAACGGCTGGATGCTCGAAGTGCCCGAGCCGATGACCAAGCTGACCTGGGACAATGCAATCCTGATCAGCCCGCGACTGGCAGCTGAACTTCAGGAGGCTTCCGGCGTCCGGATCCTGCCCGACACGTCTTTCATGGCGGAGCAGGGACAACTGGTCACCCAGACCGCCCGGTTCAAGCGCGGCAAGGAAATGGCCCCGCTCGCCAGGCTGACGGTGAACGGGGCCACGGTCGAGGCACCCCTGCATGTCGTGCCCGGGCTGTCCAACTATACGGTCGTGCTGCCGGTCGGTTTCGGGCGCAAGGTGGTCGGCCGGGTGGGGCAGGGCACCGGTTTTAACTTTTATCCCCTGCGTTCTTCCGTCGGTGAGGCGTTCGCATCCGGGGCGACTATCGAGGTCACCGAGGCCACTTACAAACTGGCGAATACCCAGGAACACTGGTCGATGGAGGGCCGCGCGATTCTCCGTGAGGCCACCAACGAGGATTACGCCAAACATCCCGACTTCGCCGAAAAGATGGGCATGGAAGCTCACTCCCCGCCTGTCTACGGCAAGTACAAGAACGCCCCGCCCGAGATCCTCAACACCAAGATTCCCCGGGGTGGTTCGGCTTACAAAACGCCCAGTTTCGACGCCCCGCAGCAGTGGGGGATGAGCATCGACCTGAATACCTGCATCGGCTGCAACGCCTGCGTGGTGGCTTGCCAGAGCGAGAACAACATTCCGATCGTCGGCAAGGACCAGGTCTTACGCGGGCGCGAAATGCATTGGATCCGGCTCGACCGCTATTATTCCGCTGCTGAAGGGGACGATCAGAGCGATGCGGCCGGCCACGCATCCCACAGTGCGGCCCCTGCCAATCCGGCTCTCAGCGTTCCCGAGGACGTTCAGGTCTCGTTTATGGGCGTGGCCTGCATGCATTGCGAACTGGCTCCCTGCGAGACCGTCTGCCCGGTCAACGCAACCGTTCACGATTCCCAGGGGCTGAACGTGATGGCCTACAACCGCTGCGTCGGTACCCGCTATTGCGCCAACAACTGCCCCTACAAGGTGCGGCGCTTCAACTTCTTCGACTGGAACAAGCGCCAGATCGGCGAATTTTACAAAGGGCCCCTCGGCAAGAAGAACGCCGATGTGCCGAACGGCGAAATCATCGCCATGGGCCGCAACCCCGATGTCACGGTGCGCATGCGCGGCGTGATGGAGAAGTGCACGTACTGCGTCCAGCGGATCGAGGCAGCCAAGATCCGCCAGAAAAGCATCGCCCGGGACTCGAGCGACATCAAGGTGCCGGACGGCACTATTAAAACCGCCTGCCAGCAGGTATGCCCGACCGAAAGTATCCAGTTCGGGGATACGATTGATCCCGAGTCCGCCGTTTACCGGGCCAAGCAGAGCGACCGGAACTATGCCGTCCTCGGTTACCTGAACACGCGCCCGCGGACGACCTTCCTGGCCAAGCTCCGCAATCCCAATCCGTCTATGCCGAAGGGCGCCACCTACAGCCAGCCATTCAGCCGGCAGGAATATGAGGCCCGTTACGGCCACGGTTCCGGCCATCACGACGAAGCCGAAACCGCCGCTGCTCCCTCCCACTGATTTGTCTCATGGCATCGCACTCCACAATCGCTGAATCCGCCGACGCGCCGGAAGTCCTCAAGGAGGTCAAACCGGTGGCCTACCCCGTGCGGCCACTGGTTGAGAACAACCGCAGCTTCAACTGGGTCACCGAAAAGATCTGCTCCATCGTGGAGGAGAAAACGCCGACCTGGTGGTGGATCTGCTTTGCCGTCGCTGCGTTGACTGCCAGTTTCACCCTCATGGGGCTCATCCACCTGGTCTCGGCAGGGGTGGGTGTCTGGGGCCTGAACAACCCGGTTAACTGGGGGTGGGCCATCGTGAACTTCGTCTTCTGGATCGGTATCGGTCATGCCGGGACGCTGATTTCCGCCATTCTCTGTCTGCTCAAACAGGCCTGGCGTACCTCCATCAACCGGGCGGCGGAGGCCATGACCATTTTTGCCGTGGTCTGCGCCGGCATCTTCCCGCTTTTCCACATCGGACGGGTCTGGTTCGCCTGGTGGCTCTTTCCGCTGCCCAACAGCAATTGGATCTGGCCCAACTTCCGGTCCCCGCTGGAATGGGATGTATTCGCGGTTTCCACCTACGGAACGGTGTCGCTGCTGTTTTGGTACATGGGAATGATTCCGGACCTGGCGACGCTGCGCGACCGGGTGAACAGGGTGGCCGAAAAGCGCCTGGCCTCGGCCAGAAGTGCCTTCGCGAAAGCCTTCGAGCGGGGATTCACCGTCTTCCGCCGATACTTCTACGGTATCCTGGCGATGGGCTGGCGCGGTTCCACCAACCATTGGCGGAACTATGAGATGGCTTACCTGCTTCTGGCCGGCCTGAGTACGCCGCTCGTCTTGTCCGTTCATACGATCGTGTCGTTTGATTTCGCGGCCTCGATCCTGCCCGGCTGGCATACGACCATTTTTCCTCCGTACTTCGTGGCGGGCGCCATCTTTTCCGGCTTCGGCATGGTGCTGACGCTGATGCTCCCGTTGCGGGCCCTTTACGGTCTGCACGACCTGATCACCCAGCGGCACATCGACGCCATGTGTAAGATCACGTTGGCGACCGGATCGATGGTCGGCTACGCCTACGCGATGGAGTTCTTCATCGCCTGGTACGGAGCGAACCCGTATGAGGGCTTTGCCTTCATCAACCGGGCGTTCGGCCAGTATGCGTGGGCTTACTGGATCATGGTATCGTGTAACGTGATCAGTCCGCAGTTGTTCTGGTTTAAAACCATCCGCCACAACACCACGCTGGTCTGGGTCATCTCCATCTTCGTCAACATCGGGATGTGGTTTGAACGGTTTGTCATCACGGTCACTTCGCTGGCCAATGATTTCCTGCCGTCCTCCTGGGGCTACTATTCCCCGACGATCACAGACATCCTGACCTATTTCGGTACCTTCGGTCTGTTTTCGGTCCTCTTCCTTCTCTTTCTGCGCTTCCTGCCGCTGATCGCCTTTGCCGAGGTGAAGGCGCTGTCGATGCCGCAGGGCGATCCGCACTACCACGATCCGGACGAGGGCGAGGGGGCCCATCAATCTTCCGCGCACTAAACCCATGGCTGCTGTGACTTCAGAAACAGGCGAGACCTACGGCGTCATCGGGACGTTCGACACGACCTCCGCCATCTACCACGCCTGTGAAAAAACACGGGACGCGGGCTGGAAACGGTGGGATTCCTACACCCCTTTCCCGGTCCACGGCCTGGACAAGGCCAGTGGCATGAAACGATCCAAGGTCCCGATCTTCACCTTTATTGGCGGCGTCTCCGGCTTCACGCTGGGGAACCTGATGGTGTGGTTCATGAATGAGTTCGACTACCCGCTGGTGGTGGGCGGCAAGCCCTTCTACAGCCCGATCTTTCCCTTTCCGATCACCTATGAATTGACCATCCTCCTGGCCGCCTTCGGCACGCTCCTTGGCATGTTCCTCCTGAATCTGTTGCCGCAGCACTACAGCCCGCTTTGGAACTATGAAGGCTTCAACGCCGTGACGGACGACAAGTTCATGATCTGTCTCGAAAGCGGTGACCCGCAATTCGACGAATCGGGTGCGATCCGTTTCCTCGAAGAACTCGGCGCCAGCGACATCACCGTCATCAAGGACTGACCCCATGCGCATCTTTCTCGCCGTTCTCGTCTTTGTCATCGTGGCCGTAATCTCGATCTTCGGCTTCCGAGGCCAGAAGTCGGAAAAGCCGCCGCTCTACGTCTTTCCCGATATGGACCGCCAGCCGAAGTGGTTGCCGCAGGGCACCAACGATTTTTTCCCCAACCGGATGAATGACCGCCCGGAAGTGGACGGCACGGTTCCCCGGGGTAATGCGCTCGATCAAGCCGCGGTCTTCTCACCCGAATATGAAAACAGGGACGCGTACGCACCCGAGGTCATGCTCGGCAAGGAGTCGGACGGTTCCTGGACGACGGCGTTCCCGCTCGAGGTGTCCTACAACCTGATGGAGACTGGTCGCGAGCAGTACGACATCTTTTGTGCCGTCTGCCACGGCAAGACCGGCGACGGCAAGGGCATTACCTCCTACAACAACTACGGCATCAACATCGCCGCCAGTTTCCACAGTGACAAGTATCGCGAGATGCCGAACGGGCAGCTCTACAATACCATCGTCAACGGCTACGGGCAGATGATGGGCTATGGTGACAAGCTCTCCCTCGAAGAGCGCTGGGCCATCGTCCTCTACATGCGGGCCCTGCAGCGGGCCTATTATGCCGACGCCGCCGACCTTACCCCTGATCAGAAGGAGACCCTGGGTCTATGAGTGCCGAAGCCGCGAATCCTCCCTCGTCCCTGTCAGCCGCTGCCATGAGCAATCCTCGCGGAGACTACACCAGGATTGCCCTGGGCGTCGGCCTCGGCTTCTCCGCGCTGGGTCTGCTGGGGGTCCTGCTGGGGGCCTTCGGTGAATATACCGATCCCCGGCCCGCCCTCGGCTGGATGATCGGGTTGACGTTCTGGTTGTCCATCGGGATCGGCATGCTGTTCCTGGTCATGATCTGGCACCTCTTCGGCGCCGGCTGGCCGGTCATCGTCCGGCGGCAGCTGGAGCACGCCTTTGCCGCCTTCCCCTGGCTCTTTCTCCTGTTTCTGCCGCTGGTTGTCCTGTCCGCCCAGGCGATCGCGCCCGCCCTTGTCTGGAAGTGGATGGATCCGACCTACGTGATGCCGAGCGGGGATGCCGTCTCGGAGGATGTGCTGTATACCAGCAAGGCCGCCTATCTGAACTACGGGTTCTTCTTCCTGCGATTCATCCTGTATTTTGCAGTCTTTACCGTGGTCGGCGGCCTTCTGCGCAAGTGGTCCTTCCAGAATGATGTAAACGGGGATCCGGCAAACACGGATAAGGCGCTGCGTCTGTCTGCCCTGGGCGTGCCCCTCGTCGCTCTGAGCGCCACCTTTGCCGCCTTCGACTGGTTCATGAGCCTGGAATTCCATTGGTTCTCCACCATGTACGGCGTCTGGTTCTTTTCAGCCAGCATGCGTGCGGCGGTTGCCGCCGGTCTGCTGATCTGTCTGCTGATGGCCAGTCGTGGTTACCTGAAGGGCATCTTCAAGCGCTCGCACATGTATCTGCTGGGCTGCCTCGCCCTGGCCTTCACCGTCTTCTGGGCCTACATCAGCTTTTCGCAGTACTTTTTGATCTATAACGCGAACATCCCGGAGGAAACTTTCTGGTTCAACATCCGCGAGAAGAATCACCTGGGAGACAAAAACACCTGGTGGTGGGTCAGCATGGGCCTGGTCTTCGGCCATTTCTTCATGCCGTTCCTCGCTCTGCTCTGGTACAAGAACAAGGTGAAGGTGAAAAACGTGATCGCCATCTCCGCCTGGATCCTTCTCTTCCATCTCCTCGACGTTTACTGGAACATCCTGCCCGGGAAAAAGACCGACCCGGATCCCGGGAATGCCCTCGGCTATACCGTCCGCGAATTTTCCATCCACTGGGTGGACGTGTGCTCGCTGATCGGTGTGGGCGGCATCTGTGTCTGGGCCTATCTGCGCAGCATGAAGCAGGCCCGCCCCATCCCCGTCAAGGACCCGCGTATCCAGGCTTCCCTGAATTGCCATGAGTGATCCCCATTCAGATAACGAACCGGCGATGGAGCCGCCGGAACCCACTTTCAGCAATCGCACGCTGACGATCTTCGGCATCATCGGCTCCTTTGCCATCTTCCTGTTGATCCTCTTCATTGCCTATCTGCCCAACCGCGGCGCGCCCGCCCAGCAGCAGGTCATCGACTACCGAAAGGCCGCTCTCTCCGAGTACCGCTCCGCCGAAGCCGAGAAGATGAATTCGGTCGAGGTGGTCGATGCGGAGGCCGGCAAGTACAAGATTCCGGTCGAACAGGCGGTCGAGTTGACGCTCCGTGAATTCGACCGCGCCGGAAAAGGCAACCCCGGTTCCTGAGTGCATGGAGTGGAATATCTATCTGGTAGTTCTTTTCCTTCTCGGCATGGCCTTCTTCGGTACAGCTGTCGCCGCGCTGACCTGGTCGGCACGCAAAGGGCACTTCCGCCATTTCGACGAGCAGTCCCGGTCGATTTTCACCGAAGAGGAACCGGAAGGCGTTCAGACCGACCAGTTTCCCGACAAAACACGGTCCGCCATACAAGCCCGATCGGATTCCGACCGGTGACGGTTAATCAGCCCTCATGAGCAGCGCGCTAGCATCTTTCTACACCACCGTTACGGGGCGCACGTCCGACGAGCCGCAGACCCTCAGCCGGATCGACGCGTCAGTCCGGGGATCGGCCCTGTTCTTTCTCGTCTCCGGTCTCCTCTGGCTGATGGCCGGCACGCTCCTGGCCATCATGACTTCCTGGAAGCTGCACTCGCCCGATTTTCTGGCGGACTGGGAGTTTCTGACCTTCGGACGCGTCCGTTCGGCTCACCTGAACGCCATGGCCTTCGGATGGGCAACCAACGCGATCTTTGCGGTCGGTATCTGGCTGATGGCGCGCCTGAGCAAGGTGCCGGTCAGGCACGGCGGCCTGCTCTTCATCGCCGGCATTTTCTGGAACATCGGCATCACGGTCGGCATAGGCGGAATCCTCTTCGGGGACATGACCTCGGTCGAGTGGCTCGAAATGCCCCCCTACGTGGCTCCGCTGCTGGCCTTTTCCTATGTCCTGATCGGTCTGTGGGGAGTCCTGACCTTCCGGTACCGCCGCACCGAGCACGTTTATGTGTCGCAGTGGTACCTGCTGGGCGCCTTCTTCTGGTTCCCCTGGCTGTACCTCATCGCGCAGACGATGATCCTCTGGGTCCCGGCGCGCGGGACCGTGCAGTCGATCACCAACTGGTGGTTCGCCCACAATTTTCTGGGTCTGTGGCTGACGCCGGTCGGTCTCGGGGCCGCTTACTATTTCATTCCCAAAGTGCTGGGTAAGCCGATTCACAGTTACTACCTGTCCGTCCTCGGCTTCTGGACGCTGGCGCTTTTCTACAACTGGGCGGGCGTTCACCACCTGATCGGCGGGCCGATCCCGGTCTGGCTCATCACCGCCGGCATCGTCGGCAGCGTCATGATGGTGATCCCGGTCATCGTGACCGCCATCAACCACCACTTTACCGTTGTGGGCAGCTTTCGGGCGGTCTGGGCGAGTCCCACCCTCCGGTTTGTCGTCTTCGGTGCCATGAGCTACACGCTGGTCAGCCTGATCGGCTCGACCATGGCCCTCCGCGACGTCAATGAGGTCACGCACTTCACGCACTTTACCGTGGGTCACGCGCACCACGGGGTGTACGCCTTCTTCACCATGATCATGTTCGGCAGCATCTATTTCATGATGCCGCGCCTGCTCATGCGGGAATGGCCCAGCGCGACCCTGATCCGGGTCCACTTCTGGACCTGTGCCATCGGCATCGGGCTGATGATCTTCGCCCTGCACATCGGCGGCTGGCTGCAGGGCCTGGCCATGAACGCCACCAACGAGGAAGGGAACGTCGTGCATGCCAACTGGGTGGAGATCGTGGCCATCACCAAGCCCTGGCTCGTGGCCCGTTCCGTTTCCGGCATTCTGCTGACGGTCGGTCACTTCGCCTTTTTTCTGAACTTCTTCTGGATGTTGTGGGGCGGCCGCCGGGTTCTCTACCAGGAGGGGCCGACCCTGTTGACGCCTGAGAACCAGGAAGGAGGCGCCCGCGCATGAAGAACCTCCCGCTCCTTTTCTGCGGTATCTTCTTTGCTATGGCGCTCAGTTGGACGGGGCTGATCCTCGCCAGCCAGATCCAGTTCGGTAATCTGCAGCCGACGACCTCCACGCTCGTCAACGCCGAAGGAGAGCTGATCGCCGGCACCACCTATCAGGTCGAGGGGCCGGATGGTAAAAGGATCGATGTCCGGGGAGACCACGCACCGGGCGAACCGCTTTATCCTCAGGAACCGGTCGGCCTCGCCCAGCAGGGCAAGCAGATCTACATCGAGATGGGTTGCATGTACTGTCACTCCCAGCAAGTCCGGCGCAAGGGATTCGGTAGCGACTACGAGCGGGGGTGGGGGGCCCGGCAGACCGTTCCGCGCGACTACATCCTGCAGGATCGGGTGTTGCTCGGCACCATGCGGACTGGCCCCGACCTGATGAACGTGGGCGATCGGGGCATTTCCGCCAATGACGACTGGCATCACCTGCACTTATACAATCCGCAGATCACCTCACCCGGTTCGAACATGCCGCCCTTCGCTTTTCTCTATGTAGTGAAACCGATCAATGGTGAGCCGGCGGAAAACGCACTGAACATCGGCCCGGACAGCCCGTATTATCCGGGAGAGGGCATGCAGATTGTGCCAACCGCTCGTGCCGAGGCGCTGGTCGCCTATCTGCGCAGCTTGAATCTCCGCTACGGTCTGCCCGAAGCGCCTATCATCGAGGAATGAGTCAGGATCCCCAGAAGCAATCTTCCGATCCCCGGGATCTCCCGCAGTCTACGCTCGAACGTGGCCGCGTCGGGGACGAGCACATCCGCCAGGTGCACGCCCAGCTGATGCGCGAAAAGGAAGAGCCGACGGAAGGGTTTTCGCCGACCCCGATCTTCCTGCTTTTCATCTTCTCGGCGCTCATCTTCTGGGGCGGCATCTATCTGGAAAAAAATTCCGGCCAGTTCCGGTGGGACGTCTATGACCCTGACTTTACCGGCGAGGTCGCCCAGATCGAGCCACCGGACTACAACTCCTTTGAGTGGCTGTACGGTCGCGGCGAGCGCATCTACACCCAGCAGTGCCAGCAATGTCACCAGGCCAATGGCATGGGGGCTCCCGGAGCTTATCCGCCCCTGGTCGGCTCCCAGTGGGTGACCGGCAGCGCCCCGCGTGTATCCAAAATCCTGATCAACGGGCTGGTCGGTCCGATCGAAGTAAACGGCAATACGTACAACGGCAATATGCCGGCTTTTGGAAATGTCTTGCGCGAACGGGATATTGCCGCGGTCCTGACCTATATCCGGAACACCTGGGGCAACGAGGCGCCGGCCATCACACCGGATGAATTCGCCCAGTACCTGGCGGATGCCGGCGGTCGAACCGCTCCCTGGACGGCCGACGACCTGACAGCCCAATATCCGCTCGAGGAGTAGGGCAGTTTACTGGCTACACCCTCTTTGGCTGTAGCCCCTACAGCGGGTAGGTAATGATGGCGGAGGTGCCCCCTTCGGGACGGGGCTCGAGGGTGATTTCGGCGCCCAGATTGCGGAGGGTATGTCGCACGATGGTCAGGCCCATGCCTCGTCCGACCGATGTTTTGGTCGTGATGAACGGTTCAAACAGGGTATCCTCGACTTCTTTGGGTATACCGTTTCCCCGATCATTAACGCGAATGATCAAGCGATTCAGGTTGGGAGTTTCGACCACTTCGGCGTCGATGCTGATCGCCCGATCTCCGTCAAATTTCTTCGGGTAGCTTTCCCATGCATTAATCAGGAGCTTACCGAGTATGCTCTCGAAGACTTCGGCATTCGCATTGATCATGAAGTCTTCCCCGGTGGAAAGGGTTACCGGAATGTCGGCGGTCAGGTTGTACTCGGTCTTGAATCGCTCAATGCTCGAAAGCAGGAGTTCCCGGAGATTCTGTTGGGAGAGCTCGATCTTTTCATTGCTCGCAATGCTGCTCAGCTGGCGGATGATGCTGACCATGCGGTTGATGGCGTGATCCATCAGCATGACGCTTCGCTTCACCATGTCCGCGCTGTCATAGCCGCTCTTGATCAGGTCGAGGTAGCCGACCACCACGCCTAGCAGGTTGTTAAGATTATGGGCGATACCCTGGGTGATGGCCCCGACCGCTGCGGCCCGGCGGGACTCTCCCAGCCGCCGCTGCAGTTCCAGGTTTTCCCGAAACATATCCTGAAGTCGCAGTTGCGTGCTTACACGGGCGAGCGTTTCGTCCAGATCGATCGGCTTGGTGATGTAGTCCACTGCCCCCGCGCTGAGGCCCTCGAGTTTCCCTTCCTTCGAGGCCTTTGCCGTGATGAAGATAATCGGGATCGTCTCAGTGTCCGGATTGCTCTTGAGGTGGGCGCAGGCTTCGATGCCGTCCATCTCCGGCATCATGACATCGAGCAGAATGAGGTCGGGACGCGTTTCGGCGACGACGTCCAGACACTCCCGGCCGTTGTAGGCCACCAGCACTTGCATGCCCTGACGCTCCAACTTCCGCTGCAGCAGCTTGATGTTTATCGGCTGGTCGTCGACAACCAGGATCTTCGCCTCGGATTTCTTAATCACAACAAGTCGGGCTGCACGTGCCTTGAGCCCATCAAGCGTTATCAGTCGACGCCTTCCAATCCAAAAAAAGACTCGTCCGGCTAGGTCTCGCCCTTTTCCCCTGCGGCTTCGTCCGGTGGCATGGATACGACGATGGTTCGGGCCGCCAGATCGTGTAGCGCAAGTCGGTGACGAAAGAAAAAGGCAGCCAGGAAATTGATGAGAAGCAGGGGAAAAAAGAGAATCAGGGAAAAGGCCTGAATGCCTCCCCGCAGCAGGCAGGTGCCAAAGCCGGGGGAACCCACCGTATTTCGGTCCATCACGGAAAGACCGACCATCCGTTTCCCGAGCGTGGCGCCCCTCAGGACGACGGGCAGCCCCCCGAAATAGGCCCAGAACACACCCAGAATGAATTGCTGGATGAAGGCGAACAGCTCGATCAGCTCTTCGCTCATTTCGGGAAGGCGGGCGGGCTCCCCCTCCCGGGTGGCTCGCTGAGCCTCCGCCCAGAAGGCCCGGCTCCACGTTTCCATCTCCTCTAACTCAGAGCCGAAGCGGGTGGGAAGGATGTAGCCGAACAAGAGCGTGCCCACCAACGCAGTCACCAGCATCAGGTCGAGAAGAAAGGCGGCCACACGGTGGGGCCAGTCCGCCCGCGGGAACTTGCCGAAGGGCGCGAAAACCGCATCGTGAGGCGTGGCGGGAACGGTCTGTCTGGATTCCTTCATCGGCGGGCACGGATCGCAGCATTCATACCCCTTGGTCCGTTTGCTGCCGGTACGCTTTCATCGTGTTGGCAATGACCATCGCTACGGTCATCGGGCCAACCCCGCCCGGTACCGGGGTGATGGCCGACACGCGCGGCGAAACGGCCGGAAAATCCACATCCCCGACCAGCCGGAAACCGGATTTCCGTGCGCTGTCCGGTATCCGGTTTACCCCGACATCGATGACCACGGCACCGGGTTTGACCATGTCGCCGCCTATGGTGTCGGGACGACCGATGGCCGCGATCAGGATGTCGGCCTGGCGGGTATGCGCGGCCAGATCGCGGGTGCGGCTGTGGCAAACGGTCACGGTGGCATCGCCCAGGCCCTTTTGCAGCAGCAAGAGGGCCGCCGGCTTTCCCACGATCTGGCTGCGACCGACGATGACGACGTGACGACCCGATGTGACCACCTGAGAGCGCTTCAGCAACTCGATGATTCCGGCCGGGGTACAGGCCACAAAGGCATCGGGTGATTCCTGGACCAGACGCCCGACGTTGATCTCGTTGAACCCGTCGACATCCTTGGCCGGTGACACCCGGTTGAACATGGCACGTTCATCAATGTGGTCGGGCAGTGGGCTCTGGACGAGAACGCCATGGACGGATGCGTCTGCATTCAGCGCGTCGATTTCCGCCTCCAGTTCATCCTGGGTGATGGTAGGGGGGAAGGTCCGCGTTTCACTGGAGATACCCGTCCGGGCCGCCGCTTTTTCCTTCAGACGGACGTAGGACACACTGGCGGGATCTTCCCCGACGCGAATGAACACCAGACGGGGAATCCCCGGTCCGGGTCGGGCTTCGAGGTCGGCCCGCAATTCCTCCAGTAGCTCGCGAGACAGGGCGGAGCCGTCGATAATTGCCATGGCGGACCTGCTCAGCGTTTACGGATATACCGCGCCTTGAGGGTCAGATCCTTCGGTTTCTCACCCTCGACCAGTTCCCCGTAGAGCGTAACCTGTTCCCCTTCGAAGGTGTCCAGCCGGGGCACGAGAAGACCGGATGTATCCACCCAGGCGATACGCTTTTTATTCGGTCCGATCAGCTCGTAGGTAAACTTCGGCTTGCGAATTCCCAGGAAATATTTGGCGCGCCGGAAGGTGCCCTGAAAATTCCGCGCGAGGCTGTCCGCCGGTTTGAGCCGCGGGGCGGGGAGTTCGCGGCCCTCGCCGGTCAGGTCGTCGATCTTGAGGGTTTCCAACTGATCGATGGCCTCCTCCTCATCGGCAGATCCGTTTCCCGAAGTCGCAGCTGTGGCGGTAGCCGCACCCGCAGCCGCACCGGGAGCGGACGGCCCGGGCGTCGGGACAGAGGTATCCATATCGGATTCACCCCGGTCGGAATCGGTCGTCGGGGCCGGATCTTTCTTGATGTAGACGGGGACCGTCTTCTCAAACTCGATTTCGACCCAGTCGCCGCTTTCCACCACGCTGGCCGGGTCGCCCTCGCGCAGGATCGTCAGGATCGGGCTGTCCGTATCCGGCCGAAGGTAGACCACGGTGTCCGGCCGGACTTCCAGCGATTTGGTGACAGAGGCCGGCGTAACGAAGCCGTTGAAGGTGCCCAAGTACTCGGTCCAGAACCAGCCCTGAGCGGCACGCGTCTCGTCCAGCACGGGCGAGGCGTCCGCATAGGCGGGATCGCTGGCCTGGACGCGCGTGACGACGTCCGCCTCCGTGGAAGGCTCCAGATAAACCGGAATACCCGATGCCTGGCCCTCCAGGAGGGCGGGGGCCAGCAGCGCGCCAAAAAGGGCTGAAAGGATGCGGAATTGCCTGACCATGTTGGAGATAGCGATAAAAGGGCGGAGTAGGAGATTCAACGGAATAATATGTCGACCTCGCGCGGTTTCAGACGGCGATGTCCACCCGGCGGCAGCCCCTTGAGGACCAGCCCGCCGATTTGAAAGCGATGGAGCTTGTTGACGAAATAGCCCAGGCTTTCGAAAAGCCTACGGATTTCCCGTTTTCGGCCCTGGCTGAGGTGGACCTCGCAGCGTTTTCCGCTGTCCGGCCCACCCGGCGCCGGAATGACTTTCTGGAACTGCAGCCAGTCGCCTTCCACCTCTCGTCCGTGCAGGAGCGCGGGCAGGTCCTCCCCCTGGAGCGATCGGTGGAGCTGCACCCGGTAGCGTTTCAACACCTCGCCGGAGGGATGCATGATCTGCTGCGCGAGGTCCCCGTCGTCGGTCAGGATGACCAGCCCGGTGCTGTCCTTGTCCAGGCGCCCGGCACACACCCAGCGACGCTTCTGCCAGGCCCGGGGCAGGAGGGCGTAAATGGTACGCTCCTGCGGGTGATTGGGATCCTGGTGGGTGCACACCACGCCTTTCGGCTTGTTGAGCATGAGGACGGTGGCCTTGCCGGGTGGGGGTGGCTGCAGACGCCGGCCGTCCACCAGAATCGTCTGTAGCGCGGGATCCCCGACATCCCCCAGGGTGGCAACTTTCCCGTCGATGGTAACCCGGCCTTCGGCGATCAGCGCCTCAGCTCCGCGCCGCGAGGCGAGACCGGCTCGGGCAATCCATTTTTGTATGCGTTCGGGTGTGTCTGCCATTAGGGGCCTTCAGCACAAAGCTTCCGTCGCCGGCAGGCAACCCAACTTCCCGGGACGGCACGATCTTCTCTGTCTGCGGGGATGCCACCCGGACCGGGCGGGACGTGGGGCAGCCAGGGATCAGCTCCGTCAGACAAGAAAAAAACGCTGTCAGCAGGACCTTGATTGACGGAATCCCGCGCGGCTGATCTTGCCTATCCGCGGCAAGCCTGCCACCCCTCTCCCCATGTCTGAGAACGACGCTCCCCGCATCGCCCTCGTGACCGGAGCTTCCCGGGGTATCGGCCGGGCCATCGCCGAGGCCCTCGCGGCCGACGGCTGTCACGTGATCTGTGTCAGCCGCTCAGCCGCTTCGGCTCAGCCGGTGGTGGAGGCCATTCAGGCAGCCGGCGGCAAGGCCGAAGCCTGCCCGGTGGATGTTGCCGATGCGGCCGCTATCGAGGCCGCCGCCGCTTCCCTTCTGGCGACGCACGGGACCATTGATGTTCTGGTCAACAATGCCGGCATCACGCGCGACGGCCTGTTGTTCCGCATGTCGACCGACGACTGGGAAAGCGTTCTGGCGACCAACCTCTCCAGTTGCTTTCACTGGATCAAGCACCTCGCCCGTCCGATGACCCGCAAACGCCGGGGGCGCATCGTGAATATCGCGTCTGTCGTCGGCCTGACCGGCAATGCGGGCCAGGCGAATTACGCTGCCGCCAAGGCCGGCATGATCGGGATGAGCAAGGCCCTGGCCAAGGAATTCGCCGGTCGCAATGTGACCGTGAACGTGGTCGCCCCGGGCTTTATCGAGACCGACATGACTGCCGAGCTTTCGGACGACCAGAAGGCCGAGGCCAAGGCTTATATCCCGCTGAAGCGATTCGGCCGGCCCGAAGATATTTCCACCATGGTCAGTTACCTCTGTTCCGACGCCGCCGGTTATGTCACCGGGCAGGTTTTTACGGTTGACGGCGGAATGGTCATGTGAACTTTCAACCTTTTGAACTCCACCGACCTATGGCCGATTCATCCATCGAAGCACGCGTTAAAGATATCATCGTAAACCAGCTGAATGTCAGCGAAGACCAGGTAAAGCCCGAGGCTTCCTTCCTCGATGACCTCGGAGCCGATTCGCTCGACACCGTCGAGTTGATCATGGCTTTTGAAGAAGAATTTAAGGACGAGATTCAGGGGGAAATCCCCGAATCGGAGGCCGAAAGCCTTCAGACCGTGGGTGATGTCATCAAGTACATCTCCGATAAGGCCGGCTGAACGCCGTTTCCAAACCCATCAGAAGCATCCCGCACCCGCATGGTTCCCACCGAGCAACAGCGCCGCGTGGTCGTTACCGGTATTGGGGTGGCGACCGGTCTCGGCCTCAATATCGCCGATTTCTGGGGCAACCTGACGGCGGGTAAAAGCGGCATCAGCCGGGTCACGCGTTTCGACACGGCCCAGTACCCGAGCCAGGTCGGCGGGGAGGCCAACAATTTCGATCCGACCGCCTACATCGATCCCAAGGAGGCCCGGCGCAACGACCGGTTTACCCTGTTTGCGATCGGGGCGTCTTACGAGGCGCTGAAGGACGCCAGCCTGGACATGCAGTCCGTCGACCCGGCCCGCGTCGGCGTCATGATCGGCAGTGGTATCGGTGGCATGGAGACCATCGAAACACAATCCGAAGCCCTCTACGCCCACGGGCCGCGGAAAGTGTCACCCTTCATGATTCCGTCGCTTATCGCCAACATGGCCGGAGGGGTTGTCGCGATCGAGATCGGGGCGCGTGGACCGAATTTTGCCGTGGTCAGCGCCTGTGCCACCGGCTCGCACGCTATTGGGGAATCGGCCCACATGATCCGCCGCGGCGATGCGGATGTCATCCTGGCCGGCGGCAGTGAAGCCGCCATCACCCGGCTCGGTTATGCCGGCTTCTGCCGGATGAAGGCCATGAGCACGCAGTTCAACGATGAGCCGGAACGCGCCAGCCGGCCCTTTGACGCCAAACGCGACGGATTCGTCATGGGCGAGGGTGCCGGTGTTCTGGTGCTGGAATCCCTGGAGCATGCCCGGTCCCGCGGCGCGCGCATTTACGCCGAGGTGGCCGGTTACAATGCCACCTGCGACGCCTATCACATCACCTCACCCGATCCTGAGGGCAAGGGCCTGGCGGAGGCCATCCGAGGTGCGCTGGTCAACGCGGATGTCACCGCGGAAGACGTCGACTACATCAACGCGCACGGTACCTCAACGCCCTACAACGACCGCTTCGAAACGGCCGCCATCAAGAAGGTCTTCGGCAAACATGCCTATGAGCTGGCGGTGAGTTCGACCAAGAGCATGACCGGCCACCTGCTGGGGGCTGCTGGCGGCATTGAAGGCGCGATCTGCGCCAAGACGATCGAAACCGGTATCCTTCCGCCGACCATCAACCAGGAAAATCCCGATCCTGAGTGCGACCTGAACTACGTGCCGAACCAGGCTCAGGAGCGACCGGTCAGGGTTGCCCTGAGCAATAACCTCGGCTTCGGCGGCCACAACGCCGTCCTCATCCTCAAGGCCTTCGCCTGAAGCGGATTCTATAACCGCTGATCTCCGCCGATCGGCGCTGATGGCGAAAAGAATATGATCGGGGTAGAGCCGAACCTGAACGGCGGCTCTTGTGCCGGGCTTCACCTTTCCATCGGTTCGATCCTTTGTCATGAATCGATCTATGAAGGGCAGGGCAGGGATCAAGGCGCTCGGCCTTCTGGTGATCGTTGCCGTGTGTGCGCTCGCGCCGTGGGCCGTGCTACCCTGGACTGTTTTGCCCCCCGAGGAACTTGCGCCACCCCGGGCGACGGTGTTTCTCAGCCAGTACGCCTGGCATACCCGGCTCGCCCTGCCGTCGGAGGACAGCCAGCACTACGTGGAATACGGCTTCGGCGACTGGCGTTACTACGCGCTGGGCGAACGGAGCACCTGGAGCGCCCTGCGCGCACTCTTCCTGCCCGGGGATGCCACTTTGTCGAGGCGAACCCTCATGCTCTCGGAGAACGGCCATCCTGCCGAGCGGTTTGGCAGCAAGCGTACGGTCGCCCTGAAGGTTCCGGCGGATGCGATGTTCGCACTGCGGCAGGACCTCGAGCGGCAATGGCGGGAAGCGGCAGGCGACCCCATCCGAGTTAACGGCCTGGCCTTCCGTCGGATAGACCGCCCCTACAGTATCATCCACAACTCCAACCGCCAGACAGGCCACTGGCTCGAAACCCTCGGCTGCACGGTGAACGGCCTCCCGCTCCGTGCCAATTACCGGGTCGCGCCAGCACAAGGGGGCACGCGTGAATGGCCCTGACTTAAGCTGTGGCCACGATGAATCGAACCGAGCATCTCCGCCAGTCGATGCTTATCGCGCTGGATGGCCCTTGGCTGGGGCGTGGGACAAGGCACGCGCAGAAACAGCTCCAGGCCCGTGACCCGATCAGGAACCGGAATAAAGGCAAAGGCCGGCCATCTAACCAAAAAGTCCCGTTCCTGACTCGAATCCCGAAATGGCGGCCAAAAATCCCTTTGATACACGTGCCCTGATCTCCCAACCACTCCTTCGCGTACTCTACCGACCGCTACAGGGAATCGTTGAAAGACGACTGGGCATTCAGGCCTTGAACCGGATCTACGCCGCTGCGGGTGGCGACAGCGAGCCGGTTGGCCCGTTTTGTCGGCAGGCCCTGCAACACCTCCGGACCCGTTGGTCTCTGGATCAGGAAGATGAAGCCTGCCTCGCAGGCGTGAAGGGACCCCTCGTCATCGTGGCCAATCATCCGTATGGCTGCGTCGACTCCCTCTGCCTGATGAACCTGATGGAACGGATGCGCCCGGGCGGATGGAAAATTTTGTCCAACGCCATCCTGCGGGATGTCCGCCCCTTGCAGGAATTCCGGATCGAAGTCGATGGACTCGGCTTGGGAAGGGAGGCCCAGAGCCTCAACCGGCAGGCGCTCAAGCAAGCCCTTGCCTACCTCGGAAAGGGAGGATGCCTGGCGCTCTTCCCCGCCCGACGGGTCGCCCATTTCGACGACTCGCTTGGGGCCGTTGTGGATCAGCCCTGGTCGTCGCATGCTCTGAAGCTTGCCGTAAGCACCGGTGCGACGCTTGCCTGTCTGCATATACCCGGTGAGAACAGCCCGGAATTCACACGATTTCCGCTCCACAAGGTTCGGCGCCGTACGCTTCGGCTTTGTCGGGAGGTGGTGGATGCCCCGCCGCGCAAACTACCCTTGTCACTCGCCCTCCTGTTGCCGCCGAAGGAAGTCAGGTCCTGGGCCGACCCGAGCCCGGCCCGGGGTACCGCCCGTCTCCACGCACACTGTTTCATTGAGGCCGACCGGCGATCGCTTGCCCCCGGCTGCGCCGCTGCCGGGGCGAACCCAGAAAGTCGGCCTTCCCCGGTCGAAAACCCGGATGCCGCCGATTTGCTGGCTGAGCTTCATCCTGCCCAGCGGCTCTACCGCAAGGGTGATCTGGAACTGCTCTTCATCCGGGGTCTTGAAGCCCCCGGTCTTCTGGAATGCCTGGGCCGGGCCCGCGAAGTCACCTTCCGCGCGACCGGCCAGGGCGTGGGCAAGGACATCGATCTCTCACCCGAAGACAACTACTATCACCAGCTCATTGTCTGGGATCACCGCCGTGGTACCATTGCGGGCGCCTACCGTGTCGGCATTCTGGAAGCGATCCTCGGGGAACAGGGCAGCGCCGGCCTTTATCTTGATCACGTCTTCAGGATCGACCCGGCGTTCTACAAGCGCTTCCCGGCCAGCCTGGAGCTTAGCCGTTCCTTTGTCCTCCCGGATTATCAACGGGACAACCGGGTCCTTCCCCTCCTCTGGTTCGGGCTGGCGCAGATCTGCCGACAACGGCAGATTCGCACGCTCTTCGGCTCGGTCACCATCTCCAACCAGTTTCACCCTGCCAGTCGGGCGATCCTCGTCGACTTTCTCCGCCAGGAATACGCAGACAGCCCGGAGGTCTGCGACTGGATCGTCGCGCGGTGTCCCTTCCGGCCCCAGTCCCGTTACCACCGGCTTGTCACCGAAGCCTACCGGGGAGAAACCATTGGAAGACTGGATCCCCTGATTCGCCATCTGGAGAACGGGCAACGCGGGATTCCTCCGCTCATGCGTTACTATTGCCGGCTCGGTGCCCGCTTTATGAGCTACCACGTCGAAGCGAGTTTTCAGGATGCGCTCTACTGCCTCCTTCGCGTGGATCTGTCCACCATTACCCCTGCCTACCAGAGGCGGTTCTCGCTGAGCGAATGAAAAGCCTGTCGGGCTATCAACGCCGGCCGCAGGTCGCCTGATGGTTTAACTGTCTCCCTCCTCTGGCGAAGCCCGGCGAAACAGGTTACCGACCCGCTACACCTTCCCTTCGATGTGATGATGCAATCAAGAAAACTACTCGTTCTCCTGTTTATGGCCTTCGCCGGCGGGCTGGACGCCTTTCCCGAGACGATCACGCTGAGCCTGGAACTCGACGAAGGCAACCCGCCGGTCACGCTTCGGAAAACCGGTGAGACGGAACGCCGGTTTCTTTTTTTCCGGGTGTATCGCATGGCCCATTATGCCCTGCCTGCCTCGGGGGGCTCAGCTGGCGATATCCTCGAGGCATCCGGTCCCAAGCTCGTCCGAATCATTTTCGACCGTAAACTCGATGGAGCCAAATTACGCGATCAATTCACGGAGACGCTGCGTCGAGGCGTGCCACCTGAGACGTGGCGAAAAATCCGTCGATCCGCCGCCGAATATGCCGCCCCGTTCGCCAGGGGCGATACCGGCAAGGGCGACCGGTTCGAAGTCGTCTGGCTCGAAAACGGCCGCATTCGAAGTTTCTTCAATGGTCGCCTGATGGCGGACATCAACAACCCCGACTTCCCCAGGGCGCTCTGGTCTGTGTGGTTTGGCCCGCAGGCTGTGGTCGACCGGGACGCGCTGCTCCGGGAGTGGTGATTCGCCACCGGATGGGCGAGTGGCCGGCCATCCGGCCGTTCCGACAACGGGTCCCTACGCGTGAATGACCCCTCCACACGGCTCTTCGATTCCAATCCGATTGAATTAGAGACAGCGAAGATCCGATTCCGGGGAATAGACTGAATGATCGGTTCTCTTGTTTACAACGTTTACAACACCGGCAACCCCATCGGATCCATCTGCCCGCGCCGGTCGGGAGAAAAGCATCCAACCTCCAACCCTCACCCGCAGGCGGTAGGCTAACGACAACACCGTCGATCGTCAGCCCGAATCAGACATACCATGAATAACCCGATCAACCCTATGCTTCATTCCGCCTTCCAGCGCTCTGCCGTCATCGTGAGCGCCCTTATGCTCGCCCTCGGCGGGTTGCAGGCCGCTGAATACGAACTCGTCGATCACGCTATCAACTGGAGCGGTTCAATGCCCGTGAAGACGCACGAGGGACGGCTTGCCCTCAAGTCGATTGATGTCGCTATCACCGACGAGGGCAAGGTCACCGCACTCAAGGCTGTCGTGGACATGACTAAAATCGATGTCACGGACCTCGAAGGCAAAAAACGTGACAAACTGACTGCTCATCTGGAAAGCGACGACTTCTTCCATGTGGAAAAGCACCCGACCGCCACGTTCGTGCTCGATGAGCATAAGGAAGAGACTTTTATCGGGACGCTTACCATCCGCGGCGTTTCCAGGGAAGTCGCCCTGCCTGCCAAAGTCAGTGGTCACCCGGACCGCGGATGGATGCTGGTGGGCAGCTTCAACTACAACCGCAATGATTTCGGCGTCGACTATCAGAACTCCGGCTTGCTCGGCTTCATGAATGCAGCAAAGAGCAAGCTGATCGATGAGCTGATCGAGGTCAGCGTATCGGTCAAGCTTGCCCCGAAGGCATAATCTCCAATCCGCAATCCCCGATCACTCCAGGTCTCCGTCCTGGGCGGGGGCTTTTTTTTATGGCGCCTTGCTGCTCATTTCGGCATCCGGCCGAAGGACAGTCGGGAAGGATGCCTTCCGCGTCCGCTCAGGGCGCATGTATGGCGCTGCCGGAGATGGAGAGGGCGGCTTCTTTGACGGACTCGGTCAGGGTGGGGTGGGCGTGGATGGTGCGCCCCAGGTCCTCGGCGCTGCCGCCGTATTCCATGTGCGCGACGGCCGAGGCAATGATTTCGGAAGCGTTTTTTGCGATGATCTGGATGCCGAGCAGCCGGTCGGTTTTGGCGTCGGCGATCACCTTGACAATACCGTCGGTAGCGTCGGTGGCGATGGCCCGGCCATTGGCCATCAACCCGAACTTGCCGGTCTTGACCTCGATCCCGCGTTCGTTGGCCTCCTGTTCACTGATCCCGACCGAGGCGATCTCCGGATCGGTGTAGATAACGTTTGGAATGACATCGTAATTCACGTGCCCGGCCTGGCCGGCCATGAGTTCGGTGCAGGCGACGCCCTCTTCCTCGGCCTTATGAGCGAGCATCGGCCCCGGGGTAACATCCCCGATGGCGTAGACGCCTTTCACCCTGGTCTGGAAGTGCGCGTCGACCGGAATGCGTTTTTTGTCATCCAGCTCCAGTTTGATCCGGTCGAGCCCCAGGTCATCGGTGAACGGCCGGCGCCCGACGGACACGAGCACCCTGTCGGCCTCGAACTGACAGGCCTTGCCATCCTTGTCAGCGGTCAGGATCGCCGGGCCGTCTTTGTCCGGCTGTTTCAGGCCGGTCACCTTCGTGCCCAGCTCGAAGTTCATGCCTTGTTTTTTGAAAATGCGCAGGGCCAGTCTGGAGATATCTTCGTCGAAGGTGGGAGCAATGCGGGGAAGAAATTCCACCACCGTCACCTCCGATCCCAGGCGAGCCCAGACGGAGCCTAATTCCAGACCGATGGCGCCTCCGCCCACTACCACCAGCTTTTCGGGCACGGCATCAAAAGCGATGGCCTCGTCGCTCGAGACGATGGTCTTGCCGTCGAACTTCATGAACGGCAGCTCGACAGGTGCACTGCCGGTCGCGATCAGGATCTTTTCCCCTTTGAGGACGGTCGTTTCATCCTTTCCCCGCACCTCCACTTCACCGGGGCCCTTGAACCGGCCATGGCCGGCGAACACTGTGATGCCCCGTTTCTTGACGAGCTGCGCCACCCCCCCGCGCAGCTGGTCCACCACGGCGCTTTTCTTCTTCATCAGCGTGGGTATATCGACCTTCAGGTCGCCGGTCCGGATGCCGTGGTTCCCGCCCTTGTCCTTGAGGAAATGGACGATCTCGGTGGAGTGGAGCAGCGCCTTGGAGGGAATACAGCCCACGTTCAGACAGGTCCCGCCCAGGTTCGGTGATTTCTCCACAAGCGCGGTCTTGAACCCGAGTTGGGCAGCCCGGATGGCGGCGACGTAGCCGCCCGGTCCGGACCCGATGACGATCAGGTCGAAAGAGGTATCGGTATCAGCCATGGTAATACAAAAAGGATTAAAGGCCGAAGATCAGCCGGGTCGGATCTTCGATGACCTGTTTCATCTTCACCAGGAAGGTGACCGCCTCCTTGCCGTCGACGATGCGGTGGTCGTAGCTCAGGGCCAGATACATCATGGGGCGGGCGACGATTTCACCGTCCACGACCACGGGCCGCTGCTGGATGGTGTGCATGCCCAGGATGCCGCTCTGCGGCGGATTGATAATCGGGGTGCTCAGCAGGCTGCCATAGATGCCACCATTGGAAATGGTGAAGCAACCACCCTGCAGGTCCTCGACCGTTATTTTGCCGTCTTTGGCCTTCCGGGCGTACTCGATGATGGCCTGCTCAATCTCGGCATAGCTCAGTTGGTCGACAGTTCGCAGGACCGGGACGATGAGACCGCGGTCGGTGCCTATGGCGACCCCGATGTCGTAGAAATGGTTCTGCACCAGTTCGTCCCCTTCGATCTGGGCGTTGATGGCGGGCACCTCCTTGAGCGCGTAGACCACCGCCTTGCAGAAGATGGACATAAAGCCGAGTTTGATTCCGTGCTTTTCGACAAAGGCGTCCTGATGCTTCTTGCGCAGCTCCATAACCCGGGACATGTCCACCTCGTTGAAGGTGGTGAGGATGGCCGATTCGCGCTGGGACTGGACCAGCCGCTCCGCGATCCGCTTTCGCAAAGGACTCATCTTCTTGCGTGAGGTGCGGTCGCCCGTCCCGGTTGTCGGAGCCTCCCGGATGGGCGCTCCACCTGGTTTTGGCGTGTCCGATTCCTTTTTGGCTTCCTCCCCGGGCGTATCCTTCTTTTCCGCGGCGGTTAACATATCACCCTTGGTCACGCGACCGCCTTTGCCCGAACCGGATACGTCGTTCGGATCGATGCCGGTCTCGGCAGCGATCCGCCGGACAGCGGGAGAGTGAGGCTTGTCGCTGTCGCCGTCCGTTTTCCTGGTATCGTCGGATTCCTTCTTCCCGGCCTTTGAGGGGGCTTCGTCGGGCGATTCCTCCTTTTCGCTGCTTTCAGGCTGATCCTGTTGCTTCTTTTCGTCCCCGGGTGCGTTGTCGCCGCCGTCTTCGGCGGCGGATTCGTCGATCTCGGCGACGACCTGCCCGATTTCGACCTCGTCGCCCTCGGAAGCCTTCAGGGAGATCTTGCCGGAGACTTCGGCATTGGCCTCGGAAGTGATTTTGTCGGTCTCCAACTCGTAAATGGCCTGGCCGCTCTTGACGAAATCGCCGTCTTTGACGTGCCAGGAGGCGAGGATACCGGAGGTGATTGATTCACCCATGGAAGGGACTTTGACTTCAGTAGCCATGAAAGGTGCGGGTAGATGGGGGGGTTGAAAGAATCAGGCGGTTGTTCAGGCAAAGGCGTCGCGAACAAGCGCTTCCTGTTCCATTTTGTGGACCGCCAGCGAGCCCGTGGCGGGACTGGCTCCGGCATCCCGCCCGGCGTAGCGAGGACGCATGCCGGTCAAAGCTTCCAGGTGGGAATTGATGAACGACCAGGCGCCCATGTTCTCGGGCTCCTCCTGGCACCAGACCACCTCGCGAATCTTGCCGTATTGGCCGACGATTTCCTTCAGACGCTCTTTGTTCAGCGGGTACAGCTGCTCGAGACGGATCAGGGCGACGTCCGTTTCTTCCTGTTCCCGGCGCCGGGCAGCCAGGTCGTAATAGACTTTTCCGCTGCAGAAGATGAGGCGCCGGGCATTGCGGGGACTTTCCGGATCGTCGAGGATTTCCTGAAAGGCTCCTTCCGTGAAGGCGGAACGCACCGATGTGGCTTCTTTTGCCCGGAGAAGGCTCTTGGGTGCCATGATGATCAGGGGCTTCCGGAAATCGCGCTTCATCTGGCGCCGCAGGCAATGAAAATACTGAGCCGAGGTGGTCATGTTGCAGACCTGGATATTGTTTTCGGCACAGGCCTGGAGAAAGCGCTCAAGGCGGGCCGAGGAGTGTTCGGGACCCATGCCCTCGTAGCCGTGAGGCAACAGCAGGGTGATGCCGGACACGCGCGACCATTTTGATTCCGAACTGGTGATGAACTGGTCGATGATGACCTGGGCTCCGTTGACGAAGTCGCCGAACTGGGCTTCCCAGATGGCGAGCATCTGCGGGTAATCGAGCGAATAGCCGAAGTCGAACCCGAGGACCGCAGCCTCGGACAGCAGGGAGTTGTAGACACAGAAGCGTTCCGAATCGGGCCCGAGATGAAGGAGGGGCACATAGCGCTCGCGGGTCTCGATGTCATACCAGGCGGCGTGTCGGTGACTGAAGGTCCCGCGTTCGCTGTCCTGACCGGAAAGCCTGACCGGTGTACCTTCCAGCATCAACGTACCGAAGGCGAGGGCCTCGCCGAAGGCCCAGTCCAGGCCGGCGTCCCCGGAAAATGCCTTCCACTTGGCTTTCAACTGCCGGGCAATCTTCGGATTGATGTTGAAACCGTCGGGCACCGTGGTCAGCACCTGAGCGACATGCTCCAGCTTCTCGCCCGACACGGCGGTCTCGACCGGGTCGAAACTGTATCGAGGCTGGAAAACGGCAGTGGATCCGAGAAACTTGGTGCCGGTGGCCTTGGCTTCCTCGGCCTTTTTGGCGGCGTCGAAGGCCTCGTTCAGGGAATCTTCGAACTCCTTCCGGATCCTGTCCGCCTCCTCCTGGGTGATCTCGCCATCTACAATCAGCGTTTCCGCCAGCATCTGGCTCTTGGGCGGCTTGGCGTCGATCTTCCGGTAGAGGACAGGCTGGGTGAATTTCGGCTCGTCCGACTCGTTGTGTCCATGGCGCCGATAACAATACATGTCGATGACGACATCGTCCCCGAATTCCTTCCGGTATTCCAAGGCGTAATGCGCGGTGAGAATGACCGCCAGCGGATCGTCGCCGTTCACATGAAACACGGGGCTCTCGATCATTTTGGCGACGTCCGTGCAATAGCGGCTGGACCGGGCGTCTTCCGGGTCGGTCGTGAAGCCGATCTGGTTGTTGACCACGATGTGAATCGTACCCCCCGTCCGGTAGCCCTTCAGCTTGGAGAAGTTGAACACTTCGGCCACGATGCCCTGGCCGGCCATGGCGGCGTCTCCGTGTATCAGCAGGGGCACGACCCGTTGACGCTCAAGGTCGCCCCGGATCCGCTGGCGGGCACGAGCCTTGCCTTCGACCACGGGATCGACCGCCTCGAGGTGGCTGGGATTGGCGGCCAGCCGCAGTTCCACCGGATCACCCGCCCCGGTTTCGACCACGCTCTCGTAACCCAGGTGATACTTGACGTCGCCGTCGCCGTGAACGCTGTCCGGAATGTAGTTTTCCGAGAATTCGTTGAAGATGAACTGGTAGGACTTGCCGAGGATGTTGGCCAGAACGTTGAGCCGGCCCCGGTGGGCCATGCCCAACACCATTTCTTCCATCCCGAGCTCGGGCATCTTCTGAATGATGGCGTCGAGCACGGGGATCAGGGTTTCAGCCCCCTCCAGGGAGAAACGCTTTTGCCCGACAAAGCGGGTATGGAGAAAATTCTCAAAAATCTCGGCCTCGTAAAGCTTGCGCAGGGTGCGCAGCTTGATGTCACGTGAAAACGCCGGCGTGTTGTTGTTGGGCTCCATCCGGGACTGAAGCCAGCGGCGTTTGGGCGTTTCCTGGATGTGGATGTATTCGACGCCGATGTGCCCGCAATAGGTCTGGTTGAGCCGGGCCAGCAACTCGCGCACCGTCATGTTGACGCCGCCCAGGTAGTTGCCGGTGTCGTAGGTGACATCGAGGTCGGCCTCATCGAGCCCGAGCCGCTCGAGGCTGAGCCGGGGATTCAGGCAGGCCGGAAACAGCGGGTTGAAACAGGCCTGAGTATGCCCGTTGGAGCGATAGGCATAGATTGCGCCGATTACGCGCGCCTGCTTCTTCGCGTCGACGCTGATCGAGTCGTCACCGGTCTTAACCGAAGTGAGGGCCTCGCCGTCTGCCCCGTTCCCGTTACGCGCCAATTCAAAGCCCTCGAAAAATGCCTGCCAGGTGGCATCCAGATCATCGGCATTCCGGACCCATTTTTCATAGAAGGCGTCGATCATGTCGGCGTTGGCACGCCGGGCGAAATTGAGATTTTTCATCGGAAACTTGGCAATGGCGGTAAAGGGAAACCAGTATGCCTCTGCCGTCCCCGACTCAAGCTTAAGGCAGACCTTCCCGGCCTTTATCCCTCAAAGCTTTCCGATGACCCTGCAAACCGCGATAGAAGCCCTGGTGACCCCCGGCGACCAGCCGGACGCCCACGACCTGCGCACCTGCCTGCAAAGCCTTGACCGCTGGTTGGGGACTCGTCCGGATATCGACCGGGAGTTGCTGCACTTCCTGCAGCGGCGCAGCTACGGGAAAGCCCTTGCCTGGCTGCAGGAGCATCCGGAAGCCGCGGAAGGCAATATCGAACTGACGACGGAGCCATGAGTAGCCGGAAGAAACGATTGAAACGGCAGACCGACGGCGGGGAGGCCCTGGAGCAAACCAATCCTTTTGCCGCACTGGAGAAGGGCGAGGTTGCGCCCGGGCCTCAGCCCGCGACACCGCAGCCGGAAAAACCGAAGCCGCAGTCGAGCGGCTCGGGTAACGCCCGACTGCCTTTATCAAAGAAGCGTTGGGCGGTGCGCATGGAAAAGAAAGGCCGTGGCGGGAAATCGGTTACGCTTCTGGCGCCGAAACAGCCGGGCTTTGCAGGTGAACAGGACAGGCGGACCCTTTTGGAGGGCCTCAAAAACCGCTTGGGCTCAGGGGGCAGCCTTCAGCCTGACGGTACCTTGCTGCTGCAGGGGGATGTTCGTGCCCGCCTCGAAAGCCTGGGATTGTTGACCGGCTGAGGGGTGCGACGCGTGGTCAGTTCTTCGATGAGGAAGAAGCTTCCTGCGAAGACTCGGCCGGCTTTTGCGTTTCCGCAGGCTTGTGGGCGGATCCGGCCTTGGGTTTTTCCTTTTCATCCGGTTCCTCGTCCATCGCCGTGCGAATATCGTCTTCGATATCCCGCGTGGCGCGCTTGAATTCACCGATGGATTTTCCGAAGGACCGGAACAGGTCCGGCAGGCGTTTCGCCCCGAACAACAGCAGGATGACGAAAGCGATGATCAGCAGTTCGGGCGTGCCCAACTGGCTGAAAATGGCGAAAGGAGGTAAGACCATGTACTCAGGTTGGCGCCTGTGCGCCGTGGAAGCAATCCCTGAGCGGAAGAGGATCTCTTCAGAAGGGTATGGGCAAATCATCCCCGCCGGAGGCGTTTCCCGGCGGATCCGCAGCCTCGGGTTCAGGCGCGTCGGGCTCAGTGACGTCGGGCGCGGATACCGTATCCTCACTCGCGGACAACAACCACCCGGCTGCAAACGGTTCTCCCTCAGCCAGCTCGTAGACGGCGTGTTCGCCGGCCCGATAAACCAGTGACAGAAGGGCCCGCTCCCTCAAGCGGAGATCGACCAGGCTGGCCCTGGCCGGCCAGGAATCAACCGGGTCGATCAAACGGGCCAGGACCCGGTTCTCCGAAGCAAAGACCCGTTGGATCCGGGCAAAGGGCTGACGGGCCCCGGCCCGTACCACCGGTTGCGAGTCGGAGGGTCCTGGATTGGAACCTGGCCGGGGGGCCCCCTCAGTCGCGGCGGTGCAAGCGGAGAGCAGCGTGCCAACCAGTCCGGTCAGTACCAGACAGAGGCCGCCGCGGATGGCATCCCGGTTTACCTGCCACGGATGGGGGCGCGTGCCCGATTCAGTTGGACCCGGAACCGCCATTGCCTTCGTTGCCCGAGGTGGGCGGGGGGATCTCCCCCTCGAAGAAACCATGCAGCTGACGGATCCGAGTCGGGTGGCGCATTTTCCTGAGGGCCTTCGCTTCGATCTGCCGGATCCGTTCGCGGGTAACCTTGAACTGCTTGCCGACCTCCTCGAGCGTACGGCTGTAGCCATCCTGCAAGCCAAAGCGCAGGGAAAGGACCTTGCGCTCGCGGTCGGTCAACGAATCGAGCACGTCCATGATTTTTTCACGCAGGAGACTGTAGGCGGTCATGTCGTAGGGGTTCTCCGCACTCTTGTCCTCGATGAAGTCGCCGAAGTTGGTGTCGTCCGAATCGCCCACCGGGCTCTGCAGGGAAATGGGTTGCTGCGCCATCTTCATGATGGACTGAACCCGTTCCACCGGCAGCTGCATTTCCTCGGCGACTTCCTCGGGCGTCGGTTCGTGACCGAGTTCCTGCAACAGCTGCTTCTGGACCTGCATGACCTTGTTCAGCGTCTCAATCATGTGAACCGGGATCCGGATGGTCCGGGCCTGGTCGGCGATCGAGCGGGTGATGGCCTGGCGGATCCACCAGGTGGCATAGGTTGAAAACTTGTAACCGCGCCGGTATTCGAATTTCTCAACCGCCTTCATCAGGCCCATGTTGCCCTCCTGAATCAGGTCCAGGAAGGAGAGCCCGCGGTTGGTGTACTTCTTGGCGATGGAGATGACGAGGCGGAGGTTCGCTTCCACCATCTCGGTCTTGGCCTGGTGGGCCTGGCGCATCGACTTGCGCACACTCCGGAACAATTCGACCAGTTCGGCGGGCTCCATCCGAAACTCCTCCCGAAGCGCGGACAACCGTTCCTCGATCGCCACCGTATTCAGATTCCTGCGACGCCGGGTGGCCTTGTTGGCCAGCTCGAGGTTCTCCAGGTGGTCGTTGACCTCCCGGATCGTCGGCTCGAGCTTCTCCATGTACTCCTCGAAGATTTTGAGCTTCAGGCAGAACTTGCGGAAAACCGGTTTCAGGTTGGCCTCGTACTTTTTGTAACGCGTGTTGGCACGCTTGCGCAGCGACTCGTTCCTGGCGTTCTTCGCGTCTTCCCACGCCTTCTGGAGCTTGGCCTCCGTGGTCTCGGCCTGTTCGAGCAACTTCGGGAGGTTCTTGTAATAGCCCTCCCGGCTTTCGACTTTTTTATCCAGAATGATGCGGTCGAACCGCTCCTCGCGGTTGAGCAGTTTCCGGATCAGGTCGATCTGAAACCGGGCGGAGAGGGAGGAATCGAACAGCTTGTTGAGCGCGTCCTGCTCGGCGGTCTCGATCCTTTTGGAAATGGAGACTTCCTGCTCACGGGTCAGCAACGGGACCTGGCCCATCTGCTTGAGGTACATCCGCACCGGATCGTCGAGGATGTCCATCTGGGAGGAGCGGATTTCCTGCTCCTCATGTTCCTCCATCCGGGCCTTGTACGACTCGACCTCGCTCGAATCGAGGATGTCGACTTCCAGGTTTTCGAGGATCGAAATGACGTTTTCGATTTCCTCGGGATTGCTGACACTGTCGGGCAGCGCCTTATTGATATCCTTGTAGGTGAGGTAGCCCTGGTCCTTGGAAAGGCGGATGAGCTGACGGATTTTCTCATTCAGCTTCTTGTTGGCGACCGAGTCGTCGTCTTCCAACAGCACCTTCTCCACCTGAGCCTTTTTCTGGGCGGTCGTTTCCCTGGCTTTCTTGGCGGCGACCTGCTTGACCACCTCGATCCCTTCGGCCTCGCTCTTTTTAACCTGTTCGTCGCCGGCAGCCTGCCTGGGGGCCTTGGCCGATTTCCGGGGCGCGGCCTTTTTCACCTTTTTGGTCGCCGGAGTGGCTTCCGCTTCAGAAGGCGGGGCTGCCTCCAGCGCTTTTTCGGGATCGTTCCCGACCTTCGGCTGTGCAGTGGGCGCAGCCTTTGTTTTCGGCGCGCTTTTCTTTTTGGGAGCCTTGCCGGTCGATGCCTTCTTTCTGGCGGAACCGACGGCCTTGGGGGACGCGGGTGCCTTCTTTTTGACAGCGGTTTTCCGGTTCGCGGCCTTTTTGGCAGCGGGTTTCCGGGCGCTGGTGTTTTTTTTGGTAGTTGAAGACTTCTTTTTGGTAGGCATCGGAAATTCCGGGTCTGAACGGTTAAGAAACTGGGCTGAGAGGAGGGAGCGGTTCGGTCAGTTCCGCTTTCAAGGTTTGGCGACGTTGCAGCAGATCGCGTGCAGAGGACGGATCGTCACCGGCTCGGGCCAGTTGCTGCTGGATGGACTTGAGTTGCTGGTTGAGGAAACGCCGGCGCAGGCTTTCCACATTGGATTGAACGGCGAGATCCAGGTCTTCGATATTGAGGGGCGTCATGGCCATGTCCTGAACGAGTCGGCGCTCGGCCTCGGTTTCGGTGATCTGGTCAACGGAGTCCAAACCCCGCCATTCATCTGCCTGGCATTCGGTCAGTGCCCGCATGAGGAGGGTTCCAGCTGTGTCGGATCGGTCGATCCATTCTGGATTAAGCGCGTGCGCAAGGGGTTTGCCGTAGGCCGATTTGTGCAAAAGGAGCCAAAAAAGCTGATTTTCAAGTTTTTGCAAGGATGGACCGGCCGTATCGACCGGAGTTTCGCTCCGTTCGCCCGAGCGCGGCCCTGGCTGACGGCGGCGGCGACCGAAGTCACGGTGCAGCGCCGCCGGATCGACGCCGGTCAAACGACTGACCTGATGCAGATAGTCCTGGCGAATGACTTCGCTGTCCACCTCTGCAACGATCTGGTAGATGGCTTCGAGCCCGCGCTGGCGTTCTCCCGCTGACAGGTTGGCCGGGTGCGACCCCATCAGCGTGCGAACGGCGAAGGTCATGGCAGACAGGGCCTGTTGCCGTCGGTTCCGAAGGACATCGGCTCCCTGCTCGCGAATCAGGGTATCGGGATCCTCGCCCGGCTCGAGCGTGAGGAACCGGCAATCCAGCCCGGCCTGAAAGGCGAGGGGCAGCATCCGCAAGGCGGCCCGTTGTCCGGCTTCGTCACCGTCGAGGATAACATCGACCATGGGTGTATAGCGCCGAATCAGACTGAGTTGCTCCGGGGTGATGGCCGTGCCCTGGGGAGCCACGACTTCGTGCAGGCCGGATGCCCAGCAGCGAATCATGTCCAGTTGGCCTTCCACCAGCACCACCCGCTCGCCTTCCTTCAGATGCTTGCGCGCAAGATCGAGCCCGAAGAGAATTCGGCTTTTAGAGAATATCGGCGTTTCCGGTGAATTGACGTACTTGGCCGGGGCGGCCGGGCTGGACTCGGGGGTCCACGGCATCTGCCGGGCGGTGAAGGCGACGACCCGCCCCTGAACATCGCGGATGGGGATCATCAGCCGGCCCTGGAAACGGGGAACCGCTCCATCGAGCGGATCATTGCCCCGGCCCAGACGGACAAAGAGGCCCGAAGCCTCGAGTCCTTCACGGGTCGGCTCATGCCGTTCGAGGAACCGGCCCAGGGCGTCCGTCCGGGTCGGGGCATAGCCGATGCCGAAGGTGTCCGCGGTCTCCCGGTCGAAGCCGCGCTCTTCCAGCCAGTAATGCCGGATGCGCTCCGCCTCGTCGTGATCCGCCAGAAAACAACTGCGGTAATAACCGGCCACCTGCTCGTGGAGGGTGAACAGCTGCTTACGCAGTGAGACCGCCTCGGCGCTGCGCTCGGGACCCCCGCTTTCATATTGGAGGGGAATGCTGAAGCGATTGGCGATAAACTCGACGGCCTCGGGGAATTCGAGGTTCTCCACCTTCTGGATGAAGGCGAACAGGTCTCCTCCTTCGCCCGAGGAAAAGCATTTGAAAAAGCCCCGGTCGGGATGAACGTAAAAGGACGGTGTCTTTTCCGCATTGAACGGGCTCAGCCCTTTGAAACTGCTGCCGCTCCGCTTCAGGTTCACGTAGGGCGCGACGACATCGGCGAGGTTTACCCGCTGTTTAATGTCTTCGATGCACTTGCGCGAAATCTGGGCCATGCCGGGATCGGGTGGAAAGGGCGGACCTCAGGCGCCGAGTTGTTCCAGCCGACGTTCGATCCGTGAACGTTCCGGATGTTCAGGCGCCAGTCGCAGCACTTCCCGATACAGGAAAGCCGCATTGCGCCGATTGTTTTCAATGGTATCGAATCCCCGGGCCAGGCGCAGGGTAATGTCCGGATTATCCGGGAAGCGGTTCTTGGCGGCCAACAGGGCCTGCATGTAGGCGCGGTTGTCGCCGGACCGCTGCAGAATATCCAGGTAGCGCATCTGGTAGCCTGCATTGGCCGGGCCAAGACGCATGGCTTCCAGAGCCGCCATCTCCGCGCTTTCCCAGGCATTTTGCGCCTGGAAAGCCTGAGCCAGCCGATTCCAGATCGCGGCCGACTGCGGGTCTTCCGCCAGCGCCTGATAGTAATGACCGATCGCGGCATCGTAGCGTCCGGCGGAGAGGGCGTTGTTGCCCAGATCCCGGTAGTCCGGCGGTGCGGGTTCGTCCGCATCCGGCTCCTCCACGGGCTGGGCCGGCTGGCGCGTCCGGTCGACAACCGTCCTTCCCGGGTCGGGCAGACCTGCCAGTTTGCCGGATTCACCGTTCTCCGATTCAGCATCGGGGGCCGTGGCCTCTTCAGCAGCATCGGTGGCCCCGGTGTCGGCCGCGGCTGTGTCTTCCCGAGCCGTAGCGGATTCGCCGCCGTCATTGGTTTCCTCTTCTGAAGCCGCGGTTGCATCGGTGGACTCGGCCAGTTCGGCCTGCCGTTGGCGTTCGGTCTCCAGCCGCGACTGAGCCTGTCTGAAATTGGCGAGGTCCTGACGGGCGCTGGCAAGGGGGCTGGCGTCCAGCGCCCCCGGGAAAGACCGGTCGATCCGCTGAATGAGTTGGTCCACCGCCGGCCAGTCGGTCTGGTTGAGCCGGAGCTGGAGCAGCGTCATGAGAGCGGGCAGGGCGCTGGCGGGTGACTGGTCTGCTGCCTCATTGAGCCAACGGACGGCCTGGGCCTGATTGCCCAGTTGCAGGAAGCCGCGACCCAGGCGGAGGGCTGTCTCGCCCGAAGGGTCCCCGTCTTTGAGTTCGAGGCCCCTGAGGGTGCTGGTCACCCCGGCCCGGATATCCCCCTCCCGTTGTTGCATTTCGCCCAGCCGGAGCCAGGCGTCCCCATCCTCCGGAAACGTTTCCAGGTAGGTGTCGAGAGCACGGCGCGCGGAAGCGATGTCGCCGACCTGCCGGTAAAGCCGGGAAGCGTCGGCCAGCCGGTACAGGAAGGCCGGATCCAGGCCGGCCGCCTGCTCGAAGGCAACCGCCGCCTCGAAGGGGGAGTCCTCCGCCAGATAGGTGCGGGCCAGCACGTCGAGCACGGCCGGATTGTCGGGAAAGGTTTCCTGCAGGGCATTCAGTTGGATTCGGGCTTGCTCGGGCTGCCCGCTAACCAAAAGGTTCTCCGCCTCCTGCAGGTTTTCCGCCAAACGGTCCTCCGGGCTGGAACATCCGGCCACCAACAGGCAACCAACAGCAAGGATGGATAAACCTTGTAAGTATCTGGGCCGGACGTGCATCAACAAGTGCGCAACTTTCTGTTACAACTAATTTTCTGTCAAGGTGTTCGGTCGCTGCTGGCGGCCATTGCCGGCTGGCTCCTGGCCGGGCCGGCGATGGTTTCGGCCCAGCCGACGGTCAGCCCTCCTGCCAAGACGAGCCCCCGGCCCGAAGCGGTGGTTTACGAAGCGGGTCTCAAAGGGTTCGGCGACCCGGCCTACCAGCGCGCCGTTGAAGCGCTGTTCACCACCTTCGAGGAGAACACCGGTCGCTCGCTGGATCCGGGGGAAAAAGGCCGGGTCGGGCTTAAGGTCTACACGAATTCGGGGGCCGGCATCGCCACACCCAAATCTCTGGTTCGGGCCGTGGTGGCTGCTCTGGTTCGCCGAGGGTTTGATCGAGCAGATCTGTTTATTCTGGACCTGGACGAGCGTACGTTGCGAGCGGCCGGCTACATGCCGCCCATCAGCCGGGGAGGGGCCCGGTTCGAGGGCGTCCCTGTCTATGCTCTCAGCACGGGGGACTACTACGATCCGGTCTGGTTTTACGACAGTCCGCTTCCGCCGCGAAACCCGTCTCCCGACTGGCAGCGCTACGGCTTGACCAGCGACCTGGCCGCCGATCCGGATGCCGCGTCGATGACTTCGGATGACCGCAAGAGCCTCCTTCCGGTCCCTCTGCTGCTTGAAACCGATTTCTGGATCAACCTGCCCATGGCCCTCGACAATCGCGCCTTCGGGATCAGTGGTGCCCTGGCCAACCCGACCCTCTGGGCCATCAGCAACCATGAGCGGTTCTTCGTCAATCCGGCCACCGCGCAGGCCGCCGCCGTCGAAATTGCGGCCATTCCCGAGTTGCAGGAAACCTGGGCCTTCACGCTGATGACGCTGGAACGTTTCCAGTTCATCGGCGGGCCGGTCTTCCGCTCGCTTTATACGAAATCCGAGCCCGTCCTCTGGCTCAGCCCGGACCCCGTCCTGCTCGACGCCCTCATGGTACGGAAGATCAACGTCGCCCGCCGCCTGGCCGGCTTCCGGGAGATTTCGGAGACCCTGCCGCTCTTCGAATTTGCCGAAACGCTCAACCTCGGCACCTCCGAGCCGGGTGAAGGCATCTTCGTTCCTGTATCCACAGATCCATGACTGATCCGGATTGGCGCGGCTTTCGTTCTTGCTGAAACCTTTGATCCCGGGCATCTTACAGGTGAGCAGGAATACGGACCATGCGCCTTGACAGTTTTATCGCACGCAACCGGATCATCAACCTGACCAGTGATACGCTGGACGGGGCGGTCAGGGAGTTGCTCGCCATCTGCCGGCTCGACAAGGATCCGGAAGCTCCTTCCGCCAAGGCCGTTCATGCCCGGCTGATGGAACGTGAGGCGACCATGACCACCTACCTGGGCAATGGTATCGCCTTGCCCCACCTCAGGATCAAGATGCGGCGGCGCTACCTCATTGCCGTAGGCCGGAGCGCCGCCGGTATTTCCTCGACCAGTTCCGGCAGCCGGGAAAACGGGAAAATCCATCAGGTCTACCTGTTGCTGGCCAATGAGGGGGCCCGGGCTTACCTCAACGTGCTTGCCTCGCTGGCCCGGGTATTCCAGGACCCGCAATACCTGAACCGGCTCAACGGAGCGGGGGACCTGAACAGCTTCCGGACCGAGGTTAAGCGCATCTTCGGCGGGGATTCCGCCCCGCAGCAGAAACAAAACAAGTTCAACCGGCTGATTCTGCGCGAAGCGGAAGTCATCGCGAAAGGATCCCGCTGCACGCATATCGTGGTCGCCGGCGACACCTTTGCCGGGGGCGTGGAAATCACACGCAAGTTCCGGGGCTTCGAGACGGTGCTGATCTCGCAGGGTGGCAGCGACTCGGCCTCCGCCTATCCCAATATCGACGCCATCGTCCCGGTGCGGTCGCTCTCGGCCAACCGGCTTTCACAGATCCGCTCGGCTGTCCTCGTCGGCCTCACGCGGGGCATTTTTTCCTTCAACAGCCGGCTGTGTTTTGTGGGGGGCATTCCGCAGAGCAACCAGTTCGATACGTTGGTGGTGATCGATATCGAGCGGGAATTCCGGAGTATCATTTCGCTTGATACCAATTTCCTCCCGCCGTCGGTTCGGCCCGACGTGGTTGAACGGGTGCTGGCCATTGCCACCGAGCTGGCTGTCGAGGGCCGCGAAGGCAAGCCAGTGGGCTGCCTCTTTGTTTTGGGAGACACCTCCCGCGTCCGGCAATATATCAAGCCGCTGGTGCTCAATCCCTTCTATGGCTACAAGGAGGAGGACAAAAACGTACTCAACCCCTTTATGGATGAGACGGTGAAGGAACTGTCCACGATCGACGGTGCCTTCATCATCCGGGGCGACGGGGTGCTGGAATCCGCTGGCAGCCTGATTCATGCGCCGGATTACGAACACAATCTGCCGAGCGGCCTGGGGTCCCGTCATGCGGCGGCCGCTTCGATCACCCGCGCAACGGAAAGTCTGTCGATTGTGGTTTCCGGCAGCACAGGTCAGGTTACCCTGTTCCGTCGGGGGGAAATGCTTCGTCTGATTGAAAAGACCCTCGGTCCGAATTGAGAACCTCCGGGGAATTTGGTTTGCATCCGAAGCGGATTTCAGGATGTTGACGGGTTTTTCCTCAACCCATCTTCAGCCATGCCACGCGAAACCGTCATCCTTGAATGCACCGAAGCCCGCAAAGAGGGCAAACCGGTCTCCCGTTACCTGACCACCCGTAATTTCAAGCTCCAGCCGGAGCGGGTAGAAAAGAAGAAGTACAACCATCATCTGCGACGGCACACGGTCCACCGGGAAATCAAGAAGTAGCCCCGGGTCAGCCTCCTACCTTTCTCAAAAGAGCCCTGCAGTAAGCGGGGCTTTTTTCAGGTCCCCGAGCCGGCTGAACGGGCGGAACCAGCGCCGGCGGGCGCCGCTCTGAGGTTGCCTGAACCGGTCAGGCTTCGGCCTGACGGTTGTCATGATCGGCGTCTTTCCGGGAATCGCGCCACTTGTCCCGGTGATTCCGGATCCAGTCGAGAAGCGCTCGCTCAAAGCCGACATCGGTACCGGCTTTTTCCGATTCCAACCACTTGTGACGCAGGATTTCTTCCCGCTCGGCAAGGAATTGCTGATAGAGGCTGGAACCCTGAGCAAAATCTGACGACTGGTCGGACGACCGACCGAATGATCGGGGTTTGGGCTTGGACAAAACGGAAGAAGGAAAGCTGTTCATATCGGCAAACTGCCGAATTGGCACAATAGTGTGAAGTAAAACCCGGGTTTTACAAGGATTGCTTCATGCTTTCGTTAAAAACCGACCGTAACTCAATCAAGGCTCTTCTCCGGATAAAGCCGATTCAATTGGCTGACAAGCGACCGGGCCATGGTTCGGAAAGCCTTTGCGGCAGGGCTGTCCGGAAGCGCTTTAACGATGGGGATTCCGCGGTCGGCTCCCTCCCGGATCCGCTGATCCAGCGGAATCTGCCCGAGAAAATCCGCATTCAGGTCCCTGGCCGTCCGATCGCCGCCCCCTTCTCCAAACAGATACTGGCGTTTACCCGTTTCCGGATCCTCCAGGTAACTCATGTTCTCAGCTACCCCGAGAATGGGAACATTGACCTTACCGAACATCAGAGCCCCCCGCCGGGCCACATTCACCGCGGCCGGCTGCGGTGTGGTAATCACCACAGCCCCGTCCAGCGGGATGGTTTGCACCAACGACAACTGAGCGTCTCCGGTCCCGGGCGGCAAATCGATCACCAGGATGTCCAGTTCGCCCCACGCCACATTCTCGGAAAACTGTTGAATCGTTTTGGTGATCATGGGGCCGCGCCAGACCACCGGCGTGTTCTCGTCCACCACGAACCCCATGGACATCACCTTGATCCCGAACTGGGTCAGCGGCTGGATCTGGTCGTCCTCCACGTCCGGTCGGCCGTTGATGCCCATCATGAGTGGAATTGACGGGCCATAAATATCACAGTCCAGGAGGCCCACACCCGCGCTGTCTGGTCGGTCGGTCGTGAGCAGATCATCGAGCGCGCAGGCCAGATTGGTCGCAAAGGTGGATTTGCCGACGCCGCCCTTGCCGCTGGCGATCGCCACGGCAAATCTTACCTTGCCGCCCAGGGGATCGCCATGACCGGGGGCCGACCGGGCGGCACCGGCCGCCTGACCAGCCCCGCCGGCCTGGGGCGGTTTGGACACCGCGACAGTCACCTCCGCCGTTTCCAGGCCGGGCACGGTTTTCAAGGCGGTTTCGGCGGCCGCTTTCAACTGGGCGGGAATCGCGGAATCCTGAGTCGTGACAGCCAGCGAGACCGTCGCCTTGCCGTTGGAAGCCTCGATGCCGCGGACCAGCCCGAAGGAAACGATATCCCGACTGAATCCCGGATATTTTACGGTTTTGAGGGCTTCTTTGATTGTGTCGTTGTCCATGCCGGTGATTTTTGGGAATGACGTGAATGTCACTGACTTAACAGCGTTTTGATCGGGATCGCTATTGAAATTGATTCCGTAAGCCTGTGTAAACGAGATGCTTATGCATATTCGATCCCGATTTCGATTTCGATTCCGATTTGGATCGGAAACCTTAAGTGAGCGCCATTCGGGAATGACGTGAACGAGTAGGGAGCAAGGTGCTCTTCGGCCTGTCAATGCGCTCGGGGAATTCCCGGCCGTCGAAAAGCCTTTCGACCGCCCGACTCCTGCCTCAAGCTACATCCCATGGTTCTCGCCTATCACCGGATTCCGCTGATGACGCTCCTGCTGGGGCTCGTTCTGTGTGCCACGATTTCTCCGCTGACCGCCCAGCCGATACGCCTTCAGGATCTGGTGGGGGACGGGCGCCAGAATAGCCTCGCCGTCGCGCTGGAAGCCGATTCACCCGCCACCCTGAAAATCATCGAGCAGGCATTCGCCCTTCACGGCGGGATCCGCTCGGTCGCCCCGGAAGAAGCTGCCTTTATTTTCCGCTTTGATCCCGCCGGCAGCCGCAGCGCCCGGATCACCATTTCTTCGGGCCGTCCACCGCGCGTCCTGGCCCGGGATATCCTCCGGGGACAGACCGACACGCACGCCCTGCTCCGGGCGGCCGATCACGCGGTGCGACGGACCACCGGAAGACCGGGGTTCTTTTCCGGCAAACTGGCTTTCGTCAGCGATGTCAGCGGCAAGCGTGAAATCTGGGAAAGCGACCTGCTGTTCCAGCGCGCCCGCCCCCTCACCCGCCACGGTGCCGATTGTGTGAATCCCCGCTGGTCGCCCGACGGCAGCCAGGTGCTTTATACCAGTTACTTCAGTTCCGGCTTTCCGGATATTTTCAAGCTGGATCTGCCAAGCGGAACGATCACCACCATTGCCGCTTATAAAGGGACCAACAGCGGGGCCGTTTTCAGCCCGGACGGCCGACGCATCGCCATGATCCTGTCGCGGCAGGGCAGCCCGGAGGTGTTTATCGCCGAACCCGACGGCCGGAACCCGCAACCGTTGACCCACAACCGCAGCCTGGAGGCCAAGCCCACCTGGTCTCCCGACGGTCGCCGGCTGGCGCTGGCTTCGGACCTGACAGGCCGGCCCCAGATTTTTACCATACCCGTAGCGGGTGGGGCCCTTCAGCGCGTACCGACCAACGTCAGTGGCAATTGCACCGAGCCGGCCTGGAATCCTTATAGCCCGGACCAGATCGCTTTTACAGCGGCCTTCAGCGGTGGCTTCCAGATCGTCGTGTATGACTTTGCGCAAGGTCGGAGCGTGATCGTTTCCCGTGAAGGTGGATCCGCTGTCGAGCCAGCCTGGCTGGCCGACGGTCGTCACCTCGTATTCACCCGGCGCTCCGGCGCCCGGACGTCTCTCCGGATTCTGGACACCGAAACCGGACATGTGGCCGATTTGCACAATACGGCCATCGGTAACACCTCCCAGGCGGATTTCTCGGAGCAGTTTCCCCGCTGACACCGGGCCCGCTCCCAACCAGGCTTCGTAACGATCCGGCGCGCAACTTCTGCCCCTGACCCTGGTTTATTCCGACCGTTAGCCCGTTCCACCATGAGCCCGCGTCGCCGTTTCCTCTTTGTCGGGTGGCCCCTTACCCTGGCACTCGCCTTTATTGTCGGTTTTTCGCTAGGCAACCGGGAGCCTGCACCCGGTTCCGGTCTGTCGGAGCAGGCCCGACCTGACCCTTCCAGGGGATCCACAGCCGAATCGTCGGCCAGGCCGCCCCTGCCCGCCGTGGAAACACCCGCCCCGCGTCCCCATCAGGCCCCGCTGGCGACCCGTCTGGCGCAGGTGCTTTCGGAGGAAAATCCGATTAAACGCATTCAGGGATTCACCGCCCTGCTGGCTGAACTGTCGGCGGAAAATATCGATGAGGCTTTGGCCGCGCTGGAGGATGCGTCCACCCCGCTCAATCCCCGGGATCAGGCGCTGCTCATCTACGCCTGGGCCGCCTTCGATCCGGAGAGTGCGCTGGCCTATGCCGAAACCAGCGGTTCCGGCCGTCGCAGCTTTTTTCTCGTTTCCGCCGGTTTGCGCAGCTGGGCAACGCAGGATCCGGTTGCCGCCCTGGCCTACGCGAATGAATTCGGCGGTCGCGAACGTGAGGTCTTCGTGGGCGGGGCGCTCGCCGGCTGGGCTTCGGTCGATCCACGGGCCGCCGCCCGCTACGCCCAGTCACTGGAAGACGGGGAGATGCGGCAGCGCAGCCTGCAGAGCATGGCGCCGGCTTTGCTCCAGATGGGCCGCGGTGAGCTGACGACCTGGCTGCGGAGCCTGCCCGATGACGCCTTCCGGCAGGAGGTCGTCGCGGCGGTGGCCGGCGCCTGGCAGAATACCGACTATGCCGACACAGCCAACTGGCTCGCTTCCCTGGGAGAAAGCGGCCTGCAGCCGGCGGCGGTGGAACGTCTGGCCAGGAACTGGAGCCGCAGCGATCCCGCCGCCGCCGCTGAATGGGTAGGCAGCCTGCCATCGGGCGAATTGCGTGGGGAGGCCGCCGCGCAGGTCGTCAATGCCTGGAGTCGTCAGAATCCCGCCGCCACGGCGGAGTGGTTGAACAAGCTCGAGGGCGGGGAGGAGCTGGACCGTTCGTTGTCCGTCTTCAGTCGGAGAATCAGTGAAGAAGATCCCGCCACGGCCGCCGCCTGGGCCGCCACGATCCAGGACGCCGAAGCCCGGCAGCAGGCCCTGACCCGCGTGGGTAGGGAATGGATGGGCAAGGATCCGGCCGCCGCCTCCGCCTGGCTGCCGGAGAGCGGATTGCCAGACTCGGTTCAGCAGACTATCCTTCAGGCTCAGCCCGGCGAGGAATCCGAAGGGGACGATCGTCCCCGGGGTCCGGGTGATCGCGGTAGTTGACGGGAGGAATAACCCCTGGGAATAAATTCGAGGCCTAAAGAAAGATCCTTAACCCGAATGGCACTGACTTAAGCTCAATTACAAAATGCTGCACCCCCCCTTTGAGCGAAAATCACAGCGGAGGCCCTTTTGAGTGCGGCGTATCTTTCGCCGCTTTAAAAAGGCGGGTCTCTCAGCCGTCGTTCCGCTTAGCCCGAACTTCTCACCAGAATCGGGAAACAGGGCGGTAAATAGTGCTGAACGAACGATTTGCAGCATTTCTCCGAAATGCACGCTCGTGGTGGAGCCCTGTTTCCCGATTCTTTTCGCCCACATGCGCGATCTGCGGCGTGTTATTCTCGCTGCGCTCGTTGAGGGGTCGCCCTGCGGGCTCGGTAGTCGGGCTGGAAACCGCCTGGTTATGCACGTCAGTGCGCACCCAGCCGGTTTCGCCCTCCCGCCGTCACCCTTCGGGTTATGGCGGACACGCCGCCTTCCGCCGTCGCTTTTCGAGCTATGGCGGACAGGTGCAGCTCATCCCATCTGGGCTTCATGAGAAGTCCGGGGTAGTGCCATTTATCCTTTCCCCGGTAAACCAATCAGCCGGGACTCAATTTAACATGCACCAGGGTACAGCTGGCCGCCCCCGATGCCGGATGACAAGATGTTCAGTAGCCCAGATCCGCTGCTTTCAGGATCCGTTCCCAGCGGAGGGTGCCATCCGTCAGGTAGGTGCGCAGGGTAAGCGTGCGGTCATTCTCCGGGCCGCCGAGGGACAGCGTGCCCAGGTGCCGCTCGAAGGTGGCGGAACCCGGCTCGCGGAAGTAGTTCAGCGTTTCATTGTCCTGGCCGACAGGGCCCGTCATCGGGCCAATCGTCCAGTCGAAGAGGTCATAACCCTGAGCCCGGATGGTCTTGGTCAATTCACCGTAACCGATGCCCGATGAGACAAAAAGGACCCCCGGCACTTTGAGTTCCTGAAGCGCCTCAAGAAAATCGCGCTGTTCCTTCTCGGCAAAACTCCAGTGCGGCGGTTCAGCCACGGGATTGAGTGCCGGCGAAGCCATGATCACCACCTTGAACCGGGCCTTGCTGGAGGCGAGCGCGTCCAGCAGCCAGTGTACCTGATGTTCTCCCAGCACCGTCTGAGGCTCGCGGGGGCGTTCCGCCGTCGAACGGGCGACCACCGCATCCATCAGAAAAAACTCGGCATCCCACCACCGGAACCGGGTCGTCTGGCCCATGCCTTCGGAGACGGGCCTCGGCGTGCGGGCGGGCCAATAGGCCCGGAAAAGCTGAGCCGCGGGTTCAGTGAGCAGATAATCAGCCCCCTCCCGCGCAAAACCCGAGTCCTGGAGACCCCACACGGCATAGTGCGGCCGGCTGGCCAGGATCTCGGTGAGGCCCGCCTGGTTTCGGTTATGCCGATAGCGGGCGGCCAGGCCGCTCCGGCTGCCGACATCGGCGGGACGCAAATAAAGCGTATCCCCCACCCAGATACAGCCGTCGGGATCCAGGGAGCGGAGTAATCGCGCGGCCGGCTCTGGATCCGCTCCCGGCTTGGTATAGGGCGGATCATAGGGCGCTTCATTGACATAGTGGCCGGACAGAAGAGCGAAGGTCGCCTCGCCGGGCGGGGTTCGGTCGAGGTAATCGGGAGGTGTTGCAAACCGGGTCGCATAGGTGAGCAGCGCCGGCTCACCATCGACGAGAATGGCATACTCGTAGGTTTGCCCCGGTTCCACCCGGTCGGCCACCAGCGTAGCGGTGTAAGGGGGAGTTGGCCCGCTTTCAACGGGACGGGATTCGCGCAGGCGATCCGAATCGCCGTAGGGCCAGTAAGCGAGCATCAGTCGCTCGGGATTACGGGTCTGAACCCAGACGGCCGCTTCGCGCATTTCGGTCCAGGCGACCATCGGACCGCCGATCAGCCGTTCATCGGCCTGGAGAGTCCAGGCGCCGACCAGGACACCTGACAACAGAATGATCGCGGGCGTGAGGCGGGGAATCGGGAACAACAAGCGGGGCATGACTGAAACAAAAACATCCACCGGCCCCGGCACAACTCCGGACAGGATGGACACGCCTTCCACCCTCGTCCCGCTCACCGGGACTCTGGCGGAATCAGGATTCCTCGTCGCGACGCCGGTTTTCCTCCCGGCAATCGGCCAGCACGCGGAGCCAGATTTCGCGCAGGTCGAACAGGCGACGGTTCATTTCCTGCAGAAAGAGGCGCAGGATGGCTGACCGTTTGGACGTCAGGGTCTGAAGGAGGCCGAGCGACTGGTTGACCGCGGCATGGGCGGCTTTCAGGTGGCAGACAGCCAGGCCGTAGTCCCCCAGATCCAGAGCCTGAACAGCTTGCAGGGCCTGGTTTTCGCCGCGGCGCAGGGACTCACCGAAGCGCCAGGTGAAGGCCGGCGTGAGTGACTCAGCATGAGCGTCCATGAACGCTTCCCAGCCCCGACGGATGGTCTGATAGAGGCCGTAGGACACGATGTACACCGGATGCCGGTGCATCGTGTAGGGATCGAAATCGTCGAGATCGAAAGCGGCATCCGGAATCTGGGACGGCGGGGACTCGCCAATGGCGGAGAGGTCCGGCGGCTCAACTCCCCTTTCGTCGTCATCTTCCTGGGCGGGCGCCCAGTCTTCGCGGTCCCAGCCCATGCGTCTGGCCACCTCGTCGAGGTGGTTAGGCTCGTTTTTCAGGGATTCGTACAGGGAGATAAAACGCAGTGTCTCCCGGTCTGCTTTTCTGAGATATTGCCGCCAGTCCCACTCGTTCCAGGCGACATCACCCCGGTCCTCCCATTCGCCGTCAAAGTCGTTTTCCGAGGAATTGAAATTCATTCAGGTCAATCAGAACGGTTCGAAAGCTACCGTGACTGTGGTTGAACAAAACGCAAATCTTAATCGAATCCGGTGGAAGACCGGCGCTGGCTTGCGCAACGGTGACTGGCTCTTCACAGTGCATAAACATGAACCCGGCACCTGACCGCATCCGAATAGAAGCCTGGTACAGCGGCCATGTCCAGGGCGTCGGTTTCCGTTACTCCACGACCCAGGTGGCCCGTGAATTCGAGGTCAGCGGTACCGTTCAAAACCTCGATGACGGTCGGGTCCACGTGGTTGCCGAGGGAAGCCGTGACGAGGTCCGCGCCTTCCTCGCCGAGCTGGCCGATCAGATGCGCAGCTATATCCGTAAGGGCGAGGAGAGCGACCCGGCCAGCCCCCGGGGCCTGACCGGTTTCTCCATCGTGCGTTGACCCGCCGCTCTGCTTGTTGCCATGGCCCAGGCCGCCATCGAGATCCAGCATCTGGTCAAGGACTTCCCCGCCGGCCTCCGCGGGCTGCGCCTGCGGGCGGTGGACGATCTCAGCCTGACTGTGCCCAGCGGTCAGGTCTATGGCCTGATCGGGCCGAACGGTTCGGGGAAAAGCACCACCATCAAGGTCCTGCTCGGGCTGCTCCGTCCCTCCACTGGTTCCGCCCGCATCCTCGGTCAGCCGGCCGGAACCGTGGTCGTACGAAACCGCATCGGCTATCTGCCGGAGGCTCCCTGTTTCCACCGGTTTCTGACCGGGGCTGAACTGGTCGCCTTTTTCGCCCGCCTCAGTGGCATGGCCTGCGGGCCCGGGGACGAACCGGTCCGTCGTGCCCTGGCAACCGTCGGTCTGGCGGATGCCGGCGACCGACGCGTGGGTACTTACTCGAAGGGTATGCTGCAACGGATCGGTCTCGCTCAGGCGCTGGTGCATGATCCCGACTTGCTGATCCTGGACGAGCCTACCGCGGGGGTGGACCCGGTCGGCAGTGCGGCGATTACCCGGCTCATCCGGCAGTTGCGTGATGCGGGGAAAACGATCCTGCTTTGTTCTCACCTCCTCGCGCAGGTGGAGGAGATCTGCGACGCGGTCGCCATCCTGCACCAGGGGCGGCTGGTGGCTGAGGGACCGGTCGATGCGTTGCTGGCGGAGGACCAAACAGCTCCGACCGGTTGGACCGTCAACGGGCTGAATCCGGAGGATGCCGAAGCGCTGAAGCGCTTTCTCAAAGAGCGCGGACTGCCACCGCCCCAGCCGCAAACCCACCGCAAACGCCTGGATCACCTGTTCCTGAAGCGCGTTCAGGATGCCCCGATGGATTTGGGCAGAGAGGGGGCGGGGAGGTCATGAGCGATTTCCGGCATCAGATCCGAACCGGCTTGCTGATCGGTCGACTGACCTTTCTCGAGGCGGTACGACAGCGCTTTTTTCCGCTGCTGCTGTGTCTGGGGACAGCCCAGATCCTCAGCGGGCGGTTTTTTCAGCAGGTCGACTTCGGGGCGTCCGAGCTGAAGTTTCTGGCGGACTTCGGGCTGGGAGCGGTCGTCGTGTTCGGAACCATCCTGGCGGTAGCCGCGCTGGCTCAGTTGTTTTTTTCCGAGCTGGAAAACCGGACCGTGCTGACCGTGCTGGCCCGGGCTGTCCACCCGCTGTGTTTTCTGGTCGGCAAGTGGTTGGGGACCGTCGCGCTCGCCGGGGTCTTTGTCGTCCTGTTGACCGTCCTGCTCGGGGGCACGCTCTGGCAACGGGAGCAGGCGTTGCTGGCTCAGTGGCCGCCGGGGCAGTCCGTTCCGCCGGGGTTGCCGTATGCGGATCTCGCCGTCTTCGCTCTCGTGCAAATCGCCAAACTGGCGATGACTGCCGCACTAACGCTGCTGGTTGCCACCCTGGGCCGGACGCTCTTGTTCACGCTGGTCATGACTGCGCTGATCCTGGTCATCGGCCACCTGCAATACATCGCCGCTGATGCCTACACGACCGCCGACGCGGGTTGGCTGGCACGAACCTTCGCCGGATTGATCGGGCTGGTTTTTCCCAATTATCAGGTATTCAACCTCGGCGATCTCCTGCTCCAGGCGGAAGGAAACCGGCCGGGGTGGGGGACCATCCTCAGGATTCTCGGGTACGCCGGTGCCTACACGATGGTGTTCCTGGCCGCGGCCTGGGCGCTGTTTCGGCGCCGCGAACTGTAAGCATGCAGTCATGCCGCTGTTTGAAGCCCGAGTATCCTGGCCTGACCGGTTGCGGCAGGGGTTGCCCGTGACGGGGGTCGTCGCCGGGCTCCTCCTTGCCGGCAGTATCCTGCAGCCTTTCGTCCAACCGGCCTGGGAAGACATCCGGGCGGAGCGACCCGAGCTGAAGGTCGACGGCCTGGAGGCCTTGGGGCAGGGGGCGCTGCTGGGTGTCCTGAGTGGCTTTCGCGCCATCGTAGCGGATTTTGTCTGGCTGCGGGCGGCCTGGTACTGGGAACGTCTGGAACCGGTGAAGACAACCGCCTACATCCGGTTGGCCACCCGGGTGGACCCGCGGCCGAGCTTTTTCTGGATGAACGGCGCCCGCATGATTGCCTATGACATGCCGGTCTGGGCCATTCGCGATGCGGGCGGATTCACGGCCCTGCCCGCGGCCGAGCAGGAAGCCATCCGGCATGATTACGCCCGGCGCGCCCTGGCGCTGCTGGAGGAGGCCGAAGCTTACCACCCCGATGCGCTGTGGATCCTGCTCGAGCGGGCGCAGATTTGGAACAACCGCCTGAACGACTGGGCTCGCGCGGCGGAGCTGTACCGGCAGGCAGCGGAGCGCCCGAAAGCTCCCTTTTACGCCGCCCGCCTTTATGCCGAGCTGCTCCGCAATCACGGGCGTCCGGCCGAAGCCTACGCCTACCTGAAAGCGTTGTATCCAACATTACCGGACAACCGGCCGGAGGCTCGAAAACCCGTCGTCCTGAAACGGATACGTGCCCTGGAAGACCAGTTGGAGATTCCCGTTTGGGAACGGTTCAAAGCGGACTGATCAAGTTGCTGTCACCGGCCGCCCCTCAATCCGCCCGATCATGATGATGGTCGCGCCGTTGCGGGGTCCCATCGCACTCGCAACCACAAGCCGTCGATTCTTGGCTGGTCATCCGAAGCAAAGGCGGCTTGGTTCCGTGCGGTTTATGAATATCGCGCTGCTTGCGGAAAACCTTTCCAGTCCGCCCATCCTCTTCTTCCTGCTCGGAATCCTCGCCCGGCTGGTGAAGTCGGATCTGGAATTTCCGCAACCGCTTCCGAAATTTTTCAGTTACTACCTGCTGTTGGCGATCGGCTTTAAAGGCGGCATGGCCCTGCACGGGGCGACGCTGACCGCTCAGGTCTGGGGGGCGCTGACCTTTGCCGTCCTGCTGTCCGCAATCATGCCCTGCGGCGCGTTCTTTATCCTGCGGAAACGACTGGGGACCGCTGATGCCGCGGCACTGGCCGCCGCTTATGGGTCGATCAGCGCCGTCACCTTTGTCACCGGGATCGCGTTTCTGAATGCCCGCGACGTGCCCTACGGCGGCCACATGGTGGCTGCCATGGCGCTCATGGAGTCGCCCGCCATTGTCGTCGGTCTGCTGCTTGCCCGGCTGGGTGGAAAGAAGCACAGCGACCTTGTGGAGCGCCGGCCGTTCGGCCTGGGCTCCATTTTCCACGAAGCCTTTTTCAACGGTTCGGTCTTTCTGTTGCTCGGCAGTCTGGCCATCGGTTGGATCGCCGGCGGAAAAGCGGAGAACCTGATGCCGTTCACGCATGAGATCTTTTACGGCATGCTCTGTTTTTTCCTCTGCGATATGGGTCTGGTCACGGCGCGCCGGTTCGATGCCCTGAAAAAGGCGGGGCTGTTTGCCATCGGCTTCGCCATCCTGTTTCCGCTCTTCGGTGCGGTGCTTGCCCTGGGCGGTGCGCTTGCGCTCGATCTCGAGCCGGGCAACGCCTTCCTGCTCGTGCTGCTCGGGGCAAGTGCCTCTTATATCGCCGTCCCGGCCACCTTCCGCATTGCCCTGCCCGAGGCTAATCCCAGCCTCTACCTCCCGCTTGCGCTGGGGGTCACCTTCCCGTTTAACATCACCATCGGGTTGCCCGTTTATTTTGCCATCATCGAACTGCTGACTGCCCCATGAGCCAGGAATCCGCCGAACCCCATTATCGGCCCGTCAAGCGTGTGGAAATCGTGACAAACGGCCGGGAAACCGAGAAAATTCAGGAGTTGCTCATCAAGCTCGGGGTCGACGGGTACACGCTGTTTCCCCGCGTTCACGGCTACGGCGACCGCGGAGAAATGGGGGGCGATGAAATGACCGACACCTTTCAGAATCGGGTCCTGCTGATCGCCTGCGATGCCGAGATGGCGGATCGTATTGCCCGTCGGGTCAGCCCGATCCTCAAGACCTTCGGCGGGATATGCCTCGTCTCCGACGCCGGTTACCTCGAGCACTGAGCAACAGCCCTTTGGCCCCGGGCCCGCAGCCTTCGTAGGGGCGTCGCTTGCGACGCCCTCAGCGGGCCCAGGCGATCGAATGAGTTCCCTGTCAGGAGGCAAATTATCCTGCGGGCGTCGCAAGCAACGCCCCTACCCCGGACTTCTCATGAAGCCCAGATGGGATGAGCTGCACCTGTCCGCCATAGCTCGAAAAGCGACGGCGGAAGGCGGCGTGTCCGCCATAACCCGAAGGGTGACGGCGGGAGGGCGAAACCGGCTGGGCGCGCACTGAGGTGCGTAACCAGACGGTTTCCAGCCCGACTACCGAGCCCGCAGGGCGACACCTCAACGAGCGCAGCGAGAATAACACGCCGCAGATCGCGCATGTGGGCGAAAACAATCGGGGAACAGGGCACCCCTGCGAATGTGCATTTCGAAGAAATCCTGCAAATCGTTCGTCCAGCATTATTTACCGCCCTGTTTCCCGATTCTGGTGAGAAGTTCGGGCTACGGAAAACCCGCAAGCCGGGCCCTCCCTTGTGGTACCGGCCGGGGTTTGTTACCGTGGAAATATGGCAAAATCCCAATATCCCGACAGATCGCCGCAAATCCTTACTCCCGGCGAGGAGGCTGTTCGCGGGCTGATGGAAGCCCGGGGCGGTATTCGGGTTTCCATCTACCTGAACGTGGATCAGGCGCCGCCGCAGACCGATAAAAACGCGGTCCGGTTGGAGAACGCCCTGACCCGCGCTCAGGATGCCCTGGTCGCCTCCGGCATGGAAGCCGGGCAAACCGAAGCTTTTCTGGCTCCGCTTCGGGAGCTGAGTAAAGACAGGGCCTTCTGGTTGGATCGCAAAGCCAACCTCGGCTTGTTCCTCGACCCGGAGCAGCTTCAAATCCTCGACCTGCCTTTTACCGTGGAGCCGCGGGTTACCGTAGCCGAACGTTTTGCCTGCAAGGCCATCCTGCCGATCCTGAGTGAGAATATGCCGGTTACGGTTCTTTGCCTGAACCGTGAAGACATCCGCTGTTTCCGCGGTGACCGGTTTCATCTGGAGAGCATTGAAGTGCCGGATCTGCCCAAGGCGATCAGCGACGTCATCTGGCCGGACGACCCCGAACGCTCGATTCAGGCTCATTCGGCCAAGACCGTGTCCGCCTCGGGACGCTCCGGCACGGCCATCGCTTACGCCATCCACGGTCAGGGTCTGCCGGATGACCTCGAAGATCATCAAAAGGAGCGCCTGTTCAAGGCCGTTGCCCAGGCTACGGAACACTTTCTGGTCAACGACAACGACGTCCTCATTGTCATCGGCGTTGGCGATAACATTGGTCAGTTCCACAAAGCCAGTCGCGAAAACAAGCGAACCGTGATCGACGTGCTGGAAGACCCCGCCTCACTCAACCAGAATGAGTTTTTTGCGCATGTGGAGTCTGCCCTTCAGCCCGTGATCGAGAAAAAACGCCGCGCGCTGATCGATGCGGTCCATGAGTCCGTTGGCCGCGGAGAGGGAATCGTTGACCTCAAACAGGCGGCGCCCGCCGCCGCCCTGTCCCGGCTCGAGGCCTGCCTGGTGGCGGCAGACCGCTTCCGCCCAGGCGTCTGCGATCCGGACAACCTGAAGGTGTCCATTGCCACCGATCCGCAGGCAGCCTCCTGCGCCATCGACCTGCTGGACTACATTGCCGTTGAAACTGTGCTTCATGGTGGTCGCGCCCTTGCCGTATCCGAAAAAGACCTCCCTGAGAACAGCCTCGTCGCCGCCATTCCCCGGTACTGACCGGGGTTTGGAATCCGGGTTGACCGGTTCCGGAGCAATCAACCCCGATCACGGCCGGACCTCATTAACCGGTAGGCCTACTCGCTTGTGGAAAGGGTAGACATCAGGACCCCCGGCCACCGGGAACGTAGGTCAATCCCGGTCCAGCCGGTAGAAACAACTCTTCGCTATTTCCGGCGCGCGGCCGACCAAGTCGACCCCACGCTGGTGAGCGAGACGACCCACGAATACGACGCCCTCGGCCGTCTCCTCCGCATCGCGGTCGACGGCGAACCCAAGGTCCTCTACCAGT
>JBNPEH010000025.1:76747-82725 GCA_051117635.1 Opitutales bacterium | reverse complement strand
TTGACCGCCTTGCGGCGGATCTCCGCCTGCGTGTCCTGATTCAGGGTCCGTGTGTCTCTTTTTTCCATGCATCTGATAAGCAATCATTGGGCCAATATGCAGCTTATTTAGTTGGCGGGGTAATAATGAACTCACCGGACTGTTAAGGGAGGCCCGGAAACCCCTGATATCACCAACTCGAACGGATTGAGCTTACTGAGTCGGGCTTTTGCCCGGACGAATATCATTGCCGGCACTGGCATCCCACCTAACGTTAATCAAGGTATGTCCCCCGCCATCAACCCGTTCCTGAATCCGCCAGATCCCCTCACCCGCCCAATCACCCAGCACCGGCTTCCTGATATTCAGCAACTCAGTTGCTGATATAACACTGTTAGGCAGAAAAGAATGAAATGAAAACGACAGCGTATTTCCGCTTTACCCGGGAGCGACCTGACCGGGCAAAGATAAAAGATGAGTGGATACGCTCTGTGATTGATCAACCCTTGAAAGAAGAATATCAATCAGATGGTCGAATCCGAAAATGGGCATGGATTGAAGAGGAGGGAAAATATTTGAGAGTGATCCAGCTCGCTGACGAGGAGACCATTCACAATGCCTTTTTCGACCGCAGCTTTCAACCCGAAGAAAAGAAATGAAAATTAAGTATTTTGATGATACCGACACAGCGCTCTTTGAATTCTCCAGCCAGGAAGTTTCCGAGACCCGGGCGATCAGTGAGAATGTGTATGTAGATCTCGACGCGGAAGGGAATTTAGTCTCGATGACGGTTGAGCACGCCGGGGAGCGCGCCAATTTGCCAGAGGTTGCCGTGGAACAGATTCGGAGTGCCTAACCATTCAGCACAGGCAACATCCACCCTTCCTCCGGTCGGGTAGATGCGCCTGGCCTCTACGTTCATCTTCAAAACAACTCGGATTGCCATCCCTGAGAATTCAGCCATACTCTACACATGCCTAAGACACGCGAATTCAATGTCGTCATCGAGCAAGACTCCGAAGGGTACTTTGTTGCCTCTGTTCCCGATCTCCGAGGTTGCTACACCCAAGCTAAGTCGTTGGACACGTGCATGAAGCGTATCCGAGAAGTCATAGAACTGTGTCTTGAAGACGAAATGGATCATACAGGCTCCTCCAGCTTTATTGGAGTCCAGAGGGTTCAGGTTTAGTCATGCCTCGGTTACCCAAGCTTCGCGGGCGCGAACTCATTCGTATCCTCAAGAAGCACGGTTTCGAGGTTGTTCGTATTCGTGGCAGTCACCACTCCAGCGCCACCCTGATGGTCGATACACAGTCGTTCCTGTTCACGCTGGAGAGACTATTGGTCCAGGGCTTCTTATTAAGATTCTGAAAGACGCCGAAATCGATAGAAATGACCTCAAAAAATAGGACGAACAAAGCGGTCATACCAACAGCCGTGCTGCGCACGTCTGTGGCATACCGCTGACAACTGTTACCTATGTCCTTGGGTCGTACCAACCAGCTCGCTGACCAATACAATGTTTAAATTCTATGTTTGACCCGAATGGTACTAACTTAAGGGTCCTGATCCAAATCGGGATCGAAATCGACGGAGCGAAGCGGAGATGGCGTAAGCAAATCGGGATCGAACATGCATAAGGAAATAATATGCATTGGCTTACGTAATCGATTTCGATAGCGATTTCGATAGCGATACCGATGAAAACGCTGTTAAGTTAGTACCATTCACGTTTGACCCCTTTGTCCGTTCTCACTGACTATCAGTGGCTTAAGCGCCCCGCGATACCTTTCTTCAGGAGATTTCCGGGCTAACGCCCTAACCCCTCACGCCCCTACCCCCTCCCAGAGCCCGAGCGCCTGCAGCTGCTTCAGGGCCTGCGGGGCCCAGCCCCGGTTGGCGATCGGACTGGCCGGGCTGGGGTGCAGGATGGTCGCGTGGCGGACGATCAGGCCGCTGCCCTCCAGCGCCTTCCGGGCCTGGCTATCGGCATATTTGCCCACGCCGATGACCCACTCGGGTTCCAGGATGCGCACCAGTTCCCGAAAGGCGGTCTGGCAGGCGGTCTCCAGAGGAATGCGCTCGGCGACCGGCAGTTTGTCCGGGGTGAGGTTGGCCCCGCTTTCCGCCATGAAGACCAGCGGACAGTAATTCGCCACGAAGTGGTCACGGAAAAAGGCTGACGGGTCCGGAAAGGCTTCCTGAAACAAGCCCCACAGACGGCGCCCGCTGACCTCGCTCCGGCGGCAGGCCAGGCCCTCGACCGGTCGCTTTGGGTGTTCGTGTGCCGGCCTGGATACCCTGCCGCGCAGCCCCATCCAGTCGCGGACGGCCGGGATCTCGCCAAAGGGCACACCCGTCTGCGCCATGCCCCAGGGCCCGGGGTTCATGCCAAGGAACAGCACCTCCTTGGCGGTCTGCCCGGCCAGATCGAGGTAATGCTCGTGAAGGTCCCGCGCGTAGACCAGCGGGTTGTAAACGGCCGCCACCGGTTCGGTGAAGGGAAGGTCAGCGACCGCCGCCGACAGCGACCGCGACAATGCCTTCAATCGCCTGACCCGTTCCGTTGCACGCATGTCACCGACCTTGCCGGTGCCGCAGAGTCCCGGCAAAGCTCTTCACCGGAAATCCGGCAACTTTCCCCCCACCTGAGGGTTTACCTCCCGAAATGCCCCTGAACCCCGAGAATGCCTGGTCCCCGCTGCCCGCCGAAGCCTGGTCACGCGACCACGCCCGGCACCTGGCCAGCCGACTCGGGTTTTCCCTGCGCCCCGACTGGGTCGACCAGATCCACCGGGCAGGCGCCCGGCGCACCGTCAAACAGGCCTTCGGCCAGGTGCGCAGCATGCCGGTCCCGCCTGCCCTCGAAGCGGTGCGGGAAGACACCCTGGACCGCCTGCGTGCCCCCCGCGCCGACCGCCAGGCCATGAATACACCGGAGATGCGGCGGCAACGGCGGCAGGTCCAGCGCGACGCCTTCAACCGCTTCGGCCTCGACTGGCTTGCCTTTGCCCGCGAGCCCGGACAGGCCGCCCAGGAAAAGCGCGTACTGGTCTTCCAGAACATCTGGGCGGTCAGCGTCCGGGGGGTCAACAACCCCTACGTCCTGTTCGACCACCAGCGCCGGATCCGCGAAGGGCTGACCGGGAGCTATCTGGATTTCTGCCGGAGCCTCGCGCGCTCTCCCGCCATGGCGCTTTACCTCGACCTGCACCGGAGCCGCCGCGGCGCCCCGAACGAAAACTTCGCGCGTGAATTGTTTGAACTCTTCACCCTGGGCGAGGGCCGGTATACCGAAACCGACGTCAAGGAGGCGGCTCGCGCGTTGACCGGCTACCGCCTCGACCGGAGAGGCGGCCTCCGCCTGGTGCCCCACCTGCACGATTTCGGGCCGCATACCATCCTGCTCGACACGGGCAGCCACGATCTCGATTCACTGATCGACCTGATCTTTGAACAGCCGGCCGCGGCCCGGTTTCTGCCACGGGCACTCTGCCGGGCCTACCTCAGCCACGAGGACCTGCCCGATCGACTGATCGACCCGCTGGCAGATGCCTGGCGCAACGAGGGCTTTTCCATTCCCTGGCTCTGCGAAACGCTCTTCACCAGCCAGCTGTTTTACGAACCGGTTTACCGCGGACAGCTGATCAAGGATCCCGTCCATTACATGCTCGGCATGCTGCAGGACCTGGATCTCGACGTCCTGCCCCTGCCCGGCCGCTCGCTGACCCAGCTCCGGCTGATGGGCATGCCCTTCTACCAGCCGCCCAACGTCCGGGGCTGGGTGGGCGGTCGCCAGTGGATCAATTCGGCCACCATCGCCGCCCGGCGCCAGTTCGCCGCCTCGCTCTTCATGCCCGTCGACGTCGAGCGCCTCAACGCCGACGATCAGCAGGCCCTCGCAACCGCCCGGGCCGCGGGCCGCGACACCTTTACCCTCACCGCGGAGCAACTCGACGCCTTTACCGCCTGGGAGGATCAGCGCCTCGCCCACAGCCTCGCCGAGCGCTTTTATGTGGATGGCGACCCCGCCTTCCTCGCGACCCTCCTCTCGGGCATCAACAACGACCGCCCCGACGTCGCCCGGCGCGAGGCGGCCGGCTTCCTGGTCGCTGCCCTGACCGCTCCCGCCTACCACCTTTGCTGATCCATGCCCGATTTCCTACCGCCCACCACCCGTCGTGAATTCATCCGCCAGAGCGGCGGTGCCCTCGGCCTGCTCGCCTTCAGCCAGGTGGCCCCGGCCTTCCTCACCCGGACCGTGGCGGCCGACGGCCTGCCGCCTGACAAGGACCGCCGCATCCTGGTGCTGGTCCAGCTGGCCGGCGGCAACGATGGGCTCAACACCCTGGTTCCGTATCAGGATGACAACTACTACCGGCTGCGGCCCAAGCTTGGCCTGCCGCCCGCCGAGGTCCGCGCCGTCAACGACCAGCTCGGGCTGCATCCGGCCTGCGACCCGCTTGCCCGCCTCTACGGCGAGGGCCGCCTCGGGATCGTCCAGAATGTCGGCTACCCCAACCCCAACCGAAGCCACTTCCGCTCAATGGAGATCTGGGAAACCGCGGTGGACAGTGACACCTACAGCGAAACCGGCTGGCTCGGGCGCTATTTCGACAACGCCTGCAGCGGATCCCCTGAGGCGTCCGCCGATCCGGTCGGCCTGAGCATCGGGGACACGCTGCCTGACGCCTTTGCGGCTGCGGGCAATCCCAACGTTTTCGGCCTGCCGGAATCCGGACGGCTGCGCGGCGACCGGCTGGGCCGCGAGATGCTGGAAGCCTTTGCCGAAGGCGAGCCTCCGCCCGGTGAGAACGGCCATTTCCTGCAGCACATGCTGATGAACACGCTGGTCACCGAACGGACGGTGCTCGAACGGATCGAAAAAGACCGTCCCGAGGCCGCCTACCCCGGTAGCCGCCTCGGGCGCAGCCTGGCCAGGATCGCCGCGCTTATCGCGGCCGGCCAAGGCACCCGGGTCTATTTCGTTTCGCAGGGGGGGTACGACACGCATGCCGGCCAGGCTGGAACACATGCCCGGCTCCTCGGCGAATTAAGCGAGGCACTGGCCGCCTTCCAGCGGGACCTCACCGCACGCAAACTGGACGACCAGGTGCTGACCATGACCTTTTCCGAATTCGGCCGGCGCCCGAGCGAAAATGTGTCTGGCGGCACGGACCACGGCACGGCCGCCCCGCTGTTTGTCCTGGGATCGCGTATACAGCAGCCGCTGGTCGGCACCGCCCCCGACCTGAATCTCGCCCGAAACCGCGACCTAACCTACTCCACCGACTTCCGCGCGGTGTACGCGACGGTGCTCCGCCGCTGGCTGGACACCGACCCGGTCGCCATCCTTGGCGCAGACTACGGCACTATCGGGGTGGTGTGAAATAGGAAATAGGAGATAGGGGTGGAAACAGGTGATAGGAAAGGGTCAGGCACTTTCTCTGGAACCTTTTAAATTTCCTTGAGCGATCTGCCGCCGCCAACCTGACAGTTGACGAACACATTGATCAGCCAGTCTCTCAATCTCCATCAGCTCATTCAAGACCCCTTGGCTGCTGAGACGGTCAGCAACAACCAAGATCATTGATCTGACCTCCGCAGCTGACCCACGGGCATAGCTGAGGAAACTGGATAATTCTCCGGTCGTCGCTCGATCAAAACCCTCCGCGATATTGTTGGAAATGGAAAGGGCTGCACGGTCTAACTGTCTTCGAAAATCAGAAGAAATCAGGGCCGGGTTCTTCTCAAATAAATCTAAAACCCGATTGTAGACCTCCGCTGCAGTCTTCCAGACCGGCAACTCCTCAAAGTGCTGATACTTCATTCCCCTCCTTTCAATTTTAGTAAGCCTAATCACCCAATCTAAAAATAGACAATAGACGATAGGCAAGCGCCGCGGCAGACAGGCGATGCTCAGGCTTGTCCCGATTTTCCGGGGTAGGCTCTGCCCCTTGTCTATGGGCCATGGTCTATTCCTTCAGGCTGGCATTCAG
>JBNPEH010000025.1:0-76647 GCA_051117635.1 Opitutales bacterium | reverse complement strand
GCGCCGCGGCAGACAGGCGATGCTCAGGCTTGTCCCGATTTTCCGGGGGAGGCTCTGCCCCTTGTCTATGGGCCATGGTCTATTCCTTCAGGCTGGCATTCAGAAATAGACAATAGACGATAGGCAAGCGCCGCGGCAGACAGGCGATGCTCAGGCTTGTCCCGATTTTCCGGGGTAGGCTCTGCCCCTTGTCTATGGGCCATGGTCTATTCCTTCAGGCTGGCATTCAGAAATAGACAATAGACGATAGGCAAGCGCCGCGGCAGACAGGCGATGCTCAGGCTTGTCCCGATTTTCCGGGGGAGGCTCTGCCCCTTGTCTATGGGCCATGGTCTATTCCTTCAGGCTGGCATTCAGAAATAGACAATAGACGATAGGCAAACGCCGCAGCAGACAGGCGATGCCCAGGCTTGTCCCGATTTTCCGGGGTAGGCTCTGCCCCGTGTCTATGGGCCATGGTCTATTCCTCCAGGCTGACATTCAGAAATAGACAATAGACGATAGGCAAACGCCGCAGCAGACAGGCGATGCCCAGGCTTGCCCCGATTTACCAGAAATAACCTGCCCCTTTCCTGTTTTCTTTTCTCAACGCCACTCCTGCATTTTCAGGGAACTTGCACGCCTGCAGAGATGACGTAGATTGTCAGGCTTGGGAGTCTGTTCCCGCCTTTTCCGCATGTCCCCCGACCGCAAGCATCCTGTCTACGAGCCCGATGACGACGGCTTTCCCGAAGGCACGCCGCCTGAGCCGGAAACGCCGGTGACCCCGGCCGCCGGTGCACCGGGTGCCCCGGCCCCCGACGAAGACGCCTTCGACCCCTACAGCCTGTCGACGCTCCAGCTTTATGACCTGGTGACCGCCCGTCTGGCGTCGCAGGGGGCGCACGGCCCCGTCATCCGGCTGCTGCGTGAGCGCATCAGCGAGCTGGAAGACATCAACGACCAGGCGCGCTCGATGATCGAGGAGTTGAACAAGGCAGTGGAGGAGCTGCGGGCTCCCGCCCTGCGGATCGGCACCCTCCTGCGCTCGCTGGACAACGGACGCGCGCTGGTCTGCGTGAACGGCACCGACTACGTCTGCTCGGTCGACCCGAAGCTGCACGACACGCCGGTCGAGACGGGCAGTCAGGTCCTGCTGAACGAGGCCTATGCGGTGGCCGACGCCTTCGGCTTCGACCTCAATGGGCCGGTCGTCAATGTGCGCGAGGTGCTCCCCAACGGACGCCTGCGGATCGGCACCGAGGCGGGCACCCAGGAATCGCTCGTGGTCCGTTCCACGCTGTTGGAAAAGGAAAAAATCAAGGCCGGCACCGACGTCCGGCTGGACGGCAACCAGCGCATCGCCGTCGAGGTCGTCGGCCAGGCCCGCCGCGTGGAGCGCAGCCTGACGACGGTGGAAGCCGTGGACTGGGACCAGGTCGGCGGCAACACCGAGGCCATCGAAGCCATCCGAGACACGATCGAGCTGCCCTTTCTCCACGCCTCGCTCTTCCAGCAGTTTCAGCACGCCGTGCCCAAGGGCTTTCTGCTCTATGGACCGCCCGGTTGCGGCAAGACCCTCATGGCCCGTGCCACCGCGCACAACCTGCGCGAGGAAATGCGCCGCCAGACCGGGCACGACCGCCCGGAATTTTTTCTCCATGTCAAGGGGCCGGAAATCCTCAACATGTGGCTGGGCGAAAGCGAGCGCCAGGTTCGCGACCTCTTCGCCCAGTGCCGGGAAAAAGCCGCCGAGGGCAGTCTCGCCTTCCTGTTCATCGACGAGGCGGAATCGGTGCTCGGGACACGCGGCAGCTTCCGCGGTGGTGCCTCCAGTATCATTTCCACCCTCGTGCCGATGTTCTGCGCCGAGATGGACGGCATCGAACCGCTGGCCAACGTCGTCATCATCCTGGCCAGTAACCGGGCGGACCTCATCGACCCCGCCATCCTGCGACCGGGCCGGATCGACCGGAAAATCCGCGTCCGGCGGCCCGACCGGGACGCCGCCCACGACATCTACCGCATCTACCTGCCGGCGACCTTGCCGATCGCGGGTGACCGGGAGCAACTGATCGACCAGGCGGTGGAGGCGCACTTCGCCCGGATCCCGGCCAACCGCTTCCTCGAAGTCACCTTCCGCTCGGGCAAAAAGGATTACCTCTACCGCGGCGACCTGGCGAGCGGGGCGCTGATCGCGGGCATCGTCCAGCGCGCCAAGGGTTTTGCCATCAAACGCAGTATCCGTGAATCGAATACAGAGGCGGTCGGGGACACGCCGGCCTCCCCGCTGACGTTGGAGGACATCACCGCGGCCCTCGACAAGGAGTATGCAGAAAACGAGCTCTTTCCCCCTGGCGACCTGACCGAGGACTGGCTGAAACTGACCGATTTCGATCCGGGCAACGTCGTGCGGCTGGCCCCCTGTGCGCCGGCCGGGGCGGACTCGTCCACCCAAAACCGGGGTGGCAGCATCTGACCATGGACATCCTCCTCGGCATCGAGACGGAATATGGCATTACCCGTCAGGACAGTACCGGTCTCGACGTGGTGGCCGAGTCGATCGCGCTTGTCCGGAGTGCGATCGCCGACGGGGTACGCATGCGCTGGGACTACGAGGAGGAAGATCCCCACGTGGACGCCCGCGGCTTCCGGGTGAAGGAGCTCCGGCAGGATACGGATGAGGCGAACTACTTCGCGCAGGACGCCGCCCGCCCGCTGACTTTTTCCGAGATCAAGAGCGATCTGGTGCTGCGCAACGGCGCCCGCTTTTACAACGACCACGCGCACCCGGAATACTGCACGCCTGAATGCCGCACGCCCGACGAACTGGTCCGCCAGGACTGGGCCGGCGACCGCCTGGTCGAGGCCTGCATGGTTGCCCGCAACCTCACCGACGACGGCAGCCGCAATCCGGTCCAGGTTTACAAGAACAACACAGACTTCCAGGGCCACAGCTACGGTTGCCATGAAAATTACCTGGTGCCGCGGGGTGTCCCCTGGGAGCAGCTCGCCGGGGCCATGACCCCGTTTTTGGTCACACGGCAGATCTATGCCGGGGCCGGCAAGTTCGGCGCCGAGGCCGAGGACCGTTTCACCGGCCCGGGTTTTCAGATCGCGCAGCGCAGCGACTTTTTCACCGAGTTGCAGAGCGTGGACACCATGCAGCGGCGCCCCATCATCAACACACGCGATGAACCGCACGCCGATCCCGAGCAGTGGCGGCGCTTTCATGTCATCATCGGTGACGCGAACCTGTCCCCCTATGCCACCTGGTTGAAAACTGGTGCAACCGCGCTCGTCCTGCAGGCCCTTGTCAACGGAGCGCCAGCCGAACGCTTTCCCCGGCTCGAGGACCCGCTTCGCGACCTCAAGGCCGTCAGCCGGGATCCGGACTGGGCCTGGCCGGTCGAGGTGGCGGGCGCCGGCAGGCTCCCTTCGGTGTATGTCCAACGCCAGTACATCGATATCGTGCGCGACTTCGCACCCCCGGACGAATCGCACTGGGCGACCGTCCTGGCCGCCTGGGAGGCCGTTCTCGACGACCTTGCCGAAGATCCCCTGTCCACCGCCGACCGCCTCGACTGGTCCGCCAAGTATCAGCTCATCCAGGCTTTCCGGGACGCCGAAAATCTGGAAATCGACGATCCCTGGCTCATCAGCCTGGACCTCGAATACCACAGCCTCGACCGGGCCTCCGGCCTGTTCTACGGCCTGCTGGACAGCGGCGCCTTCCGTCTGCCGGTGACCGACCTCGAACACGCGGCCGATCCGCTGACCGCGCCGGCCGACACCCGGGCCGCCATCCGGGGACTCTGCATCGCCCGCTTCGGCAGCCAGGTGGAGAGCGCTCAATGGGATCACGTCCGGCTGACGGACGGCACCCGGACCGCTGAAATCGACCTGCGGCGCCTGTTCGATCCCGGGGAGGTGAGGCGCCTGACCCTCGCCCTGCGGCAGGCCGAGGGACCGGCCGACCTGTTGAAGGTGCCCGGCATCCGCGCCGTGACCCCGGCCTGAACCACCCATCCGTAATCCTGATCCCCATCCTGAAAGGCCATGCATGCAGAAAAACGCCGGTCGGGGACGACCGCCCACCCGTGATGTTTTGCGCGAGGGCCGCCAGCCTCGGCGACTCTGGATACCGTGGTTGAATCATCTTTCAATTCACCGAATTTTTTGACGCCCGACCCAACCTGAGAAAGACTAAGCCCATGCCAGATCCTACCCGTAAGACCCGCCCCGCCAGCCCCGCTCCGGGTGGTGGAGGAGACGATTCCGGCCCGAGCGAACCGCGCGGGAACCGGCCCAATCCGAAAGACCTGCTGGATCGCATGAAAAAGGTCGATCCGGAACAGGCCAAGCGGTATCGCCAACGTACCGGCCAGTGACGCCCTCCCAAGCTTCCCCCGGGAACGGCTTCCCGGCCGCCGGTCACGACGGGGATTTCCTGAAGCTGATCCGGGAAACACCCCTGCGTCTGCCCGAAGCCACGCAGGTGGATCCGCTCGAGGCAACGACCGTCTTCGCCTTCCACTACAAGGATGGCGTGGTCGTGGCGGGGGACCATCGTGCGACCACGGGCAACCTGATCTTTTCCGACCGGACGGACAAAATCCTCCCCCTCGACCGGCACAGCCTGATGGCGATCGCGGGCAGCCCGGCGGTGGCCTTCGAAATGGCGCGCACGCTTCAGACCGCATTTGAATTCTATCGTCGCAGCCAGCTTCAGGCGCTGAGCCTGGAGGGAAAGGTTCGGGCGCTTTCCCGGCTGCTGCGCGACAACCTGCCGGCCACTTTGCAGGGCATCGGCGCCGTCGCCCCGATTTTCACCAGCCTCAATGCCAAAGGAAAACCGGTCATCTACTACTACGATCCGATGGGCGCCCATTTCGAGGCAGTCGCCTTTGCCGGTAGCGGTTCCGGTTCCGCCAACATCAAGGCCATCCTGAGTTATCAGGACCGCTGGGGCAGTCCGCCGCTCGGGCAGACCGACCGCCGGACCGCCATTGCGCTGGCCAATCGCGTCCTGATGACCGCGGCGGAGTTCGACAGCGCCACCGGCGGCGTCCACCCCGACCGGGGCCTGTTCGCCACCATCCGCCTCCTCACCCGCGACGGTGTTGAAACGGCCGGCCTCGATGAACAGCAAACGACTTGGGAAAGCGCGCGTTAGTTTGCCGGAGACGATTTGACGGTCTTTTCCTGGTTCACATTTTACTTATATGACCTTTAGCGCAGACCTTACCCCCGCAGAAGAAGGCGGTTTCGTAGCCCTGAATCCGGAAACGGGGACGACCACCCAGGGTGAAAGTGTGGAAGAAGCACTCGCGAACCTCAGGGAAGCTACCGAACTGTTTCTTGAAGAGTTCCCGATGGCTCCATCCCGCGGGAGCTGTTTGACGACATTTGACGTTCCGGAGCATGCCTAAAGCTACCCCACCTCTCCGGAGCCGAAATCATTCGCGCTCTCGAGCGACTGGGGTTGCCCCGTACTCGACAAAAAGGGAGTCATGCCATCATGCGCCGTGGGTCATCCGGTTGCGTCATTCCTCTGCATCGCGAAAAGAAGAGAGGAACTCTGGCAGGCCTGCTGCGCCAGGCGGAGGTCTCGGTCGGCGAATTCATTCAGGCTCTATGAGGGTAAATTCAATCCTGTCGGTTGAAGAAATGCCTACACCCGCTCCGCGCCGAAACCTGCGCCGCTAATCATTCATTTTAAAACGGCCCACCATGCACGAGGAACCCTACCGCTGGCTGGAAGCCATCAACAACCGCCGGGACTACATCCGGGACCAGCTCTCGGGCGGGACACCGGTCTTCGCGCTGTCCCGGCCGGAGGGTATCCTTCTCGTCGGCGTGGGTACCGGCCGCTCGAAGGTCTTCGAACTGTTCGACCGGCAGGCCATGGCCGCGCTCGGGCACCCGGTCGATATCGAGAAGGTGCGCCAGACCCTGATCCAGGCGGCGCACACCGAGGCGTACAGCCGGTCGCCGCAGGACGTGACGCTCAACCGGCTGGTCCACTTCAGCCTCAGCCCCGTCCTCAAGGCGGCCTTCGAGCAGATTTTTCAGGGGCCCCTGATCGTGGAAACGCTGCTCGCTGAGGTCGCCGAACGACCGAAGGACGACAGCCTGCTTCGGCTCAGTTTCGACGGCTCGCCGAAGCCGGCGGACCAGGGCATCGCCGTCGCCTGCAACCGGCCCGAGAACGAGCCCGAGGCCGTGGCATGGCTGCGGTCCGCGCTGAGCGAATCCTCGGATCTGGATCGTTGTGTCAGCTGCTGCCTGACCCTCTGGCAGGGGCTGGCCGAAGGCTCGGTCAACCAGGAGCTGAAGCCGCCACGCGGTAAGGTCTTCGCGATACCGGGCAAGACCGTGGAGGTGGCGCTGCTGGAACGAAAGAGCGCGGCGGCGGCGCGTTACCGAACCTATGTCCCCGGCGAAGACTGATCGGGAATCCCTCATGATCGGTCGCCGCATCATCGGCCTGGAGACAGAGTATGGCTGTCTGATCGAGGCGCCCTTGTCCGCGACTCAGGTCATCCCGGCCATCCGTAACTGGTTCTTCGACCGGAATCACCTCGGGTTGATCGATACCCATGACCGGGAGTGGGACGAGCCGGCCGGCAACGGCGGGTTCCTCTTCAACGGCGGGCGCCTCTACGTCGACATGGGCCACCTCGAGTACTGCACGCCCGAGTGCCGCAGCCTCGTCGACGCCATCCGCTACGACCGGGTCGGCGACCTGCTCCTGAATCAGGCGGTGGAGGAACTCGGCTTCGGTGGCCAGGTGTCGTTCATTCGCAACAACATCGACCATTACACCGGCGCCACCTTCGGCTGCCACGAGAATTTCAGCCTGCTGCGCAACGCCCCCTATACCGAGGCCAACATCCTCAGCCTGCTCGCCTTCCAGACGCTGCGCGTCCTGTACACCGGAACGGGCCGGGTCGCCGGGAACCAGGACAACCCCTTCGCCTTCTATGGCAACGAAAGCGAAGCCCCCGATCCCGCATTCCAGATCAGTCAGCGTGCCGATTATATCCAGAATGATTTTTTCCAGTGGGTGCAGCATAACCGCGCCATCATCAATACGCGCGATGAACCCCTCGCCGATCCCCGGCTCTACCGGCGGCTGCACCTCCTCCACGGCGATACTCATGTCCTGCCCGCCGCCCTCTTCCTGAAACTGGGCACGACCGCACTGGTTCTCGACCTCTTCGAGGCGGATGCCCTGCCGCTGGTCATGCTGGCCGATGCCGTCGGCACCCTCCGCACCCTGTCCCGTCACCCCGACGGCCCCTGGACGGTCTCCTGCCTGGCCACCACCGACTCCCCGCGCAGGGAACCCGCCCTGTCGACGGAAAACGCCCTCGAGTTGCTGGAGTGCTACCGGCTGGCCGCCAGCGAACAGTTTGCCGGGCGCGACGCCGAGACCGATACGGTGCTGGGCCTCTGGGCCCACGTCAACCAGGGGCTGAGCAACAATCCCAAACAACTGTTCGGTCTACTGGACTGGGTCACCAAACGGGAGTTGCTCGAATCATTTCGGACCAGCGAATCGCTTGCCTGGGACGATCCCTGGCTCCAGGCCCAGGACCTCGAATATCACCAGACCGATCCCGAGCGGTCCCTGGGCCTGGCCTGCGCCGACCGGAACGGCCTCTGGGCCCGCGGGGAAGAGGCGTTGGAACCCGCGCGCAGCCAGCCCCCCGGTACCACCCGGGCCCGCTCCCGAAGCAAACTCATGAACCGCATCGCCGCAGACAACCTGGCCTACCGCGTCGACTGGGACCATGTGGATGCGCCAGGGCATTGGACCCGGACCTTCAGCGATCCCTTCAACACCCGTGCCGACACCCACCCGTCGGAGGCCCCGGATCCCGATGCCTTCGACTGAGACCAGACCGGGGCCGGAGCGGTGGATCGGTCCGCTCGCGCTCATGGGCTGCCTCTGGTGGGTGTCCGGTCACGCCATCGCCACACCGCCCGGTACCGCGCTCATCCGCGTCGACCTGATTGCGCATGTGCTGGTCTTCGGCCTGCTGGCCACCGCGCTCGCACGCAGCCCGCTTCCGGGCAGCGCGCGTTGTGTCCCCTGGTCGCTCGCCGCCCTGCTAGCCAGCCTGTACGGCCTGCTGGACGAATGGCACCAGAGCTGGGTGCCCGCCCGCACTTTCGACCCCGCCGATGCCGCGGCCGACATCATCGGCGCCTACCTCGCCGCCGCCGTCTACCGCTTCTGGCCCGCCTACCGCCGTTTCTGGGAAACGACGCTGTTCCAAAAGCGGAAGAAGGGCTAACCGCTCCCCGGAACGCGCCGCTTCAGCAAGCGAAGCTCGCTTGTGGATTCGAAGGTTTCGTCTGGATTCAGAGCCCGCTTCCGCTTGCTGAAGCGGCGCGCTCCACCATCTGCAGCACCTTCCCCGTGCTCACGATCCGTAGGATCGTTCAACCGATGCCTGGCACAAAAACCCAGGTACCAACGCAGCACAATCAACCACCGCTCCCGGGTAGCGGCGTCCAGATTTCGCTCCGCCAACAGCGCCTCCACATATCCCAACAAGTCTATGAACCATACATGACAGGATTTCATGTTTTCCAGGAAAATTCGTAGACATCTGTAACCCTGTCCAAACGGCCGGGAATGACCGCCCCTTCAGGGTAAGGACCAACACTCAGCACCTTAAATGCATGATAACCACAGTACATCCCCAATCCCCTTGACTTCCCCAGCCCACTGCCGATCCTCATCTTATCTACGAAGACCGGAATGTCACTAACCCGAACTTCTCACCAGAATCGGGAAACAGGGCGGTAAATAGTGCTGAATGAGGGATTTGAAGCATTTCTCCGAAATGCACGTTCATAGTGGTGCCCTGTTTCCCGATTCTTTTCGCCCACATGCGCGATCTGCGGCGTGTTATTCTCGCTTCGCTCGTTGAGGTGTCGCCCTGCGGGCTCGGTAGTCGGGCTGGAAACCGCCTGGTTACGGACCTCAGTGCGCGCCCAGCCGGTTTCGCCCTCCCGCCGTCACCCTTCGGGTTATGGCGGGCACGCCGCCTTCCTCCTTCGCCAAGGCTACGGCGGACAGGTGCAGCTCATCACATATGGGCTTCATGAGAAGTCCGGGCCAGGTTGGCAGGTGCGTGTCCAAGCACTCGTGAACCCTGGCCCGTCGGCGCGGCGCAAGCGCCGGCCCTACAAATGTGGGCATCCATAAGGTTGCCGCTTGCTGGAAATCCTGGGCCGACCGAACTGCGTCTAGGCAACCCGAGCTGAATCCCTCCTCCTCTCGCCTTGATCAAAGGCATTTTAAGAATGCGTCGGAGTTCCCCTCGAAGGCTCAAGCGCCACTGGACAGGTTGAGGCCATAGCATAGGCTATGGCCATGGCAGCCCGGGACGACGCATCGGAAGATTCACGGACACGGCGGATTGAGGCGCTGCGGGCCGAGATCGAACGCCATGACCGGCTCTATCACAGGGAGGCCAGCCCGGAGATCTCGGATTTCGCGTATGACATGCTCAAGCAGGAGCTGGAGGCGCTGGAGGGGCAGGCGGGGGACAGCAAACAGGACTCGCCGACAGCCAAAGTGGGCGACGACCGGCGCGAGGGCTTTGTCACCGTGCGCCACGGCCAGCCGATGCTCAGCCTCGACAACACGTACAGTCGGGACGAATTGTTCGATTTTGATGCCCGGCTTCGGCGTCAGTTCCCCGACTGCGCCACCCTGCCCTATGTGGTCGAGCCGAAGATCGACGGCGTAGCGGTCTGCCTGACCTTTGAAAAGGGGCGGTTCGTCCGGGCAGTAACCCGGGGCAACGGTGTCGAGGGTGACGACATCACGGCCAACGCGGTCAACATCCGCGACCTGCCAAAAGCGTTGTCGGGCGGAACAATCCCCGACCGCATCGAAATCCGCGGCGAGATCTACATGACGCTGGAGGAATTCTCGCGCATCAACCGCGAGCGGGAGAAGCAGGGGCTGGATCTGTTCAAGAACCCGCGCAACCTGGCGGCCGGCACGGTCAAGCTGTTGGATCCGCGTCTCAGCCGGGAGCGTGAGCTGAGGATTGTCCTCTATGGCCTGGGCCTCTGTGAGCCCAACCCCTTCAAGACACAGAGTGCCTTTCACGAGGCGCTCAACCAGTGGCAGGTCCCGATGGTGGAGCTGCTGCAACGGGCCGACGGTATCGAGGCCGCCTGGGCCTGTATCGAAAAACTGGATGCAGCCCGGTCGGACTTCGCCTATGCGACGGATGGTGCCGTCATCAAGCTGGATGACATCGGCCGCCAGCAGGAGGCGGGCTTCACCTCCAAGGCACCGCGCTGGGCGATCGCCTACAAGTTTGCCGCCGAGCAGGCCGAGACGAAGCTCAACGCCATCACGCTGCAGATTGGCCGGACCGGTAAGCTGACCCCGGTGGCCCACCTCGAGCCGGTCGAGTTGGCGGGTACCACGGTGGCGCGGGCCACCCTGCACAACGAGGACGAGATCGCGCGCAAGGACATCCGCGAAGGCGACACGGTCGTGGTCGAAAAGGCCGGCGAGATCATCCCACAGGTGATCTCGGTGGTGACGGAGAAGCGGCCACCAGATACGCAGCCCTTCGACTTTGCAGCGGCGGTCAAGGCCATGGGGCTGGAGGCCGAGCGGCCGGAAGGCGACGCCGCCTGGCGGCTGGTCGGCGACGACAACCCGGTTCAGGTCCGCCGGCGCATCATCTTTTTCGCCTCACGACCCTGCATGGATATCGAGAATCTGGGTGAGGCGGTGGTCGACCTGCTGGTGACCGAGGGCCTGATCGCTGACATCCCCGACCTCTACCGGTTGCGGGTGGAAGACCTGTTGCCGCTCGAACGGTTTGCCCAAAAGAGCGCCGAAAACCTGGTCAACGCGATCGACGCCTCGCGTCAAAACGAGGTTTGGCGCCTCCTGCACGGCCTGGGCATCCCGCATGTCGGCGCGCAGGCGGCCAAGGACCTGATCCGGGCTTTCCGCAGCCTGGACAAGCTGATGGCGGCGGACGCCGAGCCGCTGGAAGCCGTCGACGGCGTGGGCCCGACCATGGCCGCGTCCATCGTCGACTGGTTTGCCAAGGACACGAACCACCAGCGCGTGCTGGCGCTCAGGGAGGCGGGCCTGAAGTGGGCGGAAGCGCAACCCGAGGCCGACTCCGACAAGCTCGATGGCAAAACCTTTGTCCTGACCGGCACCCTGCCGTCGATGACGCGCGACGCGGCCACAGCGCTGATCGAACGCCATGGCGGGCGCACCGCGTCATCGGTCAGCAAAAAAACCGATTATGTGGTCGCGGGCGACAGCGCCGGCAGCAAACGCGCGAAGGCCGAAAACCTCGGCGTGCCCATCCTCGACGAGGCCGGGCTGCGGGCGCTGGTCCAGGAGTAGCGGCTAGGGTTGTTGCGGGGGAAAACCACGGTTGGTTGACCCGTACCTCCGTCGGGCGCCGCAAGCGACGCCCCTACGAGAAGCGCAATGGTAGGGGCGTCGCTTGCGACGCCCGCTGCATGGGAGTCCCACGGCTGACGGGCTGGAGCCGGCGACTCCCGAACGCCGAACTCGGAACGCCGAACCTCGAACCTCAGTAGCCCTGTTTCTTCAGCTCGGCCTGGAGGGAATCCTGGAAGGCCTGGATATCGGCGGGCGAGGGTTGGTAGCCCTCGGGGACATCGGAACCGGGGACGAGGCCGAGCCGGCCCATCTGGTCGAGCTGCCAGCCCATCGACTTGCCGTCGGAAAAGGTGACGTTGCCGGAAACGACGGCGCCGGGCCGGGTCAGCTTGTCGACAGAGACGGAGACGGTGCCGCCGCCGCCCTCGTCGACGGTTTCCAGATCGGCAAAACCGTCGTCGCCCCCATCCGGTTGACCGGCATCGCCGGGGGACTCGGCAGCCTGGGGCGGCGGGGAGGCAGCCGATTCGTCGAGCTGGTCGCTGGCCGCCGGTTTGTCGGGCTGGTCGGCGAGTTGGACCTCGAGGTCATCGACCAGAAAGCGGACGTCCATGTAGGTCATGGCGATCCCGAAGGATTCCTGCAGCTTCTCCTGCACGTCGGCGAGGCTGTCGCCGGCGGCGACCCAGTTGCGGACTTCGTCTTTTTGCTCGTCGGTTAATTCCATGGCGAAAGGGGCGGGTTGAGGGGTGCCCGTATAGGTGAGCCATCAACCTGTGTATCCCGGCGGCACTTTTCAAGACCGGCCATGGGCACGGATCAGGATCGGAGGATACGGCGGTCGGGGACGAGCGCCGCCATTTGGTCAAGATCGGAGGCTTCGCGTTCCGAACCGGCTGACCACGCCTTCCCCCTGCGTCCCGCCAGGCGGGACTCCGGTGGACAGGAAAGGCGCGGCCACGAATCCTTGTAAACGAGGTCTGCCCCGGGAGGGCGGCTGTCTCCGGACGCCCTAGGGCCTGATTGAAAAGTCTAGATAAGCGGAAAAAGGACGGCTTTTACGCGTGTGGCGGGCCGTAGAGCCCGCCACTCCATGGAGACGCCGGCTCTTTCCTGTCCGCCGAAGTCCCTGGACGAAGGTGGAGGCCGGCGTTCGCGACTCCAGAAAGACTTTTCAAACAGGCCCTAGGCCTCGGCCTGGGCGAGCTGCTTGGTCAGGTAATCGACCGCGCGGCGGACGTCGGCGTCCTGCTCCATGATGTTTTCGACGGTCTTGCAGGCGTGAATGACGGTGCCGTGGTCGCGCCCGCCGAACCCGCGACCGATTTCCTGGAGCGAGTGATTGGTCAGCATGCGGCTGAGGTGCATGGCGATCTGGCGGGGAAAGGCGATTTTGGCGGGGCGTCGTTTGCTGACCATATCGGCCAGCTGGAGCTTGTAGTAGTCGGCAACCTTTTTCTGGATCTTTTCGATGGTGATCTGGTTCTGGGCCTCCTCGTGCAGGATGTCCTTGAGGATCTCCTCGCAGGTATCGACGGTGACGGGCTTGCCGGCGAGAGTGCGGTAACTGGCCACCCGGGTCAGCGCACCTTCCATCCGCCGCACGTTGCGCGACACCCGCTTGGCCAGGAACTGGAACACCCCTTCGTCGATTTCGATGTTCAGCGCGGCAGCCTTTTTGCGCAGGATAGCCAGCCGGGTTTCGTATTCGGGCATCTGGATGTCCGTCACCAGCCCCCACTGGAAACGGCTCACGAGCCGGCTTTCGAGGGCCGAGATTTCGGAGGCGGGCCGGTCGCTGGTGATGATGATCTGCCGCCCCGACTCGAACAGGTCGTTAAAGGTGTGGAAAAACTCCTCCTGGGTGGATTCCTTGCCGGCCAGGAAGTGGATGTCGTCGATAAGGAGGATGTCGACAGAGCGGTAACGCTGCCGGAACTTCACCAGTTTCTGGTCCCGGATGGCGTGGATGAATTCATTGGTGAACTTTTCCGAGGTCACATAGGCCACACGCAGGTCGGGGTTGTGCTGGATGGCCTGGTGAGCCACCGAATGCATCAGGTGGGTCTTCCCCAGACCCGTATCGCCATAGAGAAAGAGCGGATTGTAGGCTCGCGCCGGGGCATTGGCGACGGCGATGCAGGCGGCGTGCGCGAGCTGGTTGCCCTGGCCCACCACGAATGTGTCGAAGGTGTTTCGTGGATTGATGAGGTAGCCGTCGAGGCTGTTGCGCGTGCCGAATTGCTGGCGGTCCCGTCCGTTCATACCTTCCCGGGGATAGCGAGCGGCGTCGGTCCTTCCATTGCCGCCGGTCGCCAGCCGGTTGCCGCCAGCGGTTTCTTCAGCGCGGTCGGGTTCCGGATTTTCGGCCTCCACCACCTGCAGCCTGACGGTCAGCTTTGACCCGGCGGCGAGGGCCACCTGCCGGTTCAGGAGATCCATGTAGTTGTCCTGAATCCAGATGGCGGCAAAGTCGTTCTGGATGCCCAACGTTAGGGTTTCATCGGACATATGGAGACAATGCAGGGGCTCAAACCACATGCCGAAAACATCCGGAGGAAACAGGGTTTGAAGCTCTTTTTTAACGGAATTCCAAAGAGAACTGGCGGAAACAGAGGCTGGCATTAAGCGAGATGGTAAGAATTATTCACAGAAGGACACCAAGGGACCGACCGGACGAATCCGGAGCCGGAACGGCTGCCAATGGGTCTTCTCAAAAGACAGTAAACCCAGATAAAGCCGACGCGTGATTTCGGCTGCCAGGTGGATTGGTCAGATCCGTAAGCCCTTGATTATTAGTTACAAAAGATAAAACTGAAAGAACGATGGAGGAGCCGCTCGCCGACCGGAGGTTTTGGATATCCGGTTGATCGGGCAGGCGTCCACCCTGAGGATTCGCCAACAATCGAAATCGGCAGGCCGTCGCGCAAGAGTTACTTCTCAACATCTTGTTCACACCGGCCTGCCGATAATTTTACCGGGAATATTCCGGCCGTCTTCACCGTCCCGTAACAATCGCCAAAGTCCCTGATAATTGGGCTGTTGCAGATACCGCCTGTCGGTTGGCCGAGAACGGTCCCCGGGCATTTCGGACAGGAACCGGGCCCGGAATTTTTGGGAAATTTCTCCGTTAGGGAGGTAACGATAAGGCTCTGTGGATGCCTCCCTTACCATCCTGATCAAAGCAAGCCAAATCGGTCCGGCTTGATCCCTGACAAAGCGTCCGGGGTCCTTTCGTCGGGAAATCCCCGACGGCGCGGGCCGCCCAGGCCTTTCGATAACCACCTGTGCGTCACTTTTCCGCCTGCTCGGCCATGTAGGCGATCAGGCGGTCGTTGAACTCACGGGCGGAGTCATGACCGATGGCTTTGAGCGCCTGCACCATGGCGGCCACCTCGACCAGCCGAGCCAGGTCGCGCCCCGGGCGCACGGGTATTTCGACCAGAGGCACATCCAGGCCGAGGATGTTGACAAAATTCTGCTCCAGCCCGGTGCGTTCCTCGTCCATGCCGGGCTGCCATTCAAGAAAGCGGATAACCATATCAACTCGCTTGCGTGGACGCACCGACCGGATACCGAACAATTCGGTGATGTTCAGGATACCGATGCCGCGACACTCCATGTAACCGCGGTTCAAGTCCGAGCTCGTTCCCATCAACTCCCGCTCGGCCAGGAGCCGGATGTATGTGATGTCGTCCGCCACCAGGCTGTGCCCGCGTTCGATCAATGCCAGGGCGCACTCGCTCTTGCCGACACCGCTTTTCCCCTGCAACAGCGTCCCGATGCCTTTGATGTCCAGAAGCGTTCCATGGACCATGGTGCGCGGCGCAAAGTGCTCCTCGAGCTGGAGCGTGGTCTCGGTGACGAAGTTCTTCGATTTGAGCGGGCTCCGGATCAGCGGGATATGCCGTCTGTTGGCGACGTCCTTCATCGCCCGGGTCGGCGCCAGGTTGCGGGAAATGACCATGCAGGGGATGCCCTTGTCGGCGATCGCCTCCAGAACCCCCCTCTGCTCCTCGGCCTTCAGGTCGCGCAGATAAGCCATCTCGCCGGCCCCGAAGAGTTGGATGCGCCGGTAGGCGAAATACCGGAAGTAGCCAATCAGGGCGAGGGCCGGCCGATTGATGCTCTTTTCCCGAATCTTCTTGTTGAGACCCTTTTCCCCGGCCACCAGGTCGAGTTTGAGCGTTTCGCGAAAGGAGTCGTAGAAGTCCCGGATCTTCAGGCTCTCGATACCATTCGGCTGATGAAAGGATACGGGCATGAGGAACGACGTAAGCCTGCCAGCCTGTAGCAGGGTTTCAACTACATTTTGAAACGCTCGCCCAGGTAGAGCTTACGGCTTTCCGGGTCGCTGATCAGAAAATCGCGATCCCCTTCCGCCAGGACCCGGCCCTCGAACAGCAGATACGCACGGTCGGTGATCGAGAGGGTTTCCCGCACATTGTGGTCTGTAATGAGAACGCCGATACCACGCGCCTTCAGGCGCAGTACGATGTCCTGCACGTCCGCAACGCTGATGGGATCAACGCCGCTGAACGGTTCATCCAGCAGCAGGAAACGCGGGCGGGTAACCAGCGCCCGGGCGATCTCCAGCCGGCGGCGCTCGCCCCCGCTCAGGGTAAACGCCTTCTGGCCGGCAACCCTGACCAGGCCCAGCTCCCTGATCAGGCCGTCGATCCGTTCGGCCTGTTCGGCCCGGCTGATGGGCAGGGCTTCCGCCACCGCCTTCAGATTGGCGCGCACGGTCAACTTCCGAAAGGCCGAGGCCTCCTGCGGCAGGTAACCGATGCCGAGCCGCGCCCGTTGAAAGAGCGGCAACCGCGTGATGGGGGCATCGTCCAGATAAACCGCGCCCTCGGTGGCGGGCACCAGGCCGACCACCATGTAGAAGGTCGTGGTCTTGCCGGCGCCATTCGGACCGAGCAACCCGACCACCTCGCCGGCGTCCACATGGATGTCGACCCCGTCGACCACACGGCGGCGGCTGTAGGTCTTGACCAGCCCACGCGTCTGGATCCGGTGCGGCGGGGTGGTTCCGGCCGCCGGGGAGGCGGGGGTTGTCGCGGCCGTTTCCGTCACGGCTCCTCCCCGGACCCGGGTTTACTTTCTTTTTCTTCGGTGGGCGGCCCGTCGGTTTCGCCGGCTTCCGTCTCGGCGGGGGCGGCGCTTTCCGCCGCGACGGGCGCGTCGACGCCCTCGGCCAGGGGGTCCTCGCGCTGTTCCTCGGCATCAAAGCCGAGGTCCGGCATCTCGGGCAGAATCACCCGGCCGCCGCCCTCGATCAGGGCACGCTTCTTCCCCTGTTCGAGGATCATGCGTTGGCCGGTGGCGGTGACGCCACGCTCGTCGACCAGGCGCGGAGCCTCGGTCAGGATAACCTTGCCCTCCTGCGGAAAAATTTCGGCCCGCCCGGCCCGCGCGGTGCGACCGGCCTGGCTGATCACGACATGGCCAGTGGCGATGATGGACTCAATGCGGCCGATTTGCCCGATGGCCGCGTCGGGATCACTACCCGGCCGGCGGTTGGCCAGCACCTCCAACCGATCGCAGGTGGCGGTCATGTTGGTGGCTTCCACGCGGACATCCCCCTCGAAAACGAAAGCGTTGCGAGAGGCATTCGTGGTCATCTCCAGGCGCTCGCTGGTAATGACGGTGGAAGCATCCCGGGCGGTGAGACCACCAGCCAACAGGAAGCTGAGGACGGTAAGGATCCTTAGGGCGGGCATGGGGAAACGCTCAGTCGAGGAGGCTGCGGAGATCCTGATCGAAAGCAACCCGCGCATCCTGACGCAGGATGACGGTGGTCTCCTCACCTTCCAGGGTGTTGCCCGACCAGAGCCAGTCGAGGCCGGATACCTGAAAACCCGGCCCGGTGATGACCAGAAGGCCGGATCCGCTGGCGCTTTCGGTCTCGAGGTCGACCCGCGCCCGGGGGCTTTCGATCCGGTACTGGACGGCCAGGTCTTCGGTACCTGAATACACGCTGAGACGCAGGCCCTCGATGACCAGGGTGTCATCGGTCGGCCCGGGGATCCCCCGCCGGCCTTCGATAGCCCAGACCTTGTAACCGTCGGGTCCGAAGCGCGGTAGTTTGAAGCCGCTGACCGGAGCATCCGTCTCGATCCGCCCCTGCGGCACAGCGGGCCCGAGGAGCAGACCCAGGGCCAGCAGCGCGGAGAGCGGGATGGGAGCACGTCGTTTAATGGACATGCACGTTAAAGACCCCCGAAAGACGGGCAAGGTCCGATAAAGGCCGGAAGGCTCTGTCGATGGTGTTGCTACTGGATTTGCAGGCCCCGGCTAACCCGGACTTCCCACCAGAATCGGGAAACAGGGCATTAAATAAGGCTGAACGAGGGATCTGCAGCATTTCTTCGAAATGCGCGTGCATAGGGGTGCCCTGTTTCCCGATTCTTTTCGCCCACATGCGCGATCTGCGCCCTCGGGACGCGAGGCAGGGCTCAAGCCCTGCCCTCCCACTTGCTGCCCGCCTTCAGCAACCGGCCCACCAGCAACCAACAACCAGTCACCAGTCCCCGGCAACCAGCACCCCCACCCCTCAATTCCCGACGCCGCGCTCGGCGAGGGCGGCGTCGATCTTGGCCATGACACCGGCGTCGAGGAGCGGCACGTCCTCGACGGCCTTGAAGTTTTCCTCCACCTGTTCGGGGCGGGAGGCACCGGTGATGACCGTGCTGACATTCAGGTTTTTGAGGCACCAGGCGAGAGCCATGCGCGGGAGGGTGGTGCCGATGGAATCGGCGATGCCCTTCAGCTGGCCGACAACCCGAAGTTTCTTTTCGCCTTCCTCGCCTTCGAAGCGTTCACGCAGCCATTCGTAGCCCTGGACGGAGATGCGGGTATCACCTGGCAGCCCTTCGTTGTACTTGCCGGTCAGCAGCCCGCTGGCGAGCGGAGACCAGACGGTGGTACCGATGCCTAGCGTGTCGTAGATGTCGGCGTACTCCACTTCGACCCGGTGCCGGTGAAACAGGTTGTACTGCGGCTGTTCCACACTCGGTGGTTCGAGGTGCTGCTCCCGGGCAATGCCGCAGGCCTGCGCAATCTGTGCGGCCGACCATTCGCTGGTGCCCCAGTAGAGCACCTTGCCCTGGCGGATCAGGTCGGTCATGGCGCGGACCGTTTCCTCGACCGGCGTGTCCGGATCGGGCCGATGGCAGAAATAGAGGTCGAGGTGATCCACCTGCAGGCGGCGCAGCGCCGCATGACAGGCCTCGAAGACATGCTTCCGGCTGAGCCCCTGCTGGTTCGGCCCTTTGCGCTCGGCGCCGAAGAACACCTTGCTGGACACGACAAACGTATCCCGCGGCCAGCCGACCCTGTTCAGGATGTTGCCCATCACGATCTCGCTCCGGCCGCCGGCATAGGCTTCCGCGTTGTCGAAGAAATTACAGCCCCGGTCGTAGGCCGCGGTCATGCAGGCCTGGGCCGTGTTGTCGTCGACCTGTGAGCCGAAGGTCACCCATGAGCCGAAGCTCAGGGCGCTGAGTTGCAGGCCGCTGTGACCCATGCGTCGGTATTCCATAAGGTCAGCCTAGGTACCGTCGGAGCGGGATCAACGTCCGGCAACCGAAAGCTCGGACCGGAGCGCACTGCGGGTTTCAGGCAAGGCGCAAAAACGGGGGCGACACACGCTTGCTCAAGCGGCGCGATACCCCGGTGGGTGAAGCGGCTGCCTGCCCCCCGGGCATCAGCCAGGCGAAGAGGCTAAGCAGGCCAACGGCATAGACGGCGAGAATCGCCGCATAGATGAACTCCCGCTTGCCGACGGCCGGTGTTTCCCGGCCGGGGCGCGGGTCGGGGCGGAAACGGTTACCCAAGAGCTGCTCGGGGGCGGGCGGGGGCCAGTCCAGACGGCCCCGTCGCCCCAAAGAACCCAAAAAGCCCGCCGGGGGAAACCCGGACGGGCTTGGGAAATGGCGCAAAACGCTCCTGGTGGGCTTATCGCTCAATAAGGAAACCCTGACGTCAACCGACCGACCTTGACCGAGGACGGACGGACCCCTTGCGGGACGCCGGCAGCCGGCAACCGTTCAAGCTGACCAACCGGCCGGTCAGGATTTCCCGGGCATTACTTTGGACATATCCTCAGGTGTTTGCCACCAGGAGCGTTTTGCTAAAGATGAAAAGGAAAGAACCTGACAGGCCGCTGTCTGCCGTCGACCATAGGCTGGTTAGAAAATATAACAAACCCATTGAGAAAGGGGTGCAAGGATGGTTTTGGCGTATTCGGCCCATTCAGGAACTACGCCGGGGCACCCAACGCAGGGTTTGGATTATGAGCAAGCTGCCGAACAGACCCAGAGCCAGGCCCGGATTGCCCTTGCCTGCCACAGCCAGATGGTAAGCCACGAGCGCCGCAGCGACGTAGGCCAGCCGGTGCAGGCTTTTCCAGCGACGACCGCCCAGACGCTTTACCCACACCTGGAGACTCGTAACGGACAGAACCAGCAGGATGGTCCAGGCGACCAAACCGGCCACGATGAAGGGCTTGTCGAGACTGTCGGTCAGCCAGGCCAGGCCGCCTTCATAAAGCAGGTGCGCCAGCAGGTGACCGCTTGCGTACCAGAACGCCGAGACACCGAACGCACGTCGATGCCGATTCAGGTCGGCGATCCAGCCTTGGCCCCGGAATCCGCGCGCCAGGGGGGTCAGGCTGAGAACAACCACCAACAGGACGGCGGCGGTCAGACCGGTCAGGTCGATCAGCCGGTCGAGCGGGTCGACGCCCAGTCGGCCCAGCACCAGCGCAACTGCCATCCCGACAGCGGGGGCGGTCAGCACGGCATGGATCAGCCAGCGTGAGCGAAGCATTTCGCGATAGAACGGAGCGGCCTCAAAAGAACTTGCGCAGGTCCATGCCCTCGTAGAGCGAAGCCACCTGATCGGTGTAGCCGTTAAACAGGAGTGTGGGCTTTTTTCCGGCGAAGAAGCCGGCGCCGATGGGTCGCTCCCGCGCCTGCGACCAGCGGGGATGGTCCACGTTGGGATTCACGTTGGCGTAAAAGCCATACTCGTTCGGAGCGAGTTGGTTCCAGAGCGTGTCGGGCTGCCGGTCGGTCAGGCTGATTTTCACGATCGATTTGATGCTCTTGAAGCCGTACTTCCAGGGCACCACCAGCCGGATCGGCGCCCCGTTCTGATTGGGGATGGGTTTTCCGTAAATGCCGGTGGCGAGGAACGTGAGGGGGTGCATCGCCTCGTCGATCCGCAGCCCCTCCGTGTAGGGCCAGGGGTAGCGCGGCTGCTGGCGAAGACCGACCATGTGTTCACGGTCGAGGGCGGTGGTGAACGCGACGAATTTGGCGGAACGTTTCGGTTCCACTTTGGCCAGCAGACTGGCCAGCGGGAACCCGTCCCAGGGCACAACCATCGACCAGGCCTCCACGCACCGGAACCGATAGATCCGTTGCTCGATCCCGATTGTCTTCACCAGTGGATTGACGTCGAAGGTCTGCGGCTTGTTGACTTTGCCCTCGACCCGGATCGTCCAGGGCTCGGTTTCCCAACCCTGGTTGGCGTTCACGGCCGGCTCGTCCTTGCCAAATCCGAACTCGTAAAAGTTATTATACTGCGTCACCGCGTCGTAGGGCGTCGGCTTGAGGTCGGCCGGTCGGTAGGCCGGATTCGGTTCGGAAGGAAAGCCCGCCGTCGCCCCCCGCAGGGACGTGCCCCGGAGCAGGGACGCGGAGGCCAGGCCCAGCCCTGCCGTCTTCAGAAACCGCCGACGCGCCCGATAATCGGCTTCAAGGGTAACGGCGGACTCTGGCAATTGCCAATCGGCCTGCTTCAGGTAATGCACACGCTTAATGGTATTCAGGTTTCAGGTTCTTGTCCAATAGCGGCTGAAGCCTCCCCCTCAGAAAAATGCCCCGGAAAACCGCTTCACAAAAACGTTACATAAAGGGACATTGCCTGCCGACCCGCGGAGAGCCGTATTGGACGCCTTTTGCCCGCCCGATCTCATGCGCATCGCCCAAGTCACCGAAACCTTTCCCCCGGAAGTCAACGGGGTGGCCATGACCAACTTCCGGTTGGCCGAGGGGCTGGGCCGGCGCGGGCATACGGTGACCGTCATCCGGCCGCATCAGGGCCGGCGCGAAACCGCTATCCCGGCAGGTTATGGTGACGGGGAACGGCCCTTCGCGGAGTGGACCGTGCCGGGCATACCGATTCCGGGCTATCCGGGGATCCAGGCCGGGCTGCCGGTTTACTTTCGTCTCCGGCGCCGATTCCGGGAAGACCGCCCCGACCTGGTGCACATCGCGACCGAAGGACCTCTGGGCTGGGCAGCTCTGCTAGCCGCACGCCGGGCCGGGGTCCCTGTCAGTTCGGTGTTTCACACCAATTTCCAGCTCTACGCCAGGGACTACCACGCCAGCCTCCTGCAAGGTCCCACGCTCGCCGTTCTGCGCGCCTTCCACAATCGCTGTGCCACCACCTTCGTGCCCAATCACGACCTCATCGAGGAGCTGCGGACCGGCGGTTGCGAACGCCTCGAATTTCTGGGCCGCGGCGTCGACCGGGACCGGTTCAGCCCCGGGAAACGGGATCCGGCCCTCCGCCAAACCTGGGGCGTCCTGGCGGATGACCCGGTGCTGCTTTACGTCGGTCGTGCCGCGGCGGAGAAAAACATCCCGCTGGCGCTGAAGGCCTTTTACGCCGCGCGCCGCATCCATCCGCGGGCGCGCATGGTGGTGGTCGGCGACGGGCCGGTCCGTCGAAAATTGCAGCGGCGGCATCCGGGCATTCATTTTGCCGGCATGCGTTACGGCGACGACCTCGCCCGACATTACGCCTCCGCCGACCTGTTCCTTTTCGCCAGCACCACGGAGACCTTCGGGAATGTGGTCACCGAGGCGCTGACCAGCGGTCTCGTCGTGCTCACCTATGCCTATGCCGCCGGTCGGCAGTACATTCGCGATGGCGAAAACGGGGCGCTGGTACCGCTGGATGACGCCGAGGCCTTCATTGATCGTTGCTGTCAGCTGATGGAATCCCGCGAAACCTGGCCCGGCCTGCGGAAAGCAGCCCGATGCTCGACTGCCGACATTCCCTGGCAGGGCATCATCGATCACCTGGACAACCGCTTTTGCTCAATCATTCGGCGGCATCAGGCGGCTGGAGCGGACACGCGCGGCTGATGGCCAGGCTTGCAGGCCGGGGGCCGGTGCCTATGGTGGCTTCGCGTCGTCCCTGTTCATGCAGCCCCTCCTACAGTTCCCAGCTTTTTCGTCGGCACGCCCGGTCCTTGGCCTGCGTGCCTGGTGCGGGTGTCTCGCCCTGTTCTGTGCGGGCCTCGGCCTGCACGGGGCGGCCGGCGCCGATCCGGTTGACGCCGGGTACGCCGCGCTGGATGCGGACGACCCCGCCCGGGCCCTTGCGTCTTTTGAAGAGGCGCTGGCCGGGGGAAACAAGTCGGTGGAAGCCCGACTGGGGCACGGTATGGCGCTGGCCGAAAACGGCTATCACGGTCGGGCGGAAACCGCCTTCAAGGAGGTGACCCGGCGTCAGCCGGATCATGCCCTGGCCTGGAACCGCAAGGGCGTGGCCCAGTACAACCAGCACCGGTTCCAGCAGGCTGCCCGGAGCCTCGAGCGCGCGGTCTCGCTCCGACCGACCGAGGGCTTTTTCCACGAATCGCTGGCCTGGGCGCTGCTCTGCGAAGGCCAGACCGAAGCCGCCGTCCGGTCCGCCCTGCAGGCCATGCTGATTTACGAGGAGTCGGGCGAAGACCCGGCCTTCTCACTCCTGCTGGCCTGGTACGGCTTCCGGCGGATGGGCGACCAGGCCGAGGCCGACAAGATCGTCACCTTCGCCCGCAACCGGCTGAACCCGGTGGTCTGGCCGTTCCCCCTGTTCGCCTATTTTGGCGGCCTGATCGACGCCGACAGCATGATCGTGGAGGTCACCGACCGGCATCAGGAAACCGAGGCGCGGGCCTATCTCGCCGCCCGGGCCATCCTTGACCAGCAACCGATGGAAGCGCTGCCTCACCTGCATTGGATCCGCAAGCGCGGCAGCCAGCGGGTGTTTGAACAGGTCTGGGCCGAAACCCTGTTGAACGACCTGGAGGACCCCGGTCCGACCGGAGCCGCCGCGCGGATCGACACACCCGCCGCTGACGACCCGCCCTCAGGCTGAAGGGATCGCGGGCGGGCGACCGGGTGCACGCCGAAAGCCCTGAGCCTGCCTAAAGGCAACGACCGCCAGCGCTGCCTCGCGGCTCCGGCGCCACCGCCGGAAGCCCGCTTTTCCCGCGGGTCAGGATTGCCCTCAGGCCGCGAAACCCTATGCTGAAAACTGGAGCATCCCCTTTCCGTTCTGCCATGTTCAAGCACCACACGACCTCAGAAGTGAACCGGCTCGAGCTGGCCCTCGAGCAGGCCGCCCGCCCCCGGCGCTTTAACGGCATCATCTGGATTTTCTGGGGGCTGATCTTCACCAAGTGTTTCCTGGTCGAGTACGGCTCCCGCGTCTACAGCACCGGGGTCGACACGGCCACCTACGTCTGGAGCTTCTCCATCACCATGGGTATCCTCTGCACGCTGGTGTACAGCAAGCTGACCCGTTACGAACTGTTGAAACGGCCGATATCCGCCCACCTGGTCAACCGCATCTGGCTCGGTTGCCTGATCGCCCTGATGCTCCTGGCCGTGGCGAACAAGTGGATCGGCGGGATCGACGGCTATCTCCTGCCCGGCATCTACGCGCTGATCCTCGGCATCGGCTTCTTCATCCACGGCGTGCTCGATCGCCGGAAGCCCTTCCAACTCGCCGCCCTCGGCTGGTGGGCCGGGGCGCTGGGGCTCTTTGCGCTCAACGACGTTCGCGCCCTCGGCCTCTTTGCCGGCCTCATCATCCTTTGCCAGATCCTGCCCACCGCCTGGATCCATTGGGCCGAGCGACGCAACCTCCCTGGCTCCGGCGAACAGCCGGAAGACTTCAGTACCTGATATCCGGATACGTCCCTGCGCCGTGTTTGAAAACCTTCTCTCGTATGGTCTAGCCGCCGGGGATGCTGTGGCCCGCCGGCGATCGGGGACGACCGCCCTCCCGGTGGGGAAGGACAGCCTCGGGAGGGCCGCCGTCCCCGGCGGCCGCTGAGACCTACGGATCCACCCCATACCGCCGGGCGGCAGCTTCAGCGGCAGCGGGGTCGTCCTGACGCCAGGTTTGGAGGACCCGTTTGGCTTCGCGCTTGGAAGATCGTTCATTTCCCAAAGACAGCGCCCATTCAAGGGCGGCCTCGGGATCGCTGCGGCGGACCGTATGGATAAGTTGCCGAACGGCACCGTCCCGGTTTTTTCCCTCGGGTAAGGAAGCAATCCATTCGGAGGCAGCGACGGTATCCTGCTGTAACCAGGAGCTAGCCACCGAACGGATAGCATCGTCTTTATCGTGGGCATCGTCGGGCAGGCGCATAGCCCAGGCCGCCGCATCGGTCGGAGAATAGCGGGCCAATCCTCGGGCTACCTGCGAAGCCAATCCGGCGAGGGACAGGGAAGTATCCCTTTCGACCAAAGCAATCAAACGCTCAGGGGCATTGAAGGCCATTTGCCGAAGCATCGGTTTGACGACCTGACCAAAATCCTTTCGGCCGCGCAGCGTATTCATTGCCTCAAGAGCTGCAGCTTCATTTCGTTGGACCCAACCACCGAGCACATTGCCCAGCAGATCAGCCTGGTCACCTTCCGGAGCGGAACGCAGGACCAGATTTAGCGCAGCTTGGGGATCCTGTTGCTTTGCGCTATTCAGGACGGATTGCATGGCTTGATCACGATCTACCGGGTTTTCGAGCGTGTTTGCCCACTTGAGGGCGGCCTCTGGATCCTGATTGGCCCAAGTCTGAGCAATTTGACTTACCGCCCGACTGTAACTTCGCCCGAGCGGCAGATTATCCAATGCCCGAATGGCCTCGCGAGGTGCCTTCCTAGCATAGTTCCGCATCATCGCGTTAATCAAAGACGCCTGATGGCTGCCTCCGGAGTTGGTTACTGCCCAGGCGATCAGGTCCGGATCGGGATCCTGTGCCAACACAAAGCCAAACTGTTGAACGATATGGGATTTCTGAGGTCCCTTTTGCATCTTGCTGACAAAAGCCAGGGCAGCTTCGCGGTCGCGCTTCACCCAGGACCGCAAGAGGGATGGCAAAGTGCGCTGAACCACTTGCTGATTAGATATAGAAAACAATTTCTCCACCGCAAATTCCGGATCCTTTCGAGCTAGCCCGGTGTAGTATCCTGCCAAGGCGATGTCTTTTTGTCGGCTGTCTCCAAGCCTCTGAAGAGCGCCCAAAGCTTCCTCGGGTGCCATTGCTGCCCAACGGCTGAAAAATAACCTGGTCTGGTTCTCATGCTGCATCAGTAGCGACCTGAAATCTGGATTCTGATACAGGCTTGTCGCCTGAACGAAGTCTTGCCGCGCAATGCCATTGATGTATCCGGCCAACGCATGACCTTGCATCTGACTATCCTTCAGCGCAGTCAGCCGAACCAAGGCGTATTCGGAATCAATACCGACCCAGGTAGAAAACAACCCTGCCAAGTTCACCACAGTCATTGGGCCAAGCTCATTGGATTCAATCAGGTCGAACACCCGGTCTGGGTCCCGTTCAGACATCGCGGACATCAGGAAGATTTGACTCACGAAAGTTTGAAGGATGTTGGCCTCCCCTGCGGTCGGCCCCGAAATCAACCCTATTAAGGCTTCTGTAGACGTGCTCCGAATCGCCTCAAGGAGGCGAATCAGGTCACCAGGTGTCGCGGTTGGCGGATCGCTTTCCAGATACGCAAGCGCCGCCTGCGGAGAGGCAAATATAGGGTCGGCGGATATTTCGTTGGAGGATGCATTCGAAGCCTTATGGCTGGAGGCTCCCACCGTTTCGGTCGACCATTCCGTGGCGGAAGCGGACCTCTCGGCACCGGGAGGGCTTGCCCGCTCAGCGTCCGACGCCGAAAAGCGACCTAAGCCGAATCCGACAAGTCCAACAATAAGAGTTACCAGGCCCCCGGATAACATCTGCTTCAATCTGGGCATGGTGGAAGCCTGACGTACCTAACGGTCATGGCAATCCCCTAACACTGCATTTGTTAGAAAACCGGCCTTGGGGGGATGGAACGCTGAACGGCCACGCATCGCTCAAAGGCCTGCGGCTTTCAGGAAAGCTTCCGGGGTGCGGGCCGGGACCGGAGATTTTCGATAATCCCGAATATTGCGAGTGATAAGGCTAATGAGTGCCAGGCGATGCAGGCCCGGCCCCCGTGTTCCACCCAACGGAGGCCATCAGAGCTGGCCTGGACAAACGGTGTCCGTGCCAAAGCCACGTCCAACAGGACATCCGTATCGACCAAAATTCGCATTGCCTGTAATGTTTACTGCAGCGACCGGCCTGCGGTGCCCTCAGAAAATCGGTCAGGTACCATGCCTCTTCAGATACTTAGCACGGAGATGGTCACCCTTGGGATCCGATCCTGCAGGCATTGACTTCAAGTTGGATGAACCGATCATGCCGTCTACCAACAATGTTTCCTGGCAGACCTTTCCGGCCAACAAGGATTCGACCATATCAGACAGGCTTGTCCCCTCTTTGCGCGCCAACCGGCGGGCACGAGCATAAACCTCAGGGTCAAGCGTGAATGCTGCTAACTTAACAACGTTTTGATCGGGATCGCTATCGAAATCGCTATCGAAATCGATTCTGTAAGCAATTTTAAATCATTGTCTTATGAATATTCGATCCCGATTTCGATTTCGATCCCGATTTCGATTGGAGGCCTTAAGTTAGCGCCATTCGGGTCAAGCGTCATAGTGACCCGTTTTTTCATTATATGCATTCAGTAGGAGAATGCATACTTTGTCAACGAGACGTCAGGCCACCGACATCAGGCCTCAAGCCGCTCGACGATGACGGGGTCGTTGGCGGCGTGGAGCGCGTCTTCCCTGGAGATGGCTCCGGCCTGAAAGAGCTGGATGAGGTGATTCTCCAGGGTCGTCATGCCCTCCTTGCCGCGGGTTTCCATGGCCGAGGTAAGCTGGCTGAGGTTGGCGCTGCGGATCTGTTGGGCGACGCTGCCCGAGTTGAGCAGGACCTCCATCGCAAGGACGCGCCCCCGACCGTCGATCTTCGGCACGAGCTTCTGGGCCAGCACCCCGACCAGATTGAACGACAGCTGGGTGGCGATTTCCTTTGTCCGGTCGCCCGGAAAGCTGTCCAGGATGCGGGTGATCGCGCCCTTGGCGTCGCGCGTGTGAAGGGTCGAGACAACCAGATGGCCGGTTTCGGCCGCGGTCAGCGCCAGGCCGATGGTTTCGGCGTCGCGCATTTCGCCCACCACGATGATGTCGGGATTTTCGCGCAGCGCACTGCGCAGCCCGGCGGCAAAGGACGGGACATGAACCCCAACCTCGCGCTGCGAAACCAGCCCCTGTTCATGGGGCAGGATATGCTCGACCGGATCCTCCAGCGTGATGACGCGGACCTTCCGTTCGCGCAGGATGGCCTGAAGGTAGCTGGCGACGGTGGTGGACTTGCCGCTGCCGGTGACGCCCGTCACCAGCAGCAGGCCCTGGCGGCGTGCTTTCAGGTGCTCGACCAGCTGAGGGGACGGCAGACCGAGGTCTTCGAGCGCCGGGACGTGCGGTGGCAGCATCCGCATCACGAAGGCCGGGCCGTCGCGGTCGCGGAAGGCGTTAATGCGGAAATTGAGGCCCTCGGCTTTCCAGAAGTAGCCGGTGTCGAGATCCGCCGATTCCGAGCTGCGAAAACGCTCGGCGGCCTTTGCCGAGAGCAGGGGAAAGAGCAGCTGCTCCACCATCCCGGCGGTCAGCGGTTCGCCGTCGGGCACGCTGTCGAGGTCGCCGTCGAGCCGGTAGCGGACGGGCTGACCGACCTTGAGGTGCAGGTCGCTGACGCGCGGCAGGCCATCGGCCATCAGGTCCGGATCCACAAAACAGTGCATCAGGTCCAGGATGCTGTAGGTGTGGCCACCGGCGGGATAGACGGGCGTATCGGCGGAAGGCATTAAATGTTCGGAGTTCGCGGTTCGGGATTCGGGGTTCGAGGTTCGGGGTTTGGAGTTTGGAAGATGACGCAACCGAGGCAGGATTAAGATCGATTTACCCGAAAAGCAGGATCAACGAGGAAGAACCTAGAACATAGAACTCCGAACTTAGAACTCCGAACACAGAACACCGAACTTAGAACACCCCCCTCATGTCCCGAACAGCCGGTCGCCGTAGTCGCCGAGGCCGGGGCGGATGAACTTGCTGGCGTCGAGTTCGCGGTCGAGGGCGGCGGCGAAGACCGGCAGGTCGGGCTGTTCCGTTTCCAGCTTGGCGAGGCCTTCCGGGGCAGCCACCACGCAGGCGAAGGTGATCGTCTCGCCGCCCCGCTCGCGGATAAATTTGACCGCATAGGCAGCGCTGCCGCCGGTCGCCAGCATAGGATCGAGCAGGATCACCTGTTTGCCCGCCAGCGGGGGCAACTTGCAATAGTAGCTGCGCGCCTCGGCCGTCGCCTCGTCGCGTTCCAGGCCGACAAAGCCCACCGCGACATCGGGCAGGATATCGACCGCCGGACGCAGCATGCCGATGCCCGCCCTCAGGATAGGCACCAACACGATCGGCTGACGGATGCGCTGGCCGATGGCTGGTTCCAGAGGTGTGGCCACGGCCGTATCCTCGGTTGGGATCCCGCGTGTTGCCTCAATCAGCACGTAGGTGGTCAAAATGTCCGACAGTCGCCGGAAGGTTGCGCTGTCCGTTTTTTCGTCGCGCAGTTGGGTCAGGCAGTCTTTCGCCGCCGGATGGTCTACAAGCGTCAATGGCATGTCGGGAGTTAAGGGCAGGCCTGCGGGGAAGAAAAGTCGGCAATCCGGGGGCGTAGGCATCGCACGGCGCCACGGCCTTAAGCAGCGAAGAAAAGGGCTCTCACAGAGACAGGGGTGCACAGGGGCACGGGCAAAAAGGTGTTTCCCTCCGTGCCTTGGTGCCTCCGCGCGAACCTTCCCGGTGGCCGGGAAAGAATCAGCCCGTGACGAGGCCTGCCAGGAGGTCGGCGAAGGCGTGTTTAACGCGGTTGGCGGTTTCCTGGACCTCGTCGTGGCTGAGCGGCTGGTCGCCCAGGCCGGCCGCCAGGTTGGTGATGCAGCTGATGCCGCAGACACGCATCCCGGCATGACGGGCAACGATGGCTTCGGGCACGGTGGACATGCCGACGGCGTCAGCCCCCAGGGTCTGCATCATCCGGATTTCGGCCGGCGTTTCATAGCTGGGCCCGGTGGTGGCGAGGTACACCCCTTCGGTCACCGGCACGTCCATGGATGCGCCCAGTTCGCGGGCACCGGCGCGCAGCGCCGGATCGTACACGGCCGACATGTCGGGAAAACGGGTCCCCAGGCTGTCCGCGTTGGGCCCCATGAGCGGGTTGCCGCCGAGCAGGTTGATGTGGTCGTTCAGGACCATCAGCGTGCCGGGCTGGAAGGACGGATTGATCCCGCCCGCCGCGTTGGTGAGGAAGAGCGTTTTCACGCCGAGCCCGGCCATCAGCCGGACCGGCAGGGTGATTTCCCGCAGGCTGTAGCCCTCGTAAAAATGCACCCGCCCCTGCATGCAGACCACCTTCCGGTCGCCGATGGTTCCGAAGACAAACCGGCCGGCGTGTCCTGAAACCGTCGATACGGGAAAATCCGGCAGGTCGGCATAGGGGACCGTGGCCACCGGTTCGATGCGCTCGTCGGCAAAAAACCCCAGGCCGCTGCCCAGGACCAGGCCGGTGTCGGGCCTGAAATCGCCCAGCGGATCGGTCAGGGCTGCAGGAAGCGGAAAGCGTGTCGTCATAGATTTCTGGATACAGGATTGTGTCGCTACTCCACTTTACCGTGGATCAGGGTGATCGCTTTGGCCGGGTCCGGGTTGATGATGATGGCAGACTGGACCAGCGCCTCAGCCTCCTCCAGGCGGTCGGTGGCGCTGGCGTGCAGCCGGCAGAGGACCTCACCCGCCCGAATCGGATCGCCGACCTTGACCAGGCGGTCGATGCCGACCGCCGGATCGATGGAGTCATCCACACTTGCACGGCCGGCCCCCAGGAGCATGGCGGCTCGACCGATTTTCAGGGCATCGACCGCGTGCACATAACCGGGCTTGCCGTCAAACGTCGCCTCTTCCACCGAACGGGCCCGGGGCAACAGCCGCGGATCGTCCACCACCCCCGGATCGCCGCCCTGCGCGCGGATGATCTCACGGAAGATTTTCAGGGCCCGGCCGCTGGTCACCGCTTCGCTGATGAGAGGAATGGCGTCCTCCGCCCGGGCGACCCGACCACCGAGGCGAAGCATTTCCGCCACCAGGGCGTAGGTGACCTCGCGCAGGTCAGCAGGCCCTTCTCCGCGGAGGCAATGGATGGCCTCCTCCACCTCGAGCGCGTTGCCGACGGCGTGACCCAGCGGCTGCTCCATGGCCGTGAGCAGGGCGGTGGTCGGTTTGCCGACCTCGCGCCCGATGGCGACCATGCGTTCGGCCAGATCCCGGGCATCGGCCAGGGTTTTCATGAAAGCGCCGCTGCCGTATTTGACGTCGAGCACCAGGCTGTCGATGCCCTCCGCCAGTTTCTTACTCATGATGCTGGCGGCAATAAGCGGGATCGACTCCACCGTGGCGGTGACGTCGCGCAGGCTGTAGAGGAGTTTGTCGGCCGGCACGATGTCGCGGGTCTGACCGATGAGCGCAACGCCGATGGATTCGAGCTGCGCGACGTAGGCGTCCAGACTCAGGTCGCTGCTGAACCCCGGGATGCTGGCGAGTTTATCGAGGGTACCGCCGGTATGGCCGAGCCCGCGGCCGCTCATCATCGGTACACAGAGGCCGCAGGCCGTGGCGAGCGGAGCCAGGATCAGCGAGACCTTGTCCCCCACCCCGCCGGTGCTGTGCTTGTCGACCTTCGGGGTTTCGATGGTGTCCAGGTCGACGATGGTGCCGCTGTCCATCATGGCCTGGGTGAGGTCGGCGGTTTCCCGGGCCGACATGCCCTTCAGGTAGACCGCCATCAGGAAAGCGGTGGCCTGGTAGGCGGTCACCTTCCCGGCGGGCTTCGCCTCGGTCTGCAGTTCCCCGATAAACCAGGCGATCTCCTCCCGGGACAGCGTCTCGCCGTCGCGCTTTTTCCGAATCACATCGGCGGGGGTCATGCCCGCAGGTTGGCGCGTCCGGTCCCGGAGGCCAATCCAAAGCGGTCGCTATCCCGGAAACGTCTCCAAAAGCCGACCCGTACCGCGCTGCTTCAGCGAGCGGAACCCGTATCGCGCTGCTTCAGCGAGCGGAACCCGTATCGCGCTGCTTCAGCGAGCGGACCGGCCTAGACCCCATTCCAGTCTCGCCAAAGGTTTTCCAGTCGCCTAGCTCCATAGCATGGAGGCTGGAGAAAGGAGGAGCAGTGTTCGCTGGCGCCATCACCTCCCTCATTGGGAACGCGGCCTGGCCTGGCATGCGATTACGATCCATTGCCAGGGTAGCCTGCCTGCGAAAGCCCTCGAGCACCTCAAGGCGGTTCAAGCCGGCCTCAAGGCGGTAGCGCCGCGCAGCGAGGCAGCTTATCGGGAACGCAAGAAGCGGTTCGTCATGGTGGAAAAGTATCTGGATCAATCCGAGGGCTTTACCCCTTTCACGCAACCCGACGTCGTGGCCCGATGCTGGCCCGCCTGGAAGGCCCTGGAAATCGATGGCTGGCAGGTGGGCCTTGGCGTTTTCATGCCCAATCACGTGCATGCACTGATTCGGCGGCAACGCGAGCCAACCGGTATGGATCTGAAAACCGCCATCAAACGCTTCAAAGGGCGTACGGCCCGCTGGGGCAACCAGGCCATCGAACGGGTGGGCCGTTTCTGGATGGAGGACTGGTATGATCGTTGGATGCGTTCGGATTCCGAGTTCAGGCATACCTTCGGCTATATCCAAAACAATCCGGTTAAGGCAGGCCTGGTGGCCGAGCCCGCGGACTATCCCTGGTTCTACCAGAGCCCGGAAGCGTCCCTGCCGACAATGGAATCACCCTAGGCGAACGGTGGTCGCTTGCTGAAGCGGCGCGATACGGGGGTAGGCGCTTGCTGAAGCGGCGCGATACGGGGGGTAGCCGCTTGCTGAAGCGGCGCGATACAGAATGGGGGGCGCTTGCTGAAGCGGCGCGGTACGGGGGGACCGGCCGCCTTTGCCGGGAGCGGTGAATTAGCATGGCCCGGGCGGGGTCAGCTGCTACGCTGGGTGGATGCCTGATGCTTCCCAAGCCCCCCGCCGGATCGTCGTGGTGGTCATCGACAGCTTCGGCATCGGTGCGCTGCCGGACGCGGCGGGCTACGGGGATGCCGGCGCCGACACGGCCGGCAGCGCGGCATTAGCCCGGCCGGGCGGCCCCGCCTGGCCCAACCTGCTGCGGCTCGGCCTGGCCAAAGCGGGGGGCCTGACCGGCAGCCGCGTGGCGACCGTCGACTCGCCCGATACCCCGGAAGCCGCCTGGGGGGTAATGGCGGGGGCCTCGCCCGGCAAGGACACCACGACCGGCCACTGGGAACTGGCCGGGCTGATCCTCGACCAGCCGCTGCACATCTTTCCTTCCCAGGAGCCGAGCTTTCCTCCGGAACTGCTGGAGCCGCTCGGTGAGCAATACGGCTGCGGTTTTCTGGGCAACTGCGGGGCCAGCGGCACCGAGATCATCAACCGTCTTGGCGCGGACCACCTGAAGTCGGGGGATCCGATCGTCTACACCTCCGCCGACTCGGTGTTTCAGGTCGCGGCGCACGAAGCTGTCTGGCCGGTGGAAAACCTGTATGCCTTTTGCCGGGATGCACGGAAACGGTGCGACGCACTGCGCGTCGGGCGCGTGATTGCCCGGCCCTTCGAGGGCGAGCCGGGTGCCTTCACCCGCACACCACGCCGGAAGGACTTTTCGATGGCGCTGCCGGGCGAAACGCTGCTCGACCGGCTCTCCGCCGCCGGCGTCAACACCATCGGCGTCGGCAAGATCGGGGATATCTTCAACGGGCGGGGGTTGAAGACGTCCCACCCCGACAAAGGCAATCCCGCCTGCCTGGAACGGCTGGACGATCTCCTGGCGCAGCCCGCCGCCGGACCGGAGTTCGTGTTCGTGAATCTGGTCGACACCGACATGGTGTATGGCCACCGCCGCGATCCGCAGGGTTATCAGGACGCGGTATCGGCCATCGACGGCCGGATCCCGGGCTGGCTGGCCGCATTGGAGCCGCAGGACCGTCTGGTGCTGACGGCCGATCACGGTTGCGACCCCGGCTGGCGCGGGTCGGACCACACCCGCGAGTATGTGCCGCTGCTGGTGGCCGGACCCGGGGTGGCACCGGTGGAGCTGGGCACGCGCGCCACCTTTGCAGACCTGGCGGCGGCGGTCGGTCAGGTCTTCGGCTTGCCAGCCAGCGGCCCGGGAACGGCGTTTGAGCTGTAAAACTTGGGTGACAGCCACCGGTCTGCCTTGAAGCGGGGCGAAGCCGGAAGACAATGCTGACCATGCATGTCGATCGTCGTGAGTTTCTGAAAAAGAGTGGCTTTGTGGCCGCGGGCTTCATGGGCCTGAAAAACCTGATGCACGCCGCTCCGGGCAGCGCGGCCGGCGCCAGTGGCTCCCCTGCCGGCCCGATGAAGACCATTGCCGGGTACGGCCCGCTGGTCCCCGATCCGGCCAAAATCTTCGACCTGCCGGAGGGCTTCACTTACTCGGTCATTTCGCGGGCCGGCGACGAGATGGACGACGGGCTGCTTGTCCCCGGCGACGCCGATGGCATGGCGGCCTTTCCCGGCCCGGACGGCCGGATTCTCCTGGTCCGCAACCATGAGCTGAATCCCGGGGACCGCGCCAAGAGCGGCTTCGGGCCGAATCATGAGCGGTTGGGGCGCATCGCTCCGGAAAAGCTTTATGATGCCGGCAGCAGCGAAGGGCCGATGTTCGGCGGCACGACCAACATCGTCTACAACCCGAAGACCATGCAGGCCGAACGGGTCTACACCAGCCTGGCCGGAACCGAGAACAATTGTGCCGGGGGCCCCACGCCCTGGGGCAGCTGGGTGACCTGCGAGGAGACCACCACGCCCAAAAGCCAATTCTGGAAACGGGACCACGGCTACAATTTTGAAGTACCCGCGGATGCGGACGGGACGGTCGACCCCGTGCCGCTCAAGGCCATGGGGCGTTTCCGCCATGAAGCGATCGCGGTCGATCCAAAGTCCGGTATCGTCTACCAGACCGAGGACATGGGCGATGGCCTGATTTATCGTTTCATCCCCAAAACCAAGGGCAAGCTGGCCGAAGGCGGCACGCTCCAGGCCCTGATGGTCGAGGGCCAGCCCAGCCGGGATACACGCAACTGGAAAGACACCGGCGAGCCCACCTTTCCCGCCCAGGCCTTTTTCAACACCCGGTGGGTCGACCTGCGCGATGTCGAAGCGCCCCGCGACGATCTCCGTTTCCGCGGTTTCCGGGCGGGGGCAGCCCGTTTCGCCCGCGGCGAAGGCATGTGGTATGGCAACGGCGAAGTCTATTGGGCCTGCACCAACGGCGGGCCCATCGGGGCCGGCCAGATTTTCCGCTACATCCCCAGCCCCTACGAAGGGCAGCAACGCGAAAAGGACATTCCCGGGCGCCTGGAACTCTTTCTCGAATCGACCGACCGCGACGTCCTCAAGAATGCCGACAACCTGTGCATCGCCCCGTGGGGCGACGTCATCATCGCCGAGGATTCGGACCAACCCTGTCGCCTGGTGGGCGTCACGCCGGAAGGTGCCGCCTACACCTTCGCAGCCAACAGCTACAACGGCAGCGAGTTGGCCGGGTGCTGTTTCTCCCCCGACGGGCAGACCCTCTTCGTCAACATCCAGAAAACCGGCCTCACACTCGCCGTTACCGGCCCCTGGAGCAACGGCGTGCCGGCGTAGCTAGTCGACAGGATTCAGTCGTCAGTCGGCAGTTGTCAGAGCCGACTCCTGGGTAGCCAGCCCGCACTTCTCACCAGAATCGGAAAAATGGGGGATAAAGGATTCCTGGCTAACGTAGGGGCGTTGCTTGTTTTCAATCCTGAGCTTGTCGATGGGCGACGCCCGCCGAGTCTTGAGGAGCATACCGGGCTAACGCACGGTGCACCGATCAGGCCCCGACCGGGTGCCAGGTGGTCTTGGTCTCGGTGAAGGCGGTGACCCGGTCCAGATCCTCCGCAACCGTATCATAGAACTGGATACGTTTGACGGACAAGGAGGCCCCCTCGCCGACGGTTTTACGTGTTTCGGCGTCGGCCCCGAACCAGGCCAGTCCGTTCAGGTCGAGGTGGGTGGCAAAAGGCTCGCGCAGTTCGGCGGGGGACCCGGTCAGGATATTAACCACCCCGCCCGGGACATCGCTGTCGTTGACGACCTCGGCGAAACTCATGGCCGACAGGGGAGACGCCTCATGAGCCAGAGCGATCACCGCGTTGCCGGCGGCGAGGATCGGCGCCAGGCCGCCGATCAGCCCGAGCAGCGGCTGCCGGTCCTGGGGTGCGACGAGCCCGATCACGCCGGTCGGCTCGGGCCGGGAGAAGTTGAAATGCGGCGAGGCGACCGGGTTCACGGTGGAGGCGAGTTGGGCATACTTGTCGGCCCAGCCGGCGTAGTAGACCAGCAGGTCGACCGCCTCGGCGACTTCGGCTGCGGCCTGTTTCGGCGTCAGCCCCTGCTGGTTCAGCTCGTCGGCAAAGGCGGCGCTCCGGCCCTCGAGCATTTCGGCCAGCCGGTAGAGGATCTGGGCGCGCAGGTAGGCGCTGGCCGCAGCCCAGCCGGGCTGGGCTTTGTGCGCGGCGACGACGGCATTGCGCAGATCCTTGCGGGAGGCGCGACAGGCATTGGCGAGAAAGGCATCCCGTTTCCCGGTTACGGGATAACTGCGTCCCGACTCGGTGCGTGGAAACTTCCCGGCAATATACAGCTTATAGGTTTTCTTCACGGATAGACGGCTCATGGGATAGGGGAAGGATGGTTAACCACTGATGGGTACTGATGGGGGGGATTGTTAACCGCTAATCTCCGCCAATCTTCGCTGATCGTAGGCGTCGCACCAGGCGTTTCCACTCCAGATCTTTTGGTTGAGAAAAGTTCAGCAGGTAGCCAACGCGGAGATTGGTTGCATTCAAGTAATTCAAAAGCTGTGCGACGTGTTCTTCGGCCAGACACTTTACGGCTTTCAATTCGACGAGCAGACTTCCGCCAACAACAAGGTCGGCGATATAGAATTTCTGGAGAGGCTGGCCTTTGTATAAAACCGGTATGCGTTCCTGAGCTTTGAACGGAATCCCCCGGTTGCTCAGTTCCACCTCCAGGGCCTCCTGATACACTTCTTCCAGAAAGACAGAACCCAACTGGTTGTAAACTTCGAAAGCTGCTCCAATCAAAGCATACCCTAGATTTCTTGTTCCTGCATCCGGCTCCTCCCAGTATGGATTCTTCATCTCTCCTCGTTTCTTCCATTTGCGGCGATTTGCGGTTAAAAACCGCCCGTCCGTGCCCAACAGTGGTTAATCTTTCTACCGTTTCTTATTTGACGTAGGCGGCGAGGCCGTGGACGCCGCCTTCGCGGCCGAGGCCGCTTTCCTTGTATCCGCCAAACGGCGACGACGGATCGAACTTGTTGAAGGTATTGGCCCAGAGGATGCCCGCCTTGAGGCGGCTCGTGACCTCGAAGATTTTGGAGCCCTTGTCGGTCCAGACACCACCGGACAGGCCGTAGGGCGTGTTGTTGGCCTTCTTCACCGCTTCGTCGAGCGTGCGAAAGGTCTGGATGGTGAGGACCGGCCCGAAGATTTCCTCCTGCACGATCCGGTGGCTCTGGGCGGTTTCGGTGAAGAGACTGGGCCGGAACCAGTAGCCTTTGTCGGGCAGGGCCTGGCCGCTCTGCCAGAGACAGCCCCCTTCCTGTTCCCCGGCATTCACCAGCGCAGTGATCCGCTCCAGCTGTTCCTTCGAGTTGATGGCGCCGATGTCGGTGTTCTTGTCGAGCGGATCGCCCACGACGAGCGTCTCCATCCGCGCTTTCAGCTTCCCGATGAAAGCGTCGGCAACCCCCTCCTGGACCAGCAGCCGGGATCCCGCACAACAGACATGGCCCTGGTTGAAGAAAATGCCGTTCACCACGCCTTCGACCGCCTGGTCGATGGCCGCATCCTCGAAGACGATGTGCGCCGCCTTGCCCCCCAGCTCGAGCGTCAGGCGCTTACGGGTGCCGGCCACCGCTTTCTGGATCGCCTTGCCGACCCCGGTCGATCCGGTGAAAGCCACCTTGTCGACGTCGGGATGTTCAACCAGCGCCCGACCGGTGGCGCCCGCGCCGGTGATGATGTTAACCACCCCCGCCGGCAGATCGGCGTCCTGCAGCAGCTCAGCCAGCATCAACACGGTCAGCGGCGTGGTCTCGGCCGGTTTGAGGACGCATGTGTTGCCGCAGGCCAGGGCCGGAGCCAGCTTCCAGGCCGCCATCAGCAGCGGAAAGTTCCAGGGAATAATTTGCCCGGCCACGCCGATGGGTCGCGGGTCCTTGCCGGGAAAGGCGTAGGGCAGTTTGTCCGCCCAGCCGGCATGGTAGAAGAAGTGCGCCGCGACCTGCGGGATATCGACGTCGCGCGACTCGCGGATCGGCTTGCCGCCGTCGAGCGACTCGGCCACGGCGAATGCGCGGGCTCGCTCCTGCAACAGCCGGGCGATGCGGAAGAGATACTTGCCGCGCTCGCGACCGGAGAGCTTCGACCACGAGCCGTCAAAAGCCCGGCGGGCGGCCTGCACGGCGGCGTCGACATCGGCGGGGCCGGCGGCGGCCACCCGGGCCAGCGTTTCCCCCGAGGCGGGATTGATGCTGGCAAAGGTCTTGCGGCTTTTGGCCGGCTGGAATTGCCCGTCGATGAACAGACCGTACCGGTCCTTGAACGAAACGATGGCGGCGCTTTCGGGCGCGGGAGCAAAGGCCTGCCCCCTGACGAAGTCGTGCGGATCGGCGGAACCTTTGCGGCGGGACGGTTGCTGGCGGGCGGACATGAAAAAACGGGGTCAGTCTTCGGTAAAGGCATCGGCCCGCTGATAGGGGCCTTCCAGTTGTTTGATGATCTGCATGAGCAGGTCGTTGGCGAGGGAACTCGCCCCGAACCGGAACCAGTCGGGCGTGAGCCAGGCGGGTCCGAGCGTTTCCTTGACGGCCACGAGGTAGGCGAGCGCCGTCTTGGCGTCCCGAATGCCACCGGCGGGTTTCATCCCCACCATCCGGCCGGTCCTACCATGAAAATCGCGGATCGCCTGCAGCATGACCAGGGTGACCGGCAAGGTGGCGGCTGGGCTGATCTTGCCGGTGGAGGTCTTGATGAAGTCGGCGCCGGCGTGCATGGCGATATTACTCGCGCGGCGGACGTCGGTGTAGCGGCCGATCTCACCGGTCTCGAGGATGACCTTGAGGTGGGCTTCGCCACAGGCCTCCTTGACGGCGGCCACCTCGTCGAAAATCCGGCTGTATTCACCGCGCAGGTACGCACCGCGCGAGATCACCATGTCGATTTCGTCGGCCCCCTCGGCCACCGCCCAGCGGGTTTCCTCGAGCCGGAGCTTGAGCGGGGCCTGGCCGCTGGGAAAGGCGGTCGCCACACTGGCGACGTGCAGGCCCGAGCCGGCCAGCGCCTCGTGGGCGACCCGGACCAGCGTGGGATAGACGCAGATGCAGGCGACCGCCGGCAGGTCCGGCCGCGACGGGTGCGGGCGCATACCCTTGGCGCAGAGCTGGCGCACCTTGCCCGGGGTGTCCTGCCCCTCGAGGGTCGTGAGGTCGATCATGGACAGGGCCAGCTTCATGGCCGAGACCTTGGTCGCCTTCTTGATGCTGCGCGCCTGGAAGCGGGCGGCGCGTTCCTCCACGCCCACGGCGTCGACCGGTGGCGTATGATTGAAATCGGGCAGGGCCATGGCAGCAAACAATGGGTTGACCGTCAGAAGAAGCCACCCCATGCCGGATGACAACCGAGAAGCTTCGGAGGAACCATCGGGTTCAGAACCCGCGGATGGCCACCTTGCCGCGGCGCCCGTCCTGCCAGACCGCGAGACGGTTCGTCCCGGGTGCCAGGCCGGAGACAAGTTCGATCTTTTCGCGCACGGGCTGTCCATTGGCCGACTCGATGACCATCCCGGGCGTGAGCAGCAGCGCGTAAAGGCTGTTCTCGGCGACCGCGGTGACCACCAGGCCTTCCACTTCGCTCGGGATGGCGAACCGGCGGCGGGTCTTTTCGTTCAACGGCTCCAGCGAGACCTCGCGCACCAGTGGGCCGAACTCGGGGTGTGGCGCCAGGAATTCCGACCAGGCGCCGAGACGAACCCGGACCTCCCGGCTCCCGGTCCGCCGGTAGACCGTGAAGGTGACAAGATCGCCGGGATCCCGGGCGGCGACGCGGTCCTGCAGAGCACGCGCATCGGACAGCGGCTCGCCGTTCATCGCGACCAGGATGTCACCGGATTCGAGACCGGCGCGGTCGGCGGGGAAGCCGGGATAAACCCGCACCAGACGGACGCCCATGGCGTCGGAAGTGTTTGCCCGGCCGGATCCGGGGGTCGGATTGAGCGTGGCATTTTCCATGCTGACGCCGAGCATACCCCGGACCTGAGGGTGATTGGTCGGTCGGCTCTGCCCGGAAACGACCCGGGAGGTACCGGGCTGGGCGGCCAGGGATCCGGCGACGAGCAGAGCAGACAGGCCGGCGATACAGAGTTGGCGAGCAGTGCGGTGCATGGGTCAGAAACAGAATAACCCCGATCCACCAGGCCGCAAGGCGGCGGGCGAGCCTTGATTTTCAGGGTGTCCGGTTCACTATGATGTTTTTCGTCCCGCGGCTCCGCGTCGGGGACGGTCTCACGCTTTTCACCTCAGCAATCTTCAAAAAACAACAACCCGCCATGAGTACCCAGACGCCCGAGAAACACAACTTCCAGGCAGAAACGAAACAGGTTCTGGATATCGTCGTCCACTCCCTCTACACGGACAAGGAGATCTTCATCCGTGAGCTGATTTCGAATGCTTCCGACGCCACGGAAAAGCTGCGCCACGCGCAGTTGACGGAGGACAAGGTGTTCGACGACGGCCTCGACCTCGAAATCAACATCAATGCCGATGACACCGCGAAGACCTTCACCATTCAGGACTTCGGGATCGGCATGACCAGGGAGGACCTGGTCGAAAACCTCGGCACGATCGCCCACTCCGGATCCAAGGCCTTCCTGGAGGCCCTCAAACAGGGCGGCGAGAAAAACGAAAACCTGATCGGCCAGTTCGGGGTCGGTTTCTATTCGGTGTTCATGGTTGCCGACCAGGTCGAGGTCTACACCCGCAGCTGGCATCCCGACGGCCAGGGCTGGAAGTGGTCGAGCGACGGATCCGGCACCTACGAGATCGAGCCGGTGGACGGCCTGCGGCGCGGCACCAAAATCATTGCCCGCCTCAAGGAAGAGCACAAGGAGTACGCCGGTGCCGACCGGATCAAGGGCGTCATCAAGCGCTACAGTGCCTTTGTGAATTTCCCGATCAATGTGGACGGGGAAAAGGTCAACACGGTCCAGGCCATCTGGCTCCGCAGCAAAGGCGACGTCACCGAGGAGGAGTACAAGGAATTCTACAAGTTTCAGGCCAACGCCTTCGACGAGCCGATGCACTGGCTCCATTTCAACAGCGATGCACCGTTGACCATCAACGCGCTGCTCTTCACCCCGAGCCAGAATCAGGAGCAGTTCGGCTTCGGCCGGATGGAGCCGGGCGTGGCGCTGCACTGCCGCAAGGTCCTGATCGACGGCCAGCCCAAGGGCCTGCTGCCCGACTGGTTGCGCTTCCTCCGCGGGGTGGTCGACAGCGCTGACCTGCCGCTCAACATCTCGCGCGAGTCGATGCAGGAAAGCGCGCTGGTCGCGAAGCTCAACAATGTCCTCACCAAGCGCTACCTGAAGAGCCTGGCCGACATGGCCAAAAAGGAGAGCGAAAAATACAACACCTTCTGGAAAACCTTCGGGCATTTCATCAAGGAGGGCGTAGCCACCGATTTCACGCACCGCGACCAGCTGGCCGGGCTGCTGCGTTTCGAATCCTCGATGACCGAAAAGGGCGAACTTACCAGCCTCGACGACTACCTCTCCCGCGCCAAGGAGGAACAGAAGAGCATCTACTACATCACCGGGCCGAGCCGGGCCGCGATCGAATCCGGGCCCTACCTGGAGGCCTTCAAGGCCCGCGGGCTGGAGGTGCTGTTCCTGTACGAAGGGGTCGACACCTTCGTGATGAACCACCTCCGCGAGTACAAGGAGAAGCAGCTCCAGTCGGCCGATGCTCAGGACCTCGACCTGGGCGAGGCTACCGATCCCGCCAAGGGCGAACCGCTCGACAAGAGCGAGGCCGACGCGCTCACCGAATGGGCGAAGAAACACCTCGGCGAGGCCGTGACACGGGTGGACACGGGCGAACGCCTCACAACCAGTCCGGCCGCCGTCATGAACGCGGATCCCATGATGACCGCCCAGATGCGCCAGATGATGGCCGCCATGGGCCAGGACGAGGATATACCCGCCGCACCGGTCGCCCTGCAGTTGAATCCCCGTCACCCCCTGGTCCATCAGCTCAATGCGCTCCGGACAGCGGATGAGGGCAAAGCTCACCTTATCCTCGATGCGCTGTTCGACAACGCCAGGCTGGCTGCCGGCATCCTCGAAGATCCGAAGGACATGATCCAACGGGTCTACCAACTCCTCCAGCAGGCCGCCGGCGGCGGAGACAAGCCGTCGGGCGATAAATGATGTGGGTAGCAATCACCTGACCACCCCACGTAGGGGCGTTGCTCGCGACGCCCGCCGGGCCACGATCCGCGCCGTTTAACCCCCCACGGTGCAGCTGATTTTACCTCAGCAGCGGGCGCCGCAAGCAGCGCCCCTACAGAGGCGTCCTGCGCACGGAATCGCCCGCCGCTTCCTGGATTGATCCGCCCGGCAGCACACGCTGACGCTGGCGGTAACGACCGGGCGGGAGACCGAAGCGGCGGCGGAACAGCCGGTTGAAGTAATAGGAATCGGGGTAGCCAACCTGAGCGGCAATCACCTCGATGGGCTGGACGGTGCCCCGGAGCAGATCGGCTGCCCGCTGCAGCCTGAGCTGTTGTTGAAACTGGGCGGGCGACGCTCCGGTGACCGCCCGGAAAATGCGCCGCAGCTGACTGGCTGACAGGGCGATCCTACCGGCCTCGTAAGTCCAGTCGCGGTCGGGTTCCGGACGCTCCTGCAGGGCCTTCACCAGCCGCTCCACCCGCTGGCGTGAATCGTCGGCCACCGGGCGCACGTGCCGGTCCGCGTGAATCCGCAGCCATGCCTCGTGGATGGCGTTGCCCGCCAGGGCGTGACCTTCCGCCCCGCCCGACCGAAAGGCATCCAGCGCCAACAACAGCGCGCGGTGGAAGGCGGCCGGGTCGCGGAAAAAGGCGAGGCGTTGCCCGCAGCCCGCGGCAGGGATCAGCCCGTCGGCCACCCAGCGGCGGCAGAGGGATCCCCGAAAGGTAACGAAGGTATGATTCCAGGTGGCATCGCGGTCTGGAGGGATTCCGTAGGTCACGCGCTCTCCGGGCCGCGTGTACCAGGCAAAAGGCGCGGGCTGCCAGCGTGCCGGCTGACCCGGATAGCCGAAATAAACCGAACCGGTGGCCGCGAAATTCAGGGCAAAATAGGGCCCCATGACCTGATCGATCCAGGCCCGACAGGCGGGAATGTGGTCCCCACCCTGCAGGTCCAGATCGCGATAAAAGGCCATGCGCGTTTTGTACAAAAACTGGCTCAGGCTGTCCATTGGAAACGGAGCGTTCCGTGTTATTCTTGATGGCTATGGTTACTGTCTCTTCTCCCTCTCAGAGCGCCGAAGCGGGCCAACCGCTGACGCCCGAACAGGTCACCACGTTTTACCGCGAAGGCTATATTCTGGTCCGCGGCCTGGTGCCCCAATCGTCTATTGATGCCGTTCTCGAGGCGGCTCGTCCACACTACGAGACCGACCAGGCGGACAAGGAAAACAAAGGCTGGCAGGCCAAAATTTTTGACCTGAAGGACCCGTCTAAAGATCGGGCATGGCACCGCCTGTTTTTTGAACCATCGGTCATCGATGCGGTAGAGCAGATCTTCGAAGCCCCGGCCCGCATATTCTTTGGCATGCTGGCGGTCGTCCCGCCGCATGGTGGCAAAGGCCTGCCCTGGCACCAGGACAACATGTATACGACGGTGCTCGGTCGCGCCCTGAACACCTTCGTCGCGATCTCGGAGATCACGCCGGAAAAGGCCAACCTGTGGGTGGTCCCGCGCAGCCATACCCGGGGTGTCCTCGAAAGCGGGGATTCGAAGGATTATGGCGGCAGCCACCGGGAAGCGGTTGTCGACGAGACCCAGGCCCTGCAACTGCCGACCCTCCAGCCAGGGGACGTCTGCATTTTCGACCGCAACACGCTGCACCGGTCCCTGACCAACCAGACCGACAGCCCACGCTACGCGTATGCGGCTCAGTATCAGGAGGCAAAAGCCCGAATGGCCGAGACCGGCGAACCCAACGGTGCCCCCCTGGCTCGCGACCTGATCTGATTCCCTTAGCGGAGGGGGCGTTCATCCTGCCGGGACACCATCGGCGACAGCAGCGTGTTGCCCCGGCACGACGCCTTTCGGGTCAGCCCCGTCCGGATCCAGCAGGCACGTCAAAGTGCCGGGGTCCGGACAAATTTATGGGGCGAACACCCTAAAGTTCTGGCCACGGTTGTCGTATATCCACACCTTGGCATGATGATTCTGCGGACAGCCCAGACCCCCCGCCCGCGGCCTGTCCAACCGAGCCGGGCCGGGTTTACGCTGGTGGAGATCATGATCGTGGTCGTGATCATCGGGCTGCTGGTAACAATGGGGATTCCCGCCTTTCAGAAGGCACGGGTAGCTTCGCAGAATCAACGGTTCATCAACGACCTGCGCACGATCAGCAATGCGCTGGAAACCTATGCCCTGCAGGAAGGGCTCTGGCCGGACGAGGCGGGGGCCGGCGTGGTACCGACCGGACTCGGCGATTATCTGCCCCGCGGCTTCGACTGGTCGGCCAAGAACACCCTGGGCGGTGACTGGGATTACGAATACGGCCAGGGCAGCATTCTCGCCGCCATCGGCACCACCAATGTCGAAATGCGCGACGCCGACGGGATGACTGCCATTGATGAGGATATCGACGACGGCGACCTCAGCACAGGCGCCTTTCGCCAGAACGGCGATGCGTACGTCTACGTGCTGGAGCTTTGAGCCGGCTGCCTGAGCGCCGGACAAGGCCGCCCGGCGCTCAGGCAGCACCGGACAGCGTCATGGCATTATCACCGAAGATGACGTTGTAGTCAGTCGGTTCGCCGGTCTTGAGGTTACGGGTGGCGGCATCCATGTAGCAGATGCTGAAAGCGCGGCGACTCTGGTCCGACCGGTTGACGTCCGACGCATGCAGCAGCCGGTTGTGCAGCAGCGCGACATCGCCGGCTTCCAGTTCCAGATGGACGACTTTCTCGGCGGGGGCGTATGCGGCGGCCTGTTCCCCGGTCAGAAAGCCGGAAGCATGGTCCGGGTTGACCAGGCCGATGCGGTGGGTACCCGGTACGATCTGGACGCAGCCATTGGCCCGGGTGGCGGGATCCAGCGCCGCCCAGACCGTCAATTCAGGATCCTTGTCCAACCAGTTCCAGCGGTCCTGATGCCACGGCAGCCAGGTACCCTGGCCCGCCGGCTTGTTCATGAACATGGCGCGGAAGCAGGCGACATCAGCCTTCGGACCGTACACCCGGCGGCAGGCATCCTCCAGAACGGGGTGCTGCATCAGTTCGAGGAAGACCCGGTCGTATTCCAGATCCTGAATCTTGCGGTAATTGAGGGTCGCCCCCTTGTGGCCGGGGGACTGCTGGCCGGCGTCCTCGTATTTGCCGGTCGGGCTGTCGAGTTGCATGAGCATCCGGTCGTAGTCGACGTCGGCTTCACCGAGCATAATGGCGTTGATCCGGTCCTGGAGGACCTGCAGGCGATCGGGGGAGAGGAAGCCTTTGAGAACGAAGTAGCCCTGGGTTTCATAGGCGTTCCATTGGTCGGGGGTCAGTTGGGGGGTGTTCATGACAGGGTCTGGGTTGAGGTAAACGATAAAAGTGGAAGGAAGCGTATACGTAACTATCGCAAAAAAATACCGTATTTTTGGATAAATTAATGCAATTTACGAAAATGCAGCAGGCAATTTCCAACCCTGCCGGGCTGGACAGCTCGTCCTGTGAGCCGGTTTTCACGGCGCTCGACCGCCTGCGTCTTCAGCCGGTATCGATCACCTACTGGCAGAATCAACCCGGCTGGGCGTTGCGGGAACGCCGGGTACCCGACTCCTTCTGGCTCATGCCGCTGGAAGGAACACTGCGGGTCTGGCTCCCCGAGCGCACCGAAACCTTTCGCCTGACGCCGGGCCATGCCCTCCATCTGCCCCCGGGGGCGCTGCATGCCTTGAGCCTGGAAGCCGGCGCAGCATGCCTGCGGCAGATCGCAGTGCACGCCCACCTGGACCACCCGGCCGGGTACCCGGTCCTGGCCGGCTTCCGACGCTGGTGGGGCAGCCTCGGTCAACCCGACTACTGGCACAGCCGGCTGACCGCCCTCGCCTCACTCCAACAACGGGACCGCGAACGGGTGCGCCCGCTCTTCACCGCGCTGTTCCAGACCTGGCTGGCCGAACGCATCCTGCGCGGGGGCGACTGGCAACCGCCCGGGGCGGTGACCGGCGATCCGCGGGTAACCCGGGCAATCAGTCAGATCCGGGCCGCGCCCGATCACCCCTGGACGGTCGAAACGCTGGCGCGTTCAGCCGACCTGACCACCGTCCGTTTCAGGCAGTTGTTTCGTGCGCAAACGGGCCGCAGCCCGAAAGCCTGGCTGAATGCCTTCCGGTTGGAACGGGCGGCCCGGTTGCTCCGTGAGACGGGTCAACCCGTGAAACGCATCCGCGAGGCGTCCGGCTTTCCCACCGACCGGACCTTCTTTCATGCCTTTCAGGCCGCCTTCGGATGCTCGCCCGGCGCCTACCGGACCGCCCCCCCCGAACGGTTGTGAGGCCGAGAGGGCACCGCCGGCCCCAGGCCCGGCAAACACCGCGAAAAGGATGGTTCTCCGGCGGGATGTGTTTGTAGCGTTTCACGATGTCTTTGGAAAAATCCGCCGGCGAGGCCCCGACCCTGACCGCCATCAATCCGGCCAACGGGCAGGTCCTCAAAACGTATCCCGAAACACCTGTCGACGAGGCCTGCCGGATCCTGATCAAGATGCAGGCCGCCTTCGAAGACTGGCAGCAATGGTCCTTCACCGACCGCGGCGCCTGTTTCAAGCGCCTGGCCGGGCTGCTACGGGACGGCAAGGGACAGCACGCCCGGACCATCACGCTGGAGATGGGCAAACCCATCAGCGAAGCGGAGGCCGAGATCGAAAAATGCGCCTGGGCCTGCGATCATTACGCCGACCATGCCGAGGCCCTGCTGCAGGACGAGATCATCCCGACGGATATGACCGACAGCCGGGTGACCTACCGCCCGCTCGGGATCATCCTCGCGGTCATGCCGTGGAATTTTCCGTTCTGGCAGGTGATCCGGGCCGCCGCCCCCGCCATGATGGCCGGCAATGCCATGGTGCTGAAACACGCCTCGCAGGTGCCCGACTGTGCCCTGACGCTGGAAGCGCTCTTTCAACGGGCGGGTTTTCCCATGGATGCCTTCCGTTGCCTGCTGCTGGGATCGCGGAACACGCCGCTGATTCTGGTCAATGACCTCGTCCGCGGGGTCACCATGACCGGCAGCACCCGGGCCGGAGAGACTCTCGCCGCCCAATGCGGCAGCCAGTTGAAGAAGGCCGTCTTCGAGCTGGGGGGCAGCGACGCCTACCTCATCCTCGCGGATGCCGACCTCGATGCGGCGGCCGAGGCCTGCGCCCGGGGACGGATGGTCAACGGCGGCCAGAGCTGCATCGCTGCCAAGCGCTTTGTCGTGGAAAAGGCCATACAGGCGACCTTTTCCGAAAAACTGGTAAAGGCCATGACCGCCTGGACGCCGGACGATCCGCTCGAACCGGATTGTCGCCTCGGTCCGATGGCACGGATGGACCTGCGCGACAAGCTCCACGAGCAGGTTAAGGCTTCGATTGCGGCCGGCGCGCGTTGCCTGCTGGGCGGCGAAGCACCCGCCGGCGACGCCGCCTTTTATCCCCCGACCGTGCTCGACGGGGTAAAACCCGGCATGCCTGCCTACAGCGAGGAGTTGTTCGGGCCCGTCGCCGCCATCCTTCCGGCGGAGGACGAGGAGGACGCCATCCGCATCGCCAATGACACCGTCTACGGCCTGGGCGGCGGCATTTTCTCCAGAAATGTGGAGCGCGCCACCGACATCGCGCGCCACCGCCTTCAGAGCGGGATGGTGGCGGTCAACCGTATGGTCGCCAGCGACCCTCGCCTGCCTTTCGGCGGCATCCGCAAAAGCGGCATCGGCCGGGAACAGGGAGCCCTCGGCATCCGCGAATTCGTCAACGCGAAGACCCTGATGGTCGACTGAGCGATGGGAACGGGCCCCGTCGGCGTGGATTCAACGGTCGGGCCGCTTTACCTTTTAAATAAGCAGACGCAGGCTGTACCCTTGCCGAAACGCCATGACAACGCCTCGTAAAACCAGTCCTTCGGGCAAACCCAAAGCCGCACGGACGACCGAGCCCTCCCGCCCCAGCAAACCCGCCCGGTCGGCGGGCAAGGCGGTACCAGCGTCCGGTCAGCCGTTGCCGGACGAACGGTCTGAACGTACGCCCTTCTTTAACCGCGAGTTGAGCTGGCTGGCATTCAACCGGCGGGTGCTCGAGCAGGCGATGACGGACAGCTATCCGCTGCTGGAACGGATGCGGTTTCTGGCTTTCGTCAGCTCCAACCTCGACGAGTTTTTCGAAATCCGGGTGGCCGGCCTGATGCAGCAGGTGAAAAGCGGCGTGGTTCAGCCCGGCCTGGATGGACTCGGACCGAAGGAACAGCTCCGGCGCATCAACGGGATCGTCGATAAGCTGGTCCGCGATCAGTACAGCTGCTGGCGCGATCAGATCGTCCCCGCTCTGGCGACCGAGGACATCCATTTCAAGACGAAGGAAATCCTGACCAAGGCCGAAGTCCAGTGGCTGGATAATTACTTCGAGGAGGAGGTTTACCCGGTCCTGACCCCGCTGGCGATCGACCCGGCTCACCCCTTTCCGCAGATCACCAACAAGAGCCTGAACATTCTGGTGGGGTTGGCCGATCCGAACGAGCCGAAGGATCCGCTCAAACTGGCGATCATCCCGGTGCCCCGCATCCTGCCCCGCGTGGTCCATGTCGACCTGAAACGGAAGGGACGGAAAGCCGGCGAGACCTACATTTTTCTCAGCGATGTCATTCGCCTTTTCGCGGACCGGTTGTTTCCCGGCTACACGGTGAAGTCCGCCCACGCCTTCCGGATCACGCGCAACAGCGACCTCTACATCGACGACGAAGAGGTGGAGAACCTCCTGCTCAAGATCGAGGAAGAGCTTTATAAACTGCAGAAGGGCGCCGCAGTCCGCCTCGAAATCCGCGCGGGCGTCCCGGAGGAACTGCTCGAACAGCTCCTCGACGCGATCGATCTGGAGCCGCAGAACGTCTACCACATCCAGGGGCCGATCAACCTGACCCGGTTGATGAGCGTGGCCGACCTCATCGATCGCCCGGACCTGAAGTTCAAATCCTTTTATCCCTACACACCCCCGGCGCTCGCTCACGGGGGTGAGTCCATTTTTGAAACGATCAAGCGGGACGACGTGTTTCTGCACCATCCCTTCGAGAGTTTCACCCCGGTCGTCGACTTCCTTGAGGAGGCGGCGCGGGATCCGCACGTCTTCGCCATCAAGCAGACACTCTACCGGACCAGCGGGGACTCACCTATCGTCAATGCGCTGATCCGCGCCTCACGCCAGGGCAAGCAGGTGACCGTGCTGGTCGAGATCAAGGCCCGTTTCGACGAGGCGAACAACATTCAGTGGGCGCGCCAACTGGAGGATGTCGGCGTGCACGTCGTTTACGGCCTGGTCGGGCTCAAGACGCACTGCAAGTGCTCGCTGGTCGTCCGGCGGGAACCGAAGGGCCTGCGTCGTTACGCCCATCTGGGCACGGGCAACTACAACCCGAAGACCGCCCGGCTCTACACCGACTTTTCCTATTTCACCGCTCGTCAGGGCCTCACCAGTGAAGTGGCCGATCTGTTCAACACCCTGACGGGTTACGCCCGCAAACCGGACTTCCGGCGCCTCTTCGTCGCACCCTTCAACCTGCACCGGCGCATCCAGCGCCTGATTTTGAAGGAAGCGGAAAACGCCCGGCAGGGGAAACCGGCGCGCATCATCGCCAAGGTCAACAGCCTGATCGATCAGGAGACCATCGAACACCTGTACGAGGCCTCACGCGCCGGGGTGAAGATCGACCTGATCGTGCGCGGCATCTGCGGGCTGGTTCCCGGTGTCCCCGACCTGTCCGAAACCATCGAGGTGCGCTCCATACTGGGCCGTTATCTGGAGCACAGCCGCGTGTTTTACTTCGCAAACGCGGATAGCGATCCACGGCTCCTGGTGGGCAGCGCTGACTGGATGCCCCGCAATTTCTTCCGCCGGATCGAGTGTGTCTTCCCGATTGAGGACGCGGATGTCCGGGACCGGATCATGGGCATCCTCGAGACCTACCTGAAGGACAACAACGCCGTGAAGTTCCTGCGCCCCAACGGCTCCTATGTAAAAGCCGTCCGGGGGAAGAACGAACCCGTGCTTACGGCCCAGCAGGTCTTCACCGATCAGGCGAAAAAAGCACAGGCCCGCGCCGATGCCGAGCGCGCCAGCCAGCAGGAGGCCCTCGACAAGGAGGCCGCAAACGACGACCTCGACCCACCCGGGGACCCCACCCCGGCCAAGCCATAATTTGAGCCTCCGGCGGGATGGAGAGGGGCTCTCAGCAAGGTCTCCGCCGACGCGCAGCAGCCAGGTTATCCCGACGCGCCGCCGAACCCCGAACAACGAACCCCGAACAACGAACCCCGAACACCGAACACCGAACTCCGAACTCCCCTAACCCGAATGGCGCTAACTTAAGGGTCCTGATCCAAATCGGGATCGAAATCGACGGAGCGAAGCGGAGATGGCGTAAGCAAATCGGGATCGAACATGCATAAGGAAATAATATGCATTGGCTTACGTAATCGATTTCGATAGCGATTTCGATAGCGATACCGATGAAAACGCTATTAAGTTAGTACCATTCCGGGCTAACCCCCTAACTCTTTAACTCCCTACCCCCCGAACCGGACGACGATGCGTTCGTAGCCGTTGGGTCGGGAATAGGCGGCCTCCTGCTCGACCTTGGCTTCGCGGGCGAGAACGGTCATGGGGACGGACTCACCTTGCAAGGGGCATTTCAGCACGGGGCCGGCTTGCCGGTGGCGGGCGAAGGGATCGTCGGCGGGGTCAGGCATGGGGTGTATCCGAATGTTCGGGACGGGCGGATTCCCCGGCCGCGGCGGGCAGGAGAGCCGGCGGCTCCTTGCCGAGAACATCTTCGACGTAAAGCATGCGGACCAGCACGATGCCGGAGGCAACCAGCGGCATGGCCAGCAACACGCCGATGAAACCGACTGAAGCCCCCAGCAGAACCTGGCAGAGGATAATCAGCACCGGCGGCAGCGCGATCACATGGCGCTGGACGGTCGGGGTCAGGAACGAACCTTCGATGACCTGGATGACGACATAGGCGACCAGCACGATAGCCGCGGTGGGCAGGGACACGGTCAGCGCCAGCAGCACCGCGGGGACACCCGACAGCACCGGGCCTAGGTTCGGGATGAAGGTCATCAGCGCGGTAAACAGGGCGAGCAACAGCGCCAGGGGAACATCCAGCAGCCAGAGCAGCAGCCCGACCGTCGTGGCCAGCACCGTCATGGACACCAGCTGGCCGACCATCCAGCCGCGCAGGACCCGGCCCAGCGCGGCCAGGACCTCCTGCGCCCGGGCGTGCCTGCGCTCCGGAATCAGCGCCAGCAGCCCGTTGCGGTACAGCTCCGGCTCGGCGGTCAGGAAGATGGCCGACACCGCGACCAGGCCCACCCCGGTCAACCCGCCCAGCGTGGTGGAAAAGATGCCCCCGATCCGACCGGCGATGTCGGCCGCATGGGTTTCCAGCCAGTCGATCCAGGCGGTGTCCTGCGGCAGCCGGTCAAGGACCACGGAGCCCCAGGAGCGGTCGGCCAGCCAGCCGCGCAAGGCGCTGAGCGATTCGGGCAATTTGGTCCAGAAAAGCGCGACCTGTTCGGTGAGGGCCGGAAGCATCAGGAGAAACAGCAGCAGGATACCGCCGAAGAAGCCAAGGACGGTCAGCGCGAAGGCGGCCATCCGGGGAAGGCGCAGGTGTTTTTCCAGCCGCTCGCGGAGCCAGACCAGATAGACGGCCAGTACGCCGCCCGCAAAAAAGAGCAGCAGGATATCGATCGCCAGGATCAGCATCGCGACCAGCAGCAGGAGCACGATGGCACCGGCCACCCGGCCCAGCCAGCCACCCGAGGACGCTGGCTGCCGGTCCGTGCCTGGCTTCATGACCTTACCTCCCGTCCACCGACCGGTCGCTCAAGGCAAACCCCGTGCCCACCCGGCTGCCAGCGGATCCGGCCGACCGTCCTTCCGCCAGTCCGAAGCGCGGCCGTGCAAACGCTGCTCGGCTTGTATCGCATACCGGGAGGGTGGCGCGACCCGGCCGCGATTCAAGGCAGGAGAATGCTGTAATGGCTCGATCGGCGCCAACTCTCGAAGGTGCCGTTGAGGGTGGTGCGCCCGCCCGAGTGCGCATCCCCCAGCGCCTGCAGCGTGCCGATCAGGTCGAACAGGATCGGCTTGTCGGCTTCGATGCCAGGCAGATCCTTCCAGGGCAGCACGACATCGAAATCGTAGTACATCGGCGTGGTCCGGAGCGTCTGCTTTGCGGGCTTGAAGCCGGGGTCCCCTTTCCGGGTGACCCGGATCGTTCGTTTATTCTTCTCCGGCTGCAGGATGATCTGGCGGACGGAACCATCGGACAGGCTGCTGAGGAACACCTCCAGACAGCTGCCCTTGTGCGCGGCTTCGGCCGGCTCAACCGCCGAATCGTGGATACGCCCCTTGAGCCGCAGTCCGGTTTTTTCGCGGCTCAGGTCGACGATACCGGCCTCGTTGCCGGCCAGTTCCAGCTTGACCCGGGCCACGCCGCTGGCGTCAGGAATGAAGCGCTTGCGGGGCCGGGCGACGACACCCGTGCAAAGCACAGCCGGTTGCCGGCAGGTCAGGTCCAGGTGGGCCGCCTCCTCGATGCCGGCCTTGCCGACCTTTACCTGCAGCGGTTCGCGAACGGTCTTGCCGGCCGGAACCTTTACTTTGCAGGAAGCCTTGCCGACCACACTCAGGACGCCCGGCTCGGTGCCGAGCTTGAAGTCGAGGCTGGCGGGTTGCTTGCCCGGGTTTTCCACCTCCAGGTAGATGCGATTGATGGATCCCGGCTCCGTGTCGAAGTCATCCTCGATCTTGAGCCGGGCCAGCACCTGATCGCCGAGGCCGGCGAAGCTGCGCCCGCTGTTCGGCATGGTCGGGCTGAAGTCACCCAGCAGGCCGACCTTCTGGTGGGCCTCGATCAGGTCGTCGCACAGGGCCCAGATCTGGTCCAGCGTCAACGTGGCCCCGGCGTGCGGGTCCATCATGACCGCGTGGTAGATGTGTTCGCGCCTGCCGGTGAGCGCGGCCTCCACGGTCAGGTCCTGGACGTTGGTATTGGTCCGGCAGATGGCTGCCAGCTGCGGTGGCAGGTCACCGATGACCGTTGGCTGCAGACCATTGCCGTCAACCAGGACCGGGAGTTCCACACAGCAGCCGTCCGGCAGGTTGGTGATGAGGCCGCGGTTGGGGACGTTGCCATAGATGACCGTCGGCTGGTGCGTCTCCCGGGCGTGGATGATGTAGGCGCCGTACTCGTGGGACTGGGGCTCGACAGCGATGCCGGTGTCCTCCGAGCCGAGGAGATTTTTCTCGGTTTCCTCCCAGGTGGCGATGATGGCTTCGCAACGGCGCAGGTACTCGTCGATCGGGATGTTATACCGGTCGATGACTGCCTGCCCGTGGTGGATGAAATAGGGCAGGTATTCGCTCTGGTGCTCGCTCGATTCGGTGACGAAATAACCGGTCCGGCGCATCATCTCGAAGCGCACCAGCTCGGATGTCCGGCCCGGATCCTCGAGGGCCTTCCAGAGCAGCGGGTAGGCATCCTGCCCCCGGTATTCGAACCTCAGGAAGAAGGCCATGTGGTTGATGCCGGCGACCAGGAAGCGCAGGTCCTCGTAGGGAATCCCGGCATACCCCGCCAGCATCTTGGACGTTCCCTGAACCGAGTGGCAAAGACCGACGTGCGGGATACCCGTGGCCCGGTCGACCGCCCAGCAGTTCATGGCCATGGGATTGGAATAATTGAGTAGCTGACAGTCCGGCGCGCCGACATCCGCGATATCGCGTGCGATATCCACCAGCGCCGGTATCGTCCGCAGCCCGCGGAAAACCCCGCCGACCCCGAGTGTATCGCCAATGGTCTGCTCCAGCCCGTATTTCTTCGGTATCTCGAAATCGATCACCGTGCCGGGTTTGTACCCGCCGACCTGAATGGTGCAGATCACGTAGTCGGCCCCACGGATGGCGGTTCGCCGGTTGGCCGTCGCCTGGACCGTCGCCTTCACGCCCAGCGTGCCGACGATGCGCTCGGCCATGATCTTCGCCACCTTCAGGCGGTCGGGATCGATGTCCATCAGGCAGATGGTGCTGTCCGACAGCGCGGGGAACTGGAGAATATCGCCGATCAGGCGCTTCGCAAAGACGACCGATCCGGCGCCGATAAGGGTGATCTTAGCCATGAGATGAGGAGACTGGGGGTTGCGGGGCGGTTTTTCGCAGCAAGACCTAACCACCCCCGGAACCCAATGGGAAAATCTTGATTGTATCCGGCATTTCTTGATAAACCTTGAGGCATGGGGCTCTGGATCGAAGCGCTCGACACCGGTCGGGAAATCTACAGCACGCCCGCCTACCAGTTCGACAACCGGTTGCGCGGCGGCACCGAAGGACGCGTTGTGGTGATCCAGCGCACCCTGCGGGGCCGGGCTTTTTTTGACGATGCCGACGGCAACCGGCATGCCGTGCCGGCCGGCAGCCTGATGATTTTCCAGCACGGTGAGCCGACGCGCTATGGCTATCCGCCGGAAGCCACTGAGCCCTATCACCTCGAGTTCATCACCTTTCGGCCGGAGGGGGCCGCCCCGCTGCTGCTCGACCTGCGCCGGCTGGCCGGACCGGTCCTCCGCTTCGACACCGGAGGCGAGGCGGACCGGACCTTTGGTGACCTGGTCGACCGGGTGGCGGTCCGCCGATTCGCGGATGTGTTCGATGCCGCCGCCGCCAGCTACAGCCTCATCATGGCGCTTTACCGCGAAGTCACGGGGCCGGAGCCCGCCCCGGAGGATCCCGTCGAGGCCGCCCGTCGTTTTTTCCACCGGCGCTTTCGCGAGCCGGTCGGCCTGCCCGCTGCGGCGGAAGCCGCCGGCCTGTCGGTCGAGCACCTGTGTCGGCGCTTCAAGGCGGAACAGGGCCTCAGCCCGGGCGCCTACCTGCGGCAGCTCCGCCTGCAGGCCGCGGCCGAGCGCCTGCGGGCGAGCCGGCTGCCGGTCAACGACATTGCCCGCCAATGCGGTTACCTGGACGTCGACAGCTTCAGCCGCGCCTTTGCCCGCGCCTACGGGTGTCGCCCCAGTCAGTGGCGGGCGGGCTGACCCACCCTCGCTCTCCGTGGCCGCGCCTTCAGGCGTGGTAAAGTCAATAGAACCACCACCACGCCTGAAGGCGCGGCCACCGGGGCAGGCCGTCTCCCGACCCTCGACCCTCGCCCTACTTCGAAAAGCCGGCCTTGTCGGCGTCGGTCATGCGTTTGCGGGCGGCGGCATCACCGGCGACTTCGGCGCGCATGGCGTCGATGTCGCGGGTTTCAAGGCGGGCGGCACCCGGGAAGTCGGGGAAGCGGGCGCGGTCGGGTCCGGCTTTCAGGCGTTTGCGGGCGGCGGCGATGGCGCCCGTTGCCTCGAATTGGGGCAGCCAGTCGGCCTGGGCGTCGAGCATGGCGTCGCAGAGGTGCCAGATTTCGTCGGGATCGCAGATGGCGGCGGTCAGGGGGTCGTGCAGCAGGGCCTGACGCAGCAACAGGCTATCCCCGGTCTGGGCGGCGCGGACACTCATGCGCTGGACGTCGATAGAGGCGGTGCAGGTGGCGGCACAGGCCAGCGGCAGCTCCCCGACCGGCGTCATGTGGATGCCATGCCGGTCGACGTAACCCGGCGCCTCGATGATGGCGTCGGCGGCCAGGTTGGTAATGGTGCCGCCATTACGGACATTGAAGTGGCCGCGGTAGGGGCGTCCCGTTTCGAGTGCCTCGATGATGTAGCTGCCGTGTTCCTCGGAGCGTTTGGACGCCTCGATGGGTTCGCCCGCTTCGGCCAGCATGCTGTCGAACTCCTGTTCGAACCAGTTGCGGCCCTCGGTGCAGACGCGCAGGTAGCCGCCGGTCTCCCCGTGGATCCAGACGGTGCCGAGGCTGATCCATTTCTCGATTTCCCCGGCCCGCTTCCGATACCAGGGCAGGTATTCGGAGAGGTGGCCGTTGGACTCGGTCGACCAGAAGCCGAAGCGGCGCAGCACATCGATCCGGCACTTCTCATCGCGCATCGAGTCCTCGTCCGCCTCGAAGGCCGCCAGCAGTTCCTCGCCGCTGATGCGCCGACCCTGGTGGCGGATATCCACAAACCAGGTCTGGTGGTTGATCCCGGCCGCGACGACATCGACCTCGTCTTTAGATTCTGCGCCCAGCACGCGGGCAATCAGGCCGTGCGACCCCTGGACGCCGTGGCAGAGCCCTACCGTGTTCACCCCGGTGTCGAGTGCCGCCCAGGTGTTCATCGCCATCGGATTGGCATAGTTCAGGAAAAGCACGTCATCCGACGCCTCCGCCTGCATGTCCGCACAAAAGGCCTCGATCGCGGGAATGTTGCGCTGGCCGTAGAAAATGCCGCCCGCGCACAAGGTGTCCCCGACGCACTGGTCGATGCCGTAGCGCAGCGGGATGTCGATGTCCTGCGCAAAGGCGTCGAGCCCGCCGATCCGCGTGGTATTCACCACGTAATCCGCGCCGGCCAGCGCCGGTTTCCGGGTGTGGTGGCGCGTGACTCTGGCCGGCAGCCTGTTTGACGCGATGTCCTTTTCGAGGAGCTGGGCGACGCCGTTGAGGTTGCGCCGGTTGATGTCGTGCAGCGCGAAATGCGCGTCCGCGAACTCGGGTACGGTCAGGATGTCGCGGCAGAGCTTGCGGGTGAAGCCGATGCTGCCGGCGCCGATGAATGCGACTTTGATGGCCATGGGGTGTCCGGATTAAGGAGATCTGTGTGCGAACACCGGTAGTTTAATGCCCTTGGCAAGAAGATGCCGGTGCATTAATCAGCAATTTTGTGCGAAACAAGCCAGACACGTGGTCGCGCGCGCTGCTCTTCGGGCGACGCCCCATCGGCCTCCATGCGCTGATCGCTTCGGCCGGCGTTTCACTGGAGAGCACACCCACCTACCGCTGGGAGGGCGACCAACGGGGCCGCACCCCGCTGGCCCTGTTTCAACAGACGCTGGCCGGTCGGGGCTACGTCGAACGCGACGGCCGGCACCGTCCGGTCGGGGCTGGCCAGACCCTCCTCCTCACGATGCCCGAGCCGCATGCCTACGGCGTGGCGCCGGGCGATTCCTGGCATTTCCAGTGGGTGTTGCTCTATGGCAGCGAGGCCGTCCGCCTCGTTCAGGCTGTCGTCGACCGGCAGGGCCCCGTCCTTCCCTGGAGTCCGGACCATCCGGTCGGTCGGGCCGGCGCCGACCTGCTCGCCTGGTTGCGCAACGAGGCCGACCCGGATCCTTTTGGCGTCAGCGCCCGCAGCTACGCCTTTGCCACGACCCTCGCGCGCCACGGGCTGGCCGGCGTCGACGTCCCCACGTCCCGGGACCCGGGGACGGAGGCCGCCTACCGGCTGGCCCGTCGGCAGTTCACCGGCCCGCTGACGGTCGACCGGCTGGCGCGGGAGGCGGGTCTCTCCCGCTTTCAACTCACGCGCCGGTTCATGAACCGCTACGGCGAAACACCGGGCGGGCTGCTCCGGCGCCTCCAGCTCCAGAACGCGACCGACCTGCTGCTGCAGACCGATCAGCCCATCGCCGCCATCGCCGAGGCAAGCGGCTTTGCCGACGCCAACTACTTTGCCCGTGTCTTCCGGCAACAGACCGGCTGGACGCCGACCGCCTTCCGCCGCCGCGGCGCCGGGTGAAGAAGGATCAGCAACCAACCGGACCGCCCAAGGTGATCGCCCAGCCTGGCCTGCTGGCCTGGCATGGAGGAAGCGTGTTTACTCCCGGTCGCCCTGGATAAGGCCGGCTTCCCTCACCAGACCGGGCGAATCCTTCACCTCCAGCAGGGCAGCCGGATCGGCCCCGGCGGGACCGATTAACCGGTTTCCGGCCACATAACCGTCCCGCAGGCCGTGGATGCGGATGAGCGGGGTGACCTCCGATTCGATGTGATTGCCGGTAATCCTGATGTCGCTGTGAATGGCGTGAGGGCCTGTATTGGCAATCCGGATACTTTCAGCGCGGGTATCCATAATCCGGTTGTCCTCGATGCGCAGGTGATGGCTGTACCCGGATTCGAGCCAAATGTACTCCGGGGCGATTTTGATCGCCGGCAGGTGGCAGCCGACCAGTGTGTTGCCGGCGACCACCCCGTCGCTCGCCTTGACGAGGATCCCCCGCGACCGGTTGTGACCAAAGCGGTTGCCGACCACCGCAAAGCCATTGCCCATCCGGTTGAGGGCTCCCAGCACACTGCCCGTCGGCAGATCGACGGCACGATCCAGCTCGATCACAAAGGCCTCCTGCAGGAGCGCAGCCACGCCGGGCAGGATCCGCAGCGAACCGACCCGGGCGGTGTCCGCCTCGGTAGCAGGTCCGACCGAACGGATGCGCTCTACCCGCGCCGGCGGCAGAGCGCGCCCGCCGGCGGTCAGCAGTTGGACGGGATCGCCCGCCTCGATGTCCATCTTTCCCTTGGCCAGGACACGGAGGCGCCCGTCCGAAGCGGTCAGGACCAAGTGATAGGCGCCGTTGATATTGACTGCGTCGTCGCCCTGCCAGAAGGCGCGGCATTCCTCGATGCGGGGGCCGCGGGTGGCGAACTTGCTGTGAAAGGCGTCGGCATTGAGGGAGAGCAACCGGTCGTCGCGCCGGTCGATGACGCAATGCTGATAGACGGAGCCCCGGGAATGGGTTTCGAAAAAGCCGAAGCAGGGAGAGGCGTAGAGGGTAACGCCATCGAACCGTGTAGCCTCTGAGCGGATCACATGAACCGAATGGGGACTGTAAGGCCCGTCCAGGTGCCGGGCCGAGATGGCGACCCGGTCACCGACCTGTTGGCCGCCGTCTTTGTCCGGGTGCAGGTTGAACACCCGCAGGTGATTGTCGGGCAGCACCTCGATATCCATCGCGTAATAGTGCCCGTAACGCAGGTCACCCGCCGCGGTGTAAATCAGGTGCTTGAACACATAGGCGCTTTCCGCCGGCGGGTAGCCCTCCTGGATCCGGATGGTGTGCGCCTTCCGATCCGCGGAAATGGCTACGATTTCTCCCTGCGTAAACGGCAGGGGATCATAATCGATGGTCAGCCCGCGAATGGTCAGGTTCCGGCAGTTTCGAATGAGGATGGCCCGGGTGGTTTCCGTACAGACCAGTTCCACGCCCTCAGCCTCAATGGTGATGTCCGACAGATTCTCCAGACGCAGGTGCGTTCCGTTTTCGGGCCGCACGAAATAGCGGCCGGGCGGAATGCGGATGGTTTTTCGCCCGCCGGCGACAGCGGCCTCAATCCACTCGGGCAAGGCACGGGAAGCGATCCGGGAAGGAGCCGGATCGACCAGCTCCTTCCCGGGCACGCCGTTGGCCAGGAACACAACAGGCACAAGCCAGAGGAACAGGCGCCGGGCCTTCAGCCTCCAAAAGGGTATGGTTAAGACGGAAAACCGCCCCGCGCATTCCGTTCGGATTATGCGCTCAACCGCCCGGGTGGCATCACCCGGAACGGGCTCTACCCGGACGGTCGGGACGCTGGGCGGTTTCATGGCGGGGCGGATGGGGGGCGGAGCCGGGTCAGCGACCCGTGACGAAGGCGACATTGCCGCCGGCTTCCTCAGCCATGGTCATGTACTCCGCATAGGTGGGCATGCTCAGGCTGCCGTCGATCCAGAGCACGATGCCCCGACCGTTGTGACGCGGGTCGTAGGCCTGCCGGTGCCCGTCGGGATGGGCCTGGCTTTCATCCAGATCGAAGGTCCAGTGCACGAAGTTGTTCTGGCTGACGATGGTGTGCATGAGCGGCACCTGGGACGGGCCACCGACTGAATGAACCGTCTTGGGCCCCACCATGTTCGGCACGTTGGCGAGCGGGCACTGCGGAAAGGTGTTCACATGCGCGTTGTAACCGAAGTCGAAGGGCAAGGCCTTGCCGTCCTCAAACTCGAGCCAGGTATCGAGTTGATGATTGCCGGCCGGATCACGGAAAATCTCGGGGTTTCGATCCACATAGGGATAGATCTGATCGTGCCAGCGCGCCGGCCAACCCCCTTGCGGGAAAGCGCCGTTGTGCTCATTGGCATAAAGCAGCGCGGCCGCGCCGAGTTGACGGAGGTTGTTCTGGGCGGTCGACGTCCGGGCTTTCTGCCGGACGTTGGCTACCACCGGGACCAGGATAGCCGCCAGGATCCCGATCACGGCGATGACAGCCAGCAATTCGATGAGGGTGAAACCGGGGGACGGGCGGGATGACCGGAAGAACACGGGGAATGCGGGGTCAGGGGCGGGTGGTTTCGAGCAGGAAACGGTAGTCGGCCTGCTGACTGGTCAGCGGTTCGGCCATGTCCTGCAGCCAGCGATGGAGCGGGGTCTTCAGGGCCTGGACGGCGCGGGCCTCCCGGTCGGCCAGGTTGTGGCGCTGGTCCCGGTCGTCGGCGATATCGTAGAACAGGGTGCGGGCGGGCAGCCCTGCCGGCAGGTTGCTGTAGAGGCCGGCCCGCGTTTCGGTGATCAGCATCAGCAGGTCATTGTCTTCGTTCAGGTACCAGGCGTAGAGGGGGGCCCGGCTGGCGTCCCGCTTGTTGTTCTCACCGTCGCCTGCGTAGAAGTAGTGCCAGCGCGACGAGTGGATGCTGGCAGAAGCCAGGCCGTCGCGGGGCCCGTCCATCGTTTCACCGTGCAGAAAAGGCAGCAGGCTGCGTCCGTCGATATCCGGCGGAACGTCGGCCCCGGCCGCTTCCAGGATGGTGGGCATGAGATCCGCCAGACTGACGATTTCATCGGTAGTACCCGGACGGATACGACCGGGCTGCCAGGCGACGAGAGGCACGTTGAGGCCGCCCAGCCACCCGGTTCCTTTGCCGCCGCGATTAGGCGCATTGTGCGGGGGAACGTGGTAAAGCGTGCAGCCGTTGTCCGAGGAAAAGAGGAACAACGTGTTATCCGCCTGCCCGTGACGGCGCAGCGTCTCGAGGATCAGACCGATACCCCTGTCGAGCGCCAGCAGGTGACCGGCGTATTCATCCGTAAAAACGTTCCCCGAGTCGAAGGCCCGCACGTAATGTTCGGGCGGACGCCGGATGGCGCCGTGCAGGGTCTTGGGCGCATAGTAGAGGAAAAAGGGCCGCTCGGCGGCGAGCGAGCGTTCGACGAAGGCGTTGGCCTTTTCGTTGAAGAGGTCTGTCAGGAACTCCCCGTCCGGCCGGGGCGGCACCACCTCATGGCCTTCCCAGAGCGTCGACGAATTGTAATCCTGATCGTCGTAGCTGTTGTAACCGAAGTAGTAGTCAAAGCCGCGGTCGTAAGGGTGATGCCCAGGCATGGCCGACGTTTTCCAGGCGGTATCCTTGAGCGCCTTCAGGATTTTCGGCCATTGCCCGGCGTAATACTGCGGCACCGGCAACGCCCGGCCCAGTTCCTCGGTCCAGACCTGTTCGACAAATTTCGGATCCTTGGGCCCGACGTGCCACTTGCCGACGATCCCGGTCCGGTAACCGGCCGCTTTCAGGGGCTCGGCAATCACCGTCCGCGTCTCGGGAATGCCATGATCATCGACGTCCTTGTTCCAATAGGCGCCCCAGCGCTGCTGGAAACTGCCGGTCAGGAGACCGGCCCGACTGGGCGAGCAGAGCGAGGCGGTGGCAAAGGCACGGTCGAAAATCCGGCCTTCCTCCGCCAGGCGGGCCAGGTGTGGCATGCTCTCACGCGCCGTTTCGATGTGTCTGCGTGGATCCACCGGGCCCTGATGCCCGTGAACGCGGGTATAAGCCTCCAGGATCTCCGGCTCCAGATCGTCGACGGACAATCGGTCGGCATAGGGCGGAATCCAGCCCGTGCCGACGTCATCGAGCAGCACCAGAACAATATTGGGGCGGTCGGAGGCCGCCGTCAGCCAGGACGGCAGCAGGACCAACAGCAGCAGAAACGGAAACAGACGGACCGGATTCATGACGGAAAACGCGTGGGCTGGCGGATTTCAGGGACAGGGTGGGACGGGCTCCGGCCGGTTTGCGGACGAAGGGACGGGCTGGCTGGGGGGTCAGGCCCGGCGGCGACGGATGAGGAGGAGTCCGGCAAGAACAGCCGTCCCCAGCATCAGGGCGGAATCGCGGGGCTCCGGGATCGCCGTCAGGTAGCCGGAACCGGTCAGTGTGTAGAGCCCGCCGTCGATCGCCGAAAGTTGCGAGGATGTGAGGCCCCCGGCGTCGGTGCCGAACCGGATCGTGCTTTCACGGAAACCGGACACCGAGATGGTGCTGGCGCCCCAGTCCTGGCCGGAACTGTCGGCGAAGTGGAGCGCCGAGACGGCGCTGTCGAGATCGATGGTGATCTCACCCGCAGGCGACGCACCGGAGAAGTTGATGAAACCGAACGCGGTCTGGTCGGCATCGACATCGAGGGTAAACGCGTTCGTGCCGTCCACGACCAGGTTGCCTTGCATGCCGCCGGCTCCGCCCAGGGTCAGGGTGCTGCCATCGCCGTTGACCTGCACCTTGCTTCCACTGCTGAGGAACCCGCCCGCCACGCTCGTGTTGGATACGACGGAAGCGTTGGCGAAAAAGACGATATCACCGGCGTATCCCGTGTTGTCGGCCGTGGACCCGAACGTGATGTTTTCGTCATCGGCCCCGATCCGGAGATTGCCGGCCCCGGAGGTTCCGCCGGAAATCGCGCCGTTGAAGGTCAGGTAACGACCGGCGCCGTCCGTGGCCGTTTCGATCGCGTCGGTCAAGGTAAGCACACTCGAACTGGCAAATTCAAAACCGTTGCTGTTGCTGTTGGCATACCCGAACCGGGTGATTCCGCCCTGCGTGTTGTCGACCGTGACGTTGCCGGAGAAGGTGACCCTGCTGCCGGGGTTGCCAGCCACGTTTCTCAATCCGTCTCCGGCCGTGGCACTGTCGCGGTCGATCGTCAGCGTGCCGGCCCCCGAAACCGTGATGTCCGAGGAACCGAAGGCATTTTGGAGAAAGCCTACCGTAAAGGAACCGTCCACGATCGGATCCCCCTGCAGGCGAACCGTATCCGCGGTGCCGTCGGGCACGTCTTCCGGATCCCAATTGGTCGCGTTGGACCAGAGATTGTCGCCGCCGCCATTGTCGAAAACGGTTTGAGCCGACAGGCCGCAAAGGGGTAACAGCAATGCCGACGCGAACCAGAATAATTGAGGGGTAATTCGCATAACATTACCCTACCCCGCGCGACCGGGTCGCTCAAGCGCGCGGACCTCCCGGTTTGGTCAACGTTGACCTGCGGGGTTGGAGGCGTAAGAAGATCTTTGGTGTATGCCTGCTTCCCGCCGGATCAGCCTTCAAGACATCGCCGCCGAGGCCAACGTGTCGAAATCCACAGTTTCCCTGGCGCTGCGGGATCACCCCCGGATCCCGTCATCGACCCGGAACCGGATACGCCGGATTGCGGATGCGCTGGGTTACCAGCCGGATCCGGCCTACGCACGCCTGATGGCGGCGATGAAGCAGCAGCCCCGGGCGGCGGAGGGGGTGCTGGCGTTTGTGAGAAGCGGGCCCACCGACGCCTGGGAACCCATGGAAGCCCTGTTTCACCGGGAGCTGACCCGGGCCGCCCGCGGTTACGGATACCGTCTGGAGCCTTTCCGCCTGTTTCAACCGGGCACCCGGCCGGAAGCGGTGAACGCCGCCATCTGGAACCGGGGAATCGACGGCGTGATCATCCCGATGATACACCCGGAGCATTACAATCAGGGGCTCCGCACCCTGCCCGTGGAATGGGAGAAATTCTGCGTGGTTGAAATCGCGGACACGATTCAGACGCCGCGACTCAACGGCATCCGGCACAACCACTTCGGGGGCATGCTCCGGACCCTCAGCGAACTGGAAGCCCTGGGCTACGGCCGGATCGGGCTCTGTGTGGAGGCGGGTGTCGAATTGCGCACGCACCATCGCTGGACCGCCGGCTACCTGCTGTGGAAATCCATGCGCGGGCTATCCGATCAACTGCCGATTTATTCACCCGGCGAGTATCAGACCCGGGCGCTGGCCGACTGGGTGGTCCGCAACCGGATCGACGCCGTGATCAGCCCCGGGGTGGAGGTCTGCTCCATGCTTTGCTCGGAAGGCCTTGCCGTGCCGGGAGAGGTCGCCTTTGCCTCCCTGCATCGATGGGGTGAAGGGGCGGAGGCGGTCACCGGCATCGACCAGAACACCCGGGCCCAGGCCAACATCGCGATCGACATGCTGGTCGGGCTCATCCATCGCGGCGCCCGCGGGATCCCGGACAACCCGATCCTGGCCACCGATCCCGGTCGCTGGCTGGCCGGGACCACCACCCGGCCACCCCCACCGAATCACCGCATCGAGCCCCTCGACAATGAGCCCCTGGGCTTTCCGGATCCCCGCCCCGGAACAGCCGGTTGAGTCCGCCCGGCGCCAGCCAGCCCTGGCAGGCGCTCCGTGCGGATTCATTTCCGGAGGGAACGTCGAATTTTTTTCAGCGACGATTTCCGGATAAAACGGCCCTGAGTCGTCTTATCCAATCCGGTGGCAGGGAGCGGATTATAAAAAAGCGCGGCATTTGCGACAAAAGTCTAACGGTTTGTTAACTCTAAAACCAAGGACGGCATTCGGAATAAACGACCGGCGGAACCCGTCGTTTACCCTGATGCAAGATTCACATGTAAAACCCATCGCGGCCGGAATCACGGCAGCCGTCCTGTTCGGCACTGTCGGATTAACCGTGACCAAGGCGGAGGGCGAGCCCTCCTATCGTAAAGCCGAACCAGTAGGGGAAATTGATCGCGCCGACCCCGAACCGACCACACCTGCCCGGGACCCGGAGCCGGTAGGAGGCCCTGAATTCCGTAAAGCCGAACCGGTGCTGGATATAGACGATCCCGAGTCCGGGCCGGAAAAGCGCACGGTCTTTCAGGAGCCCGGAAAGATCACCTACTGGGTCCTGCCCGGTCCGCGGAAGCTGGATCCGGCGGTCTTCGGGACACCCGGCGATCCGAACAAAGCCACGCGATTGAAGCCCAGGATCAAACAGGCCAGGCAACAGGTGAAGGCCGACCGGATGCCGCCTTCCATCCCTCAATTATTGAAAGATCTACCCATTCTGGTCGGGGTGCCGATGAAGGCCCGTTCTACCACGCCCGAAGGCGATTGGGTCCTGAAAATGCCGAATCCGTTCGGCAACGAGGCTCGAATCATTGAGGGTCAGTTCACGGCGACCTTCACGGACGTCGTCGATCACGACACGCCTGGAAAACCGGGCCAAACGCCTGACTCGGCGACGATGGAAGCCACCTTTAAGGATCCGGCCGGGAACGCGTACCGGGCAGTTCTGGACCATGTCGTGATGCCACCACTACCCGGCTATGAAACCGATGGCGGCGTCCTCCTCGACGGTACCCATCATGGGGACACCGGCACCGGCAGCCCGCTCATGCCCGAGGTCGAGACCATCGCCGCCTTCTGGGGCGTGGGGAAACTGTTTGTCAACGGTGAGCCCACGGGCGACATGCACATGATGCACCTCATGACCACCGAAGTGGTGCGGGACCGGGACTATCATCTGGTGTTTGAAAAAGACCTGCCGCTTCCTCCCGAGGAACGCCAGATTCAGGACCAGACCCATCATACTCATCTGGTGATCCTTCCGGTGACACCCCGTCAAGGCGGACCGGTGTTCAATCCTTTGCCGACCGCCTTCGAACTGCCCAACGGAAAGAAACAGCCCTTCATTCATGTCATGTTTGAAGAGGATACCGTTGACTAACGGAACCTATCCATGCCGACCATGAAATCATTGTCCGTCTATATTCTCCTCTCCGCCTTGCTTACCGGTCTTCAGGCCGCCGGCACCCCGGACCTGGCCCAACGGGATTCCGACAGCGACGGGAAGCCTGACCGGGAAATCGTCGTCAAGGGGACGGAATTCTCCTTCTCGCCGGACAAAGTTGAAATCAAGCCGGGTGAAACCGTGCAGATCCGCTTCGTCAACGCGGGCCGCGTCGCTCATAACCTTAACCTCGTCAAGCTCGGCAAGAAGACCGAGACCATACAGGCTGGCAAGAAGGACAGTTTTATCTTCTCGATTGATGAACCGGGGAAATACCAGTTCGTCTGCAAGGTGCCCGGTCACAAGCAGGCCGGCATGAAAGGCACGCTGGTCGTTCAGGAAAACGAGCCCTGATTTCACCGTTGGGGATTATTGCGAGCCGACCCGGCATGACCGGTCAGGGAGCCCTGCAAAGCGATTTACCTGAAGGGTTGCCAAACCGCGCACGAACCCCCACCGTGACCGCTTCACGGAGAGGTGACAGAGTGGCCGTACCGAGGCCCCGGAGGGGCCGACACCGCCGATTCCGATGGAATCGGCGCATTGCCTGACCGTCAGGCACCGAGGCCACGCCCCCCTCAGCTCCAGTCTTGCAAAACGCGTAGGCCACAGCCACGGTTTCGGCCCGCACGGAGAGGTGACAGAGTGGCCGAATGTGCCTGACTCGAAATCAGGTGTACCCTCGCGGGTACCGTGGGTTCGAATCCCACCCTCTCCGCCATTCGACGCGCTTCGCTTGCTCATGGCAGGCCAGGAATTCCGGAGGATACACGGAGATAAAGAAAAACTTAAGCGCGTCGAATGCCCTGAGCCTGTCGAAGGGCTTTCGTCGACGCGCTTCGCTTGCTCATGGCAGGCCAGGAATTCCGGAGGATGCACGGAGATAAAGAAAAACTTAAGCGCGTCGAATGCCCTGAGCCTGTCGAAGGGCTTTCGTGGGTCTACATGTTATTGATCCGCAAGGGCATGCTGGCGATTTGGAAACCCTCAAGCATCTCGGAAAAATCGCGCGAATCTTGAGCGGGGTTAATCAGGACTTCTTATGATGCCCAGATGTGATGAGCTGCCCCTGTCCGCCGTAGCCTTGGCGAAGGCGGAAGGCGGCGTGTCCGCCATAACCCGAAGGGTGACGGCGGGAGGGCGAAACCGGCTGGGCGGCGCGCACTGACGTGCGTAACCAGGCGGTTTCCAGCCCGACTACCGAGCCCGCAGGGCGACACCTCAACGAGCGCAGCGAGAATAACACGCCGCAGATCGCGCCTGTGGGCGAAAAGAATCGGGAAACAGGGCAACACCACGAACGTGCATTTCAAAGAAATGCTTCAAGCCCCTCGGCAAGAATCACTTTCCGCCCATTTTTCCGATTCTGGTGAGAAGTTCGGGCTAGCGACGTTGTCCAGCACCGACCGGTTCGAGTTTTCTTTTTACCACGAAGCGCTCGAACACTCTGGCTCTCAACAGGGAAAGACCTACAAGCACGAAGGACACGAAGGCCTGGCTGGGCTCAAAGGACATATCTCTTCATTCCGTCTTTCAGTTTGGTGACATCACGCATGAGCGATTTCGTTCAATTCCAATTCTCTGCTCAGGCAACGCTGATAGGCTGATTCCAGCAACCCTGGACCAGCAGGAAAACGATGTACCTCGATCGCACATCCGATCACCTGACGGGAAAGCGCATCGAATTGCTTCGCCATCTCCGGCAGACCTCCGTCTCTTCCTTCGTGCTCTTCGCGCGCTTCGTGGTGATTCATTCTTTTCTCTCGAACAGTAGAATATCGGTTTCAGGCATAGCCAAAAACGGTTGGCGTGGAACGGGCGATTGCGGAGCCGAATGGCGCAGATCCTCGCTGTCTCTGTCCCTGTCTGTCCCTGTGCGACACCTGATTGTGTCAAGTTTACTCAATTTAACATAAAATATAAAACCCAAGATATTCCAGGACAACGACTTACCGATTCAGCCCATCTGGCTCGCCGGGTGCAAGAAACGGTTGACCGCCCCGCCCGCCTGTGCGGCCCCGGGCCGGCCCTCTTTAACCCAGCAATCCCCAGGCATTTTCGCCTGTTCCCGATATGAGTCCTGTAGCCACTGAACCCAAAATCACCCCGCTCGGGGACCGTGTCCTGGTCCGTCGCCAGGACGACGACGAACAAATCAAGGGCGGGATCGTCATTCCCGATTCCGCCAGGGAAAAATCCCAGGAGGCCGTCGTGGTCGCCCTCGGTACCGGCAAAAAAGACGAGGACGGCAAGCCGCTGCCCTTCGACGTGAAAGTCGGCGACAAGATCCTCATCGCCAAGTACGGCGGCACCGATGTGACGCTCGGGGACGACGCATACCTCGTTCTGCGCGAAGACGATATCATCGCGATCCTCGGCTGAATCCGGCTCCACCCTTAACCAAACCCCCTTATCATGGCTAAAAAACAACTGCTTTTTGATGAAGCCGGACGACGGAAAATCCTCGCCGGTGTCTCGACCCTCGCCCGCACGGTGAAGGTCACCCTCGGCCCCAAAGGCCGCAACGTCCTGATCGACAAAAAATGGGGCTCCCCCAAGGTCACCAAGGACGGCGTCACCGTCGCCAAGGAGATCGAGCTCAAGGACCCCTACGAGAATATGGGCGCCCAGATGGTGCGCGAGGTCGCTTCCAGGACCGCCGACAACGCGGGCGACGGCACCACCACCGCCACCGTGCTGGCCGAGGCCATCTACCGCGAGGGCCTCAAATCCGTCGCCTCCGGCGCCAACCCCATCTACCTGAAGCGCGGCATCGACAAGGCCGCCAATACCGCCGTCGACGCCCTCGCCGCCCTCTCCAAAAAGGTCAAAAACAGCGAGGAAATCCGCCAGGTGGCCACCGTTTCCGCCAACTGGGACCGCTCTATAGGCGACATCATCGCCGAGGCCATGGACAAGGTCGGCAAGGACGGCACCATCACCGTGGAGGAGGCCAAGTCGATCGAAACTACCCTCGATGTCGTCGAGGGCATGCAGTTCGACAAGGGATACATCAGCCCTTACTTCTCCACCGACAATGAGGCCATGGAGGCCGTATTGGAGGACGCCTACATCCTCATCCACGAAAAGAAGCTCTCCAACCTCAACGACCTGCTGCCGCTCCTCCAGGAGGTCTCCCGCGCCGGCAAGCCGCTGCTCGTCCTGGCCGAGGATGTCGAAGGTGAGGCGCTGGCCGCGCTGGTCGTCAACAAGCTGCGCGGTACGCTCCAGGTCTGCGCCGTCAAAGCCCCCGGCTTCGGCGAACGCCGCAAGGCTATGCTCGAAGACATCGCCGTTTTGACCGGCGGCCGCTTCCTCACCGAGGACCTCGGCATCAAGCTCGAGAACGTCAAGCTTGCCGATCTCGGCCGTGCCAAGCGCATCACCGTCGACAAGGAGTCCACCACCCTCATCGAGGGCGCCGGCAAGACCTCCGACATCCAGGGCCGCGTGAAGCAGATCCGGACCCAGATCGAGGAAACCACCTCCGACTACGACCGCGAAAAACTCCAGGAACGCCTCGCCAAGCTGGCCGGCGGCGTGGCCGTCATCAACGTCGGTGCCGCCACCGAGGCCGAGATGAAGGAGAAAAAGGACCGCGTCGATGACGCCCTGCACGCCACCCGTGCCGCCGTCGAAGAGGGCATTGTCCCCGGCGGCGGGGTTGCCCTCCTGCGGACCGCCAAGGCCCTCGATACGCTGATTGGCCAGCTCGAAGGCGATGAACAGACCGGGGCTCGCGTGGTTCGCCGCGCCATCGAGTCCCCGCTCCGCCAGCTCTGCGCCAACGCCGGCGTGGAAGGCGGGCTGGTCGCCCTCGAAGTGCTGAAGCTGTCCGGCAGCAAGGGCTACAACGTGGCCACCGGCGCCTACGAGGATCTCGTCGCCGCCGGCGTGGTCGATCCGACCAAGGTCACCCGCACCGCCCTCCAGAATGCCGCCTCCGTGGCCGGCCTGCTCCTCACCACTGAGTGCCTCATCACCGAGGTGCCGGAGAAGGAAACGGCCTCCGCCGGGGCCGGCATGGACGAAGACTACTGATCCGCCCCGACATTGAAACCGTATCCGGTTTTCCCCGACAACACCCCGCCGCCCGGCGGGGTGTTTTTTTGTGGAGGCGAAGGCCTCACGGTCCGCTTTCAGCAGATTCGGGACACGTGGCTGCGCCTTCAGGCGTAGAGGGCCATCAGAACAACAATCCACGCCTGAAGGCGCGGCCACGTCACCTCTGACGGCGAAGCCCCCCACTTTGGCGGGCGGATCGCTGAGCCGCCGAATCGAACCAAGACCTGTGTTCTGTCAAAATTGCACACACCGAGACGGGCAGGGGGGTTTGTGTGCAATATTGACTCAACGAGGTCGGGGCGGCTTGACCTTAACCTTCTATTTATCATTAGGTTATGAAATTACCTCTCAGGCATAGAGTTTGCATTAAAAAGATTGCCGGCGCCTACTGCCGGATCCTTTGACACAGAAAACCGAACCAACAACCAGGAGACCCATCATGAGCCTCATCAAATACGACCCCCTCTACAATCAGGATCCGTTTGCTGAATTCGATCGATTCTTCAGCCGAACCTTCGGTGACCTTTCCCGCTGGCCCGCCCAGTGGAGCGATCAGGTCAACCGGACCTTCCGCGCCGACCTCTACAGCGATGACGACAACGTCTATGTCGTCGCCGAACTCCCCGGCGTGGACCGCAAGGACATCAACATCGAACTCGAAAACGCCGTACTGACCGTGTCCGGCGAACGCGTCCGCAAGGAAGATGAGCGCGAAAGCCGCTTTACGTTCAACCGGAGCTTCACGGTCGGGGACGACATTCAGGCCGACAAGGTCAAGGCGAAGCTCGAAAACGGAATCCTGACCGTAACCCTGCCGAAGAGTGAGAAGCGCAAACCGCGTCAGATCGCCGTCGGCTGACGGTTACGGCCGCAACTGAAAGACGAAGCCATGTTCAACCTCAACAACCTGCTCAGAAAGGCACCCATGAACCAGGAAACAGCCCTCGCCCAAAACGATCAAGTGTCCACCAACCTCGACCGGCCCACCGGCGAAGCGCACCCGCGCCGCTTCGTGACGCCCAGCTACACGGTCGACTCCGGCAAGGAAGCCTACCGCATACACGTCACGCTGCCGGGAGTGAATCGGGACGACGTCAGCATCACCCTGGAAGAAGACACCCTGCAAATCCAGGCGTCGCGTCAGCTGCCCGTTCAGGATAAATGGAAAGCTCATTACCGTGAGCTGCCCGCCGCGGACTACCGGCTGGTGCTTCAGCTGAACGTTCCCGTCGACGGGGACAAGATCGCGGCCAGGACCGACCGCGGGATCCTCACCGTCACTTTGCCGGTGGTCGAGGCTGCCAGACCACGGAAAATCGAAGTCGAGTGACCCCAGCCTGAAACGCTTTTTGCCGTGTGACCGGCAACGTTTCCACCCGGCCCCGCCTACCCGGCGGGGCTTTTTTTTTAATACCCAGGATGAGACAATCTCAGCCCCGCAGAAAGCTGCGCAACATCCAGACCGTCTTTTCGTGAACCTGAATCCGGGCGATCATCATGTCCTCGGTCTCCTTGTCGCCGTTATCGGCGGAGAGGTCCCGAACATGCTTGGCGGTCTCGAGGGTCTTTTCATGGGCCAATAGCAGCCCTTCGACAAACTCCGTGGCCCTGAGCGGCGCATCGGCCTCATCGACCCCGGCCAGATCGGCCATTTTTTTCAGGCCGCCGACGCTGTAGGCACCCAGCGCGCGGATTCGCTCGGCGATTTCATCGATGGCGGTAAACAGCTCGTTGTACTGCTGCTCAAAGGCCTCATGCAGGGCGAAGAAGGTCGGCCCCTCCACATTCCAGTGGGCATAATGGGTCTGCCCCATCAGGGCGTAACTTTGGGCAACCAGTTTTTGGAGACCGTCGATGATCGGCGACTGGTTAGCACTGGCGGCGGTTTCAGGGAGGGTTTCTGTTGTCATGGGGTGCCTGATTAGCGGTTGAGGATTAATTTAGAATTATTCTAAACACGGGTCGGTAACTTGCAAGGCCCCGCAGCTGTTTTTTCCCTGGAACCCCTCCCGGCTCGGGTTGCGGCGTTGACAGGGGCAGGCGGCGGCCAAAGCTGCCGATACGGGGATGTCACAACGCTTCGCCATCGGGGTTTACACCATCACGGCACTGTTTTTCGCGGCCTTTTTTTTCTGGCCCATCTACCAGGTGCTGGCGGGCGGCTTTATCGACGCGGACGGGCGGTTCACCCTCGCCTACTTCCGCGAGGTCTTCCGCAACCCCCTCTATCTGGAAGGGCTCCGCAACGCCTTCGGTCTGGCCGTCTGGACCACCCTGCTCAGTCTCCTCATCGCGCTGCCGCTGGCCCTGGTGGCAGACCGCTACCGCTTCCCGGGCAAGGGGATCTTCATCGGGCTGATTCTGCTGCCGATCATGCTGCCGCCTTTCGTCGGCGCGATCGGCATCCGGCAGATCCTCGGGCAGTATGGCGTCCTCAACAGCTTCCTGCAGATGATCGGCCTGCTCGGCCCCGAGGCCACCATCGACTGGCTGGGCCACGGCCGCTTCTGGGGCTGTGTCATCATCAGCTCGCTCAGCCTGTACCCGATCCTCTACCTGAACGCGGTCGCCTCGCTGGCCAACATCGACCCGGCGATGGAGGAAGCAGCGGAAAATCTCGGCTGCCGCGGCTGGCGCAAGTTCCTCAAAATCACCTTGCCGCTGATGCGCCCCGGTCTGTTTGCCGGCTGCACCATCGTCTTCATCTGGTCCTTCACCGAGCTCGGGGTCCCGCTCATCTTCGACTACAACCGGATCACCGCGGTGCAGATCTTCAACGGCATCAAGGACATCGGGGGGAATCCGTTTCCCTACGCGCTGGTGACCGTGATGTTGCTCTTCAGTGTCCTGTTCTACGCGCTCGGCAAGGGACTCTTCGGCCGGAACACCTTTTCCATGATGGCCAAAGCCGGGCATGCCGACACCGAAACGGTCCTGGGCCTGCCGGGTAAACTGCTCTGTTTCGGACTCTTCGGGGGGGTCACTTTCCTCGCCCTGCTGCCGCACCTCGGGGTCATCCTGATCGCCTTTTCCACTGACTGGTACGACTCGATCCTGCCGACCGGCTTCACGCTCGAGAACTTCGAGCTGGCGCTGGGCAACCCTCTCACCGTGCCGGCCATCCGTAACAGCCTTGTCTACTCGAGTCTGGCCACCGCCCTCAACGTCGCGCTCGGCCTCGCCATCGCCTATGTCATCGTCCGCACCCGCCTGCCCGGCCGGGATGCGCTTGATGCCACCGCCATGCTTCCGCTTGCGGTACCCGGCCTGGTCGTCGCCTTCGGCTACCTCGCCATGAGCCAGGAGGGGAAATTCTTCCACATCGTGGACCCGATCGAAAACCCGCTGGTGCTGCTGGTGATCGCCTATGCGGTCCGCAAGCTGCCCTTCGTCGTCCGGTCGGCGGTGGCGGGTCTCCAACAGACCAGCGAAGCCTACGAGGAGGCGGCGCAGAACCTGGGGTGTCCACCGGTCCGGGCCGCCCTCCGCATCACCCTTCCCCTCATCGCCGCCAATCTCCTGGCAGGTGGTCTGCTCGCCTTCAGCCAGAGCATGCTGGAGGTCTCCGATTCCCTGATCCTCGCGCAGAAGCAGCAGTTCTACCCCATCACCAAGGCCATCTACGATCTGCTCGGCTTTCTGGGGGACGGCAAGTTCATCGCCTGCGCACTGGGCGTCTGGGCGATGCTCTTCCTCGGTATTACCATCGGCGGCGCGAGCCTCCTGCTCGGCAAAAAGCTCGGCGCCATTTTCCGCATCTGAGCGAGCCTTTTGATGCAACCCTCCCTTTCATTCGGGCGGAAAACCGGTCACACCGGCCTGGCCTGCCTGATGGCCGCGTGGGTCGTGCTCATCGGGACGGGCTGTCGCGAGAGCCAAAGCCGTGCCGGCGGACCCCCGGTCCTGAACCCGGTCGGTGAGTATGCGGAAATCGACACCGGGGGCTCACGGGCGGCCAGCCAGGCCATTGCGGCGGGCGACACGCAAGCGCTGCGGCAGGTGATAGAACAGCCGGGGGATTTCAACCCGCCCACCCTGGCCCTGGCCGCCTACGCCCTGCACAATCGTTATCCCGAACGCGCGATGTATTTCTTCTACCTGGCGCAACTGCGTGCCCGCAGCGACATCAACAAGTCGCTCGAGCCGTCGACCGAAGCCGCGATGAGTGTGATCAACGAAAGCGTCGGCCCGTTCATCAACCGCTACGCCTTCAATGACATTCCACGGCTCCGGCAAATCATCAGGCGCGTGCTGGAGGCCGACGTGACCCTTCCCCGCAACTACGACCCGCGCTGGGTCGCCCTCCACGGCCTGGGCGCCTTCTCCCGCGAAACCATCCCTTTCCATCCCGAGGAACGCTGGGCAACCATCAACGCACGCACTCGCGATTCCTGGCTCGCCCAGTTCCGTGAGGTCATCAAGCGCGTCGAGACGCTCAAGCAAGGTAACGAGTAACCGGACCACCGCGCAGGACTGCCAGTCGGCAGTTCCCTGTTTTCAGCCACCCGTCTCCCGTTCCCGGCCTCCCGGAAAAGTTTCCAAGAACCCCCCGCCCTCACGCGTTTACCGTCCATGAACACCCTTCCCCGCTTCCTGAAAACGGCCGTCCTGGCCGCCACGCTGCCCTGGGCCCTGCCGGCCGCCGACTCCGGCCTGACCCTCTACAATGGTGGCTTCGCCGTCGTCCGCGAAACGATCCCGGTCACGCTGTCCGGGGGCGCGGAGACCGTCACCATTACCGAGATCACACGCCAGCTCGATCCCGCTTCGGTGGTGCTGCGGGACCCGACCGGCCAGGCGACCTTCCGCATCCTCGAGCAGAATTACCGCGCCGATCCGGTGTCGGTCGGCAGCCTCCTCGAGTATTTTTCCGGGCAGACCATACCCTTTCTCCATTACGTCGATGACGAGCCGGTCCGCACCGAGGGGAAAATCATCCGGTCGGGTTACACCCCCGGCGGCGGCAATGAAAGCCCGATCATCGAGGTCGACGGCGAACTCCGGTTTTCGTTGCCCGGCCAGCCGCTGTTTCCCGCACTCGGGGACGATGCCATTTTGAAGCCCACCCTGACCTGGCTGGTGGACAGCCCGGAGTCAGCCGCCTTCGACGCCCGGCTCAGCTACCTGACCGACGGCTTTTCCTGGCAGGCGGACTACAACCTGGTGCTGCCCGAAAGCGGCGATGTCGCCACCCTCAACGGCTGGGTGACGCTTCAGAACCGCAGCGGCCGGACCTTCACCGACGCCCGGATCAAACTGCTGGCCGGCGACGTCAACCGGGTCCGCGATCCCCAACCCGAGTTGAGGCGCGCCCGCGCCGCGATGATGGCTGAAGATGCCCGCAGGCCCGAGGTCGAACAGAAGGCCCTGGACAGCTTTCACCTCTACACCCTGCCGCGGAAGACCACCCTCCGCGACCGTCAGACCCAACAGGTGGAATTCCTGCGCGGCGATGCCGTGAAGACGGAACAACGCTACGTTTACGACGGCACAGGCAACCTCCTGAGCCGGGTTCGGGGTTGGAATCCGCGCGACCTGCGGACCAATCCCGATATCGGCGGAGACAGCCAGCCAAAGGTCGCCGTGTTTCGCGACGTGGCCAATACTGAAACCAATGGCCTGGGCGTGCCCCTGCCGGCGGGCAAGGTGCGCGTCTACCGGCAGGATACCGACGGCGCGCTCGAATTCATCGGTGAGGACCGGATCGACCACACGCCGCGCGAGGAGACGGTGGAGCTGTTCCTCGGCAATGCCTTCGATCTGGTGGGCGAACGGACGCGTACCCGCATCGACGTGGACAGCCATCGCGACTGGATGCGCGAAAGCTTCGCCATCACCCTGAAAAACCGGTCCGAACAAGCGGCCACCGTCACGGTCGTCGAGCCGCTCTTCCGCTGGACCAACTGGACCATCGAAGCCAGCAGCCAGGCCTTCGAAAAGACCGACGCCCAGACCATCGAATTCACCGTCGACCTCCCCGCCGGCACCGAGGAAACGGTGACGTATACGGTGTATTATACCTGGTAGGAAACCAGTCGTCAGTTGTCAGCATACAGTTGTCAGTTCTTTCAGATCTGAGTCTTCCCAATAGTTCAGGAATTCCCCACTGACCCGAATGGCGCTAACTTAAGCCGTGCTGACGACGGTTTTCGGGTTGGTAGAGCCTTTGCCTTTTCGTGATTTGGGTACCACATAAACGGATCTGTGGGCGGTGAGTCGGGGATAGGGTTTGGGGCGAATGACGCTAACTTAAGGATCCTGATCCAAATCGGGATCGAAATCGAAATCGGGATCGAACATGCATAAGGAAATAATATGCATTGGCTTACGTAATCGATTTCGATAGCGATACCGATAGCGATACCGATGAAAACGCTGTTATTACTCCGCCATTAATAAATGCTGCAAGCAGCAGCGTACAGGGCGGAGGGATGAAGGAAGCATTTGCGGATGCGTTCGGCTTGGGATTGAAGCAGGAGCAGGGCGACGTAAACCTTTGAGTC
>JBNPEH010000046.1:0-11400 GCA_051117635.1 Opitutales bacterium | reverse complement strand
GATTCATGCCCAGTTGATGAAGTAGATGTTCCCGGCGTTGGGGTAACGATCGAGATCGACCATCTCCCCGGTTTGCGGCTCGACCACCATCCAGCCGCGATCGGTCGCGGCGATGACCACCGCGTGATGGCCCCCCGCGGCCTGTCCCGCCCAGGCAGTCTTTTGCCGAACCAGCGCCATGCCGATCAGGGGTCGGGAATCGTTCCCGGGCGAACCGGCTGTGCGGGTGAAGGTGGCAAACGTGCGGGCGAAGTCGTCGCAGTCGAAGGCGTCTTGCCGGTAGCGTACGTTCATGCGGAACAGAAAGTCGAGATACCACCCGGCGTAGGCTTTCAACCAGCGGTGGTCGACAGCCATCCCCAGGCCCACATGGGTCTGTACCCGCGGGGCATAACCCAGGGCGGCTTCCAGATCCCCGGCTACCCGGTCGGCGGGCCGGGCCCGAACACCGGCGGCCAGGCGAAGAGCCGGCAACTCGCCCATCTCCACCGGCTGCTGCCGGTTGACGGCCTGGATGGCTCCGGCCGGCGCCGCTTCCCCGGCCAGGTCATTCAGGTTGAGGATAACCGAGTCGGGGTACATGTCCCGACCGTCCGCCAGGTGCGGGATGACCAGCGCGGTGGCGATCAGGAGGAGGCTGAGAAAGGGAGGTTGGCGGTTCATTGGGCAGGTTCCGTTTTTGGATCTGCCCAAAGCCTACCCCTCCGGAAATTTTCCAACAATGGGTCCACCGCAGACCGGCGGACCGGGGGAATTCACCAAAAGACCCATTCGGATTTTACAATCTATTGACAAACACAGGTGCCGCGAGGGCCGCTAATGATGCGGTTGGACGGTTTTCATTACCCGATTTTTACCAGCCGGTTTTTCTGCGGATTCCTTGACGGGGTTTTTACAATCCGCCCTCAAATTATTTACATCTTTCTGAAAACCCCTTCGGACTTCTTTTACAAAGCGATCACGGATTTTTAGCAGATTCTGCTTTTGGCTGCCTCAGGGGGCTGGAAAGCAGCGCAGTTCGGCGCGGGTCGGAAAGCCGGTCTTGCGGTCGATCGTTACCTCCAGCCCCATCAGCCGAACCGCTTCCTCCGCCACCGTGAACCGTCGCGGCAGGCCATCGAGGAAGCGGAGCAATACCGGTTCGACCGAACGGCCGAGGATCGAAGCGTAGGGGCCGGTCATGCCGACATCCGTTATATAAGCGGATCCGCGGGGCAACAGGGTCGTGTCGGCAGTCGGCACATGGGTATGCGTGCCCACGATGATCGCGGCCCGACCGTCCAGGTGCCACCCCATGGCGATCTTTTCAGAGGTGGTCTCGGCATGAAATTCCACGAGAACGGCGTCACAGGGATTTTCACGGCCAAACAGATCCAGGAGGCGATCGGCTGCGCGAAAAGCATTTCCGTCGGCTGGGGTTTTCATGAACTGGCCGCCCAGGAGGGTGCCCAGGCCGAGCCGAAAGCCGTCGGCCGTCTCCACGACGAGATGATCCTGGCCCGGCACGCCCTCGGGCAGGTTGAACGGTCGGCAGACCCGGGGCAGTTCGTCGATCTCCCGGTCAAAGCCGCGCTGATCCCAGACGTGGTCGCCCAGCGTGATGCCATCGACCCCGGCAGCCAGCAGGTCGTTCGCGATGGCACCGGTCAGGCCCGCCCCGCCGGCGGCGTTTTCCGCATTGGCGATCACGAGGTCCCACCCAGCCGCCTTCCTGAGTTCCGGCAGGGCTTCCATCACCCACTTGCGCCCGGGGGCGCCCACGATATCCCCGATGAAGAAAACCTGAATAAGCTGTTTCATTACAGTTTGACGGACGGCCAACGGGCTCTACCGTTTGAGTGACCGACAGGTTCCGTCCAAACCCGACAGAGTGACAACCATGATTTGCCGCAACTTTTCAGCGACCGTTTTACGGGTCGGAGTCCTCCCGGTCGTACGGCTCCTTGTAGGCGTACGCTCCTCCCGCCGGGTTGTGGTCTGACGCTGTCAACACACGCAACGATCCTCGAGCCCGGTCCGCCCCCCCGCGATCGGGCTTTTTTGTTTTTTCGCCGCCCCTTAAAGTTCGCTCCACTTCCCTTTTCCCCAACCGACTCGCCTTCCTTCCGCTATGGCCACCGATCCCCAATCCCTTGTCGCCTTCCCGCCCCAGGACGAAAAACTGCCCGCCATGAAAGGCGCCGACGTGCTGGTCGAAGCCCTCATTCGCGAGGGCGTCGATGTCGTGTTCGCCTACCCGGGAGGTGCCTCCATGGAGCTTCACCAGGCGCTGGTGAAACGGGAGGCTGCCATTCGCACCATCCTGCCCCGGCATGAGCAGGGCGGCGGGTTCATGGCCCACGGGTACGCGCGCGCCACCGGCAAAGCGGGGGTCTGCATGGCTACCAGCGGCCCCGGCGCCACCAATCTGGTGACCTGCCTCGCCGATGCCTGGATGGACAGCATCCCCCTGATCGCCATCACGGGACAGGTGTTCCAGCAGTTCATCGGCAAAAGCGCGTTTCAGGAGACTGACTTTTTCGGCATGACGCTGCCGATCGTGAAACATTCCTATCTGGTGCTGACCGCCGAAGACCTGCCCCGTGTCGTGAAGGAGGCGTTCCATATCGCCACCAGCGGCCGCCCCGGCCCGGTCGTCATCGATATTCCCAAAGACGTGCAGCAAAAGCTCTTCGAACCGGTCTTCCCGGGCTCCATCGACCTGCCCGGCCTGGCCAGGCCCCCGCAGGCCAGTGACGACGAGTTGATCCGGGTCCTCGACCTGATCAGCAAGGCCGAGCGCCCCGTCCTTTACACCGGTGGCGGTATCCTGTCCGCAAACGCCACCGAAGAACTTCGCGCTTTCGCCCGGGCCACGAACCTGCCGGTCGCCTCCACCCTGATGGGCCTCGGCGCCTTTCCCGCCGATGATCCGCAGAGCCTCTACTGGTTCGGCATGCACGGCACCGTTGCCGGCAACTGGGCGGTTTGCGAAAGCGACCTGCTGATCTGCGCCGGCGCCCGGTTCGACGACCGGATCACCGGCAAGGTAGACAAGTTTGCGCCCAAGAGCCACATCGTGCACTTCGACATCGACCGTTCGGAGCACAACAAGAACAAGCCGGCGCACCTGCCGATCCACACGGATATCAAGTATGCCTTGAAGCGCTTGACGGAGCTGGTGAAAAAACGGGGTTACCAGGCCCCGGCGTTCAAGGACTGGTACGGCCAGCTCGACGCCTGGAAGGCCGAGTATCCCTTCGCCTACGACGAGTCGCCGCACATCATGCCGCAGGAGGCCATCCAGACCCTGTACGAGGCCAGCAAAGGCGAAGCTATTATCACCACCGGGGTCGGTCAGCATCAGATGTGGGCCGCCCAGTTTTACCGGTTCAATCAGCCACGGACCTACATCAGCTCGCTTGGATTGGGCACCATGGGCTTCGGCCTGCCCGCCGCCATCGGCGCAAACGTCGCTTTCCCCGACCGTCAGGTCATCAACATCGACGGCGACGGTTGCTTCCTCATGAACTGCCAGGAGCTGGCCACCGCCCGGGTGGAAAAGGTGAATGCCAAGACCATGATCATCAACAACCAGCATCTGGGCATGGTCGTGCAATGGGAGGACCTCCTGTACGAAAGCTGTCGCGCACAGACCATTCTGGGCGATCCCGACAACATCGGCGGGCCAGACAACCTCGACGGCCTTTACCCCGATTTCGTGAAGATGGCTGACAGTTTCGGCGTCAAGGCACGCCGGGTGGTGCGCAAGGATGAGCTGAAAGACGCAATCCAGGAAATGCTGGACCACGATGGCGCCTACGTCCTCGACGTGGTCGTGCCGTACACCGAGCACGTGCTGCCGATGATCCAGCAGGGCAAATCCGCCAAGGAGATCCTGATCAGGTCTGAGAACGCCGGACGTTAACCCGAACGGCTTAGTTTAGTACGAAGACGACTTGCCTTGGCATGATCACCGCTCAAATTGAGCGGTTTGGCATGACGCCGTCCTTCCTCCAGCGAACGATTCTCCCGTCCCTCAGGTTAACCATCGCCCTGTTGGCGGTGGGTCTGGTACCCGTTTCAGCCGTGCCGGTATCCGTGACGCTGGCCAACGGGGATCGTGTTTCAGGGGAGTTGGACACGCTGACGCCCGAGGCGGTGACGGTGGCCACCGCCTACGCAGGCACCGTGACCCTCAGCACGGATCAAATCGTCGGCGTCCGCACCGACGCGGCGGTTCATCTCCGCTTCGAGGACGGAAGCGTATTGCAGGGCCGCATCCTGACGGAGCCCGGTGGCACGGTCGCCCTTCGCCACGACGAGGGAGTCCGCCCCTTTACCTTTTCCCGGATCCGTCACTTCTGGAAAACGGATGAGCCGGACCCACTGAAACGGGAACAGCAGCGTGCCGCGGCGGAGGCAGCCGAAGTCGACGCCCAACCTGAACGCAAATGGGACATCCGCCTGGCCTTCGATATCAACGGCCGAAGCGGCAATGTGAGCGAGTCCAGTTTTCGGGGGAAATCGGACCTCCGGCTGAAAGGCGAGAGAGACGACCTGCACCTGTTTCTGGCCTACAATTTCCGGGAACGGAACGGGGAGCTTCAGCGCGACGAAGCCCGGATCGGAGGCACCTATTCCAACTTTTTCATTGACGACCTGGGGTGGTATGTCCGGACGCAGTTCGAGCAGGACCGCGGCGAAAACCTGGACCTGCGGAGCACCACCGCCTCCGGCCTGACCTACCGGGTCCTGAAGGAGGAGCGTCACGAGCTGACCACCCGCCTCGGGCTCAGCTACGAACACGAGATGTTCGCCGACGACCAGTCCAACGACGATCCGGGCGTCGATGTCGGCATCGAACACCGTTACGAGTTCCGGTTCGGGATCACGGCCGATACTGACATCAAGTTTGTCCCCAACGCCCGCGATTTCAGCGACTACCGGCTGCTGCACGACACGGGCTTCGAATGGCCCATCACGACGGACAATCGCTATATCCTTCGCTTCGGCTTAAACAACGACTTCAAAAGCAGGCCGGACGGCGACAACCGGTCGCTCGACACGCGCTACTACTCCCAGCTCATCCTTCAGTGGAAGTAAGGGCCGGCGCCTCCGGTTCACGGGTGACGCGCACCTGCACCTCCATCTCCCGGGCCGGCGGGCCGCGGTAGCTCCCGGAAAGCGGACGCGCGTCGCCATAATCGCGCCCGACCGCCACCTTCACGTAGTGCCGGTCCAATTCACGGCCATGCGTTGGATCGAGGCCCCACCAGCCGAAATGGGGAAGCCAGACTTCCGCCCAGGCGTGCGAGGCCTGCGCCGACGCCTCCTCGTGGGCGGCGTGGCAAAGCTCTTCGATGCCGTGAGGGAGGAAATAACCGCTCACATACCGGGCCGGAATTTTCAGCGAGCGACACAGGGCGATCAAGGCGTGCGCATAGTCCTGGCAGACGCCCCGGCCCTGGTTCAGGGCACCGCCGGCGGTCGTTTGAACCAGGGTTGCGCCGGGATCGTATTGAAACCTTTCAAACACTTGCCGGTTCAGCCGGCAGGCCACCCGGTAGGCGTCGTCATCCGCTTCCGACCAGTCGATCGCCCGACGCCAGATCTCGGGATCGGCCTCCACCAGGCGTGAAGGCTGCAGGAAGTCGTGCAGGTTCTCGGGCCCTCCGTAGGGACGGATGGCGGCGATGGGATAGTCGGTGGTGGGATCCACGCCCTCCTGGCGCGGATCGTCAAAGGTCTCGACCACGGAGACGGCGACCACGCTCAGGGCATGGTGCGGCGCGGCCACCTCGAACATATGAACCCGGTTCCGGTAGAAGTCCCGGTAGTCCCGGAGAGCCGCGACGGGATCGGTTTTCAGCGCGAAGGAGCGGCAGCGCTGAACCGGTGTGTCGAGGGGCTGGAGCCGGGCCTCATTGAAGCTGTCCCGAACCTTTTCCGGATAGAAATAACGCGTCGTATGATGAATCCGGATACGCATGATCAACCACGGCTGGTCGGATCGGCCGGCGTCCCGGGCCGGAGCGGACCGACACCCATCCTACTGTTGCTGCTGCTGCTGTTGCTGGGTGGCGATTTCCGCCGCCATGTCCAGTGGGGGCTGAAACATATAGGCCTCGAAGATAGCCTGACCGAGGGATGCCATCCGCTCCTGCAGCTCCACCAGAAACTCGTGCAGCCCCTGGGCGAAGATATCCTCCACCGTGCGGTAGCTGAGATCGGACATCATGCGCCCGCAGAGGCGTTCCGCCTCGTTGCTGAACTGCACGTGGCTGCTGCCGGAGATGTTGTGGAGCGCCTGGTTGAGGAAGCGCAGCGAGAACAGGATACTCCGGGGAAAGGTCTCGTCGAGAATCAGGAACCGGGCGATCCTGGCCGGCTCCACGTTGGACACGTACAGGCGGTGATAGGCCTCGTAGGCGCTGCAGGAGCGCAGGACGGCCGTCCACTGGACGGCGTCGACCGCGCCGCCGACATCGCTGACCGAGGGAAGCAGGATGTGGTACTTGGTATCGAGGATGCGGCAGGTGTTGGAGCCGCGCTCGAGGAAACGGCCCAGATTGATGAATTCCTGGCCTTCGCCGTAAGGGAACGTGGCGGCCGCCAGGCCCTGGAAGAGATGGCTGTTGTTCTGGATCTTCTTGTAGAACTCGTAGGCCCCGGAGTTCCAGACGCGACGGGCGTCGGCCCCCTTGAGGAAAAGATACATCTCGTTGACGGTTTCCCACAGCTCGCTCGAAAGCTGATCGCGAATCATACGGGCGTTTTCGCGGGCGGCAAACAGCACGGAGACGATCGAACTGGGGTTCTTCCGGTTGAACGTGAAGAACTCGGACACAGTGTGGCTGTTGGCGACGTCATAGAGCTCATGGAAGAGGCTGGCGTCGCCGGAAGTCTCGATGATCGGCTGCCAGTGTTCCTTCAACTTGTCGTCGTTGAGGTCCTCGAAATCCATCTGGATCTGGATGTTCACGTCCACCAGGCGGGCGATGTTCTCGGCCCGCTCGATGTACCGGCTCATCCAGAAAAAGGAATCGGCTACTCGGGAAAGCATGCGTTTCGGGGATGGTTGGGGTTCAGGAGTCGCCGTAGAGCACCCAGGTGTCCTTGCTGCCGCCGCCCTGCGAGGAATTCACCACCAGGGAATCTTTCACCAGCGCGACCCGGGTCAGGCCGCCGGGCACAATCCGGATGTCGTCCCCGTAGAGGATGTAGGGCCGCAGGTCGATATGACGGCCTTCGATGGCATTCAGGTCGGGATCCCAGGTCGGGGACCGGCTGAGCGAAACGGGTGGCTGGGCGATGAAGTTGCGCGGCTCCGCTTCCACCATCCTCCGGAATTCGGCCACCTTTTCCCTGGAGGCGGACGGGCCGATCAGCATGCCGTAGCCGCCGGCCTCGTTGGCGGACTTCACGACCAGCTTCTCCATGTTTTCCATGATGTAGGTGTAGTCGTCGTCTTCATTGGCCAGATAGGTATCCACATTCGGCAGGATCGGTTCCTCGCCAAGGTAGAACTGGATCATCCGCGGCACGAAGTAGTACATGACCTTGTCGTCGGCCACGCCGGTACCGATGGAGTTGGCCAGCGTGACATTGCCGGCCCGGACCGCGTTTACCAGACCGGGGACCCCCAACATGCTGTCCGCCCGGAAAACGGAGGGGTCGATGAAATCATCGTCGATGCGACGGTAGATCACATCGACGAGCTGCAGGCCCTTGGTCGTGCGCATGTAGACCTTGAAGTCGCGCACGACGAGGTCGGAGCCCTCGACGATTTCGATGCCCATTTGGCGGGCGAGGAAGCAGTGTTCGAAGTAGGCGCTGTTGAAACGCCCCGGAGTCAGGAGGACGCAGGTTGGGTTGTCCTTACCCTGGGGATCGATGTACTGCAGGGTCTTCAGGAGCGATTCGGGATATTGCTCGACGGGCCGAACCCCCGCGCGGGGAAAGAAGTTCGGGAAGGCCCGTTTCATGGCGAGGCGGTTTTCCAACAGGTAGGAAACGCCCGACGGGCAGCGCAGGTTGTCCTCGAGCACGAGGTAACGCCCATCCTGGTCCCGGATCAGGTCCGAGCCGCAGATGTGTACGTAAATATCGCGCGGGACCGAGAAATTCATGAACTCCCGGCGGAAGTGGCGGGCCGACAACAGGTAGGGGGCCGGAATGACGCCCTCCTTCACGATGCGCTGTTCGTGGTAGACGTCGTGGAGGAAGAGGTTGAGCGCGGTGATCCGCTGTTTCAGCCCGCGTTCGATGTGGTCCCATTCCGACCGGGGAATGATACGCGGCACGAGATCAAACGGGAAGATGCGCTCCGTCCCTTCGGCGTTGTCCTGGTAGGTGGTGAAGGTGACGCCCTGCCGGAGGAAGGAGAGGTTGACCGTCTGCCGCTTCTGATCGAACTCCTCCGGCGTCAGTCCCTGAAAACGCTCCAGCAGGGCCTGATAGTGCGGACGGGGCCGCCCGTCCGGCGTAAACATTTCGTCGAAAAAGGCGCCGGGCTGGTAGTTGTCAAAAAGCATCGGTTGGGGAGGAAGTCCCTGAGGGGAGGTCCCTAGGTCAGCGGGATCCGGGCCACGATTCAAACCCTTTACCTGAAAGTCCGTTACCTGCCGACCGGTTGAGAAGGGCTTTTCGGGATCTTCCCCTGCCCTCATTGAAAGGGATTCTGGCTGCCGAGCGCCGGAGGTTCACGTTTCAGCGCTTCAATCTGGGGCTTGATCTCGTTCTCGTAGTGGTCGGGGTCGACCCCGTGTGAAACGGTCATGCCCAGGTGCTTTTGCATAAACTCCTCGATGGTTGCCCAGCCGGCATCGGGGATTTTCACCCGCTTGGTGTAAGAGCAGATGGTCAGCACATTTTCCAGCGACCGGATACGGTTGGTGGACATCAGAATACGCTCCGCGACCTTGAGCCGGAGGCGCAACTCCACCCGGTCGAGGGGCTTGCTCAGGAAATCGTCCACCCCCGCCTCCATCGCATGGTAATAATTTTCGCGCTCCGCCACGTTGGCGGTCAGCATGATGAAGTAGGTATAGTCCGGGCCGGGATGGCTGCGGACACGCTGGCAGAATTCGATTCCGTCCATGTTGGGCATCAACCAGTCGCTGACCACGATCCGGGTCGGCATGGTCTGGTACATACGCCAGGCTTGCTCTCCGTCCTCAGCGATCTGGAGTTCATAGCCCATCTGCTTCAGGTTGGTGCAGATCAGCTTGCGGGAGACAAAGTCGTCTTCGGCGACCAGAATGCTTACGGCCATGCATCCTTACTGCCGGAGTCAGACCGCTTCGACAAGGCACTAACACACCGACAGAGGTAGACCCCCTCTCAGAAAAAGGCCGCCCCCCGGTCAGGGGTGGCGGCCACCGCATTATCCTCAGGCTCATGGAGAGCCGCCGGCCGAGCCGGAAAAGGATTTAAAAACAAGGGAAGCATCAACGCGTGACGCGGTTCAGGTACTTGCGCAGGGATCCGAGTGCCTGCGTGTGGATCTGGCAGACGCGGGCTTCGGTCACACCGAAAACGGCCGCGATTTCAGCCAACCGCATGTTCTCGAAGTAGTACATGGCGAGAACCTGGCGCTGCCGCTCAGGCAGGGACTCCATCTGCTCGACCATAAGGTCGGCCAGCTCGCTCTTTTCCAGTTCCTCGCTGCTCAGGCCCTGCGATTCGTCCGGAATCGCTTCATGCAGATCGGATCCTTCGCCCTCGGCCTGCGTGACCGGCTTGTCGAGCGGGATGAACTGCAGCTGACGGGTCTGCTTTTTCAGGCGATCAAACGTCTTGCCGTCCATTTCCAGATGCCGGCGAATTTCAGCGTCCGTCGGCACACGGCCGAGCGACTGCTCCAGGTTCGCCACCTCGCCCTGAAGCCAGCGGCTTTTGCTGCGGGCCGTCCGCGGCATCCAGTCCAGGCGGCGCAACTCGTCCAGAATGGCGCCCCGAATCCGCATCGCCGCATAACCCTCAAAGGTCTTACGCTGGCTGGGATCAAATTTTTGAATGGCCTGGATCAGACCGTTCAACCCGACGCTTCTCAACTCCTCCCCGTCCGCGCAGCGAGGCAGTTGGGCCAACATCCCGTTCACGACCGACCGCACCAGCGGCAGGTAGCGCAGGATCAACGCTTCCTGCGTCGGGGGATCCAATCGGGTGTCGGCAGCGCCTGCAGCCGAGGCGGTACCGGAAGAGGGAGCATTCAGGGCGATCATGGCGTTTCGATGAAAGGGATGGGTGGTGATGCAATCCCGCTGTTGCCCGAATTATGCCAGTTCAACGGATGTTCTGTAAGTCCCTAACAAAAAACCAGATAAAAATAAATATTTCAGATTAAGTGTTAAAATCCCAAAAACCGAAACTTTTTGCATTGCATTTTAATTGCGTAAAAAAAGCATTTTCCATCCGCTGGAAGAAAAGGCATGGACGCGCGGGCCGGAGCTGGCTAGGAGTAAAGAGGTCGGATGGTGTGGCGATGCCCGCTGCCTCCGGCGTATGATTCTGTTCCTCAGCCCTTCCCGCTTATGAGTTCGACTCAACCCCTGGCAGCCGGTCTGGCCGGTGCTCCTGTCCGACGTCAGCGTGGCTTCACGCTGATCGAACTGCTCACCGTCATCGCGATCATCGCGATTCTGGCGGGGATTTTGATACCGACGGTTGGCGCGGTGCAGCGCCAGGCCCGGGTAGCGCAGAGCAAGGCGCTGTTTCAGCAATTGGCGACGGCAGCCATCAGCTACAAGAGCGAGTACGGGTATTTTCCGACCTTTGGCCAGGCCTATGGCGGATCCGGTGATCATGTGGTCAATCTGTCGGACGACCCGGAAGCGGTTTACCAGACGCTGACGGGCTACAACTCGGACGGCTCCCCGCTGACCGGGCAGGCCGCCGCGTTGAATCCGAAGCGGATCGGGTTTTTCAGCTTCGCCACCTCCAACTTTTATATCGATCCGGCAACGGGTGAGCGCAGCACCGAGCCCATCCTGGCCGATGCGTTCAACAACCGGGATATCGTCATGGTCATGGATCAGGACGGCAACGGGCTGCTGTCGGCCGATTCGTTTTCGCAGCCCGTCCAGGTCGAGGATACGGGAGAGAGCGTCACCGTGAGCAGCGAGATCCCGGGGGCGGGGCTGCGTCAGCCCGTCGCTGTCTATTCCGGGGGAACCGGGCCCAATAATCCCGTGCTCTCCTGGGACTGACCGGCGGTCATCCCGATCGAGAGGCTCAGGGTTCTGAAAAAGCCGGGCTGGGGCGTGTTTGAATAGACATCCTGGAGTCGCGAACGCCGGCCGACCTGTCCGCCATAGCTCAAGAGCGAAGGAGGAAGAGCCGGCGTCTCCATGGAGTGGCGGGCTCTACCCCGTCCGCCGAAGCTTTTTGCGTAGGAGGAGGCCCGCCACACGCGTA
>JBNPEH010000014.1:0-85517 GCA_051117635.1 Opitutales bacterium | reverse complement strand
GGCATCCGGCTGTTCGGCGTGCCCGCCATAGCCGGACTGGTCGAGCCAACGCTGGAGCTTTCCGTCACTATCGGTTTCCAGGCCCGTTTCGGCATCGAGCCAGAGTTTGAGGTGGGGATGAGTCAGGATCGGATTGAATGCATCGAAGGCATTGGGATCGGTTCCGAGGTGGAATTCCCGGAAAGTCGAGACCTGGTCCTGGTCGGGATCATCCTGACCGTCGGAAGCTTGCAGATCCGCAAAGTGTGCGGTCTCCCAGGAGTCGGGCAGCCCGTCCCCGTCATGATCGAGGTCAATTCCATAGGTTTCGGCCAGTCGGTCTTCCAGAGCCTGGAGGTCTTCGCCGGTCAGAGCCCCGCTGTAGACCAGAACTTCTGCTATCTCCCCTTGGAAGTGGACGCTGTTATCGATGCGCTTTTTACCAATAAAATATCCGGAGCTCGCACCGCTCATCCAATCCTGGACAGCGTTGCCGTCGAGGGTTTGCCCTCCCCCGCTGACACGAAGCCGCAAAACCCCGTCCAGCCCCTGGCTTCCCCCCTGCCGGCTCAGACTGGTAAGGGTCCAGCCATTTTCGAGGCTGGGTCCGAGGTCGAGAAAGAGGCCCTGATTGCCGTCGATCCCGACATTATTGACCCCGAGGTGATCGCCCTTGCCCTGGTCATGCTTGCCCCACTTCAGCAACGGGGCGCCATCAGCCTCCAGGCTGGTGGCATAGCTGATTGGGCTGGACTTGCCTTCGGGTCCCTCACGGCGATGAACCACCACCAGCGTGTAGTCCCCCGCACCGGGATCCCACGCCCCGGCGCCCTCCAGGAAATCGTCGGCACCGTCGAAACGCACAGCGGGTTGACCGCCAATGGCATCCGTGATGAGCAGGGGTTGTCTGGCAGTATCCGCCTGGACGGCATCATCCTGATTGAGGCTCTGGTCGGTCCAGGCCGCGACCCGACCCTGGGCATCGGTGGCGACGCCCGCATCAGCCCGGAGCCAGAGCTGCAGATGAACCCCGGCAACATCGCTGAACCCATCGCCATCGGTGTCCGTTTGCTCAGGATCGGTTTCCCCGAAATCGACCAGATCGTTGCCGTTGACATCCTCGTGAGTGTTGATGAGGCCATCCCCGTCGTTGTCCAGACCGGCCGGTTCGGTCGCGCTAATGGTCAATGCGTCAACATAGCTGTTCGCCGAAAAGGACTGGGTGAGGAGAAAGCGGTGCAAATAGGGGCTGGGGGCGGCAAACCCGAGCCCTGCGGCCTGACGCACGCCACCCACCCAGAGGCTCCAACTTTGGCTGGGGTAATCGCTCCGGACCGTCATACGGGTCCAATCCGGGGAGTCCACTGAAGGGGCCTCACCGAGCGTGTGCCAGCTCCCCCCGCCCAGGCCATTGCCATCAAACACCACGGGCACGCCCTCGGCATTGAAAAAGAACACAACCGCACTGTGGGAGTCGGGGACCGGCAGATCGGCTTCCCCGTGCAAGGCCGGTTTCAGGAAAAAATCGATCCAGACCGGGTTGACCCCCACCCCGGCAAAGCGGCCTTCAGCGTGAAGCCTGCTGCCCGACCCATTCAAGCGAAGGGCCCGGTTACCCTGATGAACCGTATCCGATTGAACCTCAGGGACGGACTGAATGCCACTGGCGGCCCAAATGCCGTACCCATTGAGCGAACCAGGGGGATACGATTCAAAATCTTCCGCGAAGGGGAGCGGGGCGAGTGTAAAGCTCTCGGCCACGGCCGGATCACTGCCCAGCAGACGCTCCAAACCATCGGGCCGACCGTCCCCGTCACTGTCCGGGTTGCCCGCCCCCAATCCGCTGAAATATTCATCCAGATTGCTCAATAAATCGAAATCAAGGTCCCCTGCCCGGTCATCGGCATTGGGGTTGAGCCCTTGTGCCAGTTCATAGTCGGTCGGGATCGCGTCGCGGTCCGCGTCGACAAAGAGCGGGTTACTCGGACCAATATAGAAAAAATCGAGGTATGCGTCGCCAGGGCTGCCAGCCTGGACATGAAATCGGTCCAAACTGGTGACAGAGCTATCCAGAAATCCCAGATCGACGAGGATGAGGGACCCGTCCAGGAACAGGTCATATTGCCCCTTATCGTAATCCAGGCGGTAGGTGTACCGGATCCAATCTGTGGCTGAGGACCCGGAAAGCGGGCGGGTGATCCCGCTGGAAAGCCAGCTTCCCCCACCCTGGCCGTCACCGTCAGTCGCGTAGATTGCGCCTACTCCGCCCGTTTCCACAAACCCGGTCCAGAGTGCCAGGGGCTCCGCACTTTCCACGGGCAGCGACGCCAACGGTCCGGCCACCGGTTTCAGGAAGAAATCTACAAAAGTCACCCCGGGACCCATCGGCTCGAAGTCCATCCAGGTACCCGTCTGTCCGGCGGCACCGGGAATCACCAGCGACTGCTGGCCGGAAGCAGAGTCGGCGTCCGTAACAAGCGGGGCCTGTGGTCCATGGAGCCACGTACCGTCCATCAGGGGACCGGGCGCATAGCCCTCGGTGGCCTCAAAATCGGTCTCGTATGGCTGTGTCTCGGCGGCGGCCAGCAGGCTGGCGGTGCCGAGCATAGCTAAAGCGCACGCGGCACTCCAGAGAGGGGAGGGCGACCTGAACATCGACCGAACTACCGTTGTTCGGAGGATGAGGCCCGGTCCGACGCCTTCGGATGAGCCTTTCGCGAGCCCCGCCACCAGCTGTAGCCTGATGTGAAGAGCAGAAAGGAACCGATCGAGCTGATTTGAATCAGGGTACCGGAGGCCGGCTCATCGGCCATGGCTGGAACAGCCAAAAAGAAACTGAGGACAAGGGGTGCAAGGATGCGAATGGACAGATTCATAAGGGCTGGGGAACACAGATAAGGGTAAACTGGGAAATCTCCGGAGCAGGAAAGGGGGGCCTGCAACCGGGGCCTGGGTAAGCTACCTAACGCCATTACGAAAAAGACAGGTTCCCATTAACCAAACGAGGTAAAAATGATGGTATTGAACGGGGTCAAGGAATGCCAAACCGGTGAACAACCTGGCCACGCGCTCTCCACCCTGGAACTTCCGGTGCCTGCGACGAGACCAGGACCACCTAACCCGAACTTCTCACCAGAATCGGGAAACAGGGCGGTAAACAAATCCGGTCGAGGGGCTTGCAGCCTTTCTTTGAAATGCACGTTCATGATGGTGCCCAATTTCCCGATTCTTTTCGCCCACATGCGCGATCTGCGGCGTGTTATTCTCGCTTTGCTTGTTGAGGTGTCGCCCTGCGGGCTCGGTAGTCGGGCTGGAAACCGCCTGGTTATCCCGCTCAGCGGGACGCCCAGCCGGTTTCGCCCTCCCGCCGTCACCCTTCGGGTTATGGCGGACAGGCGGTCGCTCAAGGAATCCCCGACCACGCCTGAAGGCGCGGCCACGGGTTCCTATCCAGGCGGAAGCTCACCGCGGAGAAGCTTTTGGGTCCTTGGCGGCCTGGCGGTTGGGAACGGTGCCTGATGACGGCATTGCCCCTGATCCGGGAGGGGCGTCCCGTCAGCGGCGGAGGCGGTTCAGCAGGCCGCCGGCGGTGTCGGGGAGGATGCGGGCGAGGACGGCAGTGGCGTTATCGCGGCCGCCGAGGCGGTCGGCCTCGTCGACCAGCAGCTGGGCGCAGTCGGCGAAGGGGGCCTTGCCCATAATCTCGAGCTGGAGGAGGTCTTTCAGGTCGCGGTCGGTCAGGCCGTCGGTGACGCCGTCCGAGCAGAGGAGGAAGCGGTCGCCGACGCGGACATCGGTGGCAAGGACCTGGGGGTCGATGGTCTCGCTGGCGCCCATGGCCTGTTGGAGGACGGAGCGTTTGGGGTGGGTGCGTGCCTCGCTGTCGGAGAGGTGACCGGCCCGGACGAGGGCACCGACGTGGCTGTGATCGTGCGTGAGCTGTTCGAGGAGGCCGTCGCGCCAGCGGTAGATCCGGCTATCCCCGACGTGGGCGATCCAGAGCCGTTCGGGCTGGGTCAGCCAGGCCAGGGACAGGGTGGACCCCATGCCGTGGTAGGCCTCACTGGAATCCGCCAGCGCAACCAGCACGCCATGCAGCTGCTCCAGGGCATCGGCCAGCCCCGACTCGACGGCAACCGTATCCGAGAAATCGATACCGGTCGTCTCCCGGGCCAGCACCTCAGGCAGGCGCTCGATCAGGGTCCGGCTGGCGACATCCCCGCTGCGGGCACCGCCCATGCCATCGGCGACGGCGAGGATGGCCGGCACCGGCAACCGCGCAGGCTGCCGCCGAACGGCTTTGGCGGGACCGGAGCCGTTTGGCTGGTAGATTCCCCAGCTGTCCTGGTTCTGGGTGCGGACCAGGCCGACGGAAGAGGCGGCGACCGCTTCAAGCATCAGCGCGGGCGGGTCAGCATGCGGAAGAGAAAGAGCAGGACAACGGCCCCGATGAACAGCACGCCGAGCAGGACAAGACCGACAATCAGCCAGGTGACCCAGCCGGCGTTTTCGCCGACCAGTTCCTTGATCCGGTCGATGAATTTTTCCTGCTCCTCGAAGAGGACATCCTCCCGTTGTTCGAGGGTCTTGCCCCAGAGGATTTCGCCGGAGCTGAGGTCGGCGATGGTGAGGGAGACGGAGATGCGCGGATCGGTCCCGCTGAGGTCGGCCTCGCGGACCCGGCCGTAGAGGACGGCGGGTTGGGCGGCGCCGGACTGATCATAGGCGGGGGCCTCGCGCTCATCGTCGTAGATACCGGTCACCTGTTTCTGGATACGTTCGAGCTGGGCGGGGTCGCTGACGGCGCCGGCCAGCAGGTCGGAGGCGATCTTGGTGACAAAGGCGCGGCCCTCCTGGCCGGGCACGCCGGAAAAGACGCGAAAGCCGTCGCCGGACTGATTGACCATCTCCTGGACCAGCACCTCCTGGAAAGCGATCCGGTCGGCCACCAGCGGGAGGGGATAGATATCGATCCGGGCGGCACTCCCGCCGAAGCGTTCGTCGACCGCGGTGCCGACCTGGCTGGCAAGCGAAACCAGCGCCTCGGTAAGCTTGGGATGGGTCAGCGGCGGCTGGGGCGGTGCGTAGGTCCCGGTGATGTTGGCGGACCAGAGCTGGCGGCCGGTTTCGACCTCGGACAGGGTGAGCGTGAACCGGGCGGTGCCCTCGCCATCCGAGCTGCTGATCTCGCGGATGGTGCCATAAAGAAGGGCCTCGACCCCCGGGATGCGGCCGAACTTCTGGATAGTGGCGGCGTCCATGATATCCTCGCGCCGCTCGCCGAACTCGATCTCGGAGACGAGCAGATCCAGCTCCGGCTCGACGCGGGTAAAGAACTGGAGGTTGGACGGGAAGCGGGTCAACTCGGCCCGGAAGACCGAGGAGGCGTCGACAAACGCGTCGCCGGGAAAGGGGATAAAGGCGATGCGCCCGATTTCCATCCGGCCGTTGGCCCTGGCCTGGGTGATGGCCTTGATGGTTTCGTAGGCGGCGTCCTGGATGGCGTAATCCTCTTCGCGCTCAATGGCTGGCAGCGAGAGGCAGGGGATCGCGGTCAGAAGAACCAGCGGGGCGAGGCGGCGAAGGGAGATCATAGGCAAAGGGTGGACGGTGGGGGGCAGGATCAGCGTTTTCCGTTCAGGACGAGGGTCCCGGCGATGATATCGTGGAGCCCCTGTTTTTTCTGCGTAAACAGGATCATGAGGTAGCCGATCAGGAAAATCAGACCCGACAGGATTTTGGAGAAATAGCGGCCGGTGGCGCGCCAGAAGGAGATGCGGTTGCCGTTCAAGTCCGTCACGATGATCCCACAGATCCGTTTGCCCCAGGTCGCCTGTTTCGTGCCGGCCTCCTGGATCGCGAAGTAGAGCCACTGGATGAAAAAGATGGCCAGGTTGGCCAGCAGGCCCAGGAGGCCGGCCACCGCCGCGGCGGCATCCTCCCCGGCCGCCGCACCGGCTACGCCGCTCAGCACGCCCGCCACGATGAACAGCGGCAAGGTGATCAGACTGACGAAGATCGAATCCAGAATGAAGGCGCCGAGGCGCTGGCCGGCACCACCCAGCTCGCCGGGAACGTCGGCGGCGCCAGGCGCGGCGGCGGGCGGCGCGGTTTCCGGCCCGGCGGCGGCGGGTTGCGGGGCCTGGGGGGCGACCGGCATGACGGCGGGGGTCGGTTGCGGAGCGGCGGGTGCCTGCCGGGGCAAGGGACCTTCGAGAACCTCCTCCACGGTATCCTGCCAGAACTGCTGCTTCAGTTTATACTCGGCGAGGTCACGATTCTTGGCCTGGATCTCGCCGACCTGTTCGGAGCCGTCGGCTTTCTGGATACGGTAATGAAAGGTCTTGTCCATGAGGTTGGGTCGGGACGGTGAATCAGATCCGTTCGTAGAGGAGGTTTTTGCGCTGCTTTTTGTCTTCGGACAGAGAGATACCGACCAACTCGTCGTCGATCAGGGTAAGCGTGTAGTGAATTTTTACGGGAAAGCCCATCTGACGGGTTTCGATGGTGAAGGCGAGCGACCCGGTCTGCTCATCCATTTGAACGGAGGAGGCGCGGATGGAGGCGCCGCCCTGCATCAGGGTGACCCTGGGGCTCCCTGCGGAGCCGGACACCTCGAGCTTCTGGCTGCTGAAAGCGCCATGAGTGAGCCGGTAGGTACCCTGCAGGCCATGCCGCTTGCTCGCGGTCGCTTCGGGCTTGGGGGTCGACGCGGTCAGCACGGGGGTCTGCGTGGCGACGGCGGCCGGTGCCTGCCCCTTGACGTTGAAATAGATGTCACCGGACAGCGACGAATACTCCCAGGGGATCTGTTCCTGGCGCGATTTTTCTCGGATGTAGACGCGCACCGCCTTGAACACCTCTTCGATGGGGGCGTAAGGCTCGCCGATTTTCCTGACCAGCGCCTCCGTGTAGAGGCTGTTGCGACCGGGTCCGTCGTAGGCGTAGCGACCCGGCGCAGTGGAAAAGGCGAGAAAGGTATCGATTTCGGTCGGCATGGCGACCAGGCCGTAGGTCAGGCTGTCGTCCACGGGCTGGGTCAGCGGACTGCGGCAGGCGTCGAGGATCATGACGCTGGCGCGGGCGCGGGTCTGCTTCATCCGGTCGAGGGTGGAGCCCACGTTGATGAAGCGGCTGACCGACTGCTCGTCGCTCCGACCGACGGGGATCAGGTAATTGGTGCCCTGGTGGGCGGCCCCATGGCCGGAAAAATAAAAGACGGCCACCCCACCCTTGCGGTTGAGCGCGGCCAGAAACTGACCCAGCGCGGCGTCAAAGTCCGCCCTGGACGGATCCTCCCGGTAAACGACCTCAAAACCGAGCGGCTGCAGGGCGGCGCGCATATCGCGCGCATCGTTCAGCGGGTCGGCCAGCGGGTTGGCCACCTCGTAGTTGGAACAGCCGATGATGAAGGCCGTTTTAGGCTCGGTGGCCAGAGTCTGCCAGGAGGCGGACTGCGCCTGCAGGGCGGCCGCCGGCAACAGCAGCATCGAGAGCAAGGAGAGGATACGCACAGCAAAAGCCTTTACCGGGAAACGATGCACGTTTTTCACTGAAGGAAAAGCCTCTAAATACCACACGCGCCAGGGCCAAAGGCCCCTTTGCAACGTATCAAGTGACCGGATACCCTGCCAATTGAGAGGGGAAAAGGCGACTACTTGAGTCGCGAAGCAACGCTGAAGCGCAGCCCTCCCAGGCGTACCGCGATAGAGCTTTCGGGAACTTTCGAAACAGAACCTCAAAGACGGGCCGGATAAAAATATAACGCCCGACCCCCGAACCTGCGTCAACCGGTGCAATCTGCGGTATCCATTCCCAACCAGTACTCGGTCACGGTTATCAGACAGCTGATGCTTTTATCCCTGTGTTCGGCGGGTCGGAGCCCCGCCCATAGAAAGCGGTGACAGAGTCTCCGCAACCGAAGGTGCCTTCCCCGCAATAATCGCTTCGCGGTGGCTGCCCTGAAAATTAATTTACGCTAAAAGGTCCGAAGAGAATACTTCCCCTCAAGCCGGAGCCATCCTGGATTGGTTGATATCCTCGGCGATTTTGTCGCCTTTGTGGTCCTTGGCGATGAGCATGTAAAGAACGGGGACGAAGAAGAGGGTGAAGGCGGTGCCGATAGCCATGCCGCCGACCAGGACCAGGCCGATGGCGTTGCGGGCCTCGGCGCCGGCCCCGGTCACCAGGACCAGCGGGAAGTGGCCCATGATGGTGGCCGCGCTGGTCATGAGCACGGGGCGGAGGCGCACTTTGGCGGCCTCGTGCACGGCGGCGCGCTTGGCCAGGCCCCGCAGCTGAAGCTGGTTGGCGAACTCCACGATGAGGATGCCGTTTTTGGCCACCAGGCCAACCAGGGTTACGAGACCGACCTGCGAATAGATATTGAGGGTCGTGGTAAACGGGTCGGTCCAGAACGGCATGTTCGGGTTGGGCATCTTCAGGAAGGTGAAGATCAGCGCCCCGAACATCGCCAGGGGCACCGACCCGAGCAGGATTACGAACGGATCGCGGAAGCTGTTGAACTGCGCTGCCAGCACCAGAAAAATCAGCGTCAGTGCCAGGATGAAAGCGGGCAGGAAGCGGTTGCCCTCCTCGCGCAGCTGGCGCGACTCACCGGTGTAGTCGACTTGGTAGCCATCGGGCAGGATGGCCGCGGCTTCGGCCTCGAGGAAGCTCAGCGCCTCGTCGAGCGGACGGATGGCCACCCCGGACAGCTTGACCGAATTGAGCTGCTGGAACCGGTTGAGGGCCCGGGGCTGCGTTTGCCGTTCCAGCGAGGTGACGGTGCTGAGTGGGATCATTTCACCCATCGAACCGGAGATGTAGATCTGCTTGAGCTGGTCGGGGTTGAGCCGGAAGAGGCGATCGACCTGCGGAATCACTTTGTAGCTGCGGCCGTCGATGTTGAAGCGGTTGACGAAATTGCCGCCGACCATGGCGGCCACATCAGCGCCGACCTGGCGCAGGTTCAACCCGAGTGTGGCGACCTTGTCGCGGTCGATCACCAGCTCGCTCCGGGGCTGGTCGATCTTGGTGTCGATAATCAGCGGAAAGGCGAAGAGCCCGCTTTCAGTCGCCTTCCGCCGGATTTCCCGGGCGAAGGGCAGGATCCGCTCGGCGTCGGCGGTGGACGCGATGATGAATTCGACCGGGAACTGGCCACCCCCGGGCAGCGCCGACGGCGTGATGGGGAACATGGATATGCCTGGGATCTCGGCCAGGCCCCGTTCCACCTCGGGCAGGATTTCAAAGACGGTCCGGTCGCGCTGCCCCCAGGGGGCCAGCACCATGCCCCCGAACCCACCATTCGGGAAAGTGATCTGGAAGGAAAAACGCGTTTCCGGCACACTGAAGAAAACCTCGTTGGCGTAGAGGGTGTAGCGAACTGTTTCCTCGACGGTGCTGTTGGCGGGCGCATCGACGATGCTGAAAATGACGCCCTGATCCTCGGTCGGCGCCAGCTCTTTCGCCGAATTCATGAACATCAGCGGGCAGAGCAGCAGGATGACCACCCAGACGAAGTAGAGGGCGGGCCGGCTGTCCAGGGCCACGTTCAGATGTCGCCCGTAGAGGTGCTTCAATTTTTCGAACCCCGTCTCGATCCAATGCGCGAGGCCCGTTTCGTGTGAACCCGACTTGAGCAGCGTGCTTCCCATCATCGGCGACAGGGTCAGCGCCACGACGCCCGAGATGATGACCGCTCCGGCCAGAGTGAACGCGAACTCCTGAAAGAGGGATCCGGTCAGGCCACCCTGCAGCCCGATCGGCAAATAGACGGCTGCCAGGGTCAGCGTCATGGTGATGATCGGGTTGACCAGCTCGCGCGCGCCCCGGATGGCGGCATCGAACGGTTTCAGGCCGTTGCGGAGATGCCGCTCGATGTTTTCGACCACCACGATGGCGTCGTCCACCACCAGCCCGACCGACAGCACGATGGCCAGCAGGGTGAGCAGGTTGATGGTAAACCCGAAGGCCTGCATCAGGAAAAAGGCGCCGATCAGGGAGACCGGGATGGCCACGATCGGAATAAGGACGGTGCGGAAGGTGCCGAGGAAGAGAAAGATCACCGCCATCACGATGATCAGCGTCTCGGTCAGCGTTTTGACGACCTCCTGGATGGCCTCATTAATGTATTCAGTTGCGTCATACGCCAGTCGGGCATTGAGACCGGTCGGGAGCTCGGCCTGGAGCGCGTCAATCTCCTCGGCGACGGCGGCGATCACGTCGATGGCGTTGGAGTCGGGCAGCACCCAGACGCCCATGAAGACCGCCTTGTCCCCGGAGAACCGCACCTCCGTGCTGTAGTCCTCCGCCCCCAGAACGACATCCGCGACGTCAGCCAGCCGGATGACGGTGTCGCCCGCGTTGTAAATGACCAGGTTACGGAAATCTTCCGCCGTACGCAGGTCGGTGTTGGCGGTCAGGTTTACGGTGACCAGCGCGCCCTTGGTCTGACCCAGCGCGGACAGGTAGTTGTTGGCGGCGAGGGCCTGGCGCACCTGTGTGGCGGTCACGCCGAGCGCGGCCATCCGGTCGGGTTTCAACCAGATGCGCATGGCGAAGGTGCGGCCGCCGAGGATATCCGCACGCTGAACGCCGTCCACCGCACTGAGCCGGGGTTGCACCACCCGGACGATGTAGTCGGTGATCTGGTTGGCCTGCAGGATGTCCGAGGAAAAGGACAGATAGGCCGAGGCGAACTGTGAATCGGCGGTCTCGATGTTGATGATCGGTACCTCCGCCTCTGGCGGCAGATCGCCGCGCACCTGATCCACTTTGGAGCTGATCTCGGCCAGCGCTTCATTGCCGTCCGCGTTCAGGTTGAGCCGGGCGGTAATAGTGGACAGGCCCTGTTCGCTGGTGGAGCTGATGTAGTCGATACCGTCGGCCGCCGCGATGGCCCGTTCGAGCGGCGCCGTGATGAAACCGCGCACCAGGTCGGCATCGGCCCCGATGTAGACCGTCCGGATGGTGATGGAAGCGTTCTCCGTTTGCGGATATTGGCGCACGGTCAGCGTACCGATAGCCTGGATACCGGCGATGATGATCACCAGATTGACCACGATCGCGAGAACGGGCCGTTTGATAAACAGGTCGGTGAACGCGCTTTTCATGCCGGCGGACAGTTACGAGGGACCGGGAATCGGTAACGGGAGCCCTCAGGCATCCGGCGGGTTGGGATCCAACCGGGGGTCCGGTGCCAACTCGTTGTTAACCGCAATGCTCATGCCGTTACTCAACTTGAAAACGCCTGCCGAGACGATGGTCTCCCCGGCCTCGATTCCGGTTTCGACCGCCACGAAGTCGCCCCGCGTTTCGCCCAACTGCACAAACTGCTGCTCCACCACCTGTCCCCCGCCCGCTTCAGCGGGTTTGACCCGGTAGACGGAATCACCATAGGGAGCGGCGAGGATGGCGGTCTGGGGAACGACCAGGACCTCGCGGACAACGGGCAGCTTCACGGCCAGGTTGACAAACATGCCGGGGCGCAACTTCCCCTCGGCATTCTCGATCGTGGCCTGGAGCCGGATGTTGCGTGTGCCGGGGTCGACCTCGGCATCGATCGCCGTCAGCGCACCCACCAGGGTTCGGTCGGCCACCGCGTCAGTGGTAATCCGGACGGCCATGCCCTCCGACACCTGCGCCAGCACCTGCTGAGGCAGGTTGAAATTCACATAAACAGGGGCAAACTGCTGGAGTGAGGCGATGGGTGCACCCGGTGCCAAATACTGCCCCAAATCGGCCTGCCGGATACCCAGTACGCCGTCAAAAGGCGCGCGGATGGTCTTTTTGGCGATGACCGCCTCAATGTTCTCGACCGCGGCACGGTTGCTCTCCAGGCGGGCCCGGGCCTGGTCCAACTGGCTGGCGGAGACAGCGTCGCTTTTACGCAGCTGCTGCATGCGTTGAAAATCGAGGCGTGCCAGTTCGGCGTCCGCCTCGGCCGCTTTCAGTTGCGCCTGTTCGGTCTCGGCATCGAGGACAAGGAGGACATCACCGGCCTGTACGCTTGCCCCGCTTTTAAAACGGATCTCCCGGACAATACCCGGGACCTCGGTTTGCAGGGTCACCCCCTGAACGGCTTCGACCGTGCCGACGGCGGTCAGGCGGCCCTGCCAGGTCGTGGAGCGGACCTCGGTGGTGGCGACCGTTTCCGGCGTTGGCCCCATGTGCTCGCCCGCGGCGATCATGGACATGATCTGCAGCGCTTTGACACCGACCAGTGAGCCGATGAGGAGAATCACCACCACAATCGCGATGAGGAAACGAATGATCATGACAAGCGGATGACCCGGGCGGCAGTGCCCGGCTTGAAAGGGCGAGTTGAGGCCATTCGGCCCCGATTTGCAATCAGCCGGGTGTGAAATTCTTCAGGCGACAACCGGCTTTTCAAGCGATCGTGGCGCTGAAGGCGTGAGGCAGGGCTGAAGCCCAGCCCTCCCAAACCGCAGCCGGGAGGAATGGACCCTGTGTTCAGGGAAACAGGCCGCGAAGTTGCTTGGCTCTGGCGACCTTGCCGATGCCGAGGGCGAGGGCGGCCATGCGGCGTGAGCAACCAAGACGGGTTTTTTCGGCCTCCACCTGCTGAAGCGCGGTTTCGAGGATGTCCTGCAGCCGGTTGAGCACCTCCTGCCGTTTCCAGAACAGGGACTGCAGGTCCTGCACCCATTCGAAGTAAGAGACGATAACCCCACCGGAGTTGCAAAAGACATCGGGAATCAGCTCGATGTCTCCGCGGGCGTCGATGATTTCATCCGCTTCGGGGGTGGTCGGGCCATTCGCAGCCTCGGCTAGAATCCGGCATTGGAGTTTCGAGGCATTGTCCCCCGTGATGACACGCTCCAGAGCGGCGGGAACCAGGACGGTGCACGGCAGCTCGAGCAAGGCGGCGTTATCGACCGGATCCGCGCCATCCCAACCGGCCAGCGTCTTATGCTCGTGGCCGTAGGCGAGGGCCGCCTTTACGTCGATGCCTTTGGGGTTGTGATACCCGCCCGAGACATCGCTGATCGCGATCACCTTGATGCCGTATTCATCGAGTCCGAGCGCGGCCTGCGAGCCGACATTCCCGTAACCCTGAATCACGGCCGTGGCTTCCTGCGGTTTTATGTCCAAAATCTCCAGATAGCGGCGGACCAGGTAGGCAACCCCCCGACCGGTAGCCTCCAGCCGGCCCTCCGAACCGCCCAGCTCGATCGGCTTTCCGGTTACGATGGCCGGCGTCGTCTCGCCGACGTAGGCGGAATAGGTGTCCATCATCCAGGCCATGGTCTGCGGGTTGGTACCCATGTCGGGCGCCATGACATCGATATTGGGACCGATAAACGGAATCATCTCCTGCATGAAGCGGCGCGTCAGCCGCTCCATTTCGGGCATGGAAAACGCATGTGGGGCGACCGCCACCCCGCCCTTGGCCCCGCCGTAAGGAAGCCCGACGAGGGCGCATTTCCAGGTCATCCACATGGCCAGGGCGGCCACCTCGCCGAGGTCCACCTGCGGGTGAAACCGCAGCCCGCCCTTCGTCGGCCCCATGGTCAGGTGGTGCTGCACCCGGTAACCCTGGTAAATCTGGACCCGACCGTCGTCGCGACGGACCGGTACACTGACGATGATAGCGCGCTTGGGCTGCTTGGTTCGTTCACGCAAGGTGGTATCCATCCCGATCAGGTCGGCGGCCAGATCGAACTGGCGGCAGGCCATGCGGAAAGTGGGCGAGTGGTCAAACGTCTGCGTGGGGCTGGGCGGCTGAAAGGGGGGTTGGTTGGCCATCATCTGGGTTTTCGGTAAGCCTGTCGGCAGTCCACTTATTTGACGAGCCTGTACCTCATCGCGGTCGGGCTCCAGGGGCAGTTGAGATCAGGATGGATCCGCGCCAGTCCCTGCCGGGAACTTAATGCCCGTTTCGGGCGGGGCGCTTACCCCGAATTTCTCACCAGAATCAGGTTAACCGGCAGACCTGCGGTCAGCCTGCGTGAGCCCGTCCTGGACCATATCCATGACCTGGCGGGCGGCGAAAAGCGAGAACGCGGTAATCGCATAGACCAGCAGGATGAGCAAGAGGGTCCGGAAGGGGGGCACCTGCAGCATGTAGCGGCTGACCAGAAGCGCAGTCAGGACGAAGGCGGTGCCACCCAGGTAGGGCCCGAGGACCAGCAACTTGCCGTCGATCAGGATACGCGCCTGAAGGTAGGCTTCGGTGCTGGACCAGGCAATCAGGCACACCACCAGCGGCAGGACCATGGCGGTGAAAATCAGCGTCGAGCCGCCGTCCGAATGAAAAAACTTGTGCGCGATCCAGCGGCCGAGCAGCCAGATGAGGACCGAGGCAGTGCCGAGCAGGAAAAAGAAGGCTGATTCGCCACCGGCCCGGAGGACGGCTTCGTCCCAGATGTCACTGAGGACCTTGAGCAGGGGTTGGATCCGCATGATAAAACAGGGTAGACACCCCAATGGCATTCTCTTAGCAGGATCTCCACCGGGTTGGCTATCGGTATCGGCATCGAAATCAATTGTATAAACCATTTTTTGCGTTTGTCCGATCCCGAAGCCGATTTGCTGGCGCCATCTCCGCTGCGCTCCGTCAACTTCGGTCAAAGTGTACGCGTCATCCCTTTACTCCGGCCTGCGGGACTGGCGGGCACCCTCCGGGTCAGCCACCCGTTTTTCGTTTCCGGTGAGAAATCAGGACTGCCGATCGGGCCGGCAGGCGTATTGGAGCAACCAATACAGGCTCTCGAGATGCGGCGCGGGCACACCGGCAGCCCGGGCGCGGCGAAGCGGCTCGCCCCAGATGGCCTCGACCTCGACCGGTTTACCGTCGTGCCAGTCGACCAGGCTGGAGGGCTGATAGGGGCCCATCGGCACGGTGCGGTCGACCTGCTTTTCGCAGAAGGACGGGTCGATGGGATGACCGAGGGCGCCGGAGGCCTGGCGCACCTCCTCCATCAGGGCGCGGGTCCAGGCCAGCAGGGCCGGGCTGGCGCAGATCCGGTCGGTCGTGATACCGCCGGCGGCTATGGCGATGCCGTTGAAGGGGATATTCCAGACCAGTTTCTGCGAGAGCGCGGCAGTCAGGCTGGCGAGGGCTCGGGTGCGCACCCCGGCCGCTTCGAAAACGGCGGTGAGTTCGCGGATGAAGGGTCCCGGCCGGTCGGCATCCTCCACCGCGTCGGCCAGGGTCAGCGCACCGCGGTTGGTGTTGCGCACGCCCGCCGGGGCGAACCGGTTGAGGCAGATAAAGCAGAGGCCGGCATGCAGCCGCTCGCGGGGATGCAGCCCTTCGAGCGCCTCGATGTTGCCGAGGCCGTTCTGCAACGTGACGACCTCGGTGGTCTCCTTGAGGAGCGGTGGCAGGAGGTCGGGCAGGGCGTGGTTGGCGGTGGCCTTGAGCCCGATCAGGACGACGTCCACCGGCCCGATGTCGCGGGGATCGGCGGCCACGGACACGGGCTCGAGCGTAAACGCCTCGTCGAGGGTCTCGACGCGGATGCCGCCACTTCGGGCGGCCTTGAGATCGCTGCGCATGAGCCAGGTAACGTCCTGCCCGGCCCGGGCCAGCCTGGCTCCGTAGTAGAGCCCGATGGCACCGGCGCCGACAATCGCTATCCTGCCCAGATCCGCGGTCATGGCCGGTCAGAGGAGGATATTGTCGATCAACCGGATCTGGTCGACCCAGGCAGCCACCACCAGGAGGCTCTCCCCGGGCTTCAGTTCCTTCAACGGTTGCATGGTCAGCGGATCAACCAGCGAGACGTAGATGACCCGGATGCGCCGGCTCTGGCTCATGAGGTGGGTGACCTCGGCCATGATCCGGTCGACACTGCGGATGCCTTGATCGGCGATGGCCTTTCCGCCCTGCAGCGCCTGATAGATCTTCACGGCATCCCGGCGTTGCTCCGGACTGAGGAAGCGGTTGCGCGGGCTGAACGCCATACCGTCGGAATCGCGCACGGTATCGACCCGATGAACGGTCGTCGGGTAGCCCAGGTCGTTCACCACCTGTTCGACCACGGCGGCCGTCTGGGCATGGTGCCGGCTGAAGACAAGCCGATCCGGCCAGACGGCATTGAGGAGCAGGACGACCCCCGTGGCCACGCCCTTGAAATAATGCGGCCGGGAGACGCCACACAGGCCTTTCGACCGGACGTGTTCCTCCACCGAGGTGGCGAATCGCGGCCCGATCATGGCGTGCGTAGCCGGCCGGAAGAGGACATCCACACCGGCGGCCTCAGCTTTCTCCTGATCACTGTCGGGCTCGCGGGGATAACGGTCAAACTCCTCGCTCGTCCCGAATTCGCGTGGGTTGAGGAAAACGGACAGCACCACGCGATCGGCCCATTCCCGGGCCTGACGCACCTGAGCCGTATGCCCCGGATGGAGGGCGCCGGAAGTCGGCACCAGCGCAAGGGTCTCACCGGCCTGTTTCCAGGCCAGGCTCCGGCGCTGCATGTCGGGCACGTTATCGATGATGTCCATGGGAAAAACGGTTCAGCAGGTTGGTAAAGGCGTCAATGCCGTCAGGCGGCTTACCGGCGCCTACCGCAGGAGGATGACAAAGGGAAAAAGCGTAGTCAGGGACAGGATACCGTAAACGGCCGGAATCAGCACATGGAGTTTGTTGAGCGAACGCAACGTGATCGCTTCCTCCACGCGCTGTCCGAACAGCACGGCCAGGAAAAACAGAAAGCCCCACCAGACAAACGCCCCGAAGAGGACACCCAGCGTCCAGAGGATGACCCGATCCATGCCCATGCCATGCCAGAAGGCCCCGGTCGCCATGATCATGGCCAGCATCAGTGTCAGCCGCAGGGGCATGAGCACCGCATACACCCAGGTGTTCCAGCCGGGGTTCCGGCGCTGGGCTTCCGGCAGGTCCGGGTGCAGGGTGTCCGCCCGTCTGGCCCGACCGACCCGCAGCGCAACATAACCGAGCACCAGGCCGCCGATCCCCCGGACGCCCCACAGCACGGCGGAGGCATGATCCCTCAACCAGCCGGTCAACGCCATGGCGACAGCAGCCCAGAACCCGAGCGCCAGAACCAGGCTGACCCCGACCCGAAAGGCGGCGGAGGCTCCGAGCACCTGCCGACTCTGGACCAGCCAGACTGTGCCGCTGACGGTACCCACGGCGAGCAGGAAACCGGCGACCAGCCCCTTGGCGAACAGCCATTCTGGGGCGCTGAAAAGGGCGGGATTCACGGAAAGGGGAGCGGGATTGGCGTTTGTCTCCCGGCGGTCAGCCGTGTTGGCTTAGCAGGAAAGGCCGGCGATCCACCGGCCCCGGGCAGTCATTATGGCAGACTCCGACCAGGCATCCACACCGGACTCACCGCAGGACCGTACCGGAAAAAACGGTCCGGAGCATATCCGTCACGACATAAACAGCGAGCTGTTTCTGATCCGCGGGTACGCCGACATGATTGGAAACCCCGAGGTCTGCCCCACCCCCGAAAAAGCCCGGGAACTCGCCGCCCACATCGAAACCTCGGTTGATCGGCTGAAGGCGCTGGTCAACCAGCTGCCTGCCGGGGGCAGCGCCCCGGACAAACCGACCGAAAAGCCTTAAGTGCGCGAGATTCCCTGTCGATAACCGGAATCTCCATGCCAGATGAATCCCGATCTCGCCGGCCCGGTCAAACCGGTCGCGTCACGTCCCGCCAGAACACCCCGCCCCAACGCATCCTGCGTATGCGTGCCCTCGTCCGGGCAGGTGGCTACCCCGACCGTGATACCCTCCTGACCGTGGCCCACCGCCTCATCCGGGCGCACCGCGCCGGTTGACCGGGCGGACGGGATCCAGCCGACACGACGACTTTTTCCGAGTCGCTCCCGCTGGAGTCGCTGATCGCCGACAACGGCGCCGGCGGCTCCATGGAGAGGCGCACGCTTCCGCCCGCCCCCGGACTTCCGGATCAGGCTGACCTACCCGGCGCCTGCACAGCAAGAAGTCCTACACCTTACCGCTTTTCCGCCAGCGGTAAAGGGTCGTGGGATGGACGCCGACCTGGGCGGCGACCCAGGTCAGGTCTTCCCCGCTTTCCTCGATAAGTCGGCGGGCCAGAGCCATGCGCTCCTTTTTGCTGGGCATGCCCCCGCGCCCCCCCTGAGGTCCGTAGCCACCGGGGAAGGGCTGGTGCGAACCTCCGCCCTGGCCGCCACCCGTCAGGTTACCGGGGAACGGGCTGCGGGATTTCCCGCTTCCGCCGGATCCGCGTCCCGTCGGCGGCGGGGGCTCGGGCGGACTGTAGCCGTAGCCGGTACCCGGCCGGGCCTGAGGCGGGTAACCGCCGGGCATCATGCCGGGATAACCGGGCGGATAACCCTGGCCGGGCAAGCCGGGGTGCTGGCCGTAGCCCGGGCCGGAAAGACGCCCACGCTGGTGGGGGCGCGCGGCGGGCGGTTCCCACCAGGCGGCGCGGATGACCGGACCATCGTAATGGATGCAGAGCCGCTCGATGGTCTGCTTGAGTTCCCGGACATTGCCGGGCCACTCGTGCAGCTGAAACTTGTAGATGAGTTCGGGCTCGATCGTTTCGAAGTTCTTGCCGAGACGCTCCGAGGCCTCCTTCACAAAGATGAGGGCGAGATCCGGGATATCGCTCTGGCGGTGACGCAGCGGCGGGGGGTTGAGCACCACCTCGCTCAGGCGGTAGTACAGGTCCAGCCGGAAGCGACCCTGCTCGGCCTCCTGCAACAGTTCCCGATTGGTCGCAGCAATCACGCGCACCTGCGTCTTGTACTCCTTGGGAGACCCGACGCGACGGGCGATCTTTGTTTCCAGGAAACGGAGCAGCTTCGGCTGGAGGCTGATATCCATCTCGCCGATCTCGTCGAGAAACAGGATCCCATCGGTCGCCTCCTCAACCAGGCCGGACTTGGTCTTGTGCGCGCCGGTGTAGGCCCCTTTCTCGACGCCAAACAACTCCGCCTCCATCAGCTCGGAGGGAATTGCGGCGCAGTTCACGGTAACCAGCGGTCCCCGACCGTAAGCCAGTTGAACCGCTTCGGCCACGCGTTCCTTGCCGGTGCCGCTCTCACCCATGATCAATACCGTCGCTTCAGTCGGGCCGATGCGCTGGACCGATTCACGCAAGGCACGCATGGCCGGGCTCCGCCCGACCAGTTTTTCTTCCGAAATCTCACCCTTTCCCCCGTACAGTTGCCACCAGAGGTCCTGTGCGTTGGCCGCCTGGTCGAGAGCGCTCGCAATGCGTTGGTCGTCATCCCGCTCATCGACGACATCATGCGCGCCATCGCGCGCCGCATCCATGATTCGGGCGGTGCTCAGGTTGTCGCCAAAGACGACATAATAGCGGCTGGCCCGAGCCAGGCTGACCCGGTGTTCGAACCAGTCTTCCGTTTCGGTCAGCGAAAAGGGAACAAAGTAAACCAGATCCGTGCTCTCCTTGCTCAGGGTCTGGATCTTTTCCGGTGGATCCATCTGCACGCGCAGGCCCATGCCCTGCAGCCGCTTCAGCAAGCCGGGTCGTTTTTCATCCGAAAGCAGGGATACGCGCATGGTGCGCAGCCTTTCGCAGCAAGGCCCGCATTGCAAGTGCAGGGAGGCGGGCACGGCCAATGGACACCGGGTTCGGAGACCCCCCGGCTGCCTTAACCCGGATTTCTCATGAAGCCCAGATGGGATGAGCTGCACCTGTCCGCCATCATGTCCGCCGTAGCCTTGGCGTAGGAGGAAGTCCCGCCAGGCGGGACGACGGCGGAAGGCGGCGTGTCCGCCATAACCCGGAGGGTGACGGCGGGAGGGCGAAAGCGGTTGGGCGCGCACTGGCGTGCGCAACCAGGCGGTTTCCAGCCCGACTGCCGAGCCCGCAGGGCGACACCTCAACGAGCGCAGCAAGAATAACACGCCGCAGATCGCGCCTGTGGGCGAAAAGAATCGGAAAAGATGGGATTACCCCGAACGTGCACTTCGAAGAAATGCTGGAAATCCCTTACTTCCAACTATTTACTGCCATTTTTTCCGGTTCTGGTGAGGAATTCGGGTTAAGGCGTGTTTGAAAAGTCGAGATAAGCGGAAAAAGGACGGCTTTTTCGCGTTTGGCGGGCCTCCTCCTACGCAAAAAGCTTCGGCGGACGGGGTAGAGCCCGCCACTCCATGGAGACGCCGGCTCTTCCGCCGGCGCTCAAATGGCTATGACGGACAGGTCGGCCGGCGTTCGCGACTCCAAGAAGACTTTTCGAACACGCCTTAGGCCACCTGCCACGCGTCAGCCCGGCGCCACGCGGTCGTAGTCGGGCAGCTCGGGCTCGCGAAAGCCCTCGCCGCGGATCAGGCGGCGCGGCTCCCAGGGCCGGCTGAGGAGGTGGCTGAGTGTCCGGCGACCGGGAAATACGATAAGGTCGGCCCGGGCACCGGGGCCAATGACCCCATGATCCGTATCCAGGCCCATGATACGGGCCGGGGCGGTGGTCACGGTTTCGGGAGAACGGGCGAGATTGAGGTCCAGGTGGGCCAGCCGGTGGGTAAAGAGCCAGACCTCGAAGGCGTCGAGATCGCCATAGGCATAAAAGGCGTCGCGCACGTTGTCGCTGGCCACGGCGGTCGTTACCCCGGCTTCCATGAACTCGTGCAGCAGGGTGATGCCCCGCCAACGCGGGGTTTCCGGCGGTCCGAGCGGAGCGTCGAAATCGGGTTCGGTGTCCGGACCGGCCTGCACGCCGGCAGTCGATTCGCGTCGCCGGTCCTGCAGGTAGAGGTTGCAGAGCGGCAGGGAAATGATGTCGATCCCGGCGTCCCTGACCTTGGCGAGGGTTTCGCGCTGCCGGTCCGGCGGTTGCACGGCCAGGCTGCAATTGTGGCCACTGGCAACGGGGAGGTCGAACCCGGTGCGCAGGACCGACTCCGCCAGCGCGTCGAGGCAACGCGCCCCGGGATCGCCGTTTTCGTCGACATGACAGTCGACCCCCAGCCCGTGATCCCGGGCGATGGCCAGGAAGCGGTCCCACTGCCCGGGCAAATCGGGATTGGTGATGGGCATGACACCCAGAGCCGTCACGCCATGGGCCCTGGCCTTGGCGGCGATGGCCTCCCCCGCTCCCCGGGCAAAGTCTTCGAGGCCGGAAAGGGTCACCGTCTGGAGGGAGATCCGACCGTCCCAGGCGGCGCGGAGTTCGGCCATCACGGCCAGACTGCTCTCCCCGAAATCCATGCCGACATCGATGTGGGTCCGAACGGCGGTCGACCCGTGCGCCCAGGCTGATTCGAGCGAAAACTGCGCGCGGCGCCGGACATCATCGGCGGTCCAGTTGTCTTTGTCGCGACGCAGCAGGTAGATGGCATCCCAGAACTCGCCGCGGCGGTTGGGCGCGCGGTCCCAGGAATGGGCCTTGTCGAGGTGGACATGGACATCGAGAAGGCCTGGCCAGCACTGGGTGCCTGCCAGGTCGTGGGCGGTTTCGCCTTCGGCCGGACCGGTCCGGCCGGCCGGGAAGACCTCGCGGATGCGCTCGGCATCGGTCCGGAAATCCACGCGGACACTGGGATCGAGCTGGGGGTCGAACCCGTCGGGCCGGGGGAAATCCGGCGGCAGACAGGCGACCGGAACCGACGCATTTTGGAAAAGGGCCATGGGGACGGTGAAGAATAACGGGCGGACCGCTGCATCGTGCATTCAACGGCGCATGCCAGCGCAAAGGCGGCGCAGCACAAGCGCCGGCCCTGCCAGACCGGCGAGACGGACTATGATCATTCCCCTCACGGGTTCAGGCTGAAATTCAGCAGCTTCTGGAGGTCAACGGGGTCTTCGATGATGCCGTGTTCCTGAAAAAGGGCCATGCTGGCGGCCCATTTTTCGGGATCCATGGGAGCGAGGGCAGTGCGACCGTCGGGTTTCACCAGGTTGATGACCTCGGCAAGGGAGGCCCGTTGATAGGCGGGATCCAACTCAGGATTGTATTCGCTGATGATCAGGTCGACGGTCTCCGCCTGGTGGGCGGCGGCGTATTCCCAGCCCTGTTGCGTCGCCTTCAGGAAGGCGGCGATCGCGGCCGGGTAGGCAGCCACATCGTCTTCCATCGCAAACATGACCTGGGAATAGGCGAGGTAGCCGTTGTCTTTGGCCATGACGATCCCGGCCCCGCCGTCGGTCATGAGCTGCAATTTCACAAACTCGTCGATGACGTAGACCTGCATCAGGTCGACCTCGCCCTTGGCCACGATGACGGGGTCCCAGCCGACTTTCTCGAAGGTGAGGTTGTTCCGCGTCAGGCCGTTGGCCGCCAGGGCGATGTCGATGACCTTCTCCCCGTCGGCGTGGATGCCGATGGTTTTGCCTGCAAAGTCTTCCACACCCTCGATTCCCGATTCCTCGAGATAGGCCCACCCCATCGGACTGTCCTGAAACATGGTGGCCAACGCCACGACAGGCTGACCCTCAGCCCGGGCCACCAGGAGGACGTTACTCTCCGAGCTGCCAATCGCGAGGCCGTCGTAGTCGGCGACACTTTCCACCACCGACCGGCTTTTCGGCGCGGTGCGGATTTCCACCGCGAATCCGGCGTCGGCGTAGAAACCCTGCTCGACCGCCTGATAAATGCCCGCGAACTGAGCGTTGTGGATCCAGTCGAGCTGCATCAGGACCGGCTGAAGGTCTGCTTCCGAACGGGTGGCGGCATCCGGTTGCGCGGTCGAGGTTTCTGCCGCCGGTTCGGAACCGCAGCCAGCGAAGGCGAGCGTCAGCCCGGTCAGGGAAAGAAGGAACAATCGGGTCATAACCGGAACCAATCAGGCGGTGATCACGCAGTCGAGGGCCGACGGCTCGGCGGCGTGGTAGCGCTCGCGGAGATCCGCATCCGAGGAAAAGGCTTTGCCCTTCACGAACCGGCAGGGGATGGAAACGGTCAGCTCCGGTTCATCGAAGGGCGAGGGGGACAACCGGAAGGTCCCTCCGCCTTGCGGCAGGACCTGGATCTCCACCCGCTCGCCGCTGCTGTCCGGATGCGTATGCCGGAGCGCGGTCGGCTTGCTGAAGGCGGTGCAGCACATGAGGCTGAGGCTGTCGCAGGCCTGCAGGAATTCGAAAGCGCGCTGGAAGTGGGCCTGATCGGCATAGGGTTCGAGGGCGGGATCCTGTTTGCATATCGCGGCCAGTTCCGCCTGTCGCTGGAGCTGTCCCTCGATGAAGGCGGCGTGCACCGGCTTCTGCTCCTCCGTCAGGCTGTCGAGGTCCGCCTGCTCGGTCAGCAGATTGACCGTGTGCATGGAGACAATGATCGCCGCATAGGGATTCTGGCGGGCGGCCGCTTCAGTGGCCTCCTTGCGGACGGCGAGGTAGGCGGGCAGGTCGATGTTTTCGAAGGCATCGTAGGTCCCGACCAGGTCTTCGGAGAAGGCGCTCGGGGTGCCGTCTGAATAAAGGCCGGGCTGGCTGTCGGGCTCGGCCCAGCTGTCATCATGGCAAGCCACGGCGAGGCGCACGGGCTCGAAAGGCTCCGGAGCGCCAAATCGCCGGTTGTTCCAATGGCGCGCAAATTCGCCGGCCACGATGGCGTGGTCCTGATGCCGGATCAGGGTCCAGCCGTCTTCTTGTTCGATGCGTATCATAAAAAGGAGGGTAAGGATCGGACAGGTTCAGGGCCAGCATTCAGCAGCAAGCCTGCCAGCGCGGACGGCCCCTCGCGAACGGCCCGGTTCACCGGGAGTTCCTCGATCGAAGCGGTGGCGGCGCGCCGGCCGTCCAGGCTGTCGGGCGGCACCGGACCGCCGCGGTCAGGGCGCGCTTGAGGCAGGGGAACGGAGACAAAACCCGGCCAGCCATTCGCGATTAGGTACGTTCACTGCTTAATGATGGAACCATGCCGGAAGCCAAAGCCCCCTACACCACCGACGCCTCTGATGCGGTCATTGCCGAGCTCCAGGAAATACTGGGCGAAACCGGCGTGAAGACCGACGAGCGAAGCCTGAACAAACTGTCGAAAGACTACTACTGGTATTCACCGATCCTGAAGCCGAAGCTCGAAAACAAGTCGGCGGCGGTCGCGGTTCGTCCCCGGTCGGTCGCCGACCTCAAGGCAGTGGTGAAGATCGCCCATCGGGAAGGCCTGCCGGTGAGCCTGCGCGGCAGCGGCACCGGCAACTACGGCCAGATGATCCCCCTGTACAAAGGCCTCCTCATCGACCTTTCACGCATGGACAACGCGGAGATTCTCGAGGATGAGGGTGTGGTCAGGGCCGAGCCGGGCGCCAAGCTCAGCAAGATCGAGAAACTGGCCAATCCCGTCGGTCTGGAAATGCGCTGTCTGCCCTCGACCTGGATCAAGGCGTCCATAGGCGGCTTTCTCTGCGGTGGATCGGGCGGCATCGGTTCCATTACCCATGGCGGCATCAATACGGGCGACAACGTCAAGAGCGTCACCCTGCTGACGGTCGAGGCGGAGCCGCGACTGGTGACTTTCCATGAACGGGAGGCGGTCAAGGCGCTGCACACCTACGGCACCACCGGCATCATGGTCGGCATCGAGATGCGTCTCGGGAAGGCCGTCCCGATGCAGCAGATGATCTTCACGGCGGATGACTGGGAAACCGCGCTCGAATTTGGCGATGCCATCGCCCGGGATGACAACCTGCCCAAACGGCTGGTCACCGGTTTCGAAAACGGGGTGCCGGACTACTTTGTGCCGATCAGGGAATACCTGCCCGAGGGTTGCGCCGCCGTCTTCCTGCTGGTTGCCCGGGAACAGGAGGAAGCGGCGAAGGCCCGCGGTAAACAGGCCGGCATGACCTGCACCTACAGCCAGCCGTGGAGCAATCCCCCGCAACCGCCTTACATCACCGACTACACCTGGAACCACACGACGCTTCACGCGCTGGGGGTCGATCCCTCCATCACGTACCAGCAGCTCGGTTTCGACCCAGTGGACTTCCGCGACCAGATGAAGACCCTCAAGGACAGATTCGGAGACGAGATCCTCTGGCACCTGGAATGGACCAAGGGCAATGCTAAGATGCGCATGGATGAGCTCAAGGTTCAGGTCGGCGCCCTGCCGATCATCAAGTGGGTCTCCGAGGAACGGATGAACGAAATCATGAACACCTGCCACGAGCTGGGCGTCAACGTCGCCAATCCGCACACCTACAAGCTGGAGGAAGGGGGCGCCCATCCGGACATCGAGGAAAAACGCGAACTCAAGGCGGAAAACGATCCACGGGGTATCCTCAACCCGGGCAAAATGGCTACCTATGCGTTCAACCCGTTCGAGGGTCGGGATGCCGCTTCCGGAGCCCGGCATTGAACAAGCCGACTTTTCCTTGGAAAGCAGGCACGGGTCCCGCTTAGCCTGACCCCTTATGTCCCACATAGGCCGCGGCTTCGACCAACCGCCCTTTCATGGCGTCGATTTCGAATCGGGCGTCATGCTCGAGCTGCCGGACGGCTGCCGTCTGGCGGCCGACGTTTATACCCCGTCCGCCCCGGGGGCCTACCCCGTCCTGCTGATGCGCCAGCCCTACGGCCGCGACATCGCTTCCACCGTCGTCTACGCGCACCCGACCTACTTCGCCCGCCAGGGATATATCGTGGTCATCCAGGACGTGCGGGGCCGGGGCGGATCCGACGGCGCCTTTTATGCCTTTCGCAACGAGGAAGCGGACGGGGAGGCAACCGTCCACTGGGCGGCCGGCCTGCCGAAGAGCAACGGTCGCGTCGGCATGTACGGGTTTTCCTATCAGGGCTCGACGCAGCTGCTGGCGGCGCTCCGGAAACCGGAGCCGCTGAGGGCGCTCGCCCCGCACATGACCGCCTTCGACCTGTATTCGGGCTGGTTTTACCGAAGCGGCATTCTGCAGCTGGCCACCACCACCAGCTGGGGCAACCAGATGTTGCGCGAGGACGCACGGCGGGCCGGAGCCAGGGAGGCCTACCGAGCCCTCGAGGCCAGCTGGGGCAGCCCGGGCACGCTGAACCGACGTTTCCCGCTCAACCGGATCGCCGAATTTCAGGATGAAGCCCTACCCGCCTACGCGCGGGACTGGCTGACCCATCCCGACAAGGACGGCTACTGGGCGGCGTTCGACCTGTTGCGCCGGGTGAACGACCTGGCCCTGCCCATGTATCACATCGGAGGCTGGTACGATTTTTACGCCCGCGGCACCGTCGACGGCTACACCGCGATGCGCGAAACGAGGGCCGCCAGGGATCAGCTCCTGGTGGCCGGACCCTGGGTGCATATCCCCTGGGGAAACCGGGTCGGGCCGGGCGATTTCAGCACGGCCGCCCGGCTGGACACGGACGCCCTGCTGGTCGCTTTCATGGACCGGCACCTGAAGGAGCGGCCGCCCGACCCCGCCCTCGGTCCGGTGACCGGCGCCCGCTATTTCTCGCTGGGCGAAAACCGCTGGGTGACGAGCACGGTCTGGCCCCCGCCGGAGGCCGAAACCCGCACCGTTTACCTGGCCTCCCGGGGTCGCGCCAACAGCCGCTTCGGAGACGGACGGCTCGACCCCGAGGCAGCCACCGGCCCGGAAGACCTGTTCAACTACGATCCGGAGGTGCCGGTGGTCGCCCCGGGCGGGAATCACGGCGGTGCCACCGGCTTCGGTCCCTTCGACCAGGCGGCCATGCAGCAGGGCAACAATCTGCTTGTCTACACGGCGGAACCGGGCCTGAGCCGCGTCAGCATGGCGGGTCGGCCCAGCTGCACGCTGTTCGTGGCGAGTACCGCGCCGGACACCGACTTCGTGGTCCGGTTGACCCACGTGACGCCGGCCGGCAAGGCCCGGTTTCTCACCCTGGGGGCGGCCCCCCTGCGGCAGGGTTCACCCGGACCCGGGGGCTCCGTCCGGCTGGAAATCGCGCTGGACCCGATCGCGTTCTGCCTGGAAACGGGGGATCAACTGCGGCTCGACGTGGCGAGTTCGGCATATCCTTTGCTTGCCCGTAACCCGAACACCGGAACATCCGCGCTGGCCGTGGAAGGTCCGGAGCAGTTTCAACGCGCGCTGCAAGTGATTTACCACGACGCCCAACGACCTTCCTGCCTCCACCTGCCGATTCTGCCCGCAGGGGTCTGACCGACCGGTCCGGCCAACCAGCTGTATTTCCCTTCCAATGGCGACTTCCTCTCCTCCCGTGGTCCAGTTCCAGGGCGTCGACAAAAGCTACGGCGGCGGCGACCTCGTGCTGGACCAGATCAACCTGGATGTCGCCAAGGGCGAATTCATCGCGCTCATCGGGCCCAGCGGCTGCGGCAAGTCGACGCTGTTGAAACTGATCGCCGGCCTTACCCCGATCACCGAGGGCAGCATTGTTATCGACGGGATGACGCCCGAGAACGCGCGCGAGGAAATGGCCTTCGTCTTTCAGGAGGCGACGCTGCTGCCCTGGCTCACCGTCCAGAAAAACATCGAGATGCTGCTCCGGCTGCGGGGCGAACCCAGGGAGAAGCGCGCCAGAATCGCGGAGGACCTCCTCGGTCTGGTAAAGCTCAAACACGTCCAGCACGCCTATCCCCGGCAGCTGTCGGGGGGCATGAAAATGCGTACCTCCATCGCCCGGGCGCTCAGTCTTTCCCCGAAGGTCATGCTGCTGGACGAGCCCTTTGGCGCGCTCGACGAAATGACGCGCGACCAGCTCAACGAAGACCTGCTGGAAATCCGAGCCCGTGACAACTGGACCGGTTTTTTTGTCACCCACTCCGTCTCGGAGGCGGTGTTTCTGTCCACCCGCATCATCGTCCTGAGCGCGAACCCCGGGCGCATCCACGAGGTCGTGCCGGTGGATTTCCCCTTTCCGCGGACGGCCGAATTGCGCGAGTCGATGGAATACCTCTCCCTGGTAAAGGACGTCTCCCAATCCCTGCGCAGCGTGGAAGAGCGCGCCCACTGAAACCGGCGGTCCGAAACCCTCCCCCCATGAAGCACCTCGACTGGATCCTTCCGCTCACCCTGGGCATCATCGGGATCATCCTGTGGTACACCCTGCTTGCGCTGGAAGTCATTTCCCCCTTCGTCGCCCCTCCGCCGCACGTCATCCTGCAGGAACTGTGGCTCAAACGGGAGGAACTGATGGTGGGCGGGGGCCGCACCTTTCAGGCCGCCATCATCGGCTTCCTGGCTGCCGTCACCGGTGGTTTCGTCATCGCCTTCATCCTCGCCTCCAACCGTTACATCAAGGCGGCCATCTACCCGCACATCCTGATCCTGCAGATGACGCCGATCGTGGTCATGACACCGATCATGGGTCTGTGGCTCGGGTACGGGCTGAACAGCATCACGGCCATTACCTTCCTGATCAGCTTTTTTCCCGTGGTGGCCAACACCACCCTCGGCCTGATTTCCACCGACAAGGGCATGATCGACCTGTTCAAGATGGGCGGCGCGACCAAGGTGCAGGAGATCACCTTGCTGCGCATTCCCTACGCGCTGCCGTACTTCCTGACCGGCGTAAAGATCGCGGGCACGCTGGCGCCGATCGGCGCAATCACCGGCGACTTTCTGCTGGGCAACAGCGCCAAGGCGGGCCTGGGCTTCCTGGTCCTGACTTACCGCGCACGCAGCGAAACCCCCGCCATCTTTGCGCTGGCCCTGCTGGCCTGCCTTCTCGGGTTTGTCTTCGTGGCCGCCGTCAATACGCTCCACTACTATCTTTTGAAAAACTGGCACGAATCCACCGCCAAACCGGAATCCTGATCCCTCCTTTCACCATGATCCGTCGCTTGCGAAACACACGGAAACCTTTTCTTCGTCTGGCCGGTCTGACGGCCGCTCTGATCGTCGTCACCGGTTGCGGCGGCGGCGGCGGTTCCGATGAGGATGAAGCCACTGACGGTCTTGTTCCGATCGTCCTGCAGACCGACTGGTATGCCCAACCCGAGCACGGGGGCTTCTACCACGCGCTCGCCGAGGGCTATTATGAGGAGGCCGGCCTGGATGTGACCATCCGGCAAGGCGGACCGAATGCGCTGGCGATGGAATCGATCCTGATCGGCCGGGCCCAATTCGCGCTCGGTCGCAGCGACGACGTCATTTACAATATCTATCGCGACCGCCCGGTGAAAATCGCCATGGCCTTGATGCAGCACGATCCGCAGGCGCTGCTGCTGCATGAGGACAATCCGGTCGACAACCTGGCCGAATTGGCCGGCGCCAGTGTCATGGTCGCTCCGGGCTCCAACTTCATCAAGATGATGGAGCTGAAGTACGACTACACTCTGAACATCGTGCCGCTCGATTACGGGATGGAGCGCTTCCTCGCCGATCCGGAATTCATCCAGCAGTGCTTTGTGACCAACGAGCCCTATTATGCCGAGAAAAACGGCGTGGATGTGAAAACCATCCTTATCTCGGAAAGCGGATTCGATCCCTACCGCGTTGTCTTTTCTTCCACCGAATTCCTGGAGGAGAATCCGGAAGTCGCGCATCAATTCGTGGCCGCCAGCATTCGCGGATGGACCGATTACCTGGAGTCGTCCCCGGATTCCGAGGCAAACCAGACAATCATCTCCATCAATCCGAAGATGGAGCCCGACTTCGTCCGTTACGCAATCAACGCCATGGTCGAGAAAAAGCTTGTCGCCGGTTATCCGGAAAAGGGCGAAGCGATCGGCAAAATCAAACCCGAGCGTATCGCCCGACAAGTCGACCAGTTGAATACCATCGGGTTGATCGACAAACAGATCCCGGTTGACCGAATCGTCGAGTTCTCCGTCCTCCCGGAGGCCATTCAACCCGATGCCCCGCTCGAAACCGCGGCCAACTGAATCATAGCCCCGGCAGCCGGCCGGCGTCCCGGACACCGGCTGAAGCGGTTGCAACCGGCTGTTTCCGATAGCCTTACCCGGCTCAACCCGGGCCTCGGATCGTTGAATCAATCAGGCCGGCTCGTTGAAGATCGCCTCGGGCAGGTAGCCGGAAATCGTGGTCATCGGCACGTTGACCAGCTGGCTGACCTTCAGGTCCAGCACCACGCTGCAGAGAACGTAAGCCTGCTGGGGACTCAGCCCGATCCGTTGCTCCAGGTAGCCCATCGCGCGGCGGACCACCCGGCGGCAGGCCTCACGCGGAGCTTCGTCCGATTCCACAAAGATGTGAAAGGGCCGCTCCGCGTAACGGGGCGGCAGCAGCGGTCCGGTGGTTTCGATGTAGGGTCCGGCCAGCGGTGAGCCCTTTACCAGGTCGACCTCGAAGGTGACCGACATCGGCGCCTCCATGCCGTTGATCGAAACCTCGCCGTCTCCCTGAGCGGCATGGCAGTCCCCGGCACAGAGACCCGCGCCTTCCACAAAAACCGGCAGGTGCAGGGTCGCCCCGGCGGTGAGGTGGCGAACATCCATGTTCCCCCCCCAGGGGCCGGGCGGCCGCGTGCGGAATTCCCCGGGTTCTTCGCGCTGAACGCCGATGATTCCGCAGAAGGGCGCGAGGTCGAGGGTCACGCCGGGCATCGACGTCGTCTGCGTTTCGCCCAATTCCCAGTGATGAAGGAAATGTTTGTCGAAGGCGTCGTCGAGCAGGCCTAGCCCCGGAATGATGCTGGTCCAGGCCCACCCCTGGTGCCGGTATTCGAGAATGGTGACCACCAGGCGATCCCCCGGTTCGGCGCCGGCCACGGCAACGGGGCCGGTCAGCGCATGGATCCGCGTCGTATCGATCCGGGAAAAGGCTTCTCCCGTCATACCCGGCTCCACCTGACCGTCCGAAGCGTCATTCATGTCGAGCGTGACCCGGTCCCCCGGCTCGATCGTCAGGCGGGCCGGGTAGCTGTTATCCCAGCGGTTGTAGATAATGGATTTGTCGATCTGGTGATGGTTCATAACGGCCTGGTTCGCACGGGGTTCAGCCGGAAACGTGCCGCGCAGCCTGGCTTTCCGGGCTGCCGGGTGTCAACGGCCCGCCCCTCCATTAGACGGATTCCAGGCCGGTGGCACGGTGATTGCTTTTGTTGAGGGGACCAGGACTGCCACTTCCTGCCTGAACGGGGCATTCACCAGTCACTCCAACCAATCGTTTACAACGATGACCATGAACAGCACCAACAAACCTATCAGGGTTGCCGCCCTGGCCGGCCTGGCGATCGCCATGTCGGCAAACGGCCAATCGGATGATTCCATCCTGGAACTCGAAACCTTCATCGCGGAGGAAACGAGCGTTCTGTACTCGGACACCCTCAACCCCAACGAACAGGTGGTCAGCGGTGCCTTCTTCGACAACATGACCCTCCTGGAAGTCCCGCGTTCGGTCACCGTTCTCACGCCGGAAGCGCTCGACCAGTTCAACATCGAGGACTTCCACGACCTGTCGAAAATCGGCGCCGGCACCGAAACCATCAACTTCTACGGCGTTCCGGGAACGCCGACTATCCGCGGCTGGAAAGGCGGCATCTACTACAACGGTATGCTGCGGGCCTACCAGCGCAACGAAATGCCGACCTCCTTCGGCGCCATGGAAGCGCTGGAAATCGTCAAGGGACCGGCTCCCGCCCACCTCATCCCCTCGCACGTGGGCGGCTACGTGAACATGCTGCCGAAACAACCGTTCTTCGACGAAGACTTCGGCGGTTCGGTCGAGTTCGAGGTCGGCAGCTGGGACAAATACAAGACCAAGCTCGATGTCGGCGGATCGATGCTGATCGGTGAAGTGCCGAGCGCCTACCGGTTCTCGATCACGAACCAGCTGGCGGAAAGCTATTACGACAACGTCGGCAACGACTTCACCTCCATCTACGGTTCGGCCAAGTTCAAGCTCTCGGAGAAAACCAAAGTCTTCATTGCCGCCGAATATTATATCTACAATTCCAATGAAAACGCCGGCTGGAACCGCCCCACGCAGAACCTTGTCGACAATGGCGAATACGTCATCGGCGAACCACTCAGCCTCGTCCGCACCAGCAAGGGAGGCGTGGCCGACCGGGGCTTCATCGACGGCACGACCTTCGGCTTTCTCTTCAACGATGCCAACCAGCGCGCGCTGTTCCGCTCCCTGGTGGTGCCGTCCGACGTCATCTCGGGCGCCGTTTCCTCCGGACAAATCTCAGCCGCCCAGCGCGATCTGCTCGTCGACATGTCCGATTCCGCCAACCAGGAAGCCGTCTACGCCGGTCTGCCGGCGGACATGGCGAAGACGACCAGCGGATTCGTCTACACTCCCGAGTACTTTGAAGCGGGGGGAACGGTATTCACTGAAGACATCGAAGGGAGCACAGTCCTTGCGGATCCCAGCGACTTTGCCGATTCGGAGGACTTTCTCTTTTTCGGGGAACTGGACCACAGCTTCAGTGAAGACCTGGGGCTGACCTACAACTTCTTCTCCGAGTACATCGATACCGACAAGCTGTCCTCCTACGGCTACGGCTTCCAGAGTGAGCAGTTCGTCCTCGACAATAAAGTGTCGGTGAACCAGCGGTTCAACCTCGGGGGAGCGCAGCTCGACCTCACCTACGGCCTTCAGGCCCGTCTGGTCGATGCGACCCAGCTGCAGGATTTCTGGACCGAGCCCTTCGCCCGCCGCGACATCACGCGCGAGGAAATCTCCGCCAACTCGGTCATCCTGGCCGGGGGTCAGGTCGACCCCGCGACCGGAAACAACTTCTGGGGCGGCGGCTTCGGCGCCGGGGGCCCCGGCGGTCATGCCGTCACTTCCGAAACATGGACCTACGGCGGTTTTGCGGTCGGCAACCTGAAAGTGGGTGAATCCTTCAACGTGATGGGTAGCCTGCGCTGGGACACCTTCGACGTGGATGTCGGTATCCCCGAGGGGCCGACGGATGTGTTCGGCCCGGATACTTCCTTCAGCGACGATGAAATCAGCTGGGCCATCAACCCGGTTTTCATCATCAACGAACGGTTCAGCCTTTACGGGGTCGCTCAGGAATCCACCACCCTGGCGGCCCTGCAGGGGGGGCCAATCCTCAACGCCGGCAACCTGGGTACCGGGGAACTCTATGAAGGCGGCTTCAAGGCCTCCATCCCCGAGATCAACCTCTTCATTTCCGCGGCCTACTATGAGTGGGAGCAATCCTCGTTCAATGATCGCGACGCCACCTCAGAGCAGTTCGAATCGGAAGGCGTCGAAGTCGAGGTGACCTGGCAGGCGACCGACAACCTGACCCTGATCGCCGCCTTCACCGACAGTGAAACCCGGAAAATCGACGGGCTTGGCTTCCGGACGATGCCCTTCGGGCTGACCGACCCGACCGGCGCCAACGACCCCGAGATTGGAGTCGCCCTGAACGGAGGTATTCTGATGAGCCAGTTTACCGAGCCCTTTGGTGGATTCACGCCCGAAGGGGGAACGCCCTCGGCGAATCCTGAGCTGGAGTCACCGGGCTTCCCAGAAACCACCTTCAAGCTCTATGCGGTGGCCCGTGACCTGGGTATCGACGGCCTCGGGGTCACCGGTGGTTTCGTCTGGCGGGATGAATACTGGCACAACTACGACCGGACCATCCTCCTGCCCTCCTCCACTATCGCCAGCCTCAACGTATTCTACGAAACGGACAAGTTCGAGGTCCTGCTCGGGGTGGAGAATCTGACCGACGAAGATTACTTCCTCGGAGCCGATCCGGAGTTCGGGGCCAACACCCTGTTGACCAAAGCCCCCGAGCGGAACTACCGCGCCCAGTTCACCTATAAGTTCTGAGCCGGGGCACCGCTCGAAATCTGGTTCCTTTGTCAGCCGGGGCTCCTTCGGGAGCCCCGGCTTTTTTTTGAAATCCTTCCAAAGGTACACAATGGCGGCTGAGTGACCATCGGATCCCCCATGGCGGCCGCCGGGGACGGCGGCCCTCCCGCAGGCCATCATTACCTTCTGACGACGGGTCGCCCACCGGGTGTCGATACTCCGGGAGGGCGGTCGCCCCGACCGCCGCGCGAGGCAATTCCAGGCGAGGCAATTCCAGCCTGCGTACCGCGCCGTTTTCGGCATGCGGGATTTCCCTGCCCCCATGGCGGCCGCCGGGGACGGCGGCCCTCCCGCAGGCCATCATTACCTTCTGACGACGGGTCGCTCACCGGGTGTCGGTAGCGCGCGGACAAAAAAACCGGCCTCCCGCAGGAGGCCGGTTGAGTAAAAAGCGAAGGTTGTCGCGACCTCAGCGGCGCTGGGTTTCGAGCGCCTTTTCGACGGCTTCGAGGTAGCGTTCGACGTTGTCACGGGGCTCGATGAGCTGCGCGCGACGCAGCAGCTCGACCGCCTTTTCGAAATTCTTTTCCTGGACCATGAGCCGGGCGTGATCGACGAGAGCCTTGACCTCGTAATCGCGCAGATTCTGGGCACGCTCGTAGAAAAACACAGCCTGCTCGATGTCACCCTGGTTGCTGTAGTACTCGGCGAGCAGGAGCAGGGCCTGGCCATTGGCCGGATCCTCGGCAATGATTGTTTCCAGCGTCTCGGCCGCTTCATCCTGCCGACCGGTGGCCAGATAGATTTCGGAGCGCGTATTCAGCACAGTCATACGCTGCTTGTCCGTCAGTTCCTCGCCGCGCGCTTTCTCGATTTCCTCGAGGTACTCGAGGCCCTCGGCGAAATTACCCTGGTTAACCAGCACGGTGGCGGCGCGGATAAATTGCTGATTTTGCATATTGCCACCCTTGGCAAGGGAAACCTTGTAGGCTTCGAGGGCTTCCTCAGCGAGGTTCTCCTGCATGAGGAGGTCGCCCAGCAGCATCATGCTCCGGGCGGTGGAAAGCCCGATTTTGTTTGCCATGACCAGGTTGGCGATAGCCTTTTCGAAATCCTCGACTTCGAGGAAGGCATTGGCCTGGTAGAGCCAGAGCTCACGGCTGCCGGGCTTTGCGATGATGGCTTCTTCCAACAGGCCAATGACCTCGGCAAATTCACGCTGCTCCATGAGCGAGCGGATGAGGCCGTTCTTCCAGTCCTGCTTTTCCGGTTCCAGCAGAAGGGCCTGCCGGTAAGCATTTTCGGCGGAGGCCGGCTTGCCGGTCGACAGGTAGCAGAAACCGAGGACGCCATACAGATCACCCCCGCCTTCGCCCAGCGAGATCACTTTGACGAGGTTGGGAATAGCTTCCTGATAATTGCCACGCTGGACGTTCAGGAACCCGAGATTTTTGTAGACCCGGAGAAAGTTGGGGAATTTGCGAAGCGCCTCGTTGTAGGCGCGGACGGCACGCTGCAGGTCACCCTTCTGAAAATAAAGGTTCCCCAACGTGAAATCGAGGGCGGCCGAAGCCTCTTCGGCGCCCGCCATGTAATCGGTCATCAACTGGATGGCCTGGTCGATATTGGTTTTGACCAGGGGGACCACCTGCTTGAAAAGCTCGGCCTCCTCGGAATTGATCTTGGGCTCGATTTCACTGTTAACCCCGTAGGTGCCCATGAACTGGTCCACGAACTCCTGGCTGTTCCAGTATTCCCGGGTAAGCTGCCAGTCGATGCCCTGGCCGTAAGCACCCGACAGACCGGCTAAGATGGAGAGAAGGACGGCGATTTTCTTCATAACAATAAAAGGATGATAGCAGTGATTAGAGATTGCTGAGCGAGAAGCGGATCGGGAGGAAGAATTTCACTTTAACCTTCTCGCCGTTCTTGCGCGGAGATTCGAAGAGCGAATCCTCCGCCGCCTCGATGGCTGGTTTTTCAAAGGCCCGGTGGGTGGATTCGACGACATCGAGCACGCGGACCTCGCCCTCCTCGTTGATCAGAACAAGCAACTTGACGCTGCCCTCGATCCGCTCGCGCTTGAGCTCGAAGGGGTAATTGAGGGCGCCGCGTTTGATGGCTTTGGGCACCCGGTCCAGATCCTTCAACTCGAAGACCATCTCATCGACGGTATTCGGCCGGGTTTCGAAATTGGCCAGCCCGAAACTGCTGCCAAACCCGCCCGGACCGACACTCAGGCTGACCTGCAGATCGGTCAGGCTGACCGGCGGCGGCGGTTCCTGCATTTCCGGCGGGGGGGGCGGCTCTTCCTCCTCGGGAGGTGGAGGCTCTTCTTCCGGCGGGATCTCCGGCGGCGGAGGCGGCGGAGGACCGGTTTCCCGGACTTTCGTGTCGTCCGTAAAGCTTTCCAGCAACTGCGTGAAGGGCAGCAGGAAGAAGATAAAGGCGACCATCACCAGCATTCCGATGACGGGACTGGGGGATTTCTTTCTGTCGAGGCCGGAGCGGTAAACGGGCTGGCTCATGATCGGTAACGGTTAAACGGGTTGAATTTCAGTATGGGGTTCAATTGGCCTGTTGCATCGTGACCGCCAGCGCGCCGGCCAACAGCGCCTCATCGTAAACACGGAGGGCATCGGCGGAAACCGTACCCTGGTCCACCTGGAGGATGACTGGCTCGGGTTCTCCCTGGATCCGGTTGCGGACCTCGCGCTGAACACCGGCAAATCCGATTTCCTGGCCGTTCAACAACACTTTGCGGCTCTTGGTAACGTGCAGGATGATCGGCTCCTCCTCGCTGTCGGTTTCCGAAGCATCGTCAGGCTGAGCGGATTCAAACCCGCGCTCGTCGATGAACACGGTCGTGACGATGAAGAAGATCAACAGGATGAACACCATGTCGATCAACGGCGACATGTTGATTTCTTCAGACTTCTCGGCTTTGCGGAGGGATTTCTTCACAACGGTAACGTGTTAGGACAGCTAAAGACGTTCAGGGTTTCTCGGTGGCGATGAAAGTGGCCGCGCCGGCGATCTTGGCCTCATCGATGACACGGACGACGACCGAGGCGTCACTGCCTTCATCGACCTGGAGGATGACCGGCATGTCCTTTGTAGCCTTGAGCCGATCCACAATCGGACGCACCGAGAGGACACCGACATTTTCGCCCCCGTAGACAACCTCGTTGTCGTTGGTAATCGCGAACAGGATGGCATTCTTTTCCAGGCTGTCACCGGAGACCGTGAAGACGCGATTCACTTCGACGCCCGGCTCTTCGACAAAGACAGCGGCTACAATGAAAAAGATCAGCAGGATAAAGACCATGTCGATCAGCGGCGAGATGTTGATCTCACTCATGCCGCCGGAAGAGGTCAGGGATCTGCGTTTTTTGGCCATGGTCAGGATTTCCCGAAGAGGGTGCTGTAGCGTTGCATGGTCATGCTCTCCAGACGGTGAAGGACGGTTTCCATTTTATTCCGCTTTCGCATGACCATGTAGATCATGACGTAACCGGGGATCGCGATAATCAGCCCGGTCTGGGTAGTGATGAGTGCCTCGGAGATGCCCGCGGCGATCAGGTCGATGGTACGGCCGATATTCTTGGTCAGGCCTTCGAACGTGGCAAGCATGCCCATGACGGTCCCAAGCAAGCCCATCAGCGGGGCCACCGAAACAAGCACAGAGAGGAACATAATCCGACGGTCGACGGGCGGCAGGTAGACGCTGCGCACTTCGGCGAACCGGTTGCGCAGGTCCGGCATCCCGCTCAGGTCGGCCTGGGTGTAGTTGACGATCTCGCCGATCTCACCTTTGGCCTGTTTCGGCTCCTTCACCCATTTGTCCAGCGTGGAGAAATCCACCCGCAGGTAATTTCCCTTGTTGAAATGGAAGTAGAGCTGAAAGGCCGTGTAGTAGATGAAGGCTGCCAACAGGCTGAGGGGCACCATCAGCACCCCACCGGCCGCCCACAGCGGCCAGACGTTTTCGAGAAAGAAATCCATGGCGACTTTCGCGGTCCTGGCGGCTGTCGGGTTATTTTTTCGCGGTGCTGAGGCCGTTCACGAAGCCGGCGGAGAATTTCTCCATGGCGGCCAGAACGCCCTGTGCCTTGCGGGAAAGGAGCGCGTGAAGGATCAGTGCGGGAATGGCGGCGATCAGGCCGAATTTCGTGGTGACCAAAGCCTCCGAAATACCGCCGGCCAGTTTACTGGCGTCCGACGTACCGAACAGGGTGATTTGCTGGAAGGTGTTGATCATACCGGTCACGGTGCCGAGCAGTCCGAGCAGCGGAGCAGTCGCGGCCGTCACGGCGATAAAGGGAAGGAGACGCTCCAGCGTAGGCTGGGTTTCAAGCATGCGCTCGTAGAGCACTTCCTCGATCAGTTCCTTGTCTTCACCGGAATAAGCCACGGCGTCCTGAAGGAGCCGGCCGAACGGCCCGGGCACCTTTTTCACATACTTCATAGCCTCATCCTTCTGGCCGTCGTTGATGTAAGTCAGGACCTGCTGCAGCACGTTATCACTGGGTGTTTTAACCGCGTAGATTTCAAAGAACTTGAAGATGGCGGTCAGGATGGAGAGGACGAAAAAGACGATGATCGGCCAGATCCAGACACCACCGGCCTTGATTTCGTCCCAGAGGGTGGTCTCGTTGACTTCGAGTTCGAAGGCGTCGTTCAGCGTCGGATCGAAGGGCAGGGAGCCGGTACCTTCTTCGGCTACGGCACGGATTCCGGCTTCATTTTCGCCGAGGACGAGGACGCGCGGTCGCAGGGGCTGCTTCGGGTCAATAATGCCGGCGACGGGGCTTTCGGAGGAGGCGAAATAACTGCTCGGACCGAAGAGGATCAGGGTACCAGTCTTTTCGGTCCCACCGGGAACGATAGCCTTGCCGGTAAAGGTTTTGCCGCTGAGGACGTCTTCGACGCGCTCGAGTGCAGTCGAAACCAATCCGAACTGCTTCTCGAACTTCTCCTCATCGGACATCTCAGAGTCTTCAATGTTTTCAATAACCGCATCGATCTCTTCTTCGTAAAGCTGCTTTTCAGCAATATTGATGGTCGCCTGAAATTTGCGGGCGAAGTCATTCAACTGATTGTTCATGAAGGTGATGCTCTCCTCGACGGCCTCAATCTCGTTCTGGAGATCAATGAGCGACCGGGTGCTGCTGTCTTTGGCCCGGAGCGCACGCTCGACCTGGCGGCGTTTGGTCTGGGCTTCCGCCTCGACTTCATTGAGGCGTTTGGCGAGAGGGATCTTTTCTTCACGGATTTCGGCCCGCAATCCGGCCAACTCATCGAGGGCGGCCTTGAGTTCGGCATCCACCTGGTTCTTGGCGGAGGCAATGCTTTGTGCGCCGGCTGGGAGCAGTGTGGCCAGAACGGCGAGGATCGGGAAAAGGTAGCGTTTCATGGGAAGATTCGGTCGGTTAGCCTGAATGAGTGAGGAGCGGCGGGATCAGTCTTCAATGGTGATGGGAAGATCGACAAAGCGGGCCAGCATCTGCTTTTCCCGGATTTGAACCGCATCGTGAACCTGAGGGATAATGGAATTATCCTGCTCCCAGACCCAACCGTCGGCGGTCGGGCGCCCACGGCCGGCGGCCGTTTCCGTTTCATCGACGAAGTAGGCGGCGGCCAGGCCGGGATAAATCACGGAAAACTCACGGGCATTTTGGCCGGGCAGCTCGATCAGCTGCTGATAGACATTCACCCCGCTGTTGAAGTCATTGATCTTCTGAAGGACGCCCATCACGAAGACGGCACGCTGATTGATGCTGTGGCGGGAGGGTTTGCCGTCTATGGGCAACTGGTCGGTCAACCGGGTCATGGAATCCAGCAGCGGTTCGGGGAGGTAGGGAAGCAACGCGACCAGCTCTTTCTCCAACTCGGCGATGACCGGTTCAAAGTTGCCGGTGATGGCGCGCAGCTCCTCGAGCTCGAGGTTGAGTTCTTCGCGGGCGGATCGATTGCTGGAGGCCTCCTCTTCGGCTTCTTCGATCTGGGCATCCAGCGTCTCCACCTCCTCCTCGAGGGTGGCGATGGTATCCTTGATGATCTCTTTTTCGGTTTTCCAGGTGTTTCGTTCCTCGGAAATGAGTTTTTTGGTCTCGACCCACTCGGACAGGGCTTCCCGGGCCATGTCCAGATCGTCTTCGGGGACCTGGGCCAGGGCCGTGGAGGCGGTGAAGCAGCCGAGTAGGCTCAGCAGGAAGGCGCGCAATTTGGCTTGTGCAATCATGAGGCGGTAAGTCTGAGTTTTGATGAAATCAACTGAGCGGAAAGCATACCACATCCGGCCAGCTCCCAGGGATTATTCAGGCGCTGGAACCCGCGGGCCGATGCATAACCGTCCACGAAAAAGCCTGATCCGAAGACCAGGCCAGGACAAGGGGGCACACACGAGGGAATAGACCTTTCCGCTTGTGTGGGGGTTCCGGAGAAACCGGCGCCGACACAACAAAACACAGCGGCTTGGGACGAATCGTCTTGGGCATGCTGGATAGAAAGGCCATCAGAAGAGCCTCGAAGTAGGCCCGTCCTATTTCCTTTTCCAAGAAAAAAATGTCTTCCGCCCTCGAAGCGCTCCTCCTTTAACCCGATTGGAACAGAGTCGCTGCCCCCTGTGAATCCACTGGACTGGCATGAACGATGCGGCTCGGAAACAACCACTCCCCGTGTTTCAATCATTCATTCCCTCATGACACGCACGCCTTTTTTATTTTTGGCGATCTGCTCCTTCATCGCCCCGGACCTGACCGCCGCCGGGGATAAGCCGCTGCCGGTGCGCGTGGTCGTCGTGGCCATGTTTGAAATCGGGGCGGATACCGGCGACCGGCCGGCCGAATTTCAATACTGGGTAGAGCGGCTGCCGTTGCCGGAGGCCCTGCCCTTCCCTCAGGGTAATCGGGACCTGCGATACAACCCCGAGACCGGCGTCCTCGGGATCGTCACCGGGATCGGCACCGCCCGATCGGCCAGTTCGATCATGGGCCTGGGCATGGATCGCCGCTTTGACCTGAGCCGGGCCTACTGGCTCGTGGCGGGCATCGCGGGCGGCGATCCGGAAGACATTTCGCTCGCTTCGGCCGGCTGGGCGGAGTGGCTGGTGGACGGGGATATCAGCCATCAGATCGACGCCCGGGAAATGCCCGCTGACTGGCCAACCGGTTACATCCCGCTGCGTCGCAGCGAGCCCTACGCCCAGCCCCGGCCCGAGGACAACGAAGGAGCAGTCTTTCGCCTCGATCCGGAGCTGGTCAGCTGGGCGTACGAGCTGACGAAGGACGTCCCTTTAATGGACAATCCCGATTCAGCCGCCCTGCGTGCCCGGTACACCGGATTTCCGACCGCGCAACGCCCGCCCTTCGTCACCCGGGGCGATCAGCTGGCGGCGATGACCTTTTGGCACGGCGCGCGGCTCAATACCTGGGCCAACGACTGGACGGACTACTGGACAGGCGGCGCTGGCGAATTCAAGACGAGTGCCATGGAGGACACCGGCACGTATTGGGCGCTCGATCGGCTGACCCGGGCCGGGCGTGCGGATGTCAGCCGACTCCTGGTGTTGAGGACGGTCAGCAATTTCACCATGCAGTATCCGGGCATCACCGCAGCCGAATCGCTGAGCGGCGAAAAGAAGGGCGGGTATTCGGCCTTCCTTCCGGCGCTGGAAAACGCCTATCGGGTCGGCCGGCCGGTCATCGACGCGCTCTTGGCCGGCTGGGAGACTTACGCCGAAACGCCGCCCGGTCGCCGGCCCTGAGCGGCGGGTTTCCGCAGGGAAGCCCGGCGGGACAGGGGACGGAGGCAGCATGCAGAGGCTTGTCACCCGGCGCCGGCTGGTGACAAAACACAGACCCGGACGTTTGAACCGGGTTTCCCCCATGTCTGCTCTGAAAGACGCCCCCCCCCATGTCCTCATCGCCGACGACCAGGAGGACATTCTCAGCGCCCTGCGCCTCCTTTTTAAAAGCGAAGGCTATCAGGTCACCTCGGCGGACCGTCCGGAAACCGTAGTCACCTTATGCCGGGAGCAGGTCTTCGATGCCGCCGTCATCGATCTTAACTATTCCCGCGACACGACCAGCGGCCAGGAGGGCCTCGACCTCATCGACCTGCTTCAGCAGATCGATGCCCCGCTGCCCATCATCGTCATGACAGCCTGGGCCACGGTGGACCTGGCGGTGGACGCCATGCGGCGGGGCGCTCGTGACTTCGTCCGGAAGCCCTGGGACAACGCCCGGCTCCTGACCATCCTGAAGAATCAGATCGCGCTGCGCCGGGCCCTCCAGCGCGGGCGCATCCTCGAAGACACCAACCGCGTGCTGCAGGCCGACCGCAAGGCCGGCAAACAACTGCTGGCCGAAGATCCGGCCATGCAACCCGTTCACGAACTGATCGATGCGGTGGCCCCGAGCGACGCCAATATCCTCATCACGGGCGAGAACGGGACCGGCAAGGGCGTCGTCGCCGAGGTGCTGCATGCCAAGTCCCGGCGGGCGGATGCGCCCTTTCTGTCCGTCAATATGGGCGGCCTCAGCGCCGGCGTTTTCGAAAGCGAGTTATTCGGCCACGTGAAGGGGGCTTTTACCGACGCCAGGACGGACCGGGCCGGCCGCTTCGAGCTGGCCGACGGTGGCACCCTGTTCCTGGACGAGATCGGCACGGTACCCCTGGAGCAGCAGCAGAAGCTGCTGCGGCTGCTGGAAACCGGCGAATTCGAACGTGTCGGCTCCTCCCGCACGCTGTCCGCGGACGTGCGAATTCTCTCGGCCACCAATGCGGATCTGGAGGAAGCGGTCGAATCGGGCGGTTTCCGGCAGGACCTGCTCTACCGGCTCAACACGATCACGATTCACCTGCCGCCCCTGCGGGAACGCAAGCGGGATATCCCGCTGCTGGCGGCGTTTTTCCTCGAGCGCCACGCTGCCAAGTACCGCAAAACGATCGACGGGTTTTCGGTGTCCGCCGAACGGACGCTCGGGGCCTATCCCTGGCCGGGCAACGTCCGCGAGCTGGACCACTGCATTGAACGGGCGGTCCTGCTGGCCCGGGGGCGACAGATCCAGCCCGACCAGCTCGGGCTGAACAGCGCCCGGAGCAGTCCCGGAAACATCGACGACATGGATCTCGAGGACCTGGAAAAATACTTTATCCAGCGGACGCTGGCGAAGTGCGGGGGCAAGGCGACCGAGGCCGCCCGCAGCCTTGGCCTGTCCCGGAGCGCGTTTTACCGGCGCCTCCAGAAATATGACCTCTGACCGGACCTCGCGTGCCCCCCCGCCTTCCGCTCGAGCCCGACCGCAGCCGCTGCAAAGGCCCGTTCAACCATTACCGGACGGTCCGGCGCCTGGCCTGGTTGACCGCCCTGCCCGGATTGCTCGCCACCGGACTCTTCCTGCTGTTTGGGGACTTTTCCGGCAAGGCCGTCATCACGGTACTGGTCTTTGTGGGGGCCGGCTGGCTGTTCTTCCATGTCGCACTGATGGAGGCGGTATTCCGGCCGATGCAGGCTGCATCCAACATGCTCAGCGCCCTGCGTGAGGGCGACTATTCGTTGAAACCCCGCGACGCGGATCCCGAGGATCCGCTGGGGCAGATCATGCTGGAGATCGGGGAACTCACCGCCACCCTCCGGGAAAACCGCCTCGGCGTGGTCGAGGCCAATCTCCTGCTCCGCCAGGTGGTGGAAGAAATCGACGTCGGCGTGATGACCTTCGACAGTCAGGCGGTGCTTCAGTTGGTCAACCCGGCGGCCGAAACCCTGCTCGGGGCGGAGGCCGGTCAACTCATCGGAAAGCCGGTATCCGCCTTGCCCGAGGCCATCGGCCGGATGCTCGATCCGGCCTTCGCGGGTGAGGTGCAGCTACCGGGCCGGGCCGGGCGCTGGGGTTGGCGAACCGGGACCTTTCGCGCCCATGGCGAGCCCCAGACTCTGCTGATGGTGACCGACTTGTCGCGCCGACTCCGCGACGAGGAACGCCAGGCCTGGAAACGCCTCATCCGGGTGATGGGTCACGAAATCAACAATTCCCTCGCCCCGATGAAATCCATCGCGGGGAGCATGCGGGGCATCCTCAAGCGCGAGGAACTGCCACTTGACTGGCGGGAAGATCTGACCAACGGCCTGACCGTGATCGAGGAGCGGACCCAGTCGCTCGCCCGTTTTATTGAGGCCTATGCCAGCATCGCGCGCCTCCCGCCGCCCCAAAAGCAATCCGTGGACCTGAGCGGGCTGGTGCGGCGCATTTCCGCGCTTCAGCCGGGGGATCCGTACCCGGTTCAAGTGGACGGGGGCCCGACCGTCGCTCTTTTCGCGGACGAGGGGCAGTTGGAGCAACTACTCATCAACCTGCTCAAAAACGCGTGCGAAGCGGCCGGCCCGACCGGCGGCCATGTCCGCGTTCGCTGGACGCAGGAAGGGGCCCGGATCCGGCTGGATATCGAGGACGAGGGGCCCGGCATCGCCAATCCGGACAACCTGTTCGTGCCGTTCTTTTCCACCAAACCGGGGGGGAGCGGCATCGGCCTGACCCTTTCCCGGCAGATCGCGGAGGCGCACGAAGGCAGTCTTGAACTGGTGAATCGCGAAGACCGGCCCGGCGCCCGCGCCACCCTGCGCCTTCCCGCCCGGACCGGATGAGCGTTTCCGCAACCCGGTAAATGGCCGTTCCACTTATGGGATTACCGGCGTCCCGCCACTGCTACGGGCTCACCGGCCTCAGTTGAGAATACGAAATTTTTTAAATTTTAACAGTTTGATTAACAACTGGTTAAGGAACCAAGCAAGGGGTTGGCACGGGTAATTCTCAGGGAGAGGCATCTAATCCAAAACATTCCCGATGAAACGCCTGATTCACACCGCCTGCTCCCTCACCATCCTGACCGGTCTTGGTCTCCTCACCCTGCTGAGCCAGCTTCGCCTGGTGGAAACCGACCTGGTCACCGCCATGAGCCTCTTCGCTCTCTACGGGTGCTTCGAAGTCGGCCTCCAGAGCTACCGGGTCAGCCGCGAAATGCAGATTCGTCTCCACCAACTGCCCGCCTCCCCGGAGCCGTTCTCGCAGGCTCCCCGTTCGGAAAGCCCGAAACGTCAGGTCGCCTGAGGTCCTGGTCTGCTTTCGAATCCACCGCCATGGCATTGCCATTCCTTTTCGATCTCACTTCCAGGCTCGAAGACAGTCCCCTCATCCTTACCGTCTAATAGCTTATCGACTCCCTTTGAACCAGAGACGTTAGCCCCCTTCCGGCGGGAAGGGACGGGAGCCCGTTCCATCCCAACCTCCCTCCCCCATGGATATCGTTCGCCAGGATGTCGCCCGAAAAAAGCGCATCCGCCAGATCATCGTTGTCCTCGTCGTCCTGATCGGCCTGGCCGGCATCACCGTCGGCGTCAGCCTCCTCGAGCCCGCCCCTCAGCGCGTCGAAGGTTCGGCCGTCTGGATCGATCAGGTCCAGCGCGGACAAATGGTCCGCCAGGTGCGCGGGATCGGCTCCCTCGTCCCGGAGGAGATCCGGTTCCTGACCGCCGAAACCGCCGGCACGGTGGAGCAGGTGCACCGCCTACCTGGCTCCTTCGTGACCGCCGAGGATGTGATCCATTGAGCTCAGCAATCCCCAACTCGAACAGGAGGCGCAGAATGCCCGGTTCGCCCTCGATGCCGCCGAGGCTCAGCTCATCCGCCTCAAGGTGCAGCTTGAGAGCAACCTCCTCCAGCTATGGAGCAACCTCGCCCGCGTCGAAAGCGACTGCAAGCTCGCCCGGCTCACCGCTGAAGTGAACAAGGATCTGTACGACGAGGGCCTGCTCTCGGACCGCGATGACCGCACCTCCGTGATCCGCGCCGAAACAGCCGAAACGCAGTATGCCATCGAGCGGCAGCGCGTGGCTTTCCCCGAATGGTCCGGCGAGCCCCGGATCCAGGCACAGCAAGCCGACACCCGCCAAACCCGCAATCGCGCCCGCCTCCTCCCCGAACAGGTGGAAAACCTCAGCATCGGCGACCTCCCGAAAGGCGCCCGACCCGACCTGCCCGTCGAGGGCACCAGCGAGCTGGAGAACCTGCGGGACGTGCTCTACGTGGGTCGCCACAGCTTCGCCCGCGAAAACCGGACGGTCAGCGTCTTTCGCCTCGAGCCGGCCGGGAATCTCGCGGTCCGCACACCGGTGACCTTCGGTCGCACGTCGGCCAACACGATTGAGATCGTGCGCGGCCTCAATGCCGGCGATCGTATCATTATTTCAGATACAACTGAACACGATTCCCACGACCGGATCGAAGTCAACTGATACCTCACCCACAACCCAACCGCGCGCATGAGCCAAGCCGACCTGCCCCTCATCGTCCTTGACGGCATCACCAAGGTGTTCCTGACGGACGAAATCGAAACCCACGCCCTGTCGGGCATCCACCTCAACATCGAACGGGGCGAATTCGTCTCCATCGCCGGTCCCTCCGGCTGCGGAAAGTCCACCCTGCTCAGCATCCTCGGGCTGCTCGATTCGCCCACCGACGGCCAGTACCTGCTCGACCGGCACCCGGTCGCCAACCTGTCCCGCGAGGACCGGGCGCGCATCCGCAATCGCGAGATCGGCTTTATTTTCCAAAGCTTCAACCTGATCGGCGACCTCACCGTCTACGAAAACGTCGAGCTCCCGCTCATTTACCGGGGTATGAAACCGGCCAAGCGCAAGGACAAGGTGATCGCAGCGCTCGACAAGGTGCTGATGAGCCACCGCAAGAGCCACTTGCCCAGCCAGCTCTCGGGCGGGCAGCAACAGCGCGTGGCCGTTGCGCGGGCTCTGGCCGGCGAGCCGAAGATCCTTTTGGCCGACGAACCCACCGGCAACCTGGACTCGAAGAACGGGGAAACCGTCATGCAGTTGCTGGAGCAACTCAACGCCGAGGGCGTCACCATCTGCATGGTGACGCACGACGACCGCTACGCCCATCACGCCAAACGCGTCATTCACATCCTCGACGGCAAGATCGTGGACGAACAGCAACCGGTCACCGCCTGACGCACCTTCGGGTGTATCTGAAAGTCAGATACGCCTGCTCACCATGAATCTCCGCGAGATCCGTTTCAGCCAGCGGTCGCCGGCCCGTCCTCCGGGCCTCGTCCCGGTGCGGATACAGCGCCTGAACCCGGCCCATGATGTTACGCCGGAAACAACCTGATGCCATCCCTCTGGCACGACCTTCGCTTCGCCCTGCGCCTGATCCGGAAGACCCCCTGGTTCTCCGGTCTGGCTGTCATCACGCTTGCCCTGGGCATCGGCACGGTCTCGGGAAATCTGGTCATCCTCCTGAACCTGACGTCCGGCGGCCTGGAAACCGGCGACGGCCGGCCCATATATCAGGGTTTCCATGCCGATGATGAAAAATCCGGCTACGGGCGGCCACTGAAGTATCAGGATTTCCAATACATCCAGGCCCGACAGTCGGTAATGACCGCCCTTGGCGGCTACTTCGTCGGCACGATCAACGTGAGCGACGGGCGGACACCGCGCCGCTACCAGGGTACCTTCATGACCGAAGGGGTTATCGACCTCCTCGATGTAAAGCCGGTTCACGGTCGCCTTTTTCAACCCGGGGACTTCGAGCCGGACGCTCCCAAGGCGCTGCTGATCACCCAGGCGGTCTTCGCCCGGGACTTTCAAAGCGATCCCCTCGTTCTCGGGCGTCCGCACAGAATCAACGGCAACGCGGGAACCATCGTGGGGGTGCTCCCGGATTCCTTCGCCTTTCCCGTGAAGGAGGAAGCCTGGTTGGCCCTTCAACCCAGGGATGCTGTCAGGATGGTGAATCTGGTGGGGGCTGTCCGGCCTGGCATCGCGACCGGAGTCGCGGAGGAGGCTTTGACCCGGCTGGCGGTCGCCCACCGGAAAGCCGAGGACGGCCCGCCGGAGGAACCCCCGCGAATCGTCTTGTCAGGCGTCAATTTCGACCAGCTTCCCGACGATTTCTTCACCGTCAACCTGACGCTCATGGTGGTGGCGATGGCGGTTCTCTTCATCGCCTGCGCCAATGTCGCCAACCTGATGCTGGCCCGCAGTTCTGCCCGGGTGCGCGAATTGGGCATCCGGGTGGCTCTGGGGGCTTCCCGGCGCAGGATTGTCAGTGGCGTCCTCCTCGAAAGCCTTATCCTGAGTGTACTCGGGCTGGTCCTGGGAGTCATCCATCAGATGTGGGAACTCGATGGGGTGGAGGAAAGGTTCCATGCCCTGGGTCTACCCTACTGGATCGATTTCAATTACAGCCCGGCCGCCTTCGGCCTCTCCGTCCTCATCTCAATCCTGGCCGCGCTCTGCGCCGGGATCCTGCCGGCTCTGCGTGCCTCGCGCATCGAGGTACTGGCCGTTCTGAAGGATGACAGCCGGACCAGTTCCGGACTCTACCTGGGCCGTCTCAGCCGCTGGCTGGTCATTCTCCAGATCGCCGTATCTTGCGCCCTCCTCATCCTTGCCGGCCTCATGGTCACCCACCTTCGGGACCTGATGAACCAGCGCATGCCCTTTGAAACGGATGACGTCCTGACCGCTCGATTCGGGCTCTTTGAGGGAGCCTATCCGACGGATGCCGACATCAATACCTTCGCCGACCGGTTGCTGAAGCAGGTGACCCGCCAGCCTGAGGTGGCCGCCGCCGCCCTCACGACCCGGTTTCGGGCGCTCGAATCCGGCTGGATGGATGTGACGCCGCGTACGAGCCCCGCAGCCGAAGCCCCCGTGAACCCGACGAGCGTCCGGTACGACGCCGTCAGTCCCGGATTTCCGGACGTATTCAAGATTCCCATATTGGCTGGCCGGCGTTTTAACAAAAACGATGATAGGAATAGTCGGAAAGTCGTGATCATCGACCGGATCCTGGCCGAGGAGCTGTTTCCCGGGGAAGACCCCCTGGGCCGGTATCTGAACATCCAGCAGGGCGAACAGGGACGGGTAGACGCAGCGATCGTCGGATTGTGCGGTCCCGCCTTCGCGGGCGACCTATCCGAGGTGGAGTCCGGTCCGGTGGGCGGCTTGTTGATCCCCTTTGCCCAGCAGCCCAAACGGTTCGCCACCCTGACGGCGCTCAGCGCTTCCGGAACCCCGGACGCGCTCCTTCCGGTTTTCCGCCGGTGTATCCGCGCGGTGGACCCGGACCTCCCGCTTTATTTCGCCATGACTCCACGGGAAAGCATCCGCCAGGTCTTCGAAGGCCTCGAAGTCGCGGGGGTCTTCCTCCTGACGATCGGCGGCATCGCGTTGTTTCTGGCCTCCGTCGGCCTGTACGGGCTGATGGCCCATACTGTGAACCTGCGCCGGCAGGAAATCGGTATCCGGCTCGCGCTGGGGGCGGACAGTCCCACCATTTTCGCCATGATTATCCGGCATGGACTGGGCCAGGTCGCAATCGGCCTGGCCCTCGGCCTGATCCTCGCCGTAGGACTGGCCCACGCCACCCGCGTCCTGAGCCCCGTCCTGATCGGCCCGGTCTTCGACAGTGCGATCTTCGGGGGAGTCCTTGTCCTGCTGAGCCTGAGCGCGCTGGCCGCCTGCCTGCTGCCGGCCCGGCGCGCCTCGCGTGAGATTCATCCCCTGCAGGCATTGCGCTATGAATAAGCCGCTTCGAGGTAGAGGCCTACTCCCCTTTTTTCCGATTCCGGTGAGAACTTCCGGCTAACGGGGTCGATCGTAAGCATGTGGCGCCATTTCCTCACGATCAGTATTCGCCAACTGCGGGCCAGCCCGGGGTTTACCCTGCTTGCCACGCTGGTGCTCGGAATCGGGATCAGCCTGGTCATCACGCTGGCTTCGGTCGTCAACGCGGTTTATTTCAAGACGCTGCCCTATCCGGACAGCCACCGGTTGATTCATCTCGAAGTAGACAATGAAACCCTCGGTTATCGCGGACTGGGCGTAACGGAGGCGGACTACCGGGACTGGCGGGCCGGCAATGCCGTCTTCGAGGACCTCGCCGCGTACCTGCCCGGCCGGACCATGCTGCTACAGGTCGGAAACAGCGCTCCCGTCAGCCTGACCGGCGTGCCGATCGAACCTCACACCATCCGGCTTCTCGAGGTAGAGCCGGCCTTTGGGGACGCGTTCGAGCCGGGAGGCGATGCAGCACCCGGCGTCCTAATCAGCCACCGCGTCTGGGTGGAGATCCTGCAACGGACCCCCCAGGCCCCGGGTACCGGGATTCTGCTGAACGGGGAACCTGTCCGCGTGACGGGCGTCATGCCCCCCGGCTTCGGCTTTCCGTCCGATGCGGACCTTTGGACGCCCCTGACCCTGCAAGCCGACAACCCTGAGCCGACCCGCTGGGGCAACCTTCAGGTCGTCGGTCGATTGAAGGCCGGCATCAGCCTGGATACCGCACGCGTGGCCTTGGCCGCCATCGGGTCCGATCTTCAGCGTCAACGGCCCCTCTACAACCAGGGCGTCGTACCGGTGCTCAAGTTGTTCAACCAGGAATACACCGAAGGCCCGCTGCAGCAAACCGCGCTGGTCCTCTTTCTGGCGGTGCTTCTGGTCCTCGGCATCGCCTGCGCCAACGTAGCCAATCTGATGGTGGCCCGGTCCGCCGGCCAGGTCCGCTCCTTTGCGATACGGCTTGCGAGCGGCGCCCGGCGATGGCACCTCGTCGCCCAGGTCATGACGGGCAGTCTGGTCCTCTCCTTCCTCGGAACCGCCGCCGGGCTCTGCATCAGCCTGTGGGGAATCGACCTGATCAACTGGGCCATCCGCCAGTCCGGGTCCGTTCCCTTCTGGCTCGTCTTCGAGCTGGACGGGCGGGTCGTCGCCTTCATCTGCCTGATCACCGTCCTGACGGCACTGGCAGCCGGCTCCCTGCCCGCCTGGCGTTTGTCGCGTCTGGAGGTGGGCCCCCTCATCAAGGAGAATGCACCCAACGTCGCGGCCGCCGGGCTCGGGAGAGTCAGCCGCTGGCTGGTGGTGACCCAGTTCGCCCTCGCTTTCGCCCTCATTCTCGGGGCGGTCCTCATGGTCAGCTCGTTCATCCGGATTCAAGAGCGGGAATCGGTTTTTTTGAAAGAGCGGGTGCTCACCGCCCGACTGCCCCTTGAGGAAACGGGCCTGCCCGGCCGGGCCGCCCGGCTTCGGGTTCTTTTCGCGCTGTTGGACGGCCTGAACCGGGAGCCGGCGATAGAACGGGCAGCCCTGACGACCCACCCGCCCGGTACCGGCAGCGGTTTTACCTACTTCGCCGTGGAAGGGCGCACATATCCAGCCCAGGACCACTTTCCCTTTTGTCGGGCGGCCTGGGTGTCGTCCGGCTTCTTCGAGGCTTTCGATGTGCGGCCGCTCCGGGGCAGGACCTTCCGACCACAGGACCGCGCCATTGGGGAGCCCCTCGCCGTCATCAACGACAGCCTGGCCCGCCGCCTCATCGCCGAGGGCGTGGACCCGGTGGTGGGGCATCGCCTGAAGGCACACAGCGGGGAACCGGGATGGGAAACAACGCCCTGGATCCGGATCATCGGCATTGTCCCCGATCTGGGCATGCAGGGCCTCGGCACCCTCGACAATGCGGCCGGGCTTTACCTCAACTACAGCCAGGGCGCCAGCGGCAGCCTGCATCTCCTCCTACGTCCGAAAAACCCCGGCGAGGCCGCCGATCTGGCCGGCCCCCTGCAGCGCGTTTTTGCCGGTTTGGGATCAGACCTGCCCGTGCCGCCGCTGGAGCCGCTGGCCGCCATCCTCAGCGAACAGCTCGCCCTCCACCGGGTCCTCGGTCAGGTCTTTTCGGTCTTCGGCATCGTGGCCACGCTGTTGGCCGGCCTGGGCCTGTATACGGTCGTCCGGCACACGGTGGAAGCCCGGCGCCATGAAATCGGGATTCGCATGTCCCTCGGCGCCGATGGCGGGTCCATCCGCAATCATGTCCTGCGACTGGTGGGTACCCAGATTTCGATCGGGCTGAGCCTTGGCGTCCTCCTCGCGCTCGGGCTCGGGCTGGCCTTGCGCCCCGTCCTGACAGGTGTTTCTCCCACCAATCCCGTTCTTTTCATCCTGGTGGCGCTATTCCTGACGCTGGTGGGTCTGGCAGCGGGCTGGCAACCGGCACGAAGGGCCGCCCGTATCGAACCGAGCCAGGCACTCCGGCTCGGCTGATTCCAATGTATTCCTGATCACCCTACAAGATTTACGCTTTGCCCTCCGGACCCTGACCCAAACCCCCGGTTTCAGCCTTTTGGCGATCAGTGCCCTGGGCGTCGGCATCGGCCTGGTGACGGCCCCGTTCAGCATCCTGAACGGTTTCCTTTTCAAGGGGCTGCCACTTTCAGGAGCTTCCCCTCTTCAAAACACGCTCCCATGCACCCGTCACGCCCGCTCGCTGAAGCAGCGCGGTACGGCGAGTACCCCCCCCGGAAAAAAAAGGGCCGCCCTAAATAATCGGGCGGCCCATTACATGGTTATCTCGACGTGCCTTCCTTGGTGTCAAAAAATAAAGTACATCTCGTTGGGATCGAGATAGGCCTGGGAGGCGGGTTTGAAAGCGACCCGCCAGACCGTGGCGAAGTTACTCCACGGCCCGGTGATTTCGCCGTCGTACAGGACCTCCGGCTCGACCGGGCTTCCGGTCGGTTGCTGCATCATCCGGTCCTGGAAGAGCTCAAAGCCTTCCTGGCTGCCGAAGAAGACGGCCCGCCGCTCCGTGAAATCATTGAGGCGGGTGTACTGGTCGAGGTTGGCGGATCCGTCGGCCTGGTGGAAGTTGCGCAACACGTGAATGTTGCGATCCAGTTCGATGGTCGCTTTCCAGACGGCGCCGGAGCGGTTTTCATCCGACGCGAAGCCGTAGGCGTAGTGAACCCGGCCCTGGATCTCGAACTCGTGCCAGAGCACGACTACAGCGGCATTGCCGAAGGCATGTTTGATCTCAAATCCGTAAACGCCGGCGAGCCCGGTGTTGAAGTGCTGAATGGGCAGCAGGCCTTCCCACCAGTTAGTCACCGCATGCCGCTCGATGGCCTCCATGCGGGCCTTTTTGCGGGCCTGGCGGGCGAGGACGCCCGGGTAGGCCGACATGCCGTTGGTGGTGGGGTCGACGTCGAACCCGTAAGTGGAAGCCCGGTCGGACCAGTGGCTTTCGTAGAAGGCCCAGCGCTCCATCGACTCGGAAACAGCCATGTAGCGGGCAATCTGGGCGGACAGGTGGGTCCCGGTGCCGTCTGCATTTCCGTAGAGCTGCTTATCCCACGGAAACGAGTTCAGGCCGGGCTTGAGGAAGGCCGTGGCCTGGACGGCCGGCTTCCCGAAGATTTCGATATCGCGGTAGGCGATTCGATCGATCGGGCCCCCGGTATCCGAAGTGACCCGACGATATTTGAATGGTGCGAGGGAAATCATGAACGGAGGCTCAGGCAGTTTCCTTGGAATAGTAGCAGTTGGAGGCGATGTTGGCGGAAGCCCGGAAGTATTCGTCGCGGGTCTCGGGGGTCAGGTCTGCATCAGTCGGTGAAACGACGGCGTCGCTGTCCGTGAGGGGGTCGACGGCAGCGGCGGCTTTGGTCAGACCCAGCGTGAGGAAGAGAGTGGCGAGAACGCCAAGGATGGTGTAACGGATGGATTTAGTGTGTGTCATAGCGCCATCATGAAGGGGGGAGGCAGAAGCGAACCTCCACAGCGATGTTTACAAAAATTTTAGTAAAAACAGGTCTGGGCGTTCGGGGCCGGACGGAAGGAATGCGGTGGATGCGTTTTTCCCGAAGGCAAGGGGACCGGGTTCGTGCTAACGGCAGGGGACTCAGGTCGGATGGCCGCCGGGTCGCGCTGCTGCTGATCTGGGGGCTGTCCCGGTGCATCCTGAACGGTGAAGCGGGCCTACCCATGACCGAGCAGTTCGGAGCGGAAGCCTTCAGCTCCGAATGGGAAAACTTCGTGGTCCACCAGGATGCGCAGGGCCAGATCTGGGTCGGCAACCAGGCGGTGGTTCGGTTCGACGGTCAGCACTGGACCCAGCACGATCCGGGCGGGGCGACGAACGTGCGGGGTATCGACAGCGGACCCGGCGGGCGCATCTGGATTGGGGCTCTTGATGAAATGGGTTACTTTGCGGCCACGCCCGAGGGGGATTACCGGTACACCAGCCTGCTCGACCATCTGGAGGACGGGGATTTGCCGATCGAGCCGATCTGGGCGGTGCATCATCACGCAGACCTCGGGCAAACCCTCTTTTTCGGCAACCAGACCGTCTACCGCTGGGATGGAACGGCCTTCTCCCTGACCCGGTTTGAGGCGGCATCCAGAATTTCACCCGTTCGGTCAGGCAACATCTCGTTTCTCAGCGTAGCCGGTGACGGCCTTTATCGCTTCCTGGGGGACCGATGGGATAGACGCTTTGCCGCAGAGGCGCTTCCCGGCAATGTGATCGTGGGTATTCGGATGGATCGGGAGGACGGTATAACCATGATTGGAACACTCAGAAACGGTCTGTACCTGAGAGACAGCTCCGCATGGCGGCGCTTTTCGACCGAAGGCGATGATACGCTGGTTGATGCCCTGCTGATGGCCGTCGAGCCATTGCCCGGGGGACGACTGGCCTTACCCACGTTCAAGGCGGGTGTCCTGGTCATCGAGGCCGACGGGCGTCTCAGCTATCAGTTGAAGGGGGGGCAGGGGCTGACGGATGATCGGGCCAACAACACGCTCCTCGACAGGGATCAGGGCTTGTGGGTGGCCGGCCAGAACGGACTGACCCGGGTGGCTCTCGACCTCAACGCCTATCGTCTCGACGAGCGCCTGGGCTTGGCGGAGACCCCGGTTCTGGCAGCCGCGCGGTACGACAACAACCTTCATGTCGCGGCGGGCAACAACATCTATCGCCTGGATCGGGCAGCTGATTCTCTGGTCCCCCGGTTCCGGCAGGTACCCGGCCTCAGCAGACCTGCTTTTGATTTGGCCACGCCCCGGGGAGGACCGCTGCTGATTGGCTCCCAGGCGGGATTGCTGGCCTGGGACGGCGGGAGACTGACCACCATCGACGGGGACGCCGGGCAGGTGTTCACTGTGTATCCATCAAAAACCTACGATGATTTGTTGTTTACCGGCAGCAACACCGGCGCCCGCCACTATCTGCGGGAGGCTTCGGGTTGGGTCCCGGGCGGGGTGCTTGAAGATATTCCCGGGCCGATTTCCTCATTCGTCGAGCTGGCGGACGGCCAACTGCTTCTGACCGGAGTCAACAACGGCGTATACCGCGTGGGTATCCACCCTTCCGGGACGGGCTATCGGTTCGTGACGACGCGTCTCAGCGGTGAGGGCTCGCTGCCGAACCGACGCAATCCCCCGCAGTTCGCAAAAATCAACCAACGGCTGTTGGTGCTGGACGAGGCGGGTCTTTTTGAAATCCACGATCCGCACAATCCTGGCCGGCGGGAGCGGATCCTTTCACCCGGGATAAATGCGCAGAACTCGGTCCTGGGATCAGCCCCGGGTGGCCATGAAGCCTTTGTTTACCATCTGGCCGAGGACAGGCAACGGGCCCGATTATTGTGGCTTCGCGGTGCGCTTCCGGACGATCCCATCGAGGTCGGCACCCTGCGCACCCTGCCCGGATCGTTCGGCGGCAAGGTGTGGAGTCTGGTTGCCGAAGAAGACACCCTCTGGCTCAATGCCAGCACGGGATTAATCCGGACTACAGTCGAGCCGCCTGCGGAGCCCGAACAACCGGAGCCTCCCCTGCTGCGCCGGCTGGCGCACCGCGACCCGGATGCTCCCGGCCAACGGGCCTCCCTGCCGCTGACGGGCGAGGCACTGGAGCAACTGCCCTTCGCCTTCAACGACCTTCGCTTCGCATTCGCAGCGCCGCAATTCCATCTGGGCGGCCACGTGGAGTTCCAGACCCGGTTGCGGGGATTCGAATCGGACTGGTCCAACTGGAACCGACAAACCTACCGCGATTTCACGAACCTGCGCGAGGGAGACTACGTCTTCGAGGTACGTCAACGGGATCTGGCCGGCCAGCTTTCCCCGCCGGCCGAACTGCGCTTCAGCATCGCCCCACCCTGGTACCGCACCTGGGGAGCCTACACCGGGTATGCCTTCGTCGCGGTAATCGGTCTGCTGGCCCTGGGCCACTGGCGGACTCGCCGCCTGCGCAAGATCAACGCCATCCTGGAGGAATCAGTCCGTTCCCGGACGCTCGAACTGATCAAGGCCAATGAAAACCTGAACCGCGCGAGCAAGGCGAAGTCGGCCTTTGTCGCACGCATGAGCCACGACATTCGCAACCCGCTCAACGGCATCATCGGCACCAGCCAACTGCTGCTGAAACGGGCGGAGCACCCGGAACTGAGGCCCTCTCTGGAGCGCATCCTGGCCTGCGGCCAATACCTCAAGGGTCATATCGACGACGTGCTCAACTTCTCCAAAATCGAATCCGGCAAAGTGGTCCCCAACCCCGAACCGGTCGCGCTGGAGTCGGTCCTGACCACCCTGGAGAGTCTCTTCGCCTATCAGGTAGAGGCCAAAGGGCTGTATTTGAAGATCGACTACAAGGGCGCCGAAGCGCCCGTTCTGGTCGACCGACAGATCCTGCTCGATGTCCTGGCCAACCTGGTTTCCAATGGCATCAAATTTACGGAAACCGGGGGCATCCGGGTCCATTGCGAGACCCGGGGCGGCTCCCGACCGGGCCGGCTGACCGCCCGCTTCAGCATCGAAGACACGGGGCTCGGCATTCCCAAAGAGGAGCGCGCCCGGATATTCGAGCCCTATGCGCAGGGTTCCTCCGGGCGGCGACTGATGCCGGGCGGCGGCAGCGGCCTGGGGCTATCCATCGCACGCGCCCTCACCCTGAGTCTGGGCGGTTCCCTGAAAGTGGACTCGCAACCGGGTCAGGGCACCTGCTTCAGTTTCGAACTGACGCTTTCGGAAACGGACAGCTCCCCCGTTCAGGCGGAGGAGGGCGGGCAGGTCTCCGAGCCGGCGGGCGGGGTTGCCCTGCCCCTCGCATCGTCCGAACCGCTGGACCTGCATGTCCTGGTCATCGAGGACGACGTCTACAACCGGCAGGTGATTGCGGAGATGCTGGAGGCGTGCGGATGCACCTCCCAGGTCGCCGGGGACGGCGAAAACGGGCTGAGGGTGTTTCGCCAGGATCGATTCGACGCGGTGCTACTGGACTTCAGCCTGCCCGACGGCGAGGGACCCGAATTCGCCCGCCGCATCAAAACCCTGCGCTCGGTACCGATCTTCGCGGTGACCGCCTATGCCACCGAACAAAGCCGGAAGGCCTGCCTGGACGCGGGAATGGACGGGTTTATCAGCAAACCGGTGGACCCCGACCACCTCCGTGGTGTCTTGAGTGGCCTGACGAAGGCATTCGGCCGGTCGACCCAATCCATGAGTGAGACAGCAATCCCGACTTCCGAGAGCGACGCCGCCGCCCCGGCCGCCGACGACCCGCCGCTGCGAACCGACTACCTGTTCTATCGCAAGGACGACCCGACAGCCCGCCTGGAGGCGGTCCGGACCCTGCGGCGTGATATTCGCAACGGGTGGGCTCAGGCCCGGGCGGCCCTGACCGGCGAAGACCCGAAGGCGGCAGCCCGGGCGGTGCACCACATTGCCGGCAAGTGCGACCTGGTGGGCTTTTCCAATGTATCCAACATCCTGAGACCCATTGAGGACCGGTTGCGATCGGGCCAGTTTCCGGAACGGGAGGCATGGGTGGAAACCGACGGGGAAATCCTCCGATTGTCACGTGCGCTGGAGAAACTGGAGCAAGGGCTGAAGGCCGATTCACCCGCCGTGTGAGCCCTCCGGCTCCACCCGATCCCGCGGGTCGTAGAGGTCGAAGCCGTTTTGGGTGGCATAGCGGAGCAGCTCGGGCGTGCTGTGCAGCTTCAGTTTCCGCATGATGTTGTAGCGGTGGGTCTGGGCAGTCTTTTCGCCGATCCGGGCGAATTCCGCCACTTCCTCGTTGGACATACCCAGCCCGAAATAGTGAAGGAGTTCCTGTTCCCGCTCGCTGAGAATTTTGCTGAAGGCATAATCATCGCGAACCAGCAGGTCGTGCCGGGTCCTGACGACATCCGAGTAATAGGTTTCCCCCCGCAGGACCTGCCGGAAAGCCTGCTCGAGGTTCTCCGGCGTCTCAGCCCGCTTGTCCACGAAACCGCGCAGGCCGAATTTATTCACCCAGTACATCGTATAGGTGTCCGAACGGCTGCTCACGGCGATGATGCGGAGCCGGGGACGTTCCTTCAGCAAAATCTCGGCAACGGCCAGACCGTTGCGGGCCGGAATGCCGAGGTCGAGGACGACGAGGTCGGGCTGATGCTCCCGGCAAAGCGTCAGCGCCGTGTCGCCGTCGGCAGCGCTGTATACGGTCAGGCCGAGCTCATTGCTGAGGACGTTTTCCAGGACACAGCGGAAAAGGCGCTCATCCTCGACAACGACAGCGGTTTGTTGAGGGGTAGCCACGTGCCTAAGCCGGTATCATTACCAAATTTTTTGTAAAACGAAATTTTGGCAAGCCTGTGCCGAGCCTTGAGCTTGTAGGCATGGTCAGGACGAAACGCCACACTCAACACCGCACCGCGTCGGTCGCGATCTACTCGATCGGCATCCACGGGACCGTGACGTGGGCCAACACCGACGGATCGGCATCCGGAGACGGTGTCCGGGTAGGGGAACATTATCTCGACGGCATCGACTCGACGGGCACGCGCCACCACCTGCACCGGCATTTTTCCAACTTCACGCAGGAGCGTCTTTCCATCGTCGTCACGGATGGCAGCTCCGCGCTGTTCGGCTTCCGCATCATCCTGACCGCGCTGTTAAGCAATGCCGGGCTTTCCTACCTGGCCACGCACGAACCCCTGAACCTGGTGGCGCCGGAAGCGCGGCGCCAGTTCGAGGCGTCTGCCCGCCGCTGGGCGGATATCGGCTGGGTGGACTCGCAAACCTTCCGGGCAGCCTGCCCGGAAATCAGCGGACCCGCGCCGACACCGGTGCCGTTTCCTCTGGCCCCGGTGACGGCGGATGATCAGAGCCATCGGCGGCGACCGGCCAAAATCCAGGCGGCTTCCTGGCTCCTGGCCGTCGGTCAACAAAGCCCGGCGCGGGCCTGAAGCCTCTTGCCGCAGCGGCTGGATGGCTGACGGTCAGGACCGCTTTGCTGAAATCGGTATAATCCGTACCGCGAAGCCGAGCTGAATACCGTTCCCCGGCCGGGTAAAATCAAATGGCCGGGTTCATGCCCGGCCGCTGTCGGAGGGTTCCTTCTCCGGATGTTGGAGATCGAATTCCTCCATCCGCCGCCGGATATCGTTGAGGAAAGCGGCGGCACCCACCCCGTTAACCCAGCGGTGGTCAAAGGTCAGGACGAGGTCGACCACGGGTTCATGCAGCACACCGTCGTTCGATTCACGCGGCCTCAGCCGGGCATTACCGACAAAGAGGGTCGCCACGGCCGGAGGCACGACGATGGGAACGGCATGAATGACGGGAAAGGTGCCCAGAGACGAAAGCTGCAGGGAAACGCGGGCTTTGGACGCTACCTCGCCGGCCCGGACCGCACGGACGGCAGCCCGGTAGGCCTCCTGGAACCGGGGCCAGTCCAGGGTACCGGCTTTGCGGACGGCGGCTGTTTCCAGGGCGTCGTTATCCAGGGCGACCGCCACCCCGAGGTCGAAGCCGTCGGGATCGAAGAGGAGTTGCCGGCCCTTGACGATCGAGGCAAAGACAGGGTGCTGGCGCATCGCCCGGGTGACTGACCAGGCGACCATCAGCGAGGGGCTCGGGGCTTCACCGGTGGAACCGGCCTCTTCCTTCGCCGCACGGCGCGCTTCCTTGATGGCAGACCAGGCAGCTTGAATGGTGATGGTCGCGGGCACGATTCCGGGCAGTTGCCGGAGAACGCCTTCCGGGAGCCCGGGCGCCTGCCGCAGGGCCACCTCGTTGGCGTCCCCCTCCCCCTCCGAATCCTCAGACGCAACCCCCGCCGTGGAAGAAGACGGACGCTCGGCGTCGGCCAGTTCGGGATCATCCGGGACAAGGGAACCGAGGGTATCCCCGACGCTGACGGTGGCCCCCTCGTCCACGGCCCAGACCTCCCAGGTGCCCGCGCAGGGACTTTCCACGGGGAAGACCGCCTTGTCGGTCTCGATTTCGCAAACCGCTTCATCCGGCTCCACGGCTTCGCCGGGTTCCTTCAGCAAGGCGACCAGCCGGGCTTCACGAATACCCTCGCCGAGGATGGGCACCTTAATCTGTTTGCGACCGGAAGAGGCGGCCGGCGACGGCGGTTGATCAGTCATGGGCAGGGATGATGGGGCGGAAGCGGCGGAAGCGGGGGGAACCACCGGGCGGTTGGTAGCGGGGGTCGACCAGGCTAGCAACGCGTCGACAGCAGCCTGGATACCCGGACGGTCGGGGAGCGCGGCGTACTCGTAAATGGGATTGAAGCCGATCGGAACAGGGGCTCGTGCGATCAGGCGCGGCGGGGCGACCAGGGCGGCAAACACCGCGCGGTCGCCGGTCAGTTCGGCGATGATCCGCTGACCGATCGAGCAGGCCGGCGTGTCCTCCTGCACAACCAGCAGGCGGCCCGTCCGGCGAACCGAGTCGGCCACGGTTTCGCGGTCCCAGGGAGCGAGGGAAACCAGGTCATAGACATCCAAGGCGCCGGAGAGGTCCTCCCGGTCGGCCAGGACCTGATCGATGATCTCCAGCGGATTACCCCAGGAGACGACCGTCAGGCTGTTGCCGGTATGGCGACGCACCGCCCTCAGGATACCGGCGGATCGCCCGGACGGTGTCGCGGCCTGGCGGGTCCAGAACTGGTGCTTGGGGAGGAGAACGATGGTCGGATCGTCACTGGCCAGAGCTTCCTGAAAGGCCTCGCGAGCCTCGTGCGGGCGGGAAGGCATCCGCACCCGCAGGCCCGGAATCTGAGCCAGCGCACTTTCTCCGGACTGGCTGTGCCAGATGGCTCCGCCCGGCAGGTAGGCGCCGCAGGGGGCATAGAGAATGGCCGGGCACCGCCAGTCCCCGAAGGTGCGCCAGCGGAGGTTGGCCATGTTGTTGAAAAGCTGGTTCCAGCCCGGGTGGATGAAGTCCACGAACTGAAGCTCGAAAACGGGCCGTTTACCGTAAGCGGCGAGACCCACGGCCAGTCCGCAGATTGTCGCCTCAGCGACAGGCGCATTGACCACCCGTTTGGGGAAATCGGACGAGAGCCCCTTAGTCAGGTTGAACACCCCACCCTTCGGGTCCTCGATGTCTTCGCCAAAGAAGACGACGTCCTCACGGGATTCGAGCGCATGCCGGAAAGTCAGATTGACCGCGTCCACCAGTCGGCAGGGATCGGGCAGCTCGGGACCATCCTCCTGACCGGTTCGCTCGGGGGCCGCTCCTTCCAGGTGCAGGACGAGTTCCTCCGCCTTCGGATCTTCTTCCCTGGCGACCTGTTCGTAGATGGAACGGATTTCCGCAGCGATGTCGGCCTCCTCCGCCTCGAGGGTCTCCCGATCCACCTCACCCGCAGCCAGGAGATCGGAACGGAGACGGGCGACAGGATCGCGGTCCTCCAACGCAGCCTGTTCCTGCTCGGTCAAATAAAGCCGCTGGTCGTCGGTGCTGCTGTGATTGTGCAACCGGGCGGTGCGGACCCACAGGTATCCCGGGCCCTCGCCGCCGCGCGCTCGTTCAATCGCCCGACTTCCGGCTGCCTGGAGCGCGTCCACATCGAGGCCGTCCACGTCCACCCACCGGTCGTTGCCCAACAGCTGGAGGGTCCGCGGCGTGCCGGCCTCGGTATGGGTGGAAATGGCCAGGCCGTTGTCCTCGACGACAAAGATGACCGGCAGCCGGTGCTCCTGGGCAAAACAGACCGCTTCGTAGAATTCACCCTGCCGGGTGGCCGCCTCACCGAGGCTCAACAGAACGACGTCGTCCCGCCCGTCCAATTGAATGCCCCAGCCAAAGCCGACAGCGGGCAGGGCATGGGCCCCGACGGGTGAGGCGTGGCTGAAAATCCGATGCATGTGGCTGGAAAAGTGGCCGGTCAATTGCCGACCCCCGCTGGAACTGGTGCGCTTGGCCAGGAATGCGCGCGCAAAATCCTCGGTGGTGATGCCTTTGGCCAGAGCCAGCGCCCGATCCCGATAATAGGGAAAGGCGTAATCCGACTCGCGGAGGAGCGCACCGAGAACGGCCATGCCCTCATGACCCATCCCGGCGATATGAAACCAGCCCTGGCCCTGCCGGAGCAGCCGTTGCTCCCGCAGGTCGCCCTGGCGACTGGTCAACATCAGCCGGAACAGCCGGCGTTTCTTCTCCAGACTGAGCGTTTCGGATGAAGCGGTTGGAAAGGCCATGAATCAGTTGAGCCCAAATGGGAATGGCAGCCACTTTGCAGACCCGCTGCGGCGGCCACAAGGCCTTACGCCTCCCGGTTTGGCAATGCTCTAGTGGCGCAGATCGCCCATTCGCACAGGCAACCGACCAGGCGAACCGCTTCTGCCCCGGGGCCATCCCCTGCCCTGGCCCGGACTTCTCATGAAGCCCAGATGTGATGAGCTGCCCCTGTCCGCCATCATGTCCGCCGTAGCCTTGGCGTAGGAGGAAGTCCCGCTAAGCGGGACGACGGCGGAAGGCGGCGTGTCCGCCATAATGCCGCTGAGCGGCATGACGGCGGGAGGGCGAAACCGGCTGGGCGCGCACTGAGGTGCGTAACCAGGCGGTTTCCAGCCCGACTACCGAGCCCGCAGGGCGACACCTCAACGAGCGAAGCGAGCATAACACGCCGCAGATCGCGCATGTGGGGCGAAAAGAATCGGGAAACAGGGCAACACCACAAACGTGCATTTCGAAGAAATGCTGCAAATCCCTCGTTCAGTATTATTTACCGCACTGTTTCCCGATTCTGGTGAGAAGTTCGGGCTAGCGATACAGCACGAATACCTGGGAGGGGTGCGGGCGATTTGAAGTGAGCGCCGGGACCGGACAGCCCACACAGGCGGCGCCTTGAGTCTCGATAAAGGATGGCTAGGCTGCGCGCCCAATGGACCTTCCCGAAATCGAAAGCTGTCTCCGACCGAAGACCCGCGAGGATCTGCCTTTTCCCCGGCGGGATACCCGCTTCGTGGCGGGGGGCACCTGGCTGTATAGCGAAGCGCAGCCGGGGGTGCGGCATCTGGTTGACCTCCACAGCCTGGGTTGGCCCGATCTGGAGCGATCCGAGGCCGGGGTCACCCTCGGAGCCACCTGCACCTTGAGTCGCCTGCTGGCGGAAGCCTGGCCGGCGGCATGGCCGGCCTGCGCCGCCTTTGAAGCGGCGACCCGCGCCCTGAGCGCCTCCTATAAGGTGACGCACGCCGCCACCGTGGGCGGCAACCTCTGCCTGGCTTTGCCTATCGGGACCCTGGCCCCCCTGATGGTCCTGCTGAATGCAACCTACACCGTCTGGCGACCCGACGGAACCACCGTTAGCTGGCCGGCCCGCGGCTTTCAGACCGGCAAGCGGACAACCCGTCTGAAACAGGGCGATCTCCTGCGTTCGATCCGGCTGGAGGCGGAATCCTTGTACGCTCCCGTCCACTTCCGCGCTGTCGGCTATGGCGGATACGGCCCGCCGGTCGCTCTGGCCGCCAGCACGCGTCTGGCTTCGGGAAATATCCGTCTGGTGATAGCGGCTTCGGTTGCGGCCCCGATCCTCCTGGAGTGGGAAACAGTACCGACCGGCAAGGCCCCGCTGGTCGCCGCCCTGGATCGGGCCATTCCGGACGATCTCTGGATTGAAGATCCGCTCTCACCGGCGGTTTACCGGCGTGCGCGGTCGCGTCAACTGGCGGAGGAGGTGATGCAGCCATGGCGGTGAGCGTTAACGGACAGTCAGTCACGCTGGACGTCCATCCCGCCCGGACCCTGCTGACGGCTTTACGCGACGCCGGTCTGACGGCCGCCCGATACGGCTGCGGAACAGGCGATTGCGGCTGCTGCACGGTCCTGATGGACGGTCACCCGGTCCACGCCTGTGTGACACCGGCCTTTCGCGCCGAGGGCAGGGCATTGACCCTGCCCGACCGGTTGGAGACCGCGCCGGATGCCTTTGCCCGGTGCCAGGCCTTTCAATGCGGTTACTGCACCGCCGGCTTCATGGCCACGGCGGAACATTGGGCGAAGGCTGATGCTTGCCCGAAGGAAGCGGGTGAGGCGTTCAAGGGCAACCTGTGCCGGTGTACCGGTTACGACGCCATCCGGGGCGCCCTGGCCCGCCTGCGACCGGCGCCCGGGGTTGGGCAGCCTGAACCGGACCCTGATGCCGGGCGGGCTGGCGTAGGGGCGCCCGTTCCCAACCGCCACACCCGAGCTATCGTTGAATCAGCTCCCCGCTTCACGGTCGATTTCTTCCCGGAAGACTGCCTGTTCGGGGCGGCCGTCCGGTCGCCCGTGGCACACGGGGAAATCCTGAGTATCGACGATGGCGAGGCTTTGGAAATACCCGGTGTGGTCCGCGTCTTCACCTGGAAGGACGTGTCACGCGTCCCCTTTACAACCGCCTGTCATCCGGATCCGGTCGGCGACTGCCTGGATCATTACCTGTTGGACAATAAGGTTCGCTTCATCGGCGACCGGGTCGCCTTCGTCGTGGCCGAGACCCGCGAAGCCGCTCAACGCGGCGCGCGCGCCGTTCATGTGCAGTACCGGCCGCTGACCCCGGTCTTTACTCCCGAGGAAGCGATGGCGGATGGCGCCCCGACGGTGCACGGGGAATCCGAGAGCTCGCAAATCGCGGATCCGGAGCGAAACATTGCAGCGGTGCGGCATGCGGTCGTCGGCGATATCGAAGCGGCTCTGGCCGGGGCCCCCGTCACCCACGAAGCGGTTTACCGCACACACCGGGTCCAGACGGCCCATCTCGAGCCGCAGGTGACCCTGGCTTCCCGCGACGCGGACGACCGGCTGCATATCCTGACGAGCACCCAGGTGCCTTTTCTCTGCCGGCGAAACATCAGTCGGCGGCTGGGTATTCCGGAATCCGCCATCCATGTGAAAAAGGCCGCGGTCGGCGGTGGCTTCGGCAATAAACAGGAGGTATTCACGGAGGATCTGTGCGCGCTGGCGGCCTGGAACCTCGGGCGGCCCGTGGCCTGGGAGCTCTCCCGGGAGGAGGTTTTTTCCGCCACCAGCGTCCGCCACCCGATGACCATCCGGGTACGTGCCGGCGCTGACGATCAGGGCAACCTGTTGGCCCTGGATGTCGATGTCACGGCGGACACCGGGGCCTATGGCAACCACAGTCAGGACATCCTGCATTGTGGCGCTTTCGAGGCCCTGGCCCCCTACCGATGCGGCGACAAGCGCTTCCGGGCACGTACCGTCTATACCAACCACGTGCCGTCGGGCGCTTTTCGCGGCTACGGCGGTACCCAGGTTGTTTTCGCCGTGGAGAGCCATCTCGACGAGCTGGCCCGCAAGACGCACCAATCGGGCCTCAGGTTCCTGCGAAACAACGTGGTTCGGTACGGGGATCCGCTTCTGGTCGACGGGGCGCTCCCCGGGCCATACGTGATCGGCAGCTACGCGCTCGACCAATGCTTTCGCAGCGTCGAAACGGCGCTCAAAAAAGCACGGGGGTTCCGCGCAAAAGGGCATCGCGCCTGGCGTTACGGGGAAGGCGTCGCGCTGAGCGCCCTGACCAGCGGGCCGGCGGCCAGTTGCCGGTCGGCGGTGACGTTGTCGATGCCCGGAGCCGACCGGGCGGTCATCCGGACGGGAGCGGCGGACATCGGGACGGGATCCGACACGGCGTTGTGCCAGATAGCGGCCGATGTACTGGATCTGCCTCAACGGGGTATCACCCTCGTGGCCGCCGACACCGATGAAACGCCGTTTGATACGGGTGCCTACGCCAGCGCACAGCTCTACCATGCGGGCGAAGCGGTACGCCGGGCCGCGACCATCCTGAAACGGCGCCGTGAGGAAGGTCGCAGCTTTCCCATGGAGGCTTCGGCGGAGTATTCAGCGGAACCAGTCACGGTGAGCTTCGGTGTGCAGGGGATGCGCCTTGCGGTGGATCCGGACACCGGGGAGATCGTCATCCTGAAAAACGTCCAGGCGATCGATGCGGGGCGTATCATCAATCCGATTACCGCCCGAGGCCAGGTGGTTGGGGGCAATGCGATGGGGTTGGGCTACGCGTTGACCGAAAACCTGGTGACCGATGATTTCGGGAAGCTCCTCAATCCGGGCTTCCGTTTTTACCGACTTCCTCAGTTGGGACATTTCCCGGACATGGAAGTCGTTTTTCACGAGACGGACGACCCTTACGGGCCGGCCGGGGCTCGCGGCCTGGGGGAAGTGTCCATCAACTGCGTCGTGCCCGCCCTGGCCAACGCCCTGCAGGATGCCCTGGGTCACCGGTTTACCGAGCTTCCCCTCACCCCGGACCGTGTCTGGGTGGCGCTTCACCCGGAGGAATCAGCTGAAATTGATCCCTATGCGCTCCTCGAGTTGAAACCGCGCCAATCTCCGCGAGAATACTGATATGGCTATTTCCAATCCGGTGTTGATTGAAGCAATGGAAGAAACGGCCGACCGGCTGGAACAAGGTGCCGCCTACAGCTGGAGCCACATGGGGCGATGTAACTGCGGCCACCTCGCCCAGACTGTGACCCGTCTCCATCCCGGTGACATCCATCAGCGGGCCCTTCGCGGGCAGGGGAACTGGACCGAGCAAACCGAGCACTACACCCCCTACTGCCCGATCACCGGCAATCCGCTCGATGGTGTCATCGACCGGCTCGTCGAAATCGGGCTGAACACCAACGACATCCGACGCCTCGAATACCTTTCCGATCCCAAAGTCCTGAAACGCCTCCCGGGGGGCTTCCGCCACCTCCGCCGAAACTGCCGGGAGGACCTGGTTGTTTATCTCCGCACCTGGGCCGGCACGCTCCGGCAGGCGCTTCCGGCAGCGGCCCGCCCGCAGGGAGCCCCGCGGCAACAGGTGGAACGGCCGGTCCCGGTCGCGTAAACGAAACGGGCCGGGGCTGGTGCCCCCACCGGGACTCGAACCCGGATTAGCCCTTTAGGAGAGGGCCGTTCTATCCAATTGAACTATGGGGACCCGGAAGCCGGAAGGAGGATTGTTTGGACTTGTGTCCCTATGCAAAGAAATACTTACTGCTCGGTTTCGCTAACCCACTTTTCTGAATTTCATGTCTGACGCACAAACCGAAAAGCGTTCGCTCAACCCCTTGGATTTCACGTACCTCGATACGGAAATCCTCGCCCGTTATGTCACGGACACCGGGAAAATCCTGCCCCGGCGCATCACCGGGTTGACGGCCAAACAGCAACGCCACATCTCGCTTCAGATCAAGCGGGCGCGCAGCCTGCTGCTGATGAAATAACCGCGGGCCCACCGGTCCCCACCTTGTTCGGATGGCCGAAGTCCTCACGACGGACGCCGAAGATCTGAAAAAGGCGGCCGCCCATTTGGCACGGGGCAAACCCGTGGCCGTGCCCACGGAAACCGTTTACGGGTTGGCAGCTCCCGTTTTTGATGAGACTGCCATCGAGGCTGTCTACCGGATTAAAGGACGACCGAGTCGAAATCCCCTGATCGTCCATGTCGCCGATCCCGAAGATCTGGAAAGAGTGGTTTCCCGTCCGCCCGATTGGGCTGAACGCCTGATTGATCAATACTGGCCGGGTCCGCTTACCCTGATTCTGCGGAAGCGGGAAGCTATTCCGGATGCGGTTACAGCGGGCCGGAACACCGTGGCCGTCCGTTGCCCGGACCATGCGGCCATGCGCACCTTGATCCGGCTGGTGGGCTCGCCCCTGGCCGCACCCAGCGCCAATCCTTATACCCACCTCAGCCCGACCCGGGCCGAGCATGTGCTCCGCATGCTGGGCGACCGCATCGACTACATTGTAGACGGTGGTCCCTGCCGGGAAGGCCTGGAATCCACCATTTTAGCCCGGATCGAGAATCGGTTTCACCTCTTGCGCACCGGATCGGTCACCTGCGAGGACCTTGAACAAACGCTTAATCAGCCGGTGCAGCGGGGAAAAGAGGTGCTCGCTACCGGGACCGGAGCCCTGGCCCCCGGTCAGCACAAGCGGCACTATCAGCCTCGCACGCCGCTGCGGGTGCTGGCTTCCGTCGATCTGCTGCAGTTTTCCGTTAAAGAAGACGATGCCCGCATTTTCCTGCGTGACGGGGACGTCAGCCGGACCGGAAACGATTTTGCCCTCTCCCGCTCGGGCTCGGTTCCGGAGATCGCCCGGAACCTCTATGCCAGGCTCCACGAGGTGGACACCCTGGGATTTGCCCGGATCCTGGTGGAGCGCCCGCTCGCTGAAGGCGGGCAGGCCGATGCTGTACTTGAGCGCCTGGAACGGGCATCCGCCGGAAGCTGAGCGACCCGGCGGAAAAAATCAGCGTTTGGTGGTCTCGGTCGGGACGGTGACCGTCTCCTGTTCCTGGGCCTCTTCATCTTCCCGGGCCACGTAGTAGTCCTTGTAGCCACGGTCATAGTAGTGGCTGTAGTAGTAACTGGAGATACTGGCGCTGATATTGTTCAAGACGGCTCCGAAGACCGGGGTGCTGGATTCCCAGAGTCTGCGGACATTCACCTTGGCGGTCTTCCGCTTCACGGTGTTAAACTTGATGACGTACACGACGCCGTCGACCAGCGGAAGGAAGGTCAATCCGTCGCTGACGGCGGCCAGAGGCGGGGAGTCGATAATGATCCGATCGTACTGATTCCGCAGTTCATCGAGCAGGGCCTCGAACTTGGAACTGTTGAGGATCTGGGTGGGATTCTTGGCCTTCGCACCGGCCGGAAGCACGTCCAGATTGGGGAAGAAGTCGCGCGTGATGTGGTCCTGAATATTGCCGTTTTCCTCGAGGCACTTCACCAGGCCGCCAGGCTTCGTGATCTGCAGGGACTTGCCGATATTGGGCAGGCGGAGGTCGCCGTCAAACAACAGCGTTTTCTCGCCATGGTTGGCGTAGGTCAGGGCCAGGTTGGTACTGATGAAGGACTTACCTTCACCCGGAACAGTACTGGTCGTGAGGATGACTTTGGCATTCTTGCTGTCATCGTTCAGCTTCAGCGTGGAGTGGATCGAGCGGAAGGCTTCCGTCGTATGGCGATCGGCGTTGGAAGCAACCACCTTGGCTTTTTCCGAGGCATCCATGCGCCGCAGCCGCGGCACGATTCCGACCAGCGGAAGCCCGACGACGCCCTCGATGTCGAAGGCGGTTTTCACGCGGTCATCGACAAAAGCGACCAGAAATACCATGCCGATTCCACAAGCAATCCCACCCACGAAACCGAGGGCGAGGTTGAGTTTCACGCGGGGTGAGGAGGGATTCACCGGCGGTTGGGCGCGGTCGATGATCCGGGCGGAAGCCTGCACAAGATTGACTTGAGTCACCTGCTCGGCCAGACGGTTGTTGATCGCCTGATAGAAGCTTCGCTGAACCTGAAGGTCAGTCAGGATTGAGTTGTATTCGACCCGTGTTTTTCCCAGCTCGATCAACTCGGACTCCTTCTGGCGGAGGGTGGCCAGAGCCTGATTGAAGTTAGCCTCGGCCTGATTGTAGTCGGCCTTCACTTCCTCGACGGAGCTTCGAATGGTTGAGGCCAGTTCGGCCTCGGCCTGATTGAGCGAGCGCTGCGCTTCGATCATGGTCGGGTGCTTGGCCCGGTACCGTTCGGAGAGGGAAGCAATCTGAATCTTAAGACTCGAGACCCGGCTGAGGAGTTCGCTCACCCGGGGTTTCTGAGCGATAAAACCGAGCTCCCAAAGGTCTCGGCCTTCGTCCCGATAGGACTGGATCAAATCCCAGCGGGTTTTCGCGTTGTCGAAGGTGTTCCGGGACTGAACGACGATATCGTTCAGGCGACTCAATTCCTGGCTGGCGATATCCTCCTCCTTGTCCAGCGAGATGGCATTGTGCCGTTCCTTGTATTCCGACAGCCGCAATTCGAGCTCCTCGACCTTGGCACGCTGCTGCTCGGCCCGCGCGTTCAGATCCTCGACGGCTTTCATGGACGCGTCGATATTTCGATTGAGGTTATAATTGATGAATTCGTCGGCGAACAGGTTCGCCACCTTCGCGGCGATTTCCGGATAGGGGTGACTGTAGGCGACCTGGACGTTGAGGCTGAGCCGACGCGGAATGATCGCCCGGTTGCGGGCCAGGATTTCCGTGGGCGACAAAGGGCCGCTCAACCGGATGGTATCCTCGTAAGGCTCCATGAACAGCCGGCGGTCCTCCCCGACCAGCCGTTTTTCGACCGCCTCGATGATGGCCCCACTCTCCAGCAGATTGATCTGGGTGTTGAGGTCCTCGGCGGAGCGGATTTCATTCATCTCAACATCCGCGGTGGGCATGACGTTGGGATCGTCGCGCAGGACCTGAACCATGGCGGCCGCCGTGTAGACCGGGGTCTTGTTGAAGGTGTAAATCAACGCACCCGCAAAAATGATGAAAAAGGTCAGGATGAAGTACCAGATCCGCTCACGGAAAATCAGCAGGTAGTCCTTCAGAGACCGATGGGGCTGGGCATCGTAGCCACCGTAGCCCCCGCCATAGGATCCCTGATTGTATCCGTAGCCGTAATAGTATCCACCGCCCTCGGGTTCGCGGCCTCCGTAAGGATTGCTTTTCATGATAACAAAAACCGGCGTAGCTAGAAGCGACGCTCTTCAACAAAAATGGAGTCCCCGTCCTTCACCGGAATGTCTTTGATCTTCTCGTTGTTCAGGATTTCCTCGACGTCGATGGTCATGGTGATGACCTCGCCATCCTCGGTCGTCCGCTTCAGCTTCACGGTTCGCATATTGGCAATCCGGGTGAAGCCCTTGGCTCCCCCGACAGCTTCCAGGAGGGTGAGGTCCCGGTCCGGGGGGATGGGAATATTGCCGGGCGAATTCACCTGCCCCAAAACCTTGACCCACTGGGGAGCAAACTCGATAACGCGCAGCCGGATCTGGGGATTCACGAGATAATCCCGGTTATAGAGGTCATAGATCGCCTCCCGCGCATCGGCCAGGGTCATACCGCCCACCTCGATCCGCCCGATGAGGGGCAGATTGATGCTCCCATCCTGCTGAATCTGTATCTCCTGAGCCATATCCGGCTCCTGAAAAACAGAGAATTCCAAGCGATCCGAGGGACGGAGCACGTAATTTCCGCTGACCTCAACATCCGCGAAAGCCGCGGCGGTGTCATCCTGAGCGAAACCGGAAAGGACCGGCAGGATCAGGCAAAGAACGGGTACAATGGCTTTGAATCGCATAATCGAATCAGGACGGAAGAGACGGCCTGGGAAGACAAAAATTCCCCGATGGAGTTTCGGGGAATTTTTGGTGAAAGAAGACTTGGTGACCCTCAGTACCGGAGTGCGGCAGAAAAGCGTAGCACATGGGCTGTGTAGCTGCTGCCGGCACGGGACGAATCATTGTCTGAGAAACGGTATTGAGCATTCAGGCTGACATAGTCGTTCGGCTTATACTGCACCCCGGTGCTGAACAGGATGATATCATCCTCGCGACCGCTGACATTGTAGTCGGAATTGGTGTACCCGAGGCTGCCGGTAAACGAAATCAGCTCATTGTAGACGTAGTTGCCGGAGGCAAGCAGGTCGGTTTTCTCAATGGTCTCACCGGTACCGGAAATAGTGAAGTCCCGCGCAATCAGGCCGCGGACCTGAACTTTGGGGGTGGCGGCCCAGGTGGCATTCCCCTCGATCGACAGGCCGTCTTCATCGGCGATGGGGCGAGCCGTGAATTCACGCTCCTGAAAACCGACGCGAATTTCACCCGTAACCTTGGGGGCCAGATCGCCACGCAGACCGACGTTGACGAACAGGTCGTCCGGATCCGACCCACCCTCGATGTCGGAGAAGCGCCAGCGGACACCGCCCGTTGCGTCAAGCTTGGGCGAAATTTCGTAATAGGCGTTCAGCGGAATGGTGAGGGATTCGGTGTCGGCCAGCTGGGTGAAGGTCACATATTCCAGTTCCCGGTAGGCAAACCCGCCGCCGAAGGACAGTTTCGGGCTGAAATTATACTCGACGGAGGCTCCCGCGGTCGTGACATCCGACTCGACGAGGTCGGCGACGATATTGGCTTCAGGCGTGTTGGACTGCTGTTCCCGAAAACCGAGGTCGAACTTCCCGCTCAGTTTCGGGTCGTCAAAGGAGCCGTTGAGCTGGGCGGAGAATTTCTCGGTATCCAGGCGATCGTTGTCGTTGTACCGCAGGATTTCCTCCCGGAAGATCACCGTGATGTTGGCCGGGGTGGTCCCGCGCTTGCCGATGGCCACCTCAATGCCCGGGGTGAACCGGAAGATAAAGTCATCCAGTTCATTTTCCTCGTCCAGAGCCACATTGGACTCATAGCGGAGACCGGCCGAGCCGTTGAAGAAGAGGTTGACGTTGTCTCCCAGGGAGACCATGGGCGCCGCGGACGCGGGCAGGATCATGATGACGGCCAGGAGGATGCAGCTGGTAATGCGGTTCATAGAAACAGAGTGTTGCGTGAGGAAAGTCGCCCACAGCGGATGCAAAGTCCAGTGCGAAACGAACAGATAAGCTGTAAGGAGCAATAGGTTTTATGGCTAGCCAAGGAAGCACTTCAAGTCTTTAACCTCCCTTCGACGAATTACCTGTCGGCGGACAGGAAAGCTTACCCCAGCAACCCCCGTTCCTGAATTTCTCTATGGCCGAAGACGCTCCCCAGAACAGCACCCCCCCGCCGGACCGCGATTCCAAAGAACCGGGCGTTACCGGCAGGAAAGCGATTTGGCTGGGTTTCGCCGAAAAGGAGCGTCTCAGCAGCCAGAAAGTCCGGATCCGGTTACGCTGGGGTCGAATCGGGTTGGTCGTGGCGGGAACCGCCCTCATCGTCTACTTGGCCGGCGCTTTCGCGCTCCTTCTGTTTTTCAAGTACAAGCGGAATTACGACGAAGCCAGCTATGTGAACATGCTGGCCTATCCCTTCCGGCAGGAGGCCCACCGTAAGGAGATGGGGGATTACTTTATCGAAAAGGCCAAAACGGCCATTGAGCAGCAGGATTTCCGCGGGGCGCTTCACCTCCTGCGGACCGGTCTGGTCCGGTCTCCGGAAAACACCGAAGGCCGCCTGATTCTCAGTGAGTTCTACGAATTCGGCATCCGGCGCCCGGATCTGGCCATCGATCTTCTGAGGCAGGGGATCGATTACAACGAGCGCAATGCGGCCTACATCCGGCGTCTCCTCAGCCTGATGCTCAACCACGAGAATGATGCCGGGGTGATCGCGGTGGCAGAACGGTTGCTGACCCCGGCCCCGGAAAGCGAGGATCTGGCCCATCTGATTGCTTTCGCCGCGGCCCGTGCCTACCATTTTCGCGGTAATTTCGACGAGGCGGAAGCGTTCCTGCAGCGCTATAACCTGGAATCCAAGATAGACGGGGTACTGCTCTCGGCGCAGATCAGCTGGGATCGTGGTCAGGAAACGCTGGCCATCGATAAACTGGAGAACGCCCTTGACCGCTTCCCCGAAGCCGAGCCCATCTACATCCAGCTCAGCCGGTTCTTTCGGGAAAGGGGAGAGTACGACAAAGCCCGGCAGTATGCCGTACTCCGGGCCATCAACAGCCCGCTCTCGCCGGGTCCGCGGATCGAGCTGATCTACGCCCACCATTACTCCGGTCAGGAGGATCGCAAGGAACGTGAGGTCGACAATGTCATCCGTCAGTTCTCAAACGACGAACTGGCCATCCAGCTCCTGGCCAATTTTGCCGCCGACACCGGCGACGTCAGTCTGGCCCGGCGCCTCTACGGCCACGCGCTGGAGAAGGAGTTCGATATCTCGACCTTCGCACTGCTCCTGATCGAGGCGCATGTCGTCGCCGGCGATTACGCCGGGGCGATCACCTTCGCCGAAGAACTGTTCAAGGAAAAGCCGCGCTGGCTCGAGGAAAAGAGCGCCATTTTCAGCAGCCTCCGGGCGGTGGCCCACTTCGGGGCAGGCCAGAACGATTTGGGCGAGATCTATCTCAAGGAATTTCTTCAGAACTCCGGCCTCCGGGTGGAAACCCTGTTGGCCGTCTCGCGTCGCCTGAAGGATCTGGAGCATTACGACGAGGCACACCGGGTGCTGGCCTCCGCCATCCGGGCCAATCCCGACAACCAGGCCGCCCTGACCGAACTGATCCGGTTGGAACTGGCTATCGGCCGCACCAACCGGCTGGCCGAACGGCTGGAAACGCTCCTGACCATGCGGCGGCCTCCCCGGGAACTGCTCGAAACCGCCTACCGCACCCTGGCCAGCGACCGCTTCCTCTTCGTCGAAGGCCGGGAATCCATCCTGATTGAGCTGGATGGCCTGCTGGGCTCGCCGTCAACCGAAAGCTGAGCGAAGACGTCGCTGTCGGGCGGTCCGGTTGCCGGGTCGGATCAGGAAGCGTCGTCCCCGCCGGCCTCCATGACCGGGATCAGGCGTACGTCCGCATGCTGGACGCGCATTTCGTCCACCTGGCGGACCGTGATGGCGAGCGTCCCGATCTGGAGCAGTTCGCCCTCCTCGGGCAGCCGGCCCAGGGTACCGGTAATCAGCCCGCCGAAAGTGGACACGTCTCCGGCATCAAGATCGATCTCAAGGCGCTCCTCCACGTCGTGCAGGGGCGTCAGTCCGGAAATGCGGAAAGTTTCGGGTCCGATTTTGATGATCTGGGACTCCTCATGGTCGAACTCGTCCTGAATTTCACCGACCAACTCCTCCAGGATCGCCTCCAGGGTAACCACCCCCAGCACGCCGCCGAAATCATCCATGACCAGAGCCATGTGCGTCCGCAGCCGCAGCATCTTCTGCAGGGCATCCACCACCGGCTCATCCACACCCATCCGGGTGATGTCCCGTTTGATCTTCTTGAGATCGAGCTGATCGGGCGATCCGCTGCAGCGGAAGATGTCCTTGATGTGGACGATCCCGAAACAGTGGTCCAGATCCCCGTCGCACAGCGGGAACCGGGTGTGGCCGGTCGTCCGGGCCAGTTCGAGGTTCTCTGGAAGCGGATCGGCGTAATCGAAATACTGGACCTGATTCCTCGGCAAAAGAATGTCGTGGACAGTCAATTCCCGCATCTGCAGGGCCCGGTTGATGATTTTCCTCACCTGGGCGGGGAGGGCCGGCGTATCGTCGCCCAGAGCGCGGATCTGCACCTCCACGTCGAGCGGATTGAGGTCATCCTTCAGGTTGAAGCCGGAAACCCGCTCCACCAGGGAACGCATGAAGCGGATCAGCGCCATAATCGGCCAGGCCACCAGCCCCAGCAAGGCCACCGGCGGACCGGTGAAGCGAAGCGAACGGATGGGGTTGTGCAGCGCGAACCCGCGCGGGATGATCTCCCCGATCAGGTAATGGGCGAGCACCGCGACCAGAAACACCAGCATGCCGAGCAGCCACGCGGCCAGCGATCCCCCCAACCGGGTGACCGCTCCGCCGATGATGGCCATCAGCAGCATGCCGATGGCGATCGTGCTGCCCGTCTTGCCGAACCGGATCAGGCGCGCTGTCTGGTCTGCGTTGTCCAGCATGCGGCGAAGCACCTGCCGACGGCGCAGCCGTTCGAGCGTGGCCTCCTCCATATGGCTGTAACGGAGCTTTACCAGGCTGATCTCGCAGGCCACGAGGATGGCGTTGAGCGCCAGCAGGATCAGCATCAGCCCAAAAAAGGGCAGCGCATCGGTAAACCAGGTCATCGGGTCGGGGTCCGGGCGAGCAGGTCACCCAAAGTCGTGAGCAGGCGTTTGTTTTGTGCGGGCGTTCCCACGCTGATGCGCAGGTGCTCGGGCAGGCCGTAACCGGCCACCGGGCGCACGATGAGGCCGCGCGTCTGGAGATCCCGGAAAAGCCCCGGCGGATCGGGAACACGGACGAGCACGAAGTTGGCCATACTGGGCACGACCTCCAGGCCCAGTTCGCTCAGACCGCGGGACAAGGCGGCCAGGCCCGCGCGGTTGGCTTCCCGGCAGCGGGCTATCCAGTCAGCATCCCGGATGGCGGCCCGGGCGGCAGCTTGTCCCAGCGATCCGAGGTTGAAGGGTTCACGCACCCGGTTGAGCAGCCCGATCAGCCCGGCATCGGCATAACCGTAGCCGATCCGGAGCGCGGCGAGGCCGTGGATTTTGGAAAAGGTGCGCGTACACAGGACGGGACGTCCTTCCGCAATGAGCGGACGCAGGTCGGGGGGCTCGTCGAGGTATTCGGCATAAGCCTCATCGAAGACGAACAGAACATGGTCCGGCAGCGACCGGGCAAAGGCCAGGATGGCATCCGGGTCGTTGGCCGTACCGGTGGGGTTGTTGGGACTGGGCAGAAACACCACGCGGGTCCGTTCGTTCACCGCAGCGGCCATCGCATCCAGATCGTGGGTGTAGCCGGGCATCGGGATCTCCACCGGTTTGGCCCCCACCAGACGCGTCACCAGCTTGTAGACGATGAAGGCCTGCGCGCCCATGACCGCTTCGGTCCCCGGGCCGAGGCAGGCGCGCGCCACCAGCTCCAGCACTTCGTTGGACCCGTTGCCCGGCAGAAACTGGTCCGGGCTCAATCCGTGCCGGTCGGCGAGAGCCTCCCGCAGGAAAGTGGCGCCGCCGTCCGGATAACGGTGCAGCTCTTCCAGCACGTCCCGGATGGCCTCACGCACCCGGGGAGAGCAGCCAAGCGGATTTTCGTTGGAAGCCAGTTTGGCTATCGAGGCCGGAGACAGCCCATGGTCCCGGGCAACGGAGTCGATCGGCCGACCGGGTTCGTAAACCGGCTGGTCACGGATCTGGGGATGGACAAACGCCTCGAAATTCATGGTCGGGTAATCGCCCCGGGAGCAGGTCAAGGTGTCGGCCGAACACCCGCCATGGCAACAAAACTCCGGCTCATCGGTTGCCTTTTGCCCCACCCTCTGCCCGACTCCCGGTGCCGATGAAAATCCTCCTGACCGGAGCCACCGGGCTGCTCGGCCATGCGATCGGCCGGCGTGCCCGCCGCCGTGGCCATGCGGTGCTGGCCCTGCACCATCGCAGTCCGTCGACCCCCGAGGCGGGCTGGGAGCCGCTGGCCATCGACCTCTCGGACCCCGGCCGCGTGGTACGGCCCGCCCTGGATGCCTGGCCCGACGCCATCATCAACGCGGCAGCCGTCGCGCATCCGGGTACCGCCGAAACCGATCCGGCGCGGGCGGAGGCGCTGAATGTCGCGCTTCCCCGTCAGCTGGCTCAGGTCAGTTTCCACCTCGGAGCCCGGTTCATCCACCTGTCCAGCGACCAGGTATTTGCGGGGGACCACCCGCCCTACCACCCGACCGATCTGCCGGAGCCGGTCAACGCCTACGGGCGCCAGAAGCTGAAGGCCGAGCGCGAGGTGCTGGAACACCATCCCGAAGGTCCGGTGGTCCTCCGCCTGCCCCTGATCCTGGGCAACAGCCCGTCGGGCCGTCGAAGTGTCCACGAAAGCCTGTTACGGCGCATCCGGGACGGGGACCGGCCGGTGCTTTTTACGGACGAATGGCGCCAACCGGCCAGCGCGGACGGTGTCGCCGACACCGTCATCGAACTGGCTGAACGCCGGGACCTGGGCGGCTTGTTTCACTGGGCGGGCAAGGACCGGGTGGACCGGTATACCCTCGGCCGCCGCATCCTGGAAACGTTCGGCCTGCCCGGCGACTGGGTCGAAGCCGGCAAACGCCCCGGCCCGGAGCGCCCGGCCGACCTGACCCTGGACCTGCGGCCCCTGGTGGGAAAACTCCGCAACCGGCCCGAGACGCTGGATCGCCAGCTGGCGGGCCTCCGCCTGCCGGCCGATCTCCTGGGCTGGCACCACGCGGTCACCCGCGGAACCTGAGTCAGCCGTCCTTTCGTACGAGCGTCGCCACGCACTCGATGTGCCGGGTTTGCGGAAACAGGTCGAAGGGCCGGACACGCGCCGGTCGATAACCGGCCGCCGTCAACACCCGCACATCCCGCGCCTGGGTGGCGGGGTCGCAGCTGACGTAGACCACCCGCGCCGGGCCGAAAGCCACCAGTTGGTCGAGAAACGCCCGATCGCACCCTTTCCGGGGCGGATCCAGGACAACCGCGGACGCCCCCGGATCGAAGCAGATGTCCTCGAAGATGCGAGTCGCGTCTCCGGCGAGGAAGCGGGCCTGTTTTTCCAGACCGTTCATGGTGGCATTGGCCCGGGCCAGTTCGATCGCAGCGGCCGACACCTCGACCCCGGCCACCCGTTCGAACCGGCGCGCCCCGGAGAGCGCGAAGAGCCCCACCCCGCAGTAGGCGTCGACCAGAAACCGGATGCCGGGAGCAGCCGCCTCCCCCACCACATGCCGGACAAAGGCCGGCAGGATGTGCGGGTTGTTCTGGAAAAATTCTCCCGCCTTGAACTGAAAGCGCAGGCCGTCGACCGATACCAGCGCCAGGGCGTCCGGATCGGTCTCCACCCCGGTATCCGTGTCACGCAGCAACAGCGTGCCCCCGCGCGGCCGTTTTTTCTTCCAGGGACCGGCCAGTTTTTTCCGGAGGGCGTCGCGGGCCTCCGGCAGCGCGGCATTGACAGTATTGGTGGCGATGGGGCAATGCGGCACGTCCACGATGACGCGGCGCTGCCCCTGTTTCAAAAAACCGATCGGCCCGGGATCGCGGCTGTCCCCCGCGCGCTGCCAATGCGGGGTCAGTTTCGACCGATAGCCATAGACAGCCGGCGACGGACAGGGTGCCTCCACCTCCACCGGCACCCCGGCCAGACGTCCGAACAGGTCCGCCACCTGGCGCTGCTTCCAGACAAGCTGGCCATCGTAGTGGAAATGCTGATACTGACAGCCCCCGCAGGTACCGTAGAGCGGACAGCCCGGTTCGACCCGCTGCGGCGACGGTTCCAGCACCGCCAGCAGATCCGCCTCCGAGTACCGGGCCTGGTTCCGGAAAACACGCACCCGCACCCGTTCACCCGGGAGGGCAAAGGGCACCATGACCACCCAGCCACTTCCCGCTACTTCGGCGGGTTCCTCACCCAACGGAAGGTCGGGCAGGTCTGCGGCGGGAACCCGAGCCAGACCCAGGCCGAGGTTGGTCAGGTCCGCAATGGTCAGCTCCAGTTCCTGGTGGTAGGCGAAGGGCCAGGATCGAAAACGGGCGGGCGGGCGCGGCATGGGCCGGAAACTGGCAGGATTGACGGTGCGGGCGCAAGCGGGTTGCTCTATCCCGGCTCAATCATGCCCTTTCAGGAAATCCAGTCCCGCCAGAACCCCCGCATCCAGGCGGCGGCCCGCCTGGCCCGGCGGCGCCGGCGTGATCGGGAGGGCCGGTTTCTCATCGAGGGCCTGCGCGAGTTGGCGCACGCCCGGGCGGGCGCCCCGGAAATCGAGACCGTGTTCGCCTGCCCGGCCCATTTCCCTTCCGACGGCCACCACGCGTTCTGGGACGCGTGGTGTGCCGCGGCGGAGTATCCGGAACGGGCCGTCCGCTGTCCGGCGCCTGTCTTCGAGCGGCTGACCGGTCGTCAGGGCCCGGACGGCCTCATCGGCCTGGCCCGATGGGAACCGCCTGACGGCCGGCGGCTCCTCCGGAAGCTGTCCGGGGCGGCCACCGTGCTGGTCGTCGACGGCGTCGAAAAACCAGGCAACCTGGGTGCCATGCTCCGGACGGCCGACGGGGCGGGGGTGGCCGCCGTCCTCGCCACCGGCCCCGGGACCGACCTGATCAACCCGCAGGTCATCCGCTCCAGCCAGGGACTGGTCTTTCGCGTTCCGGTGGCATCCATGGACCGGGCCGGGGCGCGCTCAGCGCTGGAGGCGGTCGGTTGCCGCATGATGATCCTCACCCCGGAAGCAGACCAGCCTTACTGGGCGGTCGACCTGACCGGGCGTACGGCGCTGGTGGTGGGCAGCGAGGCCGAGGGCCTCGATCCCTTCTGGCGGGGCAGCGGTTTAGCCGGAATCACTATCCCCATGCGGGGCCGGGCGGACTCCCTGAATGTCGCGACCAGTGCGGCCCTGGTTCTGTACGAGGCCCTGCGCCAACGCACCGTTTGAGCCTGTCCCGCCGGACGGCACGCCAACGAGCGAACCGAGATTCAGAACGACACATCGGCCCTCCGTGCCCGTTCCGCCCAGTGGCCGAAGCGCTCGCGGAAGAGCGGGCTCCAGCCGGCCGGCTGATGGGTGGTGGGACTCAGGTGACAGGTGGTGCGTCGCCCGCGGGCGTAGAGGGTTTCGCCGCTTGCATCGAAAAAGCCGACGCGTGTGGTGAGCGCCGCCTCCCGGAGCCGGTCCACCACCAGCGCGACATGAAACGGGAACACCCCGTCGATCGGGCGAAGGTACTCCAGGTCCACGGACCGGACGACCGCGTAAAGGTCGGTGTACCGTTCCGTGTTGAAGGTCTCCGCCTCCATCACGTGGTCGAAGAATGCCTGCTGCGCCCGTTCCGCGAAAAGGAAGTACCGACTGTGGTGCAGGATATCGAGGGCATCCAGCTGGTCGAAGTGCGTCCGGGTGCGGTAGATAAAGACCCCGTCCGGGGGCTCGGCCATGTTGAGCATACCGGAAGGAGCATGAATCGGCCCGCGATGACAAACCGCCGGAGGCCTTTCATTCCCCGCGCAACCAGGCCGCACTCCGGGCCAGCGCGGTCGCCGGGGCGACGGGCGGGCGGTAACCCAGCACGTCCCGCGCGGCCGTGCCGTCGAACCAGTGATCCCTGGCCAGTTCCACCGCCACAAAGCGCGTCATGGGCGGCTCACCCGGCAGCCCCAGGCGCCAGACACCTTCCAGCACCGCACCGATCCGGTAGGCCGCTCGCAAGCTGACCGCCTTATCCACCGGGTTCACCCCCACCGCTTCGAATAACCGGTTGATCCAGGTCCAGAGCACCACCGGTTCGCCGTCGGAAACAAAAAACGGCCGTCCCCCGCCCCGACCGCCTGCCAGCGCCTGCCACGCGCACCAGTGGGCCTCCGCCACGTTGTCCACGTAGGAAATATCCACCCGGTTGGCGCCTTCGCCCACCCGGCGCAACCGACCGGCCCGGGCCCGCGCCACGATCCGCGGCAGGATATGCGGATCGCCGGGCCCGTAGACCAGATGCGGTCGCAGCGCGGTGACCCGCAGCCCGCCCGGCTGGTCGGCCGCGAGCGCTTCGGCCTCCGCCGCCGCCTTGGATTCGGCATACGGTCCCAGCCAGTTGCGACCGTAAGGCAGCGATTCGTCTGCGCCGCGGAAGGCCTCGCCGGTAAAGACGACGCTGGGGGTACTCGTCACCACCAGACGGGAGACCCCGTGCTGCCGACAGGCCGCCAGGACGTGCCGGGTACCGTCGAGGTTAGCGGAAAAATAGGCCGCACGCGGGCCCCACACACCGGCGCGGGCCGCGACATGAAAGACGCCGTCCGCCCCGGCGACCGCCCGGGACACGGCGGCGGGATCGGCCAGATCCCCCCGGTGGACGGTGACGCCCGAGGCTTCCAGGTCCGGCTGCGGACTGCGGCCGAAGATGCCGATGGCGGCCCCGGGACAGGTGGCGCGGATACGACGGATTAACGCCCGACCGATGAATCCGCCACCTCCGGTGATAAGGAAACGGGGCTGCCCTGCGGCTGGGTGGGTCATCGGGTGTCGGGCGTCAGCTTGCCCTGGCGAGCAGCAGGCGCGAAGTGCTGCCATTTCCGGGCCAGGGCCAGCCGGTGGATCTTGGCGTTGTGGCGGACGTCTACGGGAAATCGTTTTTCGAACACCACGCTTCGGATTGTCGAGGCCTGCGGCAACCCGTCGACCTGCTTGAGGATATCCCGGGCCAGAGCCTCCCGCCCGGCCCGGCCCCGCGGCAGCTGGCCGGGTTCGGGTTCGACGGCCAGCACGGGTACCGGATCGTCGGGTGGACCGATGCCCAGCAGCGCGGTTCGGAACACCGCCGGATGCCGGTTGAAGGGCGCCTCGCAACAGTCGGTGTACAAACGGGTGCCGTCAGCCAGGCAAACCTGTTCGGCCAGACGGCCACAGAACCAGACTCGCCCCCCGGTGTCGCGATAACCGAGATCGCCCATCCGGTGCCAGACGCCGCCCTGCCCGTCCGGGATTTTCGCGCGCGCGGTTGCGGCGGGCAACTGGTCGTAGCTGCGGGTGACCGCCGGGCCGCGCACGATCAACTCGCCGACCGCGCCTGTCGGCAGGTGCTCCACGCCCGCGCCGCCTTTCAGCGGTCCGTCAGCCACCGGGATCACGGCCAGGTCAATACCCGGCACCGGGCGACCCACACAGGTCCCGGCGCCCCGTTCCGTCCACTCCCAGGTCTCCGTGAGGATCTGGCGCCCCGTCAGCGTGCTGACAGGCAGGGCCTCAGTCGCGCCGTAGGGCGTGTGTACTTCCCCGTTCGGCAGCAGGGCGGTCATCCTGCGCAGGACCCGGGGCGGCACCGGCGCACCCGCCATCAGGACCCGCCGGAGCGACGGCAAGCGGATGCCCTGCTCCCGGCAGTAGGCAGCGATGCGGGCCCAAAGCACCGGACTGCCGAAACTGTTGGTGACCCCGTTCTGTTGGATGGCCTGGACAAGGCGGGCCGGATTCACGGTGGCGGGCCGGCTGGGATTCATCTCAGGCACGATGGTGGTCATGCCCAGCGCGGGATTGAAAAGGGCGAACACAGGCAGCATCGGCAGGTCCACCTCGCCCGGTTCGATGCCGTAGGCGTCGCGGATGGCCGCCACCTGCGCGGAAAACATGCCGTGTGTGTAGACCACGCCCTTCGGGGCTCCCGTCGATCCGGAGGTAAAAAGAATCGCGGCCGTCTCGTCCTCCACCGTCGCCGCGCAAACCGGTTCAGCCCTCTCCTGAAGAAAAGGGGCCAGGGCTTGGACGAAGCGTCCGGGCCGCACCATGACCTTGTGCCGCACCGAGGCGAAGTCGATCCGGAAGACGGCGGCCAGCGCGTGAGCCAGCGGGAGCCCGATCAGGGCCTCAGGACGCGTCCGGGCGACACAGGTACGGAAAACCCGGAGCCCCATCCCCGGATCGATCACCACGGGGACGGCCCCGGCCTTGAACAGAGCGAAGCAGAGCCGGATCAGATCCATGCCGGGTCGGACCATCAGCAGCACGCGTGTCCCGCGGGAGATGCCGTGCCGGGCCAGCAGGGCGACTGCCGCATCCGACTCGCGATCCAGCTGGGCGAAGGTGCGCTCCAGATAGCGGATGCGACCGCCTCGCCGGCCCTGTGGCGCACGCACGGCAATGCTTTCGGGTTGCCGCCGGGCCTGCTCGGGTAGAAACCGGGCGACGTTGGCGGATACCTGCGATCGGATGGTCACCAGACAAAGAAACGGGGACACACCCGTTCAAGCGTGCCCCCGACGGAAAGGGAAGCGTAACCGGCTTTTTCCGGTGGCAACCGGTCCCGCTCAGTAATCTGCGACCGTGATGAGGCCCCAGAGAAACTCGACCTTCCGCCCGGAGTAGTTTTCGCGACCGGACAGTTGGTCTGTGTGAACATCGAGGGTGGTCGGCGAAACCGGGTCGTATGAACGCTCGGTCGTCTTGACGATCCCGAGGTAATTCCGGGTCTTGGGAATGGTGGTGGACTCGGCATAGGTGCGGTCACCGCCGCACCCGGCGGCAAACAGGAGCAGGGTTGCGGCACCGGCGAAACAGACAAGTTTACGGGCAAGGATCATGGTCGGAAGGGAAGTTGGGGCTGGGGTATTAACGGTGAGTCGGCGTCGCGGCCGGGTCAATCCTGCAGAGCCACGTTCAGGATGTAGGACAACTGCTGGATATTGTAGGGTTTCTGCACGCTTCCCCGGAAGCCATAGTTTTCGGCGTCCAGCAGGACGGGGTCGTTCGCATAACCGCTCGAAACGATGACGCGCACCTCGGAATCGACCTGTTTCAGGCGTTTCAGGGCTTCCAGGCCGCCGACGCCCCCCGGCACCGTCAGGTCCACCAGGACGGCATCCACCGGCTGTTCGGTGCCCTGAGCCTCTTTATACCGCTCGACGACTTCCTCACCGTTATTCGAAAAACTGGCGGCGTACCCCAGGTGCTTCAACATGTCCCCCGCGATCTGCTGCACCAGCTCCTCGTCGTCCATCACGAGAATGTGGCCCCGGCCGCGAATGAGCTCCGGATCGGCTTTGCGGGGCTCCGGCTTCGCGCGCTCCTCCAGCGCCGGCAGGTAGAGGGTAAAGGTGGTGCCGACACCCGGCTCGCTGTCGACTTCGATGTGCCCCCCATGCTGCCGAACGAGCGTGTAGGCGGTCGCCAGACCGAGGCCGCTTCCTTTTTCCTTGGTGGTGAAATAGGGATCGAAGATGCGCGAAAGCTTGTCGCTCGGAATCCCCGACCCCTCGTCCGTGATCGCCAGGCGGAGGTACGGCCCCGGCTCGATGGGGATTCCCCGGACGCCCGTAACCTCTTCGTTATCGAGACGGATCCGGAGGCCGCCACCGTCCGGCATCGCCTGAACCGCGTTGACCATCAGGTTGTTGATGACCTGGCTGATCTGGTTCTCGTCGATTTCGGCCACCCAGAGATCCTCCCCGGGCTCCACCACGCACCGGCAACTCGTACCCGAAAGCATGAGCGCGCGACATTCCTCCACCAGGGACAGCAGCGACGTGCGCTTGCGCACCGGGGGACCGCTCCGCGTCAGGGAAAGCATCTGCTGAGTCAGGTGTCGCGCCCGGTGGGTCGCCATTTCGGCGGCTTTCAGGATGGTGGCCACCTGCTCGCGGGGGTTCACGCAATCCCGTGCGAGGGAGATGTTTCCCAGGATCCCGGTCAGGATGTTGTTGAAGTCATGGGCGATACCACCCGCCATGAGGCCGATGGATTCGCGCTTCTGGCTGTCGATCCTCTCCTGCTCCAGCCGTTTCTTCTCAGACTGGTCGACAACGGTCAGGATGGCTCCCAGCAGGTTGCTCTGCGGGCCGAAAATCGGGGTGCAGGCGTAGGCCACCGGCAGCGATCCACCTTCCCGCGGTTGGATCTCGGCGTTGTCCACCAGGCTGACCGCAACCCCGTGCTCCAGCACCGACTCCGGCGTCATCCGCTTGTGCCGGCCGACCGGGGGCCTGAGTTGAAAAACGGTTTCGACCGGCTTGCCCAGGGCCTCCTTGCCGCGCCAGCCGGTAATTCGCTGCGCCTCCGGATTGAGCCGCTCCACGTTGCCCGCGGTATCCAGAATCAGGATACCCTGGCTGACCAAGCGAAGGATCACGGCAAGGCGTTCCTCGGCCAGGGCGAGGCTCTGGCCGGACCGCTTGCGCCCGGTCTGGTCGGACACCCGGATCTGCCATTCTGTTTCGGCCGGTGTCTCCGTCGCGACAGGTTCGCCCACCAGGGCAAGCCAGCGCTGCCGCCCGGTTTCGGCATCGGGCACGGCCACTTCGAGCTGAAAGGGTTGGTCACCCCGCAGCGCTTCCTCGAAATCGGCAACCGCCTGGGGATGGGCTTCGGTGCCGAGCAAGCCGACCACGGAATCTCCCGGCTCCAGGGGTCCCGCCCCGCGCCCGGCAAGGGCTGTCACGGCGGCGTTGTGGTAAACCAGCTTGGGCAAATCGCCCTTCGCCTGCCGCGCCAGAATCAGGCCGGTATCCGCTGCATTCAGCAACCGCCGGTAACAGGCGGCATCCAGGTCCGTAACGGAATCAGCCATACAAACAGTTCTCAGCGTAATTAAGATTTCAAGCTGCCCGATTAAAGAGCTTCAAGCGTAAGTCTCGTAAAATTCTGATACAAGGCCTTATCCCTATTGGCGGGTGAACCGGCTTGACCCGCATGGAGCCGCTTTTCAGCTTGGCCCGTTTTCCCTCGAACGCACGCTCTGTCAACCTGTTGCCGTCCCCATGGCCGAATCAGCAAACCCTTCCGACCTCATGGAAACCCTGGTCGCGCTCTGTAAACGGCGCGGTATCATCTATCCCTCTTCGGAAATCTACGGC
>JBNPEH010000028.1:0-85530 GCA_051117635.1 Opitutales bacterium | reverse complement strand
TTTAACCGCCTTGCGACGGATCTCCGCCTGCGTGTCCTGATTCAGGGTCCGAGTGTCTCTTTTTTCCATGCATCTAATAAGCAATCATCGGGCCAATTTGCAGCTTATTTAGTTGGCGGGGTAATAATGCGCCGGTTGGGCAGGAAGCGCTGCCGGTCGCGCGGTGCCCTTGGCACGGGGGTCGCCGGTGTCGCGAGGCTGAACGCTTTTAGCCCGGGGGTTCTCGAAGCGTGGATCCAACAGCGGCTAGGGATCCGCCATGAATGTCGTCTATCTCCACGCCCACGACGCGGGGCGTTACGTCCAACCGTATGGCTATCCCTTCGAGAATCCGAACCTGATGGCTTTTGCCCGGGAAGGGGTCTTGTTCCGCAAGGCCTTTGCCAGCTCACCGACCTGCGGGCCGAGTCGAGCGGCGCTCACCACGGGTCAGTACCCGCACCAGGTCGGGGTGTTGGGCCTGCCGGGTGCCCAGGGCTGGCGGATCGACGACTATGGCAAGCACCTGTCCCACCGGTTTCGGGAAGCCGGTTATGAAACCGTCCTGGCCGGGGTTCAGCACGAGGTGGAGCATGCCGACCTGTCACCGCTGGGCTATGAGCGGATTCTGGAGAACGAGCATCCCGCACGCCTGCAGCCAGGCGAGTTCTACCCGGAGACGATCGACAAGGTGGAGGCCTTCCTGGCGACCCGGCCCGGGGCGGAGGATGACCGGCCGTTCTTCCTGTCGGTCGGCATCGACGAGCCACACCGCGACAACCTTCCACGACCCGAACTCAACCTGCACGGCGCCAGCGACCGCTTCACCAAGACGCGCCCCTACGACCCGGACAAACTGGATTGGCGTTATACCGCGCCTCCGCCCTGGTTGCCCGACTTGCCCGAGCTGCGGAAGGACATGGAGAGCTACCGCGAGGGCGTGAAAATCATGGACGCGTACATGGGCCGGGTATTCTACGCGCTCAAGCACGCCGGTCTCGAAGCGAATACGCTGGTGATCGTCACTTCGGACCACGGCATCGAGTTTCCCGGAGGCAAAATGACGCTGACCGACCAGGGGTGTCAGGTGATGCTGATGATGCGTGGCCCCGAGCAAACCGGGTTCACCGGCGGCCGGGTGATCGAGCCTCTGGTCGACCAGCTGGACCTCTACCCGACGCTGGTCGACTTGTGCGGTCTGAAGCCCGAACACCCGCTCGAGGGGCGCTCCCTCCTGCCGCTGGTTAAAGGCGAAGTCGATCAGCTCCATGAGGCCGTATTCACCGAGCAGACCTACCATGGGTCCCTGGAAGCGATGCGGGCGGTCCGAACCGAGCGGTTCAAATACATCCGCCACCACGAGCCGGTGGCGCACACCCTGCCGCATTGCGGGCCGACCGATCCGGTCATGCGCAAACTCGGCTGGTATGAGCGTGAGGTGGGAACCGAAGAACTGTTCGACCTCTACCTCGATCCCTGGGAGACCTGCAACCGGGTCGGCGACCCGGCGCTGGATGACGTCCGGGATGCCCTGCGCGTACGGCTCGACAGCTGGATGGAACGCACCGGCGATTTTTTCCCCAGCGGCCGGTTTCCCCGGCCGCCGAACGGCTGAAGCGCCCGGTCTCGGGCGGACCGTTTCTTTCCGGGGTCAACCCGGCCGGGTTTCATGAAAGGCCGGGTCAGCGCGCCGCCGCCTCGGGCACCAGGCTGAAATCGGTCCAGACTGACAGGGGCGGGAGGTCGGCCTCCGGGTGCGTGCGTCGGAAGGTTTCGGCGTTGGCGGCCCAGGTGTCGGGTGACATGGCGGAAGTGACCGGGCTTTCAGCCCACAGCAGGTCGATGATGCCCCGCAGTGAGGTCTTCTGGTAGGCAAAGTCCAGGCTGGGTTCGAATCGCTCGATGGTCAGCGCGGCCCCGGCGGCGGGGTCCTTGGTGGCGGCGCGCCAGCCGCGGTCGAGGACCCGCAGGAAGGTGACCAGTTCGGCGCGATGCTTTTCCAGCGTCTCCCGGCTGACGAACATGACCTGCGAATAGGCGACATGGCCGTAGTCCTTGTACGGCAGGACGCGTACATCGTGACCCTCGGTCTGCAGTTTCACGAACTCATCGACGACATAGCCCTGCTTTGCGTCCATCTCGCCTGCCAACAGCGGCTCGTTGCCGTAGGTGGCCTCGATCACGTTGACCGCGTCGGCCCGGACCCCCGCATGGTCCAGCATTGTGGCCAGGGCCTCGTAGCCGTCACCGTGAACGGCAACGGTCTTGCCCTTGAGGTCGGCCGGGCTCCGGATGCCGGTTTCCGCCAGGCTGATCAGACCGAGCGGCGATGCCTGGAACATGGTCCCGATGGCGATGATGGGCTGCCCGTCGGCCACCGCAGCCAGATAAAGCCCGCTTTCGCTCGAACCGATGGTTCCGGGGCGGGCAACCACCTCCGCGGCCACCGATTCGATGCCGTCCGCCCAGCGGCGCACCTCGAGGTCGATATCAGCTTCCTCGAACCAGCCGTGATGCTCCGCCCAGTTCAACCCGGCAAACTGCACGTTCCGCACCCCGAGATCCATCTGGAACACGAGCGGGGTCTCGGCACGGGCGGCGGTTCCGCAGAGAAGACCTGCGAGCATCAACATCAGCCAGGATCGGGTGACGGGGCGAACGAGGGAGGAGAACATGCCTCCCGACAGCACGGCGTATGCCCTGGAGATGGAGGCAACGGTGCCGGCCCTGAATCTTTTTCCGGAATCGGCCAGTCCCACCGGCCTGCCGCCAGCCCTTCGACCGGAATCCTTTACCGCCCTTTTTCCCGATTCTGGTGAGAAGTTCGGGCTAAACCCCTGGGGGCCGGCCTTATGCCCGACCGATGGTTTGCCAGAACGCGATTTCGTCGGGCACGCCGGAGGCGGGATCGGCCAGGAAGGCCCGGCGGTCCGGATAGCAGTGAAGACCGCCGCCGCGAAGGGTGGCGTAACGGTCGCCCACGCGGATGGCTTCCTTGAGATCGTGCGTGACGAAGAGCGCGGTCATGGCGTGCTCCCGCGCGAGGCGGGTGAAAAGGATCTGCATCTCGTGTCGGGTCTCGCCATCCAGGCTCCCGAAGGGTTCGTCGAGCAGAAGCACCCGGGGCCGGGCGACGAGAGCGCGGGCAAAGGCGGCGCGCTGCTTTTGGCCGCCGGACAGTTCCCAGGCCCGCTTGCGGCGGTGCGGGCCGAGGCCCGTGGCTTCGAGCAGCGGCTCCACCAGGGACTCGATCTCGGCGGCGGGCGCACGGCGCAGCCGCAATGCGAAGGCGATGTTTTCGTAGCAGTCGAGATGATCGAAGAGGAGGGCTTCCTGCCCGAGATGGAGGACGCCCCGTTCGCGCGGCGCCAGCCCGTCGATGACGCGACCGTCCAGCTCGATCCGGCCGGCGTCGGCCGGGATCGTCCCGGCGAGGATGCGCAGCAGCGTGGTCTTCCCGCATCCGGATTCCCCCAGCACGGTCTGGATCGTGCCGTCCGGCAGTTCGAGGTCGACGTTTTCGAGCACGCGCTGGGCACCGAAGGCTTTGCGAAGTCCTCGGAGGCAGAGGCCACCGGGTACGGGTTTTTCTGCAGGAGTGGGCGGGACCATGCGGGTGGGTGTCGGGTCCGTGGGACAGCTCACCCCGAGGGTGACGCGCCGTGACGGGTGCGAAGGATGAACGGGACGACGGCCAGGCCGACGATAGCGGGAAGGAGCAAAAGAAAGCCGGCGAGGGCGGCGAAGTTGACACTGCCTTCGCGAATGTAGGCGAAGAGGCGCAGGGTAAGGGTTTCGACACGCCCCCCGCCGATGAAGAGGACCAGGCCGTAGTCGAGCCAGGAAAAGAGGGCCGTTTGGAGGAAGCAGAGCAGGATCAGGCCCCACGCGCGCGGTAGGACCGCGTGCCGCCAGACCGCGAGGCGACCGCCACCGAGCCCCTCGACGAGCTGCTCCGCCCCGTCGGTGCGGGCATCCCAGAATTCGCTGAAGAAGATGGTGGCGAAGGCGGCGGCGAACAGGATCTGTGTGAGCAAGACCCCGGGGTAGGACCCGGCCAGGCCCAGCCGGGCGAAAAGGTCGTAGAGGCAGACAGCGACAATGACGGGGGAGAGGGCGAAAGGCAGGTAGACGGCGAACCGGAGCGGACCGGGGCCAGGGCTGCGGCGGAGCATCCGGGCACTGGCGAGGCCCGCAGCGGTGCCCATGAGGCCGACCGGCAGTGCGAGTCCGGCGGTGGTGGCCAGAGCTCCTGCGAACGTGCGGCGGTCCTCCAGCAGATGACGCCAGGGTCCGAGGTCGAGCCGGTCGGGCAGCAGGTTCGGGAAGGTCCAGCCGCTGCCCAGCGAGAGCAAAAGCAGCAGGGCGGGGGGGCCGAGCGCGAAGAGGAGCAGGGCGATGATGAAGAGCCTAGGCATGACGGGCACCGCGCCACTTCAGGTAGAGGCCGGTCAGCGGGAGGACGATGAGGAGGTAGAGCAGGGCAAGGACGAAAGCCTGCGGACGGTCTGCCAGGTCGAAGCCGGCGGCCTTTTCCTGCACCAGAACGGAAAACAGGCGGGGGGATTCCCGACCGAGGATCAGTGGAATCTCGAAACTGCCGAGGGTGAGGATGAAGACGAGCAGGACGAGGGCGCGTCCTTTGCGCAGAAGAAGCGGGCGGCCGATCTTGCGGCGGGCCTGACCGGGAGTCGCGCCGAGGGCTTCCGCAAGGGCCAGTTGCTCGCCGAGGCGACCTCCCTGACGGACGCCGACAAAAAATAGCGTGAGCAGCGGGACCGCGCTGAGGAGGTGTGCCAGAACGATACCCACAGCGAGCCGGTCGTTGACGAGGACCGGGAACTCCCCCGGTCCCCCGATCACACCGAGGTGCCAGCCGAAACGCGCCAGAAGACCGCCGCCGGCAAGCAGCTGATAAACGACGAAACCGGCCACGGCCACCGGGGTGGCCAGGGGTACGCACCCGAGCGCGAGGACCGCCGGCTGGCGCAGGGGCTCGGCGAAGCGGAGGCTCAGCTCCAGCGCGATGGTGGTGGCGATCGCGGTGACGGCAGCGGCTACCCACAGGCTGAGGAGGACGGTGCCGGCGGTCTCCGCCCGGGCCAGGGTCTCGCGCCAGTGGGCGAGGGTCGGCCCCTCGGACAGCAAACCGATGGCGCCCAGGCTGTAAAGCAGGGCGTAGCCGAAGGCCCAGGCGACCGGCAGAAAAAAAGCGGCGGCGAGGAGGTCGCTTTTTCTGAAGCGGGCACAGACGGGCACCCAGGGCGCAGGCCTGATGCTGAGCGGCATGAGGGGTGGGGTGGTGGAGGGGTGGAGGGGTGGAGGGGTGGATCTTCGGTTGGGGGTGACGGCCGTTACCGGCGGCTTCCCGGTGAGGGCTGGATCATTTCGCTGCGGAAGTCCTCGAAAAGGCGAAGCATGACTTCCGGGGCGGGTTCGCGGAGGGCACGGTCGGTGATCTCGGCGCGGGGGGGCGCGCGGGTGCGACCGGGGATTTCGGCGAAACGGGCGCGCCAGTCCGGTGGAAGTTTGTCGACCGCGAGAACGGTGCCGTCGCCCCAGTTGGCGGGTTTGGCTTTTTCAAACTGGGCACGGGGAGAGATGGCGAGGTTGGCAACGACGAGGGCACCGGGCCGGTTGGGCGCGTTGAAGGGAATGCCCCAGTAATGGCTGTTGCGGATGCTGCCGTACTCGGGCACGAAAGCACGGGCGGTTTCGGGTAGGATCCCCTGGAGCACCTTGTTATCCACTTCCCCGTCGTTGTTGCTCATGGTGAAATCGATTTCACCGTTGGCAAAGAGCCGGTGAAGCTGGTTGACATTGGCCGGATAGGTTTCGCCACCACGCCAGAAGTGCGGACGGAGCGGACGAAGGTAGGCCCAGAGCGCGGCAGAGGCCTGCCCGTAGACGACCGGGTCGAAGGGCCCGTCGAGGGCTTCGGGCTCCCTGGCGAACCGGTAGAGCAAACTCTTGAGGAAGGTCATGCCGGCGAAGTCGTTGGGCACGGTGAAGCGCTTGGGGTGATTGCGTATCCATCTGGCCAGCGCCGCGGTCGTGCGGGGCGGGGCCGGGACGGTGGCGGTGTTGTGGATGAGCGTGAACTGCACGTTGCCCCAGGGCATTTCCCAGCCTTCGACCGGTTTTTGGAAATCAGTGTGGATGAAAGGATTTTCCCAATCCAGATAGCGGTCGTTGGGCAGCAGCCCGGTGAAGGGGCCGTAGAGCGCGTCGAGCCGCCGGAGCTGGTAGAAAGTCTCGCCGTTGATCCAGACCAGGTCGAGGTCGCCGCGTATCCGGCCGCTCTCCCGGTCGACGGTGAGGCGGCTGACGATGTCGCCGCCCTGGGCGGAGACGATTCGGAGGTCGATCCCGTGTGCCGCCAGCAGCGGCTCGACGAGGTGCTCGCGCACGTAGGCGTTGATCTCCGGGTCGCCGGTCCACATGCCCAGCCGCACGGTCGTGCCCTCGGCGTCGGCGATGATTTCCTCCCAGGTCATCTCGGTGACGGATGGCGCGTTGTCGGATGGATCGCGCGCGCAGCCGGTGGCGGAGGCGGAGAGAAGCAGAACGGCGCCAAACGTCGGGGCGGTCAGGACGCGGAGCGCGATTGATTTCACGAGGGCGAGTTGCACGGGTTGAGAGCTTGACGATCGGATTGACGCGGGCAGCCAGGAGCATGCGCCCAGCGAGGGGCGGCGGGCGCTCCGGTGGCGTGTTGAAAGGGGGCGAGAGTGCAATAACACCCTCGTCGATGATGGCTTTGTCGTACCAGGGTTTCTTTACGCCGGCGGTTCACCATTGATAGGTGGCGGAGAACTGGAAGCGCCGGGGCTCCGCGGGAAAGGCGAGGGTAGCCCCGAAAAAGCCGTCGAAGACGGGATTGAAGTTTTCCTCGTCGGTCAGGTTGAAGACGTCGAGCCGGACCTCGAAACGCGGCTGGCGGTAGAAGACCGCGGCGTTGACCGACAACTGGTCGGGGATGGTTACGCGCCCGCGCACGTCGAGGTTCTGCGTGTCTTCCCACTGCGCATTAAGGCTGCCGCCGAACCCGCTTTCGTGCGTGTAGGCGACCAGACCGTTGAGGGTGATGTCGGGTAGGCCCGGGAAGGCGTGGTCGGCGGCCGGGAAGACCGTGAAGTTGGGCGACCCGGTGGCGGCGCTCCCCGTGCCCGCAATGACGGCCGGCCGCGAGTCGTCGAAGGCGTCCTCGATGCGGGCGGTGCCCTGGGAGACGGGCTCGTTGTCGAAGGTCGCGTCGATCCAACTGGCGCCGAGGAGCGCGAGGAGATTGCGATTGGGCTGGTAAGTGAACTCGGCCTCCGCGCCGGCCACCTCGAGGTTGGCGGTGGAACCGTCGCGATTGCGCTCGCTGCGGGTCTGGTGGAAGGCGGCCAGGGAGAGGAAAGCCCGGTTCTCCAGGAAGCTGTATTTGGCTCCGACCTCCCAGAGCTCGGAGTCGATCCCGAAATCCGTGGCGTTGAGTCTGCCGGTGGTGGAATCGAGGGTGAGGCCGCCGCCCAGCGCGCTGTTGACCGACTGGCTGAAGCTGTAGGTCGCGTAGTAGTTGCTGGTGCCGGTCGGTGCGTGGTTGAGGCTGGCGTTGAATGCACCCAGGGCTTCGCTCAGGGAGTCTTCGACCTCAAAGCCGTCCGGCGCAAGCGGGTCGCGGCCTTCGACATGGTAGGCATCGACACGACCGCCGAGGAGGAGGCTCCAGCGCTCGTTGAAATGTATGTCGTGCTGGTGAAAGAGACCGGCCTGGAAAAGGTCGGTCTCGTTGGTGTCGCTGATACCGAAGTCGCCTGCCCCGTCGCCGTCGATGTCATGGTTGACGGCCGGTGAAGCGAACACGCCAGGGCGGATCTCGATCAGGCCGCGCGTGCCCAGTTCGGTTTCATCCACGCCGAGGCGCCTGGCGATGGCGGCCGGACCGATGCGGCGCGAGGCGACGGGGGCGGTCAGGTCGATGGGGTTGTCGGCTTCGGTGACGAACTGGCTGTAGGCTTCGACCTGATGGTAGCGCAGGTCGAGGCCGCTGGTCGTCTTGTGTGCGAATCCGCCCAGCGCGAATTCGGCGGCGAGCTCGCTGCGGTTGTTGAGGGTGTGAAGATCGTCGATGATTTCGACGAAGCTGTTCTGGTTGACCTGGTCTTTCTCGAGCGTCTGGAAATGGCTGCGGTTGGTCAGGGTGAGCGCGGGGGAGAGCTGCACCGCCACGGTTCCCTGCACCAGGAAGGTCTCGGCTTCCGATAAGTCCTCCGGATCGGTCAGCACCCGGTCGCGGTCGATCCTGACCGTGGGGTCGATCTCCGTGAGGGAGCCGTCGGGGTTGACGCGGAGGCCGGGGCGGATGACCGCGTTGGGACCGGGGGTGGGGTCGAGGTCGAGGGCCTGCAGCTCGGCGGTCGGCCGTAACTGGCCGTCGGCATCGAAGGCGTCCGGATTAAAGAGGGGGGAGAGGCCGGTGCCGGTGATGTAAGTGCCGCTGTCGATGAGCTCCTGGGTCGGCCGGTTGATGCCACCGTTGTCGCTGTAGTCGGCTTCGTAATACTCGGCGTTCAGGTCGATCCTGACCCGCTCGTTCGGTCGGGTCGTGTAGGCCACGTAGATGCTGTCGCTTTGCGTATCGACAAAGTCGTAGAAACTCCCGGCATCCAGGTGTTCCCAACTCAGCCGGAGGGCGGAGCGGCCCTCCCGGATCACCGTGGAAGTATCGACCACCGACCGGACGTGATCGTATTCGCCGACCTCCAGGGTGACCGAACCCGTGTTTTCGAAGCGGTCGGGCCGCTTGGTGTGAAGGTCCACATAACCGCCGACCCGGCGCGTGGGTCCGAGCACCGGGGTGGCCGGGCCCTTGACCACATCCAGGCGTTCGACCGCATTGAAGCTGATCGGTAGGCCGAAGCCGTTGTTGCCGCCGACCCGGTGCATGCCGTTCTGGAAGATGTCGCCTTCCTGCCCGCGGATGCGGGGCAGGCTGGGCAAACCAAAGGTGTTCGGCGTATCGGTGTTGGTGGAGACGCGCTCGATGTCGCGGAGGTCGCGGATGACCGCGTTGTCGAGGAGGGGCCGGGACAGCACGCTCAGGCTGCGGGGCGTCGCCAGCGCGTCGCGGTGCGGGCCGAAGAGGGAGTCGGCGTCCTTCCCGGTCGGCAGCGCGAGGCGGTCCGGGTCATTCGCCCGGATGACATAATCGTCGAGTTCCCGGATCGGTTCTTCCATTGCTCCGCGGTCGGCCTCGGGCGGGCCGGGCCGGTCCTGGCCGTGAAGGGCGCCGACGGGCAGCACCGACGAAAGCAGGGCCAGCTGCGGAAGAATAATGGGACGGCGGAAACGGGCGTTGGTGAAAAACATGGCAGGGATTCGGTAAAGAGGTGGCTGTCGGAAACAAAAGAGGTTCAAGCGTATCCAAACATTGAATACAAAACAGACGGTCGCGGGCGAAGCGGAGTCGTCGCCCGGAGAAGGGAGGGGCCGGGGATGCCGGACTGCGGGCACGTCCTTCCCCGGCCTCTCCGGCGGGGAACGGCACGTCCGGCGCTCAGGCGCCGGCGCTCAGGCGCCGGCGGCGATCCCGGCCGGCGGCGCGTCGCGGTATTTCAGCATGCGGCGGATCCAAATGCCGCGAACCAGGGGTCGCGAATGCCCACCCCGGACAGCCATCGGGAGGATCCGGTTCAGGATCCGTTCGGTGATCCGCATAAGAGCGGGTCCGGCCTGCCGACGGGCCAGGCGCCTCAGATCGCGCGTGCCATCGAGGTCGGCATGGGTCGCCAGACAGTGGAGGGGCCGGTGGCCGAGCCGCTGACGGAGCTGGCGCAGGTCGACATTCCGGCACCAGTCGATGCCGGAGAGGCGGTGGCGGTCTTCCAGCCGGATGGCGATGAGGTAGACGCCTCCCTTGTCGTCGGGGCCCAGGGCGCTGCCTCCGGCGCAGACGGCGCGATAGGCTTCCAGGATATCGGCCTCGCCGATTTCCGGACAGTCGGTGCCGACGAGGACGACCTGGCGGTGCCCTTCACGTGCCAGGTCCTCGAGACAGTTGGCCAGGCGGGCGGCGAAGTCTTCGCCGCGCTGCCGGCGGTAGTGGGTGCCGGAGCCCGGGGGCGGCAGGGCTGGAGCCCCGTTTACAAAGTGGTAGGCGCGGAGTTGGTCTGCGAGCCGGTCGGGCAGCGCAGGCGGGCGGAATATCGCGCGGCCCGTCTCACCCCATCCGCGCTTGCGGGCGTCGAGCATGGGCTCGCTGCCGAACACGACAAAGGCGGTATCGGGAATGGCATACACTGGGAATTACGACGGTCGTCGCGGGGTTTTATTCCGGACTTCATCGAAAATTCAGGTCGGGACCATGGCTGGCGGGCCCTCGGGGTTGACCAGCAGGTCGATGGCGGTCGCGCAAGCCTCGCTGAACCGGGGGTCGTTATTATCGATCCGGGCGAAGGCTCCGTTGGGGCGGAAGGGCCCCGTGGTCCGCATGAGGATTTCCGCGGCGAAGTGGAGATTCCAGTCGAGGGGGGGATCGGATGGGAAATCCCCGTCGGAAACAGCGCGAACGAAGGCCTCCCAGAAGCCAAGCCAGGCCTGGGCTTCTGCGCGGGTGGGGGCGGCCAGGGCGTGCATGCGGCAGTGCGCGGCCAGGTGTGCGCAGTCCTGGAGGGGCCGACCGAAATGGCAGAATTCCCAGTCGATGAGCCGCAGCCCGGTCGACCGGGGCAGGACCGACGGCGGCCAGAGATCGCCCATGACCAGGCAGCCGCCCGGGCGGAGCAGGTCATTACCGAGGGCCCGGGCCCGCCTTTCGATCCGGTCGAGATCACCGGTCGGGGCTCCGGCCCGGGCAGCATAGTGGGCCACGGCAGCGTACTGGAGGTCAAGACGGGTTTGCTGGATGGGCCGGTTGTTGAAGCGGTGCGCCAGGTCCGTCCGTCCGGCCGAGGTGCGGTGGAGGCCGCCGATGAAGCGGCCCAGAGCTTCGCCCGCGGTGCCGCCCGCGGTACCGGCTGCGAGCGCTTCGGCCAGCGTCGGGCCATCACCCAGATCCTCGATCAGGAGGATGTTCCGGTCCGGGTCGTGGTGCAGCGGATCAGGAGGGCTGACCGCCCCGGTCAGGCGACCGAGGTCCGGGTCGTCCCGGAAAAGGCACAGGGCCCGTGCTTCGAAGGCGAGACGGGAGGGGTCCAGGGCGTGGTCGGGTTGGGAGGCGATGTGTGGCGGCGCGTATTTGAACACGATGCTGCGGCTTTCACCGTGAACGCGGCAGACCTGGTTGAGGGAGCCGCCGGCCAGTGTCTCGACCGGCCCCGGCCAGTTTTCGCCCGGCAGCGCGCGGTGCGTGAGACGCAGAATGTCCGCTTCGGTAAAGCGTTTCATGTGAACCGGTGGATATGGTTGCCGAAGGGGACCGCTTCTCCGGAGCGCAGGAAGTCGAGCAGGATGCGTTCGGTTGCCCCCCGCGCCCGCCGCAGGCTGTCGGAGAGGTCCGCGCCATCGGGGTTGGCGACGCCGGGGACCGAATACTTGTGGCCGACCACCAGACCCGCGCAGGGGATGCCGAGTTCATTGGCGAGGATGATCTCGGGGGCGAGGGTCATCGAATTGACGTGGACGCCCTGCTCAGCCAGAAGCCGGTTCTCCGCCGGTGTCTTGGTCCGGGGGCCGCCCGCGTAGTAGAAGACCAGGTCTCCCGTCTCCGGGTGGCGCGGCAGACCCGGCGGGGCCAGGCCCTCGATCTGGCGGTTGAGCGCTGTCGAAAACAGGCCGTCGCGGGGCACGAGGTGACCCTGGTCGGTGGTGGGCCCGGTGAAGAGCGTGCAGGCCGTGCCGTCGGGCAGCCGGTTGTCGAGCATGACCAGGTCGGTCAGCAGCATGGGCTCGAACAGGGGCAGACGCTCGTCGAGCACGCCGACGGAGCTGTTTACCAGCAGGGCACCGCAGTCGAGTTCGCGGAGCGCGGCGGCGTTCGCCCGGTAGTTGATCTGATGGGGTAGCAACCGGTGGGGCAGGCCGTGGCGGAAGAGTGCATAGGCCGGTCGGTCGGTTCCCTTGCAGACCAGCAGGCTGGCGGTTCCAAAGGGGGTAGGCACCCGGATCGGCTCCGGTTCGAAATGCTCGGGGAAACCGGTTTCGAAGGCGCTTCCCAGGATGACGGCAACGGACGAGGGCATGAGCTCAGACTACCGGAGGAGAGGCCTGCCGACGAGTGCGGAACCGCAGGAAGGTCGTTGGTTCGACCTGTTACGGAAGCGGTGCGGTATGACGGGTTGCGGAACCGACTGCTCAGCCGGTTTGCGTGGTTGTGGCCGGATCCTGCTGCGGCTCGCTGCGTTCTTTGCCGAACAGCCGGTAGACGCGGATGAAGAAGTAGGGGCCGAAGACGACCACGAACAGGGTGGTGGTGGTGATGCCGCCGAGGACCCCGATGCTGATGGCGTTCTGCGCCCCGGACCCCGGACCGGTGGCGAAGGCCAGCGGCATGACACCCAGGATAAAGGTGAGTGAGGTCATCAGGATCGGACGGAGGCGCTGCCGGGCCGCCTCATAGGCCGCCTCGTAGGCGCCCATGCCGGCGTCGAAGTTCTGTCGGGCGAACTCGACCACCAGGATCGCGTTCTTGGCGGCGAGCCCGATGGTGATGAGCAGCCCGATCTGGAAATAGACGTCGTTGGCCTGGCCGGTCAGCCAGGTCGCGAGGACCGCCCCGAAAATGCCGAGTGGCACCACCAGAATGATGGATACGGGGATGGCCCAGCTTTCATAGAGCGCCGCCAGGATGAAGAAGACCGCGAGCGCCGAGATGAGGTAGAGTAGCAGCGTATTGGTGCCGGCCTGCTTTTCCTCGTAGGATACGCCGGTCCAGGCGATGTCGAGGCCCTCGGGCAGCTGTTCGGCCAGCCGCTGGACTTCCTGCAGGGCGTCTCCGGAGCTGACCCCCGGGGCAGCCGATCCCTGAAGCTCGCGGGAAGAAGAGCCGTTGAACCGCGTGAGCTGTGGCGGCCGGGTCGTCCAGCTGCCGGAAGCCAGCTCGGCGAGTTGGACCATGTCCCCCTGGGTGTTGCGGACGTACCAGTCCTCGATGTCGGACGGCAGCATGCGGAAGGGGGCGTCCCCCTGCACATAGACGCGTTTGATGCGGCCCTGTTCGAGGAAGTCGTTGACGTAGCTGCCACCGAGGGCGGCGCTCAAGGTCTGGTTGATGGCGGGAATCGGCACCCCGAGCGCGCGGGCCTTCACGCCGTCGATGTTCAGGATGTACTGGGGGCTTTCCGCGAGGCCGTTGAAGCGGACCTGGGTGAGCTTGTCGCTTTCGTTGGCCAGCCCGAGGAAACGGTTGGTGGCCTCGGCCAGCGCCGCCTGCCCCAGGCCGCCCCGGTCGACGAGCTGAAACTCGAACCCGCTCACATTGCCCAGGGCGCTGACGGGCGGGGGAGCGATGGGGAAAACCATGGCATCCTGAATGCCGGAAAGGGCGCCGAAGGCCCGGTTGCGAATCTGGAAAACGCTCTGGCTTTCATCGCGTTCGGCCCAGTCGCGCATCTTGATGAAGGCGATGCCGACATTCTGGGCGCGTCCGGCGAAGCTGAAGCCGGCTGCGGCGAACATACCCTCCACCGCGTCGCCGGCCTGCTCGAGATAGAAATCCTCCACCTCCTTCACCTTTTCGATGGTCTGCTCGAGGGTAGTCCCGGGCGGGCCCGTCAGCAGGGTGAACATGCGCCCCTGATCCTCGTCGGGCAGGAAGGCGGTGGGGATGCGCACAAAGACCACGACTGCCCCGACGATCAGGGCCAGGAAGAGGCCGGGCAGGATGACCCGGTTTTCGAGGAGCCGGTCCATCAGCCCGGCATGGCCGCGCCGCACCCGGTCGAAGGTCCGGTTGAAGAGGCCAAAGAACCCGTGCTCTTTGACCGTCTTGCCGCGCTTCAACAGGATGCCGCAGAGGGTGGGGGTGAGGGTCAGTGCGACCAGCAGCGAGATCCCCATGGCGGCCGAGATCGTGGCTGCGAACTGGCGGTAGATGACGCCCACTGAGCCGCCGAAAAAGGACATGGGCAGAAAGACGGCCCAGATGACCATCGTCGTCCCCAGCAGCGCGCCGGAAATTTCGCGCATGGAGACCCGGGCGGCTTCCTTTGGCTCGAGGTCGGGATCCTCCTCCAGTTTTCGCTCCACGTTCTCGGTCACGACAATGGCGTCATCGACCAGCATGCCGATCGCTAGGACCAGCGCGAAGAGCGTGAGGACGTTGATCGAATAACCCAGCGCCAGCAGGAAGCCGAAGGTGCCGAGCAGCACGATGGGGATGGTGATCGCCGGGATAAAGGTGGCCCGCACGGTCTGCAGGAAGACGAAGATAACCAGCACCACGAGCAGGATGGCCAGGCTCAGCGTGCCCACCACATTGAGGATCGATGCCCGGATGAAGGGCGAGACGTCGATTGGATAGACGATCTCCAGGTTGTCCGGAATGATGGGACTCAGTTCGGCCACACGGTCTTTCACTGCCTGGATCGTTTCGAGGGCGTTGGCCTCGGGCGCCAGTTCGATCGCGATGCCCGAAGCCGGTTCCCGGTTCCAGCGACCGATGATGTTGTAGCTTTCCGCGCCGATCTCGATGCGGGCGATGTCGTCGAGGGTCACATGCGCACCGTCTTCGGCGACCGTCAGCAGGATGTCGCCGAATGCCTCTGTGGTGGTCAACAGGGATTGCGCCGTGATGGTGGCGTTGAGCTGCTGACCCGCCACGGCGGGGGCGCCACCGATTTCGCCGGTGGCCAGCTGAACGTTCTGGGCCTCGATCGCCTGGACCACATCCAGCGTCGTGAGGTTGTAGTTGTTCATGCTTTGCGGGTTCAGCCAGATCCGCATGGCATGCTGGGGCCCGAAGGTCTGGATCTGGCCGACCCCGTCCACCCGGCTCAGCGGCTCTTCCAGGTTCGAGGTCAGGAAGTCCGAAATGTCGTTCCGCCCCATCGAGCCGTCCTTCGAATAGAAGCCGACGATCAGCGCGAAGCTGCTGCCCGCTTTCTCGATCGGGACACCGAGTTCCTGGACGATCGAGGGCAGCGAGGAAAGCGACTGCGATACCTTGTTCTGGGTCTGCACCTGGGCGATGTCGGGGTCGGTCCCCGGTTCGAAGGTCAGGGTGATCGTCGCCTGGCCCGCCGACGAGCTGGTGGACCGGATGTAGCGCAGGTTGTCGATCCCGGTCAGGTTCTGTTCGATGACCTGCGTGACGGTGTTCTCCAGCGTTTCAGCCGAGGCGCCGGGGTAGGTCGCGTTGATCGAAATCTGGGGCGGGGCGATGTTCGGGTACTGCTCGACCGGCAGTTGAAGCAATCCATAGACGCCCAGGCCCATGATGAAGAGCGCGATGACCGAGGTGAAAATCGGTCGCTGAATGAAGAAGCGGGAGATCATGGCTCAGCCCTCCCCCGTGTCTGCTGACGCTGCGCGGATCTTTTCCGGTGCCACGGGTGCCCCTTCGCGCAGGCCCATGGTGCCTTCCACGATCACGCGGTCACCCGCCTGCAGGTCCTCCCGGACGATCCAGTTATTGTCGTAGGTGCCGTCCGTGCGGATGGTCTGCCGCCTCGCCTGGTTGTCGGGCCCGACGACCCAGACCTGCTTGTCGCCCGACGGACCGATCCGGACGCTTTTCTGCGGGACCAGGATCGCCGCGTCGCCATTGGCACCGTCGATCGCGGCCTCCACAAACATGCCCGGCAGGAGGCTGTTGTCCGGGTTCGGAAAAACGGTGCGCAGCCGGATGGCGCCGGTCCGCGGATCGACGGCCGGATCGGTGGCATCAAGCCTCCCTTTTAGCGGATAGGCCTCGCCGCCGGACTCCAGGTACAACCTGACCTCGAACGGTGTCTCGGCTCCGTCTTCCCGTGCGGCCATCAGGCGCTGCCGAAGCGCGCGGGTTTCCGACACTGCCTGGGTGATGTCGACATAAACGGGGTCGAGCTGGCGCACGGTCGCCAGTGGCATGGCCTGTCGGGCCGTCACCAGCGCGCCCTTCGTCACGCCCGAGGGCCCGATGAACCCACTCAAGGGCGACCGGACCTCCGTGTAGGCGAGGTTGATTTCCGCCAGCTGAACCTCCGCTTCGGCCCGACTGGCTACCGCTACCGCCTGCTCCCGGGCAAAGCGGGCGTCGTCGTACTGCTGCTGGCTGATGGCCTCGTCCGCGAGCAGACGTTCGGCACGCTCGGCCTGACGGCGGGCGTTGGCGAGCCGTGCCTCGGCGTCCTGCCGGTTGGCCCGGGCCAGGGCAAGCTCGGCCTCATAGAGCGCGGGATCGATCTGGTAGAGCTGCTGACCCTCCTCGACAAAGGTGCCCTCATCGAACAGGCGTTCCTGGATGATGCCGCTGACCTGCGGTCGGATTTCGGCCACCTGATAGGAGACTACCCGCCCCGGCAGCCGGTCCGTCCGGCTCAAGGGCGTGGGCTGAAGCTCGAGATAACCCACCGGGACAGCCTGGGGTGGCCCCCCGGCGCCGGAGGCTCCCCCGCTCTTCTCGTCACCCTGCACGCCACATCCGGCCAGCAGCAGACATAGCAACACGATAGGGCCTGTGACATGAATTTTGGTCGGCATGAAGGGATCACCTTGCATAAAAACCGCCAATCCACGAATTGCAGTTTGAAAAAAAATATCGGGCGCTAGCGGTTCGGGGCGGCTTCGGTACTTCATCCCCGGAGGACGGCCTGACAGGCAACCATGCGGTGTTGGCCTGAGGCGTAACTGCCCTGAAGGCGGTTACGGATAATGCTCACGGCTTCTGCCACGAAGCCCTGCCAGGGAATCGCAATGGTGGAAATCCGCTCGAGCTGCGCTATCGGCGCATCGTCAAACCCGACGATGGCCGGCGGGGTGTCGTCGTGGCACTGATAGTGGGCTTTGACGCGTGCGGCCAGCCGGTCATTGACGCAGAAAAGGCCGTCCGGCCTATGCCGGACCATTCGTTTCAATACGGTGTCCGGCACCGCCGCTTCCCACGTACCGGCATGCATCACGCGGGCTTTCGGAAACAGGCGGAGCAGGCCGTCGATCCGGTTTTGCGAGCGTGGGTCCAGGGGCGGGCCGCCCAACGCGGCCACCCGGTGGCAGCGAAACACCTCGGCGAGCAGTTCCCCCGCCGCCATCCCCCCGGCGAAATCGTCCAGAATCAAGCTGTCGACCAGCCGTGTGGCCAGGCCGAAGACCGGCTTTTCATTGAGGAACAGGGCATGGCGATTGAGGGTCAGGAGTGCGGGCTTGTCGACCGGCACCTCCCAGAAGACCGGATACCGGCCGGGAGGCAGGTCGGGAATCCGGCCGGAATCGATGACCTGGGTCTGAATGCCTTCCTTGTCGAGCTGGTCGGTCAGCAAGGCCAGGAGGCGCGCACCAAAGCTGTGGGGGCGTTGAGCCCGTTCAGCAAATACCAGGGCGACGGACCGGTATTGCAACGGGGGGCCGGCGACCACGGTGGGCTTGCCCTGCTGGCGGCGAATCAGGCCCTCGCGCTCGAGAGCGGCAAGCACGCGGTGCGCGGTCTGGTAAGCGATCTTGAAATCCCGTGCCAACTGGCGGCTGGAGAAGAAGGGCTCGCCCGGGAGCGCAAGATCCGAAGACAGCCGCAGCCGCAGCTGCTGCTTCAGCTGTCGTATGCGCTCGGTTTCGCCGCGTGCCATGCCGCGCCATAAGTCATATCAGTTGTGGGCTGTAAAGATTCGTTTTGCTTGTGAGATGAAAGGCCGGTGTCAGCCTGCGACCCATGCTGCTTGAGGATAAAAGCATCGTGATCGTTGGCGGCTCCACCGGCCTGGGGTTGTCGGCGGCCCGGGCTTTTTCTCGCGCGGGTGCGCGGCTCGTCCTGGTGGGGCGAACGGAAGGATCCCTCCGGGCGGCGGAATCGGAAATCAGCGGTGAGGTCCGGATCCTGTGTGGCGACGCGATGGAGGAAAGCACGGCGGCGGAAGCAATCCGCCTGGCGAAAGAGGCCTTTGGCCGATTCGACGGCCTGTACCATGTCGCCGGAGGCAGCGGTCGAAAATGGGGCGACGGACCCTTGCACGAGCTCTCGCTGGAAGGCTGGCGGCGCACGCTGGATCTGAACCTGACTTCGCTCTTTCTGTCCAACCGCGCTGCGGTCCGCCAGTTGCTGGAGGACGGGACGGCCGGAAGTGTGCTTAACATGGGCTCGGTCCTGGGTTTTTCCCCATCGCCGCACTTTTTCTCCACGCATGCCTACGCGGCGACCAAATCGGCCATCATCGGCTTCACCCGCTCGACCGCCGCCTATTATGCAACCTCCGGGATACGGGTGAACGTGCTCTGTCCGGCCCTGGTCGAAACGCCGATGGCGCAGCGAGCGGCGGAGGATGCCACCATTCAGGCCTTCATCCGCACCAAGCAACCCCTTGAAGGCGGGCGGATGGGGCGGGCCTCCGATCTCGACGAGGCGGCGGTCTATTTCATGAGCGATGGTTCCCGTTTTACGACGGGGCAGGTGCTTTCGGTCGACGGCGGCTGGTCGGTCAGCGAAGGCCAACTTCCACGGGGGGAGGCTGATGCCTGACTGGTCCGCTCTGTTGCCCCGGCTCGAAGCCGCCCGTTCACGCGCCGAGTCGCTGGGGGCGCTCATCGGCTTCGATGCCGCCATCGACCACCTGTACGCGGTGGTGCGGGAGCGCGAGGATCCCGACCGCTTCACCGCCTTCTCGCTCATCGAGGAGTTCGGCGCCAAGGTCACGGAGGCAGCCGGCAATAGCGCCCTCATCGAAATGGAGCCCAAGCGGACCAAGTTCGGGGGCAACGGGCCTATCATGGCCTCCGCGCTGGCCGCCAGCTCGCGACGGATAAGCTGTATCGGGCCCTTCGGCGATCCGCCGGAAGCCGTGTTCGACCCGCTGGCCGAGCGCCTGCGATTCCTCCTGACCGTCGGGTCGCCGGCCCGCACCCACGCGCTCGAATTCGAAGACGGGAAAATCATGTTGCCCATCCTCAGCAACTACAAAGCGATCCGGGCGGCACCGCTGATCGACCGGATCGGCCGGGCAAAGCTGTTGGATCTGATCGGCGACTCGCGCCTGGTGGCACTCCTCAACTGGAGCTGCCTGCCCTATCTCTCTGAAATTTTCGCCCTCTTCACCGACGACCTGTTGCCGGCGGTCGAAGCTGATCCGCAGCGGCTTTTTTTCTTCGATCTGGCGGATCCGCACAAACACGCGCCCGGGCAGCTCCGCAATGCCGTCGCGGCCATGGCCGCCTTCAGCGCCTTCGGCCGCTCCGTGCTCGGCCTCAACTTCAACGAGGCCATCCTGCTGGCGCATGCCTTCGACCTGCCCGAGCCGGCGCGGGAGGGCGACGCCCTCCAGACAACGGCCGCCGCCCTGCGCGCGGCTACCGGTCTCGACCTGGTGATGATTCATCCGGTGGAAGGCGCGGCCTGCGCCTGGGAGGACGGTACGGCCTTTACCGAAGGACCGGTCTGCCAAAAGCCCCGGATCACGACCGGCGCGGGAGACAACCTTAACGCCGGTTTCTGCCTGGGGCTCGGACTCGGGTGGCCGCCGGCCGACTGTCTCAGGCTCGGCGTGCTGTTTTCCGGCTACTACGTGCGTCATGCGCGGAGTCCGTCGCTGGACGAGCTCGAGGTATTCATCCGTTCGCCGATCGATCCCTAGACCGGCGTGTCCGGCGCTCATACGGCCTGATTCCCTGATTTTCATGAAAGACCACCCCATCCGCACCTCCGTCATTGGGAGTTATCCCTTTCCCGGCTGGCTTGAATTCGCCTCCGGGCACCTCGACCGGTTCGGCAGCGCCGACATTGCCGAAATGCAGGAGGACGCAGTCATCGCTGCCGTACACGATCAGGTGAGTGCCGGGCTCGACGTGATCACGGACGGCGAACAGACCCGCTTTGATTTCAATCTATCGTTCTACGGCTATCTCGGCGGTATCGAGCTGGAAAGCGCCTCGCCCCGGCGCTTCGGGCCGCCCGCTCATGACCAGCGCGGCAAGCATGCGATTTCCGGAGAACTCTGTGCCCCAAACGGCTTGGGTGCAGTCGAGGAGTTTAAACGCCTGCAGCGTCTGGCTCCCGCCGGCCCCACCTTGAAAGCCAGTGTCCCCGGTCCCTTTACGCTCAGCGGACGGCTCCTGCCCAACGACCAGTATCCCGACCGGTTTGCCATCACCGAGGCCTTGCTACCCCTGGTACGTCAGGAAATCGAGGACCTGGTCGCCGCCGGTTGTTCCGAGATCTGCGTCGATGAGCCCTCCATGAGTTGTTATGCCTACAAGGCCGATCCGACCCGCTTCGTGGACATTTTCAATCGCACGGTCGAGCCGGCTGTCGGCAAGGCCCGGGTCTGCACCCACCTCTGTTTTGGTAACTTCAAGGCCCGCGGGGTGGGCAAGCGCACGCCCGGCGCACTCTTTCCGGCCTTTCTCGACCTGACCGCCGACGAGATGCACATCGAGTTGTGCACCACGGGCTTTCGCCATCTCGACCTGATCGAGCCGGTGGCGAAGAAGATGGATGCCGCCATCGGCCTGATCGACGTCAAGAGCTATTACATCGAGACTCCCGAGGACGTGGCCGGGGTCGTTCGGGAAGCCTTGCAGTACGCGCCGGCTGAACGGCTCGTGATCGCGCCCGACTGCGGGCTCAGCCAAACCGCCCGCTGGGCTGCCAAACAGAAACTGGCCAACATGGTCGAAGGCGCCCGCTTCGTTCGTGCCGAACTGTGAGGATTTTGCGATGAAGGCCCCATTCCAGAAAGACGAGGCGCTGCTCGCCGATATCGAGCGGATCCGGTCAGGGGATCCTGCCGCCGCGAATGTCTGGTGGCTCGGCCAGAGTGGCTTCCTCGTGGCCTCGGCCGGAAAGACCATCCTCTTCGATCCCTATCTCTCCGATTCGCTGACCCGTAAATACGCGGAGACCGACAAACCGCATATCCGCATGACCGGTCAGGTCGTCGATCCGGGTGCCTTGCGGGCCATCGACGTCATCACCTCCAGCCATAACCATACGGATCACCTCGACCGCGACACGCTCCTTCCCCTGTTCGCCGCCAATCCGGATACGACGTTTGTCATTCCGGAAGCCAACCGGGCTTTCGTGGCCGAGCGGCTCGGGACGGATCCCGATTGGCCGATCGGGCTCGACGACGGGGCCATGGTCGAGGTGGACGGCCTGACTTTCCGCGGTATTGCCGCCGCGCATGACGACCTGAAGACCGATGAGGCGGGGCGCCACGCCTTCCTCGGGTTTGTCGTCCAACTGGGCGACTGGACGCTCTACCACAGCGGCGATACCCGCCTCTATCCCGGACTGGCCGAGCGCCTGACCCCGCTCGGGATCGATTTGGCCTTCCTGCCGATCAACGGATACCGGCCCGAGCGGCGGGTGGCCGGCAACCTCGACGGCGAAGAGGCGGCCGCCCTGGCGGACGCTTGCGACCTGGGCCATGTCGTTCCCCATCACTTCGATCTGTTTACCTTCAACACCGCGGACCCCGAAACCTTCATCCGGGCGTGCGCTTCGCGCGGAGTGGACCATACGGTCCTGCGCAACGGTCAACGTTTGACCCTTCACCCCTGATCCGCCCGGTCCAGGGATTGCAGGTATCCATTTTATCATGACACCTACTCAGATCTATCTCGCCGAAAGTCGGCGCATCCTCGACTGCGTTTCCGGCCAGGAGGCGGCCATCGGCCAGGCCGCCGACTGGTTTGCGGCAACCATCCTCAAGGGACGGATGGTCCACCTGTTCGGCTCCGGCCACAGCCGGATGATGGCGGAGGAAATGTGGCCCCGTTACGGCTCCTTTCCCGGATTCAATCCCATCGTGGAGCTGTCCTTGTCCTTCCACAATCTGGTGGTGGGGGCGAACGGCCAGCGCCAGGCCATGTTCATCGAAAACGTATCCGGACTGGCCGCACGCATCCTGCGGAACTTCGACCTCGGGCCGGAGGACAGCGCCCTCGTCATTTCCTCCAGCGGGACCAACCGCGTGCCCGTCGAAATGGCCGAACACTTTCAGCAGGCGGGCATCAAGGTCGTCGCGCTCATCAGCCGGGAGCACGCCGAAGCCAGCACCAGCAAGCGCGAGGACGGCCGGAAACTTCAGGACTTCGCCGACCTCACCCTGGACACCGGTGCCCCCAAAGGCGACGCGATGGTGCCGATCGACGGTATGGAGCAAAAGGTGTCGCCGGGGTCTACCGTGGGGGGCTGCCTTGTGGTCAATGCCATCAAGGCAGAGGTCGCCCAGCGGCTGGCCGCCGCAGGCCAGCCGCCGCTCGCGCTGGCGGCCGCCTGCAGCGTGGGTTCCGAGCGGGCCGCCGAACTTTTCGAAGCCGCCTACGATGAACACGCCCACCGCATCGCCCGGTACTACGCCGGGGTGGGCCAGCCCTCCCGGGTCAGCCGGGACCGGTAACCGCCGAAGGCTCCGCACCCCAACCAGGAATCTCCGGACCTCCTTGCCTTGAATCCCGCCCTGAACAGCGCCGCCGTGCCGCTTCTGGCCGAGGTCGATGTCCTCGTCCTCGGTGCCGGATCGGCCGGATGTTGTGCCGCCCTGGCCGCCGCCGAAGGACGTCGGTACTCGGTCGGGCTGGTGGAGCGTTTCGGTTTTGCGGGAGGAACCAGTACCCAAATGCTGGATACATTCTACGGCTTTTTCACGCCCGGCGAACAGCCGCGCAAGGTTGTGGGCGGTCTGCCCGACCGGGTGGTCGACCGTCTCGACCAACGCGGCGGCGTGTTTCTGCGGCCCAACACCTACGGGGCCGGCACCGGGGTGACCTACAACCCGGAGTTGCTGAAGCTGGTCTGGGACCAGCTGCTGGTGGAGGCCGGCGTCCGGGTGTGGCTGCATGCAACGCTGGTGGACGTCGAGCCGGCGGACGACGAACCGGGCGCCGTCGTCATCTGGACCAAGCGGGGCTTTTTCCGGATCGCGGCAAAACGGTTCATCGACGCTTCCGGTGACGCGGATTTCTGCCACCTGGCGGGTTTTGCCTGCGAACGGGCGGGGACAACGGAACCGGCGCAAACCCTCACCACGACCTTTCGGATGAGTGGGGTCGATCTGGCGGCCTTTGAAGACGCGGGCGGTAAGCGTATGCTGATGCAAGCCATGGACAACGCGCTGGAGGAAGGCACCCATCCCCTGCCGCGCAAGGCAGGCAGTGCGCACCGGATGGTTCAGGCGGGTTGTATCGCCACGGTGGCCGTCCGGGTGGCGGATGTCGACGGCACCGATTTTGAGGCTCTGACCCAGGCCGAGATGGAGGGGCGCCGTCAGGCCTTTGTGTACGAGGCTTTTTTCCGGGACTGTGTGCCCGGATTTGAGACTGCCAACATCATCGGTTTGTCGCATCATATCGGCGTTCGTGAAACGCGACGGGTTTATGGAGAATACCGCCTTACCCGTGAGGATTGTCTGGGCGTCGCCCGCTTCGACGACCGGGTCCTGCTGTGCGGCGCTCCTATCGAGGACCACCGCCCGGCCTCCGGCGGTGACGAGGAAACGCACTGGGCCTACCTCCCGGCCGGTGCCGCCTACGACGTGCCCTACAGGACCTTGGTGCCCCGCGGACGCGACCGTTGCTGGGTGGTCGGCCGCTGTTTCAGCGCAACGCATGACGCTCACGCCTCCTGCCGGTCGATGGGCCAGACCATGAGCATGGGCCAGGCCGCAGGCTACGCGGCGATGCTTTCCCTGGAGGGGGACACCTCCGCCCGGAGCCTCGACCTGGGACGGCTGCAGGAAACGCTGCGTCGGGTGGGGGCGGTCCTGGAGACGCCCGGGACCGTGGCCGAAACAGCCGCCGATGCCTGGAAACGGAATCAACGCGTGAATCTGATGTGATCAGCCGAGGGATGAAACCACTGACTGATTTCCTGAGAATAAATTTCGAACCATCCCCTGAAACCATCCCCAACCCCCGAACGACTGATGAGTGAAAAAACCTGGAAATTCGCCGGCATCAATTTCGACCACATGCATATGGGTGACTTGCTCCGAGCGGTTAACGCGCACCCCAACGCTGAAATCGCAGGCATTTGCGACGAGCAGCCCGAACGCATGCAGGAGGCGATCCGCAACTTCGCTATCCCCGAAGATCGCGTGCACACCGATGTGGATGCCTGCCTGCGGGCCGCCGGGGCGGACATCATCATACTCTGCCCGGCCACGGCCGACCACGCCGATTATGTGGAGCGTGTGGCGCCTTCCGGTGCCCACGTCCTGCTGGAAAAACCCTTTGCCGCATCGCTGGAGGAAGCCGACCGCATCATCACGGCCATGGAGTCGGGCGGGGGCTCGCTTATGGTCAACTGGCCGCTTCGCTGGGTGGCGGCACACGTGACCACCAGGCGGTTGATCGACGAAGGCCGGATCGGACCCGTTCATGAAGTCCATTATTACGATGGCAACCGTGGACCGCTTTGCCATGGCGCCGACAAGATCGAGCGGGAACCCACCGTGGAGCGAAAGAACGCCAGTTGGTTCTACCATCCCGACAAGGGTGGGGGATCGCTGCAGGATTACCTCGGCTACGGCACCACGCTGGGAACCTGGTTTCATGGCGGGGCGGTGCCGAGCGAAGTCGCGGCCATGGTGTGGGGCGGCGAGGGCCTTCTGGTCGATGAGCACAGCGTGACCATCGCCAAATACCCAAACGGTCTCTCCAAGTTCGAGACTCGTTGGGGCACCTTCACGGATCCCTGGACACACCAGCCCCAACCCAAGTGCGGCTTTGTCATCAAGGGGGCGGATGGCACCATTGCCTCCTACGACTACGAGCCGACCATCCGTGTGCAGACGCGTGATTGCCCTGAAGGCGAGGACCTCGAGGTCGACACCCTGCCGCCCGAGGAGAGCAACCCCGTCGCCTACTTCATCCACTGTCTGGAAAACGGTCGTTCGCCGGACGGTCCCCTGGGCATCGATATGGCCCGCAAGGGTCAGCGGATCGTCGACACCGCATTCGCCAGCGCCCGGGAAAAGCGGGTGCTGCCGCTCATTCAGTAAGGAAGGACTTCCCCATGACCAAAACCAATTACGCCCTGAACAATGAGCAGGCCGGGGCAACCCTCAGCCTGCCGTCGTACAGCTATGGACCGGTACTCCCCGTGAGCTATCGGCCGAAAATCGGGCTGATAGGCTGCGGCGGCATCTCCGAGCACCACCTCACGGCCTACCGGAACCACGGTCTCGAAGTGGTCGCCCTGTGTGACCTGCGCAAGGAGGCGGCCGAAGCCCGACGGGCAGCCTTTTACCCGGATGCCGCCGTCTACACGAACAGCGCCGACCTGCTCGATCGCGCGGATATCGAGGTGGTGGACATCGCCCTCCATGCGGATCCCCGGCCGCCGGTCATCGAGGCCGCGCTCGAGGCGGGCAAACACGTTCTCAGCCAGAAGCCGTTCGTCAAGGATCTGGAAACAGGGCAGCGCCTGGTCGACCTGGCCCACGCCCGCGGATTGAAACTGGCGGTCAACCAGAACGGTCGCTGGGCGCCTTACGTCCGCTGGATCACGCTGGCCCTCCGCGACCGGTTGGTCGGCGACGTGCAGAGTGTGAATGTCCGTATCAACTGGGATCATACCTGGGTGAAGGGCACCGCCTTCGAAACCATGCGCCACCTGATCCTCTACGACTTTGCCGTCCACTGGTTGGACATGGTCCGCCTGTTTTTCGGAGACCGGCCCTGCGAAACCGTTTTTGCCAACAACACCTTCGCGCCCCCACAGGAAATCGGCGTTCCGATGATGGCCTCGGTCGTGGCCGGCTTCGCTAACGGTCAGGCCAGCCTCGATTTCGACGGCCATAGCCGCTTTCTGCAGGGGGAGCGCCTGTCGATCCGCGGGTCAGCGGGCAGCATCGAGGCCTCAGGTCAGGCCACCGCCGCGCAACACCTCGAAGTGGAGACTGCCGATGGTCGGTCGGCTATCGATCTGGACGGGAGCTGGTTCCCGGATGGCTTCGCCGGCACGATGGGGGAACTGTTGTGCGCCATCGAGGAGGATCGGGAACCGGAAAACGGCGCGGCCGGCAACCTGGAGTCGCTCAAACTGGTGTTTGGCGCGATCGCTTCCGCCGTCGACGGTCAGGCCCTTTCGCCGGCCTCGGTCACCGGATTGCGGGAGGACTGACCTGCCGGTTGAGCCAGACCGGAACGCAGACCATCTCGATGGCTGAACCTCCTTTCATCCGCACCGTGCTCGGTGACATCGCCCCCGATGACCTCGGGGTGTGCTACGCTCATGAGCATATCATCATCGATGCCAGTGTCGCGACACTCCGGTATCCCGCGTTTCATCTCGAGTCAGTGGAAAAGGCGGTTGCGGAACTGGCGACGTTTCATGCTGCAGGAGGTCGGGCCGTGGTCGACGCGATGCCCTGCGACGCCGGTCGCAATGTCCTGAAACTGGCAGACATCTCGCGGGCCACCAGCGTGCATATCATCGCACCGACCGGTATTCACCTGGAGCAGTACTACGACCCCGGGCACTGGAGCAAACGCGTGTCCGGTTCGCAGCTCGCCGACCTGTTCGTTGCGGATATTGAAACCGGTATCGACCGGTTCGACTACGGCGGTCCGCTTGTCGACCGGACCGAACACCACGCCGGCGTGATCAAGGTGGCCGGCGGGCGGGACCGTCTCTCGGACCATGAGCGCAAGGTCTTCGCCGCTGCGGGGGAGGCGCACCGGCAAACAGGGTGCCCCATCCTGACGCATACCGAACAGGGGACGGCTGCGCTTGAGCAGATCGCGTGTTTCGAGCGGGCGGGAGTGCCGCTCGGCAAGGTGGTTCTCTCGCACACGGACCGCTTGCCGGACCCGGCTTACCATCGCGAGATCCTGTCGTCCGGCGTCCGGGTAGAATACGATTCCTGCTTCCGCTGGAAGGATCGGGCGGACAACCCGAGCCTCGACCTGGTGCTGGAACTGATCGATGCCTTTCCCGGGCAGATCCTCCTCGGCATGGATGCCGCCCGCCCTGGTTACTGGAAGCACCACGGGGGCGAGCCGGGCCTCGCCTTCCTCCTCGGGCCTTTCAGCGAACGCCTGCGCGCGGGCGGGCTGACGGATCAGCATTGGCAGCGGATTTTTGTCGAAAACCCCAGGGCCTGGCTGCGCTTCGAGAGGGGGTAGCTGGCGATTACAGGATAGCGGGTGGCCGTGCCTGAAGGCGCTGGCTACAGATTTTCGAAATCTGCTGGAGCAGCGTTTTTTTGGATTCCTCCCCTGCCTATCGCCAAAGGCAAACAAAAGCGCGGCCCGAAAAGAGGCCACGCTTACATTAAAGGTAGAGGATCTACGGTCTTTTACTTGAAGGTGACGGAGCCGTCCTGAAGCGAGTAGTAGGCGCCGACGATCATCAGGTCGCCGGCGTCCTCGAGACCGCGGAGCACCTCGCTGCGTGAGCGGATGTCGGCGACAGTGCGCTCGACGTTCGTATGGACGACCTCGGTGACGAAGGCGGCGTTTTTCGACGTGCGCTCACTCTCGTAGCCCTCGACCGCGCGAACGGCCGGGGCAAGTTTCTCCAGAAGCATGGTGAGGTTGCCGAGTTCAACCCCGTCGCAGGCGCCCTTGACCGCGCCGCAGGCCTCATGGCCCAGAACGACGATGAGCTTTACGCCGGCCACGGCGGCGGCGAATTCCATCGACCCGAGCTGGTCCTCATTTTCGGCATTGCCGGCGACCCGACCGACAAAGATGTCACCGATGCCCTGGTTAAAGACCAGTTCCACCGGCACACGCGAATCGACGCATGACAGGATGTAGGCTTTCGGGAACTGACCGGCCTGCGCGGCTTCGATGCTTTCGGGGATGTCCGGCGTCTTGTAGGTGCCCTCGACAAACCGGGCGTTACCCGCCTTGAGCTGGGCGAGCACGGCAGTCGGGGTCAGCTCGGCCTGCTGCTCGGGGGTGGTGGGCAACCCGGCATCGGTGTGCCCGGGTTCCATCGCCCCGGTGAGGGAGCATGCTCCGACAATCAGAGCGGCGGTGGTGAGGAGTCGTTTTTTCATGGTCGGGATGTTGATGGTACCTGAAACAGTGTGTGGCGCGGGGTTGGTTGATTTCGAACCTGTCAGCCAAGGAATGTGGGTTACAAGGCATAGGCAAGGCTGATGCGGAATTCGGTGTCGGGGGTGGCTTCGGACAAACCGAACAGGACGCCCGCCAGGCCGCCCAGCCGATCGGTCAGGTCGAATTTCAGGGCAGGACCGAGCTGGTGTTCCTGCTCGTCGAAGCTGCCGATATCGTCGGTCGTGTTGAAGTCACCGAAATAGTCCAGGGCCAGGCTGAGTGAATCACTCAGCTTCCGGCTGACCTGGGCGCGGGCCTGCAGCAGGTAACCGCCGGGCGACTGGGGGCCGAACCGGTGGCCGGTCAGCAGGATCCCGCGCAGCTGCCAGTCTGCGTTGATCTGCACCTTGTTGGCCCAGCTGATGCGGACCCGGCTGGGCGGATCGTCGCCGTCGGCGAACTGCAGACCGACCCGGATCGCGCTGTCGAACCCGGCTGACCCGTCCTCCAGAAACTGATAAAGGCCTTCGAAACGGAAAAAGCGGAAATCGCCCGATTCAGCGTCGTCGCTGCGAAAGGCCAGAATGCCCCGCACCCGAAAGGCGTCGGACAGCCCGTACTGATAATGGATTCGCTGGGCGAAGGCGTCGGCGTCGGGATCATAGGCCAGCCGTCCATCCATGGCCGGCGCGGCCCGGGTCACATCCGGGCTGAACACCATGCCGGTGTTTTGAGCGTAAACGGCGCGGTCAAGCGCCAGGCCGAGCAGCGTGATGCCGATCAGTACAGGGAGCCGCCGGGCCCGGTGAATCGGTGTGAAGCTGTCGGCAAAACGGTTCGGACCTGAAGGCGAAGCCATTCCGTTGATATGTCGGTGCTCTCCGCCTTTTTCAATGCCAGGAGCTCCGCCCTTTCGGGCGGCCAGAAAATTGACAGGGGAAGGGATTCAAACGATAATTCTATCCAGGTGGATTCCTTCCGGCAGACATGGACCAGTCGGTTTGTGCTCGCGACCATGGTCGCGGTCTCCGTCCTTTGCGCCCCGGCTTATTGTCTGGGTGCGATCGGTGGGGCCGGCGCATCGCCTCCCGGGAGTCTGACTGCTGACACACAGGGTTGTTGTGGTGCTCCGGAAGCGCCGGTCGATTCACAACGCGCGGGTGAGCCCGGCGGGGCCGTCCCCGGCGAAAGTTGCCGGGGTTGTCTCTTCTCGGCCGGGATGCTTGATCATAAGGTCCCGGGGGTGAATGTCGCCTGGGTGCCTCCTGCCGACGGGGATCCGCCGCTCTGGTCTATCCTGTCCGTCGGTGTGACGGCCGTTCCTGTGCGCGAACGGATTTGGGAGTCGAGGGTCCCGGGCGACGGGCCTCGATCTTTGGCCGGCGGCCCGGCACGGCAAGCACGGCTCTGTGTCTTTTTGATCTGATTGCGAGGTGGCGAAAACGCGCCTGCCGGCCTTATTGAGCCGGACGAGCGCTGTCCCGGGAGGCGATCCGTTCGACTTCCCGTTCCGCAAAACGCAGCTTCAGGCTGCGGCCTCCTCTGGCTCTTCGTGTGGATTTGTTGCTGCCGGAGTGCCGTCAAGCTCTTCGAGAGTTCAGATCATGACAGACAGTTTTCAAGCCTATGGGAGACTCGTTCTCCTCGCGTTCGTCGCCATCGGAAACCCGATGGCATCCGCCGCCGGGGCCCCTTCGTCGGACCTCGCCCGTTTTCTTCAAAAAGCCGTGACGCAGGACGCGCCGATCAACGCCGCGCGCCTGCGCTGGGAGGCCGCGCGCGAGCGGGTGCCCGCCGCCGGGGCGCTGCCCGACCCGGAGCTGGCCTACGGTTATTTCTTCTCGCCCGTGGAAACCCGCGTCGGTGCCCAAAATCAAAAATTCGGACTCTTTCAAAAGATCCCCTGGCCAGAGCGCTTGCGAGAGCAAGCCAAACTGGCCGAAGCGGGCGTGCTCGTCGCTTATTACGACTATCTCGCCACGGTCCGCGAGCGCGTGGCCGCGGCCAAGTCCGCCTGGATACGGCGCGCCTCCGTGGGGGCGCAAATCCGAATCATGGAACGGGAGCTGGAGCTGCTTGAGGAAGCGCTGCGCACCATGGACGGCGGCCTCGCTTCGGGCCGTGCGGATCTGGCCGCGCGCGCGCTCCTGCGCCAGCAAGTCACGCGAGTCGAGTCGCGGCGGCTGGCCTTGATGGGCGATGCCGAAGCGGCTCGGGCCGCCTTGCGACGCTTCGCGGGGAATACGGTCGATGAAATCGAGCCCGCCCCCGCTCTGGCCGCGATTCAACCCCGCCCGCTACCGAAGCGCGGGGAGCTTACTCGCCTTCTGCTGGAGCACAGCGAGCCCTTGCAGGCGCGGTCCGCGGCGGTCCGCGAGGCGGAGCGGGCCCGCGCGGTCGCCCGCCTGCAGCGCCGCCCGGACATCACGGTCGGCGTCGAATACACCGAGATCAACGACAACATTTTTGCCGATCCGGTGGACAACGGCGAAGACGCGATCCTGGGCAGCATCCGCATCAGCCTGCCGATTTGGAAAGGGAAATACGACGCCCTCGAAGCCGGTGCCCGGCGGGAGTTGTCCGCCGCCCGAGCCCGCGAACGGGCCACGGCCGACGACCTGACCCAACGGATGCGCGAGACCTACGCCAAAGCCGAAGCCCTCGAACGCCAACTCCGGCTCTACGAGGACAAACTGCTGCCGCAGACCCGCGAGACCTTTGAGGCGGCGGTGGCCGCCTTCGGCAGCGGGCGGGGCGATGCCTTGCAATGGATCGAGGCCCAGCGCGACCGGCTCGACGCCGAGACCGGCCGCGTGCTCCTGCGCACCGAATACCTCCAGGCCATCGTCGTCCTCGAGCGCATCTGCGCCGTCGCCCTCATCGAAGGCACCGAAACCCCGGCCCCCACCCCCAGCATCCAATAGCTTCAGCCCATTTCATTCCATGCACACACAACGCGATTTTCTTCATTCGGAGTGTTTCTCAAAAGTCGTTGCCTTTCGGGAATTCCCCTCCTTCCCAAGCAGGGGTGCCCCCGCCCAAGCGGGGGCGTGGCGGTTCCGGCAACTCTTGTTGAAAAACACCTTGCCCATCCGGGGCCTGCTACTGGCACCCCTCTTCGCGCTCGCCGCTCCACTCACCGCCCAGCATGCGCATGATCACGGCGCGCCTCCCGAAGCCGCGCCGACCGCCGAGGCCGGTGCCGCCGACAACGAGCCGCTCTACCAATGCTCCATGCACCCGAACATCGTGAGCGACGAGCCGGGGCAATGCCCGATCTGCGCGATGGACCTCCAGCCTGTCGAGCGGATCGAGGCCGAGGGCTTCCCCGGCCGCGCGCCGGTCCGCCTGACCAAACAGCAACGGCAACTGATCAACCTCGTCACCGCGCCCGTCGTGCGCGAACCGGTCACCCTCCGGCGCTCGGTGCCCGGCGTGCTCGTCCACGACAGCAGCCGCGTATTCACGGTGGCCGCCTGGGCGGGCGGGCGCATCGAGAAACTCTACGTGGATGAGACCGAAACCGATATCGAAACCGGCGATCCGCTCTACCGCATCTACAGCCCGGAAATATTCGCCGCCATGGAGGATTTTCTGATCGTGAGCCGCCGGGCCGAGGCCGATCCGCAGCTCCTTCGCTCAGCCCGCTTTCGGCTCGAGCAAATGGGGCTGACCGCCGGGCAAATCGATGAACTGGCGAAGCGTGCGCCCCCGCCGCCGGCCATCGACATCCTCTCGCGCGTGACGGGTAAGGTCATGGCCAAGCATCTTAAAGAAGGCCAATACGTGCGCGAGGGCGACAAACTCTACGAAGTGGTCGATCTCTCCGAGCTCTGGCTCATCGCCGAAATCTACCAGTCGGAACTGCCCTACGTCGAAAAAGGCCAGCGCGTCGCCATGAGCCTGCCCGGCGATTCGACCCGCACCTTCGGCGGCCGGATCGACCGCATCGAGCACCACATCGATGCCGCCACCCGCACCGCCCGGCTGCGCATCGTCTTCGATAAGCCCGACTCCGGGGGTGCCCACCAGCACGCCCACGGCCTGCTACCGGACATGTGGATGCGCGCTCACCTGGAAACCGGCCTCGGCGAGCAGCTGACCATTCCGCGCTCCGCGCTATTTGATACCGGTCAGCGCCAGTATGTCTTCGTCGAACAGGAACCGGGGCTCTTCGTGCCACGACTGGTCGAAACGGGACCGCGTTCGGGCGACCGCCTGATCGTACGTTCCGGCCTCGAGGCCGGCGAGACGGTGGCGGCGGAAGGCACCTTCCTCCTCGACAGCGAGAGCCTGCTCAAGGCATCCGCCTCAGGCTCGGAGGACAGTACGGCGGCGACCGGCGAGACGGACTCCAGCTCCGACGGTTCAAGCAATGCTAGCGCCCCTGCCGGATTTTCGCCCGATGCCAGGGCCGCCGTGGATCGCCTTTGGGCACGTTACTTCGCCCTGAGCGAGGCCCTCTTCGACGATCGCGGCGAGGCCGCGCGGGCCGCTCTCACGGAGTTGAAGGGCGCGCTCGATGCCTTGCGCGCCGATGCGCTCTCCCCCGCCGTGGGCCGCGCGCCGTGGCGAAACTGGCTCGACGAAACGGCGGCGGACCTGGCCGAGATTCCCGAAGCCGACGACTTGAAGGCCCAGCGCATCCGCTTCGGTCGGATGAGCGAAGCCTTGAAGCAGTTATCGGAGGACATTCCGGAATTGCGCCCCGAGGATCTCGTCGTGGCCAGCTGTCCGATGTGGCACGAGACCGACGGCGAGTGGATTCAGCGCGGGGAGACCGTGCGCAATCCCTTCATGGGTCAGGCCATGCCGAGTTGCGGCGTGATCGAACGCCCGCTCGGTGAGGCGAAGGGAGGCGCCCGATGATCGAAGGACTCATCCGCTGGTGCACCCACAATCGCTTTCTCGTGCTGGTCTTCACCGTGGTGGCGGCCAGCGCGGGCATTTTCGCCCTGCGCTCGGTCAAGCTCGACGCCGTGCCCGACCTCTCCGACGTGCAGGTCATCGTCTTCACCGAGTGGCCGGGCCGCGCGCCCACCCTGGTCGAGGACCAGGTGACCTATCCCATCGTCAGCACCCTGGCCGCCGCGCCCAAGGTGCGCTACGCGCGGGGACAAAGCTTCTTCGGCCTCTCCTTCGTCAACGTTATCTTCGAGGACGGCACCGATATGTATTGGGCGCGCTCGCGGGTGCTGGAATACATGGATCAGGCCCGCGGCGACCTGCCCGAGGGCGTCACGCCGACACTCGGCCCCGACGCCACCGGGGTGGGCTGGGTCTTCCAATACGCCCTCGTCGACCGAAGCGGGCAGCACAGCCTCGCCGACCTGCGCAGCTACCAGGACTGGACCCTGCGCACCTACCTGCAAAACACGCCCGGCGTGGCCGAAGTGGCCTCACTCGGCGGCTATGTCGATCAATACCAGATCGTGCTCGACCCGTTAAGCCTGCGCGCCCACGGCGTCGCGGCCAACGAGGTCATCGCCGCCGTGCGCCGCTCCAATAACGATGTCGGCGGACGCCTCCTCGAATTCGGCGAGACCGAATACATGCTGCGCGGCCTCGGCTACATCGAGAACCTCGAAGACATCGAGCAGATCGCCCTCCGCGCCGGCGAGGACGGCACGCCGCTCCTCCTCAAGGACGTGGCCGAGGTGCGCCGCGGTCCGGACATCCGCCGCGGGGTCCTTGAAATCGACGGCGAGGGCGAGGCGGCCGGTGGCATCGTCGTCATGCGCTACGGCGAAAACGCGCTCAAGACCATCGACGCGGTCAAGGATAAGCTCGCGGCCATCGAGCCCTCGCTGCCCGACGGCGTCGAGATCGTGGTCGGCTACGACCGCTCCGACTTGATCCTCCGGGCCATTGATCACCTGCAAAAGACGCTGCTCGAAGAAATGCTCATCGTCAGCGTGGTCATCCTCGTCTTCCTGCTGCACTTCCGCAGCGCCCTCGTCGCCATCATCGCGCTGCCGCTCGGTGTGCTGCTCGCCTTCATCCCCATGCAGCTGCTCGACATCTCGTCGAACATCATGTCGCTGGGCGGGATCGCCATCGCCATCGGCGCGATGGTCGACGCTTCCATCGTTTTCATCGAAAACGCACACAAGTGGCTGGCCCGCTGGCATACGGCGCAAGACGATCCCTCAAGCGATCCCGAATTGGCGAAGCTGTCGCGGCTGGAAGTGGTCACCCGTTCCGCCCAGCAGGTGGGGCGTCCGCTGTTTTTCTCCCTCCTCGTCATCGGGGTTTCCTTCCTGCCCGTCTTTGCCCTGGAGGCGCAGTCCGGGCGGCTCTTCAAGCCGCTCGCCTACACCAAGACCTTCAGCATGCTCTTCGCCGCCCTGCTCGCGGTTACGCTGGTGCCGGTGCTCATCACCTGGCTGGTGCGCGGAAAAATTCCCGACGAGCGCAAGAACCCGGTCAGCCGCGTCCTCATCTGGCTCTACCGTCCCTTCGTGCGCTTCGCCCTGCGCTTCCGCTGGCTCACCGTGCTGCTGGCCCTGCTCGCGCTGGGCGCGACCTGGTGGCCCTACTCGCAAATCGGCAGCGAGTTCATGCCACCGCTCAACGAGGGCTCGCTCCTCTACATGCCGACCAGTCCTCCGGGCATGGCGATCAACGAGGCCCGCGAGGTGCTCCACCGCCAAAACCGGATCATCAAAGCCTTCCCGGAAGTCGAGCGGGTTTACGGCAAGATCGGGCGCGCCCGCACCGCCACCGACCCGGCCCCGCTCTCCATGGTCGAGACCACCATCACGCTCAAGCCCGAGAGCGAGTGGCGACCCGGCATGACTTTTGAGAAGATCAAGCAGGAACTGGGCAAGGATCTCCCTTATCCCGGCATGCCCGCCATCTGGTGGATGCCCATCCAGACCCGTATCGAAATGCTCGCTACCGGCATCCGCAGCCAGGTGGGGGTCAAAGTGCTGGGCCCCGATCTGCAGGAGATCGAGCGCATCGCCAAAGACATTGAGGAGGTGCTCAAGACCTCGCCCCACACCGCCTCCGCCTTTGCCGAGCGCGTGACCGGCGGCTACTACGTCGACTTCGAGGTCGACCGCGCCGCCATCGCGCGCTACGGGCTCCACGTCGAGGACGTGCTGGATGTGATTGAGACCGCCATCGGCGGAAAAAACATCGACGAGACCATCGAAGGCCGCCAGCGCTTCCCCATCAACGTGCGCTACGCCCGCGACTACCGGGACGACCTCGACACCCTGCGCCAGGTCCCCGTGAGTGTGCCGCACGACCGCTTCGTTCCCCTCGGCGAACTGGCCGACATCCGCGTCGAGACCGGTCCGCCCATGGTGCGCAACGAAAACGGCCAGCTCGCCGGTATCGTTTTTGTGGATACAAACGGCATCGACCTCGGCGGCTACGTGGCCGAAGCCAGGCAACTCATCCGCGATCAAGTGGACATCCCCGCCGGCTACTACATCGAGTGGGGCGGCCAGTTCCAGTATCTGCTGCGCGCCAAGGAAAAGCTCAGCTGGATCATCCCGCTCACCCTGGTCGTCATCCTCATCCTGCTTTACCTGAACTTCCGCAACGTGGTGGAGACGCTGATCGTCTCGCTCAGCGTGCCCTTCGCCCTGATCGGCGGGGTGTGGCTGCTCTGGGCGCTCGACTACAACTTCAGCGTCGCCGTGGCCGTCGGCTTCATCGCCCTCGCCGGGGTCGCCGCCGAGACCGGGGTGGTCATGATCGTCTATCTCGACGAGGCCTGGAAGAACCTGCGCCGGCGCACCGAACGTCCGACGGCCGCCGAGCTCCGCGCCGCCGTCATGGAAGGTGCCGTCGACCGCGTACGCCCCAAGCTCATGACCGTCGGCACCACCATCCTCGGGCTCATGCCCATCCTCCTCGGCCACGGCACCGGTGCCGAGACGATGAAGCGCATCGCCGCCCCCATGGTCGGCGGCATGGTCAGCTCCACCATCCTCACCCTCATCGTCATCCCCGCCCTCTACGCCCTCTACCGCTCAAGGGAGTGTGGGGTGGAACTCGCCGCTCTGGACAGCCCGAAGGAAGGCGGCTCACGCCGACGTTCCCTCAAGACCGGCCTTTGGGTGCTCATCGCCATAACCGGCATCGGTGCCGGGGCCTTGTTGTTTCGGGGTGCTGGAGGGGGGGCACCCGATCCTTCCGACTGGCCCACCGTCCACAGCTTCGAGACCGACACCGCCCAGATCGAGTGGCGAGTCGACCCGCCCGGCCTGCGCAAGGGCGAGAACGCCATCGCGCTCGTCGCATCCGATCCAGAAAGCGGAGCACCCCTGCCGCTCGAAGCGGTCGATCTCGCTCTCTCCATGGATATGCCCGGCATGGTCATGCGCAACCAGGCGCAATGGGAACCAGCCAGCGCGACGACTGGCACTCGCATTGGCACCCTAACCGTCGAAATGGAAGGCGAGTGGATCGCCCGACTCACCGGAACCGCCAAGGGCGAGCCCTTTGAATCCGTCACTACCATCAACGTGAAACCCTGAACCAGATTTCTCGCGGATTAACCGTAAAAACGTAAACCAAAACCACAAAACACCATGAAAATGAAAACATCCATCCTCACCCTCGGCCTCGCACTCGGTTTGGGAAGCCTCGCTTATCTCCAAGCCAATACGGATCAAAAAAACTCAGCCGAAAATCAAGCAGTCACGCTTCCCAACCATCAGGCAAAAGCGTTGTTTGAGCCTTATGAAGCCATTGCCTCAGCCCTCGTCGCGGACAACCTCGAAGCGGCCAAAATTGCCGCAAGGCAATTAAGCGAGCGCGCCACCCAAGCAGAGCAGGCGAAGCTCGCCGAACAAGCTAAATCACTCGCCGGGGCGCGCGATCTCGAAGGTGCCCGCAAGGCCTTTCTGCCGCTCAGCAACCACGCCATCCAGCTGCTCGCCCAATTCGATGGCCTGATCGTCATGACCTGTCCGATGGTCGAAAACGGCCGCTGGCTTCAAGACAACGAGAAAGTTGCCAACCCCTACATGGGACAGCGTATGCCTGCCTGCGGCATGCCGGAGAAGCCCTCGAAAACCAGCGGCACCAGGCCTATGACTTGCTGCCAGACCTGAGTTCACCCCCCGCCCGCCAAAGGGAGGGCGAGAGCCTGCCACGGCGTAGCCTTTGGCGAAGACGGGGCACGAATTTTCCTGTCGTTCCAAACGGTATTTCGCATTTTTTTTGCACGACATCTTCCACGGGGCTGCTTCATTTCTTTAAAAACGAGCTAGAATCTTCATTGTTTTATGGGCTTCGGGATTCTCCGAGGATCCGGTGGACCACCCTCCGAAACGCATATGATCTGGATCCTTACCAAATACCTTATAACGGCGGGCGTCATCGTCGCCATTACGGAAGTCGCCAAACGCAGCGGCAAGCTCGGCGCGCTCATTACCGCTTTGCCCCTGGTCGCCGTGCTCGCCCTCATCTGGATGTTCGTCGAGAAGCAATCAGCGTCAAAAATAGGTGCCTACGCGACTTACACCTTCTGGTATGTCCTTCCCACGCTGCCTATGTTTCTCGCCTTTTCTCCCATCCAGACACGTTACGGATTCTGGGTGGCCATGGGTGCAAGCATCGGCATCACCATCATTTGCTTTCTGCTCCTTGCCCGGATGGTCAAGCCCTTCGGAATCGAGTTGATATGAATGCTCCAATTGCCGGTCAATAGCCGCAACTTTCATTTCCGCCTGCAACCGGACGTCATCGCAAGGAGCTTCCAAGGCATCCTCCAGTGAGATCAGTGCCGCGATTTCTTTCAGCGAAAACCCAGATTTTTGGCTCGAAGGATGAAGCGCAACCGGGCTTCGTGTTCATTCCCGATGCATGCGACAACGTCCCGGGCGGACCCGCCAGGTTCAGGCAACAGGTCCACGCGCTCGTAATAACGGCGGGTTTCCAGTTTTTTCCCGTTCGCCGATGGTCATGGTTTTGCTTTTGACCTTATATTTGGTGCAAGGTGTAGGCTCTGTCTATTATGGACGAAACAAAAGTATTCATCTAAATCCACTTTCACCTGCCCGGAATGCGGGCATTGCCAAACCGAGACCATGCCGACCCATTCGTGCCGGTTTTTCTGGGATTGCCCGCAATGCGGCGCAAAGCTCAAGCCCAAAGCAGGCGACTGCTGCGTGTTTTGCAGCTTCGGCGATGTTCCCTGCCCGCCCATTCAAGCCGACCGGGCTTGCTGCGATTGAGCGGGCCTACCGGTATCAGTAACCGAAGACCTTCAATCCCTCGACACCGGAAAACTCCCGGTCGTTCCGGGTGACGACGGGCACATCATTGGCCAGCGCCGTCGCCGCGATCCAGAGATCATTCGCGCCAATCATCCGGCCATCCCGCTGAAGTTGGCGAAACGAGGCCCCAAACAGCCAAGCCACATCGGGACTGTAATCGTAAAAGCGAAAGGGCTGAATAAAGCGCATCCATTTTTCCCGGTCCAGCCCGAGCGAGCGACCCGCCGCCAGTTCCCCGGCGATGGTGAACGTGATCGCGAAGGAAACCTCCTCGTGCGCACGTAGAAAAGTCACGGCGGCACCTGACGCGCCGCGCATGCGCTCACGCTCCAAGTCCACCAAAAATGTGGAATCCAGGATCAAGGAATGTCCGGGGGCGCGTCGTTGGCGTTCAATGCATCGACGGTCTCGAAGTCGCGTTCATCGAGAAAGACTTCGCGCGCCAGGAGATCACGGCCACGGGCACCAAAGCCCGGGATCTCCGCCCTGCGGACCACCTCCGAAAAGGACTCCCGGGGAAAACGCTTCGCCCGCCGGAGTTTTTCATAGGCATCAAGTTCCAAACTGATCGTTTTCGTTGGCATGCTTGTATTCATGCATGGTTATGCATTGAAAACAAGGGAACACTTCCCTTGCTTTCGTTCCGTGACCCGCGGCCTCCGGCCCATCCTTTTCGACCGCGGCACCGGGTGCCGAGACTCATGATTTCCAAACCAGTTGCGAAAGCAACATACCGTCCAGTCGCTGCGACTCGTTCCGCTCGTAGCCTTTGAGGCCAAGGCGGAGGGTGCCGGGGTCTTTGCGCAGGCGGAAGCTGCGGAACAGGCGGTCCCACCAGGAGAAGACACTGGAATAGTTCGAGTCGGTCTCCGGCAGGTAGTCGGAGGGGTGCACCCAATGAATCCGGGGGGTGACGATGACGCAGCGCAAGGCGCGGTCCAGCCGGGCGGGCACCCGCACATTGCTGTGGTGGGACCGGGCATTCGTTAATGAAATTGACATGGCACATAATGCACATAACAACGTGCAGCATGAAAAACATTACCATGCGGGTGGACGAAGACGTGCTGACGCAAGCGCGTAAGGTGGCGGCCGAGCAATCGACTTCGGTCAATGCCTTGGTGCGTGATTTTCTGGAAGACTTGTCGCGACGCGAGAGTCGCAAACAAACGGCGCGGCGCGAAATCCTCGATCTCTGCCGACGATCCAAAGCGACCGTCGGTGGGCGGACGTGGACGAGGGATGATCTCTATGAGGGTTGAATGCTTTCTCGACACGAATGTGCTTGTTTACGCGGTCGATAATGATCCTGCGGGGTTGGCGAAGAAGAAGGCAGCCATGGAGTTGCTGGAGCACGCCGACTTCGGACTGTCGGCACAGGTGCTTCAGGAGTTTTACGTCACGGTCACCCGGAAAATTGAAGTGCCACTCTCGCCCGACGAAGCCTTGGCCTATCTGGTGCGGCTGGAGGTTTTCCCCTCCGTGCCGGTCGATGCAGCACTTATCACCGGTGGCATCCGAAATTCGGTCAGATACCAGATCTCCTACTGGGACGGCGCCATCCTAGCTGCAGCGGTCCGCCTGGCCTCGAAGACCGTTTACTCCGAAGACCTCAATCACGGCCAGCGCTACGGGGACGTGGAAGTCGTCAATCCGTTTATCGGTGTATCCGAATAGCTGGTCGTGCGATGGAGTCATTCCATTCTCGATTTTCCAAACGGGACGGCCAAGTTTGGAATTATGAGTATCTGAAACAAGACCACACCCCTGCGCGACCTGTTTGCCGAGGGCCTCGAACACGAAGGCCGCCACCAGACCGCCGAGCAGCGGCTCGCGAAAATGAATGATACCTGGGAACACCGGATGCCGGCCGATTCGATCCAACTACCCGTCGTCAGAAAGGAACCCAAGTTCGGTCGCAACGAGCCCTGCCCCTGCGGCAGCGAAAAGAAACTTAAGAAGTGCTGCCTGTGAGAATACGCCGCGCCTCATTCAGCAAGATTGCGGGCTGCTCGGCATGGAGGATGTTGAAGAGCATGACGTAGTCAGCCGATCGGTCTTCGAGACCGCTGCCCTCCGCCACAAAATCCCGGCACAGGAAGCGGACGTTGTCGAGACCCGCCTTTTGTGCCTTGTGTTGGCAGCATTCGATCAGGCCGGGCTCAATATCGAGACCGATCACTTCGCCCTCGATCCTCTCGGCGGCGGGCAAACTGAAGGTGCCGTAGCCGCTGCCGAAGTCGACCACCCGCTTCGTGCCGGCGTTCAGTCCAAGTAAGGCCAGAACTCCTTCCGGTTTGAAAAAACCCTTCCAAGTCGCCTCCTCGGGCATGCCGCTTTCACGTGTTTTCATGTTTATGTCTAAAAAAGCAACGAGCCGAGTCCGGCACTGAGCAGCACCAGCAGCCAGGGGGGTGTCGAGGTCGTTTGCGACGATGCCCTGGAAACTTTTGAGTTTGACCAAACGCCGTCAAGCATCATGATGACGCATCATGAGGACGACAATCACACTGGACGATGGACTTGCCCGTCGGTTGAAAGACGAGATGCGGGCGCGGGGCACCGGCTTTCGAGAGACTCTGGAGGAGACGTTGAGACGTGGATTGGCGACCAAAACGGTCGAACCGAACCCCGGAGCCTTTTGGGTCCGGGCCAGGCCGATGCGCCTGAAAGCGGGCATCGACCCGGGCCGATTGCACGATTTCGAAACGGATTTGGAAGTAGACCGCTTTCTCGAGGTCACGCGTAACCAGCAAGAGCGTCCATGATTCTCCCCGACACCAACCTGCTTCTCTATGCTTACGATGAAGCGAGTCCCTTCCATGAACAAGCCAAAGCCTGGTGGGAAGGCCTGCTTTCACAGTCTGAAAGGGTTGGCCTCTGTCCCAGCGTTTTGTTCGCATTCATCCGAATCGGCACCAATGCACGTGCCTATGAAAACCCGCTGAGTATCGACGAGGCCACCGACATTGTCCGGGAATGGATGCGGGCCGGCTGCTTGCAGCTTCTCGAATTCACGGCGGAAGACAGCGAGGCTGCCATGCGCCTCCTGCAACAGGCCGGCAGCGGGGGCAACCTGACAACCGACGCACAAATTGCCGCGACCGCGCAGCGCCTGCATGCCTCGGTCCACACCGCCGACACTGATTTTGCGCGCCTGGCCGTAGATTGGAAAAATCCGCTCGAAGGCTAGCCCGAATGGTTCACATCCTTCTTTTTCCCGCGTCGCCGGAAGGGCGAAAGCAACATGCCGTCCAGCCGCCGCCACTCGTTCCGCTCGTAGCCTTTGAGGCCGAGGCGGAGGGTGCCGGGGTCCTTGCGCAGGCGGAAGCTGCGGAACAGGCGATCCCACCAGGAGAAGACACTGGAATAGTTCGAGTCGGTTTCCGGCTGGTAGTCGGAATGATGCACCCAATGCATCCGGGGGGTGACGATGACGCAGCGCAGGGCGCGATCCAGCCGGGCGGGCACCCGCACATTGCTGTGGTGGAAGAGAATGACCGGTTGCAGGATCAGTTCGTAAACGACCAGTTGCAGTGGCGTGATGCCGAGCAAGGGCAGCACGGCCAGTCGGGCGAGCGCGGAAAAGACGATCTCGCCCGTGTGGAAGCGTGCGGCAGAGCTGGCGTCCATCTCCGCGTCGGAATGGTGGACGCTGTGGAAACGCCAGAGCAACGGGATCTTGTGGTTGGCCCGGTGCCAGAGATACATCCAGAAGTCGAGGAGGAGGATGGCCAGGGGCCATGTGACCCATGCGGGAAGGGCCAACCCATGCAGCAACCCGAAGCCGGAACGGGCCGCCCATTCGGCCACGCCCACCAGAGCGGCCGCGAAGACAAGTGAAAGGAGAACGGCGTTCAGCAGGCCCAGCGCCAGGTTGTGCGCGTAGTGGCTCGGACGTCGGCGACGCTCCATGAATTCCGGCGCGACCGTTTCCAGCACCCAGAAGAGCGCCAGTGCGACGGCGATCAAAACGGGTTTATAAAGGGCAAGCTCGTCCATCCGTCAGTTCCGTAATTCGGATAAAACGGGGCACTCGGCCGTGTTTCCTCGTGCCTGGCATGCTTTGATCCGTTTAGCCAGAGCTACCCGCAGGCGGCGCAGATCCCGGATCTTCCAGTCGATATCGGCGACTTTGGCTTCCGCCCGCGCCTTTACGTCATCGCAGGAAGCTTCCGAGGTATCCTCCAGGGAAATCAGCACTTCGATCTCTTTCAGCGAAAAGCCCAGATTTTTGGCTCGAAGGATGAAGCGCAGCCGTGCTTCGTGTTCATTCCCATACATGCGGTAGCGTCCCGATCCGACCCGCCAGGGCTCGGGCAACAGGCCTTCCCGTTCATAATAACGGAGGGTTTGCGGGTTCACCCTCACTTTTTTTGCCAGTTCGCCGATGGTCATGGTTAGCTATCGACCTTATACCATAGTGCAAGGTGTAGGCTCTGTCCATCATGGGCGATACACAGGTTCAAGAAGACCAACCTGCATCCGGCAAAACGAAGTCGACTTCGGGTCTGGGAGGCGCCCTCGTGGCCGCCGGGGCGGCGGTGCTCTGTTGCGTGGGGCCGCTCGTGCCCATCCTCCTTGGCCTGGGAAGCGCCAGTGCTCTCTTCGGTCTGGACCGTTACCAGCCGTGGTTCATCGGGCTGGGCCTGGTGCTGCTCGCTCTGGCAGCCTGGATGGCCGTGCGGCGGCAGAACCGCTGTTGCGCGGTCAAGAGCGCCGCCCGAAGTGCCCGCACGGTCGCCCTCGTTTTCAGTGTTGGGATCGGAGCCTATCTACTGCTTCAGTTCGCCGTCGTGCCCGCGCTGGCATCGCTCGCCTCCGAGCGCGTGCGGGCGAGCCGCGGCGGCGATCTGGTCAGCGAAGTAGCTCTCAAAACCGCCACGGTCCAAGTCGAAGGCATGACCTGCGCGGGCTGCGCGGTCGGTGTGGAGGCGGCCTTCCTCGATCTACCCGGTGTGGGGGATGCGCGGGTGGACTGGCAAACCGGCGAGGCCACCGTGCGTTACGATCCTGAAATCATCACGGAGAACGACCTGCTGCGCGCCCCGGTCGAGCCGCCATACACCCTTCAACTGCGAGACCCGGAAGCTTCGGGTAGACCATAAATTTGCGACGTGCCCTGATGAACATTCGGACAATTTAAAAAGATGAAACCATCCGAGACACCTCAGCTTCAATCAACTCTCACCTGCCCTGAATGCGGGCACCGTCAAACCGAGACCATGCCAACCAATTCATGTCGGTTTTTCTGGGATTGCCCGCAGTGCGGCGCAAAGCTTAGGCCCAAAGCGGGCGACTGCTGCGTGTTTTGCAGCTTCGGCGATGTTCCCTGTCCGCCCATTCAAGGCAACCGCAGTTGCTGCGATTGAACAGGGAGCAACGGACATGCGGAGCGCACGGAAAAATTTCGGCCTTTTGCGTCAGGGGTGAATGCTGCTAACTTAACAGTGTTTTGATCGGGATCGCTATCGAAATCGCTATCGAAATCGATTCTGTAAGCAATTTTAAATCATAGGCTTATGAATATTCGATCCCGATTTCGATTTCGATCCCGATTTGGATCGGAGGCCTTAAGTTAGCGCCTTTCGCGTCACGGGTTCCATTGCAGGGATCCTTTCGAAAATCATTGGATAAGGATAAACTCGGTCATCTTTTGGATGCCGGCACCGGAAACCTCTGGGACCGCGTCCTGTTCCGGACGTTGATCGTCAATCTCGGCCTCCTGGTTTTCGATGTTCGTCGCCGGGGTGATTTTCGGCAGTGTGGCCCTTGTGGCCGATGCCGCCCGTAACACAAACGATGCAGGTGCCCGGCTGGTCGTCTGCATCGCGCGGCAGTTTTCCGCAAAAGGGCCGACGAGCAATACACCCCCGGCGACCGCCGGGCCGAGCTGATCAGCGCGATGAACCGACTGCCCGCGCTCATCCCGGTCGGACTACCGGATGGCGACGGGCAGGCGCAGCGTGACCGTCTCCGGGGCAAGGCAGCGTTCGGCGTCGCAGGCCTGCATGGTGACTCTCAGCGCGACGAGGGCCGGGCCGGACTGGGCGTCCTCACTCACCCTAAAGGGAATCGTGAAGGTGATCGCTCCTTCGTAGCTGTAGACCGTTTTTTCGAGGATCGGATCGGTTTTCTTCCGGGGTTCGGGGGCGGTGACCTCCCCGACCGTGAACCGGGGCAGGGGGACGGGCTCGATTTGCACGGGCACGAGGAAATCGAGCTCCGGATTGTCACCGTAGAGGTGCCAGCCTTCGTCGATGTTCAGGCGCAGGCTCACGGGAATCGATTCGCCGGGAGCGTAGCTTTTCTTCGGGGCGGCGATGCGGAAGGTGACGGGGTCCTCCCGCTTCTCGCGGGCGTGCGTCGCGGCCGAGTGACCGGGGGACGGGCCGGAGCCCGGGTCATCGGAAGCCGGCGACAGGCGGATAGCCGGTTCTCCAGGGGGGGGCGTCGTTTCCGTCGGGTCTTGTCGGGCTTTCAACATGGCCAGCAGGATTTCTTCTTTTGCATGCGCCATGGCGGCGGCGACCCCGGCAAAGGCTTCGATGGTTTGCCCGGCGGCTTGGGCGTAGCGGGGCTCGCCGGTTCGCCGGCTGAGTTCGAGGAGCACACGGGCGGCGGTGCCGTTGGGGTCGGGCAGATTGCCCCCGCCTTGCAGGGCCTTGCTGCGGGCGAAGGGGGTCTGCGCTGATTCCGCGGTCAGGTAAAACCCGCCCTCGTCGGGATCACGGAACTCGGCCAGCAGGGTATCCCCGAGGCGTCGGGCAGCCCTGAGCCAGCGCTCGTCGTCGGTGGAGGCGTGCAGTTCGAGCAGCCCGGCGGCGAAGTAGGCGTGGTCATCGAGAAAGGCGGGCTGGTGCGCCTCGCCCCCGCGATAGCTGCGGAGCAGGCCGTCGCCAGTCCAGAGCTCGCTCAGGATGAAGTCGGCGGCCTGCTCGGCGCTCTCCGTGTATTCGGGAGCTTGGAGCCGGCGCCCGGCAAGGGCCAGCGCCTCGATCATGAGGCCGTTCCATCCGGTCAGAATCTTGTCGTCCTTGTGTGGATAAGGGCGCGTCCGGCGCACAGCAAGGAGCTTGGCCCGAAGGGTGGCGAGTTGCTCGCGGAGCGCCTCCGGCTCGCGTCCGCGCGCTTTGGCGATCTCGGCGATCGGTCTTTCCAGATGCGGAATGTTCTCGCCCGTGCGACGGCCGGTGGATTCCTCGCGGAAATTGCCGCGCTTCTGAAAGCCGTAGATGTCGGCGAAGAGGGCCGCGTCTTCCTCGCCGAGCACCTCCTTCAACTCTTTGATCGTCCAGAGATAGAAGGCGCCCTCCTCGCCGACTTCGCCGGAATCGATGGCGGAATAAAAGCCGCCCTCCGGATGCGTCATGTCGCGGGTCAACCAGCGGTGGATGTCGGCCACGACCTGACGGTAGCGCGCTACCCCGGTAACCGCGGCGGCCTCAGCGTAGTTGCGCAGGAGCTGGGCATTGTCGTAGAGCATCTTCTCGAAGTGCGGAAGCAGCCACTCCGTATCGGTCGAATAGCGGTGAAACCCGCCGCCGATATGGTCGTGCATGCCGCCGAGCCACATGGCGTCGAGCGTGCGGGTGACCGTCGTCGGCAGGGGGGTGTCATCGACCGCCGCCAGGGCCATGAGCAGGCGGAGGGTGCCGTGCGGCGGGAACTTCGGGGCGGTGCCGAAGCCCGCGTGCTCGGGTTCGAAGCGGTTGGTCAATTCTTCAGCGGCCTTGCGGACGAGTGCCATCGAAGGCTCCTCGGCATTACCTTCGGGCAAGGACCCGATTTGCTCCATGCGCGTGGTGAGCTGCCGGGCCTGGCGCTCAATGTCGTCGCGCCGATTTTCCCAGGCGTCGGCCAGTTGGTTGAGCGCGGACATGAAGGGCGGCTTGGGGAAATAGGTACCCGCCATCCAGGGCTTGCCACCGGGTATCAGCCAGACCGAATTGGGCCAGCCTCCACGCCCCGTGACCAGCTGCGTAGCCAGCATGTAGTGCTTGTCCACGTCGGGCCGCTCCTCCCGGTCGACCTTGATCGCCACGTAATGCTCGTTCAGGATTCGGGCGACTTCGGGATCTTCGAACGATTCCTTCTCCATGACGTGGCACCAATAGCAGGTGGAGTAACCCACCGAGAGGAAGATCGGTTTGTCCTCGCGCCTGGCCTTTGCGAAGGCTTCATCGCCCCAGGGATACCAGTCCACCGGGTTATGGGCGTGCTGTCGCAGGTAGGGCGAGGTCTCGTCGATCAGTCGATTTGGCCCGTCCGCTTGAGCATGAGCATGGGCGTGCCCGTCGTTTTCGGCGGGCGCCTCGGCGCAGGCGACCAGGTGCGCGGAGGCCAGGCACAGCACCGCCAAACGCGAGAGGAACCAGAGAAGTCTGTCCATTCTTGCCTTCATCGTCCGGTACGGCGCGTGTCAGGGGGCATCCACTCCAATGAGCGCGTGCGGGCTCGCCTTCCTGACTCGGTGGGGCCTTCCAGCGGAGCAGACTGCGTCATGCGGGCATTCCGCTTGAGGAAGCGGTCAGGCGAACCGCAACACCCTCCCGGGCGGCGACCTGCCGGAATCGATTCCTTATCGGCTGGCAAACCGGTTGCGGATGGTGGCGACTTCGTCGGTCTTGGTCACCTTGTGCAGGACCGAGTTGTCGTCGGCATCAAGCACCACCATGAAGCCGGTTTTGGAGGCGTGTGTCTCATACACCGAGCCGAGACCGAGTGCTCCGGCCAGCATGGCGGCCTGCGCCCGGGTTCTCTCGTCGGTCAAATCGAAGGTGACGAAGAGGGTCCGCGTGTCTGGTGCCAGTTCCGCGCGGGCTGCTTCAACCTTGGGATCCAGTTCCTTGCAGGAATTGCACCAGTCGGCGTAAAAATAGGCGGCGATCCGCTCGGGGGCTTCTCCCGCGACAAGGCCTTGGCAGGCAAGAAGAAGACCGAGCAGGGCGGTGAGGATCGGAAGGGTGCGGGGTCGGGTTTTCATACTGTTTCAGTTGGTTGGTTGGTTTTTGCTTTCGGGTGAAATCATTTGGGGATTGCCTGGACGTAGAGCCGCTGGGCATCGCGCCAGATGTGGACGTCGGTAGCGGCATGGCGGCGTACCCCCGGCTCGACCGCCTGCAACGCTTCGACCAGCGGCACGATATAGAGTAGAGACTGGCGGCCCCGCGCGTCGGAAAGATTGATTTGAGCGGCCAGTTCGCCTGCCAGGGAACAGTAGCGTCCGCCCGTGACCTGCCAGCCCGTCAGCGGCCCCTCTTCAGTGGAAGGGGCCAGCGCGAAGCCCAGGCGCGGGAGGCCCGCCGCCAGTTCCGCGAAGTTGTCGGCCCGCACCTCGGGCTCCAGATCCTTGGCGTAGTTCGTGCGGACCTCGGCGTCGATGTGCGCGGTCGCGTCGGGCACCGCCACGCGCCAGGCCAGACCGCCCGCTCCCAGGAGCAGGGCCAGCACGAGCCCGACCACGAGGGCGGGCTTCCGGACGGGGCGCGGTCGAGGGCGGTCACGCCCAGTCTCCGCCAGCAGGGCGTTTTCGTGAATTCGGCTCAAGGCCGTCTCGTCGAGACGCTGGCCGAGGTAATAGGCGCGCAAGGGTTGTTCCGTTTCCCGGCTCATGATTGTTTCCCTGTTTCCCCATCCACGGATGAATCGAGTTCCCGGCGCAACTGCGGATGCCTGCGCAGGCGCTCCCGGGCCCGGTGCAGGCGGCTGAGCACGGTTCCCCGGGTCGTACCGGTGAAGACCGCGATCTCCGCCGTGGTCTGCCCCTCGACCACGTGCAGGAACAGCGCCTCGCGCTCTTCCGCGTGAAGGTATGCCAGCAGCACATCCAGATCAGCCGAGCCCCCGGGGACGGGCTGATCTCCCGGGTCCGAAAGGTCGTGGTCTTTCACCGGTTCGAAGGTCGCCAGACGCCCCCGCCGCAACCCGTCCACGAAGCGGTTGCGCACGGTGCTCAACAACAGCGGCCGGGTGCATTGCTCGCCATATTTCCGCCAGACCCGCAGCCAGGCCTCCTGCACCAGATCCTCTGCCTCGTAGTGATGGTGGGTCAGGGCAAGGGCATAGCGGTAGGCGGCCTGCAGCAGTGCCTGAGTCGTTTCCGCGGGTTCGTCCATGGTCTCAAACGTAAGACGAACGAGGGAACGATCTGATTGCGGAAACTTTCTTTTCCAGGGTTTACGCTGGCTTTGCCGTGAATCCGTAGTGCCACGGCGGAAGGGACAGGGTAGGAGAAAGTTCAGCGAACCCGGATGCTTCCACCCACGTGCGGCAATCCTCGGGTCGGGGACGGATGGCTATCGAAGGGCCGCGTGGCGTTCCTTCGTCGTAGTTCCAGTGCATGAGGGCGAGGACTCCATCTCGTTTCAGGATGCGGTGTGCCTCGTGCAACAGGATCTCGGGCTCCTCGGCGTGCAGGATGTTGAAGAGCATGACATAGGAGGCCGAACCAGCGGGCAGGCCCGTGCCGTTGGCCACGAAGTCCCGGCAATCGAATCGTGCGTTTCGAAGCCCAGCCTCAAGCGCCTTGTTCGTCGGGCATGCCGCTTTCACGGGTTTTCATTTCGTGCCTCCTTCCAGATCAGGGTGAGATGATGCAGCAGGTGCATGAGATCCTCATTCCCGCTGATCGCCCCTTTCTCAAAATCATTGGGAACGGTGGCCATCTGGTTGGTTACCTTGGCCAGACAGAGGATGGGCAGTGATTTTGCCTGGGCCAGGGCGTAGAGGGCCGAGGCTTCCATCTCGACCGCGAGCAAGTGCTGTTTCCGTGCGTGTTCGATGGCTTCGCGGGTTTCCCGGAACGGCGCGTCGGTGGTCCAAACCGCACCCTCGATCAAGTTCACCCCGTCCTCGCGCAGACGTCTTCCCAAAGAGCGCATCGGCTTGGTGATTTCCGCAAAGTCGGTGGTGGGGAGGTAATGGTGGCTGGTGCCTTCGTCCCGCAGTGCACGGTCGATGAGAATAAAGGTCGCCGAGCGGCCCAGCTCGCTGATCTGTCCCGCCGAGGTGACGCTGACCAGCAAGCGGCAGCCCGAACAAAACAACTGCTCGGCCACGAGAACCGCATAAGGAGCCCCCACCGCACATCCGATCACACCGACACGGACTCCGTTCCGCACCAGCGTGAACATCTCCGTGTGGTAACAAGCCCAGTGCGGATCTTTCTCCGCTCCGGAATCCCGAAGTTCGCGGGCGAGATCTCCGTCCGGATCGAGCAGGCAGACCTCCGGCACATCCCCCTCCGGAATGCTCTTTTGTCGCCTCGCCTCGCGCAACAACCCCTCGGGCTGGAAGACAGGTTCGGCAGTATGGTGTTTAGGAGGGATCATTGGACGATGATTGGAAAGCCTGAATCCGTGAACGCGGCAGGGCCGAGGTCGACCCGGTGTGCACAAAAGCCCCTGCTTCGGAGCAACTGCACGGCCTCTACCGACAGAATGCAATGGGGTCCCCGGCAGTATGCGAGGATTTCGCGGTCCTTGGGCAGGTGATCCAACCGGCGCTCGAGTTCCTCCAGCGGGATTGAGAGCGCACCCGCCAGATGCCCCGCACCAAACTCCTCATCAGGCCTCACGTCGATCACCATGGACTCGCCATCCCGCATCCGGCGCAACAACTCTTACCGGGCCACCCGATCGAATCCGATACGTGCTTTGATGAAATCTTTTCGCGCCTTCCCGGGGTTCCAAGGTAAACCGGAAGGGCGGTGAAATTCCGAAACGGTGAAAATGGCTGCCCAGGCTGGGATCGAACCAGCGACAAAGTGATTAACAGTCACCTGCTCTACCGCTGAGCTACTGGGCACCGGTATGCGCGCATGAGCGCGAAAGCATTGAAAAAGGAAAGAGGGTGGGGGCGTGTCAACCGGTTTTCGGCCGTAGCTGCTGAGAAATATCCAGCCGCATCGACTCCGGGGTTGCTTTCCTGTTAGCCGCCGGACAGGTTGACCGTTTTTCCCGTCCTCCCGGGCGCACATTCGGTGTGCTACGGATGACGGGTTGCGGTTCCGGAAACGGTCCGCGCTTCGTAACATCGACATCATGAAAGAACTGCAACTCAACGTGACGAAACGAGAGGCCACGGGTCGTGGGAGCTCGCGTCGCTTGCGCAAAAGCGGCCAGATTCCCGCGGTTCTTTACGGTCCCTCCGGCAGCCAGCCGATCCAGGTTACCAACTCGGAATTCCGCCAGCTGTGGCGCGAAATCATGGGAACCACCGCGCTCATCGACATCAGGATCGGTGACAGCGAGGGGGTCCGCAGCATCATCAAGGACATTCAACGCGATCCGTTGACCGACGGCTTTACCCACATCGACTTCAATGAAGTGCCGCAAGGCGTGGAGATGACCGCCGAAATCCCGGTCCACCTGCATGGCGAAGCCGTTGGCGTGAAAAACGCGGGCGGGGTTCTGGAGCAAATGCTACACGAAGTCGAGGTCCGCTGTCTGCCGCGTTTTCTTCCCTCCGATATCGAAATCGAGATCGGTCATCTGAAGATCGGGGATTCGCTGCATATCAGCGACCTGCCCAAGCTCGATGGCGTCGAATACATGAACGAGCCCGAGCAGATGATTGTCTCCATCAGCGAGCCGCGGGTCGAGGAAGAGCCCGAGCCGGCCGAGGATGAGGATGTCGATGTGCCCGTCGTCGGTAAGGAGGACGAGGCGTCCGACGAGGACGAGTCCGATGACGATGATCAGGGCAAGAAAGAGGGCTGATCCGTCCGCCGCGGTTTTGCCTTTATCTGCGCGGTGGCTTCGGTCACCCGCTTTTCCGTTCTTTTCCAGTCTGGCGTCTGCTCGCGACAGCGTGCGCCCTCGCTTGAACCGGTCGCACCGATGGCCGTGACCCTGCTCGCCGGTCTCGGCAATCCGGGCGCACAGTATGCCGACAGCCGGCACAATGTCGGTTTCTGGCTCATCGATGCCTTTGCCCGGGATCAAGAGGCCGTCTGGTCTCGCGCCCCCAAGGGAAAGGCCGACATCGCCGACCTCCGGTTCCCAGGTCGCCCCGTCCGCCTGCTCAAGCCCCGGGATTTCATGAATCAAAGCGGTTCGGCGCTGGCACCCGTGCTGAAATATTTCCGCGTTCCCCCCGACCAGTTGGCTGTGATCGTGGATGATATCAACCTCGAGCCCGGCCGGGTGAAAATATCGGTCCGGGGGAGTGCCGGCGGCCACAACGGCTTGGACGATGTTCTCCGACACATCGGGCCGGACTTCGTTCGGTTCCGGATCGGGATCGGTGCGAAACCGCAACCGGAGATGGACCTGGCGGATTTCGTTCTCGGTAAATGGACCGCGGAGGAGCGCACACGTCTCGACGCCAACCTGCCCAAATATCTTGATGGCCTCCGCTGGCTTCTTCAAAAAGGTCCTTTGGAGGCGATGAACCGGCTCAACCGCAAGGAAAGAGCCGACCCCCCAGCCACCACCCATGACGACAACCACCCAGAAAACCTATAAAACCACCTTCATCCTCGACACCCGCGGGGTGGAGGAACCCGTTGAAACGCTCATCGACCAGCTGAAAGGCGTCCTTGAGGGCATCGGTGCTACGGTCAAGGACACCCACAACGTCGGTAACCGCACCTTTGCCCGTGTGCCCGACCGCAAATTCCCCGAAGGTATTTTCCTTCAAATCACCTTTGAAGCCGGGCCGGAAATCCCCGCCCAGCTCAGCGAGAAGCTCCGCCTCGACAAGAAGGTGAACCGGATCATGACTGAAAAGATCTGAGTCCCCGCTCCGCGAACCTCTCCGACCACCATGGCCTCCTTTAATAAAGTCATCCTGATGGGTAATCTCACCCGGGACCCCGAAATGCGGATGACTCCCAGTGGCCTGGCCATCTGCAAAATCGGATTGGCCGTTAACCGGCGCTACACAACCAAGGATGGCGAACAGCGCGAAGAGACGACTTTCGTCGATATCGATGCATTCGGTCGCCAGGCGGAGGTCATGGCCAAATACGCCCAAAAGGGTACATCAATGCTTGTCGAAGGCCGCCTCCGGCTCGACCAGTGGGAGACCAACAGCGGCGAAAAGCGCAGCAAGCTGAACGTCGTCTGCGAAAATTTTCAGTTCGGGGGCCGTGCCAGCGATTCCGGCGGTGGCGGAGGCGGAGGCTCCGGCTCCAATTACGAGGAACACGCTCCGCCCTCCCGCTCCGGCGGGTCGGGTTCTGCATCCAATGCGCAAGACAAGGCAGCATCCGGTCAGAATGAAGACGATGACGACGTTCCTTTCTGAGTCCCGAGCTTACCTTGTCCACCCCCTCTTTTTTTCCAACCACCCGTCTCCACTCATCATGGCACACAACGAAGTTTTACTCCTCCAGCCCATCGAAGGCCTCGGCGCCGAAGGCGAACAGGTCCGCGTGAAGGCCGGCTATGCCCGTAATTTCCTCCTGCCGCGCCGCATGGCCGTGCCGGTCACCCAGGCCAACAAGAAGCAGATCGAGTCGCTCCAGAAGCGCCGCGAGATCCGTGAGGCCCGCGAGCTCGAAGAAGCCCGCGAACTGGCCGGCAGGCTGGAAGGCCTGTCCCTCGCCTTTGCCGTCAAGACCGGCGAGGGCGGCAAGATGTTCGGCGCCGTCACGGCCGGTAATATCCACGAGAAGATCACTGAAGCCGGTATCGACATCGACAAGAAGAAGGTCAGCCTGCCCGCGCCGATCAAAACGCTCGGGCGTCACAGCCTGACCATCAAGCTTCACCCGGAAGTCGAAGTAGAAGTCGCCTTCGAAGTCGTTTCGGAAAACCCGATCGACACCAGCGAGGCAGCTGAGGAGTCAGCCGGAGACGAAGCCGATGCTGCGGAAAAGGCTGAAGCCTGATCCCGCGCTCCTCCTGATGCCTGCTGAACCGGAGCCGCCCCGCATCCATGGCCCGAGCTGACGCGTCCCGCAGCCGTTCCGGTTATTCCTCCGAAGGACGTCCTCCCGCTCAACCTTCTGCCGGTGGGCGGGTGCCTCCGCACAGCTCGGAAGCCGAGCGCGGTCTCCTGGCTGCCTGCCTGAGCGACGGTGGGCGCGACACGATGACGCTCTGCGTCGACCGCAAGCTGACCCCGGACTGTTTTTACAAACCGGCTCACCAGCTGATTTACGAGGGCATGCGGAGCCTCTACGATGAGGGTAAGGCCTTCGACGAGATCATCCTTTCGGAAAAGCTCAAGCAGCTCGGAACCCTGGAAGAGGCCGGCGGCCTGGAGGGCCTGACCGACCTGACCAGCAGCATCGAAGGCACGCTCTACGCCCAGCATTATCTCACGCTGGTGCTCGACAAGGCGATGGTGCGGCGGCTCATCCGGGTCGCCACCGAGACGGTCGAGGACTGTTACGCCGAACAGGACAGCGTGGACCAGTTTCTGGACAAGGTGGAGCAGTCCGTCTTCACGATCAGCCAGGACCGGGTGTCCGATTCCGCGCGCCATATCAAGGGATCGGTGGAGGAGGTTACCCAGCAGATCCACCAGTTTCTCCAGAAAAAGACCAGCCACTACGGTGTCCGGACCGGCTACACGGACATCGACAACATGACCTTCGGCTTCCACAAGTCCGAGATGATCGTGCTCGCGGCCCGGCCGTCGGTGGGGAAGACCTCGCTCGCGATGAACATCGCCGAGAACGTGTCCTGTCCGCCCGACGATGCCGTCGAACCCGCCGTTTCCCTGGTCTTCAGCCTCGAGATGAGCGCCGTCCAACTGGCCTTCCGGATGGTGACCTGCCGGGGGCGCGTCGATGCCAAGCGCGTCCGGCAGGGCCACCTAAACGGCCCGGAACAAAGCCAGCTCGCGACGGCCGCCAAGGAGCTGCAGCAGGCGCCCATCTTTATCGATGACAGTGGCAATGTCACCATCCTCGAGTTGCGTGCCAAGGCCCGTCGGCTGCATGCCCGCAAGCCTCTGGGCATGATCGTCATCGACTACCTCCAGCTCATCAAGGGTACCGACCCCCGGGCCCCGCGGGAAAATCAGATCGCGGAAATTTCCCGGGGCATCAAGGCACTTGCCAAGGAATTGGATGTCCCTGTCTTCGTGTTGTCCCAGTTGAATCGAGAAGCGGAAAGGGAAAAACGGGATCCCCGCCTTTCCGACCTGCGTGAATCCGGTGCCATCGAGCAGGATGCCGATGTGGTCTTCCTGTTGGCCCGTGACCGGGGGCAGCAGGAGGAAGAAGGCGAAGACGGGGGCCTCCCCGCCACCGCCGAGCGGATAAATTTAATCATTGCGAAGCAAAGAAATGGACCCGTAGGTGAGGTCCCGCTTACGTTCCAACGTCAGTACACCCGCTTCGAGAACTTCATCGCCTCGTGATGCGGTCACTATCCCTGTCTTTCATGGCCCGCCTTTCCGCTTTTCTGTTTGCCAGCCTGCTGCTTTGCGCTTCGTCCGGGCTCGCCCAAACCGACGCAGGCGGCTCCGTGCCCGATCCGACAATCCGCGAGCTGGCCATCACCTTTGACGGTGCCCGCGTCGTCAGCGAGCAGTACGTCCGCAACAACATTCAGGTGAAAGCGGGCGAGGCCTACGACCAGGCCGAGGTGGACCAGTCGATTCGCACCTTGTACGCGACCCGGCTGTTTGAATTCATCGAGGTCAAGCTGGACCGGGTGGATGACGAAACCGTCGATGTGGAGTTTGTCGTCCGGCCCAAGTTCCGGATCGAAACCATCGGGATAACCGGTAACGACCGGGTGTCGTCCCGCCGTCTGGAGCGTGAAATCAACATCCGGGAAGGGGGGTTTCTGGACGAGCTGTCGGTCAAAAACGACGCCGACAAGCTCGAGGAATATTACCTGAAAAAGGGCTTTTCCAACGTCGATGTGGAATACGAGGTGCGCCGGGACCGTGTCCGGGGAACCGCCACCGTGGTCTTCAACGTGAACGAAGGCCGGAAGATCATCATCAAGAAGATCGAGTTTGTCGGCAACGAGGCGGTGAAGGATCGTCGTCTGCGCCGGGTCATGAAAGAGACCAAGCAGTGGTGGTGGCTGTCCTGGGTGACCGGCAGCGGCAAGTTCGATGAGGACAAGTTCCGCGAAGATCTGACCGCGCTGCGCAACTTCTACAAGAACGAGGGCTACCTCGATATCGAGATTCCGGAAAATAAGATCGAGCTCAATTATCCTGAGCCGGACGAACTGGTCATCCGCATCCACCTCTCCGAAGGTCAGCGCTATAAAGTGGGTGAAATCGATATTGTCGGTAATACCATTTTCACCGACGAGGAGCTTCGCCCCTTCCTGGATGTGCGGACGGGCGATGTCTTCGCTCCGGAAGACATCGACGAGGAGACCACCCAGATTTCCGACTTCTACGGTTCGCGGGGTTATCTGGATACGCGCGTCCAGGCCGAACGCGTGCCCAACCTCGAAACCCGGGCCATCGACCTCAACTTCGTCGTCACAGAGAGTGAAAAGTTCTTCGTCGAATCGATTAATATCGAGGGCAACACCAAGACCAAGAGCAAGGTGATCCTCCGTGAGTTGGCCCTGGCTCCCGGCGATGTCTTCGACACCGTCCGGATGAAGAACAGTGAGGCACGGCTCAAGAACACCCGCTTCTTCGAGGATCAGGGCGGGGTGACGCTTACACCCGAGCAGACGGATATCCCGGGACGCCGGAACCTCAAAATCACCGTGCGCGAAGGCCGTACCGGTAACCTGACCTTCGGCGCCGGTTTCAGCTCCCTTGAGCGGGCGGTCGTCTTCGCCGAGGTGACGCAAGGCAACTTCGACCTCTTCAACTGGCGCAGTTTCTTCCAGGGCGACGGCCAGAAATTCCGTCTCCGGCTGCAGCTGGGCTCCCGCTCCAACGAAGCCATCCTGGCCTTTGAGGAGCCGTGGCTTTTCGAACAGCGGCTCGCCTTCGGCTTCGAACTCTTCCGGCGGGAAACCGATTTCAACGCCAACACCTATAACGAGCTGCGGTCCGGCCTTGAGGTCTACCTGCGCAAGCGGCTCTTCGAACTGGTGGAAGGCCGGTTTTCCTACCGCTACGAAATCGTCAATATCTTCGACGTGTCGCCCCTGGCGCCGACGTCCATCGTCAACCTGGCCGGCCCCGATGGTGAATTCGATCAGACTGTTTCCCGGGTGGGGCTGACCCTGCTGCGCGACACCCGCGATACCCTGATCTACACCAATCGCGGCAACCGTATTCAGCTGTCCGCGGAATACGCCGGCGGGCCTTTTCAGGGGGATACCGACTACGTGAAAACAGAGCTGCGGTATGCTCAGTTCCTTCCCACCTTCGAATTTCCGGTTGAGCAGACGCTCTCTCTCGTCGGTCGGATCGGCACTGCGGTCCCGCTCGGGGACAACGACCAGAACGGTCGGGAAAACAGCGATGACATGCCGTTCTTCGACCGCTTCTTCCTCGGTGGGCCGCAATCCCTGCGCGGTTTCGAGTTCCGTGAAGTGGGCGAGCCGGAAACCCGCGACCCGACGACGGGCGAGATGCTGGGGGGCAACTCCTACGGCCTGCTCAGTCTGGAATATTCCTTCAAAATTTCGGATCCTTTACGGTTTGCCGTTTTCTATGATGCGGGCTTCGTGAATAAGCCGGACTTCGATTTCGATCCTTCCAGCTACAACGACAACTGGGGGTTCGGTCTCCGGATTCTGGTGATGGGGGCACCCCTCAGCCTCGATTACGGCATTCCGCTGAAAACGGACGAGTTCAATGAGGACGATGGTGCTCAATTCAATTTTTCCTTTGGCTCGCGCTTCTAGTTGCCGCTCTGTATTAACTTTATCCACTTAAGCCATACACCTTCTACAGCCGGTCGCTGTAACGTATCCCAGCATTATGATGAAAAAATCCCTCCTGTTCTTCAGCCTGTTTGTCGCCCTGAGCGCGACCCTCGCTGCCCAGTCCTCGCCCCGTATGATTACCGTCGATATGGGCCGTCTCTTCAGTGAGTACTTCAAGGTCAAGGATGCCGAGGCCAAGTTCCAGAGCTCGGTGGAGACCGCCAACCAGGAAATCCAGAGCAACGTCCAGACGCTCGAGGAAATGGTGCAGTCCTTCCAGAATCTGCAGGCCCGGGCCGGCAACGCCACCCTTTCCGAGGAAGCCCGCAACCAGGCCGCTGAACGGGCCGGCGGCATGCAGCAGGAAATCGTTGCCGAACGGCAGCGTATCAACCAGTTCCAGCAGCAGACCAACAACCGCCTGGCCCAGCGCCGGCAGGCCATCATCAATGTGCATATGCAGGAGATCGCCGACGTGGTCTCCCAGTATGCCCGTGACCAGGGGGCTGACCTTGTTCTCAACACCACCGGCAATTTCGTGGTTTACGCCAACACCAGCTTCGACAAAACGGATGCCGTCCTCGACATCCTCAATGCCGACGCGCCCAATCCCTGATTGCGGAAGCCCTCTCCATCTTTCCAGAATCCCGGATCGGTTCGCTGTCCGGGATTTTTTTTATCCACTCCGTTCGATCCATGGCCTTCAGCCTCACGCTCGACCAGATCCGTTCCTACCTGCGGCCCCCCGGTCGGGAAACCGGTGCCCTGCCGTCACCCGGATTCCCGCTGACCCGTATCGCCTCGCTCGAAGATGCGGGGCCCGGCGATCTGGCCTTTCTGGCGAATCCGAAGTACAAAGGAAAGGTGGCGGGATCCCGAGCATCGGTCATCCTGTTGCCCGAGGATTTTGACGGGGAGCCGCAGACGAATCAGGTCTTCATTCGGGTGCCGCATCCGTCACTGGCGCTGGCACAGGTCTGCCAGGCCGTGGAGCGGCAACTCGACCCCGCCCCCGATCCCGGGATCCATGCCTCCGCTACCGTCGATCCCACCGCCCGGATCGACCCGACGGCCCGGGTCGGCCCCCAGTGCGTGATCGGCCCGGACGCCTTGGTCGGTCCCGACGCCTGGTTGACCGGCCAGGCCTGGGTGGGGCGGGTTGCCCGCGTCGGCGCGGGGACGCGGATTATGCCGGGGGTCGTGATCGGCGATTATTGCCAGGTGGGCGGACGCTGCCGGATCCACGCCGGGACCGTGATCGGTTCGGACGGCTTCGGCTACGCCACGGTGGACGGGCGACACGTCCGTGAGCCGCAGGTGGGCCGCATCATTATCGAGGATGACGTCGAGATCGGGGCCAACTGTACCCTCGACCGGGCCCGGTTCAGCGAGACCCGGATCGGGGAGGGTACCCGCATTGATAACCTGGTCCAGGTCGGGCACAACGTGCGGGTCGGGCGTCACTGCCTGATTGTGGCCCAAGTGGGCATCAGCGGAAGTACCCGGGTGGAGGATTATGTCGTCCTCGGCGGGCAGGTCGGGGTGGCCGGGCATATCACGGTGGGTCAGGGGGCGATGGTCGCGGCCCAGAGTGGCCTCAACCGCGACGTCGCGCCCGGGGAAAAAGTGCGTGGCACGCCACACATGCCCATGACGGCCTGGGCGCGCATTCAGGTGCTGGAGCGCCGGTTGCCGGAATTTTTCAAAAGATTTGCAAAGCTGGAGGAAACGGTGGCAGCGTTCGTTGCGCAGGAGACGGAACGATCTCCGGCCAAGGACGACTGATGCTGGGATCGACGCTGAAAATCTTTTCGGGAAACGCCAACCGACCGCTGGCTCAGGCTATCTGCGACTCCATGGGCGTACCCCTGGGGGCCGTGACCGTGAAGAGCTTTCCCGACGGCGAGACCTTTGTCCGGATCAACGAGAATGTGCGGGGGGCGGATGTCTTTATCATCCAGTCCACCTCCGCCCCCGCCAACCATCACCTGATGGAGTTGCTCATCCTGATCGATGCCGCCCGCCGGGCCTCCGCGGCCCGCATTACCGCCGTGTTGCCGTTTTATGGCTACGCCCGGCAGGACCGGAAGGATCAACCGCGGGTGCCGATCACCGCCAAGCTGGTGGCCAACCTCCTCGTGGCCTCCGGTTGTCACCGCATCCTGACCATCGACCTGCATGCCCAGCAGATTCAGGGTTTCTTCGACATCCCGGTCGACCACCTTTACGCCAGCCCCGTCCTCTTCGACTACCTTAAGGATAAACGGGGGGGGGACCTGATGCTGGTTTCGCCGGATGTCGGCGGCATGAAAATGGCCGCCGCCTACGCGGAAATGCTCGACGCGCCCCTCGGCTTTGTCGCCAAGCGTCGGACAGATGCCCACACCGTCGAGGCGATGAACCTCGTCGGTGATGTGGACGGCAAGGATGTCCTGCTGGTCGACGACATGACGGAGACCGCCGGGACCCTCTGTGCGGCCGCCGAACTCGTGAAAAAACACGGTGCCCGTTCGGTCAGCGCCGCCGTGACACACGGCGTCCTCAATGAATACGGCTACGAGCGGCTGAAGAAGAAAGATTGCCCGCTGGACGAACTGGTGACGACGAACACCACGCAAGTGCGCAAAGAGGACGGGTTGCCGATCACCGTGCTCTCGGTTGCCACCTTGCTTGGTGAGGCTATCGGCCGCATCCACGGCAATAAAAGCGTTACCGGCCTGTTCAAGATCAAGGGTTTCTGAGGGGTGGCCGTCTCGGTCCTTCGGGGCCGCCCGCAGCCCGGAATCCACCGGAACCCCTTGCATGGAGCCCTGTCTCCATCGACCATCTCACTCTTGTCATGATGAAATTGCGTTTTGCTGTCCTTCTCGTCGCGCTGGCTGCTCTGGCCGGCTACAGCTTTCTGGCCCTGACCGGGCCGCGGTCCTCGGATATTCGCCTTGCCCAGGCGGCGGAGACCGGCGCCGGCCCCGCGTTTGATCTGGACGACCGGGAGCTGGACCGATCCAACGCAGCGCGCATTACATCCTATGCGGATGTCCTTAAGCGCGCCACCCCGTCGGTGGTCGGTGTCTCGACTGCCCGCATCGTCCGCTACCGGCCGAATCAGCGTGTCAATCCGATGGAGGAGTTCCTGCGGCGCTATTACGGCCTGCCCCCCCGGCAGCAGCCCGACGGCAGCAGCCCGCCGCGTGAACAACGCCAGGACGCGGGCGTCGGATCGGGCGTCATCATTTCCGAAGACGGCTATATCCTGACCAACAACCATGTCGTCCGCGACCGGGACGGTTCGCTGGTCGATGAAATCCTGATCAACCTCCAGGACGGTCGCGAATTCCAGGCCGAGGTCGTCGGGACCGATCCGCAGACCGACATCGCCGTCATCAAGATCGAGGCGGAGGCGTCCCTGCCCGCCATCACGATGGCTGACAGTGACCGGATTCGTGTCGGCGATGTCGTCTTTGCCATCGGTAACCCGCTCAATGTGGGGATTACTGTGACCCAGGGTATCATCTCCGCCCTTGGCCGGACCGACCTGGGGATCCTCGGGTTTGACGGGTACGAAAATTTCATTCAGACCGACGCCTCGATCAACTTGGGCAACTCCGGTGGTGCGCTGGTCGATGCCCAGGGACGCCTGATCGGGATCAACACCGCCATCCTCTCGAGGACCGGCGGCAATATCGGTATCGGCTTCGCCATTCCCTCCAACCTCGCGCGCAGCATCGTGACCAGCCTGATCGAAGACGGGGTGGTGGAACGTGGTTTCCTCGGGGTCCAGATCACCGAACTGACTCCGGAACTGGCGACCTCCTTCGGCCTTGATACCTATCAGGGCGTCCTCATTTCACGGGTGACCGAAGATTCCCCCGCCGCCCGCGCCGGGCTCCGGCACGGCGATGTGATCACCCGGGTAGCGGGGAGACCGGTCACCTCACCGGCGGAATTGCGACTGGCCATTTCGCAGCGTCGGCCCGGTACCGCAGTCGATCTGACCATTCGCCGGGGCACTGAAACCCTCAACCTGGAGGCGACCCTCGGCAGCCTGCCGGGAACCGAGATGGCAGCCAGACCGACGCCCGAAGCCGATACGCCGCTGAAGGGTGTGTCGCTTGCTCCGCTGGACGGTGAACTGCGCGAACGGTTCGAGGTTCCGGAGGATGTCGACGGGGTGGTCGTGACCGATTTGGCCGCCGATTCGCCCTGGATCGACACCTTTTCGCCGGGGCTGGTGATCATCGAGGTCAACCGCCAGACCGTGAAGACGGTTTCGGACGTCGAAGCCGCCCTCCGGATCGGCGATCCGCCCAACAGCATCTACGGCTGGTTCCAGGGCAACTTCGGCTTTACCACCTTCCGCCTGGATCCGTGAACCTGGGGCCCGGCCGACTGAACGCTCAGCGCCTAACCCGGACTTCTCATGAAGCCCAGATGGGATGAGCTGCCCCTGTCCGCCATAGTCCCGCTAAGCGGGACGACGGCGGAAGGCGGCGTGTCCGCCATAACCCGAAGGGTGACGGCGGGAGGGCGAAACCGGCTGGGCGCGCACTGAGGTGCGTAACCAGGCGGTTCCAGCCCGACTACCGAGCCCGCAGGGCGACACCTCAACGAGCGAAGCGAGAATAACACGCCGCAGATCGCGCATGTGGGCGAAAAGAATCGGGAAATTGGGCACCATCATGAACGTGCATTTCAAAGAAATGCCTCAAGCCGTTCGGCCAGAATCACTTATCGCCCACTTTCCCGATTCTGGTGAGCAATTCGGGCTAACTGCCTGGTTGGGTGACTGGTACGGCGGCCAGCTCGGGCGGGACCTCGTCGGCCGGGTAGGTTGGGAAGGCCAGGGAGACCAGGCTGCGGTGCGGCACGCGAAAGCGGGTTTCCCCGCCGCTCCGGTCGACCAGGACCCAGACCGCCTGGGTGCGGACACCGAGCCCGTCGAGGATAGCCAGCGTCTCGTCGACCCGTCCGCCTTGCGTGATGACGTCCTCCACCACGAGGACCGGCTCGCCGGCTTCGAACGTGAATCCACGGCGAAGGGCCAGCCGGCCCTCCACCTTTTCCAGGAAGACGAAGCGTTTGCTCAGTTGCCGGGCGACCTCCTGGCCGATCACCAGACCCCCCATGGCGGGGGAGACGACCGTGGTGCATTCCGGGACTGGCCCGCCCTCGATCAGGAGTTCGGCCAGCCGCGTGACCTTGTCCGGATACTGGCAGACTTGAGCGCACTGGAAAAAGTGCCCGCTGTGAAGGCCCGAACGCAGCACGAAATGGCCCTCCAAAAGGGCTCTGCTTGCGCGAAAGAGGGACAAGGCTTCTTGAGCTCGAGGGTCGGGGTCTGCCATGCCCGCATTGTCACCAGTCACGTGTGCGGGGAAAGGGTTTTCTGCCTGTAACCGATTATTCCGATCCGGGGCGAGGTTTGCTTTGCCCTGTCCAACCCGGGAGTCTCGCGTTTATCATCCGCGCATGGGTATCCTTGACCGGTTGATTTTCCGGGAGGTCGCTTTCGCGACCCTGGCGGCAATCGGTGTGTTTGTGTTCGTCATGCTGACCGGTACGGCCTTGCGGGATGTCGTCGGCCTGGTCGCGGCGGGTAATGTGAGTGCCCTCATCACTCTCAAACTGCTGCTGCTGCTCCTGCCCTATGTGGGTGCCTATGCGCTGCCGCTGGGCGTGCTGACCGGTGTCCTGATCGCCTACGGTCGGCTCTCGGGCAATCAGGAGATCACCGCGATGCAGGCGGCCGGCTTGGGCCTGCGCCGGCTGGCCGCGCCCGCGCTGCTGGTCGCGCTGGCCGGCTCCGCGGTCGTCTGGGGGGTCAACTACTGGTACGGTCCGCTCGCCCGCACCGCCTACAAGCAGCAACTGGCCCTCGTCGTCCGCGACAATCCGGTGACTTTCCTGCAGCCGCGTACCTTCATCAAGGACTTCGACGGCGTGGTCCTGTACATCGGCGACCGGGCCGGCAACGAGTTGCGCGATTTCTGGATCTGGCAGCTGGATGACGCCGGGCGCGCTGAAATCCTGATTCGCGCCCGGGAAGGCCGGTTTGCCTACGACCGGGCGGAGGAAGTCCTTACCCTGACGCTGCTCAACGGCACCGGCGAACGACGACCTGCCGACGATCCGGAGGCTCTCGGTGATCCGGACATGCCCACGCTTTTCTTCGAAGAACTGCCCATCCGGCTGCCTCTTTCCCGGATCCTGGAACGGGCCGAAGTGCCGACCAAACTGGATTACCGGACACTGCCCCAACTATGGGCTGACTGGCAGCAAGCCGAGGCTGCCCAGGCGGATCCGGATCCAGACGTGGCCGCCGAAGCCCTGCAACGCAAGGTCGCGGTCCAGATGCAGATCCAGCGCAATGCCTCGATGGGCATGGGCGTGCTGTCCCTGACCCTGCTGGGGATTCCCCTGGCCATCCGCGTCGGCCGCAGGGAAACCTATGCCAATGTCGCCCTGGCTCTCGGCATCGGCCTCGTCTTCATGCTCATGATCGTGGTCGGGGAGACGCTCGCCGATCGCCCCGCCTGGCGGCCCGACCTGCTCGTCTGGCTGCCCAACCTCCTCTGCCAGGGAGCCGCCCTCGGGCTCTTCCTCCGCGCGGAACGCCGCTGAGGGTCCGGGACCTCCCCGCTGCTTCGGCGTAACCCCGTATGGTTCAAAACAAACGGCAGGCCTACCGGTACGGGCTTGCTTGCAGGGCCGGCGCTTGCGCCGCGCCGACGGGCCTGAGCGCGCGGCTGATTGGACAAGCCTTAGGGCGTGTTTGAAAAGTCGAGATAGGCGAAAAACTGACGCCTTTTACGCGTGTAGCGGGCCTCCTCCTACGCAAAATGCTTCGGCGGACGGGAAAGAGCCCGCCACTCCATGGAGACGCCGGCTCTTTCCTGTCCGCCTAAGTCCCTGGACGAAGGTGGAGGCCGGCGTTCGCGACCCCAGCCAGACTTTCCAAACACGCCCTAAACGGTTATCGGCTCCAGTTGAAAAAAGGGCCCGCGACCGCTCGGTCGCGGGCCCTTTTCGGGCGGAAAGACACCTCGAAAATGGTACCGGGTACTCCGGGATCAGGACCGACGCCGCAGGATCAGGTACGCCAGGCCCAGCAGACCGGCTACCCCCGCCCCCGCCGCGGGCTCGGGTATCACCGTCGCCGGGACCATGTTGACGGAACTGACATCGACGCCTTCTCCGAACCCTAGGCTGGATGAAACCGGGAAAAATACCGCGGAGACCACATCGCTGTTCGCGTCGATGCCGCTGATCGTGCCGGTGCTAAGCGTACCGGTGGTGCCGGTGAGGATGTTCGTGTCAAATTGACCAATAAAATCCACATTGGCCGCAGAGCCGTTGCCGGCGTCGGTTTCGCCGTTCAAATTTATCTTGTTGTTGAACGCAGTACCGTCCTCGGTGTCATAAAGCAGAACTGAAAACTGGATCGTGTCACCCGCATCGCCAACAAAGTTCGAGATTTCAATTTCGAAATGGAAGTCGCCGGTGCTGTCCGGGGTGAACGCCTGCCCGAAGCCCCGGTCAAAGGTTGTTCGATCTGTGCTGCCTTCGAACGAACTCTCGCCCCGAATCTCGAAGAGATCGTTGGCGGCGTCGTAATCGCCGGCGAGAGAAGTTGAAAGAAACCAGCCAGCATCAGCATGGACGCGCTGGTCGAATTCCGACGCTTCGGTGACACCGCCAGCAATGGTTTCGTCGACAAGCTGACCAGAAGCGACGCTCAATGCTGCCAGAAGGCCGGCCGCCACGGTGAAGAGGCGTGTTTTTTTCGTATACAACAGGCCTTTAAAAGCCATTTTGGGAGGGGGACTTGGGGGTATCGCGGTCATGGGTCTCCAGGGTAGTGGGGTTCAAATTTTCATTCAGATTGCCAGATTCGTCCGGCCAGGCAATCCGGGACCGCATGGATGCGAATCCACTTGCGGGCGGGGAAGCGCCCGTGTTGGGTTGGGGGTATGCCGGTGAGGTTGACGGATGTGGCGGCCCGCGCGGGGGTGGGGTATGGCACGGCCTCGCGGGCGCTGAGTGGGAAGGGCCGGGTTTCGGCGGCGGCGCGAGCCCGGGTGAAAGCGGCGGCGCGGGAGCTGGGCTACAGCCGGAACGTGGCGGCGGCGGCGCTGGGAGCGCGGGGCCAGCGGCCCTCGGGTGGGTTGAAGGTCGCCTATGTCACGCCCTATCCGGAGACGGCGCAGGCCTTGTTGCGGGAGGTCTGTCCGGTCTTCGGCTTCAGGGGACAGGCCTTCGACCCGACCGGGTTCAGCGATCCGAAGGCGATGCTTCGGCAGTTCTGGCACCAGGGATACGATGCATTGTTGATCAACTTCGAGGCCTTTCCCTGGACGGAGGCCGAAACGCGAACGGCCGACTGGTCGCGCTTCGCGGTCGTGAAGTTCAAGCGGGTCTATCCCGGATTACCGTTTCACCTCATACGTCACAGTGCCTTTGATTACATGCGGCTCACGTTGAATCGGGTGCTGGCCACCGGGGCCCGGCGGATCGCGGTCCTGCTGGTCGAATCGGGCAGCTTTGAAGACAACGAGGCCCGCTTGGGGGCAGTCCTGGCGGCCCGGGAAACGCTGGGAAAAACCGGCACCCGAATCGCCTACCGGCTGTGGTCGGGCAGTACGGAACAGCCGGACGCGGACAGCCTGGCCTGGCTGGAGCGGGAGCACCCGGATGTGGTGGTCAGCGTCACCTGGCCTCCGCTCCGGCACCTGCTGGAGGCCGGCTGGCGGATTCCGGAGGATGCCGGGTTTGCCACCGTGCTCCGGCCGTATGCGTCCGATCACGGGCTGCCCTATACGTCGATCGCCGGCTGCCGGGTGGGGCGCCGCGAAATCCTGCGCCGGGCGCTCATCCAACTGCGTGAGATGATCGGGTTCGGGATCAAGGGTTTTCCCGAACTCCCCGTCGAGCATGTCATCGAGCCGCAATGGGTCGAAGGCCGGACCCTGCCGGAGCCAAAAAAAACGCCGGCCTGAACCAGCCGGTGTCCGTTGGAGTTGCCGTGTCCTGCCGCTCAGGCCTCGATGCCGAGCTGGTCGAAGAATTTTTTCTGCCACTCCTCGAACGGCTCCTCGAAATCCACGTCGCAGTCGATGCGATCCAGGATCCGCTTGGCCCCGTTGCGTTCGAGGCTTTCGTCGACCTTCCGGCCGCAGCCACAGAAATCGTCGTAGCCGCTGTCACCCAGCGCGAGGACGCAGAACTCGAGGTTGTCCAGATCGGTCACCTCGTCATCGTTGAGCGCGTCACAGAAATCGGTGGCCTCGTCGGGCGGATCGCCTTCACCCCAGGTGGAGATGATGATCGCGACCCGCTCCTCGTCCTTCAGGTTTTCGGCGGGAAAATTGAACACGTTCTCCATCCGGACATCGACACCGGCGTCCTTGGCCTTCTGGAAGGTCTGTTCAGCCAGATCTTCGGCGTTGCCGGTTTCCGTGCCATAGAGAATCAGGAGCTTTTTAGGAGGGAGAGCCATAGTTGAGCGGGGTGAAACGTTGAGAAATAGGTGTCGTTTTACCGCTATTTCAAGCCTCTATGCAGGATTGGTCGGGGCCTGCAGCCGGGGTTGGGCGGCAAATCAGCAACCCTAATGCCAGGCGGGTCGCTGGTGCTTATTCACAACTTGTCCGCACGGCCCGGTTTTGATTTGCCCGACCTCCGCGCGGCTTCTCAATGTCTCTCTTTTCGGCCCGTCTCCTTTCGCGCATGCATCTCAAACAAGTCGTCATCAATGGGTTTAAGAGCTTCGCCGACCGTACGCGGCTGGAGCTGCATCCCGGTGTCGTGGCCATCGTCGGTCCGAACGGCTGCGGGAAGAGCAACATCGCCGATGCCATCCGCTGGGTGCTGGGGGAACAGAGCGCCAAGGCCATGCGCGGGGCCAAAATGCAGGACGTCATTTTCGCCGGTTCGGACAAGCGGAAGGCCCTGAACCTGAGCGAGGTCACCCTGACCTTCACCGATTGCGAGGAGCAGCTGGGGACCCCCTACCATGAGGTCGAAATCGGTCGGCGGGTGACGCGTGAGGGCAGCAGCGATTATTTCATCAACGGAAAGGCCTGTCGCCTGAAGGACATCCAGCGCCTGTTCATGGATACCGGAGTGGGGCGTGTGTCCTATTCGTTTCTGGTGCAGGGCCAGATCGATCAGATCCTTTCCTCCAACCCGGCCGAACGCCGGGTCATCTTCGAAGAGGCGGCCGGCATCACCAAATACAAGGCGCAGCGCCGGGAGACCCTGAACAAACTCGCTCTGGTCGATGCCAACCTTGCCCGCGTGACCGATGTCATCGAAGAGGTTTCCCGCCAGATCGGCTCGTTGAAACGCCAGGCCTCCAAGGCCCTGCGCTATAAGCGGATCAACCACCGGCTCACGCACCTCGATCTGGCCCTTCAGGCCTGGCGGTATGGCAACCTCCGTGCGGAGGTCACCGACCTCGAGCAAAAGGACCAGGCCTACCGCCGAGAACTGGAGGGGGTGCGCGGCATTCTGGAGGCCGAAGAAGCCGCGTTGCAGGGCCGGCGGGAGGAGCGATCCACCCGCTATAATGCCATGCAGGAGGCACAGAAAACCGTCTACAACCTGCGCTCGGAAAAGGAGAACGCCGAGAACAAGGCCGGGTTCGCCTCCGTCCGTCGCGAAGATATCCGGGAGCGGATCGGAAACATCGAGCAGGAGATCGAGCGATACGGTGCTCAGCGGGACGAACTGAAAAACCAGGCGCGGAGCAACACCGAGACCAAGCAGTTGCAGCTCGGTCTGGTGGGGGACAGCGACCAGGTTTTCCGTGACAAAAACCGCGAGGTCCTCGAAGCCCAGGAGCATCTGCAGGAAGCCGAGGAGACCCTCGAGGCCCGGCGCCAGGAGTTGATGGACCTGGAGAACGCCATGACCCGGCTACGCTCCGGCACCACGACCCTCGAGGTCGACATGAAGAGCTATCAGGTCAAGCATGCCGGCCTGGCCGACACCCTCGCCAGCCTGAAGGACCGGCGGGAGACGCTCGAAGCCGAGCTCGCTGAACTGGAATCGGCACTCAGGCGCCGCCAGCAGGATCGGGAGCAGGCCGAGTCCGCCCGCGAACAGGCCCGCGAGGCCCAAGCCAAGGCCCGGGAATCCTTCCGCAGCCTGCAGGGGGATATCCAGGAGTTGGATCGCCAACTCGCCCGGAAAACCGCTCACCTGCAGGTGCTGGAGCGGATGAATGCCTCCTTTGAAGGCTTCGGCGAGGGTGCCAGGGCCGTCCTGCAGGGCAAGGCCGGGGATGCGGTCGATGCCGCCCAGTGCAAGCCGCTCATGCAGCACGTGAAGGTCGACGCCGCCTGGACAACCGCCCTCGAGGCCCTGCTCGACAGTGCGCGGGACGCGATTGCCGTACCGGAACGTGAGACCGCCCTGGCGCTGGTGAAGACGCTGCAGGAGAAACGACTCGGGCGGGCCAGCCTGGTGGTGCCGGGTGAGGCCCCGGAAGGCAGCCGTTACGATGCCGCTCCCGCCGAGAGCGGACTGACCTCCGCCCGCCGGCAGGTGCTGGCCCGGGATGAATCCCTGGCCGGAGCCCTGGCCACGCTGTTGGACGGCTGCTGGTTCGCGCCCGACCTCGCCACCGTGGAGGCCTTTCTCCGGAAGAAACCGGATTTCCGCTTTTATCGCATCGGTCTGGCCGACGGCACGGTGATCGACCGGCGCGGCCTGTTTTTCGGTGGTCGCGGCAAGGGCGAGAATCCCTCCGTCCTTGCCCGTCAGAACGAAATTCGCTCGCTCACAGAGGCGATCAAGCGGGAGACGGCCGAGCTGAACAACCAGCGGGCCGCCGCCGAGCAAGCCCAGACCGCACTGGACGAGGCCGAAGCCGACCTGGAAGAGCAGCGCAACCGGCTGGTCGAACTGGGCAAGGAGATCACGACACTCGAGAGCCAGATCAGCTCCAACCGGCGCAGCCTCGAGGCCAACGACAACGAGCAGGTGGAAACGCGGGCCGCTCTCGAATCCATGGAGGCTCAGCACAAGGAAAGCCTGCAAAAGCTGGAAAAGGCGCAACAGGACCTGGCCGCCGCCCAGAAAAAACTCGATGCCCAACGCGAGGCCATCCGCTCGGCCGAAAGCCAGGTGGCGGCCCGGCGCGAGGAACGCGACAACCGTCGCGAGGCCCTTTCCGATGTCCGCCTGCAACTCGCCGAAAAGCGGCAGAAGCTGGAAAACCTGGACCGCAGTCTGGCCTCGCTGCAGCAGAATATCACCGAGGTGGAGAACCTGCTTCAGCGGCGTCACCAGGAACTGGATACCCTGCATGAACAGATCGGCGAACTGGACGCCGAGGAGGCGGAACACCAGCGGACGGCCGCCGAGTTGGAGAAAACGCTGCAGACGACCATGGCCAGCCTGGACAAGGACCGGGAGGCCTTTCAGGCCCTCGAAAAAGAGGTCAAGGCGGCCGAGGAGGGCATGAGCGGGCACCGGGAAAAGGAACGCGACCTCGAAAGCAACCTGACCCGGGTTGAGGTGAAGCTGGCCGAGAGTCGCTCCCGTCTGGAATTCCTGCTCGAGCGGGTTACCGGGGACTACCAGACCGAAATTGCAGAAGTGGACTGGAAACACTCGCTCTGGGAGGCTGACCGCGAATTTGAGAAACGGATCGACCTCGATGCCCTGGAAGAAGGCGAACCCTTGGAGGTGCAGCCCAAGGAGGAGGCACGCGAACCCGAACCGGAGGAAGTCGAGGCCTACGCCAACCCCGACTGGAAAGCGGTGGAGGAAGAGGTCAGGGAGCTGAAGAACCGGGTCCAGGCGATGGGCCCGGTCAACCTGGTGGCCATCGAGGAATACGCCGATCTGTCCCAACGCTATAAATTCCTGAAGGAGCAGAGCGAAGACTTGTGGAATGCCAAAAACGAGCTGCTTCAGGCGATCGATGAGATCAACAACACCTCGCAGGAACTGTTCGCCACCACCTTTGAGCAGATCACCAAAAACTTTAAGTACACCTATGATCAATTGACCGGCGGCGGCTTTGCCGACCTGGCACTGGTTGATGCCGACGATGTGCTCGAGTCCGGCATCGAGATCACCGCCCGGCCACCGGGTACCAAACTGCGCTCCATCAGCCTGCTTTCCGGCGGACAGAAGACCATGACCGCGGTCGCGCTGCTTTTCGCCATATACATGGTGAAGCCCAGCCCCTTCTGCGTCCTCGACGAGCTCGATGCGCCCCTCGACGATGCCAACATCGGCCGCTTCACCGAGATGCTGAAAAGCTTCACGCGCTTCTCCCAGTTTCTGATCATCACCCATAACAAGCGCACGATCGCGGCCTCCGACCTCATTTTCGGTGTCACCATGCCGGAAAAGGGTGTCTCCCGTCTCGTCTCCATGCGCTTCGACAAGGGGGCCGGTCAGGCCAAGTCCGTCGAGACCGGTGAAACCGTGCCGGTGGGCTGATCCTGTCGTGACGCATTCGATACACATCCGGCCGGCTGAGGCGGGCGACGAGGACCGGATCCTGGCGCTGATTCAGGCGCTGGCGGATTATGAAAAGGAGCCGGACGCCGTGCAGGCGACGCGGGCGGACCTGGCGCGGCACCTGTTTGACGCCACCCCCTCCGCCTTCTGTCTGTTGGCTTTTCGGGAGGGCGCCACCGTACCGGCCGGATTCGCCCTCTACTTCTTCACCTTCAGTACCTGGGCGGGCCGACAGACCCTGTACCTCGAGGATCTGTTCGTGCGCCCGGCCGACCGCAAGCACGGCATCGGAACCGCTCTGCTGCGTGAGCTGGCTCGCATCGCGGTCGCCCGCGACTGCGGGCGCATGGAGTGGGCCGCCCTGGATTGGAATACGCTCGCGACCGATTTCTACAGAAAGCTCGGAGCCATCCCAATGGACGACTGGACCACCTTCCGTCTCGAAGGGGAGGGGATCCGGAAACTGACCGGCTCTTGATTGTCGACGCTGCCCGGGGCCACCGGCCGCGCGCTGAAGCGCACGCCTCCCGCTTTCCGTTGCCAACCGGGGTCAAACGTCCAAGAAAGGCACCACCATGCCAGACCGAGGAATGTCCCGTTTTTTCAAACTCGCCGCCCTGGCAACCGCCTTTCTGATGACCCTGCCTGCACACGCTTTCCTCGTCATCGCGCATCGGGGTGCCTCGGGGTACCTGCCCGAGCACACGCTGGAGGCGAAGGCCCTGGCGGTCGGGATGGGGGCCGGTGCAATCGAGCAGGATGTCGTCCTGACGCGGGACGGCGTCCCCATCGTCCTGCATGACGTGACGCTGGATACCAAGACCGACGTGGCCACGCGTTTCCCCGGCCGGGCCCGCGCCGACGGGCGCTTCTACGCCATCGATTTCGATCTGGAGGAGATCCGCACCTTGCGGGTGGTTGAACGCTTCGACGTGGAAACGGGCGAGGCGGTCTATCCGGACCGGTTTCAACCTCCGGCCGGTCAACCTGTACCCGAATTCCGGATACCGACCCTGGCCGAGGAACTGGCGATGATTCGCGGGCTCGAGCGTACCCTGGACCGGCCGATCATCATCTATCCCGAAATCAAGCGTCCCGCCTGGCATCGCGATCAGGGGCAGGATCCCGTCCCCGCTGTTCTTCAGACGTTGGCTGATTACGGTTATTCCGGTCCGGGCGCGCCTGTCTTTCTCCAGTGCTTCGATGCCGAGACGCTCAAGCGCATCCGTTTTGAGGAGGGTAGCCGGCTGCGGCTGGTCCAGCTGATCGGCGAAAACAGCTGGGAGGAGGCGCCCACGGATTTTGATTTCCTGAAAACGCCGGAAGGCATCGGTGAGACAGCCACCTACGCCAACGGGATCGGCCCCTGGTGGCCGCAGTGCCTGGATGATCCGGCAGGCGGTGCGGAAGCCGGTCCGTCCGCGTTGCTGCTGGCCGCTCGCAAACGCGGACTGGTTATCCATCCCTTCACCTTCCGGACCGATGCCGTGCCCGAAGCCTACGCGGATTTCGCCACCTGGGTGCGGCACTTCGGCGAGGGCCTGCAGGTCGACGGCCTGTTCACCGATCAGCCCGACCGGGTGCTGGCCTTGCGGACACCCACCTGGGGGCCTTGAGGGCATCGTACAGCCCTTAAAACAACGGAGCACCGGCTTAAGCCGGTGGTGACGCGCCTGGCTGGCAGCAAGGGCCGGGTCCTGCCCGGCTGAAGCCGTGCCTCCGCTGGTTCGCCGGTGGGCTTCGGTCGGAGCACCGGCTTGAGCCGGTGGTGACGCGCCTGGCTGGCAGCAAGGGCCGGGTCCTGCCCGGCTGAAGCCGTGCCTCCGCTGGTTCGCCGGTGGGCTTCGGTCGGAGCACCGGGTTAAGCCGGTGGTGACGCGCCTGGCTGGCAGCAAGGGCCGGGTCCTGCCCGGCTGAAGCCGTGCCTCCGCTGGTTCGCCGGTGGGCTTCGGTCGGAGCACCGGCTTGAGCCGGTGTTGGCGCGCCTGGCCGGCGAAACGTCGCGGGCTAGTGACTGGGCGCTGCCGGAATGCCGGCTTCCTCAATGCCGCCGTCGGCGGTAATCAGGTCGGGCGGTACATTGGACACGGCTTCGAGGATAGTGGTAATGCCTTCTTTCACTTTGAGGAGCGAGTCCTGGTGAAGGGTTTTCATCCCGTCCTTCATGGCGATGCGTTTGAGCGTGGCGGTTTCCGAGCCCTGATTGATGGCCTTCGTCAGATCCTCGCTGTTCTGCATCAGCTCATGGATACCGACCCGCCCCTTCATGCCGGTGCCGGTACACTGCGGACAGCCGTCCTCACTGCTTTTGTAAACCTGGCCGTTCCAACCGAGCGCGCGCTCCATCAATTCGGCCTCGTTGCCTTCCGGCGTGTACTCCACCTTGCAGTTCTTGCAGACGCGCCGCATCAGACGCTGGGCGCACACCACCAGAAGCGAGCTGGAAATCATAAACGGCTCGATACCCATGTCGCTGAAACGCGCGACCGTGGAAGGCGCATCATTCGTGTGCAACGTCGATAACAGCAAGTGACCGGTCAGCGCCGCCTCGACCGCGATTTCGGCGGTTTCCTGGTCACGAATCTCGCCTACCAGAATGATATCGGGGTCCATCCGGAGGTAGGCCCGCAGCGCCCGGGCAAAGTCGAGCCCGATCGACTTGTGCATCTGCATCTGGTTGATCCCCGGAATGGTGTACTCGATCGGGTCCTCAGCCGTCTGGATGTTGATCTCGGGTGAGGCGATTTCGCGCAAGGCGGAGAACAGCGTCATCGACTTACCCGAACCGGTCGGCCCGCAGTGCAGGATCATGCCGTAGGGCTGCTCGATGCATTTACGATACTTTTGCAGGTTTTCCTCCGAAAACCCGAGGGCGGTGATGGGCAGGGCGCTCTTGGACTTGTCGAGGATACGCATGACCACCTTCTCGCCGAAATTCATCGGGCCGGTGGCCACCCGGAGGTCGATATCGATGTTCTTTTTGGTGAACTTCTTGAAGACAATACGCCCATCCTGCGGCAGCCGCTTCTCGGCGATGTCGAGCTCGCTCATCACCTTCAGGCGGGCAACCAGCGCGCCCGAGGCAGACTTGGGCAGTCGCAGTTTTTCCAGACAGACGCCGTCCACCCGGTAGCGGACGATCAACTCGTTTTCCATCGGCTCGACATGGATGTCGGAGGCTCCGGAAATGTAGGCATCCTCGATGATGCGGTTTGCCAGCAGGATGATGGGCGCACTTTCCTCACTCTCCAGATCATCCTCATCCTCGCCATCTTTGTCCTTGCTTGCCGTGGCATATTCGGCTCCCAGCGCGTCGGCCAGTTCGCCGATGTCCCCGGAATCCTGCTGCTGTTCTTCCTGCGGCTGTTCCTTAAAATACTTCCCGGTCAGTTCATCGATAAGCGGAGCCGGAGCGACCGAAACATCTTCCACCGCCATGTCGGTCGAGGTGTGAAAGCTTTCCCGGCTGGGATAGTCCAACGGATTCGTCATCAGGGCCGCCACCGCCGTGGGGGACAGGCGCTTGTAGGGGAAGATACCGGTCCGGCGGATGATGGAGTCGCCGACCACTTCGAGCAGCTTGTCGTCGACGCCGATTTCAGACTCCTCGGTAATCAGCGGGCAATCGGTGAAGCGGGAAATGTACTTGGCCGTGTCGTTGGGCCCGATCTCGAACTTCGGGTCCAACATGCGCTGAATCAGCGGTGCCGAATACTCGGCCACCTCTTCGAGGACACGTAGATCGTTTTCGGTGAAATCCGGATTGGCGGCCCCGGGCTCCTTGTTCAGGACCTGGATGGCGCCGATGGTCTTACTGCCCGTCAGCGGCACGGTGATCATGCTGGAAACATGGAAGCCCGTGTCCTTGACCAACGAGAACATCGGCCGGCTGCCGTCGTAGCCCGGCGAAAAAATCGTCGATTTCCCCGACTCGATGACCTTGCCGACGATGCCCGCGCCCTGCGGGATCTTCATCTCGAGGAGCTTTTTCTTCTTTTCCTCGAATTCCTTTTCCTTCTCGGGTTGGTCCGCCCAGAGGGAGGGCGAGTAGTAAACGTTTTTGAAGGCGATCTGGTTCCCGTCCAGCAGGTAAAACGTCATCGACTGGGCCTCGAGGGCCTCAACCACCTTGCTGGAGGTCAGCTCGATGACACTGTTGACGTCTTCCCGGCTCGGCTGCGGCTTGGAAATAACCTTCAGCAGCAGGGTCCGCCGGAGTGCTCCGGAAATCTCTGGTTTGGTCCTCATAGAAGGCGGCCGACGGTGCTCCGTCCGGGCAATATACGTAGATGAATCCTTTCTGTCCTGCAAGGATCCCCTTTTTGGGTTGGCGCGGGGCCGAACGGCCCTGAAAGTGATGCTGTGGAGAGGATAGGGAGGTGTGTCCGTTCATGGACCGGCCGGCTACTGCGCGGGTTCCGTCGGCGATCCTCCCGGTCGCCCATGCAGCGACGGGGAGACCAGGGAGAACAGGCCGCTGCCGCCTGGCTCCAGCGCCGCCTCGGCATCCGGTGCCTTCTCCGTAACTGGCGGGCGGGGCGCGACGAAATCGACCTGATCTGCCGGGAAGGGGAGGTCCTCGTCTTCGTGGAGGTCAAAACACGGTCGCCCGGGCGACGGGGCACCGGCTTCCGGTCGGTGAATCGGCGGAAACGGCGTGCGCAGCGTCGAGCTGCCCGGGCCTACCTGCGTGCGCTCGCGAGCCCGCCCCGCCATTTCCGTTTTGATGTGGTGGAGGTGGTTCCCGAAAACGGGAACGGGATCACCTTTCACCACCACCGCGGTGTCGCCCTGTTCCGGAAACGGACGCGCCCCTGATCCGCGCGACCTGCACCTTTAAGCCGTGTTTGGAAAGGCTTCCTGGAGTCGCGAACGCCGGCCTCCACCTTCGTCCAAGGACTTCGGCGGACAGGAAAGAGCCGGCGTCTCCATGGAGTGGCGGGCTCTTCCTCCGTCGCTGGGAGCTATGGCGGACAGGTCGGCCCGCCACACGCGAAAAAGCCGTCCGTTTCGGGCTTATCTCGACTTTTCAAACACGGCTTAACCGCCCCTTTTCCCGATTCTGGTGAGAAGTGCGGGCTAAGGTTGCCGGTCGGTGAGACCAACCCTTTAATCAGACCTTTCCCCCATGTCCGATTCCTCCCGCCATCCCTTCCTTTCCGGTTTGAGCAAGCACCGGGGCGCGCCGCCCACAGTGATCGTCATTTTCGGCGCATCCGGTGATCTTACTCAGCGGAAGCTGATTCCCGCCATCTTCAACCTCGCGGTGGACAATCTCCTGCCGGCCGATTTTTTCCTGATCGGCTACGGTCGAAAAAAGATCGAGGACGACGCCTTCCGCCGTATGACTGAGGAGGCGATCAAGGAGCATTCCCGGCGGCCGCTCAACGAGGAGGTCTGGGGCCGGGTTCGCGACCGGGTGACCTATCAGCCCGGATCCTACGACGAGGCCGACGGGTTCGCCGCGCTGAGCGAGGCGGTGGATCGCATCGAGAAAGACCTGGGCCGCGAAGTTCAGCTCATGATCTATATTTCGACCCCGCCTTCGGTCTTTGAACCGATCATCCGGCACCTGGGGGACAGTGGCCTGTCGCGGCGCCATGCCGGGACACGCCTGGCGTCCAAAGTGGTCGTGGAAAAGCCCTTCGGGCATGACCTGGCTAGCGCCCGGGAACTCAATGGTATCATTCGCCACGAGTTCGAGGAGAACCAGGTCTTCCGGATCGATCACTACCTGGGCAAGGAGACCGTTCAGGACATCCTGGTCCAGCGGTTCGCCAACGCCATCTTCGAGCCGATCTGGAACCGGGAATTCGTCAACAACGTGCAGATCACGGTGGCGGAGAGCCTCGGAGTGGGGAGCCGCGGCGGGTATTATGATTCCAGCGGCGCGCTCCGCGACATGATCCAGAACCACACCATGCAGCTGCTGGCGCTGACGGCCATGGAGCCGCCGGTTTCCCTCGATCCCGAATCGATCCGTGACGAAAAGGTGAAGGTCCTGAAGGCTATTCAACCGGTCGAACTCAAGGCCGACGGCGGCGATGTCGTACGCGGCCGCTACGTCGAGGGGCTGGTCGACGGCAAGCGCGTGCCCGGATACCTCGACGAGGAAGACATTCCGGCCGACAGCACCACGGAGACCTACGCCGCCATTCGCTTTCTGATCAACAACTGGCGGTGGAAGGGCGTCCCGTTCTACATTCGCTCCGGCAAGCGCCTCCCGCGGCGCGTTTCCGAGATCGTCGTCCAGTTCAAGCGCCCGCCCGGTATCCTGTTCAGCGAGGGCGAACGCTTCAACGTGGCGCCCAACGCCATGGTCATCCGCATCCAGCCGAACGAGGGCGTGACCCTGGTGATGAACTCCAAAATCCCCGGTCTGGAAACCCGCACCCAGCCCGTGAAACTCGATTTCGGTTATTCCACCACCTTCGGTTCCAATACCCCGGAGGCCTATGAACGCCTCATCCTGGACGCCATGATCGGCGACAGCACGCTGTTCATTCGCGGGGACGAGACCGAGGCCTCCTGGCGGCTGGTTACTCCGATCCTCAACCACTGGGCCGATTGCGGTAACAACGGTCTGTTCGATTACGTGGCTGGCTCCTGGGGGCCGGTCGAAGCGGACCGCATGCTCTGGGAACGCCACCACGAATGGCGCCGCTCCGGCCCCTGATCCTTCGTCCCCCCGCTGCCTATGGCCTCGCTCATCGATACCTTGCCCGGCCTTCGCATGCCGGTCGCCGACGTCACCGCTTTCCTTTCCCGGATGTGGCACCAGGATCCGGAGCAGCGCAACGCCGAACACTCCGCCTTCCGCGCTTCCCAGATGAATCTGGTGCTGCATTTCGGTCTGGCCACCTCGGAGGAAGAGGCCCGCGAGCGGTTTGATACGGCGATCGAGTTCGCCCAGCGCTATCCTTGCCGGATCATCGTCCTCTGCCCCGAACGGGAGGCGCGGGGGGAGGATTTGCTGGAGGGCAAATTGTTCACCCAGTGCTACATCGGGCAGAGCCTGCGTTCCATGTGCTGCTGTGAGGCGCTGATGCTCAGCTATCCGCCCAATGAAGACGGCTTTCTCGAAAACCAGGTTTCCATCTGGCTGGAAAGCGACTTGCCCACCTATCACTGGTTCAACCGTGTTCCGCTCGATCGGATCAGCGAGCAGTACCTGGACTTCGTGCGGCTGGCCCGCCGGGTCCTATACGACTCGTCGGTCGAACCGGAGGGGTTTGCCGATCTCGACTGGCCGCATCCGCGCCGTGTGTATGACCTCGCCCGGGCCCGGCTTCTGCCGGTCCTGCAGTCCGTCGGCCAGTTTCTCAGCAGTTACCGGCCCGCTGTCCTGGTCGAGGATCTGGAGGCGGTGACCGTGCGCCATCCCGGCGAAAAACGCGGGGAGGGCCGGAATCTCCTGGAGTGGGTGAAGGGCGGTATCACCGGCTGTTGCGAACAAAGTGGGGCGCAGTCCGCGGATGACATCGCTTTTCGCTGTGAGAATTGGGATCAGGAAGACGAAGGCCTGCACATCCGCATGGAATGGAGCTACGCCGGAGACCGGAAACAATTTTCCTGGGACCTCGAGGACAAGACACGGATGGCCTGTATCCGGGCCGACTTCGGGCAGGGCGTCATCGAGCACCCCCAGAAGGTCAAGAAGATGCCCCGGGCCCAGGCGCTTTCCGAAGCCCTCTTTTTCTGACAACCCAAACCCATTCTGTATGACTTATGTGGATACGCCTTCCGGGCGATTGCTGGTCGGCGATCGCGAAACCCTTTTCAAGGCCAAGGCCGATGCCGTTGTCGCGGCGGCCCGGCGCGCAGCCGAGCATCCCGGCGGCCCCGTCGTCGCCCTGACCGGCGGGAGCACTCCCAAGGCCTGGTACCCGTGGGTGGTGGAAACGGGTGCCCTGCCCGAGGATGTCGTCGAGGTCCTGACCTGGACCGTCAGCGACGAGCGTCACGTGCCGCTCAATAACCCGGATTCCAATTTCGGCACAGCCCAGCACCTCTTGCTCGATCCCCTCGATGTTCCCGCCCGCCGGCGGCTGCCCTGGCCCACCGACCACGAGGCGCCGGAGGCCGCCTCGCTCTACGCGCGCTATTTCCAGACCCGCTTCGGCCGTGAACGCTGTTACGATCTCTGCATCCTCGGCATGGGTGAGGACGGACACACCGCCTCACTCTTTCCGGGCAGCCCCCTGATCGGGAGTCCGGAAGAGGCCGAGACCCCGTTCTCCGCCCTCCAGATTCCCGACAAGGGCTGGCGGCTGACCATCAACGAAAGCGGGCTTAACCGCTGCAGCCGCATCCTTCAGATCGTGACGGGGGCCAACAAGGCCGAGATGTTGAAGCGCGTCCTCGAAGGACCGTTCGATCCGCACCGCCTCCCCAGCCAGCTCCTGCGCAACTTCCGCGACCGGGTTACGATCCTGGCCGACGAGGACGCCGCCAGTCTGCTCGGGGCCTGATCCCGCAGCTGTGGCCTACGCCGATGCCGTGGACGCGTTTCGGTGCCGGTGTGCCGCCATTCGACGGGCTCATGGTCCGGAACAAGCGGCAACCCTACAGCGAGGCCAGGCTTGTAGGGCCGGCGCTTGCGCCGCGCCGACGGGCCAGGGCTTTCGATGAAGTTTCCCCTTTGGAATGCATGCGTCAGCATCGAGCCTGACCGCGCGCTACGGGTCTCCGCAACGAATTGCTCCGGGCCGGCAGCTTCCCGCTTTTGATTCGGTGAAAGCAGTGTAAGGTGCAGGCATGCACTACCGATCCCTTGGCCGTACCGGCGTTCAGGTCAGTCCGCTCTGCATCGGCGCGGGCTCGTTTACCCATCTTGAAGACGAACCGTTCCAGGCATTGCTGGGCGAGGCCATCGACGCCGGGCTGAACTTCATCGACACGGCCAACATTTATAAGAACGGACGTGACGAGGCACGCATCGGCCGGGCCTTGGAAGCCCTGGGTAAGCGCGACCGGATGGTGGTTGCGACCAAGGTGGAGGGACCCATTGATCCGGACGACCCGAATGGCCGGGGCATCAGCCGTCGTCACATCATCGCCCAGTGCGAGGCATCGCTGAAACGGTTGCGCACCGATTACATCGACCTCTACCAGCTGCACTGCTCGCACGGCAGCACCATCCCGATCGACGAACCGCTGCGCGCGTTGGATGACCTGATCCGCCAGGGCAAAATCCGCTATGCCGGAACCAGCCACTACGCCGCCTGGCAGCAGATGGAGGCCGTCTGGGTGGCACGCGAACTCGGCCTCAACCGTTTCGTCTGCGAACAGGTCTGCTACCATCCGCTCGACCGGACGCCCGAGCGTGAATTGATTCCCTTCGCGCTGTCCTACGGTCACGCGCTTATCCTCTGGTCACCTCTGGCTTCCGGCTTCCTGACCGGAAAATACGGACCCGACAGCGAGAAACAGCCCCTCCGGATGGTCCTCAAGGACCTCGAAAGGGCCGGCAATTCCCAGGAGGTCGAGCGCACCCTCAACCAGGCACACCGCGTGATGGATGTCATCCGGGGGATCGCCGACGAAGCCGGGGTGTCCCCAGCCCAATGGGTCCTTGCCTGGGAAATGAGCCAGCCGGGCATCACTGCGCCCATCGCGGGGTTCCGCGACAGCAACCAGCTTCAGGACAATCTCAAGGCGCTCGACCTGACCGTTTCCGACGAAGAGCGTGCGATCCTGGACAAAGTGGCCCGGCCGCGCATGGCGGTTGTCCCTTACAACGACGTGCACGGTACGCCGCCTCTCAACAGCGACTGGGGCCCCCACGCCTTCCGCTGGTAGCATATACTATTACCAAGATGATTGCTGCCCTGAGGCAGCCTGCCGCTTGGGCAACGCAAAGCGTATCCAGGCACCCGCGCTCGACGTCGAAACAGGCTTGGCCTTTTGCCTGCGGCCGGTTGATGGTGTTGGGGTGTGGCGCGCAGGCTGGATCCGTCGACGGGGACTTATGGTCCTGATGCTGACCATGATCAGCCTGGTGGATGCGGCCCGGGGGGCGGCCACCGTTGAACCTACCTGGTATCGGGTTCCCTTGCCGGCTCAAGCCGCTGCCGAAAAGGCCTTTTCCATCGTGGCCCCGTTGCTGGAAACCGACCAGCCGATCCGGGTATCGGTTTCCTTTGTGGAGGACGGTCCCGCCGCTTATGGCCTGCCGCATGGGCTGCCGCTGGTCCCCCGGGGATCGGACCACCCGGTCTGGTACCCATCCGCGCTGGCCGACGCGCAGGCCGGGCGTGACCTGCTTACGGGACAACCGGATATCGATCTCTTTTTCCGCCGGGACGCCAACTGGCACTTTGACGCGGAAACCCGGCCGCCGCCCGGACAACGGGATTTCCTGACGGTGGTCATCCACGAACTGCTGCACGGCCTCGGCCTGGCGACACACCTGACCAACCGGGCGGGCCTGGGCAGTTACGGGCGCGACCTCACTTTTCTGGACCAGTTGCCGCTGACCATCCCGGCACCTCCTTCGGTCGGCTTGCCGACGCTGTATGATACCCGGCTGGTCACCCGGCAGGGCAGGCCTCTGACCGATCCGGAGGCATTCCCCAATCCATCCCGGAGCCTGGGAGCCGCTCTGGGCGGGCCTCTCTTCTTTTCCGGCGAGCAGGCCCGCCGGGCCAACGACGGACGCCCCGTCCGGATTTACGCCCTCAGCCCCAGCCACCTCGATCCGCTCGGTATCCAGGAGGGCAGTACCCTCGCGCTGTTCGGGCCCTCGCTGCCCAGGAACCGGGTCATCCATGAGGTGCACCCGGTGCTGGTCGCCATGCTGGCCGACCTGGGCTGGCCGATGACCGCCCCGGTAAACGACTGACCGATTTAGGGTATTGGTGCCCTCCTTTTTGAGTGCGGTGACTCTGTCACCGCTTTTTGGGAGGCGGGTCTCTCAGCCGTCGTCCCGCTCCGCGGGATTTCCACCGTCGCCCCGTTTGAAGGCTTCGGCGGACATGGTGGCAGGCAGGCCGGTTCGCCGGCGCTGAGATTAGAGTGACGCACAGCCTTCGAGCGCTTTCGCTCTCAGCCGTCGTCCCGCGGAGCGGGACGAAAGAGGATGTCGAGGATCGGGAAAGCGGCGAAAGATTCGCCGCACTCAAAAGGACTTATCCTCTATAACAAGGCTGGTTTGTTCCCGGATTCGCCTATTTTTAGAATGGGTATTTAATCCAAACCCGCCTCGATCTCATCCAGGCCCGCGTGCAGCAGCATGCGGCTCATGCTGTCGAGGCTCTCCTCGGGTCCGCGGGCATGGACCGTGATCTGGACATGGTTCAGGCTCTCGCCGGGAGCGAGTTCGGCCGCGGGGGACGAGGTTTCGAGTTCATAGAAGGGGCCGAGGGGATCCGCGCCTGGCTCCGGCGGTCCGTCGTTGTAGGCGTTGATCAAATCGCCGCCAAACGGGTCGGCCTGGTCGCCCCAGAGACTGTTCACATAAGGCCGGGGCTCGTCCGGCTTGTCGGTTGCCACCAGTGTCAGGACTCCCGTATCCGCTGCGTAACTGCCGGCGCGCCCCGTGCTCAACGCCCAGGGCACACCGATCTTCGCCCGGTGCCGTCCGTCCCCGCGGAAATAGACCGCAAACGGCGTGATCGCCAGCTGGTCGGGTTCCGGTTCGCCGAAATAGGCCGTGTTGACGGTTGGACCGGCCTCCGGACCGGGCGGCTCCAGCAGGGGAATGACCGCGACGGTACGGGGCGACGGCGGATACATGCCCAGGATCCAGATCGAGGGCATGCCCGTCTCGCGGGTCCACGCGAAATCGCCCCGGTTGGTGATCCGGTTGACCGACGCGTAGGCGACCAGCTCGATGTCGGGAGCCAGCGGGACGGCCAGGAAGCGCTCGAGCCCTTCCCGGGTTAGCAGCCGTACGGTCCGCTGAAGCGTCATCGTGAAGGTCCGTCCACCGGTATGCGTCAGCGCGGCTTCGGTCCGCAGCGTGACCGCATTTGCGCTCTGGTTGACGACCGGCCAGGCCTGGGTATCGATCACGGCCGGCACTCGCCAGTTCGCAAAGGTCTGTTTGGCACCCGGGGCAAAGTAGAAGGAAAACGGGCCACCTTCCGGGCCGAGCCAGAGCCGCTCCTCGCCGCCGAAGACGTGAATGTGCTGCTGCAGCTTGCCCGCGCGTTCGGCTTCCGGCAGCACCCCCTGCTCAATCACCGGACGGTTGATCCACCCCTGGCTCAGCCCGTCCTCGCCGGCCAGCGTGCTCGTCATCACGCGCCCCTGCCAGGCGGGCACCACCACCAGCCGCCGCTCCCCGTCCACCAGTTCGACGATCGGCACATGGCTTTCCAGAAACGCGCGGTCCTCCCCGTAGGTGGGCGACTGGGCTTTCAATTCCGGGGGCGTAGACCCCGCCAGTCCGCAGCAGGCCAGCACGATCAATAGAAGAAACGGGCTTCGCATCCTGAAAGCATGACCCGTGCGCGGGTAGCAGCGCAATGCCGCTTTCAAGTCGGAAACAGGGGGACACTTTGTGTAAAAACAAGGGCAGGCGACGGTCGCCTATGGCTTTTCAACTGCATGACCTTTGAAGGAAGCCGTTATCCGAAAACAGAAAGATTAAATGGGCCCCAATGCGGACCCCGCGCCTAAACGGTTTACCATGAATCGTTTCCAACGCTTTCCGGGCCATATCCAACAGGTACCTGTTTCCGGTTAAACAGGCCACCCAACGCCGTCAGGCCTGAAAATCGGGGCAATAGGCACGTTTTGCCGGATCGTTTATCCTTGCCCTGCCGATACCTAACCCTAACGCTCACACCATCAAGCTGTTCTAAATCAATGCCTTATCGGCTCTAGACGTTTCCCCTACACGTCTAAAAACACCCAGTCCCATCTGAATTATTCTGCCTTTCTGGGATGTTTAAACACTGATCTAAAAAAAGAAAAATGAAATTGATCAAAGCATATTCCAAACCTGAGGAAGCCTACTTAGCAGCTTCCTTGTTGGAAGGAAATGGGATCACAGTAAATGTGAGGGATGCAGACACTGTCGGAAACTACTGGATGTATTCGAATGCGATTGGAGGAGTAAAAATCGAAGTTCCCGAAGAAGATGAAATTAAGGCCCAGGAGATACTCAACTTGCCCAAAGAAGCGAACGGCATACTAGTTTGCCCCGCCTGCGGTTCGGGAAATGTAAAGCTCAGGGAAATGAATATATTTACAGCGATTAGTTTAGCTCTCGGATTTATAATCCCATTTGCAGCGAAGAAAGTAGACTGCTTGGAATGCACTGGAAGCTTTGACCTCGACCTCAAACAAATGAAGATAGATCAAGACGCAGTGGGCAACGGCTAAAGCCGCGCCCATGCTCGACGTTCGAGAGAAAAGAATGAATCACCACGAAGAGCGCGAAGAGCACGAAGGAAGAGAATTCGATGCGCTTTCCCGTCAGGTGATCGGATGTGCGATCGAGGTACATCGTTTTCTTGGTCCAGGGCTGCTGGAATCATCCTATCAGCGTTGTCTGAGCAGAGAATTGGAATTGAACGAAATCGCTCATGTGTGTGAAGCGCCACTGCCCATTGAATACAAAGGAATATCCCTGGAGTGTGGTTACCGGGTCGACCTGCTGATTGAGAGCGCTTTGATCATCGAGCTGAAAAGTGTTAAGAAGATCGATCCAATCCACGAAGCCCAGATCCTCACCTACATGAAGCTTTCGGGCATCCAAACAGGGCTCATGTTTAACTTTAATGTCACCAGACTGAAAGACGGCCTGAAGCGATATGTCCTTTGAGCCCAGCCAAGCCTTCGTGTCCTTCGTGCTCTTCGTGGTGAAAAAGAAACTCGAACCAGGCGTCGCACTCAATGTCGCTGTCGCGTCATGAGTGGACTCATCGTTAGGGGAAAAGAATCTGAAAGATGCCAACGGTTCTCAGGGTCGGCGGATACCGGTTTCACTTCTATTCGGACGAGGGCGTTGAACCGGCGCACATCCACTGCCGTTGCGAGGGAAAGGAATGCAAGTTCTGGCTCGAACCGGTGCGTCTGGCGGGAAACCGCGGCATCGCACCCAACCGGATAAGAGAGATTGAAAGAATCGTGCATCTACACCATAGTCTCCTCGTCGAAAAGTTCCATGAGCACCGAAGCCGCCAAACCTGAAGATCTTGCGGTCCGGGCCTGGGCCGAGGGCCGGCGTGTCTACGTCGAGCTTGCGGACGAGCGCGTGATCTCGTTTCCCGCCAGTCGCTTCAACCGGCTGAAGGAGGCCACCGATGCGCAGCTCGCCGCGGTCGAGATCGAGGTGGACGGTTACGCCCTGCGCTGGGAGGAACTCGACGAGGACATCACCGTGCCGGGCATCGTTGCCGGCCGATTCGAGCTCCCCCCGGGGTAACCCGAACCAGTCGGAGTAGGTGGCATGACCCCGAAAAACTGGACCGCTTGAAATGTTAGTCCGGGCCTTACAGAAAGGAAACCGGACCGATGAAAAAGAAACGACACAGCCTGGAATCGATCATGCGGATTTTGAAGGCGGGGGACACGGGGGCTGAGATCTCCGAGCTATGCCGTGAGCATGACATCAGCGAGCAGACCTTCTATCGATGGCGCCGCTAGTATGCGGACATGGATCTGTCGGACGCGCGGAAGCTCAGGGAACTGGAGGATGAAAATCGGCGCTCGGAAGGGTTGCAGGCCAGGAGCTTCCCGAAGAAGACGGTTCGTCGCGGGTCTTCCAGTGCCAAGGAACCCGTGGTAGCCAAGAAGGCCAACGAGGTTTGGAGCTGGGACTTCATCTTCGATACGACCGAAAACGGCCAGAGCGTGAAGATACTGAGTCTGGTCGACGAGGCCACGCGCTATTGCATCGACCTGCACGTTGCCCGGCGAATCTCATCGGCCAAATGCCTCAACCGCAACTGGTTCATCAACGAGCTGGACGCGACCGTAACCATTGCAGACTGGCGCGAGGAGTATAACACCGAACATCCCCACAGCAGGCTCGACTTCCAGAGTCCCGCCGACCTCTT
>JBNPEH010000003.1:0-86752 GCA_051117635.1 Opitutales bacterium | reverse complement strand
CCCCATCTATCTGAAGTCCATGAACCTCGTTAAAGCCATCATCAAGCCCGTTAAACTGGAGGACGGTAAGGACGCCCTGGCCGAAATCGGCATCGAGGGCATGACCGTGATCGAAGTGAAAGGCTTTGGCCGCCAGAAAGGGCATACCGAAATTTATCGGGGCAGTGAATACACGGTCGATTTTCTGCCTAAGGTCATGCTTGAGATCGTGCTCGCCGACGACCTCGCCACCAGGGCGGCCGAAGCCATCATCAAGGCTGCCAAAACCGGCAAAATCGGCGACGGTAAGGTCTTTATTTCCCCGGTGGAGGAAGCCATCCGCATCCGGACCGGCGATACCGGCGAATCCGCGCTCTGACGCTGAAGCCGCGCACGTCAGCCGGGCGCCCATGTTTTTCCGGCCCCCGGCCGACCGTTGATCAGACGCTCGCCTGGCTGCCGTTGTCGGCCGGGCCCAGCTCCAGAATACGCGGGACCGCCCTGCCCGCCCAGGTGTCCGGGTCGGGATGAGCTTCAGCCCCCGAGCCGAATGCGCTGCGCAACATGTCTGTGGCGATGATGCCCGGGTTCAGGGCGACAGCGGCGAGCCCGTCTGGCAGTTCCTGGGCGAGAGCAGCGGTCAGGCCCTCGATTGCCCATTTGCTGCAACAGTAGGGTGCCACCTCGGGCGAGGTGCTGCGACCCCAGCCGGAGCTGAAATTGACGACCAGGCCCGAGCCGCGCGCGATCATCGCGGGCAGGCAGGCGCGTATCAGGTTTGCCACCCCCTTGACATTTACGTCGATCAGCCGGTCGAACTCCTCCGCCGGAACTTCCCAAAGCGGGGCGTTGCGGTTGATCAAGGCGGCGTTGTTGATGAGGATGTCGGGGGTTCGCCCGCCCTCGGTCAGATGGGTCACCCAGGTTTGAACGGCATCCGGGTCAGCGACATCGAGCGCGTCGAAGCGGTGGTCCCCCCCCAGCTTATCGGCCAGTTGGGCCAGGGCTTCGCGGTTGCGGCCGCAGCCGGTCACCGTGTGGCCGCCGGCGGCGAATTCAAGGGCCATGGCTCGGCCCAGGCCGCGGGATGTGCCGGTAATCAGGATGTGCATGGTATGAGCCTGGAAGCCGTCCTGCCCGGTTGCACGAGAAAAACCTTGGTCCCGCCCTCCGCTCCTTCACCTTAGTGCCCGCTGCTCTTGTCATGGAAATTGTCTTTCTCGGAACCGGTACGTCGCAGGGTGTGCCCATGATTGCCCAGCCGGCAGGCGGCTGCGACCTCAGCGACCCCCGTAACTGGCGTACCCGCGCCTCCGTTCATGTCGTCCTGGACGGTCACCATATCCAGGTCGACGCCGGGCCGGAATTCCGCCTGCAGTGTATCCAGAATCAGGTGACGGCAGTGGACACCTTTGTCCTGACCCATGGTCATGCCGATCATGTGGTCGGGATGGACGACCTGCGCCGGTTTTGCGACCTGCTGGGTGGGGCGGCACTGCCCGTTTACGGCACCGGGGAGGGGCTGGGCCGGGTGAAACAGATTTTCCCCTACGCCATTCTCGATCGCCCGCAGGTGAAGGGCTATCCGGCTTTCCGCCTGGCCGAGATGCCCAAGGTGCTGGAGGTGCCGGGCGGGCGGGTCCATTGCACGCTTCTCCCGCATGGTGCGGTCGATGTGCTGGGACTGGTTTTCGAGGAGACCTCCACCGGACGGCGATTTGCCTACTATACGGATTGCTCGGAAGTGGGGGAAGAGGCGAGGGCGCTGGCTGAGGGCGCCGATGTGCTGGTGTTGGACGGCCTGCGGCCCCAGCCGCATCCCACGCATATGACCATCGACCAGGCGGTTGAAGCCGCCCAAACCATCGGCGCATCGCGCACCCTGCTTACCCACATGACGTTTACTGTGGACCATGAGGAGACGAGCAAACGCCTTCCCCCGGGCGTGAATCTGGCTTACGACGGTCTCCGCCTGGCACTTGACTGAGGGGACCGCCTCAGTTGCCGCTCAGGTGTCGCTGCGTGAGGCGGCTGCCGGTGGTGGGGCTTCCTCGGCAACCTCGGCCTGCTTTTCTTCGGTGTACTTACCGATGTGGCGGTAGCGCTGGTATCGCTTCTCGACCAGGGTAGCGGCGTCGTCCTTGAGCAGGGGATCGAGGTGGCGGATCAAGGCTTTTTTGAGGAGTTCGGCCGCCCGGTCCGGATCGAGGTGGGCTCCTCCCAGAGGTTCTTCAATCACTTCGTCGACGATTTTCAGGTTGAGGAGTTCCCCGGCGTTCAGCTTCAGCGCCTGGGCGGCGTCTTCGGCGTGGGCCCGGTCCTTCCAGAGGATGGCGGCGCAGCCTTCGGGTGAAATGACCGAGTACCAGGCGTTTTCGAAAATCAGGATCCGGTCGCCGACACCGAGCCCGAGGGCGCCGCCGGATCCGCCCTCACCGATGATGGCGGCGATGATCGGTGTCCGGAGTGCGCTCATGACCTGGATATTGTGCGCGATAGCCTCGGCCACATGGCGTTCCTCGGCCCCGATCCCCGGGTAGGCACCGGCGGTATCGATCAACGTGATGACCGGCAGGTTGAACGTTTCCGCCAGGCGCATGAGGCGCAGTGCCTTCCGATAGCCCTCGGGATGAGCCATGCCGAAGTTGCGGCTGATTTTTTCCTTGGTGTTCCGGCCCTTGTGCTGGCCGATGACCATAACCGGCTGGCCGTCCAGCCAGGCCGGGCCGCCGACGATGGCGGCGTCGTCCCGGTATAGGCGGTCACCGTGCAGCTCCTGAAACCCGGTGAATACCTTTTCCATGTAGTCCAGGGCGTAGGGGCGCGCGGGATGGCGGGCGAGTTGGACCTTCTGCCAGGAAGTCAGCCCGCTGTAGATGTTCCGCTTGGTGGCTTCGATCTTCTTTTCGATCGCGGCGATTTCGCGGCTCACATCGACCTGGGATTCCGAACTGAGCGACTCGAGCTGATCAAGTTGCTTTTCCAGCTCCCGCAAGGGTTTTTCGAAATCCAGGGCGTACTGTGGCTTGTCCATAAGGGTAACAATAAACGAAAGAATAAGGAATTGTTGAAGGAAAATCAGGGGTTAGGCCTGAGGCGTATCTCCTTCCTGTTCGGCAATTTGAGCCTTCCAGGCCAGCATCCTGGCCCGGGCGCCGAAATGTTCGGCCTGGGCCTTGTCCCCTTTTTCCATCCAGATTCGCGATAGGCTGGTGTTGATATGAACGTCCTTCCCGTCGAGGGCGAAGGCGGCCTGAGCGGCTTCCAATGCGGCATCGTACCGTTTTTCCGCGAAGCGCACCTCGGTCAGGGCGTGCCAGGCGGCAAAGCGATCGGGATCCGCAGCGAGCACCGCCATCAACTGGTTCTCGGCCTCCCGGAAGGCTCCCAGGGTGAAGGCCAGGGTGGCTTCTTCGATGGCGGCGTCTATCTCGTCCGGTTGCACGCCGCAGGCTTAGGGCAGGGTGGGGCCCCACGCAAGTTATCAGAGGCCTCGCCGGTTTTGGGTTGCCGACACGAGGGCGAGCGCCGAAAACGCAACACAGGCATGCTGGACCCCGAAATCGAAAAACTGCTGATCCTCCAGGACCGGGACACTCGCCTCATGCAGTGCCGCCGGGCTCTGAAATCCTTTCCCGACGAGCAGTCCAAGCTGGAGGCCGCCGAAGCGGCGCAACGCAAAAAAAGGGCGGATGCGGAAGCGGGGCTCAAAGCCTTGACGGTAAAACGCGACAGCCACGAGCAGACCGTCGCCCAGCTGCGCGAGAAGGTCGTCAAGTTCAAGACCCAGCAAATGGAGGTCAAGAAGACCGATGAGTACGAGGCCCTGAATCACGAAATTCAGCATGCCGAGGATGCCATTTCCAGAGAAGAGGAAGCCGAACTCGCAGTAATGTTCGAAATGGACGAGGCGCGCGACGCCCTGGCCCAGCTGCGGACCGAAACCGAGAATGAATTGGCCCGGCTCGAAAAGGAAAAGGCGCTGTTGCGGGAGCGGAAGGAGCAAGCCGAGTCCGAAATCAGCGAGCTCGAAGCCGCCGTTGAGGAAGCCCGTCAGGCCGTTTCCCCCGCGTTTCTTAAAGCCTACGACCAGGCGAAGACCAATCTGCGGGAAAAACCGCCTTTCGTCGCGCCGGTGGAAAACGGGATTTGCCGACGCAGCGGCATGCGCGTCTCCAACGAGCGCCTTTCCGAAGCGAAGGCCGTGGGCATGCCGGCCTTTGACGATCATACCGGCTGCGTGATTTACGTGGACGCCTGACCCGGTTCGCGGGCTTGTTTTTTCACCCGGGCTTCTGCCATACTGCCGTCTGCTGGTTTTCAAGGCGCGGGCGTTCGCCGGTCGATGGGGTCCCCCATCGGCTGGAGGAAAGTCCGGACACCACAGGGCTGCAATCCCTGCGCAAGCAGGGGCGCCACGGGCGACATCCCGCGGCGACGGCCAGTGCCACAGAAAAGATACCGCTCCGCGTCCGTCGCGGGGTAAGGGTGAAAAGGTGGGGTAAGCGCCCACCGCTCCCGCGGCAACGCGTGGAGGCAAGGTAAACCCATTGCGGTGCAAGACCAAATAGGGAACCGGGTGGCCCGCCTCATGGTTCCGGGTTGGTCGCACCCGCTCCGGCGGGACCGACCTTCGGGTCGGTAGATAAATGAGCGTCCAGACAGAATCCGGCTTACAGCGCCTTGAAAACCAGCTCCCTTCGGGGGGCAGCCAAATGCCCTTGACACCCCCCAGGCACCTTTCCACTTTCTTCGTTTTTTCTCATATCTTCATGGCAAATACCAAACAGGCTCTCAAGTACATCCGGTCTTCCGAGCGGAAGACGGCTCAAAACCGCATCATCAAAAGCCGGCTCAAGACGCTTCAGCGCAAGGTCGAGTCTGCTTTTTCCGGTGGCGACGCGGACGCGCTTACCCATGTGGCCACAGCCTACACCAGCGCTTCAGACAAAGCTGTCAAAAAGGGGGTCATACACAAAAACAAGGCTGACCGGGTGAAAGCTCGTGTTGCCCGCATGAAACAACACCTGGCCAAGGCCTGAGTTCGCCGACTGCCATCCACCTCCTTTCCCGTTTGATCACCCATGGGTAACCTGAAAAAGAAACGCCGCCTCAAGATGAACAAGCACAAGCGCCGTAAACGCGCTCATGCCAATCGTCACAAAAAGCGCAGTTGGGGCTGATGGCTCCCGTCCGGCCTGGAACCGTTGCGAGGATGCAGGTCGTTTGTTAAATCCCTTTGAAAGCTGTTCCGGTTCGCTCCGGGACAGCTTTTTTACTTGTGTAGCGAGACCCCCCCTACCTACCTTAAGCACCTGATAATTAGCAGTATTTGTTACTGCTCCTCGCTGATTCCTCCTCGTTTGACCCGCCCGGTCGGGTGCCTTCTCCATGCTTGGTAGCAAAACCAAAGGTCTGTTTGCGGACGTCTCGGACTACGCCATCCTCGTAGCCCGGACAAACAGCCTGTCTGCTCCCCTGACAGTCGAGGCCCTGGAGGAGCATCCCATTCCCAAGGATGAAGCGGCTGCCGAAGCCCTGGCTGATGAGTTGAAGGAGTTTGCCGGCGTCAAGTCGGCGTCCTACGCCATCAGTCGTGTCGGTTGCTATCCGACCAACCGGTTCATCCGGCGCTTTACCCTCGATCTGGCCGCCAAGAACAAGAATGATAATTACTTCAACGACGTCCTCTCATCGCAATTCAGGATAGAGCCGGCTGACAATATCACCGCCGTCCTGACTGCCGCTGACGGCGCCGATTTTGATATCGAGAACGGCACGCAGAAAGAGCTCATGATGTGCGGCGCGCCAACCAAACAGCTCGAAAATCTTCAAAGCCGGATTCTCGAGTACGGGCTTTATCCGCAAAGCCTGGAGATCGGCACCGTCGCAACCCTGGGAGGGCTCGCTCATTACTGCCGGCGCAAAAAGGTGACCGCACCCACCCTGATCCTGGAGATCACCCCCGCCAACTCCAACGTCTTCATCTTCCGGGATGGCGTCCTCGATGTCTCCCGGCCGATTCCCTTCGGTGTCGACAGCATGTACCCCGCCATCCAGCAGGAGCTCGGGTTGAAGGATGAAGGCTCGGCCAGAAAGCTATTCTATTCCAATACCTTCGATTTCACCGAAATGGGGCCGAAGCTTCTGAAAAAAATGCTCAAGGAGCTTCAGGCTTCGACCGGCTTCTACGAAGTTCAGACCGGGCAGACAATTGGCCAGATTTTCCTCACGCTGCTCCCTAAAAACCTGAACTGGGTGGGCGAGGTCCTGGGCAATGCCCTTGGCGTCGAGGTGCTGCAACCGGACTTTGGGTCCTGGCTCAAATCCCTTAAAATCCAAGTCGGCGACACCGTGGATGTCGCCAATCTCGAGAGTCGATGGTTCAGCCTGTTCTCCCTGATGGGAAGCTTCCAGGCCCAGGAGTCCGAGACTGAAGAAAGTGCTGAAACGGAAACAAAAGAGGGAAGTTCAGCCTAACTGGCATCCGAATTTTCGACTCACGGACAGCCTGCCGGACATTAAGCCCGTCAGGACCGGGTTCATTGTCAACATGTTCGCGGTCGTGCTGACCCTGGCCCTGGGATCGATGCTGCTCACGCGTGAATTTCAGGCCATGACCCTCAAGCGGGAAATCGCCGTGCTGGAGGCCGAAGTCTCCGAAGCCAGCGCGGAGAATCGTCTTTATCTCAGGCAGAGCGCCGAGTTCGCGCGGGGAGTCAAAACGCTGCAGGATCTCGAAAAGTTCTACAGCGCCCCTTTCACCGGCTACCGGCTCCTGGAAACGCTGTCCGCCTTAAAGCCCGAGGATCTGGTCTTCCGCTCCATTGATTTCTCCCAGGTCATCGTCACGGAACGGCGGCGTTCAACCGTGAATTACAAGCTGGTGCTGGCCGGTGACAGCCGTGACCTCGAAATTGTCTTCGACTTGAAAACGCGGTTGGAGGGGTTGTCCATTTTCGATGATTACACCGGTTCGGTTTCCGAAGACACGTTCCAACGGGACGAAGAAACCGGTGTATTCCCGTTCCGCATCGAGATGCTCCTGATTCCCGAATAATGGACGTCCAACAAATCCTGGCGAAGATCAAGCAGTACCCCATCGCCGTCGGTGGCGGGTTTCTGGTGCTTGTGATGGGCGTCCTGCTCTACCTGCGCGGTGGCATGGTGCCTGACCTGGACCGCCGGTACGATGAACTGAAGGCGGAGATCGCGGTTATCTCTGCCAACCGGGACAACGCCGCGGGCCTGGAGTCCGATGTCGAAGCCATCAACGACCTGCTTGATGCCGTGACCAGCGAACTGATGGTGCGGGATCAGCGCGCCATCAACGTCAACTTCTTCTACGAACTCGAAGAAGACCTGCCGGTCCGCCTGATTTCAGTGAACCAGCTGGACCCTGCGCCCACCGGCGGCCGTGGGCCCAAACTACCGACCGAGCTGGATAATTTCGAGGTCATCACCTTCAAGGTGGTCACCGAAGGCACCTTCGAAAACGTCCTCCGCTTTCTCTACCAAATCCGGACCGGGGCGAAGCTGCTCAAGGTTCGTGACGTTATCACGCTGCCCTCGGAAGCCGGTCCGAACCAGCTCAGTGCGGAATTGACCATTCAGGCATTAGGTAAGAAACCGGAGGATCCGAAAAAGTCATGAACCCTGTGCGTCGATCCCGTTTTCTACCGTTGGGCCTGCTGTTTGTTCTGGTCGCCGGGGGACTGCGGGCCCAGGCCGGCCAGTCGCCGCTCGAGATTGCCGCCAGCAGCGATCGCGTCATCCCGGAACAACGACGTGAAGCCGCGATCGCTTTCGCCCGCGATCTGGTCTTTTTCAGCGAGCCCTCCTTTCTCGAACAGATCGAAACCCTGGATACGCCTTTTCGTTTCCGTGCTCCCGAGCCCGCCGAGCCCGCCGAGCAGCCGGAGGATGCCGTTGAGCCGGACTCGGGCGACGGTAAACCTGAAATGCGGCCAAAGCCCAGGCGCACGCTCAACGACCGGGAAATCCTGGCCATGGTTGCCCCCACGCTGCGCGAGCGGATCCGAGGGGCCATCGTCAAGGGCGACGAGGCCTTCCTCTCCACAGACAACGGCGGCCGGGTCCCCCTCGGGTTCACCTTCCCCGCACGTGTCCGCATCCTGCCCGGCGAGACCTTCCAGATCACCGTTTCCGCTATCACTACCAAGTCCTTCACCCTCAAGCTCAACAACACGGAAATCACGATTCCGATCGGCGAACAGATGTCCGCCGGCGGGGTCACGCCCGGTTCCTGAACCGGTCATCCAGCGCCAACCCCCTTGCTCCCGGAGGCCCTTACGATGAACCTTAACTTACGCACGCTTACTTTTTTATTGCTGATTCCGCTGATGGCTTTCGGGCAGGAGCCCGAATCCACCGACGACCCGGCGGTCGCTTCTCCGGATGATGCTTCCTTCGCACCTGAACCTGAGACCGACGAAGTGCCGCCCGAACCCGAGATGACGCCGACGGAGCCCGAAGCGACCCCTGCCTCGGCGGAGACCGGCGTGACCCCCGATGATGCGGCCGGCACCGGCGACGGATCGGACCTGCCGGCGGCAGAAATCGACATGGGTTTCGAGGAGGACGAAATCCCGGACATCACCGCGGAGGAAGAAGAGACGGCGGGCGGTTTCCCGCCCGCCGATGTGACCGTCGAGTTCCCCGAGCCGGAAACCGGTGGTGGTGCGGCGCTGTTTGCGGAGGACGAGACGATTTCCGTCGATTTTCCGGAGGAGGACATCCGTACGATTCTCCGCAACGTGGCGGATCTGTATGACCTGAATCTGGTTATCCCGGACACGCTGGCCGGCAGCACATCGATCAAGTTACGCAACGTCACCTGGCGGCAGGTTTTCGAGGTCGTGCTGGAACCGATCGGCTTCACCTACGTCGAGGATCGGAACATCATCAAGGTCAAGAGCCTGACCGACCTCGAGGCCGAGCCGGTCGTGACGCGCGTGTTCGTGATCAACTATGCGGACGCCAGCGAGATCCAGGGTTCGGTGAGCGTTCTGGTGGACAGTGCCGCCGGCGGCCGGATTCAGGTGGACCAGCGGTCCAACGCGTTGGTCATTACAGAGCGGCCGTCCAAGATGAACGGGATTCAGGAGATCATCGAACGCCTGGACCGTCCGACGGAGCAGGTTCTGATCGAGTCGAAGTTCGTTGAAGTGACCAACCGCGACGTGAAGAATATCGGGGTCGACTGGTCGTCGCTGAACGGTTACGGCATTTCGATGGATGGGTTTACGCGTGCCTTTGATCGCAGCCGGGGCCGCACCCTCGATACCGGCGTCAACAATTCCTCCGGGCAGAACACATCGAATACCACTGGCAGCACTGATACGAGCGAGAGCACCTTCACCTCCGCCAATAGCTTCACCAACTCCAGCGAGCTGGTCGTGGACAATCTCAGCGGTGGCGTGACCACGGACACCAATTCCTCCAGCAATACGCGGACGGACAGTTCCTCGCTGACGAACGACAACACCTCGACTAACACCACCAATACCACGGTCACCGATGCCTTCGACAGCTTCCGCAACCTGGTAAACAACTCCAGCATCGGTCGAGTCGACTCCACGGTCTTTAATGCCTCCAGTTTCAATCTGGTGATCAGCGCGCTGCAGAGCCTCAACGACGTCAAGCTGGTCTCGAATCCGACGGTCGTGACATTGAACAACACCGAGGCCCTCATTTCCATCGGTGAGCGGTTCCCGATCCCTCAGTATACCTACAACGACGAGCGGGGGACTTTCGAAGTCAGCGGCTTTGAGTACACCGACATCGGGATCAATCTGAATGTCGTGCCCCAGGTCAACAGCGCCGGCTTCATCAACCTGAACATCCGTCCCGAGGTCTCCAGCCGTTCCGGCACCGTCAGTTTCGGCGGCGCCTCCGGAGCTGAGATTCCGATCATCGCCTCCCGCCGGACCGAATCCACCATCACGATCAAGGACGGGTTTACCCTCGCCATCGGCGGCCTGATGGAAAACACCTCTCAGACGGATGAAACCAAGGTGCCGGTCCTCGGTAACATCCCCGTCCTGGGGCGCCTTTTTCGCAGCAATTCCGACGACATCAACACGCGGAATCTCATTATCTTCATCACCGCCCGGACGCTGAATCCGGACGGATCCACCTACCGCGACATCATCGACCCCCGGACCCTCAACGATATGGGGATCAATCCGCGCGATGTGCCCGGCTATGAATTGCCCGATGAGGAGCGCCGCGCGCTCGACGAAATCTATGAGATGCGCGGAGAGCTGGAATCCGAGAAGGAGTCCCGGGAACTCGACACCCTCCTCCAACGAATCGATCCCGAAACGGCTGAAGAGACCAGGAAGCCCTGGTGGGACCGGTCCTGAGTTTAAGGTAACTGCCTTTTATCCCGGCATCGTCGGCCCGCTCGAGAGGACTTTTCTGGCCAGCTGCTTCCGGTATGCCGCAGGGTCAGGTTGACCCTCGTGAACGACCGCGCTCCCGCCTCCCCGCCCGCTCCGAATGCTGATCTTTTTCAGTACCAGGCTGTCACATGTCCCTGGACCAGCTTGATGATGAAAACGCCGAGGTTGCCAACCAGATGGGCCACCACGCAGGGGATCAACGAACCCTCCGGATTCCAGCGCCGGTACAGGCGGAGCGTGTAGAACCACAGGCTGGCGAACAGAATGAAGGCGGAGCTGTAGCAGGCCTTCAGGGTCAGGCTCAGGCTCAGGGTGCCTTCCCAGAGGGCATAAAAGGCGGCCTCCTCGGGCAGGTCCCATTCCCAGAGATAGGGATGAATCACCATGAACAGCAGGGAGCCGCCCAGGGCCGACAGAATCGCCGCTCGCCGGCCGCGGTCCGGGATCACAACCATCCCCCGGAAAATCAGTTCCTCGTAAAACGCCGCGCAAATCAGCGGGATCAGGAACAGTACGGTGATATCGGTCTGCTCGGCTGAAATATCGAGCGCGATCTCCCCGCCCGTCTCCGCCGCCAGCAGGATCAGCGCGCCGATTCCCCCGATCACCGATGCCCGCATGGGGGCGTTTTTCGCCCCGGGAAGGCTCCCGGCATGCTCATTTCCAGACCGGTAGGCCTGCAGGTCCAGACGCCAAAGGTGGAAGAGGTAGCCGGTGATGCCGGCGATCAGGATGACCGTCAGGGGATCGGGAGCCATGGCCTCAGGGTGGGGGTTCGGGTCCGTTTGGCAAGGTCGGGCCACGCTTGCAATTGAGGCGTGCCGGTTTAGCTTGCCGCGTATGTCCGGATCCGCCCACGCCCAGGCTCCTTCGGTTCCGCAGGACCTGGCCGATCTTTACCTTCCGATGCTGCCCGCATTGGAGCGGTTGGGTGCCTTTCTCGAAGAGCAGGTAGAGGCCTTTGAACCGGATGTCCGCGAGCTGGTGACCTACACCCTGGGCAACCAGGGCAAGCGGATCCGCTCATTGCTGCTCTTTTACAGTGGCTGGAGCGGTAAAGGGGAAGTGCCGGAGCCCCTTATTCGCGCGGCTGGCGTAATCGAGTTGGTTCACCTCGCAACGCTGGTCCACGATGATATTCTGGATGAGGCCGCCGTGCGCCACAAGCAACCCACGGTCAGCCAGAAATACGGACCCTCCGTCGCCGTTCTGCTCGGTGACGCGCTTTTTGCTCACGCCCTCAAACTGGCGAGTGACTTTGAGACCGTCGAGGTCTGCCGGGCGGTGAGCATCGCCACCCGGCGGGTGTGCGCGGGCGAAATCCGGCAGACGTTCAACCGGGGAACCCTCGACGTCTCACGAGATGCCTATTTCGCCATCATCGACATGAAGACAGCGGAGCTGTTTCACGTGGCCTGCCTGCTCGGAGCCAGTCTCATCCCGGAGATGCGCGTCCATGCCGGGGCCTTTGGCAACTTTGGCCGTAATCTCGGGGTCGCTTACCAGATCTACGACGACGCCGCCGACTTGCTGGGCAGTGAGCACCGGATCGGAAAGACGCTCGGTACGGACATCGCGAGCGGTAAAATGACCCTGCCGCTGATCCTTCTTCGGGAACGGGAAGGCTACCGGGATTTCGTGCCTGAAGCCGGTACCGCCTGGTCGTCCGTATTGAGCGACGCCGGGGTCCTGGCTGAAACCGAAACCGTTTTTCATCGCTATCTGGATCGAGCCAATCAGGCCCTGCAGCCGGTGGGTGACCCCGCCCCAGTTCGTAAGTTGCGGAAGATCACAGAGTTAGTCGCCCGTCAATGGGACGGATTGACCTCTTCCTGAGGAAGCCGCAGGGCGTAGGTTTTCCTTGCCGCAATGCTCATATTCCCTTCAATCTGATGCTAATGGCAGATTCAAGCAGCGCCGCCGGCATCGCGACCGGCGCCCTGCCGGAAACGGCACCGGCCCACTCTGCGGATTGGGCTCTTGTTCAGCGTGTCCAGAACGGGGATACCGCCGCTTTCGATCTGCTTGTCCGCAACTACCGCGAACGCCTCTTCGGCGTTGTCTACAACCTGACGTCGAACCGGGAAGATGCTGCCGATCTCACGCAGGAAGCCTTTATTAAGGCCTTCCGCAGTATCGGTCGCTTTCAGGGCAATGCCTCGTTCTTCACCTGGCTTTACCGCATTGCGGTCAATACCACCCTTTCCTACCTTAAAAAAAATCGGAAGAAGCGGTTTTTCAGTTTCGAAAAGCTCGATGACGAGGCCACCCAAGCTGAAATCGTCGAGCATTTTACCTCCAAAACCTCTGCGGATCGCTCCGCGGTGGCTGCCGAGCTCCAGGAAAAATTGAACGAAGCGATCCAGAAACTGTCTCTTAAACATAGAACAGTTGTGGTCCTTTTCGAAATAGAAGGGCTGAGCCACACCGATATCGCCGAAATCATCGGCTGCTCGGAAGGTACGGTCCGGTCTCGTCTGCATTACGCCAAGCTACAGCTTCAATCCTACCTTCAGGATTATCTGCGTTAACCGTTCATGGGTTCACCCGACCGACATAATCAATCTTCCGTCAGCCTGGACGATCTGCTTCGTCTCAAGCGCCATGAGAAACCGGCTCCTGAATTCTGGGATCGGTTTGAACAGGATCTTCAGCGCAAGACCCTGAAAGCCGCCATGGAGCAGCAATCGCTCCGGCATACCCTCGGTCGCGGCCTGCTTCTGGCCATGAAGCCGCTCCTTGGGACCGGCGCAGCCGCTCTCGTAGCCTTTGGCCTCTACCTGCAACTCGACCTGCGCTCCCTTTCAGACGGCTCCGCTCCGGTGCCCGCCGAACAAACGTTCGCCGCTCAGGTCAATCCGCCGGCCGCTCAGCCAACCGAAGCCGATCATTCCGTGTCCGCGGAGCCTGCGGCACCCCGTCCGTCGATTCTGGTTAAATCGGATAATCTGATGATTAATCGCTCCGCTTCGCGGACGTCCTTTGAGGCTGATGTCATATCCCCGCGTGGGGGTAAAAACGGGCGTTCCAGCTATGCCAGGGACATGCAGCCCACGGTCTTCCAGGTAAAAAGCGAACAATCGGTCATCTATCTGGCTGATGAAGTTCTGTCCAAGGCTGCCGTCCGCATGCCCACGACGGCTCATCTCGGCCTTTAAGTGATCGGTTGGACCCCGTCGGCCGCCTCTTCGCCCTCTGCTTCGATGTCCCGGTTCGGGTACCTGTTTTTTTTTTAATCGGTTGGTCCGGTCTGTTCGCCCAGACTGACTTTCTTGCCGTCGAGCGGCGAATTATCGACCTCTTCGAGGCAAAAGAAGATGCAGTCGTTCAGGTTTTTGCCGCCTATGCTCAACCCGAGGAGGAGCGGGATCCGGAGGGGCCCCCCGTCATCCTGCGCGTAGGCACCGGGTTTTTTATCAGCCCGGACGGCCACATCCTGGTCAACGCCAGTCGGGCTTACGGGGCGCAGCGCATCTGGGTGCGGCACAACGGTGTGGACTATGCCGCAGAGCTACTGGGCAGCGACACGGTCAACAACCTGTCGCTGCTACGCGCCGTTTCCCTGCCCAGAGACTTTGACTTTTTCCGCATGGACAGCAGTCCGGTTCTTCCGGAGATCGGCTCCACGGTTCTGGCCATTTCCTGTTCGCTCGATTTTGAGCCAGCGCCGAACTGGGGACTGGTCCAGGGGCACGAGACCCGCATGGGCCAACAGATTTTCCCCACGACCTACCTGCGTGTCAGCATTCCGATCCACCTGGGCGAAGGAGGTTCGCCAATCATCGACCTGCGCGGACGGCTGGTGGGCATCCTGATCGCCTCGCAACCGGAGATCCGGTCCAGCTATGCCTTGCCCACCCGTGCCCTGCTCCGTCTGCGGGACGATCTCCTGTTCGAAGGCGAGGTCGTCTATAGTTGGATCGGCCTTGAAGTTTCCAACGCCATCAACCGTGAGACCGGTGAAAAACGCGTGCTGATTACGGAGGTTGTCGGAGGGTCGCCTGCCGCCGAAACCGGCATTCAGGCCGGGGACATCCTTTTGCAGGTCGGCGATTTTTCGATCGAGGACGAGAGTGACTACCCGAATGCTTCTTTTTACAACCGGGTACAGGATTTCGTTGAGATCGTCGTCGAGCGGGACGGCAAGCAACGATCGTTCACTGTCCAGACGGTCGAGCGGCCTGAGGATGAGCCGATTATCCTGAATCCGGACGAGGCAGCAGCCCTGCCGGACAATCCACCCGCGACGGGTTCCCCTTCAGACGTGCCTCCCGCGTCGCCGGTTATTCCTCGCGATGATGCGAGCGAAGTTGAGCCTGATCAGCCCGCAAATCCGGTCGGCCCCCCGAGTCCCGGTCGTTAAAGGAAGCCAGGCCATGGTGTCCGGCTCCCTCGTTGGCCCCCTGCTGAATCAGGTGCGTGTCTCGTCGCTTGAGCAGCCGTCGACCCCCACGAAGTCTCCGGGTGGCGCAGGTTGACGGTTCCGTGCGGGGAGGCAGTTGCCCGCTCCGGTACAAATTCACCCGAATCATCGGGTTTCGGTTTCCTTCGCTCCGTCCATTTGTTCTTCTGGGAGTATGCGTACGGAAAAAGATTCCATGGGTGAAATGCAGGTCCCGGGAGAGGCGCTTTACGGTGCGTCTACCCAGCGGGCTGTCCTCAACTTCCCCATCAGCGGCCATCGGATGCCGGATGGTTTTGTCCGGGGGCTGGGCATCGTAAAAGCTGCCTGCGCATCCGCCAATGAAGCCCTCGGTCGGCTGCCTTCCGAGAAGGCGACCCTGATCCGTCAGGCTGCCGGTGAAGTGGCCGAGGGCCGGTTGACCGACCATTTTCCGGTCGACGTCTTTCAAACCGGATCGGGCACGTCGTCCAACATGAACGTCAACGAGGTGATCGCCAATCGTTGCTCGCAGCTGGCCGGCAAGCCGATCGCTTCCAAGGAACCGGTTCATCCCAACGATGATGTCAACCTGGGCCAGTCGTCCAATGACATCGTGCCGACCGTCCTGCATGTCAGCGTCGCGCTCGCCGTCAAGGATACCCTGATTCCTGCGCTCCGGCATCTGGCGGAAGCGCTCGAGTCCAAAAGCAATGCCTTTGAATCCGTGGTGAAAATCGGCCGCACCCACCTGATGGATGCCACCCCTCTAACGCTGGGGCAGGAATTCAGCGGCTATGCCGCCCAGGTGCGGAAAGCGGTCCGGCGGGCCGAAACCGCGGTCGAGCGATTGCAGGAGCTGGCGATCGGCGGAACGGCTGTGGGTACCGGCATCAATTGCCATCCTGATTTTCCCGGAAAGGTCTGCGCCTTGCTGGCCGGGCAAACCGGGATTCCTTTCCGGGAAGCCGACAATCATTTCGAAGCCCAGGGCGGCCGGGACGACGCCGTCGAGGTGGCCGGCCTGTTCACGACTATCGCGGCCAGCCTCACCAAAATCGCCAACGACATTCGTTTGCTGGGATCCGGTCCCCGGTCCGGGTTGGGCGAGATTTCCCTGCCCGGCACTCAGCCGGGTTCGTCCATCATGCCGGGCAAGGTGAATCCGGTGATGAGCGAAATGCTGGTGCAGGTCGGCATGTATGTCATGGGTCTGAGCCAGAGCGTCGCCATCGCCGGGCGGGACGGTCATTTCGAGCTGAATGTCACGATACCGCTGATCGCGTATTCCCTTCACGAATCGATCACCTGTCTGGCCAATGGCTCGCGGACCTTTGCCGATCGCTGCGTTGCCGGAATCAAGGTTAATGAGGAAACCTGCAAGGAACTGGTGGAACGCTCGCTTATGCTGGTCACCGCCCTCAACCCGCACATCGGTTACGACAACGCCGCCAAGGTCGCCAAGCAGGCGCATGCCGAAGGGAAGACGCTGAAAGAAGTCGTCCTCGAACTCGGCCTGCTTGACGAGGAGACCCTCGAAGCAGCGTTGGACCCCACCGACATGGTGCACCCCAAGGCCTGAGATGGAGGTCCTTATCCGCGACCTGACCGTGTCCACGCACGGTCACGGGACTTACGAAATCACCCGTGATCTTGAGCGAGCACTGGCCGACAGCGGTCTGCAATCGGGCCAGTTGACCGTCTTCTGCCGGCATACCAGTTGCAGTCTCGTGATCATGGAAAACGCGGACCCCACCGCCCGTGAGGACCTTGAGCGCTTCCTGAACAAACTGGTCCCGGATAACGATCCGGATTTTGTCCACACGCTGGAGGGTCCGGACGACATGCCCTCGCATATCAAAATGGCCCTGACGCGGACGGCGGAAACGATTCCTTTCACGGAAGGATCCTTTGTCCTGGGTACCTGGCAGGGAGTCTTTCTCTGGGAGCATCGGGTGCAGCCGCATCAACGCCGCCTGGCCTTGTCCATCCTCGGGATCTGATCCCATCTTGGCTTTCGGTTATTTCCGGCCTACACCAGAGCCATGGTTTTCCCCGACCCGATTGTTTCCCTGCCTAGCATCCTGCGGCGGCTCACCTGGCCGGTCCTCCTGGCTTTAACCCTGACGATTACCGGTTGCGGTGGCGGCGGCAGCGGTGACGACGGCCCGTCCACCCTGCGGATCGCCGTTATCCCGAAAGGCACGACACACAGCTTCTGGAAAGCCATTCACGCGGGGGCCGCCAAGGCCGAAGCCGAACTCACCGCGGCCGGGCGGCCTGCCGAAATTATCTGGAAGGGACCGATTCTCGAGAATGACCGTTCCAGCCAGATCACGGTGCTCGAATCGTTCATCGCCCAACAGGTCGATGGCATCGTGCTCGCGCCCCTCGACCGGAAGGCGCTCGTGCCGGGCGTGGACGCCGCCGCTCAGATCGGCATCCCCCTGGTCATCATCGACTCGGGCATCGATACCGACAGCTATGTGAGTTTTGCCGCCACCGATAATTTCCGGGGGGGCCAGCTGGCGGGCGAGCGCCTGGCCGAACTTCTCAAGGGCGAGGGGAGCGTCATCATGCTGCGCTACAGTGTAGGCTCCGCCAGCACCGAGGCCCGGGAATCCGGCTTCCTCGATGCAATCGAAGCCTATCCCGGGATCGAAGTGATTTCTTCCGGCCAGTACGCCGGGCCGACGCGTGACACCGCGCTGACCGCCGCCCAGAACCTGTTGAATCGCTACCAGGGACAGTTCGATGGCGTTTTCGCCTCCAATGAGTCCGCCGCCACCGGTATGCTGCTCGCGCTGCGAAGCGCCGGGCTGGCGGGGGACGTCGCGTTCGTCGGGTTTGATGCGGGGGACCAGTTGATCGACGGCTTGGAAACCGGTCATGTCCAGGGACTGGTGGTTCAGGATCCCTTCCAGATGGGCTATCTGGGTGTGAAGCTGGTCGTGGATGCGATCGATGGAGAGCGCGTTGAGCGACGGATTGATACCGGTGCTGTCCTGGTGACGCCCGAGAACCGGGCCGGCCCGGATATCCAGGCCAAGCTCTTTCCGCCCATCGATGAGTACCTCGACTGATTCCGAACGGCGCGGGAATGACGGCTGATCCGGACACCATCAGGCCGGCGCCTCGCCTCCGGCTTCGGGGCATTCGCAAAAGCTTTGGTGCTACCCGGGCCCTCGACGGCGTGGACCTGACCGTCGCCGCTGGCGAAATCCACGCACTCATCGGTGAAAACGGTGCGGGTAAAAGCACCTTGATGAAGGTGCTTTCGGGCGCGCACCAGCCCGATGCCGGTTCCATCGAACTCGATGGCGCGGCGTTTCAATCCACCGACCCGCGCGCCGCACGCCTCGCCGGCATCGGCATGATCTACCAGGAACTCAACCTGGCGCCGGACCTCTCGGTGGAGGAAAATATCCTTCTGGGTGCGCTGCCCCAGCGCTGGGGTGTTTTGCGCAAAGCGGATCTGCGCGCCCGTGCCACTGCCGCCCTCAAGGCACTGGACAGCGAGCACCTGCCCCTGCGACGAGCGGTGCGCCTGCTCGCCCTCGCCGAGCAACAGTGCGTCGAAATCGCACGGGCGCTGGTGGGGGATGTGCGCATCCTGATCCTCGACGAGCCGACCAGCAGCCTGACCCGGCCGGACGTGGAAAAGCTCTTTGCGGTGATCCGCCGCCTGCGTGACCGCGGTATCGCAGTCATTTATATCAGTCACTTTCTTGAAGAGTGTCGGTCCGTCTGTTCGCGGTATACCGTCCTGCGCGATGGATGCTCGGTCGGTACCGGAAATATGGATACGACCGATGATACCGAACTCATCCGGCTGATGGTCGGCCGGGAGGTGGATACGATCTTTCCCCGGCAGAAGCGGACGCCGGGCGACCCCGTCCTGAAAATCGAGAACCTGTCCGCGCCGGACAACGCCCTGCCCCGGGACGTATCCTTGACCTTGCGGCGGGGGGAAGTCCTCGGCCTTGCCGGCCTCATCGGCTCCGGTCGGACAGAGACCGCGCGCCTCGTGTTCGGGCTTGACCCCGTCGGCTCGGGTTCGCTGACGATCGGCACCTGGAGCGGAACCGCGCGCGAGCCGGCCATCAATTTGGCTTGTTCGCCCGCGCTCGGGCTGGTCAGCGAGGATCGGAAGGGCGAGGGCCTGCTGCTCAACCGCCCCATTCGGGACAACCTGACCGCCACACGCTGGTCGCCGGTCCGCCGCGGCCCCTGGCTGTCCACGGGGCGTCAGCGGAGCCTTGCCCGGGGCCTGATCGACCGGCTTTCAATCAAGGCCCGCGACAGCGATCAAACGGTGCAGGAGCTGTCCGGGGGCAACCAGCAGAAGGTCGCCCTGGGCCGGTTGCTGCACCATGACGCCGACATCTGGATTTTGGATGAACCCACGCGGGGGATCGACATCGGCAGCAAGGCCGAGATTTACCACCTGATCGGCGACCTGGCGGCCAACGGGAAAGCCATCCTGATGATCAGCTCCTACCTGCCGGAGTTGCTCGGGGTGTGCGACACCATCGGCGTCATGAATCGCGGGCGTCTGGTCGCTACACGTCCTGTCGTTGAATGGAACGAACACCGCATCATGGCCGCCGCCGTGGCCGAGGCACCGAATCATTTATCCCGATGACTGAGACAACAACCAGCCGCGGCCTGCGTCGCTTCACCGAGCAGGGGCTCCAGATCGGCGGCCCACTCCTCGGCCTGGCCCTGGTCATTTTTCTCTTCTCGCTGGATGGCGAGGTGCGCGACCGTTTCCTCACGCCGGTCAATTTCCGCAACATTCTCACGCAGACTGTCATCGTCGCTCTCGGCGCCCTCGGCATGGTGCTGATCATCGTGTCCGGTGGAATCGACCTCAGCGTCGGTTCGGTCATCGCCTTCACCTCGGTGGTGGGCGCGGTGCTGATCCAGCAGGAGCTGGCCGTTCCGGTGGTTTTGATCGGGAGCCTGGCGGCGGGCGGACTGATGGGTCTGCTGAACGGGACGATCATCGCGAAGTTCGGCCTGCAACCCTTCATTGTGACCCTGGGCATGATGGGGGTGGCCCGGGGCCTGGCTAAATGGCTGGCCGGCAACCAGACGGTCGATGCAACCGGGTCGCCGCTCAACACCCTCATGGCGGTCTCGCATCCTCTCAGTCCGGTCCCCCCGACGGGGGTTTGGATCACGCTCGGGCTGGCGGTGCTGGTCGGGCTGGTCCTGGTCCGAACAGTCTTCGGCCGAAACACATTCGCCCTGGGTTCGAATGAAGCGACCGCCCGCTTGTGCGGCATCCGTGTCAGCCGCCTGAAAATCCTCATCTATCTGGTGGCGGGGCTGTTTTACGGGTTGGCGGGTCTCATGCAGTTGGCTCGCCTGAATCAGGGTGATCCCACCACGGCGGTGGGTCTGGAACTGGATGTGATTGCCGCCGTTGTGATCGGAGGAGCATCCCTCAGCGGCGGGGTGGGGAGTGTCACCGGCGCCATGCTGGGAGCCCTGATCATGTCCACGCTCCGCAATGGCGCCCTGATGATGGGCTGGCCCGACTTCATGCAGGACATCATCATCGGCCTGGTGATCGTCCTGGCCGTCGGTATCGACCAGTGGCGGCAAACCCGCCTGAAGCGTGGATAACCTTGCGGCCCGCCGGTCGGCCTTTCACCGTAAGTCGTTCCTGTTCATGGTACTGTCCATCCGCACGAATTTCCTGTTTTGGCTGGTCCCGCTGCTTTGCCTGGCCTTTCTCGCCGGCTGCCCGGAGCCCCCGGAAGCTGTCCTGGCCGAAAAGGACGAAACGCAGTTTCAGCGGGGCATGACCTACAAGGCGCAAGGACGATACGAAGAGGCCTTGTTGGCCTTCGAAAAGGTCATCGCCAAACGGATCGAGGCGCCCGAGTCGCACCTGGAGGCCGGTGAAATCTACCTCTCGGTCATGAACGACCCGATCCTGTCCATCTACCATTTCCGGCGCTTTCTGGAACTCGAGCCGAATGCGCCCGAGGCCGACGTTATTCGGCAGCGCATCGAGACCGCTGAAAAGCTCTTCGCCCGTCAGCTGCCCAACCAGCCCTTTCGCAACGAGATCGACCGCCTCGACCTGATGGACCTGCTCGAGGCCATGAAGCAGGAAAACCTCGAGTTGAAGAAGAAACTCGTTACCGCGGAAAAAACGATTCGGGAGCTGCGTGGCGAGCTGGCCGAGCTCCGGGGCAACCCGCTCCCCGAAGAGTCGGACGATCCCTACATCGCCAACGCCCGCCAGGACGCGCCCGAAGGCACCGGATCCGGTACCCCGGAGGAAGACGGCGAAACCTACACCGTGCAGAACGGGGACACGCTGTCCGCCATCAGCCGCAAGGTCTATGGGACTTCCGCCCGTTGGATGGATATCTACCAGGCCAATCGCGACCGGCTCGCCAGTCCCAACAGCCTGTCAGCCGGTCAGGTCCTTCGCATCCCCTGACCCTGCCCCCGGCTGCTCCTTTATGTATCTTCAGGCCGTACGCCTGCGCCATTTCCGCAATATCGGTGAGGCGTTCCTCCGTTTTTCCGGCGAGCACCAGTTCTTTGTCGGCCCAAACGGCCAGGGGAAATCCAATCTTCTCGAAGCGATCGCCTTCCTGACCGCCTTGCGATCGTTTCGGACGCGGAAGCGTACCTTCCTCATCCGCGAAGGGCAGCCGGCCGCCGAGATGGCCTTTTCGCTCGAACACGAGATTCAGGGCGAGACGGAGATCGTCATGCGGCTCGGCAAGCGCGGCCTCGATGTCGACGTGGATGGTGAACCTCAGCGCCGGTTCGGCGACTATATCGGGGTGTTCCCGACGGTGGTTCTGGCCTCGCAGGATATTCAGGTCCTGCGCGGTGCCCCCGGTGCCCGTCGCCGCTTTTTCGACCTGTTGTTCGCCGCCACGCGTCCGGAGTACTACGCCGCCCTGACCGCCTACCATCGGACGCTGAAGGAGCGAAACGCGCTGCTGCGGGCGGAAAAACCGTCACCGGATGCCGTCCTCAAGGCCTTTGACCAGCAACTGGCGGAAGCCGGTGCGCGCCTTGTCCGCGAGCGCCGCCGCAGCCTCGCCGATCTTCGTGAACCCTTTCACCGCGCTTACTGCGCCTTCGCGGACGCCGCCGAGTCGCCGCGTCTGGATTGCCGCGAACGCCTGGCGGAAACAGACGCGGGTGCCTACCATGAGCGACTCATGACCAACCGCCGGCGTGATCGCGCCGCCGAGACCACGCTGCTTGGACCGCACCGGGATGACTACACCTTCGGGCTGCAGGAGCGGGAGGCCCGGGAGTTTGCCTCCGACGGCCAGCAACGTGCGCTTGTTGTTGCGCTGCGTCTGGCTGAGGCCGATCTCTTCCGTGCCCGCCAGGCGGTGCGGCCCCTGTTGCTGGCCGACGACATTCTGGGCGAACTCGATCCCGGTCGGCGACGTCGCTTTTGGGAGGCGGTTGAGGCGGACCGGGGCCTGCAGGTCCTCGCGACCGGAACGGTTCGGCCCGAAACGAGTGACCAGCGACCCTGGCAGATTTTCCACGTTGGGCGGGGAGTCATCACTCAAGCGGACACCGATGCGGCGGCGGACCGTCAAAGCTCATGATTCTGGAACCCTATCACTGGGCGCTGGCCTGCATCGGCGCCTTTCTCATCGGTCTGGGGAAAGGCGGGTTGCCCGGCATGGGCAATCTGACTATCGCCATCTTCGCGGTCGTCTTTCCCGCCAAGGCATCGGTCGGCATCCTGCTTCCGGTGCTGATCTGTGCCGACGTCGTGGCGGTGCTGGTCTACCGTAAGCACGCCCAGTGGAAGTACGTGGGAAAACTGTTTCCCTGGACGGCGGTGGGCGTGGTCTTCGGTTTTTTTCTGCTCGGGGTGATTCAGGACCGGGCGGTACAGATCCTGATCGGCTGCCTCCTGCTGGTCATGACCGGGGTTCACTTTTTCCGGAAATGGGTGTCCGCCCGGTGGGAAGGAGCGGGCGAGGACCCGATGCCGCACACCTGGTGGTTTGTCGGCGGGACCGGCCTGATCGGTGGCTTTGCGACCATGGTGGCCAATGCGGCCGGCCCCGTCGCGGCGATGTACTACATGGCCATCGGCCTGCCCAAATACGCGTTCATCGGGACCGGTGCCTGGTTCTGGCTCCTGATCAATGTCTTCAAGGTGCCGTTCCACCTGGGACTCGACAACATCGATGCCGCCTCCCTCCGGATCAGCCTGACCCTCGGTGTCGTCGCGATGGTGGGCGCGCTCATCTGCCCGCTCATCGTCCGGCACATCAACCAGCGCTTGTTCGAATTTCTGGTCTGGTTTTTCATCATCGTGGCCGGGATCGGATTGCTGGTGAAACCCGACTGGCCCACCCTCCTTTTCGCGCATGGCGGCTAAATCGGCACGATCACTCTGGGCAGCCAGGCTCGCCGGCAAAAGCACGCCCGGTGAGGTTCCCGAACCGGCGAGTTACCAGCGCGGGCCCGCTTTTACGGGGCGTATCCTCGGCGTCGATCCCAGCCTGCGTGGCACCGGCCTCGCCGCGCTCGAGTTTACCCGGCCAGGCGAGGCAAGACTGCTCGGCTCGCTTACGCTCAAGTTGAAACCGGACGTGCCCTTTCCCGACTGCCTGGGCCGTATCGCGGAGACGGTCGATACCGCCATCCAGCGGTACGAGGTCCGCACCGTCGCTTTTGAGGAGACCATCTTTGTCCAGAATTTCAAAACCGCGCAGATCCTCGGTGCGGCCCGGGGGGCTGCCCTCAGCGCCGCCGCGCGCCGCCAGGCCGATATTCACGAGTATGCGCCCCTCCGCATCAAGCAGGCGGTTGTCGGCTTCGGCCGGGCCAGCAAGCAGCAGGTCGCCCGGACCGTTCAGGCCCTGCTCCACCTGGCCGCCGTCCTGCCCCTCGACGAGGCTGACGCCGCCGCCGCCGCCCTCTGCCACGGCTTCACCAGCCGCAGCAAAAAGGAATAAGGGTTAAAGACGCAAAAATGGGATCAGGCTCATCCCGCTCAGCGGGGCGCTCAACTGACCCATTACCACGCCTGAAGGCGCGGCTACAGTTCCGCCCGCCCCCAGTCATCCTCCGGGTCAGGGGTTGGAGCGATCTTCCAGCGATCCCCGCAAGGGATGCTCCGCCGGCAGGAGCGCCGACAGGATGAGCGCCAGCTCGTCGCGGCGATCCAGATTGCGGCCAGCAGCGCCATCCATGGCATGACAAAGGCGCTGTAGCTGGGCCGGTACACCTGTGTCGGCCCCGGGCCGAGGGGTAGGGGTCGCCTGTCTTCCGCCATCGGGGTGCGGGTACAGCTTAGCCCGATGGTTCCTGTTGGATACGGTCTCTCAAAAAAACCACCCGTGGTCGTAGTCTTTGCCCAGGTCGCTTTGCGCGTTCAGGCCCCAGTGGTAGTCCAGGAAGCGGATCTTGAAATCGCCTTTGAGGAATGCCTCATACCGCTCCGGCGCATACCGGCGCAGGACGGCCGGGATGGTGTGCTCGCCGGTAAAGTCCTCTTCATACCAATCGAAAATTTTAGACAGGCGAACGGTGTTTTTTTCAGGAAGAAACCGGTTCAGGTCGTCGCGCGCGAGCCAACGTCGGTAGCTGTCCTCCATCAGGGCGTACCAGTTGTTGGCGGTGAAAGCCTCGCGCCGAAGCGGGGGGCAACTCCGCGCGGCGCAAACCACCACGCTGTGGACCGCCCAGCTGATTTCGGGACGCAGGAACACATGCTCGATGTCGTCGAGCGAGACGCGTTCACCGCCGAGTTGCCAGCGTTCGACGTCCCAGGGATCGTCGGTCTTGCGGATGCTGGGCGTGGGGTAGTTGTCCAGAATCCAGGCGATGGTGATGGCGTTATAGGCATTGATGAGCGATGCGATGGCATCGTCGCCGGTGGCCGGCGTTTTCGACGCCGGCGCAAACTGCGCGATGTAGCGGTCGAGGGCCGCGCGGTCCCCGGCGTTGGCGTGCCAGCCGGCATAGTCGACCAGCCCGCGCTCATCGACATAGGTTTTCAGGAGGCGATCCCAGGGCCGGTGATCAATGCCGGCCGGAAAGGGCGGGGTCTCAGCCTGGAGGGTGCTCAGGGAGACAAGAAAAAGGAAGGCGGTCAGAAGAACGGGGATGCGGTTCATGGCGAGGGGAGGTGGCATGGATGATGATTGATTTTCGGGATCCTGGAAAAGCTCGGGCCTGCTGTTCGCTGCCAATCCATTGCCTGCGAATCCAGACAGGCCGGTCCGGTCACCCTTCCGTCACCTGTTCGGTGTCGAGGGAGGATTCGGCGAGGGCTTTTCTGGCGATGCGGGTGATGAGAACGGTGACGGCGATGAGGGCGACCAGGGCGATGCCCTGGATGATGAGGCGCCCGGTCTGGACACCTTCTCCGGCCGCTTCCAGGCCCGTTTTTCCCAGCGTGCCGATGTACACGTAGAGGACGGTGCCGGGCAGCATGCCCAGCCAACTGGCAAGGACGTAAGCCGGAAACTTCACGGCTGTCAGCCCGTACAGGTAGTTGCTCAGGCTGAACGGGATAACGGGGGTGAGGCGCAGCAGAAAAATTATTTTCCCGCCCTCCCGACCGATGGCCCGGTCGATGGCCTGAAAACGGGCGCTGTCGGCAAACTGCTTTTTGAAGCGATCCCGAAGAAAATATCGGGCCAGCAGGAACGCGATGGCGGCCCCGGTGGTGGAGGCAACCGATACCGCGACCGTTCCCCCGATCAGGCCGAAGGTCAGGCCGGCCCCGATGGTCAGAATAGAGCCGGGCACAAAGCCCACCGCCGCCAGCGCGTAGCCGACGATGAAGACCAGATAGCCGATGGGTCCCAGGTCGCCGACCCAGGCGTTGAAGGTTTCGATCCAATCCCTAAGCGGAAGAAAGCGCACGGCGGCAAAGATGGCAAGGAGCAGGAGGATGCCACCCGCCACCTTGAGCCACCGCTTGTTCTTGGGTGGTTGCTCACTCATTTCAGTCCTTTCAGTTGACGCTGGAACAGCCACCTCAACAGACCGGCCACGCGCGGGGTCAGCCGTGACCGGTTGTATTTGTCGCCGACCTTTCGCATGACTTCGGCCAGTGTGGGGTAGGCGTGTATGGTGGACGCGATGCCCTTCAGGCCAATGCCGTGCTTCATCGCCAGGACAATTTCGTGGAGCAGGTCGCCGCCATGCAGGCCGACCACGGTTGCTCCGAGGATCTTGTCGGAGCCCTGCTCCGTCAGGATCTTCACAAAGCCATCGGTGGCGCGCTCGGTGATCGCCCGGTCGACCTCGCTGAACGGGACCTGCCAGACCTCGTAGGCAATGTCGCGGTCCTTGGCCTCTTTCTCGTTCAGGCCGACACGACCGACCTCCGGCTCCGTGTAGGTGGACCAGGGGATCAAACTGTCATCGAACTCCGAATACAGAAACGGAAAGGGTTTGAGGATATTGCCGACGATGTGTCGGGCGTGGAAATCCGCCAGGTGGGTGAATTGGAGCCCTCCGGCGATGTCTCCCGCAGCCCAGATGTGCGGGACGGACGTCTGCAGCTTTCGATTCACGGTGATGCCCTTTTTCGTGTGGGCGATACCGGCTGCCTCGAGGTTGAGTTTGTCGAGGTTGGGAACCCGGCCGGCGGCCACCAGCACGGCGCCGGCATCCAGGGTCCGGCTGCCTTCGGGGCCGGTCATGTCCAGATGGATGCGACCGTCCTGAAGGTAAAAGCGCTCCGGCTTGGTAACGGTGTGGATATGCACCCCTTCACGATGCAGCTTTTCCATCATGACCTCGGCTACATCGGGATCTTCCCGGGAGAGTATCTGGGATGTCAGTTCGATCTGGTGCACTTCCACGCCCAGCCGGTTGAAGGTCTGGCCCAGCTCCGTGCCGATCGGTCCGCCCCCGATGATGATCAGCTTGTCCGGTTTTTCGTCCAACTGATCGAAAATCGTTTCGTTGGTGTAATAGGGAATGTCGTCGATGCCCGGAATGGGAGGAACGCCCGCCCGGCTTCCCGCCGTGATGACGATGTGACGCGCCTTGAGGCGTTCGCCGGTCGACAATTTTACTTCATGGGGGGAAACAAAACGGGCTTCCGCCTCGTAGACATCCACCCCGAGGCTCCGGAAGCGCTCGGCCGAGTCGTTCGGTTCGATGACCGCCCGTTGCTCACGCATGCTTGCAAACACCTTTTGAAAATCAGTAACGGGTTCCGCCGGTTCGAGCCCCCACTTGTCCGCATCGCGGATGGATTGCGCCAGGCGGGCGGAACTGATCAGGCTCTTGCTGGGGACACAGCCGAAGTTCAGGCAATCCCCACCCATTTTGTTGCGTTCGATAAGGGCGGCGCGGCCACCCAGCCCGGCGACGGCGGCGGTGGTGACCAGACCGGCGGTTCCCCCGCCGATGGCGATGACATTGTAAGGCTTCATTGGATACGGATTCGTTAGGTTTGGCGTTCGGGGTACAGGAGCCCATGGTTCGGGCGATTATTCCCGATTTCTCCAATGGTGCCTGACCACCAGACCCAGATCCTTCACGGTGCGGAGCAGCGCGCCGTCCCCGGAAAACCGGCGGGACGAGGTGGTCACCGGTGCGGCTACGCAGATCAGCCTGCCCTGCCGGGCGACCCGCCGCGAAAGATCCCAGGCCTCGAACGGATCGGTGGCCGGATAACCGCCCGCCGCCTCGTAGGCCGAACGGCGAAAGAACTGCGCCTGGTCCCCAAAGCTCCAACCCGTGCGCCGGACCCGCCAGGCCGCCCAGCGACTGGTCATGCGAAGAAAAGGATTGTCCGGATAAAAGCGCCGCTCAAAGGCTCCGCCCAGGATGTCCGGGTTTTCCCGCAGGATCGACCAGAGCGTGGCCAGGGAGTCTTTGCCCAGCCAGGTGTCGGCGTGGAGGAACAGCAGCCAGGGAGCCTCGGCCGACCGGGCACCGGCATTCATCTGGGCGCTTCGTCTGCCCTCGGAGAGAGTCATCACAGGCATGCCCGAGCGCTCGGCCACCGCGCGTGTCTCGTCGGTGCTTCCGCCGTCGACGATCTGGATGGCGCAGGCCAGATCCGGCACCGCCGCCCGGGCCCGCCCCACCGCTCGGAGACAGTTCCCAAACTGCTGCGCCTCATTCAGCGTCGGGATGATGATGGCCAGATCGGCGGACATAAATGGCTAACGGTAAAGCGTCGCGCCGGAAGGCCAAGACGCAAAGGCCGGGGGCCTTGCTCCGGCAGCAAGGGTTACCCGGCAGGCAAAATCTGCTCGCCTCCCGATCGACAGGCTCAGGGTCCTGGAAAAGCCGGTTCTCCGATTGCTGCCACCGCCTTAGCCTGCGAATCAGGCCGGAGCACCGGCGTCAGCCGGTGACGGGACGAGCGAACGGCGATGACAGACATAAGTTGGCTCCAATCAGTGCCATCTGCGGTTCCTTTACGCGCCTTCAGCCGCCGCCCACCGGGGCACCGTGCGAGGTTGGGTTCCCACCAAAAAGCCCCCGCCTGCAGGGTGGGGGCTGAAAGGCATGGGCATTCGGGGAAAGGGTCAGCTTTCCTGTTTCTTGGCCTGGATGTTGATCGTGATGTCGACCTCGTCGCCGAGGACCGGGTTGCTGGACATGCCCCAGTCGGTGCGGTCGAGGGTGGTGGTGGCGTCCCAGCCGGCCAGCATGGCGCCATTGCGGCCCTCACCGAAACCGAGCAGTTCGACATCCAGTGTGACAGGCTGGGTGGTTCCCATCAGCGTCAAATCCCCGGTGACTTTGAAGGTATTTCCGTCGATCTGTTCCCACTGGGTGGAGGTGAAGGTGGCCTCCGGATGGGATTCGACGCCGAAAAAGTCGTCGGAACGCAGGTGCTCATCGCGGTCCTGATTGTTGGTGTTGATGCTGGCCACCGTGACGGCGGCCATGACCTTGCTGTTGGCGATGTTCTCGCGATCCACCTTGATCTTGCCTTCGAAATTACCAAAGGAGCCGGGGACTTTCGTGAAGAAGTGCCGGATTTTGAAGCTGATGCCGGAGTGGACCGGATCGATGACATAAACTTCGTACGCACCTTCGTCGTTGGCCATCTTGTCGCCGTGGTCATGAGCCAGGGCGGGGGCGGCGGCCAACGCAAGGGTGAGTAGGGACAGTGTGAGAACGGTGGTCTTCATGAGGTGTAATGAGGTTAAGGAAAAGGTAACCTGCCTGTTAAAGATAGTTTTTCAACTCGTCGGGTGTTCCGGGCCGTTTCAGGACCAGCACCTGATTGTCGACCGTCCAGACGGCGTAGCTGTTCTGCTCGCCCTGAAACAGCGCGGGCAGGTCGGTCGGGAGGTCCCCATTCAGGGAAGCCTTGTCCAGTGCAAACAGGTGGGCGAGCTTACCCCCCGCATCGAAGCAGATCATACCGATTGCATAGCCCTTGTAGTTCAGGGTCATGCAGCCGATCGCGCCCCCCGTGGTGAGGTTTTTCGGAATAGCGACCGGGGTCGGTGAACCGGCCTCGGCCAGGTATGCCTTCAGGTTGGCCAGGTTACCCTCCCGGCGATCCAGTTGATAGCCGGGTGGGGGCGCTTGTTCTAAAAAGGAGATGAACGAGGCCGGGAGGTAATTGTCCGCCTGGCCGGTCGGGGCGGCGGGTTCCGGAGCAGCCGGGGTTTGCAGCAAGGCCACGCCGAGGACGAGGACCGCTGCGGCCGCTGCCGCCCAGAGGAGCGGCGATCCGGGAAAGGACAGGATTTTCCGGCTGTGCCCGGCACCGGTTTCAGCCTTTGGAGCAGCGGCGCGGGTGGCGTGCATCCCGGCCAGGATCTCAGCCTTGAGTGTGGCGGGCACGAGGGTTTCAGCCAGTTTTTTGCGGAAGGCCTGATCAAAGGCCTGTTCCCGGACCCACCAGGCCTTGAGGTCGGGGTCCGTTTCCGTCAGCGCCAGCGCTTCCTGAAAGACAGGATCGGCGCGGTCGTTCGCGTTGTCACGACAGGCGGACAGGAGGATGCGGGCTTCTTCGGAATTCATTGCTGGGAATCGGTCGGAAAGGTCAGACATGGTCGCGTTCACGGGCGAGGAAGACTTCCTTCAGCTGCGCCTTGCCGCGGGAGAGGCGGGACATGACGGTGCCGATGGGGACGTCGAGGGTCTCGGCGATTTCTTTGTAGGAGGCGTCTTCAAGGTAAAAGAGAGAAAGGGGGGCGCGATAGACCTCGTCCACCGACTGGAGCGCTTCGACGGCGAGTTGGGCGTCCACCGATCGGACGGCGTCGGCGGGAACGGAGGGTGCGCTGAATTCGAGGGTTTCGTTATCTTGAGTATCCACCCGGCCGAGTTTGCGGCGCAGGCGGAGAAATTCGCGGTAAAGCGTGGTAAAGAGCCAGGACTTAACCTTGGAGGCGTCCTGGATGGTGTGCCCCTTCTGGGCATAGATGACGAACGTCTGTTGCGTCAGGTCGCCGGCCTCGTGCTCGTTTTTGGTGAGGCTGTAGGCGAACCGGTAGAGCGGTGTGTAATAGGCATCCACGAGCGGTTCGTAATCAGTCGGATTGGAGGGTTCGTCTGTCATGAGCCGTCGTCGTGTCCGTCTATTCCCAATTTTGCGTTAAAGAATCAACATGGCGTCGCCATAGCTGAAAAACCGGTAGTTCCGGTCGATAGCCTCCCGATAGAGCGCTTTCAATGCCGGAATGCCCCCGGTGCTGCCGGGCTTCAGAAAAGCCGCCACCAGCGCGATCAGCGTGGAGCGGGGCAGGTGGAAGTTCGTGATCAGGCCGTCGAGGCTGCCTATCCGTGCCGGCGGGTAGATGAACAGGTCGGCCTCCGCCTGGTGCGCCGGTTCTGCCGGCGGAGGTACCCGGCCCCCCGCCTTGCGCCAGGCGTCCTCGAGGGCGCGGAGGCTGGTCGTGCCAACGCCGATCCGGGCGCCGGAGGCGTCCGGCGGGGAGGCCGATGCCCAGGCGGCGCGGGTGGCTTCGGGGATTTCGTAAGACTCGGCATGCATTTTATGGTCTTCCAGCCGTTCGCCCTGAATCGGCCGGAAGGTGCCCAGGCCGACGTGGAGCGTCAGGTCGTGAAAGCGGTGCCCGGCGGTTTCCAGATTGTCCAGTAGCTCGGAGGTGAAGTGCAGGCCGGCTGTCGGGGCGGCCGCTGCCACGGTCCGGTTCGGATTGGCATAGACCGTCTGATAGCGCACCGCGTCAGCTGGCCGGCCGGGTTGCGGATGTTCCGCCTCGCCACCGCGGCGAATGTAGGGGGGCAGCGGCACCTGGCCGATCCGGTCGGCGAGGGCGGGCAACGTGGTGGCCTCCGGAAGGTGAAACCGGACGGAAAACACCCCGGCCTCGCCCGGCCCGTTCAGCACCTGGGCGGTGTAACTGCCGGCGTGGGCAAAAGTGGCGCCGGGCGTCAGTTTGCGCCCGGGCTTCAACAGGCATTCCCAGACCAGGCCGTCCGGCTGGAGCGGCTTGAGGAGCAGGCACTCGACCCGGCCACCGGTCGGTCGCCGGCCGGGGAGCCGGGCGGACAGGACCCGTGCGTCATTTCGAAACAACTGACTGCGGGGGGGGAGGTGGTCACCGATCGCGCGAAAGCGGGTATGGGTCACTTTCCCGGTAGCACGACAATAGACCAGAAGCCTGGAGGCGTCGCGCGGCTCGACCGGATGCTGGGCGATCCGGTCCGGGGGCAGGTCGAAGTCGAGGTCGGCGGTGTTCACGGGCTAGCGCTAGCAAAGGGGTGGGGCCCTCAGTGTCCAGCCTGCCGACAGACGGGCGGGAAATCCATTTGACCCGCTTGGGGCGGGTCGGAAGATGGCAGAACCGGTTTCCGCCGACTGGGCGGACCGGTTTCCCCAACCCCGAACCCCGCGCGATTGATGTCCCCCTCTGACGAAGCAATGCAGTCCGTTATGGCTGAAGGCCGTACCTTCAAGCCCGCTGAAACCTTTCAACAGCAGGCCCACCTCGGCAGCCTGGAAGAATACAGGAAGCTTTATGAAAAGAGCATCGCGGATCCGGAGGCCTTCTGGGCCGAGGTCGCCGGGGAGCTGGAATGGATGCAGCCCTGGGACCGGGTTCTCAATGAGGACGATGCCCCGTTCTATAAATGGTTCGAGGGCGGGAAAACCAACGTCTGCGTCAACTGTGTGGACAAGCACCTGGCCAACGGCGGAAGAAATAAGGCTGCCTTTATCTGGGAAGGTGAGCCGGGCGACTCGCGCGTGATGACCTATTGGGACGTCTACCGCGAAGTGAACCGGTTTGCCAACGCGCTGAAGAAACTCGGAATCAGGAAAGGCGACCGCATTGCGCTCTACCTGCCGATGGTTCCCGAGCTGGCGATCGCCTGCCTGGCCATCGCGCGCATCGGTGCGGTGCACAGCGTCATCTTCGCCGGTTTCAGCTCCGAATCGATCAAGGACCGGGTGCTCGACTGCCAGGCCAAGATGGTGATTACCGCGGACGGGGGCTGGCGCCGGGGCAATGTGCTGCCGCTCAAGAACATCGTCGACGAGGCAATCGAGGAATGTGACTGCGTGACCGACGTGGTGGTGGTGAAACGCGCCCACGGCGATCCCTTCCCCTGTCATGTGAAGGAGGGGCGCGACCACTGGTACCACCGGATCGTCGACGGCATGCCGATCCACTGCGATCCGGAGCCGATGGACGCCGAAGACATGCTGTTTCTGCTCTACACCAGCGGCACGACCGGCAAACCGAAGGGCATCATCCACACCACCGCCGGCTACTTGGTCTTTACGTATCTGACTTCCAAATACACCTTCGACCTGAAGCCCGAGGACGTCTACTGGTGCACCGCCGACATCGGCTGGATCACCGGCCACTCCTACATCCTCTACGGACCGATGCAGCACGCCGTCACCCAGGTCATGTACGAGGGGGCGCCGAATTACCCGGACAACGCCCGCTTCTGGGAAATTGTCGAGAAGTACGCGGTCTCGGTGTTTTATACCGCGCCCACCGCCATCCGCGCCTTCATGAAATGGGGTGACAGGTGGGTGGACCGCCACGATCTCAGCTCACTCCGGCTCCTCGGCACGGTCGGTGAGCCGATCAACCCCGAGGCCTGGATGTGGTATCACCGCAAGATCGGTGGCGAGAAATGCCCCATCGTCGATACCTGGTGGCAGACCGAAACCGGCGGCCATATGCTGACCCCGCTACCCGGAGCCATCCCCACCAAGCCCGGGAGCGCCACCCTCCCGTTTTTCGGCATCGTGCCCGATGTCCTGACCGAGGAGGGGGAGTCCGTCGACGCCGGCATCCTCGCCATCAAAAAGCCCTGGCCCGGCATGCTCCGTGGCATCTGGGGCGACCCGGAGCGATTCAAGGACACCTACTTCTGCAAGTGGGGCGGCAAGTACTACCTGCCCGGCGACGGCGCCCGCCGCGACGGGGACGGTTACTACTGGATCCTCGGCCGCATCGACGACGTGGTGAACGTCTCCGGGCACCGGATCGGCACCGCCGAACTCGAGAGTGTGTTCGTGGAGCACAGCTCGGTCGCCGAGAGCGCGGTGATCGGCATGCCCCACGACCTGAAGGGCCAGGCCCTGGTCGCCTTCGTTACCGTGAAGGAGGGCGTGAAAGCCGGCCAGAATCTCCGCGAGGCGCTGGTCGAGATGGTGGACAAATCGATCGGCAAGTTCGCCCGGCCCGAACGTATCCTCTTTTCTTCCGACCTGCCGAAGACCCGCTCCGGCAAGATCATGCGTCGTCTCCTCCGTGATATCGTCGAGGACAAGGAACTGGGTAACCTCACTACCCTGGCCGACCCCTCCATTGTGAAGGATCTGCAGGCCCAGTGGAAGGCCGGGTCCTGAGGCCAGTGCCGGCGGCGGTTCCGGCAAAAGGAATTGCAGGGCCGGTTTGGATATCCCAGCGTTCGCGCCGATGAAAGTCTTCTTCAAAGACCGCTTGGTCGACCAGGCCGACGCGCATATCTCCGTGTTCGATCATGGGCTGCTCTACGGCGATGGCGTTTTCGAGGGGATTCGGCTCTATCAGCAAAACGTCTTCCTGCTCGAAGAGCACCTCGAGCGCCTGGAATACAGTGCCAAAGCGATTCTCCTGAAGCTGCCGATGGAACGGGAGGCGATCGCCGAGGCAGTCTGCGAAACCTGCCGCGCCAACCAACTGGTGGACGGTTATATCCGGCTGGTGGTGACCCGCGGGCCCGGCTCCCTGGGGCTGTCCATCGACACCTGCAGGGATCCGGTCCTCTTCATCATCGCGGACACGATCCAATTGTATCCGAAGGCTTACTACGAGCAGGGGCTCAAGATCATCACGGTGCCGACTCGCCGCTGCAATCCGGCCGCGCTCCCCCCGATGGTCAAGAGCCTGAATTACCTCAACAATATCCTGGCCAAGATTGAATGCCAGAAGCTCGGCTACCAGGAGGCGATCATGCTCAATGATCAGGGCTACATCGCCGAGTGTACCGGGGACAACCTGTTCATGGTCCACAAGGGAACACTCTACACCCCGGATACCAGCGCCGGGGCCTTGAAGGGGATTACCCGGCAGGTGACCCTCGATATCGCCGCCGAGCTCGAAATCCCGGTGGAGACCGCCAACCTCACGCGTTACGACGTCTGGAATGCCGAGGAGGCTTTCCTGACCGGTACCGCCGCCGAGATCGTGCCCGTGGTGGAAATCGATCACCGCCCTGTCGGTGGCGGCAAACCCGGTGAGGTGACGCGCCGGTTTCTCGAAGCCTTTCGCCAGCGGGTCACCCGCGACGGGCGTAAGCTTTGAGGGATGGCACGTTTTCTGCCAGCCGGTGTCGGATAGGGAAGCCGTCTGAAGGAAACGCGCGCTTTGCGTTTTCCGGTTCCTGCCGATACAGTTTTAGTATGTCCCAAAAGTTGACGTGTGACCTGTGCAAAAACCCAGCCACAGTCCACCTGACCCAGATTGTAGACAACCAGATCCACAAGGTCGACCTGTGTGAGGCTTGCGCTCAGAAAAAAGGGGTGACCGATCCCGAAGGATTCTCCCTGTCCGACCTCCTGATCCAGGGGCCCGGCGAGTCCGTTTACCCCTCGCATAACGATCTGACCTGTGAGACCTGCGGGCTCGAACAGGCCCGTTTCAAGAAGACGGGTCGTTTCGGGTGCCCGGATTGCTATGCCACGTTCCAGCCGCTGTTGAAGCCCATCCTGCGTGAAATGCACAGCGGGCTCGAACACAACGGCAAGCAACCGGAGGCCATGCTCGACCGCGTGGAACGGTCTGAGCAGATCCGCACCTTGAAAAGCCGTCTTTCCGAAGCCGTGTCCGCCGAAAATTACGAGGAGGCCGCCCGGATCCGTGACCGGCTCAAGGACCTCGATCCCCATGAGCCGGTTGCCGGCGACCTCTAGCGCCATGCAGATTCAACCCCTGATTGATTCCCAGTCGCGGATCCTCGACGGCCAGCCTAAAACGGCTCCGATCGTCATCACGTCGCGGATTCGCCTGGCCCGCAACCTGCGTGACTGTCCCTTCCCCGGTTGGGCCAATCCGTCCCAACGACGGGAAATCCTGACCCGTTGCCGGCAGGCCCTCGAGGCGCTCCCGCAGATGGCCAATGCCACATTTTTTGAAGTGGACAAGTTGACCGAACTGGAGCGCCAGGTCCTGGTGGAACGGCATCTGGCCAGCCGGGAACTGGCTCAAGGGCAGGAAGGATCCGGCATCCTGATCAGCGAGGATCAGGCGACGGCCGTCATGATCAACGAGGAAGACCACCTGCGCATTCAGATGGTCAGAAACGGCTTTCTCTTCAAAACGCTCTGGAGCGCCATCGACCGCTTCGACTCCTCGCTGGAGGAACACCTCGACTTCGCCTTTTCGCGGGAGCTGGGCTACCTGACCGCCTGTCCCACCAATGTGGGCACCGGGCTGCGTGCTTCCGTCATGCTGCACCTGCCCGGCCTCGTGATGGCGAACCAGATGGAAAAAGTCATTCGTGCGGTCAACCAGCTTGGAATCATTGTGCGTGGCCTGTTCGGCGAGGGCAGCGACGCCAGCGGGAGCATTTTTCAGATCAGTAACCAGCAGACGCTGGGTGAACCGGAAGAGGCCATCATCCGCCGGTTGGGCAATGTCCTCAAAACCGTGATCGAGCAGGAATCCAACGCGCGCTCGCGCCTGCTGGAGAAAGAGCCGATCAAAGTCGTCGATAAAATCGGCCGGGCGTACGGCATTCTGCAGAACGGGCATCTTTTAAGCTCCTCCGAGGCGATGAATTTCCTCTCCCTTCTCAGGCTCGGGGTCGATATCGGTCTTTGGGAGGAACATTTTCGGAGCGATATTGATCGACTGTTTGTTGAGAGCCAGCCCGGGCATGTCCAACTCGCCGCTCAAAATTCGCTGCAGTCGGGCGCCCGCGACCGGGATCGGGCCCGTCTCCTGCGGGGCGAGTTTCACGATCTCCCACCCAGTAATTTTGACAAGCTGTCACTACCGGAGTAACTCCTTTACAACAGGCTGCCCATGGAACCCATGAACAATTTTACCCCTCGCGCACAGCAAGTTCTCGCTCTTGCCCGGAAAGAAGCCGATCGGTTTCACCACAATTACGTGGGAACCGAGCATCTGCTTCTCGGCTTGATCAATCTCGGTCAGGGCGTCGCCGTGAACGTCCTGCAAAAGATGGGTTGCGACCTGGATACGGTCCGCAACGCTGTCGAGAAACAGGTCGGTACCGGCCCCGAAACCAAGCCCAGCGGGAACATCCCCTACACCCCGCGGGTAAAGAAAGTCCTGGCGCTCGCCGGCAAGGAAGCCAAGGCCCTGAATCATTCCTATGTGGGAACCGAGCATATCCTGCTAGGCCTGCTGCGTGAAGGAGAGGGCGTCGCCGCCCGTGTGCTCAAATCTCTCGATGTCGACATCGACCGCTGCCGCAACGAGATCCTGGCCGAGCTCGATCCCAACTTCTCCGGAGAATCCGAGGAAGCCGGCATGGCCGAAGGTGCCACCGCCGGTGGCGAAGGCGCCGGAGAGAAAAAGGATGTGAAAACCCCGGCGCTCAAGGCCTTCGGCCGGGACCTCACGGAACTCGCCAAAAAAGGGGATCTCGATCCGGTTATCGGCCGGAAGGGCGAAATTCGCCGCGTCATCCAGATCCTCTGCCGCCGCACCAAGAACAACCCGGTCCTGATCGGGGAAGCCGGTGTCGGCAAGACCGCCATTGTCGAAGGGCTCGCCCTGGAGATCGCCAGCGGCGTCGTTCCTGAAATCCTGGCCGACAAGCGCGTCATCACGCTCGACCTCGCGCTGATGGTCGCCGGCACGAAATACCGCGGTCAGTTCGAGGAACGGATCAAGGCCGTGATGGACGAGATCCGCCGCACCAAGAACGTCATCATCTTCATCGACGAGTTGCATACCATCGTCGGTGCCGGCGCGGCCGAAGGCGCCATGGATGCGTCAAACATCTTCAAGCCCTCGCTCAGTCGCGGGGAACTGCAGTGCATCGGTGCCACGACCCTCTCCGAATACCGTAAGTATATCGAAAAAGACAGCGCGCTCGACCGCCGTTTCCAGAGCGTCAAAGTCGAAGCGCCCAATATTGATGACTCGGTTCTGATTCTCAAGGGCATCCGGCACAAGTACGAAGAGCATCACAAGGTCATCTTCACCGACAACGCCCTCGACAGCGCGGTACGTCTTTCCGACCGTTACGTCAACGACCGCTACCTGCCGGACAAGGCTATCGACGTCCTGGACGAGGCCGGCTCGCGCGCCCGGATCGAATCACTGAAGCGCCCCCCCGAAGTGGAAAACCTTTCCGAGGAAATCGAGAAGGTCTGCGCCCAGAAGGAGGACGCCATCAGCAAGCAGCATTTCGAGGAAGCGGCCAAATTCCGCGACACCGAAAAGCAGCTCCGCGGCAAGCGCGAAGAGACGCTTGAAGAGTGGAAGCGCAACCGCGAGGAGCAGCAGATCACGGTCGACGATGACGACATGATGCGTGTCGTTTCCGACTGGACCGGCATTCCGCTCAACCGCATGTCCGAGCAGGACAACAAAAAGCTGCTCGAGCTGGAAAAGGATTTGCAGGAAGTCGTCATCGGGCAGGACCCCGCGACCGAAGTCATTGCGAAGGCACTTCGCCGCTCTCGGGCCGACCTGAAGGATCCCCGCCGGCCGATCGGTTCGTTCATGTTTCTCGGGCCGACGGGTGTCGGTAAAACGCACCTGGCCAAGGTCCTGGCAGACCGGATGTTCGGCGATCAGGACGCGATCATCCAGATCGACATGTCCGAGTATATGGAGAAGTTTTCGGTCTCCCGGCTCATCGGCTCACCGCCCGGTTATGTGGGCTACGAGGAAGGCGGTCAACTGACCGAGGCCGTGCGCCGCAAGCCCTACAGCGTCATCCTCTTCGATGAAATCGAGAAGGCGCACCCCGATGTCGTGCAGTTGCTCCTGCAGGTCCTCGAGGACGGTCGTCTGACGGACAGTCTCGGCCGCCGCGTCGACTTCCGGAACACCATCCTCATCATGACCTCCAACGTGGGGGCCGAATTCCTGCAGCGGAATACGTCCCTCGGCTTCGGTGTGATGTCCGGGGTGGCCGACGGCTTCGAAGCGGTGAAAAGCAAAATCCTCGACGAGACCAAGAAGGTCTTCAAACCCGAGTTCCTGAACCGGCTGACCGAGATCGTCATCTTCCAGCAGCTCACCAAGGATAACATGCTCCGCATCGTGGAACTGGAACTGAAGAAGGTCCGGGATCGTCTCCGGGACCAGAAGATCGAGTTCGAGGTCACGATGCCCGCCAAGCAGTTCCTCATCGACAAGGGCTGGGACGAAAAATACGGAGCCCGGCCGCTGCGCCGCGCCGTCGAACGCCACCTCGAGGACAACCTCGCCGAGGCCATTCTCCGCGGCGACGTGAAGCGCGGCGAACCGATCACCGTCGTCCTCAATGAGTCCGAGGACAACCTCACCTTCGAACAGACCGAGGAAGCCGAAGGCAAAGGCGTCAGCCAGGAAAAGGACGACGGCTGATCTGCTCCGCGGGCTCCCTTTCTTTCAAACCCTGGCTGCGGGAGGGCCGCCGTCCCCGGCGGCCGTTGCGGTCTTGCCAGCGCTGCGAAAAACCGGCGGTCGGGGACGACCGCCCTCCCGGTTGCCGATGAACACCCTGCGGGAGGGCCGCCGTCCCCGGCGGCCGTTGCGGCGCCCGGGACCGGCTCATTTTCCCGCCTAAAGGGCTTGTCAGTGCGATAGCGCTTGGGGCATGTTCTCCGGCTTACCCGAACCGCTTTCAGCGTAACGTGTTATGGAAAAAACCCTCATCCTTCTGAAGCCCGATTGCATGGAGAAGCGCCTGGCCGGTGAAGTCATCACCCGCTTCGAAAAGGCCGGCTTCCGCATCGAGCAGGCCAAAGTTATTGCCCTGGGTCCCGACGTGTTGCGCGAGCACTATGCCCACGTGGCGGACAAGCCCTTCTACCCGGAGATCGAGGCATTCATGCGCAGCCTGCCCGTGATGGCCCTGGTCCTGGTCCGCGAAAACGCCGTCCAGAAAATACGTGATCTCCTAGGCCCCACGGATTCCAACGCCGCTCCTGCGGGCACCATTCGGGGTGATCTGGGCTCCGACAAGATGCGGAATGTCGTCCACGCCTCAGATTCCCCGGAAAACGCCGAAGCCGAAATCAAGCGCTTCTTCGGCGAATAACCTGGGGCGCTTGGGAGCTCCGGCTGAAGCACGGTGCGCCCGCAGGGGGCATGCCTTTGTGTGAGACCCGGGTGACTGTCAGGTGATCAGGGGTAGCGGCTTATTGCGCAGGGTGCTCATATTCCCCTTGTTATCCCTTCGCAAGGGCGAGCAGGCAAACCGCCTGAGCCGCCACGCCTTCTGATGCGCCCAGGGCGCCCACCTGTTCGTGGGTAGTCGCCTTCAGCCCGACCGCTTCGGCGGCCAGGTTGAGGCAATCGGCGATCCGCTCCCGCATGGCCTCGCGGTGCGGTGCGATTTTCGGAGCCTCGGTGATCAGCGTCAGGTCCACGTTCTGGATCCGGTAACCCGCATCATCGGCCAGCGCCACCGCCTTTTCCACGATCAGCCGGGAATCCATGCCGCGCCATTGTGGATCAGAGGGCGGAAAGTAATGGCCGATGTCGGGCAGGGCGAGCGCACCCAGGATCGCGTCGGCCAGCGCGTGGAGCAGAACGTCCGCATCCGAATGGCCGAGCAGCGCAAAGGGGGCCTTGATCCGGATGCCTCCCAGGGTGACGGCGGATCCCGGCCCGGTCCGATGGATATCGAACCCGTGGCCGATGCGAAACGGGGGCTGAACCGGGGAGTCCTTCACGGCAGGCAATTCAGGGCTTTGGCACCAGCAGGCGTTCCAGCAGGGGAATGTCCTCGGGTCGGGTCAATTTCGGATTGGGCGCCGTGGGTTGAACAAGCGAGACTCTTCCGCCCGTCAATGCCCAGGCGGCAGCGTCGTCGGTCGGGGATCCACCGGTTTCGGCCGCCCGCCGGTAGCCCGCCACGATGCCCACCTTCTCAAAAGCCTGCGGGGTTTCCATCGCCCGGAGGCGTTCCCGGTCGAGGTCTTCGATTACCTGGCGCTGCCAGGCTCCGGGCGCCGATACCCGTTTGATCGTATCCGTGACCGGGCGTGCCAGGCAGGCTGCGCCGTCCGCTTCAGCCTGGCGCCGGCAATTCGCGATATCGCCCGCGGCGACCGCCGGCCGTGCGCCATCATGGATCAGGACATGGGTGACCGAATCCGGCAGGGCGGCCAGGCCGGCCCGGACGGAGTCGGATCGCTCCGGGCCTCCCTTTGCCCAGTGGATGGCCGCGGCGTCGATGGCCCCCTCTGCCAGGAGTCGTTCGATCTGGTCGTGCTGTTCGGCATCCCGGTAAACGACGACGATACATGCCAGCGGTCCGCCCGCGAGCAGGGCCCGGACCGACCAAAGAACCACCGGTTCCCCGGCCAACGACATCAGGATCTTGTCCGGCGCCGCGCCAGCCAACCGCCGTCCCGAGCCGCCGGCCAGCAACACCGCTCCCCAGACGGGAGCCTCTACTGAAGATGGAGTCATGCCTCCGGTGAAACGGCTTCGGCCATCGCCCGCCGGATGGATTCAGCCGCCGCCTTGGGGTCCGGCGCCGCACGGATCGGTCGACCGATTACCAGCATGCGCGCCCCGGCCGCGACCGCCTCTTGCGGGGTCAGCACCCGTTTCTGGTCCTGCGTGCCGGATCCGGCGGGCCGGACGCCTGGTGTCACCAGCAGGGGCAGGGGCGAGAGCGCGGCGGCGATAGGCCGGATTTCGAGCGGCGAGCAGACCAGGCCGGTGATGCCGGCGCGGGCTGCCAGCCGGGCCAGGCGCACCACCTGATTCTCCGGGCTGGCCTCCACTCCGGTCGCGATCAGGCCGTCTGCATTGGTTGAGGTCAGCACGGTGACGGCCAGTAGCTGCAGTTCGGGCCGGCTGGCAGCCTGCGCTTCGCGAGCCGCCGTCATCATGGCTTCTCCGCCGCTGGCGTGGATCGTCAACAGGTGAACGGGTAGGTCGGCCACGCTCTCCACAGCCTTGGCGACGGTGTTCGGGATGTCGTGCAGCTTCAGGTCGAGGAACACCCGATACCCGCGCTCCGCGATCCGGGTGACCACGGTCGGGCCCTCCCGGCAAAACAGCTGGAGCCCCACCTTGACCCAGGTGACGGCGTCCCCGATCTGATCGAGGAGCCGCTCGGCCTCTTCGGCATGGGCGACATCGATCGGCAGGATGATCTCGGGTGCGGGAGGCGGAACCGGTGTGGTCATGCCGCCATGGTGGCGATCCCGATTCCGAAAAAACAGGAAAAAGGGCGTCCGGGAAAAGAGGTTTCCCTTGGCCGCGGACTCAGCCAGCCTGAGGCAACCCATGGCCCGCGCCGCACACCAGTTTGCTCCCTGCAAGATCAACCTGCACCTGGCGGTGACAGGGGCCCGGTCGGATGGCTTTCATGATCTGGTTTCCCTGGTGGCACCCCTGGCTTTCGGAGACCGCCTGCGGATCGAGGAACAGCCCGATCTTTCCCCGGATACGCCCCCCCGGCTGGATCTCGGCGGGCGCTTCAGCGCCGGCTTGCCCGCGGACTCGGGGAACCTGGTGCTAAAGGCCTGGGCGGCCTTCCGGGAAGCCGGCGGGCGTCTGGCCCACGGGTTGTCCATTCATTTGGATAAACGGGTCCCGGCCGCTGCCGGCCTGGGCGGGGGTTCCAGCGATGCCGCGGCCTGTCTGCGTGGCTTGAACGGCCTCGCGGAGCGGGGCCTCGGTGAAAAGGACCTGGCCTCGGTGGCCGCCGGTCTGGGCTCGGATTGCCCGCTCTTTTTATCGGGTCGACCCGTCGTGATGCGCGGTCGCGGGGAACGCCTGGAACCCGTGCGCGCGGATTGGCTGTCCCGTTGGGCAGGATGGCGGATCCTGGTATTTGCTCCGCATCTTGAGATCAGTACGCCCTGGGCCTACAGTCGTCTCCGGGAGTCAACGGGAGCCTATGCCGCGGCAGCCGATGCCGAAGCCGGCCTGACTGAGTGGTTGGAGGCGACGGATCTTACGGTTATCCAGCCCTTCAACAGTTTCGAAGCGGTGGTGGGGGCCAAATTTCTGGCCATTCCCGTCTTGCTGGACGAAATCCGCAGCCGGTTTGGCATCCCGTCTGCGTTGTCGGGCAGCGGCAGTGCCTGCTTCGCCTGCGTTGCCCCCGGTCAGCCGACCGGACCGCTCCAGGAGGCTATCCGCTCGGCGCTGGGGAAGGAGGTTTTTTTGGTGGAGACCGCTCTTTATCAGCCCTTTGATCATTCGTTGGCCCGCTGAGGGCATTACGATTTTTGACCAACCATGGCTTCGCAGTCTGCAGAGAACGAACGTGTCCTCCGGGGGATTCCGGCTTCCCCCGGCGTTGCCCACGGCCATGCCTTCGTCTTTCTGCAAACGGAGATCGATATCCCGGCCTATCCGGTGGATCCGGAGAACTGGAAGCTGGAGATTCAACGCTTCGATAATGCGCTCGTCCAGACGCGTCAGGAAATCAAAAAGCTCCGCCAGGAGGTTGCGGGCAAACTCGGGGAGGCCGAGGCCCAGATTTTCGACGCCCATTTACTCGTTCTCGAGGACAAGGCGCTTATCGACGAAGTGATCAAGGAACAGGAGGAGACGGGTTTCAATATCGAGCACTGTTTCCACACCGTTTCGCAGCGGTACATCGATTTCTTCGATTCGATCGACGACGAATACATGAAGGAGCGGATGGCCGATATCCGCGACGTCACACGGCGACTGCTGCGCAATCTCCTTGGCAGAGCGGGTGCCGACCTGCGCGGTAGCGCCAATGATCGTATCCTGGTCGCCGAGGATTTCAGTCCGTCCGATGCCGCGATTTTGGACGGCAAGAAAGTCCTCGGGCTGCTTGCCGATACCGGGGGCCGTACCAGTCACGCTGTCATCATGGCCCGGTCGCTCGAAGTGCCGGCTGTCGTCGGCCTGAACAACGCCACCGAGCAAATCGCTCCCGGCGACCTGCTGCTGGTCGACGGGTACGAAGGCGTGGTCATCATCCGGCCCACCGAGCAGACACTGTATCGGTACGGCAAGATCGAGACCCAGCGCCGCAATATCCGGGAAATGCTTACGCGCGAGGCCAAGGAACCGGCCTATACCGCCGACGGTCGCGAGTTCATCCTCCGGGCAAACATCGATTCGCCGGCCGATATCGAGCCCAGTCTGCGCTACGGGGCGCGCGGCATCGGTTTGTTCCGCACCGAAAACCTGTTCCTGCGCGACAAATATTTCCCGGACGAGGACCAGCAGTTCGCCCACTATCGGGAGGTCGCGGAAGGTATCGCGCCGCGAGCCGTCACCATCCGGACGCTCGATCTGGGCGGCGACAAAAACGTGGCGGGTCTGGCTTCCCAGGCGGAGGAGGAGAATCCGTTCATGGGCTTCCGTGCCATCCGTTTTTGCCTGCAGCATACCGATGTGTTCAAGGCGCAGATCCGTGCCATCCTCCGCGCCACACGGCACGGCAAGGTCAAGATGATGTACCCGATGGTCAGCGGTCTGGATGAGTTGCTGGCCGCCAATCGAATAGTCGGCGAGGCCATGGCCGACTTGAGCACCCGCGGGGAGCCTTACGACCCTGAAATATCGGTTGGTACCATGATCGAGGTGCCCAGCGCGGCCTACACCGCGGACCTGCTGGCCCGGGAGTGCTCCTTTTTCAGCATCGGGACCAACGACCTCATCCAGTATTTGTTCGCCGCCGATCGACTGAACGAACGGATCGCCCACCTGTACCAACCCAGTCACCCCGCCGTGGTCCGCACGCTCAAAGCGGTGATAGACGCCGGCCACCGTCACAAAATTCCGGTCGGCATTTGCGGAGAAATGGCGGGGGATCCGTTGTACACGGGCCTGCTGGTCGGCCTGGGGGCGGATGAACTTTCGATCACGCCAAGCCTGTTACCGGAGGTGAAATACCTCCTGCGTCGCATCTCCTTCAAGGATGCTCAGAAACTGGCCAGGCGCGTTCTGGAACTCGGGAACACGGATACCATCCGCGAGCAGCTGGACACCTTTTATCAGGAACGTATGGGGTCCCTCATGACGCCTCCGGAAAGCTGATGCGTCACTCCGCTCCTGGCTTGGGTCCGGAGCGCCCGTCGTTTTCACTGCAATTTCATGCCTTCTTTCGACCCCAATTCCGCCACCGGCTTTGCCCGGCCCGAAACCGAACGCCTCCACCGCGAGCCCGCGGCCGACCCCGGTCGCACGCCGCGCACCGAACACCTGAGCTACGATCTCGTGGTCGTCGGCGGGGGCCTGGCCGGTACCTGCTGCGCGATCACCGCCGCCCGTGAGGGCCTGACGGTTGCGCTGGTCCAGGACCGGCCGGTCCTCGGCGGCAACGGCAGCAGCGAGGTCCGGTTGTGGTTCCTCGGTGCGACTGCCCACATGCACAACAACTGTCGCTGGGCGCGGGAGGGCGGTCTGGTCGACGAGATCATGACCGAGAACGTCTTCCGCAACAAGGAGGGCGAGCCGCTCATGGTCGACCCGGTCCTGTTGGAAAAGGTGGTCGAGGAGCCCAACATCAGCCTTTTCCTCAATACCGCTGTCTACGCCGCGCACAAGAAAGACGACCGGACCGTTGAGTCGGTCGATGCCTTCTGCTCACAGACGAGCACCGGCTATCAGTTTTCGGCGCCGCTCTTCGTTGATGCCTCGGGCGACGGCATCCTCGCCTTTCAGGCCGGGCTTGCTTTCCGCATGGGGGCTGAAAGCCCGGAGGAATTCGGCGAAAAGTTCGCCCCCGACGCCGAGTACGGCGACCTGCTCGGCCACTCGCTCTACTTTTATACCAAGGACATGGGCAAGCCGGTCTCCTTCACTGCGCCGTCCTTCGCCAAAAAAGACGTGGTGAAGGATATCCGTATCGAGCGGTTCAATACCAGGCTGCAGGGCTGCAGCCTTTGGTGGATCGAATACGGCGGTCGCCTGGATACCATTCACGGTACCGAGGCCATCAAATGGGAGCTTTGGAAGGTAGTCTACGGCCTCTGGGACCACGTGAAGAACTCCGGCGAACATCCCGAGGCCGTCAACCTGGCCCTCGAGTGGGTCGGCCACATCCCGGGCAAACGCGAAAGCCGCCGCTTCGAGGGCCTGAGCATGCTGGTCCAACAGGATATCGTGGAGCAGCGCCCTTGTGACGACGCCATCGCCTTTGGTGGCTGGGCCATCGACCTCCATCCGGCCGACGGCGTTTATTCCGACCAACCCGCCTGCACCCAGTGGCACACCAAGGGCGTCTATCCCGTCCCCTACCGCACCATCGTGCCCCGCGACTGCGACAACCTCTACCTGGCGGGGCGCATCATCTCCGCCTCGCATGTCGCCTTCGGCTCGACCCGCGTGATGATGACCTGCGCCTACATCGCCCAGGCCGCCGGCATGGGTGCCGCCATCTGCAAAGAGCAGGGCCTCAAGCCGGCCGACTTGTTAGAGCCCCAACGCATGCGCGAGCTGCAGACCTGGCTGTCCCGCCGTGGCCAGCACATCCCGGGCTTTCCCCTCGAGGATCCCGACGACCTGCTGGCCGGGGCCTCGATCACCGCCAGCAGCGAACGCACGTGGTCCGGCTTCCCCGCCGATGCCGAGCCCAAGGAAATCCATCAGGGGCTGGGACAGATGATTCCGCTCGACGGGCGTAAACGGCTTCCCGCCTTCACCCTGCCGGTCACCGCTGAGGCGGCGACCGAGCTGACCCTCGAACTCCGGGTCAGCAGCAAGACCGGCAACCATACGCCCGACGTCACCCTGGCCTGCCGGACCGTTGCGCTGAAAGCCGGCGAGCAGGAAATCGAGGTCGCCTTTGACGACCATGACCCGCTGCCCGCCATCGGCTGGGCCTTCCTGATCATCAAGCAGGCAGACGGCGTCCGAATCGGATCCTCGCACCAACGCGTCACCGGCCTGATGAACCTCCGGCTGCACAACATTCAGGCACCCGAAGAGGACATCGGCGTCGAGAGCTTCGAGATCTGGCCCGGCGAGCGGCGGCCCAAAGGACGCAACCTCGCCATCCGGTTCACCGAGCCGGTCTACTCGTTCGCCGTGGACGCCTTGCGCAACGGCTGGTCGCGGCCGGCCGCCGCCCCCAATGCCTGGGTGGCCGACCCCGAGGACGCCCAGCCGACGCTGACCGCCGCCTGGGACGAGCCTGTCACCGTCCGGTCCATCCATATCGACGTCGATACCGACTTCGATCACCCGATGGAATCCGTGCTCTGGGGGCACCCGGAGTCGGTCATGCCCTTCTGCGTCCGTCACTGGCGGCTGAAAAACGGCGACGGCTCCCTCCTGGCCGAGGGCCGCGACAACCACCAGTCGATGATCCGTATTACCCTGGACGAGCCCGTCACCACCGACCGCCTGGCCCTCGAAGTCGACCACCCCGCCGCCGAGGTCCCCGCCGCCGTCTTTGCCTGGCGGGCCTACGCAACCTGACCTTCTGCCTCTGCTTCAACCGCGAAGCCGCAGAGGACGCAAAGGCTGCGTGGTCGGGGAACTGCGTGAATCCCGGACACGCGGATCGACGTCAATCGGGAGGGCGCTTGTCCCCAAGCGCCGCTTATGCGCCGCAAGCGTCCGACGGAGTGCCTCACGGGTTAGCTTGACGTAGCTTCCAGTGCTTGGGCTGGAGTGAGCGGATGGCTTCCGGGCTGGAGGAGCAAGTGGGCAGTTGTCCGAGGACATCGGCCAGGTAGGCGGACGGGTCGATCTGGTTGCTGAACAAATACCAGGCGCCCACCTCAGGCGCTTCCACCAGCGCCAGAAGCCCGGCCGCCCATTTTTCCGATTCTGGTGAGAAGTTCGGGTTAGGGTCGAGCGGTCGGCCAATGGAGCGCGCCGCTTCAGCCAGCGATTGATGCCGCGAGCCCCATGATTTCACCTGGAAATTCAAGCGGAGTTTCGCTGGCTGAAGCGGCGCGCTACGGAACTCACCCGTGCTCAGGTTCGGCCGTTCCATGCCGGGACTGCCGGGTAATCCAGTATCCGTTGGTCGGCTGTAATGAGGGTCAGCTCCTCAACGCGGGCGGTGGCTACGAGCAGCCGGTCCGCCGGGTCGGCATAAAAAGGATCCGGCAAGGTGTATGCATCAGAAATTATCTGAGGCGTTAGCGGATAAGCTTTCGTCTGGAATAGGGTCAGCGATACCTCAAACCAGGTGTCGACGGGCTGGGGCAGGGATATTCGACCCTTGTGGACCAGCAGCGCCACTTCCAGAGCTGTCACGATAGAGATCACAATGGCGGTCTCGGGCTTCTTAAGGAGGCGAAGCGTTTTGGGTCCCAGCTCATCTGGTTTGATCCGGAACCAGAGCAGCACATGCGTATCGAGGACGTAGGTTATTCGCGGAGCGCTTCCCATGCGTCTGAGGTATCAAGCTGGATGATGTCCCCGTGGATTTGTGCCGAAACTGAGGAGTCCCCGGCCTCCCGCTTCACACCCGACCTGTCGCGCACGGGTTCAATGCGGACCAGGGGGGTGCCGCGCTTGGTCACCACCACGGCTTCCCCTTCACGGGCCACCCGGTTCAGTGTCGCGACGCAGTCGGCCTTGAACTCCGAAACCAGCATTTTCTTCATAAATTTAAAATAGCCATAAAAGATGGCCATGTCAATGGCGGCCGCGCTGGACCAACGGGGAGTGGTCCAGGGCGTGATTGAAAATCCCTGCCGGGAGTCGCGAACGCCGGCCGCCCCGCCACACACGTACAAGCCATCCTTTTCCCGCTTATCTCGACGTTTAAACACGCCTTACTGCCAATTCTCATTTCCTGAACGAAAAATGTTCCAGCGCCGCCCGGTAGGCGTTGAGCCAATGGCGGTTGAGGAATTTGGCGTTGGTGTCTCCCCGGACGAGGGGTGCGTCTTTGGGAATCATCCAGGGCTTTCGGTTGGTGTAGTGATGGATGCGCAGTCTGCCTGCGGCGACATCCTGGTCGAAGGCGTCGGGTCCGAACACCTGATAGGATGGCTTGGTGACGTTGTAGCCCTGCGGCAGCCGTGCCACCAGGCTGGGGTTTTTGGTCAGGAAATGATTCAGGAGGGCCTGATCATGGGCAAATCCCCGCTCACGTCCGATAGCCATCAGTTCCCGGTCCAGACCCTGTTGCAGGCTTTCGCCCACCACCATGACCCCGGAATTGATCGGGCCCCCATCAGCAGCCCACTGATCCGCATACATCGCCTTCCTGATTGGATGGTCTGGATCCTGACTCTTGAGTCGGCGCCGGTCGTCAAAAAGTGGCTTGGTCGGAATGGTGCGAGCCGCCAGGATTCCCGGATTGGGCGTGGTCAGGAGGAAGTCGACATTATTGAGGACCAGGAGGTCGGTATCCAAAAAAAGGTTACGGCCAAAGCCATAGTCGCGGAAGGCCAGCAGCTTGAAAAACGTGCGGTAGGATTTGGGTGTTCGTGCCCGGTCTCCGCGTATTTTTTTTATCTGCCCGACGGTTTTTCGGTCGATCAGTCTCACCTCATCCAGAAGGCTCACGACGCGTCTATCTTCGAGGACTGCCGGTTGATCGGTGAGGCCGATCCTGGGAAGGCCCCGGAAAGATTTCGTCGCATCCAGGCTATACATCAGCGCGATCAAGCCCTTGATGTAGGTTTTGTCGACGAAACAGAGAATGCCGGCTTTGTGCTGATCCATGCGCTGACCTTGCTTTAAGAAAAAGCGTTAGGCCGGGCAATGGAAGTCCCGAATCAATCCTCGCTGAGGATGGCGGTGGCGAGGAGGGTTTCAAAGTGGGGGGGCTCCGCCTCACGCGAGACGACGTTGACCGCGATCTGCTGGAAGCCGGCGGCGTCGAGCCACTCGTAGAGTGCGTTTTCGCGGAAGCCGAGCCATGTGTCGTTATACAGCTCCCGCGCCTTCTCGAAGCTGTGCTCGCGCAGGTCGATGATGATGAGAGTGCCGCCCGGGCGGAGCAGGCGTTTGGCCTCGGCGATGGCCAGGGTCGGCTGCTGGGCGTGGTGCAGTGCCTGGCTCAGGATCGCCACGTCGAAGGAGGCGTCGGCCAGGGGCACGTCCTCGATGTTACCGAGGATGTAGGAGAGGTTGGTCAGGTTGTGGCGGGCCGCCAGATCCATGCCCACCTCGACCATTTTCTCCGAGCTGTCGACGCAGACCACGCGCGCCGCCCGCTTGGCCAGCAGGGCGCCGATGGCGCCTTCGCCGGCCCCGAGGTCGACGACTTCCAGGTTGGGTACCAGCTGCAGGAAGGCCAGCCCCATGGCTTCCCAGGACCGGCCGGGACAATAGGTCTTGGACAGTTTGCCCGCCACCGAATTGAAGTACTGCTCGGCGCTTTGTTTCCGCCAGTGGCGGATGCGTTCGAGGTGCTGGTTGTCGCGCTCGGTTCCGGGCAGGGTGCCCAGCGAGGTCAGCGCCGCATCGAGCAGGAGCCGGGCATCCCGGTCGCTCGGGGGATCCCAGGTGTAGTAGGTTTTCTTGCCCTCGCGCCGGTCGCGGACCAGCCCGGCGTTGCGCAACTGCCCCAGGTGCGACGAGATGCGCGACTGGCCCATGTCGAGGATCTCCTGCAATTCCGCGACCGAGGCCTCGTCCTGGCGGAGGATGTTGAGGATCCGCAGGCGGGTGCTGTCCGCCAGCAGTTTCAGGAGTTCCCAGGGTTCACTCATGACCGGGGCCGGTCGGACGGTTCATCGTGTCGTGCAGACCGGAAACCCGGTTGGCGCTTAACTTTCAGTGCTCGTCGATCCAGCGGCTGATGCCCCGGATGGTCCAGGTCTCTTTCTGGCCGTCGATCTCGGTTTCCGCCGTACCCCCTTCGGATTTGCCAAGCAGCGCCTGGCCGAGCGGTGTTTTATAAGAGAGGATGTTCTTGTCGGGATCGCTGTCCCAAGCCCCGAGGATGGCGTAACGCTGGCTGCCGGAGGAACCCTTCAGGTCGACCACCGATCCAATGCCCACCTTGTCCTTGGGCGCATCCTTGAAGTCGGTGACGCGAGCGCGGCCGAGATCGACTTCGAGTTGGGACTTGCGGGCCAGCAGCGTATCCTGATCCTGCCGCGCCATCTTGTATTCGGAATTCTCCTTCAGGTCGCCGTGTTCGCGGGCGGTGGCGATAGCCTCCTTGTTTTCGGGGATCTTCACCTGGACCAGGTCCTCGTATTCGGCCTTGGCCCGGTCGAAGCTGGCCTGGCTGACGATGAGCGTGTCCTCTTCGTTGGCAGTCTCGGCCTCCGTGGCGAGGAGCGTCTGGATGGACGGGAACTGCTTCACGAAGCGGGCGAAGACCGACTTCTTGGTCAGGTCGTCGAAACCCTGGTTCATCAGCAGCATCTGGGCGAGGTCGCGCGCAGTCTCGGTGTTGGACTCGCTCAGCAGATCCGGGATCAGGTCCTGGTCTTCACTGATGAGATCGGCCAGCGGAATGCGTCGGGTGGAGGCGTTTTGGAGCGCCTCGTTGTCGATCGCGTAAAAAACGGCGGCCAGCAGACGCGGCGTCATGAGCGGCTGTACGAGGTTGCTGAACTTTTTGCTGTTCCGGTTTTTGATGATCCAGAGCAGGACGGGGCCGCGAATGGTCTGCTCATCGAGCCAGCGCTGGAAGCAGCGGGCGATGCGCTCCTCTTCACCGCGCTCCATCATAAAATTGATGCACTCGCTGGTGAACTTGCCGGTGCTGCGTCGCAGCAGGTCCTCGATGAAGTCCTTCCACTCGTCCGGGTAGGTGCGCGTGATCAGGTCGAGGAAGCGCTTGTAGTACTGGCTGGGCAGTTGTTCGGCGAGTTCGGACAGGTCGTCCGTCGCGTCGAGGATGGATGACGAGGTCGGGGTCAGCGTCTCGACGTCCTCGTGCAGGTCGCGGGCGAGGTCGTTGCGCACCCAGACGCCGTGCAACCGGTCGGCCATGGTCAGGGCCTTGGACTCCTGAATGACCGTGGTGAGGTCTTCCAGGATGGCGGGTAACTCGTCCTTCAGTTCGGGCTTGCCGCCCGAAAGCGTGAAAATCTTTTCGGCCAGATCGATCTTCTGTTTGGCCTGTTTGGTGGCGGTGTAGTTTTCGAGGAACTCCTCCTCGGGCTTCACCGGCTCGTCCCGCAGGATGTAGGGCTCGGTTTTCTTGGCCGGCACGGCGACGCGGGGATCCTTGAGCAGGTGTTTCTTGGCCTGGGTCCACCATTTCTTGTACTTGATCGGGCCCATCAGGCGAGCGAGCACGCGCTCGATTTCGCTGGCCGGGGCGGATTGGTCTGGCAGCTCCTTCAGGATCTCGATGATGAGATCCGCGTGCTGTTTCTTGATCATCTCCTCGATGGCCTCGGGCTCCTTGCGCTTGCGGACCAGCAGGTGGTTGTCCGGCAGCAGTTCCAGTTTGTCGACGCAGAAGGCGGGATCCATCCGGTGCCCCTGCTTGTCCTCCTCGAAATCGATGATCAGCTTGTTGTCGCCGGCGTCGTACCCGGTGATCTGGCCGAAGCCCCAACTGCGGTGCACGCAGTAGGTGCCGGGTTGCATTTGCTCGAGGACGGACCGTGCCTTTTTGAGGCGCGGGTTTTTCGCTATCAACGCGTCGATGGCTTCGCTATTCATTACACTGGTCCTTGTGACTATCCCGGATGATGCTTGTGGACCTGATGGCTGCTAGGCGCACACCAATGCCCGAAGACAAAAACAATCGACCGGACGGCTGGGAATCGGCCGTCCTGTCGTATGAAAACTGGCTGTCCGGCGGGGACCAGGCTGACGCGCCTAATTCCCTGCCGGAAAAGGAGATAAGATCACAGGAGCGGCGGCGATGCCAACACCTTTTTTGGGGTGCCATCCGGCAGCATCGCCGGATTCAGGCCTATATCGACGAGGTGGTTCCCCGGCCGCCCGGTCGCCGTATCGGCAGCCTGCTGGCCATCGCTCTGTTTGATCTGCTGGACACCGCCCGCACCCGCCCGGAGCGCTGCCCCAAGGTCGTCCACCATGCGGTCGACCGGGGCCGGCATCTGGCTTCGCCCAAGGAATCCGGGCTGGTCAATGCCGTCCTGCGCCGGGCCCTGCGTGAGGATTGGCCGCTGGCCCCGGAACCCGGGGATCCCAACGCCTGGGGCCTGTATTTCAGTCATCCCGACGCCTGGGTCGACCGTTGGCTCCAGACCTTTGGCCCGGAGCCAACCCGCGACCTGCTACGGTGGAACCAGCAGCCGGCCGACACCTATCTCCGGCTGGAGGCAGGCACCGAACCGCCCTCGGGAGCGGAGCCGACCGATTGGGCGGGGTTCTTTCGCCTGGTGAAAGGGGCGGTCGACTGGTCCGCGGTCGAGACCCTGCTGAGCGCAGGCCATGCCTACATTCAGGACCCGGGGACGCGACTGGCGGTCGATCAACTGGCGCCCCCTTCCGGCGCAGCCTGCCTCGACCTCTGCGGGGCGCCTGGCGGCAAGGGCCGGCTGATGCACGACCGGCTGGGGCCGAACGGCTCGGTCCTGTCCGTCGACCGGGTGCCGGCGGGTGCCGAGCGCGAACGCGCCTGGGCGGACAACCAGGCTGCGGTCGGGGGACCGCCGCGATTCCAGCGCCTCAACGCCGACATCGGGCCGGACCTGCCTGACCGGCTCGTGGCGGCCGGCCATGCCCGCTCCTGGTCGCACGTCCTCATCGATGTGCCGTGCAGTAATTCGGGGGTGTTTCGCCGCCGACCGGAAGCGCGCTACCGCGATCCCGCCACGACGCTGGAGACCCTCCTGCCGCTCCAGGCACGGTTGCTGGTGTCGGCGGCCGCCGCAGTCGCCCCGGGCGGCGTGCTGGTCTACAGCACCTGCAGCCTCGAGCCGGAGGAAAATGAACGGCAGGTTGAGCGGTTCCTGGCGTCGGAGATTGGCCGGGCCTTCCGATTGACCGGCCAGGTGCTGGCGCGTCCCTGGGAAACCGGCCACGACGGCGCAGGTGCCTCCCGCCTCGAGCGGGTCGGGTGAGGGGTCACGCTGCGGTGCCACGACCGCAGCGTGGCGATATCCTGGGAGGGCCGGGCTTCAGCCCTGCCCACGCGACTCCGGATCCACCGTCTGGGACGTCACCCGTGGCTGCGGCAGGGCGACGGCCAGCGCCAGCGGCAGCAGCAGCCAGATCCCGCCCAGCAGGTAGGCGCTGGCCGAGCCGAGGCTGAAATACAGCAGGGCCGCCACCAGCGGGCCGACCGCGCGGCCCAGAGACCCTGCCGAGCGCTGGACCCCGATGTAGGCGCCCTGGCGGTCGTCCGGTGCGTAGAGGCTGACCAGCGCGGCGAGGGTGGGGTTGACCAGTGCGGCGCCGGTCGCCATGACCGCGAGCCCGCCGAGAAACAGCGCGTTGCTGTGCGCGCCACCCAGCATCGCCAGCGCGACCAGCGCGAGCGCCAGACCGGCTACCGCGAGGCGTTTTTCACCGATCCGGGCGGCCTGCCGGCGGACGAACCCGCCCTGGACCAGAATCAGGACGCCGCCGATCAGCAGGAACATGAGTCCGTTTTCCCTGGGGCCGTAGCCCAGGCGTTCGGCGGCCAGGAAGGTGAGGGTGAATTCCATCCCGCTGAATGCCAGGATGAAGAGGAAGAAAACCAGCGTGGCGCGTCGCGCGGGTTTTACCGTGAGATCGCCCCAGGCGAAGACCGCCAGCAGGCGCCCCGGCTCGGCGGTTGCCCGGTTCTCCGGCGGCAGCGATTCCCCGAACCGGCACCACACCCAGACCAGGTTGATCAGGGCGAGACCGCAACTGATGGCGGCGGGCAGCGAAAAGGGGTGCAGCCCCCAGGCTTCCAGCCCGGGGAAGGCGTCGACCGGGTTCCAGAGCGCGGACAATCCGCCGATGGCCGGACCGAGGGTGAATCCGAGGCCGAAGGCGACGCCCACCAGCGCCATGCCGGCGGATCGTTTCTGGCGCGTGGTCAGGTCGGCAACGGCCGCGTTGGCAACCGACAGGTTGCCGGCCATGATCCCGCCGATGAAGCGCGAGACGAGCAGCAGCGCGAAACTGTCGGCGACCACCCAGACGGCGTAGGCCAGAACGCCCCCGGTCAGGGTGAGCAGGAGGATGGGCCGGCGCCCGTGCCGGTCGGACAACCGGCCCCAGATGGGCGCACAGACGAACTGGAGCAGCGCGTAGAGCGACCCCAGGATGCCCCCGAACAGGACCGTGACGACGAAAAGGGGATCCTCGCCCGGCAGGTCTGCAGCCAGCCCCTCGAGGAAGCCGATGAGCTGGGACAGGAGACCGCCGGTACCGACTTCCCGCGCGAGGTAGTAATCCAGCATGGCTGGAAAGAGCGGAAAAATGATCGAGAACCCGACCAGATCGAGGAAGAGCGTGAAAAACAGGACAGCCAGGGGCCTGCGGGCAGTCGCCGGCGCACCCGCCGGTGCCGGGTTGGGAGGGGGGTCGGCCATCGGCTAAGGCGTGTTTGAAAAGGGTTCATCGGGCGCTCCATGAGTAGCGATCGCCGGCCGACCTGTCCGCCAAAGTCCCGCTAAGCGGGACGAAGGAGGGAGAGCCGGCGACTCCATGGAGTGGCGGGCTCTTCCGCCGTCGCCTGAAAGGCTATGGCGGACAGGTCGGCCCGCCACACGCGTTTCAGCCGCGCTGTCTGATATAATCACAGGGTTGTCAAACACGTCCCTAAACCCGATCAGGCGTCGTCCTTGCCCTGGAAATGGGCCCTGAGCGCGGCGTGTACGTTGGCGGGCACAAACTGCGTGTCACGGTCCGTATAGCGAAATACCTGTTTGATGAGGGTCGAACTGGTGAAGAAGTATTTCTCGTTCGGCATCATAAAAATGGTTTCGATGCCGGGATCCAGATGTCGGTTCATCTGCATCATCTGAAACTCGTATTCGAAGTCGGAAACCGCGCGGAGGCCGCGAATCAGGGCGACCGCCCTGATCTTGCGGGCGAAATCCACTACCAGGCCCTGGAAGGCCTGCACCTCGACAGCGGCGTTGCCCTCCAGGTTTTCCCGGATTAAGGCCACGCGCTGCTCCACCGGGAAAATGGGATGCTTGGCGGAGCCGGTAGCCACCCCCACGATCACCCGATCGAAAAGTTTGCACGCCCGCTGGATTACATCCAGATGGCCGTTGGTGATGGGATCGAAGCTGCCGGGATAGATGGCTGTTTTCATGAGCGGTCATTTCGACCGCCAGCAGGGTTTGGCACTTTACGGGGCTGGGGCAATCCCTTAAACCCGCTGCGCAATCCGGAACCTACAGTTGCTCCTCAGTGAACCTGCCGAACATCCTCACGTTTTCCCGTATTCCGTTCCTGTTCCTGATTGTGGGACTGCTCTACCTGGCGGAAGGCACCGACCTGCCGTACCTCGCCGGCGCCGCTTTTATCTGCTTCGCCCTGGGAGCCCTGACCGACTGGCTCGACGGTTACGTCGCCCGCAAACAGGGCATCGTGTCGGACACCGGCAAGCTGATGGATGCCCTGACCGACAAAATCTTCGTCCTCGGGGTAATGGTCACGCTGCTGGCGTTCGGCATCCTGCCCTTGTGGGGCCTCGTCCTCGTCCTGCTCATCCTGGCCCGCGAGTTCTTCATCACTGGCCTGCGGCTGGTCGCGGCCAGCCGGGGACAGGTTCTCGCCGCGGAAAAGGCGGGCAAACTGAAAACCGTTATGCAGATCACCGCCTTGCTCCTCCTCCTCCTCGGCTACTGCCTGAGTCACGATTATGGCTACAGCGGTGCGATCTATGAAACCGCCCACATCGGGGGCCTCATCGCCTTTGGCCTCGCTGCTCTCCTGACTGTTTCCTCCGGGACCACCTACCTTGTGAAGTACGGCTACCTCTTCCGCGACGAGCCGGAAAAGGCCTGATGCCCATTTTCAAAAGGGCCTGGCGGGACGATCCGGGGTGCGAAGCCGGTTAATTCGACAGGCTCCTTCGCCTTGGTGTGCCGCCATTCGGCTGGCTCTCAGGAGACGCGGATCTGCCGTACCAGAAAATCCAGCGCGTAGCCGTAGCCCTGCAGACCCAGGCCGGAAACAATCCCCGCGCAGACCGGGGCGGTGAGCGACTTTTCGCGAAAGGCCTCCCGCGCGTGGATGTTGGAAAGGTGGACTTCCACCGCCGGCAGACCGGCCCCGCTCAGGGCGTCGCGCAGCGCCACACTGGTGTGCGTCAGCGCGGCCAGGTTGACGATCAGCCCGCAGGCGCCGTCGTCCACCGCCTGCCAGATGCGGTCCACCAGGGCCGACTCGCTGTTGGACTGGAAGCAGGCCACCTCCACTTCGAGCTGGGCGGCCTGCTGGCGCAGCTGTTCCTCCAGGTCGGCCAGCGTCGCATGGCCATAGATCTCCGGTTCGCGCTTGCCCAGCCGGTCGAGGTTGGGCCCGTTCAGGATGACGATGGTGTCCATGGTGAGGGTTCCGGGTTAGAGGGGGCAGTCGCTCGGTATGAACGACCAGGGCAGATCAAAGGCTTTGGCGGCCTCTTCGGCAAGCGCCTTCACGCCGAAGGTCTCGGTGGCGTAATGCCCGCATGGATACAGATTCAGCCCCCGTTCCACCGCCAGCGCCCAGGCGTGCTGTTTCAGCTCGCCCGTGATCAGCGTGTCCACGCCGGCATCGCGGAGACGTGTCACCGCCTCGATGCCGGAACCGGTCAGCACCGCCACGCGTTCCGGATTCTTCGAGCCGTGCTCAATTGCCTGGAAGGTGTCGGGAAACCGGGCCTGCAGGCGCGCCTTGACCGCCGCAAAGCCGTCCGCCGGCACGTCCGCCAGCAACCCGATGTCTGTGCCCTCGTACGGCAGGAAACCGGCCGCCGCCGTCAGCCCGAGTTCCCGGGCCAGCAGCGCGTTGTTGCCGATCTCAGGATGCGCATCGAGGGGCAGGTGGGCGCCGTATACCGCCAGGTTGCCATCAAACGCCGTCCGGAATTTCCGGTAGGTCGGGCCGGTCATCGGCACAGGCGGGTCCCAGAACAGGCCATGGTGCACAATCAGCAGATCAACCCCGGCTTCAACCGCCGCCGTCAGCGTGGCCAGATCCGCGTCGACCGCCGCGCCGATCCGGCTGACCGTGCCGTCGTTGGTCACCTGCAGCCCGTTTTCGGCCCCGGGGAAATCGGCGATCTCCGTTCGCCTGACGCGCCGGTCGCACCAGTCGACGATGTCTGTCAGCGTTGCCACGGGTCCAGCGTTGAACGGGCTGTCCGGCGGGACAAGGGTTTAGTGGTGGAGTGGTGGAGTGGTGGTGCGGTGGAGGGGTGGAGGGGTGGAGACTGGGAATTGACCTCGGGTGGTGGGAATCGAATTGCCGGAGGGCGGAAGTCCGCGAAACTGACGGACATGGATGCGGATACGGTTGCTGCCTGTTGGAACGAAAATGCGGCGGGTTGGGTTGCCTTGAGCCGGGAGGGTTACGACAAGTGTCGGGATCTGGTGAATACACCCGGCTTTCTGGCCATGCTGCCGCCTGTGGCCGGCCTGGACGGGCTCGACCTCGGCTGTGGCGAGGGCACGAATACGCGGCACGTGGCCCGGTTGGGCGCGCGCATGACAGGCATCGACATCGCGGAGCGCATGCTGGCCGGTGCCCGGGAGGCGGAGCAGGCCGAACCGCTGGGGATTGCATACCGGCACGCGAGCATGGACGTGCTGCCCTTCGATGACGGGGCTTTCGCCTTCTGCATGAGCACCCTGGCGATGATGGACTGTCCCGATCACCCCGGGGCGCTGGCCGAGGCCTTTCGCGTCCTGAAGCCGGGCGGCTTTTTCCAGTTTTCGATCAGCCATCCGGCCACGACTACCCCCGTCCGCTACTGGATCCGGGACGAGCAGGGACGCAAGCAGGCGCTGGCCATCAACGGTTACTTCCAGCGGCAGAACGGCGAGATCGAGGAATGGATCTTCGGCAACGCGCCGGCCGAGCGGAAGGCGGCCTTCCTGAAATTCAAGGTGCCGCGCTTTACCCGGACGATCAGCGAGTGGGTTAACCTGGTGATCGATGCCGGCTTCATCCTCGAGCGCCTCGGCGAGCCGAAGCCGGAGAGCCCGGAAGCCCGCACCGATCCCTACGTCCGGGACATGGCCATGGTGCCCTACACCCTCGTCATCCGCAGCCGGAAACCGGCTTGAGGGCTGGCCGGCTACCTCGCCCGCGTTTCAACACCGATCGGGTGAGGCCCCCCGCGCCTCCAGCCGGCAAACACGCCGATCCCGATCTGCGTGGATTAGGGCGTGTTTGAAAAGTCGAGATAAGCGGAAAACGGACGGTTTTTACGCGTGTGGCGGGCCGAAGAGCCCGCCACTCCATGGAGACGCCGGCTCTTCCACCTTCGCTCATGAGCTATGGCGGACAGGTCGGCCGGCGTTCGCGACTCCAGGAAGGCTTTTCAAACACGCCCCATTCGCCTACCGCACCAGCCGGCAGCTGTGGGCGGAGAAGCCGGCACCGAAGCTGGTCAGCCAGGTGTCGGCGCCGGGCGGGTTGTCTGCCAGATGCCGGTTTAGACCGAAGAGGACGCTGGGGCTGGACATGTTGCCATGACTGCGGAGGACCGCGCGGCTGGCGGCCTGGGGGTAGCCGGGGATCGCGGCTTCGATGGCATCAAGCACGTCCCGGCCGCCGGCGTGGCTGACGAGGGTTTCCGGCGGTTGCGGCAGGCGGTCGAACAGGTGCCGCACCGCCCGGGCCGCCACCGCCGGCACGGTTTTGTCCAGGCGGTTGCGTAGCTTCCCTTGTCGGTTTTCAAAGCGCAGCAACTCGCGATCTTCGGGGAGGTGTACCGTATCGAAATGATCGATACGGCCCAGATCGTCGGGTCCTGGTGTGCCCGAACCGATGACCGACGCCGCGCCGTCTCCGAAGAGACAGAGGCTGATGAGCACGCCCGGGTCGTCATCCAGATAGAAGGCGGCGGAGCAGACCTCGACTGCGACCACCGCGATGCGGGCCTCCGGTTCGGCGCGGGCGAAGGCGGATGCGCTGCGGAGGGTGGGGATGGCGGCCCCGCAACCCAGGCCGACGAGGTCCTGCAGGTGGGCGTCGGGGCGCAGCCCGAGCTGCTCCGCCAGGTGACTGCTCACGCCCGGGCAGAGGTAGCCGGTGCAGGTGCAGACAAACAGGGCGTCGAGATCCGCGGCCTTCAGGTCCGCCTGCTGAAGGGCCCGCGTCAGAGCCTGACCGGCGAGGGCGGGTGCCTCGCGTTCGAAGGCCTGGTTCAGTTCCTCCGCCGACCGGTCGAAGACGCGTTCGATGTCGGGCATGGCGAAATGGCGCTGGTCGATGCCGTTCTGGCCGAGCAGGATTTTGCGCAGCAGACCGAGGGACCGCTCTTTCAGGCCGCGCGCGGCTTGGGACTGTTCCAGGATCTGCCAGCAGGTTTGCTGACTGTAGGCGGCATCCGGGACCGCGGTTTCGAGGGCATGTAAATACATGAAGGCGATCAGTGTGTGAGCTGAAACAGCGGCCTGAAGGGCAGGAGGGCGTGGCGGCCGAGCGATTGAAGCGCGGCCTGACCCCAGCGTCGGTAGATGAGCGGATGCAGGGTCCGTGCCGTGGCGAGCCGGGTCCGGAAGCGCCAGTCCAGTGCCTGATTGGCGGCCTGCAGGGTGGCCGGCCAATCCGCCTCGTTGCGGGCCCAGGTGAGCAGGGGTGCGAGGGCGGCCTCGGCGGACTCGAAGGCCATCGACATGCCATTGCCGGTAAAGGGCGGAATGACGGTGTAGCTGTCGCCAATGCGGAGGCGGTCGGCCGTGCGCCAGGTCCGGTGAAAGCAGATGTGGCTGACTCCCGAGAGCGAATCGGGATCCAGAGCGGCCTCGCGCAGCCGTTTGGCCAGGGGCCCGAGCCCGGCGGCCTCAAGGTAATTGAGGAGCAGTTGCTCGCGGCGGCCGCGCAGGCGCATCCGTTTGAGAAACAGCCCGCACACATTGACCCGATCCCCTTCGACAGGGCTGATGCCCATGTAGGCATCGCGCCCGAGATGGATCTCGAGATCGGCGCGGGTGGTCAGGCCGCGTGCGTGCAGTTTAAGGCCGAGCCAGGGTGAGCGGTGGCTGGGGCGACCGGCGGCCTGAACCACGCCCGCGCGGGAGAAATCGCCCGTCCATGTCCGTCCGGTTTCGAGGGTGCCGCCCAGTGCCTCGAAGCGCCCGGCCAGGCGTCGATCCAGCTGGTACCGGGAAATGCCATAGGCGCTCCGCGGCAAGGTGCCCGCATAGGTCTGCTGTCCATCCTGATCGAACCAGGCCGTCGACATATGCCGACGGCTGTCGGCCAGGGCGTCGGCGATGCCCAGCGTTTCAAGCGTCGTCTCGCGCACCCCGCAGATGAATTCGCCGCAGACCCGATGGCGCGGGTAAGTGCCCGCCTCAATCAGGCGCACCGGCACCTCTCGGGATCGCAGCGCAATGCCCAGGGACAGCCCGGCCAGGCCACCGCCGATAATCGTCACGGGCTTCATGATACACGATGGGCGGTCATCCGGTAGCCGCCAAGAAAGGTGTGTTTGATGTCGGTTTGCCAGGCCGGCCCGGTCAGCCCCAGCAGCTGCGGCAGTTCGTTGTGCCGAAACCCGCCCTGGATGCTGACCCGGGCGTCGTGGAAGGAAACGGGGTGCATGCCCAGGAGGACGGCCAGCGGGAGCTGCCAGCGGTGGCGTCGACGCCGCGCGGTCTCGGCCGCGATGATCCGCGTTGCCGACCGGCAGAGCCGGCCGATCGGTCCGCCCAGGTCCCCGGTCTCGAACTGATGCAGGATCAGGTTGGCCACGATCAGATCGGGTGCGCCGTCGGTCCGCTCGAAGGCCAGCAAGTCCTCCTGATGCCACGTCCAGGTATCGGGCCAGGCGTCCGGACGGGGGCAGATGTCCAGTCCCCGGTAATCCGTATCCGCATCGATGATACCCTGATCCCGAAGGTGCAGGGCCAGGTCGCCAAGGCCCGCGCCGAGTTCGAGGATTTTTCCGCGGAAGGGGAGGGGGGCTGCAGCGGCCAGTTGGTCCCGGATCCAGCGGAAGTTCCCCATGAGGCTGTTGAACCGGGCGATATCGCGCCGGTTCCGTTGGGCGACCGGGTCGTCGAACGGCAGCTGATCCAGGATTTCCGGTTCCACGCGGCGCTGCATGCCCTGAACAGTGGGGCAGGGCGGTCGCTTTGCAAAGGCGGACCCGTGCTTTTGTGAGGCAAGGCATCGGAAAGGCGGGTTGGGATTGGCGGGATCAGGGAAAGGCTGCCATGGTCCGGTCGACATGAGTGAAGCCTTCGATGTCCTGGTGGTCGGGTCCGGCCACAATGCGCTGATCACTGCGGCTTACCTTGCGAAGGCGGGGCATGCGGTCGGGGTTTTCGAGCGCCGGCCGGTGGTGGGCGGAGCGGTCTGCACACAGGACGATCTGATTCCCGGCTACCAGATCGACGTTGGCAGCAGTGCCCATGTCATGATCCACAGCACGCCGGTCATCGAGGAGCTGGACCTGGCGGCCTACGGGCTGGAATACCTGCCGATGGACCCCTGGGCGTTCTATCCGGAGACGGCGCCGTCGGGCGACGGGCCCGGGTTTCAGCCGACGGGGCGCTTTCTCCAGTTTCACAACGACGTCGACGCCACCTGCCAGAGCATCGCGCAGTTCAGTGCCCGGGACGCCGAGGCCTACGCGCGGTTTGTGAAGGACTGGGGCGCGCTCAACGAAGGCGTCTTCGATGTCTTTCTGAAACCGCCGACCGCCTGGAACCTGGTGCGGACCATGGCGGGGCGCCAGCTCGGCGGATCCAACCGGGTTGATATGGTGCGGAAGCTGATGGGGCCCTACGGCCAACTGGTCACCGAAACCTTTGAATCCGAGGTGCTGCGGACGGCCATCATCTGGCTGGCGGCGCAGAGCGGACCCCATCCGGCCGAACTGGCCAGCGGCGATTTCGCCGGCTGGCATGCCATGTATCACAAATCGGGCATGAAGCGGGCCAAAGGTGGCAGCGGCGCGCTGACTCAGGCCCTCAAACGCCGCATCCTTGCCGACGGCGGCTCCGTCTTCGAAAACGCGCCCGTGCGGCGCATCCGGACCGCCTCCAACGGCCGTGTATCCGGCATCGAGCTGGAGGATGGCACCGCTTATGAAGGGAAAGCGGTGGTGGCGGGCTGCCATGTGCTGACGACGCTCAACACCTTGCTGGCCGACACCCCTGCCGCCGATCCGCTGCGTGAGCGCGCGCAACACCTGCGCCTCGGCAATGGCTTCGGCATGATCGTGCGCTGTGCGATGGAGGGCCTGCCCGCCTATCCGGGGATGGAGCTGGACGAGCGAGGGGTCGGTCCCGGCCATCGGGGGCTGCAGTTGCTCTGCCCGAGCCGCGACTACCTCGACGCGGCACACGCCGATTTTCTCGGCTATCGCCCGCCGGACAAACCGGTCCCGTTAGTCATGACCTTCAGTGCGCTGGATGACACCCTCGCGCCGTCCGGCAAGCACGTGATGTTTGTCTGGGGGCAATACCACCCCTACGAGCTGCGCAACGGCGAGGACTGGGACAGCATCGAACAACGCGAGGCGGACAAGCTGATTGATGCGGTGGAGGCCTACGCCCCCGGCACGCGGGACAAGGTCATCGACCGCTATGTCCAGACGCCCCTTGGCATCGAGCGCCTGCACGGGCTGCTGCGCGGCAATGTCATGCACCTGGAGATGAGCTTCGACCAGATGTTTCTCTTCCGGCCCATGCCCGAGCTGGCCGAGTACCGCGTGCCGCAGGTGCCCGGCCTGTACCTGACCGGGGCCTCCACCCATCCGGGCGGCGGGGTCTGGGGCGCCAGCGGCTACAACACCGCCCAGACCCTGCTGCGCGACCGGAAGCGCTGGCGGTAAGGGGCACCACGCGCTGATGCGGACGAATAGCGTATCCTGCAATGCTCCAGGATCGTTTCATTCAAGGGCAGAGATTTTCGTGTCGGGCGGCTTTTTCGCGTCGGCGTGCCGCCATTCGGCTGGCTCATGATTCGCAACAAGCGGCAGCCCGACAGGTACGCGCCTTTGTAGGGCCGGCGCTTGCGCCGTGCCGACGGGCCGGAGAGCGCGGATGTCCGGTGACGTACCGGCCCGCATCGGAGGAATCTCCTTCTTCCAAACGGCCGTTAGCCCGAACTTCTCACCAGAATCGGGAAACAGGGCGGTAACTAATGCTGATCGAGGGATTTGCAGCATTTCTTCGAAATGCACGTTTGTGGTGTTGCCCTGTTTCCCGATTCTTTTCGCCCACATGCGCGATCTGCGGCGTGTTATTCTCGCTGCGCTCGTTGAGGTGTCGCCCTGCGGGCTCGGTAGTCGGGCTGGAAACCGCCTGGTTACGCACCACAGTGGTCGCCCAGCCGGTTTCGCCCTCCCGCCGTCACCCTTCGGGTTATGGCGGACACGCCGCCTTCCGCCGTCGCTCTTCGAGCTATGGCGGACAGGTGCAGCTCATCCCATCTGGGCTTCATGAGAAGTCCGGGTTAAAAGCCGTGCGGCGCCGGGTCGGGTTGAGCCGCCGACTCCTTGAGGGTCGAATAACGGGCCCCGTGGCTTGAATCTGGTGTAGGTCGCCCACCCAAATTAGAAAAAAACCAGGCTCCCGCGGAAGTGGGAGCCTGTTCTGTTTGCCGGACCGAAGCGGTTGGGAACAACCCTGTGAACAGCTTGCGGACAAGAATTCGGCCCTGCTCTTGATGCCTGCATCGCGGTGGCTCAATCTCCGGGCATGTGCGCGACACCGTCCGTCCCGCCCGACCGGCTCAGCGCGGAAGCGCCGCCGGGCGATTTCCTGGGCCAGTTGGCTGCTGCGCTGGAAACGCGTACGGGCCGCCCGAGTTGGGATGAGTATTTCATGGCGACGGCCCTGCTGATGGCCTCGCGCTCGGCCTGTGAACGGCTCCACGTCGGCTGTGTTCTGGTGTCGGGCGGTGAACACCGCAATCGGATCATCGCGGCCGGCTACAACGGCTTTCTGCCGGGCAACCCGCACCTGTCCCGGGTGCGCGACGGCCATGAACAGGCGACCGTGCACGCCGAGCAGAACGCGGTGGCGGACGCTGCCCGGCGCGGGATCAGCCTGAGCGGAGCGACGGCCTACATCACGCATTTTCCCTGCATCAATTGCGCGAAAATCCTGGCGGCGGCGGGCGTCCGTGCGATCAAATATCATCATGATTATCACAATGACGCTATCGCCGCTCAACTGCTGTCCGAATCCGGCATCGCCTTGGCGAAACTTTGATTTCCCGATAAGGTCTTTCCTGACATGGATCGCTTGAACTCCGACCCCGATTCGTCCGGAGGCAACCCGGGCGACGGCAACAACCTTTCCGGCTCCTTCCTCGTGGCGAGCCCCCAGCTGCAGGATCCGAATTTCGCCAAGACCGTGATCCTGGTCTCCGCTCACTCGGAGGACGATGGTACGCTGGGAGTCGTGCTCAACCGCCCCATGGGCAAAACCCTCGGGGAGTTTAACGACGCGTTCGCCTTTGGTCCGCTCAAGGACATTCCGCTTTATGTGGGCGGGCCGGTGTCTCAAGACCGCATGATTCTCGCCGCCTGGAAGTGGAACCCGGACAAGGGCATCTTCAAGCTGTTCTTCGGGATCGACGAAACCAAGGCGGAGACGCTGCTGCGGGAGCACGAGGACCTCGAACTGCGTGGCTTCCTCGGCTACAGCGGCTGGGAAAAGGGCCAGGTCGAGATGGAGCTGGAGCAACACGCCTGGATCGTCTCGCCGGTCGACGCCGTGGCGCTGGATAACCAGGACGGCGAAAAGCTCTGGAAAACCGTGGTTGGCAAAACCAGGCCATCCTTCCCGGGCGAAGAGCTGCTGCCTGACCAGCCGGACGACCCGTCGCTCAACTGAGGGGGATCCGACCGTTCGCTTCCTGCGGCCTTCGGCATTGACAGCCCGGTGTCCCCGCTTTTCTTTCTCTCCTTTTCGCCCCAGCCCTTTCCGTTATGAAGGTAGTATCCTCTATCAAGTCGCTCAAGACTCGCCACCCCGACTGCCAGGTCGTTCGCCGTCGTGGGCGCCTGTACGTCATCAACAAGACCAACCCGCGCTTCAAGGCGCGTCAGGGCTGAGGCCCTTCCAACGATTTTTCCAGCGATGAAAACCGAGATTCATCCCAAGATGCATCCGACCGCCTTTGTCGATGTGTCCACCAACAAAAAGTTTCTGACCGAGTCGACCATGAAGGGCTCGCGGACCGAAACCATCGACGGTGTCGAGTATCAGGTCGTGGTCATGGACATGACGTCCGACTCGCATCCGGTGTTCACCGGTGAGAAACGGTTCGTCGATACGGCCGGCCGCGTCGAAAAGTTCGAAAACAAGTTCCGCCGCCGGAAATAATTCGACCACAACCCTTTTCCCTGACCCGCTCCCGTACCGGAGCGGGTTTTTTGTTTTAAGCTCAGCCAAGTAGGGCTTTCGGCAACAGCTTTGGTTAAACGGCTCTAGCCCGAATGGTACTAACTTAACAGCGTTTTCATCGGTATCGCTATCGAAATCGCTATCGAAATCGATTACGTAAGCCAATGCATATTATTTCCTTATGAATATTCGATCCCGATTTCGATTTCGATCCCGATTTGGATTGGAGGCCTTAAGTTAGCGCCATTCGGCTCTAGCCCGAACTTCTCACCAGAATCGGGAAACAGGGCGGTAAATAATGCTGAGCGAGGGATTTGCAGCCTTTATTCGAAATGCACGTTCGTGGTGGGGCCCGGTTTCCCGATTCTTTTCACCCACATGCGCGATCTGCGGCGTGTTATTCTCGCTTCGCTCGTTGAGGTGTCGCCCTGCGGGCTCGGTAGTCGCCCTAGCCTTTCGCCCGGACCTTGGCCTTCGCCGCCTCCAGGTCCTCCCGCAGGATGGCCCGTTCGTCGCGCAGCTGTTTTTGCAGAGCCTCGATCTGGTCCCGGTCACCGGCGGCCCGGGCCTCGGCGATCTTCCCCTGGAGGAAGACCTCCTTTTCGGCCCGCCTGGCCTCGAAGGTTCGGTCCAGCTCGGCGAGCTGCGCCTTCTGTTCATCGGTCAGCGGTTGGTCAGGCTCCTCCGATCGCAACCGCTCCATCGCCAGTTCATAGGCACTCTTCATGGTTCTCCCTTAAGCTGTCCGACCCCGGCTGACAAGTCAGCTTAGCCAGGCGGCCAGGACCAGCAGCGACGCGCTCAGGCCGGCTCCGACCCGGCGGGCCGCCGGCCATGGCCAGGTTCGGGCCCGGGTCAGGAGAATCGGAACGGCAAACAGGCCCAGCCAGGCCAGCCACGGAAACCACTCGGGCAGACCCGGTGTCGGGATCACCGCCGCAGGCCAGCCGGTTACCACCCCGGTCAGGCCGTCCATCCATCCGGCCAGCGGCTCGGCCAGACGCCAGACCGCATCCGCAACGCGGGGAAAGCCGCAGGTCGCGGCAAATCCTCCCAGCAGGCCCAGCGGCAGGGCGAGGCCCACCAGCAGAACCAGCGGCACGTTGAGCACCAGCGCCCAGGGGGTCATCCGTTCAAAGGCCGTCATGATGATGGGAGAACTGGCCAACCAGGCGGCCAGGCTGATTGCGCCGGCGCCGGTCAGGATGCGCCCGATGCGGAGCAACCCGCGCACCGGCAGCGACCGGTCCGGCTCCGGGACCCAACGCCAGGGATAGGCCAACCAGGCCTGCAGGGTAGCCGCCCACGGCACGCCGTAAACCAAGAGCGCGGCGACCACCCCGAAGGACAGCAGAAAGCCCGCTTCCCCGATGGCGTGCGGGTCCAGGAGGAGCGCGCACCAGGCGGCCAACGTCCAGGCGGGGAGGGGACGGGCCTGCCGCAGGCAGGCATCGGCCACCACCCAGGCGGCCAGCATCAGGAAGGCGCGTTGCGCTGAAACCGTCATGCCGGCCAGGCCGACGTAGACAGCGCAGCCCGGCAGCATCAGCCAGCCCTGCCAGGGGCGCGGTACCCCCAGTAGACGGAATCCCCCGATCAGGGCACCTGCCAACAGCCCCACGTGCAGTCCGCTGACCGCGAAGAAATGAAGCGTGCCGGTGTTCTTGAACCGGGCGGCCTGTGCCTCCGAGAGCGCTGTGCGGTCGCCCAGGATCAGGGCCCGCAGGATGGCCCGGTCAGCGGGCTGCGCCCCTGTGGCCAGCGCTGTCTTGATGCGATTCCGTGCAGCCTGGAGCCATTGCTCGTGCCGGGCCGGTGCCTGGCTTTCCCGCCGCCAGTCACCGCGGCCCAGGGTCCAGCCCACGCCCCGGCTGCGGAGGCTTTCCAGAAAGTCGTTCCCGCCGGACAAGGCCGCATCGTTGAGCGGTTCGAGCACCCCGCGGACAGACCAGACCGCCGTTCGGCCCACGGCTGGCTGTGCAGGTCCCGGCGCCTTGAGGGCCGCATACACCCGTTCGCCGTGCCATTCGGTATCCGGTGCCTGGATCCGGGCCAGGCCGGTGACCCGGTCCCAGGTGTCGGGTTGCCGCCAGATCCGCTCCACCTTGAGTTCGCCGTTGAACGCCCGCGGCGGCAGTTGCCGCCATGCCTGGCCGGTTTGGACCGGGAGAGGCATGCGGTACGCCGACCAGCCGAAGCCGACCAGGGCGGGGACCAGGCAGAGGACTAATCGCCCGCGCAGGCAGCGCCACCTGGCCTTGGGGGAGCCGGCTACCCCGGGCGTCAACACGGTCAGCCCGGCCACCAGCATGGGCAGGGCGACCAGCGGACTACCCAGGCCGGCGGTCAGGCGTGCGGTCGAGATGCCGAGTACAAAGGCCAGCAGGGGGACCAGTGCCGGCGCGGGACCGGGACCGGACTGCGCGGACAGGCGCTCAGGGGGTGGTTCCGTCTCCTCTCCGTTCCTCTCCATCATGATCGATAAAGGATTCGTCTCCGAGCCTCAGCGGTTGCTTCAACCCCGCCTGCAGGTAGGCATGGCCGGCCGCAATGGCCTCCGGTATCGCAAGGCCGCGGGCCAGGTGGGCCGCGATAGCCGCGGACAAGGTGCAGCCGCTCCCGTGGGTCTGCACCGATGTCTGTCGCTCGGCGTGAAAATAGTCGAGGGTGTCGGGCGCGGTCACCAGCAGGTCGGTCAATGAGTCGCCCTCCAGATGCCCCCCCTTGAGCAGGACCGGCGCTCCATAGGTATCAAACAGCGTCCGGGCGGCTGTTTTCATCGTCTCCACCGTATCCGGTTTTTTGCCGATCAGGACGCCTGCCTCGTCCAGGTTGGGGGTCAACAGCGCGGCCCGGGGCAGCATCTCCGCCTTCAGCGCCTCGATGGCTTCCGGTTCCAGCAGAACGGCCCCGCTGGTGGCTACCATAACGGGGTCCACCACGACGGGCAATTGGGGTTGATCGGCCAGGATCCCGGCCACCGTCTCAATGATTTCCCGATTCAACAGCATGCCGGTCTTGGCCGCGCGCACGTCGAAATAACCGAGCACCTGGCGGCACTGTGCGGCGACGTGCCTGCCGGGCACGGGATGCAGGTCACTGACGCCGACCGGATTCTGCGCGGTCAGGCAGGTGATGGCGGTGGTCCCGTAAACCCCACACCGGGCGAAACTGAGCAGATCGGCCTGGATGCCGGCTCCGGCACCGCTGTCCGACCCGGCTATGCTGAGCGCAACGGCCAGGGGTTGAACTTTCGCCACCATGCCGCAGCCTAGCAGGGAGCCGGTTCGCTTGACCATGCAGAAAGGCGCGACCGGCCCCTGTTTCCTATGCCGCCTCCCCGCCAGGATACGCAGCCGTCGCTTTTCGGCGAGGCTTCGAGCCAGCCCCAGGAGCCCACCGGCGGGGCTGGGGACACCGAGGCCCGCGGGCGCAAACCGCTGGCGGTCCGGATGCGTCCGGATCGGCTCGAGGCCGTGGTCGGCCAGCCCCATCTGACGGGAGAGGGAGCGCTGCTGCCCCAGCTGGTTCGGTCCGACACCTTCGGATCGCTGATGTTTTACGGACCGCCCGGCTGCGGCAAAACCACACTGGCCGAGGTGATTGCCGCCGAAACAGGCTCCCGTTGCGTGCGGGTCAACGCGGTGATGAGCAACGTCGCGGAGTTGCGGGATATCCTGAAGATGGCCCGCTACCGGCCCGAGGAACGGACCATTCTCTTCATCGACGAGATTCACCGCTTCAACAAGGCTCAGCAGGATCTGCTGTTGCCCGACGTGGAGGCCGGCAACGTGCGGTTGATCGGGGCCACCACGCACAACCCCGGGTTCTACATCAATCCGCCGCTGCTCTCGCGCAGCCACCTCTTCGGCCTGGAGCCCATCGCCGTGGAAACCATCGCCGGGGTGCTGGAAACCGCCCTCAACGACAATGAACAGGGTCTGGGTGGGCATCGCTGCTCCGCCGACCCCGCCGTCCTGACCGGCCTCGCCCGCCTCTGCGACGGCGACTTGCGCCGGGCCCTCAACGCGCTCGAAACGCTGGTGCTGAGCCAACCCATGGGGTCGATCATCGAGGAGCCGGCCCTCGAGGCCTTTGCCCGCGAGCGTCAGATCCGTTACGATGCCGATGAGGACGAGCACTACGACACGGCCAGCGCCTTCATCAAAAGCATGCGGGGCGGCGATCCCGATGCCGCCCTTTACTGGCTGGCCAAGATGCTGGCCGGTGGGGAGGACCCGCGCTTCATCGCGCGGCGGGTGGTGATTTTCGCCAGTGAGGATGTCGGGCTGGCCGATTCGCGTGCGCTGGGCCTGGCGGTGGCGTGTTTCCAGGCCTGCGGACAGGTCGGCCTACCCGAGTGCGAGTTGAATCTGGCGCACGTGGTGACGTTTATGGCGACGGCACCGAAAAGTAACAGCACGACCAAGGCGCTGGGGCGGGCCAAAGCAGCCATCCGCGATCAGCCGGTGCAGCCCGTGCCGCTCTGGCTACGGGACAAACATGGCGCGGCCAACCGGCAGGCGGGCCATGCGACCGGTTACCGATACAGTCACGACTTTCCCGAGGCGATCAGTGGGCAGGAGTATCTCGAACAGCCGCTCAGCCTTTTTAAACCGGGCAACGCCGGTAGCGAACAGGCCATCGCCGAGCGCCTGGAACGCTGGAAGAGGCTGAAAGCGGAGCGACGCCGACCGGATGACGCGGATGCGGGCCGCGAATCGTGACGGTTGGGTGACAGCCGGGGAGTGATGATTGAAATCGAAAGCCGGTTTCGCTAGGTTCTTGAAAATGAAGCTGCGGCATTTCACCCTTTCGAGCCTGCTTTTCCTGGCCTTCCTGGCCTTTTCCTTTGCCGAGGAGGCAAAATTTGTCGTCGGTGAGCCGTTGCCGGACCCGGATGCCGGCTATACGATCGAGCGGATGGGGAAAGAAGGCTTCCTGAACCTTCAGCTGATCGAACGTCGTTTTCATCTCTTCTTTCTGGATGCGGATGATAATCTGATGGAGCCGGACAAAGCGTTCGCCACCATCCGGACCCAATCGTTTAGCAACGAAGATGAATTTTTCCGACTTTCCCGGAATGAGGATCCGGTCTGCCTCCGGTCCCCGCGGTTTGTCGCCAAACCCTACATTTTCGGTATCTTTCTGTCCGTCTTCAATCCGGACGAGGAGGATACCAAGGAAACCTACAACTTTAAGTATTCGGAATAATCCAGGAGGATGACCGTTCGGAACTTGCGGGTATGCGGCTTGACTCTCAAGCGACAACCACGCAAGGAAACCGATCCGGCGTCGAGCACGCCCTGCTCTCAGTTATGGACAAACCGTTTATTCGCCTAGTGGGCCAATGGCTGGTTCTCGCCCTGGGAACAGCGATCGCGGCCTGGTTGATCCCCGGTATTGAGGCCACCGGAGGGGTGGGCGCCCTGCTGGGCGCATCAGCCCTGCTCGCGCTCTTCAATCTCGTCCTCAAGCCGCTGCTCGTCCTCTTTACGCTGCCCTTCGTTATCCTGACCTTTGGAGTCGGACTCTGGGTGATAAACGCCCTCCTCTTCATGCTGGTGGGGCAACTCATTTCCGGGTTCGTGGTCTCCTCCTTCTGGTCCGCCCTGGCCGGAGCGCTCGTCCTCAGCCTGACGGTGATCGGCCAGCAGGTGTTGCTTTCCCAGTGGAAAATCAAACGGTACCATCAGGGCCAGCCGGGTGTATCCATGCGCCGGACGATTTATGTCAATCGGCGTAAGGCGGATACCCGCGCCCGCGAGCCGGAGCGGGAAGTTATCGATATCTGAGCCGGTTGCCGGGAAAGATGGTCGCTCCGGTTTGACCCGGTCGGCGGGAGGCCTTTAATCCGGGCGTTTGCGTTCATGCCGGGCGCATCCTTTTGAACTGTATCTGATTCCACATGGCTGAAAACGCATCTTACGATCTCGTCGTCATCGGGGGTGGCCCCGCAGGCTATGCCGCCGCCATCCGGGCCGGTCAGCTCGGCAAGAAAGCCGCCTGTATCGAGGTGGAACGGGCCGGGGGTACTTGCCTGAACTGGGGCTGCATCCCGTCCAAAGCGCTGCTCAAGAGCGCCGAGCTCTATCAGGCCATGAACCATGCGGAGGACTTCGGGCTCTCCGCCGACAAGGTGGGTTACGACTTCGCCAAGGTGATCGAGCGCTCGCGCACGGTCGCCGACCGCATGGCCGGCGGCATCGAATTTCTGTTCAAAAAGAACAAGGTCGATTACATCCGCGGGCGTGGCCATATCCAGGTGCCCGGCATGGTCGAGGTGAGTGACGGTCCCGACAAGGGGAAGATCCTCAAGGCCGACAAGATCCTGATCGCCACCGGCTGCAAGCCGCGTCAGCTCCCCGATGTCGAGGTCGATGGTGAACGCGTCATGACCTCCCGCGAGGCCCTGGCCATGAAAAAGCAGCCCGGGAAGGTCGCGATCCTCGGAGGTGGCGCGATCGGGGTGGAATTCGCCTATTTCCTCAATGCCTTCGGATCCGACGTCACCGTGGTGGAGATGTTGCCCAAAATTGTCCCGGTCGAGGACGAGGAGGTTTCGGACGCGCTGGCGCGCGCCTTCAAGAAACAGAAGATCACCGTCAAGGCCGGCACCAAGGTCGAAAATGTCCGGGTCCTGAAAAACTCGGTCAAAATGGATCTGGTGAAAGGCGAGAAGCAGGATGAACTCGAAGTCGACAGCCTGCTCGTCGCCATCGGGGTCACGGCCAATACCGAGGGCCTGCTCTCCAGTCGGGTGAAGGTGAAGGAGGATCGTGGCTATGTGGTCGTGGATGACAATTACGAGACCTCATCCAGCGGCATTTACGCCGCCGGCGACATCACCGGTCCGCCCTGGCTCGCTCATGTCGCGACCTTCGAGGCCATCCAGGCCATCAACGGCATGTTTGGCCACAGTAAGCCCAAACGGCTGTCCCTGTATCCGGGCTGTACCTACTGCCAGCCGCAGGTTGCCAGCATCGGCCTGACCGAAAAAAAGGCCAGGGAACAGGGTCTGGACTACAAGGTCGGCAAGTTTCCCTTCACCGCTTCCGGCAAGGCCGTCGCTTCCAACCACGCCGAGGGCTTTGTCAAAATCATCGCTGGCAAGGAACATGGCGAAATCCTCGGCGCGCACATCATCGGGGCCGACGCCACCGAATTGATCGCCGAGTACGGCGTGGCCATGCAGATGGAGGGTACCATCGACGAGATCCACGAGACGATCCACGCCCATCCGACGCTCTCCGAGGCCAATATGGAAGCCGCCGCCGCCGTCGACGGGCACGCCATCCATATCTGACCGGCTCTTGCCCGTGGCCGACGCGTCCTCCCAGCGGGTCCTCCTCGCGCTCGAGGGCATTCGCCTGGAGCGCGGGCCGACCCGGATTTTGCGAGGTGTCGACTGGACCGTCCGGTCCGGCCAGCACTGGGTCATCCTCGGCCCCAACGGCTCGGGCAAATCCTCGCTCCTGAAGATGCTGCAGGGGCAGGAAGCGGCCACCCGCGGCACTATCCGGCTGTTTGGCCAAACCTACGGAGAGGCCGACTGGAATGACCTCCGGTCCCGGATCGGTGTCGTCGCTTCCGCCGTTCACAACCGTATCCATTTTCCGGAGACGGCGTTGGAAACGGTGGTCAGCGGCGCACGCGGCATGATCAATTTCTGGGGGCGCATCCGTCCGGGTGAAGGCAAAGCCGCCGAGCGGCATCTCCGGGCGGTGGGCCTGCCGCCCAGGGCCTTTGCCGGCCGGGCGTGGGGAACCCTGTCGCAGGGCGAGCGTCAGCGGGTGCTGATCGCCCGGGCGCTGATGGCCGGACCGGAGCTGTTGATCCTGGACGAGCCCTGCGCCGGGTTGGACCCGGTTTCGCGGGAACGCTTTCTCCATTTTCTAGACGGTCTTGCCCACCGGGGGGATGGGCCGGCGCTGGTGCTCGTTACCCACCACGTGGATGAGATTTTGCCCGCATTCTCGCACGTGCTGCTGCTGCAACAGGGCAGGGCCGTGACCGCCGGCACCGTCCGGGAAGCGCTGACCGGGCCCAACCTCAGCCGGGCCTTCGGGGCTCCGGCACGCCTGCGCCGCAGCCGGGACGGGCGCTACAGCGTCACCTGGTCCCTGCCGGAGTACAGCCACCGTAAAGCCTGAGACCGAGGGCGGGTTTGGAAAATCTCGGCCAGATGTCGCAAACGTCCCGCGTGTCCCCCGTCGACCGGTGGTGTCGCTATCTGGGAGGGCAGGGGCTTCAGCCCTGCCGCGTGGCAGGGGAATCACCGAAGCAAGGCTGGTTGCGCCGAGCGTCCGCTGAAGCGAACGCCTCCCAGGACCAGGCAGCCGGCTGACCAGCGTGGTCTCGTCGAGGACATTGGTCGCGATGGCAAAGGGGCGGGCGCGGTCAGGATACCGTCCTCCATGACCGTTACCTTCGACATGCGTCCCGGGTTTACCCCGCGAAGCGACACATTGGGAAACAGGCCGTACCCGTCCTCGGGTCGCACATAGATGCCAGGCATCCCGCAATGTCGCTAGAGCGCACCAGCTGCGGCTGGCTCAGACAAGCAATAGAAAGGAGGATCAGCCGAGAGGGCCGGGAGGGTTGCATACGATTCGGGCTGGGCTGTTTGCCGGGGGGCTCGCCAGGTGCAAAAAGCGCGAACCTGCCGACCGGAATGATCGAGAACAAGTCTCATTTTCAAGTTTACGGGAATGCCGGGGTCGTTGCTGAAAGACATTGACTCCCGGGAAGGAGGTTGGCGTTTTGGCTCCTTGTCGCGGTACGCGGCATTTGGCCTGCTCCTGTAGTTCAATGGATAGAACAACGGCCTCCGGAGCCGTAGATCTGGGTTCGACTCCCGGCGGGAGTACCAGGCGATTGGGCCACGCCTTTAAAGGGTCGGTTTAGTCTGGTTCGGATCAGGGCTCGTCTGATCGCATGGTCCCGGCCCGGATCCAATCGATATCCAGGACGAAAGGCCCCGGTTGGCTGTCCCCGAGAAGGATACCGACTGGCTGGATGCGCCCGGCCTGAAGCGTTGGGGCGTCAGGGACGTCGCGCCCGCGCCATCCGGCCCGAAACGTTTCCAGGACTGTTTCCATGGCAGAGACGCGCGGTACCCCGGGGCTGCAGGCAAGGGCGACGGCAAGAAGCAACAGATACCGCGTAGCCTGTCTACCATTGACCGGCCGGGCCCGAAAAGGCAAACGGAGTCGGAACATCCTCCGGCAGCGCCATCCCGGTCGTTGAAGATCAGCCGGGTCAGGTTAAGGTGTAGGTAAATGGACCGTCGCCGCTTTGTATCGCACCTTGCTTTTGCTGCCCTGGGCGGTCTGGCCGGCCGTAGTCTTCGGGGGGTGGAGACCGCGCCCCAAACGCTGATCACCAAGGCCATCCCCGCAACGGGGGAGGGGATCCCCGTCATCGGGATGGGCACCTGGATCACGTTCAATGTGGGATCGGCGCCTGACCTGTTGCGTCAGCGCACAGCCATCCTGCGCACTTTTTTCGCGCGGGGCGGGGGCATGATCGACAGTTCGCCGATGTACGGCTCAGCGGAGCGGGTCGTCGGGCATTGCCTGGAGCAACTTGGTCACCCCGAGGGCCTGTTTTCAGCCACCAAGGTCTGGACGCGTTCAGACGAAGAGGGGCGCACGCAGCACCAGGATTCGCTCCGGCTCTGGGGCGTCTCGCGGCTGGACCTGCAGCAGGTGCACAACCTCGTCAACTGGCGGGACCACCTGAAGACGCTGCGCGCACTCAAGGAGCGGGGTGACGTCCGTTACATCGGCATCACCACGTCGCACGGGCGACGCCACCGGGAGCTGGAGCAGGTGATGAAAACTGAGCCGCTTGATTTTGTGCAACTGACCTATAACATTGCCCGCCGTTCGGTGGAGAACAGCCTGCTGCCGCTGGCCCGGGACCGTGGCATCGCGGTCATCGCCAACCGGCCCTATGGCGGCGGTCGGTTCATCGCGGAGGCGCAGCGGTCGGGCAGGGAGGTTCCGGCCTGGGCGGTCGAGGCCGGATGCACCAACTGGCCGGAGTTTCTCCTCAAATGGATCGTGGCCCATCCGGCGGTTACCTGCGCCATCCCGGCCACGTCGCAGGTCGCGCATATGCGGGAGAACATGGGAGCCTGCCACGGGCAGCTACCTGATGGCGCTACCCGTCGGCGGATGACTGACCTGTTTGCGACCCTGTGATCGAGGATTGGAGCAGCTACCGGGTCTCCGATGTCATCCCCTATTCGGCCGAGGTCCTGACCACCATGCTGGCGGGCTATAACGAACGTTTCGCTTTTATCCACCTCGGCTGGGTGATCCTCAACGCCGGCTGGCTGACACTCTGGTGGTTTCGACCCGCGTGGCGGGCCGGCCTGCGGTCAGCAGCCGGTCTGTTGCTGGTCGCCGCCTGGCTCTGGACAGGCTGGATGTGGCACGGACAGACCCTGGCTGCCATTCAGCCGTTTGCTCCGGTCCTGACTGCCCTGTTTCTGCTCCAGGCCGGGCTGGTTGCGGGGTTATGGCGCTGGAAGCCCGCACTGCCACCGACCGTCGATCCGTCCAGCGGATACACCTGGCGTGGCGTTCACCCGGGTCTGATTCTTTACGCCATCAGTGCGCTGCTCCCCGTACCGGTGCTGTGGCACGGCAACCTGGCGCCGGTCACGCTCTTCGGGTGGGGCTCAGGAGCCACAGCGGCAGGGACCATCGGCCTGGTGTTTGCAATGCACCGGGAATGGCACCGTGCGGGGCTGCTGGTCATGCCGCTGGTAGTCTGCAGCTATGAACTGCTGACGGCCTGGGGGCTGCTCAGCCGGGCTTCTTGAAGTGGAGGATGCCCCAGGCGAGGGCTTCGTCGCGCCCCGCCTGAACCCAGTGCCGAAGACCGGTTTTCATTTTTTCGATGTATTCGCGGCTGCAGTGCTGCTCCATCTCGTCCTGACGTCGCTCCAGCTCCTGGAGCACGCGCGAGTAGTGCATGACCAGCTTTTCGGTGGCGCGTTCGATGTGCAGGGTCTCCCAACCCAGGTCCCGGGCGAATTCCTCGTACAGATCGAAACTGCCCATGGAATCCAGGTGAATCCGGTCGAGAACCGGCTGGAGAATATCCTTGGATACCCCGGGTTTCTGCATGGGATCGGTGAAAATGAACTCGCCGCCCGGCTTGAGGACCCGATCCACTTCTTCGAACACGCGCTTGCGTTGGGCGCTGTGCAGGATGGAATCCTGACACCAGACCACGTCGTAGCTGTTGTCTTCGAAAGGCAGGTCCTCAAAGGAGCCGTCGTGGACGTCGATACGGTCCGCCAGACCCTGCTCCCGGTTCATCTGCCGGTCGCGTTCATTCTGGACCACGCTGATGTTGAGGCAGGTGGGATCGAAATCGTGGTTTTTGGCGAGGTAACGGGCTGAACCTCCGTAGCCGGCACCGATATCGAGCACCCGGGTGCCGGCCGGCCAGTGGGAGAGCCGGTCCGCCATTTTGGCCACCGTGCGGCGGCTGGCATCCGGGATGGGCTCATCGTCGGACTCGTACCAGCCAACGTGAATATCTTCGCCGCCCCAGATATTGAAATAGAAATTATCCGCGTCGGAACTGTCGTAATATTTCTCTGCCTGGTCGGCGACTTCGTTGTATGATTTACTCATGGTAAGGATTCACTAATGGCGTTAGGACTCGCCCTCGATATACTGCTTTTCAGCGATATGAATAAAGAAATCCGGATCCTCTTGCCGATACGTTTCATGGAAATCGGCGAAGGTCTCCACGCGTTGAAACCCGACCTCCCGCATCAGGCGCGTCGTGTAATCCTTGCGGAGCGGAAACATGTTCAGGTTGTAGCTGGAGCCATCCGGAAAATCGTAACGGAAGCGGGCCAGGCCCTCGTCCACGTGCTCAGGCTCGGCCTTCACATTCTCCCCGCAGTAGTAGTAGGTGTGCTTCGATTTGAAGCCCTCGTCCAGGATCATGTCGTAGTTGCGCTGGTCCAGGATCAGGATCCCGTCGTGGCGTAGCGCGGCGTAGAATTCGGCCAGCGCCTTGCGGCGATCCCGCTCCTCGTGCAGATGGGTGAAAGAGTTACCCAGGCAGATGACCGCGTCGAACTTGCTGTGGATGTCGCGGTTCAACCAGCGCCAGTCCGCCTGCACCGCACGGAGGATGTGACCCCGGTCGCGACCGTTCTGAAAGGCGCGGGCGAGCATCTCCGGGCTGCCGTCGGCGCTGATGACCTCGAAGCCGGCCTCGAGAAGGCGGATGGAGTGGAAGCCGGTGCCGGCCGCCACATCGAGGATTTTTTTGGCACCGCGCTCCTGCAACTGCTTGATGAAGAAGTCGCCTTCGCTCTTGGCCCGGGCATCCCAGTTGATGAGCTGGTCCCATTTGTCGACGAAGCCTTCAATGTACTCCTCGATGTATTTGTTGGTGTCTCGTACAGCGATCGGATCGTCTCCGTAATCTTGGTCTATTTTGGTCATGGTGATGGAAAGGATTAAGTCAGGTTCTGATAAAATCCCCGGCCAGCTGTGTCAGTGTGACACAGGGGGATGTGTGAGTTTGATTGCGGATGGACGACCTGAAAAAGGCCGCAGGTTGACCCCATCCGACCCGGGGAGCCTTTGATATGCGGGCTTATTTGGGTATTTCGCTGCAAGGCTAGCGGCCTTCTTTAAATCGTGGCAAGGGATTCCTCGTAATTCTTTTGTCACGCAGCTTCCCTACAGGGTTTAGGATTTAACATTTAAGCTTAACGGAAGCGCATCGATGCAAGCTTCGCCTTGCATTCGTTACAAAAGTGGGTGAGTTGGTCCATTTTTAGCCCAGCTGCCTTCGCACGCATGGCTTTCTCAGTCTCTTCATTGTATCCGCACCGACCGCTCCGGTTTATTGGGGTTGTCATGCTGGTTGTCTTGCTGGGCACCGGTTGCACGACGGTACCACCCGCCGCCGAGCCTCCTGTTTCGCTACCAGGCGGTTTCAGTGAATCGGGTGAGGCTTCCGTGCCCGCGGCCTGGTGGACCGTTTTTAAACAGGATGGCCTGGACCGCATCATCAGGATGGCCCTGGCCCAGAATCTGGATCTTCAAGCCGCCCGGGAGCGGTTAAGAGCGGCGCAGGCCCGCGCCCGGGCGGTCGGTGCCGACAGGCTGCCCGCCCTCGACGGTGACGCCGCTCTACAGTGGTCGAGCGATGCTCCGGATGAATTGCAGGTCAACCGCTGGTCGGCAAGTCTGTCGGTCGCCTACTCGGTGGATTTTTGGGGCGGCATCGAAGCAGCGATTGAGGCCGAGCGACTCCGGGCGGAGGTTGCCCGGTCCGAACGTGAAGCTGCCGGTTTGCTTCTGGCTGATGCCGTAGCCAGGGTCTGGTTTCAACGCCTGGAGGCTCGTCAACGTCTTGATCTTCTGAATGAGCAACTGGCAGTAAACGGACGGATCCTCGACCTCCTGCGCGTCCGCTTCCGCGGGGGACAGGTAGCGGCTGTCGATGTGCTGCGCCAGGAGCAGCTGATTCAGGCCACTCGGGAAGCAAGAGCAGGCGTCGCAGAAATTGCCGAACTGCGCGATCTGAAACTCGATGTACTTTTGGGCCGAAACCCCCAGCTTCCGGCAAACGGTTCGGTAGGAGCCGGCACTCATCCCCTTCCCGATCTGCCCCCCCTGCCTCAGACAGGATTGCCAGCCGCGCTGGTTGATCGCCGCCCCGACATTCAGGCAGCCCGTTTTCGGATCGCGGTGCGAAACCGGGAAACGGCGAAAGCGCTTTCCGACCGGTTTCCCCGCCTGGACTTGACGGCCTCCTTCGGATCAGACGGTTCATCTGCCGACGAACTGTTCCGGTCCTGGATCCAAGAGGCTGGCGGCGGCCTCCTGGTCCCGTTGTTTGATTGGGGTGCGCGCAAGGAGCGAGTGGTTGCCGCCCGGGCGGGTGAAGAGGAAGCACTTCTCGCGTTTGGACAGGCAGTCCTGGAGGCGTTTCGGGAAGTGGAGGCGGCGCTGATGGGTGAGCGCCGCCAGCGGGAGCAACTGGCCGCGGTGGAGGCCCAAATCAAACTGGCGGACCAAACCTACGAACAACTGCGAAATCGGTATGCCAACGGCCAGATTGGCTACCTTGATGTACTGACGGCATTGACCGATGTCCAGCAACTGCGGCGTGAGGCCCTGGTGGTCCGTCGCCACCTGCTGGAGACCCGCATCGATCTCTACACCGCCATTGCCGGACCCCTGCCGGAGCGCCTGGACCCGGTTGCGGCGGACACTGCCACCCAACCCAATCCCTCCTACGATGACTGATCCGGCTACCCCAAAAAGCACGGTGCGCGGGCCGGGAACGACAAAAGGAATGATCGTTCGCTCGATCATCCTCTGTGTCGTCATCCTCCTCTGCGCTGTCGGCGCGATTTTCCTGATTTTTAATTCCGAGCCTGAGGCGCAACGGACCGGTGCTACCCGGACCTCGTCCATGCTGGTTGAAACCGTCACCGTCACGCGCGCAGATTTTCAGCCGGAACTGGTTGTCCTCGGGGCGGTCGAAGCCGCCCGAGACGTTGTCCTGAGGCCGCAAGTGGGCGGCCGGGTTTTATCCCTCGCCGATGCGTTCCTTCCCGGCGGCCGTATCCAAAAAGGGGATACTTTGGTCGCGATCGACCCCGCCGACTACCAGATCGCCCGGGACCGTGCCCACAGTGACCTGCGGCAGTCTGAGGCTGAACTGGCCCTGGAGCAGGGACGCCAGGCGGTCGCCCGCCGGGATTTTGAGGCGGTCGGCGAATCCCTGGCCGGGGCCGACCGGTCCCTGGTGCTGCGCGAGCCTCAGATGCAGATGGCTCAAGCCCGAGTGGAAGCGGCCCGCGCGGCGTTGCGCCGGTCCGAGCTGGATATGGATCGCACCCAGGTCAAAGCGCCCTTCGACGCTCAGGTGCTGACCCGCGAGATCGATCCGGGGTCGCTGGCTTCCCCGGGAGAACCGTTGGGCCGTATCGTCGGGGTGGATACCTATTGGGTATATGCCCGGGTACCTTTGCGTCAGGTGGATCGTCTCGCCTATGCCGGAAATTCCGGAAATGCGGGATCCCGGGTCCGCCTGCGCCAGCGTTCCGCCTGGCCGGAGGGGGTCTACCGGGAGGGCAGGGTCAGCCGCCTGATCGGATCGCTGGAAGGAGAGACCCGGCTCGCCCGTGTTTTGGTTGTGGTCCCGGACCCGCTTGCCCTGCAGCCGGCCAACCGGGGAAAACCCGCGCTGATTCTTGATTCGCTCGTGGAGGCTCGGATCCTGGGCGAGCCGCTGGAGGACGTGGTTCGCCTCAGTCGCCGTTTTGTCCGCCAGAATGACACGGTCTGGGTAAAAGCCGGGGAAAACCTCGAAGTGCGCGAGGTTTCAGTCGTCTTCCGTGACGCCACCGACGCCTACATCGCGGACGGTCTCGAGACCGGGGATGCGGTCATCACCACTAACCTCAGCACGGTTGTCGACGGCGCACCGGTGCGTACCCAGGCCGAACCGGTCGGTCCAGCGGCGGTTGACGACAGATGAGCAACGAAACCGACAAGACGGATACCCGGTTGGCCGGGCCCATCGGTTGGATGGCGCGGAATCCGATCGCGGCGAACCTGCTGATGGTGATTCTGCTCGGTGGCGGTTTCTGGACCGCGCTGCACATTCAAAAGGAGGTTTTTCCCCAATTTCAGCTGGATATCGTGACCGTCCAGGTGACCTATCCCGGGGCGGCTCCCCGTGAAGTCGAACAGGGTATTCTGCTGCCTGTTGAGGAGGCGATCCGGGGAGTCCAGGGCATCAAGGAAGTGACGTCCACTGCCCAGGAAGGCTCCGGCCGTGTCTCGGTGGAACTGGTAGCCGGCACGGACCGCATGCGTGCCTTTCAGGATATCGATCAGGCGGTCACGCGCATCCGGACCTTCCCGGACGATATCGAAGAGCCCACCGTTCAGTTGCAGGCCCGGGAGCGCGAGGTCATGGAGCTGGGCCTTTACGGTCCGGTGGATATCTGGACGCTGCGCAAACTCTCCGAGCGTCTGCGCGACCAGCTGCTGGGCCACCCGGACATCACCCAGGTGGATCTCGGCAATGTCCGCGATTACATCACGCATGTGGAAATCCCCCGGGAGCGGCTGCGCCAGTATGGCCTGACCCTGGGCCAGGTGGCGGACCTGATCGCCGCCTCGAGCCGGGACATCGCCGCCGGGTCGGTCGAAACCGCGCAGGGGGAAATTTTGCTCCGGATGGACGCCCGCAAGCAACTGGCGGAGGAGTTCGGCCGTATTGAGATTCTGGCGACAACCGACGGAGGGACGGTGTTGCTGGAGGAGATCGCCGACATCCGCGACGGATTCGAGGAAGCCGGCTTGCCGGAGCAGTTCAACGAGCAGAATTCAGTCAGCATCCAGGTTTACCGAGTAGGGGACCAGTCGCCAGTGGAAATCGCGGCTGCCGTGCAGGCGGTTCTGGGCGCGTTCGAGCGGACGCTGCCGCCGGGCGTCACATGGCGGATCGACGACAACAGTGCCGACGATTACCGCGACCGGGTCAACCTGCTGCTGGAGAACGGTGTCATCGCGATCTTCATCGTCATGGGCATCCTGGCGGTCTTCCTGGAGATCAAACTCGCTTTCTGGGTGATGATGGGGATGACCATTTCCTTTGTCGGTGGGCTGGTGTTTCTCCCGATCATCGGGGTCAGCATCAACATGATATCAATGTTCGGCTTTCTGGTAGTGCTGGGCATCGTGGTCGATGACGCGATCGTGGTGGGCGAAAATGTCTACGCCAGCCGCCAGGAGGAGAAGAATCCCCTGGTGGCGGCCGTGGTGGGCGCCCGGGAGATGGCAGGCCCGGTCACCTTCAGCATACTGACCAACATTGTGGCCTTTGTGCCGCTGCTGTTCATCCCCGGGACGACCGGCAAGCTCTGGTGGCCGCTCCCGGCGGTGGTTATCACCGTCCTTGCGCTGTCACTGTTTGAGGCCTTTTTCATCCTGCCGGCGCACCTGGGGCACACGCGGCAGAGTGGAAAAAGCCGAACCCGTCTGGGTGGTCGGCTCCATCAGGCCCAGCAGGCGTTTTCCCGCAGCTTCGAGCGTTTTGTCCGTACGCGCTACCGCGCCTTTCTGGAGGTATGCCTGCGCTGGCGCTACGCCACGCTGACCGCCGGCCTCGGTCTCTTTCTGGTGGTGGGCGGCTACGCACTCAGCGACCACATGGGCATGGTCCTGATGCCGGAAGTGGCTGCCGATGAAATCGAGGCGGGGATCCGGCTGCCTGTCGGGACCACGAATGAGCAGGCTGCCGCCGTTGCGCTCGATGTCGCCGAGGCGACTCGGCGCATGTACGACGCCAACAACCTCCAGGCGGTGGCCGAAGGGATTAAAGCCAATGTCCGCGGCCAGAATTTCATCGACGTTGAGATCGTCATGAAGCCGCCCGATCAGCGGGACATGACCGCCCGCGAGGTCATCCGGCTCTGGCGGAATGAGATCGGCGACATTCCGGGCATCGACCAGATCGCCTTTGAGGCGGAGCGCGGGCCCAGTGGCTACCGTCAGGATATCAGCGTCGACCTCAGTCACAACGACGTGGATGTCCTCGAAGCGGCCAGCCAGGCCTTCCTTGAGGAGGTGAAGCGCTTCGAGCAGACGCGGGATGCCAACGACAACTACAACAAGGGCAAGACGCAGTTCGCCTTCCGCTTGTTGCCCGAGGGCCGGGCGCTCGGCCTGACCCCGGGCGACGTTGGCCAGCAGGTGCGTGACGCCTTCTACGGGGCTCTCGGCTTGCGTCTGTTGCGCGGGACCAATGAAGTGGAGGTAAGGGTCAAGCTGCCCCGCGAAGAGCGCGAGGAGCTGCCTCACCTCGAGGACTTCGTCATCATGACACCCGACGGCACCGAAGTGCCGCTGTTCGATGTGGTGGACCTGCAGGCTGGCGAGGCCTTTACTTCGATTAACCGGCGCGACGGGCGGCGTATCGTGACTGTCTCCTGCGACGTGGAGCCAAAACGAGCGGTCGGCCAGGTAATTTCCGTCATGCGCGAGGAAGTCCTGCCCCAGCTGCAGGTGGATTTCCCCGGGTTGACTTACAGCTTTCAGGGCAGCCAGGCCGACATGCGCGAGTCGACGCAGGCCCTCTGGGGTGGGTTCGGGCTGGCCATGCTGATCATCTATGCGCTGCTGGCGGTGGCCTTTGGCAGCTATGCGCAGCCGCTGATCGTGCTGGCGGCCATTCCCTTCGGCATCGTGGGCAGCGTCATCGGCCACATATTGCTGGGGTTCGACCTGTCGCTCGTCAGCCTGATGGGGGTCATCGCGCTCTCCGGCGTGGTCGTCAACGACTCGCTGATCATGGTGGACTACGCCAACCGGCGTCGTCGCTCTGAACCCGTGTTCATCGCCATCACCGAGGCCGGTCAGCGGCGCTTCCGGCCGATCGTCCTGACCACGCTAACTACCTTCGGCGGACTCGCCCCGATTATCTTCGAGACGTCGCTTCAGGCCCAGTACCTGATTCCGATGGCCATCTCTCTCGGCTTTGGCATCATCTTCGCCACTGCCATCATCCTGGTCCTCGTGCCCTGTTTCTACCTGGCGCTGGAGGATATCCTCCAGCTCCTCGGCCCGAAGGGGCAGCCGGAGCGGCATGCCGCATAGGGCGGCCTGTCGGCCGCATAGCCGATAGCCCATAGCCAATAGAGGTCCTGCCTGGATGCAGAATGTCGGGGCGTTGCTGGTTGTGAACCGTGAGCCTGTCGAGGGGCGACGCCCGCCGAGGGAAAGCCTCGGTGCCAGGGCGTCTATCCTGCTGACCCGGGATTTTGCGTGGCCGCTCCTTCAGGCCTGGCGTGGACGGATCCACTGCGGGCGTCGGCAGGCAACGCCCCTACGGACGATTCCGTCGGTTTTTTTGAACCCTCTTACGGCCTTAAGGCCCTGGGAGAGCCGGGATGGCAGCTCGCTCCGGTCTGGACCGGCAATGACCTTTTTTGCCAGCTCCGAAGCCCGTCTCGCTGGCTCGTTCCCTGCTTGTCGATGGACGTTATGCGACGACCGATCCTGTTGATTTTCCTGATGTTCCTGACGGGGCTGAATCCTTTGGCTGCGAAGGCCGCCGAGCCGGAAGCCCCCTTCCTCGCGATCATGGCCGCCTACAATGCCGAGACCGAGGTGTTGATGGATGTTTTCGGGATCGATCCCGCCACGGCCGACCAGCGGTCGGTCAAGGGCATTACCTTTTACGAAATCGAGGTCCATGGCCTGCCTGCCGTGGTCTTCCAGACCAACATGAGCCCGACCAATGCGGCCATGAGCACGCAGATCGCGCTCTACGAGTATCCGCAGATCACCCATGTCCTGTTTGCCGGCGTGGCCGGGGCGGTCGACCCGCAGTGGCAGCTGGGGGACGTCGTCATCGCCGAAAAATGGGCCTTCCATGCCGAGGGTGCCTATTTCAACCCGACCCCCTGGGGCGACGGCCACATCATCGCCGAGTATTTCGAGCCCAAGTTCCCCAACTTCGGCATGTTTTATCCCGATGCCACGCTGGTGTCCCGCGAAGGCATCGACGGTGTGGTCGCCAAGCCGTTCTTCGCCATCAATCCCAAGCTGCTCGAACTGAGCCGCCAGGCGATCGCCGACATCGGTCCCTTGATGGTGGGCGAACGCGAGGCGCAGCTCCACGTCGGCGGGGTGGGGGTCACCGGCCCCGTTTTCATGGACAACGCCGCCTACCGCGAATACCTCCACGCCACCTGGGACGCCGAAATCGTCGAAATGGAGACCGCCGCTTACGCCCTCGTCTGCTGGGTCAACGAGGTGCCCTTCCTCGCCGTCCGCGGTATCTCCGACCTCGCCGGCGGCCAACAGGGCAAAAACCACGAGCGCGAATACGCCCCCCTCGCCGCCCGGCATGCCGCCGTTGTCCTCAAGGCCCTGATCGCGGAGATGGCGGAGGAAAGTTAATGGGTTAAGGAGTTAATGAGTTAAGGGGTTGTTGAGTAAGAGAATTGAGGAGGCCCAAGCCGACCCAACACGAAAGCAGCCTGGACCATGCAGATCCGACACCTGGCGGCTACGCCCGACAGCCTCGATCGATACAGCACGATACCGATCGCCTTCGTCGTCGAGTCCACGCTGGAGGTGAGGGGAGAGTCGCCGGTTCGTGGCCAGGCATCGGGCGCTCACTGTTCAACGCCGCCTACGCCTGCGCGCGCGCGCCCTCAGGATCGGGATCGAAGGGAGGTCCGGTCGCTTAATAGGGCCGACGCTTGTTCCCGGACGTTGAGCCTGTCGAAACGGCGCCGCGCAGCAGGGCCCCAAGACCCGAATGGCACTAACTTTAGGTGTTTTGCAGAATTCTGTAGCTCCCCTTCAGGCGAAGACCATGACGGAAACGCTTTTGAGTGCGGCGTATCCTTCGCCGCTTTAAATAGGCGGGTCTCCCAGCCGTCGTTCCGCTCCGCAGAACTTCCTCCTACGCCAAGGCTACGGCGGACATGATGGCGGGCAGGCTGACACGCCGAAGCCTTAAAATCAGCTATCTCCTCCATTGCACCCTCGTTTTTGCGCCCCAAGCTGACCTTGAATCTGCAATGCCTTTTCACTCGGGAGGTATGTGAATCCGCCGAAAATAAATGGATGCCTGATAGCCCCTGTCAGGTAAGCCATTGCCCACCATAGATTTAAGAATGTTTTTCCTCAGCCATTAACGGGTATCTGATTTCCGGTTAACAGGCCAACCCCGCTCGTTAGCCTCCCGGTACAGCACCAAAAGTTCTTTTTGCCGGAGCGTTTATCATTGCCGCGGCATCCGATACTCCTAACGTTCCCAAACAGAACACCCTGATATTCAGCCCGATCCGTCAACAGGCATCCAAACCACAAACGCCCTGATCCGCTTAAACCGTCCCGGTTTAACATTCCAAAATGGCACGTTTAATCACTGTTCACAAAAGAAATGAAAACATGGCACGATATTGATAAGGCGATTGGCAAAGGCACCATCAAGTCAGCCACACTTGAAGATTTGAAAGAATGTGAGCGTATTCTCATTGCCGATCCTCCTTCACTC
>JBNPEH010000038.1:0-12666 GCA_051117635.1 Opitutales bacterium | reverse complement strand
TGGATCAGGACCCTTAAGTTAGCGCCATTCGGGTCAGACGTAGATTTTAAACATCATCGTTTCTACCGGTCGCCTGGCCGAGCGCGTGCGCGAAGGCCGCGCCGTGAGCCGACAGCTGGGAGCGGTCGCCCGACCCGTTCCGGCTTGTATCCGCCGATTCGGCGGGGCAGGGTGGCCCTTAGGATTCATTCGTTAGGCTCATGCAACCCAACTCCATCGCTACCGTCGGCTTCGGTTTTTCCCGAAAGAAAGCCCCGGAGCCGGTGTACGGATCCGGTGTGATCGAGCCGCCTGCCCGCCACAGCCTTGGCGACGGCGGGTGGGTCTGGGAGGATGCCTTCGGGGCCGGCGGAGCACCGCGGGGAGCCCAGGCGCTGCTCGCTCGCGGCGAACGCACCTGGGCCAACGCCCCCCACGTCTCGGGCGGCGTCCCGGTGGTCGGCAGCGCCATTGCCGACGAGGACGAGACGGTCTTTGTCAGCGATTTTCTGGGCAATACCCTCCTCACGCTGCCCGGCGAGGCCGCCACCACCGTCGCCAAAGGCAAACGCGCCACCACCGGCTTCAGCTACCTGACGACTGCGCTGGGGGTTAACGTCGACGACGCGTCGGACAGCGCCTCACCCCGTTTCATCCGACTCCGCTCCGGTGGAGCTACGCCGGACAGGCAGGGTAAACCCTACGACGCCGACCTGCAGGCCCACGTTTTCCCCTACCGGAACTACGCCACCGCCCTGGGCCGCTGGACCAGCGCCGACCCGCTCGGCTTCCCCGACGGGCCCAATCGGCATTTCTATGCTCCCGTGCCGACCATGGGGCTGGATCCGCTGGGGTTGTTTTCGATCATAATTGAAAATGGAGCAATAGAAGGCTCGGTTACAAGCGAACATCAAGCCTCAACCGAGATAGATGATGATATTGTCTTTGATGATGATCTAGTAGGGATTGCAAGAATTTCAGTCTCAGGTCTTGGGAGTGAAAACGTCGGCCTCACATTTACAAGTGTTGTTGATATCGACGGTGATTGGGAAGGCAATGAGCACCCAATAAGCATGTCCACAACCATTAGTCTGGATTCATCAGGGAACTTCCAGCATTCAGGCTTCTCTGGAGAAAGACACTACCAAAATGCGGATGATAAACTTGGTGTCGGACATGTCGGAAGCCTGTCAGGCTTGGGTACAGGCAGATTAATCATCTCTCAAGACACAGAAGTCGCTTACGAACCAACCACGGTTTCGGGCGGAGGAGTTACTGGAGGTGCTGCAGGTTTTATTTTTGGTGGTACACTTTCCGTTAATGCCAGTATGAGCTCTTGGAAATTAGCACCTACCACATCACTCGTTTTAGTCTCAGAGCTCTAATTATAATGAATTTGCTGATGCCTAAACCAATAGCTATAACATTTTTCCATTTTTTTTTGGTTGTGACCTTTGTGTCCGGAAGTGCGCCGAAAATTTATATTAATGATTTAGAAATTTTAGAACGTTTTTCAATTACCGCTTCGGGAACTAAAATAAATATAAAAGGAACTGTTTCCTATCTCAAACGTGGAGGTCTTGCTGAGGATGTTTGTTCACTAATATTGGATGTAGTTCATGGAGACAAATCTATTTCGATTGAGCATAAATTTTATGTCTCTGGTGAAACATATCGGAGGGCGGGAAATAGATATGAAATTACACCGGATTTAGGGGTAATGATTAAGGCGTTAACGGATTACAAAAACTTAAACAAAAACAACGAAGGATATAGCTTCTCTACTAAGCCAGGGGCTATTGTTAATCAAAATATGTTTCAAGGGATCGGCGTTTTAGTTGGTCCGGGTCATGCTTTGACTGACATAGCTGGAGAAACTTTTCAAAAATGGCGAAAGTTGTTGGAAAGTGATCTAGGCATTGATCTTTTATATTTACAGATAAGAATTAAAAAACCGCTGCAGGACGTTGAACAAAATGGATTTTTCGATTTTAAAGTACAGGCCAGCCATTCGGGTCAAACGTAGAAAACGAGTATGTCCGTTGGATAATCGTGCTATGCCCGGAGGTGAATTTTTGGCCGGATCACCCTCGTCGAAAACAGCCTCGGCCAGGGCGAGAGCCGCCGCTACGACAAGGCCGGTCGCCTCATCCACCGGGACAACGGCGAACAGCAAATCGACTACGCCTACGACGAGGCCGGCCACCTGACCGAATCCGATTACGGGAACGGCGAAGGCGTCGAGCACCGGTACGACGCCTTCGGGCGGGTCACCGAGACCACCGCCGGCGAGGTCTCTACCCGCTACCGGTACGACGTGCTCGACCGGGTGACGCTGAAGGCGACCCGGTTGCCCGATGGCTCCGTCCACAGCGTCGGCTACGCCTACACGCCCGCCGGTCAAAAAGCCGCCGTGCGCTATTTCCGGCGCGCGGCCGACCAAGTCGACCCCACGCTGGTGAGCGAGACGACCCACGAATACGACGCCCTCGGCCGTCTCCTCCGCATCGCGGTCGACGGCGAACCCAAGGTCCTCTACCAGTACGACCCGGCCAGCCTCCGCCTGGCCGCCAGGCACTTCGCCTCCGGCCAGCGGCTTGCCTACTCCTATGACCGAATGGGCCGCACCACCTTGCTCCGGGTCACCGACGCCGCGGGCGATCTGGTCGAGCGCGTGTCCTACAGCTGGTCGCCCGACGGCCGCCTGGCCGAGCGCGTGCGCGAAGGCCGCGCCGTGAGCCGTCAGCTGGGAGCCGATCCGCCCGACCAGATACGGCTTGTGTCCGGGCTGACCCCGGCGCAGGCTCAGGATACTCCCGTGAGGCTCATTCAACACTACCATTACGATCCGCTGGGACGCCTGGCGGCCGTAACCTATCCCGGCCTGCCGCACCTGGATGAGGCGTATACCTACGATGCCTCCGGCAATCTCCTGGAAAAGGCCATCGGCGACGAAACCCAGGCCTTCACCTACGACCTGGCTAACCAGCTCAAGAGCCGGCGCGACGCCGACGGCATCCTCACCCGCTACCGCTACGACCAGGCCGGGCGGATGACTACCGAGCTGGTCGACAACCAACCCGTCGCCACCTACGCCTACGGCTACCGGGACCGCGTCCTCGAGCTGGTCCGCCATGAGCTGGGCAAAGCCGGACAAGTTGAAGGCGGTTCCGCCGTACGGTTCCACTACGACGGCGCCGGCATGATCGTCGGCAAGCAACGGGGTTCCCTGCCGGCGCCCGGACCTCAAATCGCCAGGGCGGGCTTCGGTTTTTCCCGGGACAAACAGCCCGGGGCGGTCGATTACGCCGAAAGCGCGATCGAGGCCTGGGTTTGGGAAGACGCCTTCGGCGCGGGTGGGGCACCGCGCGGCGCGCAGGCCCTGCTCGCCCGCGGCGAGGCCACCTGGGCCAACGCCCCCCACGTCTCGGGCGGCGTCCCGGTCGTCGGCAGCGCCCTGGCCGACGAGGACGAGACGGTCTTCGTCAGTGATTTTCTGGGCAATACCCTCCTCACGCTGCCCGGCGAGGCCGCTACCACTGTCGCCCGGGGCAAACGCGCCACTGCCGGCTTCAGCTACCTGACGACTGCGCTGGGAAGCGACCTTACCCCTTCGATTGAGCCTGCGAAATCCCGCCCTGCGCACGCAGGGAACACCGAGCGAAGCAAGGTCGGGACCCGATTTACCGGAAAACCCTACGACGAAGATCTCCAAGCGCACGTCTTCCCTTACCGGAACTATTCAAGCGACCTGGGCCGCTGGACCAGCGCCGACCCGCTCGGCTTCCCCGACGGCCCCAACCGGCATTTTTACGCACCCGTGCCGACCATGGGGCTGGATGCGTTGGGGTTGTATACAATAGTAGAAACGATTAACCCCTCTGGCTTTATTTTGGATGAAGACCAATGGTGGCTCGGCGAGATAAATCAACATATTGGAAGCCGGCCGGGTCCTCCTAGCCATTATTCTCAAAGGAGGCATAAACGAGAGCACTCAGGTCCGGGAGCGTGGCATGAGACCGGTGATCTTATAACCGGCCAACTGGGGGAAAGCCTTAGTGTTAGCTTTTCAGGTAGTACAACAAACACAAGCTCGTATTCATTCAATGTAGCAGCTTCTGCCGGAGGTGGGAGTCTCAGCTGGGCCTATGGTGGCAGTGCATCTGGATCAGTAGGTCTTGGGTCTGCCGCGACTCAACAAGCACCTGAGTCCCACCAATGGTGGCAAGCGAACTTAGTCATTGGTCAAATCGATATTTTCAGTCAACGCAGGGAAAAGGACCATATCGACGATGACTGGGATCCTTGGGAAGATTCTGTTACACACCACACCGAACAGCTATTTGATGGGGCGATCGGCATTCGTTGGTATTTGCTCGAAAACTAAAGTTATGGAAAAACGATACATTAAAATATTGGAATTGCTTTGCTTTATCTTTGTTTATTCAGGTGCCTATTCTGCCAAACTTGAAGTACCATTACGGGAAGAAACGTTTATATCCTACAGCCAATTCCTTTACCTGAATAATTTTTCCAAGGAACATTCTTCTGTCTGGCATATAAAAATTAATGGTGTCCCTCTAGTCGTTGAACTGAGTGCTGAGGAGAGCTTTATTATAGCCTCCCACACAAAGGAAAGAGACAAATTAATACATGCTAAGATAAATTCAAAAACGATTGAATCTGAAATAATCCAATTCGGCACCAGGGGCCCGGAGGATGAAGTAAGATTTCTCCTGATGAATCAATCTGGGAATGATACATGGGGATTAAAGCAGAAAATCGAGGGATCCAACGAGTCGTCTGGTGGATTCGGATTACTGCTAGTCGATGCAGAGGAAATATTAGTTGAATTAGACCGTGTGGTATGGCCAGAAAAGTCGTCGGACAGCCGAACGGAGGACAGCCAAACAGGTCAGACGTAAATGGCGCTAACTTAAGGGGCCGAATCGACGAAATTGAGGATGCCTGATGTTATTTGCTGTCTCGGAAAAAGCTGATTTTCAAGAGTTCGGCAGGTCAGCCTGCCCGCCACAGTTCCCGGAGCGGAACGACGGCTGGGAGACCCGCCTTTTGAAAGCGGCGAAAGATACGCCGCACTCAAAACGGTTTCCGTTCGGGTTATGGTCCCCAAAAGGGCAACATCATTAAAGAAAGGCCTAAGTTAGCGCCAAACGAATCAGACGTAGAATATCAACCTTGTCTCAGGTTTTAAAAGACGGACCGGGTGGTGCGGCTGATCAATGGTCGTCCGGGTGGCCAGCCCGAGGACCCGCCGACGGGCGTAGCGATCGTTGCGCCGTTGCGTGAATCTTTCCCTTTGAGAATGGCTATCAGAGAAAATACTTCACGTAGCCGTCGGCCCGGAGTTGTTCGAGCCACTGCTGCTGAGTCTCGCGGGCGATCTCCGCGTTGATAAACCGCTCGATCGTGTCCCGGACGACAGGCAGGGGCTGAATGCCTTCCCCGCGCTTTTCTTCGACATAGAGGATAAAGACCCGACCCTCCAGCAGGATGGGATCACTGAAGTCGCCGGCCTCCAGGTCGAAGGCGAGGTCGGCCAGTTCCGGCCGGATATCCGACCGCTCGATCCAGCCCCAGTCGCCGCCCTTGCGGCTCATTTCATCCTGGCTGTGGCGGCGCGCCATTTCGCTGAAACGAGCGCCGGCATTCAGCTGATCGATGATCTTCCGCGCATTCTGCATGAGCAGGTCTTCACCTTCCTCGGCGTACGGAGCCAGAACGATCTGGCGCAGATGAATGCTGTCCTCCTGATAAAAACGAATTTTGTGCTGGTTGTAGAACTGCTCAATCCGCTCGGGACTGATTTCGCTCATGGATTTGCGGTTCTGTCCCCGCATGACGGATACGATGATCCGCTCCTCAAGATCTCTGCGATACTCGGCGACGGTTTTGTTCTGCTCCTTCAGGTATTCAAGAAACTGGCTGCGGTCTCCGCCGAAATCGGTGATCAGTATCCGATCGAACTCATTCTCGACAATGGATTTGGGGATCCGCATTTCCTCCTTCTCGCGGAAGGCCTTCACGATCAGCACGCGATCGATCAGGTTCTGCAGGACCTCGCGGGAGAGCTCGTCCACCTTGCGTTGAAATTCCTGAGGGCTGCGCGAATCGCGATAGACCTGCGGAATGATGGGTGCCATTTCCCGGCGCAGTTCATCCATGGTGATGATCCTGCCCTCGACGATGGCCGCGATCCCGTTTTCAAAGCGAGCCTCCCACTGCGCGTACTGGGCATCCCGGGGCAGGGGAGCCTGCGCGTGAACCGGCGAGCCCGGGCCGACCCCGAAAAGCAGGATTGCGACGCAGGCGGAAAAACGAGGATTGGGACGAAACAGTTTCACGATTCGGATACGCGTTTGAGGATGGATTCGATCTCCTTGAGCCGGGCGAACGGGTTTTTTCGGGTGAGGCGGGGGAAACGGGTACCCGTTTTCAGGTAGCGCTCCTGGCCGCTTTCAGCAAACCGGCATTTCAACCGACTTCCCTCGCTCTCGACAAGGTCGAACCGGCGCTGTTCCGCCAGACAGCGAACACGGGTCAGCTGCAGCAAGGCCGTCACCGGCTCGGGCGGCTGGCCGAAACGGTCCACCATCGCGGTTTCCACCTCGGTCACGGCCTCCGGCGTGGTGGCCATCGCCAGCTGCCGATAGGTGTCGATCCGCAGCCGGCTTTCCCCCAGATAGGATTCCGGAATAAAGGCGGCGAGGCGTTTCACCTGTTCCTCCGCCAGTTCGCTCTCCCGCAGGTCGCGAAACCCCGCGTGGGCCGGACCGCTCCGGGAAACCTGCGAACCTTCGCCCTCGCCAACCACGACAAAGTCCAGGCGCAGGTTGGCCCGGATCACGGATCCCTCCGGATCGCCCTTCAACTTGGCGATGCTTTGTCGCAGCAGCTGGCAATACAGGTCAAACCCCACGCCGGCGATGTGCCCGCTCTGCTCAGTACCCAGCAGATTCCCGGCACCGCGCAATTCCAGGTCGCGCATGGCGATGCGATACCCCGCACCCAGCTGATTGTACTGCTGCAGCGCGGACAGCCGCTTGCGCGCCTGGTCCTGGACATGGGTCTTGCGGTGAAGGAGCAGGTAGGCAAAGGCCTGGCGTTTGAACCGGCCGACCCGTCCGCGCAGTTGATAGAGCTGCGCCAGGCCGAACTTGTCCGCGCCCTCGATGATAATCGTGTTGCAGTTCGGAATATCCAGTCCGCTTTCGATGATCGTGGTGCAGACCAGGACATCGTACGCCCCCGCCACGAAACGCGTCATGACCCGTTCGAGCATCCCCTCGTCCATCTGGCCGTGGCCCACCGCGATTCGCGCCCGCGGAATCAGCTCCTCGAGTTTGCCGGCGACCCGGTCGATCGTGCCGACCCGGTTGTGCAGGTAAAAAACCTGACCACCCCGGTCCAACTCCGCCTGAACGGCCCGGCGAACCAGTTCCTCATCATAGGGACGAACCACGGTCTGGATGGGCAGACGGTCCATTGGCGGCGTCTCGATCACACTCATTTCGCGGGCGCCGACCAGAGCCTGGTACAGGGTTCGCGGGATCGGCGTCGCGCTCAGCGTCATGATATCGACGAAGGCTCGGAGCTGCTTGAGTTGCTCCTTCTGGGCGACGCCGAAACGCTGCTCCTCATCGATGACCAACAGCCCGAGGTCGCGGAAGACCACGTCCGCGCTGAGGATCCGGTGCGTCCCGATCAGGATGTCGATCCTGCCAGCGGCCACATCCTGGAGGATTGCCCTGGCCTGCCGGTCGGTGCGGAAACGACTGAGCATCTCGACCACGATGGGATAATCCGCCATCCGCTCCCCGAAGGTGTTGAAATGCTGCTGGCTGAGGACGGTCGTCGGCACCAGCACCGCCACCTGTTTGCCATCCTGCACGGCCTTGAAGGCGGCCCGGATGGCCACCTCCGTCTTACCGAAGCCGACATCTCCGCAAACCAGCCGATCCATCGGTCGCTCTTTTTCCATGTCCTCCTTCGTCGCGAGGATCGCCGTATGCTGATCCGGCGTTTCCCTGTAGGGAAACGATTCCTCGAACTCCCGCTGCCAGGCCGTGTCCTCACCAAAGGCGTAGCCCGGCTGGCTGTCCCGCCGGGCCTGCAGGTTGAGCAACTCCGAGGCGAAATCGATGGTCGCCCGTTCGGCCGCGCGACGCGTGCGATCCCAGGCACCGCTGCCCAGTTTCCCGAGCTTCGGGGCCGTCCTGGACAGGCCGACATAGCGGGTCAGCAGGTGAGATTCGTGCAGCGGTACGTGCAGTTGAACGCTTTCCGCGAACTCCAGCGAAATGACCTCCTCGTTTCTTCCGCGGAGGTCCATCCGCGTCAGGCCACGATACAGACAGATCCCGTGCTGGAGATGGACCAGGGGGTCCCCGTCCGCCAGTTCAGAGAAATCCAGCATCTGGTCGACCTGGCTGCGTGTCGGCAGGTTGCGTCGCCGCAGCCGCGCCATCCGTCGGCGCTGCCGGCCGAAGATCTCGCCGTCAGTCACGATGACCTCCCCACCGGCATGACCGGGTCCGGCCAGCGATACCGTTTCCGGTGTATCCGGCGGGTCGATACGGAAACCCGCCTGGAGCGGCCCTCGCAGAAAGGCGGGGTTGAGGGCCCTCAGCGAGACGTCGTCGCGCAGGATTTCTTCCAGCCGCTGCTGCTCCCCCTCGTTCTGGCAGACCACCGCCACGTGGTGGCCATCCGCCTGCCAGGCGAGCAGCTGCTGAAGGAAGGCCTTCCGGGCGGACTGTTCCGAGGCGAAACGGTCCGCACCGATCGTATTGTCCTCCGGAAAATGGCGGTAACCCCGCAGGCTTTCGGTGCGGCTGAACTGTTCGGGAAAGCCGTCCGGGAACAGGGAACACGGGGCATGCACCTCACACAGGCCGACCCAGCAGTCGCGCCGGTCGTCCGGCCGTTCGGTGAAGGTGCGCAGGGTGGGGCGGGGCGTCTTGTGCCTGTCCGGTTCCTGAAACCGGTCGGGGTGCTCACGCTCCAGGCGAGCGGGCTCGACCAGCAGCCAGAGGGTGCCTCCGGGCAGGTATTCCGCGAGGCCGCCGGAACGCCCCGCTTCGGCAATGGCATCCTGGCCGGAGGCGATGACCAGATCGCTCACCGCGTCGAGCGACCGCTGCGTGGTCGGGTCGAAGCTGCGGATGCTCTCCACCTCATCGCCGAAAAAGTCAATCCGGTAAGGTTGGGTGGCATTGAGCGGATAGACATCGATCAGGCCACCGCGGACCGCAAATTCGCCGGGAGATTCGCAGACGGCCTCCGAGGCGTAGTTGAGTTGGCGACCCAAGCGGTCGACGAGGGCCCGGTAGGGCTGTTCTTCACCAACCCGGAGACGAAGTTCGCCCCCCCGCACCTGCTCCGGCGGGGGGCAGGGCTCGAACAGGCCCTCCAGCGTGGTGCCGATCACAACCGGGACCTTTCCCCTGTCCAGCAGGCGGGTCAGCACCGCCACGCGGTCGCAAAAGGCTTCAAACACCCGGGGATCCTCGGGATCGCCCCGGGGAGGGGTGGGGAGCACCCGGGCATCCGGCGGCTCCATGCCGGCCGCTCTCAGGAAAAAAAGCAGATCCTCCAGCCCCTGTTCCACCTCGCGCAGGCTCTGGCCGACGAACAGGGTGACCGGGGCGCGGACGGACGCCCACTGGCGGGCGGCGGCGAGCGGAAAGGCGGCTTCGACGAGCCCGGTCCAGAGGTGGCCGGGCTGCCGGACTGGCAGCGTGACCGGTTTCACTCAGCGCTGTCGTTATCGGCTTTGGTCAGCTGATTGAGGACCATGAGGGCCGCGGCGTTCTCGGCCTTTTTCAGGGATGGGCCCATGCCGGTTCCCATCGGCCGGTCATTCAGGTGAACGATGACCTTGAACATTTTCTGGTGATCCGGACCACAGGTACTGATCAGCTTGTATTCGATCCGGACGGGATCGCCTGAGGCCTGGTAATATTCCTGCAGCCGGCCCTTGGGGTTGTGGTGCGACATCTGACGCCGCAGCCGATGATCCAGATCGCCATAGACATGATCCACGACCGCGCGGGTGGCCGCCAGACCACCGTCCAGATAAACCGCGCCGATGATGGCCTCCAGCGCATCCTCCAGCCGGTTGTCCTCCCCGCGCCGCCCGTTCCGGATCTCGTTGTGGCCGAGCAGCAGCAGGGGCCCGATTCCGATTTCCTTTGCGATCTGGACCAGGATCTGGCTCTTGACCAGAGCGGCCCGGCTCTGGGTCAGGCGCCCCTCCCGGTCGTCGGGGAAGAGCGTGTACAGCTTTTCGGCGATAACAAAGCCGAGCACGCTGTCTCCCAGAAACTCCAGGCGCTGGTTATGGCGGTCGGAGTCTCCGATTTCGATGGCGTAGGAGGAATGCGTCAGGGCTCGCACCAGCAGGTCGATATCATCGAACTGGTACTGCAAACGCTGCTGGAGCGTCTCGAGCGAATCGCTGTCCTGGTCCGGATCGCCTTTCATGTTCGAATGCCCTAAAAAACCATACCTAGCCTTTAAGGGCGAACCGCCGGATCACTTCATTGGTCAGCTTGCGGTAGGCTTCCGCGCCCGGACTGGTCGGATCGTAATCAAAAATCGACTGGCCGAAACTCGGGGCTTCGCTGAGCCGGATCGAGCGTGGGATCACCGTCTGGAAGACCTGATCGCCAAAATAGTCGCGCACCTCACCCACCACCTGGTGAGACAGGTTGGTCCGGACATCGAACATCGTCATGAGGATCCCCCCGAGTTCGAGGTCGGGGTTCACATCGGCTTCCTTGAGCTGTTCCACCACGCGCTGGATCTGGCCGAGGCCTTCCATCGCGAGGTATTCGCACTGCAGGGCGACCAGCAGATAATCCGCGGCGGCCAGGCCGTTCATCGAGATCATGCCCAGCGCCGGCGGGCAGTCCAATATGATGGCGCTGAACCGGTCACTGTGGCGCACCGGGTCGAGGCACCGCCGCAATTGAACCAGATAGTCCTGCTTCTGAGACAGCTCGATTTCGATGGCCGCCAGATCCACCTCGGACGGGATCAGGCAGAGGCCCCGGGTGGCCGTTTCGAGGATCTTGTCCGCGGCATCGTCGTCGCCGTGCAGCGCCCCGTACAGGCTGCCGCCCTCGGTCTTTTCGTACCCCAGCGCACTGGTCGCATTGGCCTGGGGATCCAGGTCGACCACCAGTGTCGGCACATGCCGCTTGGCCAGGCCGACGGCCAGGTTGATGGCGGTCGTCGTTTTGCCGACGCCGCCTTTCTGGTTGGCAATGGTGAATACGGTGGCCGCCATCCCCAAGGGCTATCACACGCATCCGGCCTGTCTAGTCCGGATACGGAGGTCTATCCCGGGAAAAGGCTTGAAAGCACCTGGGGCCCGGTGGATGGTTCCCCTTTCCGACGTCGCCGCGCGACGCGGTCAAGGCGCGGTAGCCAAGTGGTAAGGCCGAGGTCTGCAAAACCTCTATCGCCGGTTCGATTCCGGCCCGCGCCTCCATTTTTTTCCTGATTCGTCGGCGGAGGAGATAAATCCCGGCATTGCCTGAAAGGATCGAAGGCTGTTTGATCCCACTCATGATTCGTCGCGGCGCCCCGGTTACCGATCTCACCGGAGCGAGCGCGTGGCCACCTGAGGTTCGCACCACGGTCGGCCAGTTCCTCGACCACCTCCGTCACGAACGGCGTCTGTCCGCCTACACCGTCCGCAATTACGAGCAGGCCATCCGGTCCTTTCTGGACTGGTGCCTCGAGCACGGCGGTTGGGACGGCACCTGGCACTCCCTCACCGCTACCCGGGCGCGCGGTTTTGTCATCGAGAGTCAGCGAACCAAAAGTCGGCGCACGGTGCACAATCAGGTGTCGGGCCTGCGCACCTTCTTCAGGTGGTTGCGGCAACAGCGTCGCTGCGACAGTAGCCCCTTCACCGGGCTGAGCCTGCCCAAGCTGGAGAAAAAACTCCCCGCCTACCTGACCGAGGCTCAGATGGTCGCCCTGCTGCGCGGGCCGAAGCGGCTGGTCGACAATGAGTCCATCAATCCCAAGGACGGGCTCCGCGACTGCCTGATGCTGGAACTGCTGTACGGGGCGGGTCTGCGTATCAGCGAATGTGTGACGCTGACCTACGGGCAGATGGATACCCGTGACGGCGTCGCTCGCATTCGCGGCAAGGGCGGCAAGGAACGGCTTTGCCCGGTCGGCAAAGTCGCGCTTCAGGTCTTTCAGGCCTATCGCCAGCTGCACCGGCATCCGCAGGGACCTGCCGACTATGTCTTTCCGCGCGAAAAGCCGCCCGGTCACATCACGCCCCGCGAGGGGCAACGCATGCTGAAGCGCTACCTGGCTCTGGCCGGTCTGCCGATGGACATCACGCCGCACAAACTGCGGCACGCTTTTGCCACCCACCTGCTGGATCACGGTGCGGAATTGCGGGCCGTTCAGGAACTGCTGGGCCACAGCAGCCTGTCCACCACCCAGATCTACACCCACGTCGGCGTCGCCCGCCTGAAGGAAGCCCACCGCCAGGCGCATCCACGAGGGTAGGGGGGGCGGCCGACACACCCATCCGGGCCTGCCGAGTCCCGGAGTTCCTAGCGCTCCGCTCTCCCGTACCGCGCCGCTTCAGCAAGCGGGCTACGCCTGGGAGGACTGGGCTTTCCTCGTCCGCCA
>JBNPEH010000004.1:0-300017 GCA_051117635.1 Opitutales bacterium | reverse complement strand
CCCCTGGGGCTGGGGGTGGCGGCGGCGACGGCGGAGGCGGCGGTGACGGTATTAGCGGGAACGTCTTTGCCGTGGTCAACAGCGGCACCATCGAAGGGGGTGATGGCGGAACCGGTGGCGACGGGGGTGAAGGCGGAGAAGGCTTTGGCGGGTTCACCGGTCGTGCCGGCGAAGGCGGCCGCGGTGGTCACGCCATCTCCGGAAACTCGATCGAGGTAACGAACGAGCCAACGGGAACTATCCGCGGCGGTGACGGAGGAAGCGGGGGCAATGGTGCCGGCGGCGGGGGCAGCGGCGGCGGTCGTGCGGCGATTCGAGGCAGTAACGTCGATATAACCAACAGCGGGACCATTGAGGGAGGCAGCGGGACCGACGCCATCCAGTTCACGGGCCGCACCAACCGCCTCGAGTTGCGCGACGGTTACCAGATTCTGGGAAATGTCGTAGCGGACGGGACAGATGATTCGCTGGTCTTTGGTGGCAATGCCGATTCAACCTTTAATCTCTCCGGGATTGGGGATTCAGCCCAATACCGCAACTTCTCCAACTTCCGCAAAACCGGTTCGAGCACCTGGACGCTTCGCAACGGCAGCACGGGTTCCACCGGGACCTGGTTCATCGAAGCGGGCGAACTGCGGATCACCAGCGGGGGCACGATCACCCAGAGTGCGGCTATCCAGATCGACGGACCCTCGACACCGACCCTCAGGATCGACGGAGCCGACGGCGGCGGTGCGGTCACCACGTCCGGCGCCATCACCGTCGGCGATACGCAGGCGGGCCGCCTGATCATCGAAGACGCCGGCCACCTGACGGCTGCCGCGCTGGACGGAGGCAATGGGTCGAGCAATGTGACGCTGGATGACGGCACGCTGACCCTCAGCGGAAGCGACAGCGCATCCAACAACCTGAACCTCCAGCCCGGTGGCGGCACCATTGAGGTAGCCGCCGGCGGAGACACGTTCACCCTCACGCATGACATCACGGGCAGCGGCGGCCTGACCAAGACCGGACCCGGCACCCTCGCCCTGACGGCGTCTGGCAATGCCTACACGGGCCCGACAGGAGTCAACGCCGGCACGCTGGAGATACCCGGTGCAGATCCGATGTCGGGTACCAGTGCATTCACCCTCGCCGGAGGGACCCTCCGCGTAACCAGTCCGGCGACCCTTGGGCAACCGGTTTCGCTGGGAGCCGGCGGGGGCACGTTGGCCGTTCCCAACCAGAGCGACGACCTGGTGGTGCAGGGGGCGATTTCCGGAGCCGGCGGGCTGACCAAGACCGGTGAGGGCACGCTGGTTGTTTCCTCTGCCGGCAACACGTATTCCGGTCCTACAGTCGTCAGCGGGGGCGAACTCGAGCTGAGTGCCCCCGGGACAGCCGGCAACACGAACACCTTCAATCTGGATGGCGGCAGCCTGCGCGCCTCTGCCTCCATCTCCTCCGGTGCGGGGTTGAGCCTGACCGGCGCCGACAACGAACACCACCTGACGGTGACCCATGCCGGGGATACGCTCACCCTGACCGGGGGTCTTTCCGGAGCGGGCAGGCTGAACAAGGAAGGGCCCGGCGATTTCACCCTGCGCGGAAACGGCACCCACACCGGGGGCCTGGCGATTCGCGACGGCGGGGTACGGGTCGACAACGGTGCAAGCCTTTCTACCACGGGCGAACTGCTCATCGACCGCCGCAGCTCGAACCCGACATCCCTGGTAATCTCCGGTGCCACGGTCCAAACCACCGGCGAACTGGCCCTGCTTGGCGACTTCGGCAACGACGGCCCGGGCCTGTTCCTGAACATGGGCGGAACCCTGTCGGTCGGCAGCATCAAGGGTGACGGCACAAACAGCGCGCTCGTCATTGACGGCGGCACCTTCGAGAGCACCGGCTCGGCAACGCTGCAGCATCCGGTCGAAGTCGGCACCAACGGGGCTGCCTTTGCCGTTCCAGACGCTTCGGATACACTTACCCTGGAACGCAGCGTCGGCCCCGCCAATGGCGGCCATGGCGGCCTGACCAAGACCGGCGCAGGTACCCTGGTGCTCGATGCTGCGGCAAATGACTACAGCGGCAGCACCACCCTCGACGGTGGCACGCTGGAAATTGCCTCGGTGCAACCGGTATCGGCGACCAGCGGGTTCGCCTTTGATGGCGGAGCGCTGCGCGTCACGAGCGGAATAACGCTCACGGCACCCGTTTCGCTGGAAGCCGGTGGTGGCACGATTTCGGTGCCCAACGGAAGCGACGATCTGGTGTTGCAGGGGGCGATAACCGGAACGGGTGGCCTGACCAAAACCGGCCCGGGCCAATTGAGGCTCCACGGCCAGGCCGGTTACGGGGGCTCCACCGATGTGGCGACCGGCACGCTTGAGGTGTTCGCGCCCGACGGCGATCCGGCTGCCTCGCTGAATGGCACCAGCAGTATCCGTATCGAGGGTGACGGCACCCAGACCCCGCTGCTTCACATCAATGGCACGCAGGCCGGAGCCGCGGTGACCACGCCGGGCGCCGTGACCGTGGGCGACACCCACGCGGGCGATCTGCTGATTGAAGAGGCTGTCCTCACCGCCGCCGCCCTCGACGGTGGCCATGCCTCGGGCGGGGTGACGCTTCGGGACAGCACGCTGACGATTACGACGCCGGACACCGCCACCAACCGGATTGCGCTGGAATCGGGCGGCGGAATGATCGCTGTGCGCGACAGCGGGGAAACCTTCACGCTGGACGGAACCCTCACCGGCAGCGGCGGGCTGACCAAAACCGGTGCGGGCACGCTCACGCTGGGTTCTGCCGGTAACACCTACTCGGGCGCGACGACCGTCCGCAATGGCCAGCTGGTGCTCGCAACGGCAGGCGCCGAAGGGAACACCGGCAGCTTTACCCTGGAGGGCACGACCCTCACTGCCGCCGAAACCATTACCACGGACGTCGGGGTCAACCTCGTGGGCGGAGGTACCCTCGGTGTGCCCGACTCGGGCAAGACCTTTTCGCTGAACGCCCCGGTTACCGGTAGCGGTGGCCTGACCAAGACCGGTGCGGGTACGCTGCAACTGAACGCCGGCGGCAATACCTGGTCGGGGGCGACCACCATTCGGAGCGGACAGCTGGTGCTGGCTACGGCGGGCGCGGAAGGAAACACCAGCAGCTTTATCCTCGAGGGCTCGACCCTCGCCACCGAAAGCACCGTGGATCCCGACGCCGGAATTTCGCTCGACGGGGGCGGCACCGTCTCGGTCCGCGGCAGCAACGGCCAACTGATTGCTCGCGGCGGAATCACCGGTGACGGCGGACTGACCAAAACCGGGCTCGGGCTGCTCGACCTGCCAGCTGCCGGCTCCTACAGCGGCCCGACGATCGTGGAGGCAGGCACGCTGAGCGTCTTTGGCGGGGGATCAATCTCGAATACGAGCGAAGTCATCGTCGATGGAGCGGCCAGCAGCAGCCCCAAGCTGCGGGTGGATGGCTATGCCGGTGGCGGCTCCCTCCAAACCTCAGGATCAATTACCGTCGGAGACACCCAAAGCGGGGAGTTGGTCCTGCGAAACGGCGGCGAGGTCACGACCGCCGCCCTCGACGGCGGCAATGCCTCCAGCCGCGTCATCATCAATGACGGAACCCTGCGCATCACGGACCCCGACAGTACCTCCGTGCCGGTTGAGCTTTCATCCAACGGCGGCACGATTATGATGCGCGACTCAGGCGAGACCTTTTCGCTGGAAGCACCGGTCACCGGCAACGGTGGGTTGACCACGGCCGGGGCGGGGACCGTGGCTCTCCGGGGCACCACCAACACCTTCAGCGGCAAAACGCTGGTCTCCGAGGGTGAGTTGCACGTCGTAAACGGTGGCAACATCACGCAAACAACCGAAGTCATTGTCGACGGCCTCTCCGACAATGATGCGACCTTGCGGATAGACGGTGCCGGCTCCTCGGTCTCCACCACCGGCACGGTCACGCTCGGACAGGGCGGCGCCGGCAAAGGTAAGCTCATCCTGTCCGGCGGGGGTCAGCTCACTGCAGCCGGTCTCGAGGGGGACGCACGCTCCGATGGCATCCGCTTCGACCAGGGCACCCTGGAAATCACCACCACCGACACCACCGCAAACGACCTCACGCTGCAGGCCGGCGGGGGCACGGTTTCCGTGCGCGACAGCGGCGAGACGCTCACCCTTGACGGCACGGTTGCCGGCAGCGGCGGGCTGACCAAAACCGGCGGTGGCACGTTGAAACTCAATGCGAGCGGCAACACGTACAGCGGCTCAACCACCCTCCAGGACGGCCGTTTGATCCTCGCGGTGGCCGGTGCCGAGGGCGACACGAGCGACTTTGCCTTCAACGGGGGCCGCCTGGTCGCCAGCGCATCCATCACCACAAACGCTGATATTTCACTGAACGACGGGAGCGAAGGGATCGAGGTCAGCGGCGGCGCAACCAGCCTGGTCCTCAACGGTGAAATAGCCGGCAATGCCCGCCTCCAGAAGTTCGGCGCGGGCGACCTCGCCCTGCAGGCAGACAGTACCTTTGCGGGGGGGCTGATCGTGCGCAACGGCGCGCTTCAAGTCAGCGACGGAGCGACGGTCTCGACGACGGGAGAGATCGCCGTCGATCAGCGCGACAGGGGCACGAGCCAACTGCGGATCACTCATGGGACCCTGGAAACAGACGGCGAACTCTCGCTCCTCGGAGACTTCTCCGGCGTTGATCAGGGGGTGTTCCTCGACACCGGAGGTACGCTCTCTGTCCGGGAGTTCGACACCTCCGGGGCCAATACGGCGCTTTATTTCGATGGCGGTACCCTGAGCGTCGACGGCACGGCCAATCCCACCCTCGACCACGGCATTCGCCTCGAGCCGGCAGGCGGTACCCTCGCCGTGCCGGATGGAGCGAACGGGGTGACGCTGGCGGCCGGTATCACCGGAGCCGGCGGGCTGACCAAGACCGGCGCGGGCGACCTCAAGTTGACCGGTGCCAGCGACTATGACGGCCCGACCCGCGTGGACAACGGGCACCTCAGCATCTCTGGAGGAGGCAGCATCACCACCAATGCTCTCGACGGGAGCGCAGGTGTGACCCTCGACGACGGGGAAATCGGGATCACCGCCGCCGACACGGCATCCAATCCGGTGACCCTCGCCGGCGGCGGCGGCACCTTCGCCATACCGGGCGGCGGTGACACCGTCATCCTGAATGGGCAACTCACCGGTGCCGGGGCGTTGACCAAAACCGGTGCCGGGGCTTTGCAGCTCAATGCGGCAGGCAATGACTACGCGGGGCCGACCACCGTAGAGAACGGCAACCTGATCCTCGCGGCATCCGGCAGCCAGGGGAATACGAGTGGTTTTATCCTGAAAGGGAGCACCCTCACCGTCGCCGATCCGGTCACAACCCAGGCCGGCATCACCCTCGACGGAGGCGGTACGCTGTCCGTGCCCGACAGCGGGGATACCTTGAGCTTGGGCGGCTCGGGCAGCGGTAGCGGTGCGTTGACCAAGACCGGGCCCGGCACCCTCGAGCTGACCGGCGCAAGCACCTACAGCGGTCCGGCGGCGGTTGACGGCGGCGACCTCCGTCTGTCCGGCGGGGGCAGCATCGCCACCCGTGGCCTCAATGGCAGCGGTCCCGTTGCCCTGGACGACGGCACGCTGACAATCACCGCCGACGACACGGCCTCGAACCCGATGACCCTCGGCGCGGGCGGAGGGACCCTCACCGTGTCCGGCAGCGGGCATACGTTCACCCAGAATGGCGACCTCACAGGGAGCGGCGACCTCACCAAGTCCGGACCCGGCTCCCTGAGACTCGGATCCGGCAGTAACAGCTATTCGGGGGCTACGGTCGTGCAGGGCGGCTCCCTGGTCCTGGCCGTGGCGGGGGCTGCCGGCAACACGACCCAGTTCACCCTGGAAGGAGCGACCCTCGCTGTCGCTGAATCGGCCACCCTGGAGACCGGTTTCAACCTGGACGGCGGCGGAACCATCGCGGTGCCGAGCGCCTTTGACACCGTTACCCTCGAAGAGCGCATCACGGGAAGTGGCGGGCTGCGCAAGGACGGCGACGGAACGCTTATTCTCGCTGCCACAGGAAATGATTTCAGCGGGAGGACCGACATCGAGGGCGGCGCCCTGCAACTCGGCGATGCCTCCACACAAGTCACGCTCGATACAGCGGATGGGGCAACGGGCAGTGACGGCCAGGATGAAGACTTTGGGAACAACTCACCGCCCGAAGACGGTGAAGCAGGCGGCGACAGCGGCACGGTCCTCCGGTTTCCCGGAACCAGCGGGTCTTCACGATCCCTCCAGATCGCGTCCGGCAGCCGGGTCGAAGGCGGGGCCGGCGGCAACGGCGGCGACGGCGGCAGCATTGTGGTTACCGGAGAAGGCGGTGATGCCGGCCGTGGCGGCGACGGCGGCGGCGGGGTAACGGGCAACGCCTTCAGCCTGGTCAATCAGGGCACCATCCGGGGTGGCGATGCCGGCGACGGAGGCACCGGCGGCCAGGGCGGTCTGGGACCCAGTAATCCCAATGGTGATGGTGGCGACGGGGGCGACGGCGGGGCCGGTGTCTCGGGTACGGCCGTCACCGTCATCAATTCAGGTACGATCGAAGGGGGCGATGCCGGTGCGGGGGGCGATCGGCAACTGGGGGTCGATCAATCCACGGGCTCGGACGGGGCCGACGGTGCCATCGGCCGCGGGGTGAGCGGCAGTGATGTCACCGTCATCAACCGTGGAACGATCCGTGGCGGGTTGTCGGCCGACGGTTCGACGCGCAGCCCCGCTGTGGAGTTCACCGGCGGCGACAACCGCCTCGAACTGCGGGCCGGCTACGGTTTCACAGGGAACGTCGTGGCGGACGGCAGCGGCGATACGCTGGCTTTGGGCGGCACGACCGACGCCACCTTCGATGTAACACAGGTGGGGCCTTCAAAAAGCTACCGGGGCTTTTCCCACTACCGGAAAACCGGCACCAGCACCTGGACCCTCGAAAACACGACGAGCGCCGACACGCCCTGGGAGATCGCCTCCGGGACGCTGAGCGTTGCCAGCGACGACAGCCTCGGCGACGCCAGTGCGGGCCTATCGCTCAACGGGGGTGTGCTCCGCAACACATCTGCTTTCACCACCGGCCGGTCGGTAACGCTCGATGCTGGCAGCGGCACCTTCGAGACGAATCAGGACCTCACGATGACCGGATCCCTCAACGGGCCGGGCAGCCTGGACAAGACCGGTGCGGGTACATTGTCATTGACCACAGCCAACAGCTATAGCGGAACCACCACCGTGGAGAGCGGCACACTCGTGGCCAGCAACCCCGGCTCGGGCAGCGCCACCGGGACCGGTTCCGTAACCATCGCGGACGGTGCGACACTGGCCGGCGAGGGACGGATCGCTCCCGGTCCGAACGAGCTCATCACGGTCGAAGACGGCGGGACGGTCGCGCCCGGCAACAGCATCGGCACCCTCACCATCGATCCACCGGACAACGGCACCACCGTCTTCGAGCCGGGATCCTCCTTCGCGTTCGAGCTGGGGGCTCCCGGCAACAGCGATACCCTCGAACTGGTCGGCGATGGGGGCACCGTCTCGTTCAATATGAATGAAGTCGACTTTCTCGACACGGGCGGTCTCCAGCCGGGTGAATACACCATCGTTACCCTGGACGCGGAAGTGGCCTACACCGGCAACCTGGCCATCGGCGAAATCCTTTCGGATGGTGCCTTTTCCGGAAGCTTCCTGTCGTTTCACGAAAACAGCATCCGCTTCACGGCCGTGCCCGAACCGCGCTGGTTCGGCCTCGCCGCGGGCCTGCTCGGTGCCCTCGCCATCGGGGTCCGCCGTGCGCGACGAAAAAACAACCACGGCTAACCCATCCGTGGTCATTAGTCAGGTATTTTTAACACCCTCTTCGAGTCGCGAACGCCCGCCTCCTCAACGGTTGGCCTGGCACCGCGGTACCGCCTTCTGTTCGATTGCTTTACGGCAGCCTGAAAAGAGCACCCGAAATTTTCAGGCTGGTTTTGGTGCCTCCCCCCCAAAAAAAAGCAGCCGTCCGGAATCGGAGGGCTGCTTGAAGCAAAGGTTAACGGGGGGGACCTCAGAAGCGGCGGCCGCGACCGCCGCCACTACCGCCGCCGCGTTCTTCGCGGGGCCGGGCTTCATTCACCTTCAGGGTGCGACCGTCGACTTCGGTGCCATCGAAGGCTGCGATTGCCTTCACCATCGCATCCTTGCTGTCCATCGTGACGAAGGCGAAACCCCGCGGGCGACCGGTTTCACGGTCTTCGGGGAGGTGCACGTCCGTGACAGCTCCGTGTTCGGAAAACATGGATTCCAAGTCTTGCTTCGTCGTATCAAACGACAGGTTGCCAACATACATTTTCATAATCTTTAGGAGTGGTTCACGTGTCGTAACTTTTTTGAGACTGTTCCCGCGAATCGGGTCTCAGATTGCCAATGAATCTCAGGATTCATCAGGCAACACTCCAGAATTCGATACCACAAAGCCGTGAATGAATCTCCATACAACCTGAGGCAGGTCGGAATGGCGACACAATTCATCCATTTGGGCCGACTTTTTGTGTAAGGATGCTCGTTCATCCCAATGACGGCTGAAACGCCGATGCGATGAGCTGAAGGTACCGCCCGCGCCCGGGGGCCGTACATCCTAGCGCCGGCGATCCCCTGCTGGCCTCAGGAGGGCGAACGCGAGCCCGGTTGCCGGCTCCGGAATGGCGATCTGGGACTGCACCCTCGACAAGGCGTTGCTTTTCGAAGAAGATACCAAGATGAACGACAGGCCGCAAAATCTGGATGCGCCCCGATATTTGAAGGGCACCGCCGGTCAGAAAGAAAGGTGTCTCCGCTCCCCGCAGGCGGACGACCGAATCTATTCAGCCTGAAGTGAATCGCCTGCCGTCGGAGCCATCGTCCGCGCCAGAGCGTCTCTGAAGCAACGTCCCCGGCCCAAAGCCATCGCTCCGCGGCATGTATCCAGATGTCGCGAGCCGCCGCCATGTCAGAAGACCCACACGCTCACACCCCCGACAACACCTGGATGGCTCTAATGGAGTCGGCCCTCAAGGACCTGCTGGAGACCGTTCCACCGGAAGCAGTGGAAACCTTCTTGCTGCGGCTGCGGGATGGCCTGCAGGACCGTGGGCTGGACATCCCCGACGTGGTGGCCACGCCCTATCAGAACACGATTCCGGCCGAGGATGAGCCCGTTTACCCGGGCGACATCGCACTTGAGCAGCGCATAGAAGCGCTTGTCCGATGGAATGCCATGGCGATGGTCGTGAAAGCCAACCAGGCCAAGCCCGGCATCGGCGGCCATATCTCCACCTTCGCCTCCAGTGCCACCCTTTACGAAGTGGGGCTCAACCACTTTTTCCATGGCGGCGGTGAGGATCGTCCACCGGATTGCGTCTATTTTCAGGGCCATGCATCGCCGGGCAATTACGCGCGGGCCTACCTCGAGGGCAGGATGGATGCGCGGCTCCTGCACCATTTCCGTCAGGAACTGGCCGAAGGCGGCGGTCTGTCCTCCTACCCCCACCCTTACCTGATGCCGGATTTCTGGCAGTTTCCGACCGTCTCCATGGGCCTCGGTCCGGTCCTGTCGGTCTATCAGGCCCATCTCCATCGCTATCTGAACAAGCGCGGGCTGCTGGAAAAGGAGCCCCGCATCTGGGCCTTTGTCGGCGACGGCGAGACTGACGAACCCGAGACGCTGGGTTCCATCGGAATCGCGTCCAGGGAGCAGCTCAACCGCCTGATCTGGGTCATCGACTGCAACCTGCAGCGGCTCGACGGCCCGGTCCGCGGCAATCACAGGATCATCCAGGAGCTGGAGCGGCGTTTTCGCGGAGCCGGGTGGCACGTCATCAAGGTCATCTGGGGCAGCGGATGGGATGCCCTGCTGGCCAAGGACAGCTCTGGCGAACTCAGACGGCGTATGGAGACTGCGGTCGACGGGGATTTCCAGAAATACGCCACCATGCCGGGCAGCTACATGCGGGACCATTTTTTCGGCACCTCGCCCGAACTCCGTGCCCTGGTCGACGACCTGACGGACGACGACCTCCTTACGCTGCAGCGCGGAGGCCACGACCGGCAGAAAATTTACGCCGCCTTCCGGGCGGCGACCGAATCAGAGGACAGGCCCACCGTCATCCTGGCCAAGACCATCAAAGGCTACGGCCTGGGTGAAACGATTCAGGCCAGCAACGTCACGCATCAGCAGAAGAAGCTGAACGAGAAAGAGCTTCGGCGGTTTCGCGAGCGGCTGGAAATCCCGATCGACGAGGATGCCGTGGCGGAAAAGCCTTTCTACCGTCCACCCGACGACAGCGCCGAAGCCCGCTACCTGCAGGAGAAACGAACCGCCCTGGGCGGATACCTGCCAAGGCGTGAACCGGTCCAGGAGGCGCTCGAGCTGCCGGGCTTTCAGTATTTCGAAACCTTTTACCGGGGATCGGACAAGCCCGCATCCACGACATCGGTCCTGGTTCGCATCCTTTCCGAGCTGCTGAAAAACCGGGAAATCGGCGCACGCATCGTTCCAATCATTCCGGACGAAGCCCGCACCTTTGGAATGGACGCTCTGTTCCGGCAGGTCGGCATCTACGCAAGCACCGGCCAGCGTTACGACCCGGTAGACAGCGGTCACCTACTCTACTACCGCGAGTCGGAAACGGGTCAGATCCTGGAAGAGGGCATCACGGAAGCCGGTTCCCTGTCATCCTTTATCGCGGCGGGGACGGCGCATGCCACCCTCGGGCGCTCGTTCATTCCTTTTTTCCTTTTTTATTCGATGTTCGGATTTCAGCGCGTGGGCGATCTGGCCTGGGCCGCCGGTGACGCCCGTGCACGCGGCTTCCTCATCGGGGCGACGGCGGGCCGCACGACGCTGAATGGCGAGGGCCTCCAGCATCAGGACGGCCAAAGCCACCTGATGGCGAGTGCGGTGCCGAACCTGTTGGCTTTTGATCCGGCCTTCGCCTACGAGATGGCAGTCATCATCCAGAACGGCCTCGAGCGCATGTACGGGGATCACGAAGACATCTTCTACTACATCACCGCCTACAATGAGGCCTACCCGATGCCCGAAATGCCGGAAGGCGTGCGCGACGGCATCCTGAAAGGGCTCTACCGGTTCTCAGGAGGCAACCGGCAGGGCGGTCGCAAGCGGGCACACCTTTTCGGCAGCGGCAGCATCATGCCGAACGTCCTCAAAGCGCGTGATCTGCTGGAATCCGACTATAAACTCTCGGTCGATGCCTGGTCGGCGCCCAGCTACAAGAGTTTGCGGGTCGACTGCCTGGAGGCCGAGCGTTGGAACCGGCTCCATCCTGAAGCCAAACCGCGTCGCTCTTACCTCGAAACCCTGATGGACGGCGAGACCGGGCCCGTTGTGGCGGCCACGGATTACGTCCGCCTGGTACCCGACCAGATCGCCCCCTGGATGCCGGGCCGTTATGTGACGCTCGGCACGGACGGCTTTGGACGCAGCGATACCCGGGAGACGCTCCGCACCTTTTTTGAAATCAGTCCCGAGCACATCGCCTACGCAACGCTGAAGGCCCTCTTCGATGATGGGTCGATCGACAAAAAGCAGCTCGCCGAAGCGCGCGACCGCTGGGCGATCGATCCCGACAAGCCCTTCCCCGCACTCGCCCGCTAACCCCCCCCTCTTCATGGAAATCAAGCTGCCCTCACTCGGCGAAGGCTCCGGCAACGGCACCGTCGTCAACATCCTCGTCAAGGAAGGGGATACCGTCGAAAAGGACCAGACCCTGATGGAGATCGAAAGCGACAAGGCCGTCGCGGGCATGCCCAGCCCGGAAGCCGGCACGATCCAGTCCATTCGCGTCTCGGAGAACGACGAGGTCTCCGAGGGCGACGTCCTCGCCATCCTCGAGGAGGGTGAGACCAGCGACAGCGACAAAGAAGGCGGGAAGACCCGGGCCGGACGAAACGGCGACGGTGGCGATGACGGGGACGGCACCGATGAAGACGACGAGGACCGGCAGGAATCGCAACGGAAAGATGACGACGGCGAAGTGAAGCCCGCAAAATCGGTCACGGAAGGTGACGAGCCGGATTCGGAGCCCGCGCCCAAATCCGACGGAAAAGGTCGCTCGCCGGCCGCCCCGTCCATCCGGCGCATGGCCCGTGACCTCGGCATCGACCTCGATCGAATAGCAGGCAGCGGACGCGGTGGGCGGATCGAGATCGCGGACCTGCGGGCCTATGTCGCGCAGCTCGAAAAACGGGCCGAAGCGGCGGGAGGCCCGGCAGAACGCGCACGGGGGCCTGCTTTGCCGGAAATGCCGGACCCTGCGGCTTACGGTGAGGTGGAAACGGAATCGCTGAAGGGCATCCGGAAGACGATTGCGCAGCGGCTTTCAAGCACCTGGCCGAACATTCCTCAGGTCACCCAGTTCGGGGAGGCTGATCTGAAGAATCTTCTGGAGCTGAAGAACCAGCATGAGGCGGCCTTTGAGAAAAAGGATGCCCGTCTCACGCTGACCGCCATCCTGGTCGCGCTGTTACCGGGTTTGCTGGAGCGGTATCCGCGCTTCAATGCCAGCCTGAACATGGAGAAAGGCCAGGTGTCGCTGAAAAAAGATCACCACATCGGCCTGGCCGTGGACACGGAACAGGGGCTCCTCGTCCCCGTCCTTCGCGATGCCGGCAAGCAGTCGCTCCTCGAGATCGCTCAGGCGATCGCCCAGCTGGCCGAGTCCGCCCGGAGTGGACGCCTCGACAAAGAAGCAATGGAGGGCGGGACCTTCACCCTGAGCAACCAGGGTGGCCTTGGTGGCGGGGCCTTTACGCCGATCGTCCGCTATCCGGAGGTCGCCATCCTGGGTACCGGCCGAGCGACCGAGCGACCGGTCAGGGACGGGGATTCGATCGCATGGCATCCCGTGCTTCCCCTGGCGCTCTCCTACGATCACCGCCTGATCGACGGCGGGGATGCGGCGCGATTCATGGCCGACCTCGTGAAGGCTCTGGAAGATCCCGATTCATCCCTTTTCAAAGCCTAGTTTTCCGAACCCCTCATGGCATCCGACAAACAAGAAACTGAAATCGTCGTCCTGGGAGGCGGTCCCGGCGGATATGCAGCCGCCTTTTACGCGGCAGACCGCGGCCGCAAAGTCACCCTGGTCGAGGCAGAGCCGAAGCTGGGCGGCGTTTGCCTGCATCGGGGCTGCATTCCCTCCAAGGCCCTGCTCCACGCGACCCGGCTGATCGGTGAAGCGCGTGCCTCGGCCGAACGCGGCATCACCTTCGACGAGCCCCGGATTGATTGCAGCACCTTGCGCCAGTGGAAAGAAGACGTGGTCGACCAGCTGGCCGGTGGCATCGGGTCCCTGGCCGAAAAACGGGGGGTCACCGTCATCCGCGGCCGGGGTTATTTCCAGGATGCCGCCACGCTCCGGATCGAAACGGAGGACGGCCAGCAGTACCTCACCTTCGGCAAGGCCATCATCGCCACCGGCAGCCGGCCGCTCCTGCCCGAGGCCTTTGACCTCGGCAGTTCGCGCATCCTGACCTCGCGGGAAGCGCTGGAGCTGGAAACCCTGCCGGACCGTCTGCTGGTCATCGGCGGCGGTTACATCGGGCTGGAGCTGGGAACGGTGTACGCGCGTCTGGGAACCAAAGTCACGCTGGTCGAGGCGGAGGATACGCTCATGCCCGGGACGGACCCCGACCTGGTCAGCGTCGTCCACCAAGCAGTCGCCGACCTTTTCCAGGCCATTCACCTGAACACCGAGGTCGCAGACCTGGCCACCAGTGGGGAAAGCCTGAAGGCAAGCCTGTCCCATCACTCCGACGACGCAGACGGCGATCCCGAAACGGAGGAGCTCTTCTTCGATCAGGTGCTGGTCGCGGTCGGCCGTCGGCCGAATTCCGAAAACATCGGTCTGGAGAATACCGGGGTGGAGACCGACGAGAGCGGGTTCATTGTCTCAGATGCAGCCAACCGAACCGGCGAGCCTTCGCTTTACGTAATCGGCGACGTGGCCGGCGGAGACATGCTGGCCCACAAGGCGACCCGGGAGGCCCATCGTACCGTCGACGCTCTCTGCGGGGATCCTCCCGATACGGAGCCGCTTCTGGTGCCGGCCGTAGTCTTCACCGAGCCTGCCATGGCCTGGGTCGGCATGGGTGAGCAGGAAGCCCGCGAAGCCGGCTTTTCGCTCAAGGTGGCCCGGTTCGACTGGCGGGCCTCGGGGCGTGCCCTGAGCATCGGCGCCGGGAACGGCCTGACCAAGCTGATCATCGATGAGGACACCGACCGTATCCTCGGCGTTCTCATGGTCGGCCAGGACGCCGGAGAGCTCATCGCGGAGGCCACCCTCGCCATCGAGCTGGCGGCGACGGTTGGCGACCTTGCCGAGACGATTCACGCCCACCCCACCCTTTCCGAAACGCTCAAGGAATGCGCCGAATCCTTTTTCGGCATCGCCCCGCACAGTCTCGGCGCACCCTGAACCCCCGGACCGGCTCAAGGCCCGCGAAGCCGCCGGCCCGATCACCTCCACCGACGTCAGCCATGAACCAGAATATCGCACAAAAACTGATTGAAACCCACCTGGACTCGGGATCGCTCCAGCCCGGCGAAGAAATCGGCCTGCGCATCGACCAGACCCTGACCCAGGACGCCACCGGCACCCTGGTCATGCTCGAGTTCGAGGCCATGGGCCTGCCACGGGTCAAGACGGAGCTGTCCGCCCAGTACGTCGACCACAACCTCATCCAGGAAGATTTCAAGAATCCGGACGATCATCTCTTTCTGAAGAGTGCCTGCCGCAAGTTCGGTGTCTGGTACAGCCAGGCCGGCAACGGGGTCAGCCACCCCGTACATCAGGAACGGTTTGGCCGCCCGGGCAAGACCCTGGTCGGCTCGGACAGCCATACCCCGGCCGCCGGCGCAATCGGCATGCTGGCACTCGGGGCGGGGGGGCTGGAGGTGGCCCTGGCCATGGCGGGCGAACCGCTCTACATCAACATGCCGAAGATCGTCGGCGTCCGGCTGGAGGGACAACTGCCGGCCTGGGTCAGCGCGAAGGACGTTGTCCTGGAAATGCTGCGGCGGTTCGACGTGAAGGGCGGGGTAAACAAAATTTACGAATACCACGGGCCCGGCCTCGATACGCTGACCGCGATGGACCGGCACGTCATTGCCAACATGGGCACCGAGCTGGGAGCCACCACCACCGTCTTCCCCTCCGATGATGAGGTGAAACGATTCCTTCGCCAACAGGGGCGTGAGGACGACTGGCAGGCACGCCTTCCGGACGACGGCGCCAGCTACGACGAAGAGGTGGTGATCGAGTTGGATAAGCTCGAGCCGCTGATCGCCCTGCCATCCAGCCCGGGCAAGGTCAGGCCGGTCCGCGAGGTGGCCGGGGAACCCATTTACCAGGCGTACATCGGTTCATCCGCAAATCCGGGCCTCCGCGACTTCGCCGTGCCGGCCCTGATGGTGGAGGGGCGCCATATTCCGGCCGGGATCTCCTTCGATGTGAATCCGACCTCGCGGCAAATGCTCGAAATCCTGACCGCCGAAAGCTATCTCGGGCGGCTGATCCGCTGCGGGGCGCGGATTCACCAGGCGGGGTGCAACGGCTGTATCGGCATGGGTCAGGCGCCGGCAACCGGCCGCAACAGCCTGCGCACCGTACCGCGCAATTTTCCCGGACGCTCGGGAACCCGGGAGGACCGCGTGTTTCTGTGCAGTCCCGAAACGGCGACGGCCTCAGCGCTGACCGGCAAGATCACCGACCCACGCGAGCTGGATATGGACTACCCGACGTTCACCGAACCGGAGACGGTGCGGGTGAATGCAGATATGCTGCTCGCGCCGGCAGAGGCGGGTGCATCCGTCGACCTAGAAAAGGGACCCAACATCAAAAGCCTGCCGGAGCTTGATCCCCCGCCCGAGGATTTGAAAGGACCTGTTTTGCTTAAGGTCGGCGACGACATTTCCACCGATGAAATCATGCCGGCCGGCTCCCGGGTGCTTCCCTACCGCAGCAACATTCCGGCCATCAGCCAGTTCGTCTTCGAGACCATCGATGAGACCTTTGCCGAGCGGGCCGGTAAGGTCGATGGCGACGGCTTCTTCATCGTCGGCGGAGACAACTACGGGCAGGGCTCCAGCCGAGAGCATGCGGCCCTGGCCCCGCGCTATCTCGGTCTGCGTGCGGTGCTGGCCAAATCCTTCGCCCGCATCCACTGGCAGAATCTGGTGAATTTCGGCATCCTTCCGCTGCGTTTCGCTGACCCGGAGGATTACGATAAGGTCAGCCAGAGGGATACGCTCGCCATCGAGGACCCGATCGGCCAGATCCAAAGCGGCGAACGGGTCACCCTGATGGTCGGTGACGATGGCCAAACGGTCCATGCCTTGCATGACCTGAGTAAACGGCAGATCGACATGCTGCGGCACGGCAGCCTGATCGGCCTGCTTCGGGCGCGAAAGGCTTAAGCACCCTTCAGGCTCAAAGTTGAAGGGAAACCCAGGCCAACCCCCATCATTCTCCGGTTCAGTACCGCCTCCAGGGGCACCGGTCAGGCTTCTTCCCATGCAGGATTCTTCCAGAATGATCAACGCGAACGGTGGCTGGTGCTGGTATCAGGACGAGCGGGCACGGGTGGACCCCGACACGGGCCAGGTACTGGTGGCGACCATCGCCAGCCACGGCGGAAAAGACGGTGAACACAGGGATGCCGATGTCGATGTGACAGCTTTCGATCCGGATACCGGGCAGGCGCAGACCGTGACACTGGCGAATATCCCCACCTCGGGCGAAACGGACGACCACAACGTGACCGGGCTCTGGCAGCGACCGGACGGGCGATACCTGGCCCTGTATACAGGCCATAACTACGGCTATATAAAATTTTCCGACAACGGCAGCGACCGTATCGATTTTGTCCTTACAGAAGCGCATCCCCGCGACTACAACAACGGGCTCTACCACGGCTACATCCGGGACGGGAAAACCCATGATGCGTCGGGCGCGGTGGTCGACCCCGACACCTTCGGCCCGGCGGCCCCGCAGCCCGAAGCCTTCACCCCGATTTGGACGCCGAGCCAGGAGCTATGGCGGACAGGTCGGCCCGCCACACGCGTACTAGCCATCCTTTTCCCGCTTATCTCGACTTTTAAAACACGCCTTAATCCGGTACTCATCGTTGCTTTCATTGAGCGCACCAGCCGGGCCGGCCCAATCGGTTTGCCTGAAGAACCAACCAGCCCTATGGTTGTGAGATAAGGCTGGAGCTTGTTTCGTCAGCAGCCTTCAAAACGCCAGCCAAGTCTCTTCTCGCCATGCCAAAAGCCCTCCGCGTCGACCTTCACAAGCTGGCCCGTTTCATCAACGGGGTGCTCTACCTGTTGCCGTTGGCGTTTTTCGCGGCGGGGTACTACCTCAGTTTTTATTTTCATTTCCTGACGGTGGGCAGCCTGTTCCTCCTCATCGTCAACCTGTCCTACAGGCACGTTCAAACGCAGCATACGGTCCTCCGCAATTTCGGCCTGATCGGCCAGGGACGCTACTTACTGGAAAGCCTGGGCCCGGAGCTGCGCCAGTATCTGTATAGCAATGACCGCGAGGAGCGCCCCTTCAACCGTTTGGAGCGGAGCAATGTTTACCAGAAGGCCAAGGACATCGAATCAGCCGCCTCCTACGGAAGCTTGCTCGATTACGACGCCCGGGAGTTGAAACTGCGCCATTCCTTCTTCCCCACCCCGGTGGAAAGGATGCGCCCCTTTGAGCTGACGGTCGGAAAGGAACGAGGCGTGGTAGAACCCTACACGTTGAGCCGCCCCTTCATGATCAGCGCCATGAGTTTCGGGGCGATCGGAGAAAACGCCATCCGCGCGTTGGCGCGTGGAGCGGCCCGGGCCGGCATCCCGATGAACACGGGTGAGGGCGGCTGCCCCAAATACCACCTGAAGGAAGACGCAGACATTATCTTTCAAATGGGGACGGCCAAATTCGGGGTCCGCACCGAGGACGGGGATCTGGATGAAGGGCTGCTTAAGGAGATAGCCGAAGAGCCTCAGGTGAAAATGATCGAGATCAAGTTTTCCCAAGGGGCCAAACCGGGCAAGGGTGGCATGTTGCCCAAAGAAAAAATTTCCCGGGAAATCGCGGAACTACGCAAGATCCCGATGGGCAAGGATATCATTTCCCCACCCTATCACAGGGAGTGCACAGACCTGCCTTCAACCGTCGTCTTCATCCAGCACATACAGGATCTCGTTCCCGTTCCCGTCGGCATCAAGCTCTGTGTGGGGTCTCTCGACGACATTCGCGCCCTGGTCGCTGAGATGAAGCAGCAGGATACTTTTCCCGACTGGATCACGGTGGACGGTGGGGAGGGTGGAACCGGCGCTTCGCCGGCCGCCTTTATCGACAGCGTCGGTCTGCCCCTCTTCCCTGCTCTCTACGGGTTGGTGCAAATCCTGGAAGAGGCAGGCGTTCGCGACCGCCTGAACGTGTTTGCTTCTGGAAAACTGATCGACGCAGGTCGCCAGGCCATCGCTTTCGCCCTCGGAGCCGACGCCTGCTACAGCGCCCGGGGGTTCATGCTGGCGTTGGGGTGCATTCAGGCCCGTGAGTGCGGCCAAAACACCTGTCCTGTGGGGATCACCACGCAAGACCCCAAGCTGCAGTCCGGCCTCATCGTCGAGAACAAAGCGCGTCGAGTCGAAAACTACGTGAACAATACCATGAAGGAGCTGGACCAGTTGACCACGGCCATGGGCAAAGCCTGCCCCCGGGAACTGACGGTGGACGACCTCTACATCCCGTCGGGCAGCAACCTGTGGCGCATGGTCTGTGAGGAGCCTTTCCTGAAAGAGCGCTTCCGGCCGTCGCCTGCGCCGAGCGACCGAGCATCCCGTCCATCCCCATCCACCCATGAAAATTAATGTTCTCTGCAGTTGGCTTCTGCAAGTGGCCGTCGCGCTCATCATCGCCCGCTTCGGCGTCGACAAATGGGTGGGTGCGACAACCAGCGTCGAGCTGTTTGCCAGTCTGAAGATGGAGCCTGCCGGACGCTACCTGGTCGGATCGCTCGAGTTACTGGCCGCTCTGTTGCTGCTGATTCCAACCGGGATCGCGTGGGGAGCACTCCTTGCCTGGGGGTTGATGAGCGGGGCACTGATCGCCCATCTCACGCGCCTCGGGATGGAAGGGCCCATGCTGGTCATGACGGCCCTGGCCGGCTTCAACTGGTTGGCATCAGCCACGATCCTGATCCTGCACAAGGACCAGATTGAATTCGTGCGCAGCATGCTGGCCCGAGGGAATGATCAACACGACCCCGATATTTCGCGCAATCCGCGAAATTAGAAGCATTCGTCCATATTGCCATTTTCAACGCTAGACCATGTCACTGAGACGCACCGGCAAACCTGCCTTTGAAGAAAAGGCTATTCCGCTGAAACAGGATGTCCGCTACCTCGGCGAGACCCTTGGCCAGACCATCCGTGAGCTCGAGGGGGAGGAGGTGTTCGAGGCGGTGGAGTGGATACGCCAACGCGCGATCGCTCTCCGGGAGGATTACAACGAGCAAGCCGAGCAGGAGCTGCTGACTTTCCTGGCCGAGCTGCCTTCGCACCGGCTGTTCGTTATCCTCAAGGCGTTCGCGCTGTATTTCCAGCTCATCAACCTGGCCGAGGATAACCACCGCATTCGCCGGAAGCGTCATTACGAACGCGAAACAGGCGGCAAACAGCCGCGGTCGGTTCCCTGGACGATCGAGAAGCTCAAGAAGGATGGCGTGGGGGCGAATGCCATCCAGCAGATGCTCGATCACCTCGACATCCAGCTGGTGTTCACCTCCCACCCGACCGAGATCAAACGCAAGACCGTTATCGCACAGCTCCGTTGGATCGCCGAGGAGTTGCGCGAACTCGACCGGCAGGACCTGATCCCCGTCGAGCGCGATCGGGCCGAGGCGGGCATCCGGGCCGCCGTCAACGCCCTCTGGCAGACGCGGGACCGCCGCGAGAAAAAGGTGGAGGTGCTCGATGAAGTCGACGGCACGCTCATCTACTTCGACGAGACACTTTTTCACGAAATCCCGCAACTCTTCCGCCAGATGAGCGATGCGCTGGCAACCCACTACCCCGACCACACCTTCCGTCTTCCTTCCTTTTTCCGGTTTGGCAGCTGGTCCGGGGGTGACCGTGACGGCAATCCCAACGTGACGCCGCAGGTCACTTTCGAAACCTTGAAGCGGCAGAAGCGGCTCGTCCTCAAGCGCTACATCGGCGAACTGGAAATCCTGATACGGAGCATGAGCCACTGCTCGGTGATGACGCCCTTCACCGACGAGCTGAAAGAGTCGCTGCACCAGGATGAGACCGAGTTTCCCACCTTCGCCAAGCGCCTGGATGGCTATGAGCCGACGGAATGGTACCGGCGCAAGCTCTCCTTCATGCATCATCGCCTGCACATCACGCTGCGGGCTCTGGAGGCCACGTCGGACGCTGAGAGGGAAAGCGGTGGCTACGAGAGCAGTGCCGCCTTCCTCAGGGAACTCGACCTGGTGGACCGGGCGCTCGAAGCCCGCGGCGACGAAGCCAACCGGGAGGGGCGCCTGGCCGACCTGCGCTGGATGGTGCGCGTGTTCGGCTTTTACACGGCCCGCCTGGAGATCCGTGACCACCGCACCAAAGTGGTCGGGGCGGTGGAGGAGATCCTGCGCGCGAGCGGACGGCTCGACAAACCGTTCGACAATTTGAAGGAGGAGGAAAAAATCCGGTTGCTCGACCGCGCGTTGCTGACCGAGAGCCCGCCCGCCTTCGATCGGGCCGCGTTGTCTGAACAGGCAGCCGATGTGTTGGGCACCCTGGAGGTGATCCGGACCAGCCGGGAGCAGATCGATCCCGACTGCATCGAGACCTACATCCTGTCGATGACCCATCAGCCGTCCGACCTGCTCTGCTGCGTCTGGCTCGCGCGGCTGGCCGGTCTGGTGACTGTGGAAGACGGGGCGGTCACCGGGTCCGCGCTGAATTTCGTGCCGCTGCTCGAAACGGTCGCCGACCTCGACGGGATAAGCGACTTCCTGCCGGCGCTCTTTGCCGTCCCGGCCTACGCATCCTTCCTCGAGGGCACCGGCCGGTTCCAGGAGATCATGCTGGGCTACAGCGACAGCAACAAGGACGGGGGCATCCTCTCCTCCAACTGGGTGCTGCAGCGCGCCCAGAAGATAGCCGGCGAAATCTGCCGTGAACACAACGTCGACTTCAGGCTCTTCCACGGACGCGGCGGCACCAGCGCCCGCGGGGGCGGACCGACCTACCGGACGATTCTGGCCAATCCCCCGGAAGCCCAGAACGGCCGGATCAAGATCACCGAACAGGGCGAAGTCATCTTCTTCCGCTACTTCAACACCGAGCTGGCGCAGCGCGAACTCCAGCAGGTCGTATCAGGGATGATCCAGGGATACTTCCCTCAGGAGTCGGTCTCCGCCGGAACACTCGACACGATGGAGCAACTGGCGGAGCGCTCGCTGCGCGCTTTCCGCGAAATGGTTTATCAGGAAGACGGCTTTCCGGATTATTTCCGGGAGTCGACCCCGGTCAGCGAATTGCGGTGGATTCACGCGGGCTCCCGCCCGGGCTCGCGGTCCCGTTCGCAACGCATCGAGGATCTCCGGGCCATCACCTGGGGCTTCAGCTGGATGCAGAACCGGCACATCCTGCCCGCCTGGTTCGGGTTGGGATCCGCTCTGGAAGGCGGCGTCGATGCGGGGCTTACCAGTTGGGAGGAATTGAAGGACCTCTACGAAAACTGGCGCTTCTTCAACGCCGTCATCAACAACATCCAGATGGGCATGGCCAAAGCCGACCTGATGATCGGGCGTCTCTACAAAGAGCTGGTCGCCGATCAGGACCTGGCCGATCACATTTTCCAGGCCATCGAAGCGGAGTACGAGCGGTCGCGCTCAAGCATCCTCAAGATCACCGGTCAGTCGAAGCTGCTGGAGGACAATCCGCCCCTGCGCCGCTCCATCATCCTGCGCAATCCCTACGTCGACCCGCTCAACTACGCTCAGACCCTGCTTCTGAAGACGATCCGCCAGACAGACGACGACGTGCCGGATGACCTGATCGAGGCCTTCACCCTCTCGGTCAACGGCATCGCCGCCGGTCTGAAGAACACGGGTTGACGCCCGGGCCAACATCGAGACCTGCCGCAGCCTCCTCCGTCAGGCGGCAAACCCTGCATGGCTGGACAGCCCAGCCCCGAGCAGGTCACCCGCACCCGCGCCGCCTTCAGGATTCGCTGGCCGGGAGATGCGACCGCGGATAACGGCGCGACAGCTTAATAGACCAAATTCAACTCCAGCGTCAGCATCCGTTTGTCGCCGGCAAAGTAAGCCACGGCATTCGCGTCGGCGTCGTATTCCCCGTATTTGCCGATCACCGAAAAATACTTGTTGATTTTGTAGGAAGCGAGCAGGTCGAGCTCGGTGCCCCCCTCTCCGCCGCGTTCGCTCGGCTCAAACCAGTGGTAAACAACTTTCGTCGTCAAGCCGTTGCCCAGCGCAATCATGTAGCCCGTCTCAAGATAGTAATTCTCCAGGCCGACGCTCAATCCCCCGGCCAGCCCCAGCGAGCGCGCCGCGAACTTGTCGGCCCAGCCGTTGAACTTGTGCACAGTGGCCAGCGGTGTCCGGAAATGTTCGCCGAAAACCTCCACGCCACCTCCCAGACTCAGCGCCGTGTCCGGCAGCTTCGCGGAAAGGCTCGCCGCGTAGTAGCTCGTGTTGTCGTCCACCGCGTCCACGTCCTGACCGGCCGCGCTCAACCCGTAATCCAGATCGAAACCCGCGACCGAAACCGCGCCCGTCGCACGGAGGCCGATCGTATCGCTGTGGAAGACTGCCACATCCGAATCGTCGATCGAATAGTAGAAACCCGTTAACGAAAGTCCGCGACCGAACGCATAGCTCACGTTCGCGCCGTATGCGTCCATCGCCACGTAGTCGCCGTTCACCCGGTTCACGGCATCGAGGAAAAAGCCCTTCGCCACGAATTGTTCGATCCCGGTGAAAGCGCCCGTCGCCGCGTCGAAGGCCTGGATGTTCTGGCGCCAGCCCACGTGCCCGATGAAACGGTGGTCGTCGAGGGTGTAGATCTGGCGGCCCAGCTTGACCGAACCGTAGTTCGGATCGGCGTAGCGGACCCACAACTGGTTGAGGTCCGTGCCGTCCCCGGCATCGTCGAGAAAGTGCAACTGGTCCGAATCGTTCCAGGCGTAGAGCGTCTCGCCCTCGACCATCGCGCTCACCCCGGAGAAGTCCGACGTCGTGTAGCCATAGCGGATTCGGTGCGAGAGGCCCCGATCATCCACCGTCGCGGTGTCGAACTCCTCGTACCGTATCCTCGAGTTGATGTTGAATTTGCCCGGAACAGCATCTTCGAGGACTACGGTTTGCTCGTCGAGAAAGGCCTCGAAGGGATCGGCCGAGCTAATCGAAGCCCCTCCGATCACGAAAGCCGTCGATAGTATGAGTCGTTTGAATACCTTTTTCATGTCGATTGAGTTGTTTTGCAGGTGCGTTCGCACGAGTCCTGTAAGCATCACCTCTTGTGCCAATAATATTAATGAACAATTTCCATACATGAATGAATTTCATTTCGAATCATAAACTTTCTCACCTCTGAAAACGAGGCACCCAAAGGGAGGGCGCGTGCATGCCGCGCCGTAGCCTCGGCGAAGGCTGGTCCCCACGAGCCGGATACGGACGGACGCGCAACTCAACCCCCAACGAAACGCGTCGAAACCACCGTGGGATCATCCGACCTTCCTCGCCGCCGCCGGCTCACGGGGACGTTCGCCCTCCCTGGTTCGCTCAGTAGACGTCCCTTAAATACCGTTTGGCTTTCTTCAGTGCGTCGACGTAGGCTTTGGCTTCGTCGTCGGTTTGGCCGCCGGCATTTTTCACGACCTCGTGGATGGCGGCGTCGACGTCTCTGGCCATGCGGGAGGCGTCGCCGCAGACGTAAATCGTGGCGCCTTCCTCGAGCCACTGGTAAAACCGTTCCGCGCGTTCGAGGATGCGGTCCTGCACATAGACCTTCGCCTCCTGGTCGCGTGAGAAGGCGGTATCCAGCCGGCTCAGCAAACCGCTGGTCATCCAGCCCTCGATCTGCGCCTCGTAGAGAAAGTCGGTCGCGATGTGCTGGTCGCCGAAAAAGAGCCAGTTCTTGCCTTTGGCGGCGCGCGCCTCGCGCTCTTCGAGAAAGGCGCGGAAGGGGGCGATGCCGGTGCCAGGGCCGATCATGATGACCGGCGCGTCGTCATCGTCCGTCAGGCGGAAGGTCTGGTTCGGGTGGAGGTAGACCTTGACCGGGTGCCGGCCGTCGTGCTCGGCGAGGTAGGTTGAGCAGACGCCGAGGCGTTCACGGCCGTGTGCGTCGTAGCTGACTTTGCCGACAGTCAGGTGCACCTCGCCGGGATGCGCCCTGGGGCTGGACGCGATCGAGTAGAGCCGCGGCTTCAACTGCCGGAGCGGAGCGATCAGGTATTCCGTCGTGGGAAACTTGATACGGTAGTCAACGATCGGATCGATCAGCCCACGGCCGGGCAGATAGGCCTTCAACTTGGCGTCGTCAGCCACGATGCCCCGAAGCTCCCCGTCCCTGGAGAGCCGTGCGCAGGCGCGGAGGAAGGGTTCGGTCAGGACGCTGATGTCGTAGTGGTAGCGCAGCGCGTCGAAGAGCGGCGCCTCGGACTTGTCGGGCAGTTGCGTGGGCTCGTCCGTGGCAAACCCGGCAGCCTCGACGATTTCGTCGACCAGCCGCGGATCGTTTTCCGGCACCACGGCGAGGGCGTCGCCCACTTCGTAGCTCAGGCCCGAACCTTCGAGGGAGAACTCCACGTGGTGGGTCGCCTTGGAGGAGCCTTCTCCGTTGAGGTTTTCCGTCTTCAACAATTTGGCCGGGAATGGGTTGGTTTTGTCGTAGGCCGGGGCCTCGGGCTCGGCTTCGTCGCCCGGGTCGGTGGGATCGGACGGAGCCGGCGCACCAGCTGCCGCACCGGCCTCGCCGAGCACGGCTTTCACCGAATCCAGCCACTCGGCGTAACCCTCGTCGGGGTCGCCGTCGCACTCCACAGTGGGCGCGAAGCGCTCGGCGCCGAGCGCTTCGAGCCGCGCGTCGAACTCGCGGCTGCACTGGCAGAAGTCGGGGTAGCTGGAATCGCCGAGCCCGAGCACGGCGTAGTGCAGGCCGTCGAGCCTGGGGGCGCCGTCGGCCATCAAGGCCTCGTGCAGGGCCTGCGCGTTGTCCGGCGGGTCGCCCTCGCCGTAAGTGCTGGTCAGGATCAGGACGTGGCCGCCGGCCGCGAGCTCGTCGACCGAGGCGTCGGCCATGTCGACGACCTGGGGCTCGCAACGGGCCGCTTTCAGCGCCTTGGAAGCCTTTTTGGCCAGGGTTTCGGCCGTGCCGGTCTGCGAGCCGAACAGGAGCGTCACCGGCGTGGCGGGCGCGGCGTTCGCGGGGGCGCCGCCCTCTGCGGGGGCCTCCGTGTGGAGCCCGGCCAGGAAGCCGTTCAACCAGGAGCGCTGGTCCTCCGTGAAGGGTGCGGTTTCTGGGATGTAGGGTGCGGTTGGCATGGTGGTTTGGGTAAAATGAATCAACGCATCGGCCCGATCCGTCGTATCATTTCTCCGCCGCCTCGACGGCGACGGCGCAGGCTTTGTAGCTGGGTTGTTTCGAGTAGGGATCGAAGGCGTCGGCCGTCAGATCGTTGGTCTTGGCGTAGTGCATCGGCATGAAAAGCTGTCCCGGCCGCACGCTCGGCAGGACGACCGCCGTGCAACTCAGTTCGCCCCGGCGGGAATGCACGCGGACCTTGCCGTTCGGCCGGAGGCCCAGCCGCGAGGCGTCGTCTGGGTGGATCTCAACGTAGGGGTTTTCCGGATACAGTTTGCGCAGCACGTCGGACTTCGAGGTCCGGGTCTGCGTGTGCCACTGCGAGGAGCTGCCCCGCCCTGTGAGCAAGAGGAAGGGATAGTCCGCGTCGACCGGCTCCGGCATGGGCCGCGGCGCTTCGAAGATAAAGCGCGCCCGCCCGTCTGCATGATGGAACCGGCCGTCTTCGAACAAGCGCCGCTCGGTCCCGGCTCCGTCCTTGGGGCTTTGCTCTTCTACGCCCGCACGAGCGGGGCTTCGCGCTCCGTCCTCCGTCCTCCGTTCTCCACCCTTCGTTCTCCGTCCTCCGTCCTCGACAAACGGCCACTGCACGCCACCGGCCCGGTCGAGAAAATCGAGGTCCTCGATCCCGGTGATATCGCAGGGGCGGCCGGCGCTGAGGCGCTTGATGATCTGGAAGGCCGCTTCCGGCGAGTCCCATTCGCGAAAGAGGCCGGCGCAGCCCCAATGGTGGGCGATCAGGCGAAAGATTTGGAAATCGGAGAGCGCCTGCCCGGGCGCCTTGCGCACCTTGCGGGTGCGGCCGAAGCGGCGCTCGGAATTGATAAAGGTGCCGTCCTTCTCGCCCCAGCCGGCGGCGGGAAGGACGAGGTCGGCGATTTCGGCCGACTCGGTGGTGGCATACATGTCCTGGACGACGAGGAAATCGAGCTTGTCGCGAATCCGCCGGAAACGCTTCTGGTTGATCCAGGAGTGCGCGGTATTGGTGGCGATCAGCCAGAGCCCCTTGATTTCGCCGCGGTCGATGGCGTCGATGATTTCGTTGTAGGCGTAGCTCGGGCGTTCGGGGATGCAGTCGGCGGGAATGCCAAGCCGGTCGGCCACCTCCATGCGGTCGGCCGCCTCCTCGAACTTGCGGCCGGCGAAAAGCGCGGTGGTGTTGCTGTAGAGGCGCGAGCCCATGGCGTTGCACTGGCCCGTGATCGAGTTCGCACCGGTGCCGGGCTTGCCGATGTTGCCGGTCATGAGGGCGAGGTTGATGATCGCCTGGGCGAGGCGGGTGCCCTCGTAGCTCTGGTTCACGCCCATCGTCCACCAGAAGGAGACGCGTTTGCCCGAGCCGATGAGTTCGACCAGCGACTCCAGATCGACCAGCGGGATGCCGCTGGCCTCGGCGGCATCCTCCAGCGGGTAGTCCCGGAGAAAATCGCGGAACGCCGCGAAATGAGCGGTGTGCTCCCGAATGAAGGCCTCGTCGATTTTGCCCAGCTCGATCAGCCGGTTGGCGATACCGTAGAAAAGCCTGAGGTCCGACTTCGGGCTAAGCGGCAGGTGCCGGGTAGCGGCCATGGCGGTCTCCGTCTTGCGGGGATCGACGACCACGATCTCGGGATTCCGGCGGTTCTGCATCACCCGCTGCCACAGGATGGGGTGCGCGATGCAGGGATTCGCGCCGACGAAGACGAGCACGTCCGATTCCTCGAAATCCCGATAGGTGTAGGGCGGCGCGTCGAAGCCGAAGGATTCCTTGTAGGCCGTTACCGCAGTGGCCATGCACTGGCGGGTGTTGCCGTCGCCGTGGATCATGCCCATGCCGAATTTCGCCAGCGCTCCGAGAAAGGCCATCTCCTCGGTCACGATCTGGCCGGTGCTGAGGAAGGCGAGCGAGTCCGCGCCGTGGCGCGACTGGATGTCCTTGAAACGGTGGACGAAGGCCTGCATCGCGGCGTCCCAGGAGACCGGCTGCAGCTTGCCGTCCGCGCCGCGAAGCAGCGGCTCGGTCGCGCGGTCCGTGGCGGAAAGCGGGACGAGCGCCTCCCAGCCTTTTGGGCAGGCCATGCCCAGATTCACGGGATAGGCGGCATCCGCGCTGAGATTCACCGCCTCGCCGCGGGCGAGATGGACCTTGAGCGAACAGCCGGTGGCGCAGAAGCCGCAGATGCTGGAGACTGTGGCGTCCGGTTTCACCGAGCGCGGCACCCGCCCGAGCCCGAAGGCGGCGGGCTCCTGGACCAGCTTGTCCGTCAGCGGACCCTCCCAGGCGCGCAGACGCAATTTTTCTTTGATGCGGGCGACGGGGCTCATGCCTTCAGTCCTCCGGGCATTTTGGGTGCGGCGACGGCCTGGAAGTAGAGCGTGCGTTCGAGCACTTCGCCCGCGAGCAGCAGGACGGCCGCGACGGGCACGAGTGCGGGCACGGCGAGTCCGGCAAGCATCAGGGCCGCGCCGCAGCCGCCGGCGGCGTAGCGGGCGAGCGTGAGCGTGCGCAGGGGCCGCAGCATGAGGAGCGCGGACTTTTTTGCGGGGCCGTATGCGGCATGGTTCGCGGCCTTGAGCTGGCTCGCCTCGAGGGCGAGCTTGACCAGCGCGACCGCCGCACAAGGGCCCGCCCCCGCCCCGCCGGCCGCCGCCCAGGCGGCGAGCCCGAGCAGCAGCGTGCTGCCGAAAAACTTCCCGGCACTCACTGGCAAGCGCCAGAAGGGCCGCTGCGTGTCGTGGTAGATCATGGCCGAGGTGAAGACGCCCGCGAGCCCGGTGAACAGGACGACCGCGCCCATCGCCCGCGCCGCGCCCCATGGCACGAGGGCGAACAGCGTCGACGCGGTGAACGCGGTCGCGAGAACGGAAAATCCGCCGAAGGTCACGATCTCGCGGCTCAGCCAGGAGCGCCGCAGCCCGAGAAAGGCGCGCCAGGCGCCCAGCGGACGCCCGAGGTGGGCGGTCGAGGAGGCAAGCCCCGCCGCCATGGCGACGAATCCGGCTCCGGCCAGCGGCCAGCGCAAGGTCTCAGCCGCGAAGCAGGCCCCCGCGTAGAGCCCCACGGAGAGCTGGGTGAGCACCAGCATGAAGACCAGGGGAAAGTGCGCGTGCTCGGGCTCCAGGGCATGGCGGTCGCCGGCCTCGGCGTTGGCCGGGATCGTCCGCTTCGTCACATACTCGGTCGTCGGCACGGTGTAGGCCGGATCGGGGGCGGCTGGCAGAAAGGCAGCCTCGCCGAGCCTGGCCTTCGAGGTAGCTTCCTCCGTATTCACGACGGTGATACTAATCGCCTCGGTCGGACAGGCCTGGACGCAGGCCGGGGCTTCACCTTCGGCCAGGCGGCTGTGGCACATGTCGCACTTGCGGACGATGCCGAGTTTCTTCGAATACTTCGGCACGTCATAGGGGCACTTGAGCACGCAGTATTGGCAGCCGATGCACTGGTCGTCGAGGTGGTGGACGATGCCCGTGAGCGGATCTTTCTCGTAGGCGAGCACGGGGCAACCGTTGAGGCAGCCGGGGTCCGCGCAGTGGTGGCAGGCGGTGGTCACGGTCTGTGCGTAGGCATCGCCCCCGGGGGTGGAGCCGTGGATCGATCCCGCGTCCCGCCAGGTCTCGTGTTCGTCGAGACCGTTCAGGCTGTGGCAGGCCGAGACGCAGGCCTTGCAGCCGGTGCATTTATCGAGGTCTACGTGAAACGCGTATTGCTCGCCTACGCCGGGTTTGGAAAGCGGAAGGAGTTGCTTGTAGACCTTCGCCCGGGCGGGCTCCTCCGCCAGAGCTGCATGCTCCCGGGCGAAGTCGCCGACGGGGGTCTGCAAAGTCCCCTGCTCTTTCAGGAGCCTTTCGATGGGTGAGTCTTCGACTGTTAGGGAGGCGTTGATGGCGGGTAGGAGCTAGGCGTTTACGGCGAAGAGCTCCTTCAGCTCCCCGGCGCTGTGGCGGCGGGAGAACTGCCAGAAGGTTTCCTTGCCCTCGCGGCGTTCGAGGTAGGTTTGCAGGACGCGGAGGAGGAGCGGCTTGAGCTCGTCGAAGGCGGTGGCGGGAAAGACCTCGTGGGCGATGGACTGCCACTCCTCGACGCCGCCGCCGAGGACGACGCTGTAGCCCTCGACCTTGTCGTCGCCGCGCGGCACCTTGGCGCCGAGCAGGCCGATGTCGCCGATGAAGTGCTGGGCGCAGGAATGCGGGCAGCCGGTGAGGTGGATGTTGATCGGCTGGTCGAGCTCGACTTCGGACTCGAGGAATTCGGCCAGCTCGCGGGCGTGGCGTTTGGTGTCGCTGGCGGCGTATTTGCAACCGGCGTTGCCGGTGCAGGCCACGAGCCCGCCGGAAATCGTGCTCGAACGGTAGTGGAAGCCGAGGCCGGTGATGGCCTCTTTGACGGCGTCGAGGTCCTCGTCGCGGATGCCGGGAAGGATGAAGTTCTGCCAGGCGGTGAGGCGGATTTCGCCGTTGCCGAATTCCCTGGCGAGGCTGGCCACGGACTTCATCTGCTTGGGCATCATCCGCGCGACCGGAACGACCACGCCGATGTAGTTGAGCCCCTCCTGCTTCTGGTCGTAGACGCCGACGTGCCCGTGCTTGATGGTGGCGGCGCGGGGCTCGCACTGCTCGAGCGGGAGATACGGGAGGTCGAAGGCGAGCTTCGTCTGCGTTTCCCCGAGGAATTTTTTCATGCCCCAGTCGTCCACGAGGTATTTGAGGCGGGCCTTTTTGCGGTTGGTGCGGTCGCCGTTTTCGATAAAGACGCGGATCATGGCGGCGGCCACGGGCACGGCCTGCGAGGGTTTGAGCAGGAGCCCGCAGTCTTTGGCGAATTGCTTGTGGCCGGTGATCCCGCAGAGCTGGACGCGGAAGTAGACGCCGGGCTCGGCCCCGCGCCCCTCGCCCACGCGCACGGCGTAGAAGGCGATGTCGTTGGTATCGGCGCAGACGGAGACGCGGCCGCCGTTGTCGAAGGAAATGTTGAACTTGCGCGGCAGGCCGTAGAGGTCGCGGTTGTTCAGGATGTAGTGGTGCATGGCCTTGGCGTAAGGCAGCACGTCGAGCACCTCCCCGGGGTCGAAGCCGCTGGTGGGGCTGGCGGTGACGTTGCGGACATTGTCCGCGCCGGCGCCCTTCGAGGTCAGGCCGAGTTCGTCGAGCTTGATCAGGGTGTCGACCGTGTCCTTCGGCATGATCTCGCGGACCTGGATGTTGCCGCGCGTGGTCACGTCGGCGTAGCCGCCCCCCCAGTCCTCCGCGATCTCGGCGAGGCCGGCGAACTGATCGGCCTTCAGGACGCAGCCGGGGATGCGGCAGCGCAGCATGAAGGAGTCCTGCGCGGGTTTGACGTGAAAGAGCCCGTGGAACTTGAAGCGGAAGAGGTCGCCGCCTTCGGGGAACTTGTTTTCGCCGGCGTTGGCCACGATGGTGTCCCAGATGTCGAGGCCGTTGCGCTCGTATTTGATTTGCTCCTCTTTGGACAACTCGTCGACCGGGGTGCCGTGGACCTTTTCCCCGGCGGATTGGGCGGGGTCGTCGGTAAACTGGCCGGCGGCGTTCTGGCCGAGAAAAGGCATGCCGCCGCGCTGGTTAACGCCGGCGAAGAAGCCTTCGAGATACTGCTTCTGGTTCGGGCTGAATGCCTGGCTCATGGTGCGGGATGCGGCCTCCGTCGCTCGTTGAGCTTCCGCCTTCGCCAAAGGCTATGGCGGACAGGATGGAGGGTCTATGAGGATGCGGGATACGGGGGGCGGGATGCGGAACTGGGAACTGGAAACTGGAAACTGCGGAACCGACCAACTCCCCTCCCCTACGATGCCTTTTTCATCTTTTCATCTTCGGCCTCTTTGAGCATGCGGCGCTCTTCCTTCTCCGATTCGCACGCGTCGAGGAAAGCGAGGAGGCGGCGGCGGTAGTCGTAGAACTGGTCCGTCTCGATGATGTCGGCGCGGCGGCGCGGGCGGTCGAAGCCGATGTCCATGACCTGGCCGACCTTTGCCTGCGGGCCGTTGGTCATCATGCAGATGCGGTCGGACATGTAGATCGCCTCGTCGGGGTCGTGGGTGATGATCAGGGTGGTGATCTTTTCCCGGTCGAGGATGCGGAGGATCACGTCCTGGAGCTCCATCCGCGTCAGCGAGTCGAGGCGGCCGAGCGGCTCGTCGAGGAGCAGCATCCTGGGCTTGAGCGCAATGGCGCGGGCGATGCCGACGCGCTGCTGCATGCCGCCGGAGAGCTCGCGGGGATACTTTTTCATGGCGTCGGCCAGACCGACCATGGAGAGCGCGGCCTCCACCAGCTCGCGGCGCTGCGCCTTGGTGGCATGCGGGTAGCTGCGCCTCACCCCGATCATGACGTTCTGGTAGGCCGTCATCCAGGGCAGCAGGCAGGGCGACTGGAAGACCACCGCGCGGTCCGGGCCGGGCCCGTCGATCTCCTTGCCCGAGACCACGATCCCGCCGTCGGAGATCGGGATGAGGCCGGCGATCATATTCAGCACGGTCGACTTGCCGCAGCCGGAGTGGCCGATGATGGAGACCACCTCGCCGCGCGAGACGATGAGGTTGAAGCCGTCGACAACTTTGACGTCGTCGCCGAAGGGATTCGGGTAGGCTTTAACCAGGTTGTAGAATTCTACGTAGCGTTCGTCGTAGATCATTTGAAGAAGGTGGTTTTCGGGTTCATGGCCCTGGCGAGGGCCCGGCGGCGACGGCCGCGGGATGGGCGGTGCGGAAGGGTCGTGAAATCAATCGGCATGATGTCGGGCAGATCGACGGCGCGCTCGGCGCGGAGGGCTTTGGACTCGTCGTTGAGCGTGTTCATGTAGCGGGAGATGTCCGAACGGAGGCGCCGGAAGGCCGGGTCGGTGTTCAGCGTGGTGCGGTTGCGCGGACGGGCGAGGTCGACGGGAAAGGCTTCGTCGAGGGTGGCTTCGGGGCCCATGGTGAGCGGCACGATGCGGTCGGCCATGAGCACGGCCTCGTCGACGTCGTTGGTGATCATCACGATGGTGCGGCGGTCACGCTCCCAGATCCGGATGATCTCGTCCTGGATGTTCGCGCGGGTCAGCGCGTCGAGTGCGGAGAGCGGCTCGTCGAGCAGGAGGATCTCGGGCTGCATGGAAAGCGTCCGGGCGAGCGAGGCGCGCTGGCGCATGCCGCCGGAGAGCTCCTGCGGTTTTTTTCCGGAAGCCGGCAGGAGGTTGACCATGCCGATGTAGCGTTCGACGTGCTCCTTCAAGGCCTCGCCTTTGAGCCCGGGAAAGACCTGCCGCACAGCCAGCTCGATGTTTCCGTAGACCGTGAGCCAGGGGAGCAGCGAGTAGTTTTGAAACATGATGCCGAGGCGCGGGGACGGTTCGCGGATACGCTTGCCGCCGAGCCGGATTTCACCCCGGTCGGGTTTCAGGAGGCCGGCGAGCAGGCCGATGAGGGTGGACTTTCCCGAGCCGGAAAAGCCCACCACCGCGACGAACTCGTTCTCCTCCACGGAGAGGTTGACGTCCTTGAGGACCTCCGTGCGGTTGTTCGTCGGGCCGAAGCCAAGCGAGACCTTGTCGATTTCAAGATAAGCCATCACTAGAGCGCGGTCGGCGCGCCGTCGAAGGAGACGAGGCGTTGGAAGACGATCATGATGCGGTCGAGGAGGAAGCCGATGAGGCCAACGACGAAGACGACCACGAACATCTGGGCAAAGGAATCCGATGAACCGTTGGAGAACATGTCCCAGACGAACTTGCCGATGCCCTCGGAGGAGGACAGCAACTCGGCGGCGATCAGCACCATCCAGCCCACCCCGAGCGAGATCCGCAGGCCCGCGAAGATGAGCGGCAGGGCGGAGGGGATAACGATCTTGAAGAGGCGGTCCCAGAAGCCGAGCTTGAGCACGCGGGCGACGTTGATGTGGTCCTTGTCGATCGAGGCGACGCCGAGGGCGGTGTTGACCAGGGTCGGCCAGAGCGAGCAGAGGGCGACCGTGACCGCGGAGGCGAGGAAGGCCGGGTTGATTTCGTAAGGCCCGAGCAGCGGGATCTTGTTCATCCCCTCGGTGAAGGCATCCGGGTCCGGGATAAACCCGCCGATCACGATCAGCGCGATGGGCAGCCAGACGATGGGCGAGACGGGCTTGAAGATGGCGATGAAGGGCGTCATCGCCGCCATGAAGATCCGGCTCAGGCCGCAGAGGATACCGATCGGGATGGCGATGAAGGAGGCAAGGAAGAAGCCCGTGAAGACGCAGAGGAGGCTGCGCCGGATTTGATACGGGAAAGTTTTGGCGGCGGAAAACGCGGAGTCCTCGATCCGCTCGATGCGGTCTTCGATGCGGACGAGCTTGCGGGCCTCGCCAAAGGCTTGCTCGGGCTCGACGTCGAGGTAGGCGGCGTTCAGCGCTTCGAGTTCCGCCTTCATCTCCGAGACCTTGCGGGCCCGTGCGTTCTCGAGGATGTCGAGGAATTTGACGAGGTATTGCCGCTCCTCTTCCAGGGCGCCGAGCTCGCGCTCCGCCCAGTAGGCGGGCGCGTAGCGGCGCCGCTCGAGCGATTTGAGTTCGGTTTCCAGGCGGTTCAGCTCCTCGCGTTCCCGCTCGGTGGCGACCTGATTCTCGCGGAGCGCGTCGAGCAGCGCCTGCTTGTCGGCCTGGGTCTCGACGTTCTTGCTCAACTGCATGATGTGCACGCGGCGTTCCTTGCGGGCCGCGTCGTAGGCGGCTTCCTTCGCCTCGAATTGCGACTCGACCGGGCCGACGAGTTCGGCCCGCCAGGCCGCCTCCTCGTCTGCGACCGCCGCGACCTTGGCCTTGGCGGCCGGGATCCGTTCCTCCTCCAGCTCCGCCATTCGTCCGGTGGCCCGGGCGACGGCCCGCTCGATGTCGTCGGGAGGCGCAAGGTAGGCGGCTTCCTTGGCGTTTTCGCGTTCGTGGAAGGTCCAGATGCCCTTGGCGGCGTCCCAAACCACGGCAGGCGTGGGCACTTCGCCGGACTTCGTGGTGTGCCGCGGCGCAAGGTAGGCCCAGAGCAGAACGAAAGCGGCAAAGGCCAGGACCGGCACGATGATGAACTTGAAGATCCGGCGGATTTGTTCCTTCGGATCCTCGCGGTAGCAGAGCCGGATAATCGGGTCCAGGAAGGTGAACCCGGAGACGTCGACAGCTTTGAGGATTTTGTATTTGAGCTTCATGATTCAGCTACTCTGCGGCGGCGAAACGCGTCGGACGTGGCACCGCCGGGTGGCGGGGTCTATTGGGCTGAACTCCGGAAAACCGGATCCTTGTTACCGATCTCGTGGGCGTTGATATACTCAATGGGCTTCCGGCCGTCGTAGGTGATGCCGTCGATGAATTCGTCGGTGGCCGGCTTGTAACCGTCCGTCTCCCAGGGGACGTCGGACTTCTCGATCTGCCCTGCTTCGAGCAGCATCTCCGCGGCGGTCAGGTAGATGTCGGGCTGGTAGACCTTTTTCGCGGTCTCGTGATACCAGGAGGCGGGCTTGGACTCAGTGATCTGGCCCCAGCGGCGCATCTGCGTGAGGAACCAGATCCCGTCGGAATACCAGGGATAGGTGGCGTGGTATTTGAAGAAGACGTTGAAGTCGGGCAGCTCGCGTTTGTCGCTTTTCTGAAAGTAGAAGTAGCCGGTCATGGAGTTCTTGATGACATCGAAGTCGGCCCCCACGTAGTTCGGCCGGGAGAGGATGCGGCAGGCCTCTTCGCGATTTAAGAAGTTTCCTTCGGCGTCCGTGGCGTCGAGCCACTTGCCGGCGCGTATCAGCGCCTTCACGACGGCGAGGTGGGTGTGCGGATTCGCCTCGGCCCACTCCCTGGTCACGCCGAAGACCTTTTCCGGGTTGTTTTTCCAGATGTCGTAGTTGGTCGTCACGGGCACGCCGATGCCCTTGGCCACAGCCGCCTGGTTCCAAGGCTCCCCTACACAGTAGCCGGCAATATTGCCCGCTTCGAGTGTCGCGGGCATGAGCGGCGGAGGCGTGACGGACAGCTCGACCTCGGCATTCGTGCGCCCGCCGAAATCGCTCTGCGTGTACATGCCGGGGTGGATGCCCGAGGCCGCCAGCCAGTAGCGCAGCTCGTAGTTGTGCGTCGATACGGGGAAGACCATGCCCATCTGGAGCTTTTTCCCGACATCGAGGTGCTCCTGCACGATCGGCTTCAGCGCGTCGGCCGAAATCGGATGCTCGGGCTGGTCGACATCGAGGCTGAAGTCGTTGGCCTGCATCGCCTCCCAGACGGAATTCGAGACGGTGATCCCGTTGCCGTTGAGGTCCATGGTGTAAGCGGTGACGATATGCGACTGCGTGCCGATGCCGATGGTGGCGGCAAGCGGTTGGCCGGAGAGCATGTGCGCACCGTCGAGCTCGCCGTTGATCACGTTGTCGAGGAGGGTCTTCCAGTTCGGCTGGGCGATGACCTCAACTTGCAGGCCCTCGTCGGCGAAGAAACCTTTCTCCTTCGCAATGACGATCGGCGCGCAATCGGTCAGCTTGATGAAGCCGAACTTGAGATCGGCTTTTTCGGGAAACAACGCTTCCCCATGGAGGGGAATGAATGCGCCAAACAAAGAGGCGACGGCGAGGGCGAGTGAAAAAATACGTTTCATGGTCGTTGTTCAGGTTCGTGTCATTGGCAGGCAACCGGATCCGTGGCCCGGTCGTAAATCGATTCGCGGAAAATGCGGCCGGGTAAATGACGGGGCTTTTTCCTCAGCTTTTCGTGGTCGATAAAGCGGCAAAGGTCGTCGAGGACGCAGCGCATGCGCTCGGGATCGGGGCGGTTGACGGCGTCGCCGTGGAAGCGCACAAAAGGTTTTTCGCTTTGGCGTCCGTGGCCCATGGGGAAGGAGCCCGAGAGGGCGTGCGACAGGGTCCGGGGCGAACAGTTGAGGTATTGCGAGGGCGAGAGAATATTGAGCAACTCCCGGTGGTTTGCCTGATCGTCACAGAAGGCGCAGGCATCCATAAGGACGCCGATCATAGCCGCGTATTCATGGGGGCGATACGTTTCAAAGCGCTCGGTCGTCGCCAGCACCTTTTCCGGGTAACCGTCCGTGATCTCGGCGCTCGTCGCCGGGCACCAGCCGAAGCCCTCCTCGACCGCGAGGGAATTCCACGGCTCGCCCACGCAAAAGCCGTCGATATTCTCCGAGGCGATGTTCCGTACCATCTGCTCCGGCGGGAGCACGGTGACGATGACATCCTCCCGCGGGTCGATCCCGTTTTCCTCCAGCCAGCGGCAGAGAACGAAGTGGTGGGAGGAGTAAAGCGAGACGACCCCGAAGACGGGCTTTCGCGTGCCGAAGCCGTTGCGGATGTGGCGGCGCAGCGAGGGACCGTCCTCCACACCGTCTTCCCCCAGTTGCCGGGAAAGCGTGATGGCGTTGCCATTGCAGTTCAGCACCATGCCGGCGATGATCGGTGTGGGCACGACCCCGATACCAAGTTGCATGGCGAAGGGCATGGGGCTCAGCGCCTGGGCGACGTCGAGGTCGCCGAAGGCCAGTTTATCGCGAATCGTCGCCCACCCGACTTCCCGCGAAAGTGCCACTTCGAGCCCGGCCTGGCGAAACAGGCCCAGCCGTTCGGCGACGATTAAGGGAGCGGCGTCGAGCAGCCGCACGTATCCGAGACGGATCGACGGGCTGCGGCGCGTGCGAATGGCGTATTCGGAAGGCAGGGTGGTCATGTCGATGCCAATTTGAGCATTGACCATACCGTCGCCTTAAATAAGTCGCATAAATGTAATCATCCACTAAATGAATTTCCTTCATGAACGAAATACTCGATAGCCGTCAGCTTCTCGCTTTTCGCACGCTCGTGCAGACGCGGAGCTTCACCGAGACCGCCCGCCTGTTGCACCTCACGCAGTCCGCCATCAGCCACTCGATCAAGAATCTCGAGGCGGACCTTCGTTGCCAGCTCGTCACCCGGACGGGGCGCAAAATCCACATCACCGAAGACGGCGAAGAGCTTTATAAAGATGCGCAAGCCATTCTTCATCAGATGGAAAACGTCCGCGTACGAATACAGGATCGGACCAACTGGGGACGGGGGCGGCTCCGCATAGGAGCCAGCACGACGGCCTGCCAGTTCGTCCTTCCCAACGTCCTCCGCGAATTCAACGAGTGCTTCCCGGATTGCATCCTCAGCATCACCCCCGCAGATACGCCGGCACTGCTGGAAAAGATCCGACGGCACGAGATCGACGTCGCCATCGTGGTCGACGCGGGCGAGGCATCCAACGTCACGGTCGTGCCACTTTTCTGCGACGAGCTCATTTTAATCGGTTCACCGATCCATCCCTTTGTGCAAAAGTCGACCATTCGGATGAGCGAAATTGCCAAGGAACGGCTCGTTTTATACAACAAAAGCAGTCTCACCTTCCGGTTAATTGAACAGTTTTTCCGCGATCACCGGGTGCAGCTCGACTACGTCATCGAGCTGGGGAGCATGGAAGCGATCAAGGAGCTGATTAAGATCAACTACGGTCTGAGCTTCGTCGCTTCGTGGATCGTCGAAGACGAGATCAATGGCGGAAGCATCGCGCACATACCGATGGGCCGCCGCCGCATCGACCGCCAGTGGGGCATTTGCTACGCCAAAGAAAAAAAACTCTCCATCACCGAGGAAACCTTCCTTGGCATCTGCGAATCCGTCGGAGGCGGCATGCAGGAGGCCATCGGAGGCAAGACCCGCAATCACAAGAAAGCCCGGTAGAAGTGACTGAAGTCTCTTTTTCGGTCAGTCCCCGAATGACGCTAACTTAAGGGTCCTGATCCAAATCGGGATCGAAATCGAAATCGGGATCGAACATGCATAAGGAAATAATATGCATTGGCTTACGTAATCGATTTCGATAGCGATACCGATAGCGATACCGATGAAAACGCTGTTAAGTTAGTACCATTCGGGTCAAACGTAGATTATAGAATCCTCAATCTCCGCTCATCCAAAGACCATTCGGGCCAGCTACCCCTTTCAACTGCTTTAGCCCCAGGTCGGATGCAGAGCCTCGGGCGCAATCCGAAGTCCGCCCTGGCAGCATGGGTGCCCCACCCCGTTCTAGCCCGGATTTCTCATGAAGCTCAGATGTGATGCCAGAATTACTTATCTCCCAATTTCCCGATTCTGGTGAGAAATTCGGGCTAGGTTTATTCAGATAAGAACGGGAACCCCGGTCACCCCTCCAGCAATCTCAGCTTGAGGTCGGGGAAGCGCTGAAAGCCCGGGTCGAAGGTCACCAGGCGGAGGTTTTTTTCGAGGGCGACGGCGGCCAGCAGGGCGTCGTTTATGTCGTTGCCGGACAGCGGCCGGTCGGCACACAGGGTCAGCCATCGATTCCGGCAGGCGGGTGTCGGGGGCAAGTCGGCCCAAACCATCAGGCGGATTGTCGACGGCTTCGGACCACCCCGACCCCGAGGCCGATGAGGCCGGCGAACAGCGCCGTGGCGGGTTCGGGGATGGCCACCTGGCTGAAAGAGATGTTGTCGATGCCGATATTGTCGGAGCTGCCGCCGAGGTTGGAGGAATCCCACTCGATCTTGATGGTCGAGCTCAGCCATGCGGTCGCGAAGTCGAAGCTGGTATGGGCCGGACCGGCCCCGGCGATGAAGGTATTCAGGCTTTCGAAAAGGATGGCATCATCCGATCCGCGAACCCGAACCGCATTGATCGTGTAATCGGCCTCGGGCCAACCCGCCAGGTCGAAACCGTGCAGGGCAACCTGATAGCCCGGCTCGGCGACCAGGCGGATCTGCAGGCCATTCGGCTCACTCTCGGCTTCGACGACATTGTCCAGATCCCCGAAGTCCGGTCCCCAGAACACGGCGTAGCCATCGACGGGATCCGGTCCGCCCCCGTATTCCACCGATACATTCGGGGTAAAACCGTAGTCGGAGCCGTAGGCGAAGCCGTCCTGAATCGTCGCTGCAATGTTGTCGCCATAGTCCTGCGAGAGCGTGGCCCCACTGGAAAACGATCCCGATGACGGCTCGAAGATCAGCACACTGCCTTGAAGGGGAACGAGGGAAAACCCACTGAAAGCCATCCCTGCAAAGAGACCAAGCGTCACCCTCAGCTGCCCACAAGCGTTTCTCAATAAATCCATTGTTTAACCCTGAGCCGTATCAAATTTCCCGGCAAGGGTTTAAACCACCGTCCCCACTCTCCAACTGGACACCCGGGCGCGCATCCGGGAAGCTTCCTTCCATGCAGGGTAAAACGACACTCATCAATTCGAACGGCGGCTGGTGCTGGTATCAGGACGAGCGCGTGATTGTGGACCGGGACACCGGTCAGGTCCTGGTGGCGACCATCGCAGTTTTGGCGGGAAGGACGGAGACCGGCGCGATGCCGATGTCGATGTCACCGCCTTCAATCCGGCAACGGGTGAAGCGACGCCTGTGACGCTGGCCAATATCCCGACGTCGGGAGAGGCCGACGACCACAACGTGGCCGGGCTCTGGCAACGGCCGGACGGGCGTTACCTGGCCCTGTATACGGGCCACAACTACGGGAACGGCGCACACAACGGCGACACCGCGCCGATCACGTTTTATCGGATCTGCACCCGGCCGAACGACGTGACGGCCTGGGAACCGGAGCGGCAGATCCATTGGCCAACCGACGATCCGGTCGGCAATGGCTGGGTCTCGGTCACCTATTCCAACCTGCACCACCTGACGGCCGAGGGCGGCGAAAAGGGACGGCTCTACAACATTGCACGGGCGGCGGGCCAGGTCTGGACCCTCGCGACGAGCGACGACTGGGGGGAGACCTGGACTGTCCGCGGTCCCCTCACCCTGCCCCCGTCGGGCGGTCGCGCCTATTCCAATGGCTACGTGAAATTCTGGAGCAACGGTATCGACCGTATCGACTTTCTTATGACGGAGGCACATCCGCGCGACTACAACAACGGGCTCTACCATGGTTACATCCAGGGCGGGAAGACCCATGACAGTTTCGGCCGGGTGATTGACCCGGACACACTCGGCCCGACCGGCCCGCAACCCGAGGCCTTCACACCGGTCTGGACCCCCAGCCAAATCCTGGAGGCTCACTACCACCACGGCTGGACGGTGCAGATTCTACGGGATCCGGAGAACACACCCTGCGCGCTCTTCACCACGCGCTTTGGCACCGAAGTCGGACCCCATTCCAGAACCCGTCCGGCTCCCGGCGACAACGATCACCGGCTCTTTTACGCGCGACAGGAGGGTGACCAATGGAAATCGATCGAAGTCTGCAAAATGGGCCCCGGCCTGTATGACACGGAGGAAGATTACACCGGCCTGGCCGCCATAGATCCGCGGGATGGTAGGACCCTCTTTGTTTCCTCGCCTTTCGATCCGCATAGCGGCAAGCCCCTGGACGGCCACCAATTGTTCAAGGTCATGCCCGATGGCGAAGGCTGGTCCTGGGAGCCCTTGACCGACCACTCCGGCAGCCAGAAACTGCGCCCGATCGCCAAGGTGCTCAAGGACGGACAGCTGATCCTGCTCTGGCTGCAGGGCCGCTACCGGTCGATGCACGATTATGACCAGCAGGTCATGGCGCGCGTATTTCCGTGAGTTGAAGATTAGCGCTGGAGGGTCACCGTCCCCGGTGACCGCCGAGGCGGGCGGGCCTCGGCAAGCAACGCCCCTACGGGAATTCGGATCGCGGCGGGAATCACCCGGCAGCCGACCTCGGGCCTCAGGCTTCGATCCGGTGCTTGGGGAAGTCGCGCGGGCGTTCGCAGGCGACCTGTTCCATGACCTGCTGGAGCTGGCGCTGGAGCATGTAGATGGTGTGGTCGCCACCGCGTTTGCCGAGCGCGCAGACGCCGTACATGAAGGCGCGGCCGAGCCAGGTGAAATGGGCGCCGCAGGCCAGGGCGGCGGCGATGTCGGCACCGGTCCGGATGCCCGAGTCCATCATGACGGTGGTCCGGTCGCCGTATTTGGCGGCGAGGTGGGTCAGCGCCTCGACGGTGGCCTGACCGACGTCGAGCTGGCGACCGCCATGGTTGGAAACGATGAATCCGTCGACGCCGAGGTTGAGCGCCTTTTCGGCATCCTCCTCGGTGACGACGCCCTTGACCACCATCTTGCCCTGCCACTTCTCGCGCAGGCTTTTGATCCGGTCCTCGGAGAGGCGTCCGCTGAAGGTCTTGTTCATGAACAGGCCGAGGTGCTTCATGCTGAGCCCCTTCGGAATGTAGGGCGTCAGGGTCTTGAACTCGGGCTTGCCCGCGGCGAGCTGGGAAAAGGCCCAGCGCGGATGGGCGGTCATCTGCGCGATGTTGCGCAGGGTCATGCGCGGCGGGATGGAGAGCCCGTTGCGGATTTCCTTGGGCCGATAGCCGAAGGTGGGCGTATCGGCCAGGATGACCAGGCACTGGCAACCGGCGGCCTCGGCCCGGTCGAGGATCTTATCGCGGATATCCTGCTCAGCGGGGTGATAGAGCTGAAACCAGAAATGGCCTTCGGTGATCTCAGCCACCGTCTCGATGCTGGCCGTCGCCACCGTGCTCAGGCAGAAGGGGATGTTGTTGTCGCGGGCCGCCTTTGCCAGGATCTCGGTCGCGCGCGGCCACATCAGGCCCTGCAGGCCCAGCGGCGCGATGCCGAAGGGGGCGTCATAGGTATGGCCGAACAATTCGGTGCGCTGGTCGCTGCCCGGGTAGTCGCGAAGATAGTACGGACGGAGCTGCACTTCGCGGATCTTGTCGGTGTTGCGGCGCAGGTTGATCTCCGAATGGCAGCCGCCCTCGAGGTAATCCATGGCAAAGCCGGGAACCCGCCGGTGCGCCTGTTTGCGCAGGTAATCGATCGAGGGGTACTCCGAGGAAAAGGCATCTTCTGCGGACATGATCCTAATGGGCCACGCCCCACTCCGAAGGTCAATCGCGACGAGGAGCCGACCCCCCAAATTCACTCGCACCCGCCTGGGGTTTCCTGATGTTCTTTCGGCCATGCCCCACTCCACCCAACCGGACGAGGCTGCCGCGGGTTACCAGGCCTGGAAAGACGCCCTGGCCGGCCGCCGGCCGAACAATCTGGTGGTCCTCGGCATGTTCCGGAGCGGCAGTACCTGGGCCTTCAACGTGGCGCTCGCCCTCCTTAAGGCCAAACTGCCCGGTACCAAAATTTTCCATGCCTTTGCAGAAGGTCCGAGCTTCGACCGGGCACTGGCCAAAGGCACCAGGCGGGAGCAGGTGCTGAAGTGCCATGGTTGGACCAAAGCGCTGGGCGGTGCCCTGCGTTCCGGCCGCGTCACGCTGGTCATTCATACCTGTCGGGATCCGCTGATGGCCCTCGCCTCTTGTGTGGAGCAGTTCACCAACCATCCGACCTTCGCCCATGACTGGCCCTTCGAACGGGCGGTGGACCGGATTGTCCAGGGGCTGATTATCCGGCGACGGCTGCGCGCTTTCCCGAACTGCGTGGTGTTCGACCTGCATAACGATGGGGAAGAGCAGGCATTGGCACTGCTGGTCGAGGCGATCCATCCCGATGTGTCCGAGGAAACCCGGGTTCATATTCAAAACGCATTCAGATTCGGCCGCATGAAAAAAATTTCCAGGCAACTTGCCGACCGCGATGCGGGGGACCTTTTGCGGGGCATCAACGATCCCAGGACTCTCATGCACGGGAACCATGTGGCCCGGGGTACGGAGCGCCGGTGGACCGACGTGCTGACTGCCGAACAGGTCGCCTACGCCCGGAAGGCTTTCGAGCAGGTCGCCGGGTAACGGGAGGCCGCGGGCGGGCGGACCGCGGGCGGCTTCTCCAAAATAACCGCTTGCAAAGCACGAACTACATTTCGTAACACCCGCTTCGGCTTACGCCACGCACCTCCTGTTCCACACGCTTGCTTATGACCTGGGTCAACATCTTCAACCTGCCGGTATTGTTCTTTGTCTTCGGGGTTTTCGCGAAGCTCATCCGGTCGAATCTGGAAATTCCCGAACCGATCGTGAAGGCGGTCACGCTCTACCTGATGATGGCGATCGGGGTGAAAGGCGGCCTGAGCCTGGTCGAAGCACCGAGCCTGACCGATGCCGCCGCACCCATCATCATCGTGATCCTGGCCAGCTTCATCGTGCCGACCTATGTGTATTACAGCCTGAAGCGGGTGGTGGGTGAGGCCGACGCCGCCTCGATCGGGGCGACCTACGGCTCGAACTCCACCATGACCTTCGTGACGGCGGCGGCCTTCCTCAACACGATGGACGTCCCCTACGGCGGCTACATGACCGTCGCGCTGGTCGTGATGGAGACCCCCGCCATCATCTACAGCATTTTCCTCTACAACCGCTCGGGCATGGCCACCACCTGGGTGGCGGTCCGCGATGCGCTGATCGACGGCACGCAACTGCTGCTGATCGGCAGCCTGGTCATCGGCCTGCTCGGTTCCTACGTGACCCAGGACACCGACATGCTGACCGGCTTCATCTCGGGAGATATTTTTACCGGCATGATCGGCTTCTTCCTCCTCTATATGGGCCTGAAGGTCGGGGAAAACCTGCGCGACAACCTCAAGCAACTGCTGACCCCTTTCCTCGGGCTGTTCGCCTGTCTCGCGCCCTGGCTCAACGGCGCCATCGGCTTTGCCCTGGCCTGGGCCTTCGACCTCGACGCGGGAGACGGTCTGCTGGTCACCATCCTCTGCGCCAGCTCCAGCTACATCGTGGCCCCGGCCATCATTCCCTACGCCATCCCGCAAGCCAACATCGGCCGTTTCCTCACCATGAGCATCGGGATCACCTTCCCGGTCAACATCCTCATCGGTATCCCCGTCTGGTGGGCGCTCTGCGAGCAGGTCCTGATGTAGGACATGTCTGGAAAGTCCTGTTCAGCGGAAAGCAGACGGCTTTCCCACGCAGGGGCCCCTCGAACGGCTATCTCCCCGAATGCCATTAGGGCGTGTTTGAAAAGTCTTCTTGGAGTCGCGAACGCCGGCCTCCACCTTCGTCCAAGGACTTCGGCGGACAGGAAAGAGCCGGCGCCTCCATGGAGTGGCGGGCTCTTCCGCCGTCGCCTAAAGGCTATGGCGGACAGGTCGGCCCGCCACACGCGTATAAGCCGTCAGCCTTTCCGCTTATCTCGACTTTTCAAACAGGCCACTAACCCGAACTTCTCACCAGAATCGGGAAACAGGGCGGTAAACAATTCTGAACGAGGGATTTGCAGCCTTTCTTCGAAATGCACGTTCGTGGTGGTGCCCGGTTTCGCCCTCCCGCCTTCACCCTTCGGGTTATGGCGGGCACGCCGCCTTCGCCAAGGCTACGGCGGACAGGGGCAGCTCATCACATCTGGGCTTCATGAGTAGTCCGGGTTAGCCACCCGGGGCGCCACGGCAGGCTTTGTTGGATTCCCGCTTGAAAAAGCATGAGACAGAATCTCATTCTCAGGCCTACCCGCAACCGAGTTTGATACTTCGCACCGCGCCGCATGGGCAAACTGAAGAAAAAGTGCTGTCATAAGTACCTGAAGAAAAAGAAGAAAGCGTGTAAGAACTGTCCGCTGATGGCCGGTCTGACGAAGCGGGAGCGCAAGGAGCGCATCAAGGCATTGCGCAAGGGGGATGGTCAGCTCGCCGCCTGAGGGCCGGTGTCGGAAATCACGAACTTGTCACGGGGCATCCCTTGCCGGGGGACTGGAGCCCGCCTACGGTTTGGCTTATGGACATTCCTGAAAGCCTGAGTCGTTTGCCCCGGCGTTTCCCTGCCACCGTGGTCGTATTTCTGCTCACCTTCATAGTTGCGGTGCCGGTCGGGGCCGCATTGAACCCGGGCGAGCCCGAACGTGGATCGGTGATATTCATCCATCCGGACGGCGCGGCGGTGACTCACTGGACGGCGCTGCGTCTGGTCGACCGGGGACCCGACGGCCTGACCGCCTGGGATCAGCTGGACCGCATGGGGCTGTACCGCGGCCACCCGACCGACTCGATCACCAGTTCCAGTCATGCCGGCGCCACCACCCATGCCTTTGGCAAAAAAGTATTGCGCGACTCCTATGGCATGAACGGGACCGAACCGTTGACTGCCCTGTCCGGCGCTCCGCACAGCATCGCAATCGAGGCGCACAAGGCGGGCATTCCGACCGGGATCGTCAACAGTGGCCACATCGCCGAACCGGGCACCGGCGTGTTTGCTGCCAGCCATACCTCGCGGGGTGATCGGACCATCATTGCGGCGAAAATTCTCGAATCGGGGCTGCCGCTCATTTTCTCGGGCGGCGAACGTTACCTGCTGCCCGCGGGGGAGCAGGGCTTTCACGGCGCGGTCGGCGTGCGCGAGGACGGCCGCAATCTGGTCGCCGAGGCCGAGGCGGCCGGCTACACCGTGGTCTACCACCGCAAACAGCTGGAGGCGCTCGATCCCGCCCAACCCGAAAAAGTCCTGGGCGTCTTTGCCGCCGAACATACCTTCTTCGCGGAGCCGGAGGAGGTCCTCGCTGCCGCCGGGCTGCCGCTCTACATCGACACCGCACCGACCTTCGGCGAGATGACCGCCTTTGCGATCGAGTTCCTGGCCGCCAAAGGCCGGCCCTTTTTCCTGGTGGCCGAAGAGGAGGGGGCCGACAACTTCCCCAATAACGGCAACGCATCCGGCATGCTTGAAGCGCTGCGTCGCAGCGACGCCGCCATCCGGTCAGCGGTCGACTATATTGCGGAGCAGCCGGACACGCTGCTGGTGGTGGCCGCCGACAGCAACGCCGCCAACCCGGCCCTCACCTCGATCCGCAACGACCGGGCGGACCAGCCGCTGCCGACTCATGACCGGACAGGTGCCCCGATCGACGGGCGCAACGGCCCGGGCTCCCTCCCCTTCCAGACGGCACCCGACGCCCGCGGCAACCGCCTGCCCTTCGCCATCGTCTGGCCCGGTTACGGCGATGTGCACGGCGGCGTCATTGCCCGGGCTCACGGCCTGAACAGCGGGCTGCTCCCAATGCATGTCCAGAATACCGACATCTACCGACTGATGTACGCCACGCTGTTCGGCAAAGTGCTGGATTGAGCCGTTTCGATCTCAAGCCTGTGGAGCGTCAGGCCTCATGGGTTTCGCGCCCGGATTGGTGGCGGGCCGGTCGATCACGGGTTCGACAGCTATTTCGGCGTGGATGTCCCCAATTTTCCGCCCTACGCCTGGTTTGATAACGACCGGTTGACTTCCTTACCGACTGAGGAAAAACCGGAGCATCTCTATGGTAATCCCGGACCAGCCTGCCCCGATTGGGAACTGGAAGCCATGATTCCGACCTTCACGGATCGGGCAGTTGCGTTCATCGAGGAGCAGGCCGAGCAAAGCGATCCCTTTTTTCTCTATTTCCCCCTCACTTCGCCCCATTCACCCGTGGTGCCCAACAAGCCCTTCGTCGACCGGAGCGGGATCGGTAACTACGGGGATTTCGTCTGCGAGATCGATGACCTGGTCGGTCAACTGATCGACGCCCTCGACCGCACCGTCCAGCGCGAAAACACATTGATCGTCTTCACCAGCGACAACGGGCCGGAAAACCAGGTCGGTGACGATGAGGGAGCCTATAACCGTGCGGAGCGCACCGACCACTTCAGCATGGGGAGCTGGCGAGGAATCAAGCGCGATGCCTGGGAGGGCGGCCATCGCCTGCCCTTCATCGTCAGCTGGCCGGCGGCGGTTACAGCCGGAACCACCTGTGACCATTTGGCCTGCCTCGGCGACCTCTTCGCCACCTGCGCCGATATCCTCAGTATCGGTCTTCCGGACTGAAATCGCGGTCGTTGGCAGTCAGCGCCTCCGGACCGGCAAAAACGATGCAATCATCGAGGCGCATTTCAGGCCGGGGCGGGCGTCGGCCCCTCATCCTCGCCGGGAGCGGCTTCAGCCCGCTCGCGAGCGGAAGGCGACCAATGGCCGGTTACCCATTTGTGCAGTAAATATCTTAACGACCCTACCCCATCGACTGAACCAGGCGATTCAGGCTGGTCAGGCGTTCGGCCAATTCCGTGGCGACAAACCGATGCAGGAAGGCGGCCGCTTCGGGGGCTTCCCTCTCCATCCTTTCCATGGACAGCCGGTCGAAGCAAAATGCCTCCACGGCTTCGTCGGCCCGGACAGACGCCGTTCGCTTTACCCCCGTATAGAGCGCCACTTCACCGACAAGCGTACCCGGCCCATAGCTTTTCAGTCGCCGGTCGCCCAGATCGATACCTTCCAGGTGAACGCTAACCCGGCCCTTTCGAATGAAGAAGAGGTCATCGCTGGGATCGCCTTGCCGAATGATGGTCTCTCCCTTGGCAAATTGCTGGTTCTGCGCATAGGCCAAAACCCCGCGTACCTTGAGGGTTTCCAGGTCTACCCGGAGCCCCCCGGCTCGCTCGGAACCCCGATGTTCCGCCAGCAGGGATTCCTCGCAATGCTCGAGACCGCGATCCAGATCCGGATAACGATGAATCCGCTCATTACTCTGGATAGGCAGACCGCTGGTCTCGAGGAGACGGTAGTCCTCGGCCGACAACTCGGTCAGCAGGATTTCAAAATCCAGGTTTTCCGCCAACTGATCCAGTTTTTTGAAGGTTATCACAGCTGAGGTGTCGATTCCATTGATTAACCGGAAATCCAGACAAAGGAACCGAAGAGGCAGGCTTCCCTGCGCGGCCGCTTCGAGGCGTTCCCGGACCGGATCGAGGAGCAGGTTTGCCGTTCCAAAAAACAGGAAGCCTTGCAAACGCAGCACCAAGGTACTGTCCCCATGCCTGTCCAGAATCTCCCGCTCCGAAGCGGGCCGGTCGACATTGCTTCGCATGCTCGCCCCCGACAAGACGTGCTTCGTCACATTTACGCGGGAATAGTTGATGGTGAAAATCACAACCCCAGCAATAATCCCCACCCCGATCGCCTCCAGAAACCCGACGGCACCCGCCACCACCAGAATCAGCAATACCACCAGGTAATCACCTACGGGCAAGCGCCTGGCAGCTCGAACCACCCATTCGAGTAACAGTCCAATGGCCAAAAAGAACAAGAGACCGCCGAGGACAGGACGCGGGAAATAGCCCAAGGCGGAAAAGCCGAAGGCCAAACCCGTCGCCAACAGGGCCGCCGCTATCAGTGACGTAATCCGGAAGGGCGCACGCATTTCCCTCACCAGCACACTGTCACTGAGAGAGTGAAACCCGACTGTCCCCCCACCCAGGCCCGCCAGGATGTTTGCCAAGCCGCAATTTACCAGTTCGTGATTGAGATCGATCTCCCGCCGTACCGCCAGTTCCAGGCCACTCGCGTGCAAGAGCAGTGTGATCACACTGGCCAGCACCAGGGTGCCCATGACCGGTACTTGTTTCAGGAGCAAACCCCAGTCGGCGGCGGCCAGGGTCTCAGCCGAGGGCGGCCGCCAGAGATCACCGTCAGGAAAGGGGCCGAGCAACCATCCTGCTCCGATTACGGCTTCCAACTCTGTCCCGCTCAGCCAGACAGCCAGGTAAAACAAACCGACTCCCCCCACCAAAACCAGAGGCACCGTAAGGAAATGTTGGATACGGACAGATGCGAGGTAGAGCAGGATGCCGAAGACGAGGCTGATACCGATTTTCGCGTTAAAGGCGGGGTCCGCAAACCGACCGAGGTTATCCAGACGCAGCGCCTCGCCCGAGAGCAACGAAACCGCCCCCTGAATCAGCAACCAGCCCAGGGCGGCCAACACGCCGCCGACAACGGGGAACGGAATGTAGCGAATGAGTCCGCCCAGCCGACGCTTGCCCAAGAGTAGAAATATCAGCCCCGTAAACAGCGTACCGAGCGCAATTCCCAAAACCACGACGGGGAGGGCACCGGCTGGTCCCAGCTCAGGTTCCAAGGCCTGGTAGAGGCTGACCGCCAACAGACTAGCCACCACCGCAGGCACTTCCTGGGGAAGAGAAATGCTGCCGCGGTATGAACTGCCCAGGGCCGTCACGACGAGCAACACGACTGCGCTGAACAACACCAGCCCAATGCCGTTCATGATGTGGGGCAGCAACGGCCCGGTGAATAAAAGGGTCGCGACACCCGTTCCGGTCACTACCGCCGAGATTGCAACAATCAGGCCAGCGGCCAAAGCAGGAACCAGATTGGCAGCGTGGCATTCGTCTCGAAGCTCTCCCCAAACTCTACCCAGGCCGTTATTGACCTGGGCCTGCTGTGATTGATTTCCTCGATTTTGGGGATCCGCCATAGACCTCTTCTTTAGGTTACCCAAATCCCACCCACCAAACTTCAAGTAACCTAAATCACCCAACCGTGAATCAAGACCTAAGCTTCCTGTTACCTCCAAAGAGGGGGCACGAGCTCCCTACTGGGGCCTGGATCTGTTGAAAACCCTGAGGCACCGCTCTGTAAATGGCTTAGCCACAACCAGCATACAGCTTCAGCTGAAAAGGTTGCGCCTTTGCGGGCAACCTCAGCAGTGCACCCAAGCCTGGCCCGAACTTCTCACCAGAATCGGGAAACAGGGCAGTAAATAATGCTGAACGAGAGATTTGCAGCATTTCTTCGAAATGCACGTACTTGGTGGGGCCCTGTTTCCCGATTCTTTTCGCCCACATGCGCGATTATTCCAGGCCGATAACCGGTCCGACTCAGGGCCGGTGATAGCTTTCCGCGTAACCGGGTACCGGCACCGGCTTCCCGTCCGCTTCCAGCTGCCCCTTCATCCGCTCCACCCGCCGGTAGGCATCCTCGCGGATGGCGGGGAAATCGATGGCGGTGAAGGCATCATCCGCATAGGTAAGGTCGCCGCCGATGTAAACCGACTCAAGGTTGCGGGTGCTCATGGCGAGGACCAGCGTGCCGTAAACATCGAAGATCGGGGCGACATCGGGCTCGAGCGGATCAAGGACCAGAAAATCGGCGAACTTGCCCGGCTCCAGGCTGCCGACGGCGTCGTCCACGCCGAGCATCTCGGCCGAGCCGATGGTGTGCAGGTACAACACCTGATATGGCGACATGACCCCCGCGTCCTCATATTTCATCCGCGTGGCATAGAGCCCCATGCGCATGTTTTCGAAGGGATCGGACAGATCGCCGCTGGCCTGACCGTCGAGCCCCATGCCGACCTCCATGCCGTGCTGGCGGATGCTGGGGATGTCGGCTAATCCCGAACCGAGCCGTCCGTTGGACAGGGGGTTCCAGGCCATGCGCACGCCGGCCTCGGCGGCGGAATCCAGGATATAGTCGTTCGTATGAATGAAATGCGCGATGTGCAGCTGTTCGTTGATGAAACCGGCGTCCTGCAGGATGGAAAACTCCTGGTGCTGGCGGTGCTTGATCTCGGAGGCCTCCAGGTAGTGGGTCTGGGCGTCCAGCCCGTAGTCGGCCATCAGGCGGCCTTCCCAGAAGACAATTTCCGAATCGCCGTACAGGAGGCCCAGCGCACTCAGTGATATGTCGAGCAGGTGGTCTTCCTGTGCCTTCAGGACGTTGGTCCGGGCAATGAAGGCCTCGAGGCGTTCGCGGTTCACTGACTCGCTGGACTCGGTGTCGATCGCCCAGCCGAAGACAAAACGCTGCGGCATCGACAGCTGTCCCTCGAACTGCTCCATCCAGAGATCGTAGGCGTGACCCATGTTCGCGACCCAATTATAACAAGTCGTAATGCCATGGCTGATGAAATCCAGCGCCCCGTACTGGGTATAGGTTAAGAAATCGCCTTCCTGATAGTATTCCCGGAACGGCGAGTGCGCCGTGGCGATCCATTCGTAGAGGTTGCTCTCGGAGGCAATGCCGCGAAATGGCGCCGACCACAGGTGGCTGTGCGCCGAAATGAAGCCCGGCATGATAATTTTGCCCGTGGCATCCAGCGTCTCGGCCGGTTCGAGGTCGGCGGGTGGTTCCCCGTTGCCTATGGCCAGCACGCGTCCGTCCGCGCCGACGGCCATCCAGCCTTCGACCGGTTCCGGCTCGCCCGGCTCCATGGTGATAATGGTCCCGCCCGAAACGAGCAGGGCGATGTCGTCTTCCGCCGACAGGGGCAGCGTGGCCCCCAGGACCGCGAGGAGGAAACAGCTTGTGCGGCCTATCATAATACCGGAGGAGCAGCGCTCGTGCCGGTCCGGGAAATAAAACACGTCTTAATTGCCCGCTCACCCAGGCCGGGCCTCCCAGAGCTGCTCGCTGAGGCGGGTAATCGCCTGGCGGTAAACCAGGGCCTCCTGCCAGGCGCGGGGAATAGCATCAATGCCCTGTTCGAGACCGGCGATCTGGCCGACGACGGCGGCGGTCGTATCGGTGTCCCCGCCCAGATCGACGGCCAGGCAGACCGCCTTGCGGTAGTCGGGGCAGCGGTACCAGCACCAGAGCGTGGCCTCCAGCGTATGGACCACATAGCCGGTGGTTTCGATTTCATCGATACCCTTGTCGAGAAAGGATCCGGCTGCGATCGCGGCGATCTCCGGGCAGAAACCGTCACGGGGGGCAGCGATCATCAGATTGTCGGGATGGAGGATGGTGGCCTTTTCGAGACCCTTGATGAGGTCGACCAGAATGGCGGCCATCAACCGGCAGGCGTGTCGGCAGATAAGGGAACCATGGGTCAGCCGACTGCTGTCTTCGGCCCGGTCGAGAACCCGAGGATCCCGGTAAAGAAAGAGCGGAACAGGGGCCAGCCGCATCAGCGACCCGTTGCCGGATGTATTGGGATCTTCGATACCTGCGTAGGGATCGCCCGTCTGGCAAAAGCGTTCGATGGCCCGCTCAGTGGTCCGGCCGATGCCGAAAGCCCTTTCCCGGCTGCTCCAATAGCCTGCCGACAACCACTGGCGAAACCGGTCGGCAGCATCGTGGGGGTTCCAGCCACCGTGCCGGACCAGCGATTCGGCCAGGCAGCAGGCAAGGCTCGTGTCATCGGTCCACTCGCCGATACGGGCCTGGTGCGGTCCTCCGTTGGCCAGGCCTGTGGTTTTTGGAAAACTGCCGCGGGGCAGGCCTTCGCAGGGCATGCCCAGGCTGTCCCCGACAGCCAGACCGAGGAGGCTGCCACAGGTATACTGAAGGTCGGTGCGCACAAACGGTATTGTCGCAACAGCCGCCGGTCCTGCCAACGGCATTCCCCAACCAGCCGGCAGGACCCGGGCGTCGACAGCAACGCCTCCACGGCTTGGAGACCATCAACAGGAGCGGAAATCCGGGTCCGGGCTCCAAACGCCTGGTTGCTCCGGCCTGCCGGGCGTAAAAAAACCCGGGAGCGCGAGGCCCCCGGGCTGAAAAGGCAAACGGGTTAACCGATCAGGACGGCTCCTTGATGTCCGGGCCGAGCCAGTCGGCGTCATCGTCATCCCCGCTGTCAATGGCAGCCTGTGGATCAGCGGCGGAATCGGAGCTGAACGATTCAGCGCCCGCTTCAGCGTCTTCGGCAGCCTGTAAATCCGGATCGCCGGCCGGGACCAGGGAAGATTTACCAGCGAGGTAGGCCTCCTGCAGGTCGGCCATTTCTCCGCGCAAGGCATCGGAGCTGCTGATCAGCTGATTGAGCGAATGCATGACCTCCTGCCGGCCCTCGGCATTTTTCAGGGCCTGGGCTTTCTCCTTTTCGAGGTGAGCAGTCTTGGTTTCAAGACGCTCCTGGGCTTCCTGCTGGAGGAAGACCTGGTATTCCTGCAACAGCTCGTCGAAGGCCTTGTTCACCGAGGCACCCAGGGCCTGATCGACGTAAGTATCGACTGCCTCGCGGAGATAATCCACCCCGGAGACGCCCAGTCGCTTTGCTTTGACGCCGGCCGGCAACTCGATGTCGGAGGGAACCGCATCGCCCAGGAGCCGCTTCCGGACGCCGGTGGTGCTGCGGAACAGCAGCCAGTCGACGATATTGCGCCGGACAGGCAGGGCTTCCTGCACGACGGAGGGGTCGGGCAGCTCGGCTTCGCCGTCGAAACGACTCGTCACCTGCGGCTTGAAGCGGGGATAAATATCATCGAAGGCGATCCCGAGACGCTGCATTTTGCCGATGACCTCGGGGTCCAGTTTCAACCCGCCTTGCGGTGTCGAGCAGTGATGGTCCATCACCTCAACCGGCTTGGATCGCAGGTCGGAAAGCACAGCCTTCAACTTCGGTTGAATGCGTTCCTCGAGGAGCGTCCTCAAGCTCTCGTCTGAAACGATCCAGGCGTCGATGACCTCGTGCAGCTCGGATTTCAGCGCGGGCAACGGGCCCTCGACGGCCTCCTTCAGCCCCGCATTCAGGCGTTCCTGCAGGTAAGCGAGGCCGTCATTCCAATCCTTGCCACGCAACTCACGCACTTCGCCGGCCTGTCGGTCGGCTCGCTCGGCTTTGCTGCGCAGCAATTCAATGCCGTCCTGAAACGCGACGACTTTATCCGAGACCGCCTGCTCGTTCACTTCATCGATGATGGAGCCGGCCTGACGAAGGCTGTCAGCCATGAAGGCAACGATGTAATCACTGCTGTTGAGGAACTCGATGAGGTCCTTCCGAAAGGCCTGGAAACCGGATTGGGCGGTGTCCCCATCCGCGACAACGGGTTCGGCAGCCGCTTCACCGGGTTCCGAGTCGGCCTTGTCGGTTTCCTCGACCGCACCGGCTTCCCCGGCGCCGGCATCGTCTTTGGCTTCGACCGGCAGTTCCTCCTGGACACCGCTTTGGGTCTCGGTCTCATGGGTGGTCAGCGAATGGGCGGCAGCCTGGAGGAGATCCACCAGGTAAACCTGGAGCTGACCGGTTTCCATGGCCGATCGGATGGGCGCGTTGACAGTCAGGTTTTCAAAGGCCTCGACGATCTTGTGAGGATCCTCGCTCTCCAGGGACGGTTGCAGGTTGCCGTCCGGACCCAGATCCTTTTTGGAGGAGTCGATGTTCACGACCAGGAAGATCTTGGAAAAGACGTCCAGCAGATCGGCGAACTCATCGAACACCTGCTCGAAAAACAGGTTGTCCGTCTTCACCACAAAGACCGCGCAAGCCGCCGTATCCCGAAAATCCCGGGTCAGCTGGCTGTAATGGTACTTCATTTTAGTGTAGAGGCCGGGGGTGTCGACCAGGATGGTTCCCGACTCCTTCAGATATGGAGCCGGCATTTCGAAATCGATGCGGCGGATCGCCTCACTGAAATCTTCCTGGGGATTCAGTTCTCCGCCGGCTTCATCGGCGTTTCGGATCCGCTCAGCCAGCTTCTGGTGCGCTTCCTCCATCGAGGTCTTCAGGGCGTCCGCAGAGCTGAATTGCCGTTCGTCCCCGTTGAATGCGGTGGTCGAGAAGCGGGTGGCGTCACTTTCGTGCAGATAGACCAGACAGGGATAGGCGGGCAGGCTGGAGACTTCGCTGACATAGGCGCCGCTGAGGGCGTTCATCAAGGTCGACTTACCGCTTTTGAGCGGGCCGAAAATGACGAGATAGGTATGCTCCTGAGCGGCTTTGTCGCGCAGAATCTTCAACCGGTGGCGATTATCCTGAAGCGAGGCGATGACGGGTTGCATCCCGTCTTTTTCGGGGACTTTTCGAAAGGCATCGACGGCTTGGTCAAGGGCATCCGAAAAGGGGGTCAGTACAGAGGAAAACTTTTTACAGAAAGCGCTCAGTTCGACGCGGATCGGTTCGATCGGCATGTATGGTAAGGGGGTTGCAAGGTTTTCTGAGGATGGTGGACGGGACAACCGGACCGGCTGATCCCGGGGAACCCAGGGAGCAAGTCCGATACCGCTATCCTACTCCGGCTAAGGTTTTCTGCAAAGGGAAAGCCGGGGAATTCCGCGATTCCCGGCGCGCCGCCACCCCGTGAATGCCCGTATCTGTAGTCCGTTTTACACTACAGAACCTTAGACCCTGTACACCAGGGCCTTGCGTCAGAAACAGGCCCGGGAGTACCCCAACAGCAGCGACTGCCAATGCCGTCGGGACCAGGCCAGGCCCGGCTGTTTGCGCGCTTCCTTGTCCAGGGATCGCTTCAAGCGGGCCAGGTTGCGCAGACGCCACGGCCCGGGCTGCCGGAGCCGCCCGCGGTCGAAATCGATCAGCCAGACCCCGCCGCCCGAATCGAGCAGGACATTCCGGCAGTTCAGGTCCGCATGATCCGCACCGGCCTGATGGAGCCGGGCGATGTGGCGCCCGATGGACGCCCAGGTGGCCGGGCTCAGGCCCGCCGGTTCGGCCAGGCGCTCGGCAAGGCTCCGGACATCCGCGATGCGCTCCATGAGGAGATCCGCCCGATAAAACCAACCGCGACGGGCCAGCCGTATCCCCAGGGGCCGCGGTACGGGCAGGCCCCGTCGTCGCAGCTCACGAAGAAGCGTGAACTCCCGCCAGGGACGCGTTGCCCTGAGCAGGATCGAAATGTGGGTGTCGCGGTTCCATCGCCCGACCAAGCCGCCCCGGAAGTAATGCCTCAGGACCCAGGCGGCATTACCCTCCCGGATCAGCCAGGCCGCTGACCGGCCGGTCGCCTGACCGGTCAGCAGCCCCTGCCCCCGCAGCCAGCCGACATCGAAGTAGCGTGGATCACCCGCCCGAAGAAAATCGGCGTCCCAGTAAAAATAGTCGCCTCCCCGTTGGATGAAAACGACCCCAGCCTTCTCCGGTGCGGCTTCACGGGGAGCCACCCGGGGCTGCCAGGGCCGGGCCAGGCGCCTCTCCGCCCGCAAGCGCGCGTTCCCCGGAACCGGTTTCCAGGAAGCCGACACCAGAAACCGGCACCAGGCGCGGACCAGAGCCGGCCCGGTTGACGGCAAGGGCCTGACCGACATCGGTTGCAGTTGGGAATTCGCGGGGGACACGCTGAATCCTCATGACGAAGGGCCCCGGAATGCAACGCCGGCGTGACGGGCGGGTGAAGTCGACCCGCACCGGAGGATTCAGGATTTCACCCGCCGGGCGTGATCCCGGAGATCTTCGACGATATCCGCCTCATCGACGATTTCCTGACCGATCAGGGTCTCCAATACATCCTCCAGCGTGACGATTCCGGCAAAATTCCCGAATTCGTCGATTACGACTGCCAGATGTTCCTGACCCTTCAGAAGACGCTGGTAGAGCTGCTTGACCGAGGAGGCATCCGGCACCACAGGCGCCTCGCGAAGCAAATCGTCCAGCGGTCGGTCGGCACGCCGGTCGAGGGCGGCCTGCATCAGGTCCATTCGGAGCACATAGCCGATCGGCCGATTGCCGTCTTCGGGCTCCATGACGGGAATCCGGGAATAAGCCACTGACTCCAGGCGCTCCAGGCCCTCTGCCACTGTCAGGCCAGTCGGCAAGGTGGCCGCCACCACGCGCGGGGTCAGGATATCCGCCACCCGGTAATCACTGAGGCGCATGACGCTGCGCAAGGTCAGCGCGTCGAGCCGGTCGATCACGCCCTCCTGTTGGCCGAGGTCCGCGATGGCCTTCAGCTCCTCGCGGCTGATCCCCGGCCGGTTGTCATCCCCGGCGACCAAGCGTGACACTCCGCGCGAAAGCACCACCAGGGGCCACAGGACCAGAGTCAGGAACTGGATGCAGTAGGCGGAAGGGATGACCAGCCGTCGCCAGTACACCGCGCCGACGGTTTTAGGAATGATCTCCGACAGCACCAGGATGAGCAGCGTCAGCACGGCGGAAATCACGGTGACCGGGATGCTCTGGAAAACGACCTGAGCCTGGGCCCCCACGCCGGCGGCGCCCACGGTGTGCGCGATTGTATTGAGACTGAGGATGGCCGCCAGCGGACGGTCGACATCGGCCTTCAGCGATTCGAGTAACCGGCCCACCGGCCGCCCTTCCCGCTCGATGGAAGTGACGAAGGAGGGGGTCACCGAAAGAAGCACGGCCTCCAGCACCGAACAAAGGAAGGATACGCCTATGGCGAGGCCCAGGTAGAAAAAAAGCAATGCCATGCCGAAACCCCAATGTGGGCCATGCCGTGCCGCTGGCCAATCTCCAAGCCCGAAAATTTCCGGCGGGCCTTGTCCATCCCGCGAAAACATGCAGGCTCGCCTCGCATGGGACCTGCAACGCCCCCGTCCTACCTGTCCGCATACCCCGATCGGTATGCCCGCGATCCGCGGGGCGCCGCCAAAGCATGGTTTCGGGACGCACGCTATGGCCTTTTCCTGCACTATGGCCTCTACAGCCTCCTGGGACGCCACGAATGGGTGCAATGCACGGAGAAGATCCCGGTAGCGGAATATGCCAGGCTTAAAGACCGGTTCACCGCCAAGCGATTCGACGCGGCGGGAATCGCCCGATTCGCCCGGCAGGCCGGCTTTCGCTACGTCAACCTTACCACTCGGCACCACGATTCCTTCTGCCTCTTCAAAACAGAACAGACGGATTTCAACAGCCTGAACAGCCCCTGTGGCCGGGATCTGGTCGGCGAACTGGCTGAGGCCTGCGCGCAGGAGGGCCTCGGGTTCTTCCTCTATTATTCACATGGACGGGACTGGAAGCATCCCCACGCGCCCAACAATGACGCCTGGGGCGGCTCGGCCCGTCCGGAATATGATCCACCCGAACCGTCTTACGCCTACGGTGCCGATCACGATCTCCAGCACTATCTCGATTTCATGGCCGCACAGATCGAAGAGCTGCTGTCCCAGTACGGACCTGTGGCCGGCATCTGGCTGGACGGTTACCTGGTGCCCAAGAGCGGGGATACAGCCCGTTTTCGCTGCCAGGACCTGTATGACCGCATCCACGCCGCCCAGCCCCAGGTCCTGGTTTCCTACAAAGACGGGCTCCTCGGCACAGAGGATTTTTTCACGCCCGAGCACGACGCCGACAAGGTGTCAGGTACGTATATCCGTGAGGTCTGCACGACGATGGCTAAGGACAAGTCCTGGGGCTACACCAAAGCCAGCCGGGGCAACCACCTCTCGGCGGGCGAAGTCTGGGCCAAACTCGAACAGGCCTCGCGCCAGAAGGCCAATCTCCTCCTCAATACCGCTCCCCTCCCTGATGGCAGCCTCGATCCCGAGGACACCGAGGTGCTGCTCGACGTGGGCACCCGCATCCGCAAGCAGGGCTTCCCTAGGTGACCTAACCGCTGTTCGATGCTTATCATGGATCCGTTCGGCGCTTACCCGGCGAAGGTGAGCGGATATTTCGGTAAAATTGCCGCAGGTCGGTGGCGACCAACAGGAAGAGATAAATATCGGGCTGACCGGGCACGGGCGTACCGGCAACGGGCTGTCGGACGGCAGGGCGGCGTGAACGGCGACAGCCAGACAGAGAAGCGACAGAAGGATACCGACGAAGGTTCGCCTCCACGGAATCAGAACTGCCGCGACCAGGCCCTGGGCCAGCGCTCGACGACGACCTTGGTCTGGGTGAAGAACTCGACCGCATGCCGGGCCTGACCGTGCAGGTCGCCGAAGAAGCTGCCTTTCCATCCGCTGAACGGGAACCAGGCCATCGGCGCGGCAACGCCGATGTTGATACCCACGTTGCCGGCATCCACTTCGGACCGGAACTTGCGGGCGGACGCACCATCGCGCGTGAAGAGGCAGGCCATGTTGCCATAGGTCCCCCGGTTGATCAGGTCGATCGCGTCGTCGAGTGTCTCGGCGTGCATCAGACCGAGCACCGGACCGAAGATTTCGGTCCCCGTGATGTTTCCGTCCGGATCCAGCCCGTCCAGCACCGTCGGGTGAAGAAAGTAACCGTCGCGGTAACCGTCCACGGATTTTTGACGCCCGTCCACCGTGACCCGGGCGCCCTCCTGTTCGGCTTCGCCGATCAATCTCAGGATCCGGTCCCGGCTGGCGGCCGAAATGACCGGCCCCATATCCACTCCATCTTCCAGACCGAAGCCCACCTTGCGCTTCGCCGCGGCCGCGCTGATTGCTTCGCGGACCGTGTCGCGGGCCTGCCCGACGGTCACGGCCAGCGAAGCCGCCAGACAGCGCTGGCCGGCACAACCGAAGGCGCTGTCGGCGATGATCCGGGTGGTGGTCTCCAGATCGGCATCGGGCAGAACGACAAGCGGATTTTTAGCCCCACCCTGGCACTGGGCTCGCTTGCCGTTCGCGGCGGCGCGGCCATAGACGGCCTGCGCGACTTGCGACGAGCCGACGAAGCTGACGGCCTTCACCTCCGGATGGTCGATCAGGGCCTCCACCACCGCGCGGTCGCCGTTGACCAGATTGACCACGCCATCCGGAAAGCCCGCTTCCTGGAGCAGCGCAAAGACCCGCTGCATGGTCAGCGGTACCCGTTCACTCGGCTTGAGGACAAAGGTATTCCCGGTGGCAACGGCATAGGGCAGGAACCAGAAGGGGATCATACCTGGAAAGTTGAAGGGCACGATGGCCGCGCAGACACCCAGCGGCTGGCGGATCATCGATTCGTCGATTCCGCGCGCGATGTCTTCCAGGAAGTCGCCTTGCATCAGCATCGGCATGCCGGCCGCGGTTTCCACATTTTCGATGGCCCGACGCAGTTCTCCCTTCGACTCGGCCAGCGTCTTGCCGCATTCAAGGGTGATGGTGCGGGCCAGTTCGTCGAGGTGCTCCTCAAGCAGCATCTTCAACCGGAAGAGCGGCTGGATGCGCTCGCCCACCGGTACCCGCCGCCACTCCCGGTAAGCCGCCGAGGCGGCTTCGACAGCCGAGCCGACTTCCGCCGCCGATGACAGTGGCGTCTCCGCGATGGTTTCCCCGGTCGCCGGATTGGGAACGGCCAACCGGGAATCGGACGCGGAATCGGCCCACACCCCCTTGATGAAATTGCGAATGGCTGTCTGTTGCGTCATAAGAAACTGGATACACCCGGATGAGCGACGGGCGGCATGAGAGGCCTCAGAACCCGCCGTGCCGCTCGACCAGCGCAAACACCTCCTGCTCGGTCGGCATGAAATTGGCGCAACCGTGGCGCGTCACCACGATGGACCCGCAGGCGTTGCCCATGCGGGCGCTCCGGTAACCATCCCAACCATGGATCTGCCCGTAGAGGAAACCGGCGGCAAAGGCGTCGCCGGCACCGAGGATGTTCTGCACCTCGACCGGGAAGCCGGGGGCATCGACCGGGTCCTTCCCGCGCTCATAGACCCGGGCACCGTCGGCCCCTCGCTTGCGGACGAGCATGCGCGGCCCGCAATCAAGCAGGGCGGCAATATTGGCCTCGATGTCGCCGGTCACGCGCGCGTCGCTCATCTGGCCGTGCTCGATAGTGAGTTGATCGGCCCGGCGAAGCATGGCCGCGTTGATCTCGTCCTCGGTGCCGATAGCGATTTCGACGCGTGGCAGCAGGCTCCGCACGACGGCCCCGAAGGCCCGCACGTCGTGCCACTGGTCGGCCCTGAAATCAATATCGAGGACAACGGTGGCGCCTGCATCGGCGGCCTGTTCGGCAGCGATCAGGCAGGCGCTGCGGCTCGGCTCGAGGCTGAGGGCGGTCCCGGAAATTTCGAGGATCCGGCAGTCCTGAACCGGAGCGGCCAGGACATCGTCGATGGACAACTGGATGTCGGCACAGGCATTGCGGTAGAACACCAGCGGAAACTGGTCGGGCGGCTTGATTCCCAGCACGGCCGCACTGGAACGGAAACCCGCCTTGCGCGGAATGTACCGGGTGTGGACCCCTTCCCTGTCCAGAAAGTTGAGGATAAAATCGCCGACCTTGTCGTCGCCGATGCCGGTGAGGAGGGCGGTAGTCAGCCCGAGCCGGTTGGCCCCGACCGCGATATTGGTGGGCGAGCCGCCCACATAGGCGGCAAAACTCCCGATATCGACGAAGTCAGCGCCAACATCATTGGCATACAGGTCGATGGAGGAACGGCCGATGGTGACCAGATCGAAGGCTTTTTGGGACATTTGCGACAGACAGCGGCAAGAAACTGGCCGAACCTTGTCGAAGCTTTTTTTCTGCTGCAAACCTCCACCCTTCCTTTTCCATGAATGGCTTGATCCTGAACGGCCCCCGCGACCTCGCGCTGACCCGGCTGGACGACCCGGGCGATCCAGGGCCCGGTGAGGCCCGCGTGCGGATCCGGCGCTGCGGGATCTGCGGTACCGATATCAGTGCCTACCTCGGTCGGCTGCCCTTTATCCGCTATCCCCGGGTGCCGGGCCATGAACTCGCGGTCACCATCGAGGCAGTCGGCGACGGGGTGCCTCACCTGAAGCCCGGCGATGCGGCCGCGGTGGAACCCTACCTCACCTGCGGCCACTGCCCACCCTGCCGGGCCGGCCGCACCAACTGCTGCTCGCACCTGCAGTGCTTCGGCGTCCACTGCGACGGCGGCCTCCGTGAGGCCGTCGTCCTGCCCGCCGGCAAGCTCCATCCGGCCCATGACCTGGGGCTGGACCAGCTCGCGCTGGTCGAGATGCTCGGCATCGGTAAACACGCGGTCGACCGGGCCGGTACCCGGGCGGGCGATACCGTCGCGGTGATCGGCCTCGGGCCGATCGGCCTGACCGCGGTTCAGTTCGCCCGGCTGAAAGGAGCCCGGGTCGTCGGGGTCGACCTGAACGCGGATCGTTGCGGTCAGGCCCGCACGCTGTTCGAGGGCCTCGATACCCTCGCCTTTGATCCGGACCAGGGGCTGGCCGCGACCTGGGACGCGCGGGAAAGCGAGCGGCCCTGGCTGGTGTTCGACGCCACGGGCAACCGGCGGTCGGTCGAAACCGCCATCGCGCTGCCGGGCAACGGCGGCAGCGTCGTGTCGATCGGCATCTTCGACGGCGCCGTGACCTACGACGGGCCCGAGTTCCACCGCCGGGAAATCAGCCTCCTGGCCTCGCGCAACAGCACGGCCGACGACTTTCGCGAGATCATCGATGCCCTTCGCTCCGGAGCCATCGCCACCGAACCCTGGATTACCCACCGGGCCGCGCTGGCCGAGGTACCCGCGGCCTTTCCGGGCTGGCTGGCACCGGCGGCCGGTTGCATCAAGGCGATGGTCAGTCTGGACGACTGACGCCGAGGCCGGCGGGTTCGCAGCCGTTGGCACGCAGCAGCGCGGCCAGCCGCTCGATGTGATCCGGCCCGACTTCGCAGCAGCCGCCGACCCAGGTGGCACCGTCCTGCACCCAGGACAGCGCAATAGCTCCATAGGCCTCAGGATCGAGATCGACCCGGGCAGTCAGCGCGTCGACGGTTCCACCGGGTTTCAAGGCATCCACCGATTCGAAGCCGTTGGCGTAGGCGCCGAAGGCGTAACCCGATTCGGCCAGCGCGGGCAGGCCCTGCCCGATGGTTTCCGGCCGCGAACAGTTCAGGAGCAGACCCTGAATGGGATAGGAGCGGAGAGCTGCCACCGCGTCGGCCAGGCGCTCCCCCGAGCGCAGGCATTCGGGGCTGTCGTCGGACAGGCTGAAGCTGATCAGGACCGGTTTGCCGGTGGGGAGCGCCGCTTCCGCGGCAGCCTCGGCTTCCCGAATCGTGCCGAGGGTCTCGGCCAGAAAGCCGTCGACCGCATCCGCCTGCAAGGCAACGAGTTCCCGATAGGTGGCGAGACAGTCCCCGGCCGACGGCACGGTTTCAGGCGTGTAGCTGCCGCCTGGCGGGGGCAGGCACCCCAGCAGGTCGACCGGTCCGTGCGGCTCCCCGGTGGCCTCGCGGGCCTCCCGGGCCAACCGGCTGGCGGTGGCATGCAGGTCCTCCAGCCAACCGGGATCACCGTCCCGGCTCAGCCGCTGGGGCGTCGCCGCGTAGGTGTTCAGGGTCAGCATCCGGGCGCCGGCGCGGATGAAGGCGGCGTGGGCATCGCGTACGCTGTCAGGATCGGTCCGCATAACCGCCACTGACCAGAGCGGGTGGGCGGGCACATGGGAGCGTTTCTGCAGTTCCTGACCCATGCCTCCGTCGAGTAGTCCGATAAGGTTCATGATAAGGACCTTCCCGCAAAACAACTCCGATTGCACGGGGAAATTTTGATTCAGCTGATGGCCGATCCCGGTTAGGGCTCCGGAATGACGCCTGCCCCTACCCTCTTCGACCTGTCGGGAAAGACGGCCTTCATCACCGGCGCCGGGCGCGGCATCGGGGCCACGCTGGCCCGGGGCCTCGCTTCGGCGGGAGCCCGCGTCGTCGTGAACGACCGCCACGCGGATCGGATCGCTGAAACGGTTTCGGCCATCGAGGCGGACGGCAACCAGGCGGTGGACGCCTGTTTCGACTGCACCGACGAGGCGGCGGTCCTCGAAGCGATGCCTGCCGTTGAGGAAGCGCAGGGGGGGATCGACATCCTGATCAACAACGCAGGCATCCATCGCCGTGCCCCGCTGGAGGACATGGACCTCGCCACCTGGCGCACGGTGATCGATCACAACCTGACCACCGCCTTCGTGATTTCACGGTCGGTCGTCCGGGGCATGATTGCCCGCAAGGCCGGCAAGATCATCAACATCTGCTCGCTGCAGTCCGAAATCGGGCGACCGACCACGGCCAATTACGCCGCAGCCAAGGGCGGCCTCAAGATGCTCACCCGCGCCATGACCGTCGAATGGGCGCAACACAACATCCAGATCAACGGCATCGCGCCGGGTTACCTCCACACCGCACTGACCGACAAACTGGTCCGTGACCCCGATTTCAACGCCATGATCTGCCGACGCACCCCAGCCGGCCGCTGGGGAAAGACCGGGGAACTGGTCGGCGCAGCGGTCTTCCTGGCCGGGGAGGCTTCCACCTTCGTCAACGGCCAGATCATCACGGTGGACGGCGGGTTGCTGTGTTCGCTCTAAGGCGTGTTTGAAAAGCCGGTTAGGCGAAAAATCGACAGCTTTTTCGCGTATCGCCGGCCGACCTGTCTGCCATAGCCATTTGGGCGACGGCCGAAGAGCCGGCGTCAAGAGCGGGTGTCAGTTAGCAGCTTGGATTAATCGGCCTTAAGCGCTGCTAAGGACCGGTTGCCGCCGTTGAGTGATCGGTGCTTTGGCGTTGGGTGAAAGCCCGTACCCAATCCCAACCCAAGGCAAATCATGAAAACCTCTCTCAAACAACTCACCTTCCTGCTCATGTCGGCGGCCGCCCTCGTCGGCGCCCATCACGGGCACATGGACAAAGACGGCAAGGCCATGGCCAAAGACGCCATGAAGGCTGACACGGTCGTCGATGTCGCCGTTGCCAGCCCGGACCACACCACGCTCGTCGCCGCCGTCAAGGCTGCCGGCCTGGTCGAAACGCTCTCCGGCGAAGGCCCCTTCACCATCTTTGCTCCGACCGATGAAGCCTTTGCCAAGCTGCCTGACGGTACCCTCGACATGCTGCTCAAGCCCGAGAACAAGGATCAGCTGGTTTCCATCCTGACCTACCATGTCGTCCCCGCCAACGTGCCTGCCTCCGCCGTGGAACCCGGCAATGTACCGACCGTCAACGGCAGCATGCTGCCGGTCTCCGTCGATTACGGCACCGTCAAAGTCGGCGACGCCAAGGTGACTGCCACCGACCTCAAGGCGAAGAACGGTGTTGTCCACGTTATCGACACCGTACTCCTGCCCTGAGGACCTGTCTTTCCTTTTCCCCAAAAAGCCGCGGTTGAACAACCGCGGCTTTTTTTGTGTCCTTCCACGCATGCATTTCGTGTCCCTTGCCCTGATCAGTCTGCTCCTGGCCGGTTTCCCTTTGCCGACAGAAGCCGACACAGACCTGGTCTGGATCGAAGGCGGTACCTTCAGGATGGGAACCCGCGCGCCGGGGGCTCTTCCAAACGAGAGCCCCCCTCACCGGGTGAGGGTAGACAGCTTTTTTCTTCAGCGTCATCCGGTGACCAACCGGCAGTTCGCCGCTTTCGTCGATGCAACCGGCTATGTCACCACGGCCGAACAACCCATCGACTGGGCGGTTATGAAACAGCAAATGCCGCCGGGCACGCCCAAACCGCCCGATACCCTGCTGGCCCCGGGATCCCTGGTGTTCACCCCGCCCGAGGGGCCCGTCCCCCTCGACAACATGGCCAACTGGTGGTCCTGGGTACCCGGCGCTTCCTGGCGACATCCGGAAGGACCAGGCAGTGACATCGAGGACCGGTGGGATCATCCGGTCGTCCATGTCTCCTTTTACGATGCGCAGGCCTATGCGGACTGGGCCGGCCTCAGATTACCGACCGAGGCGGAATGGGAATTTGCTGCCCACGGGGGCAACCACGACACCCGGTATTATTGGGGCGACCAGAACCCGGCCTCCAGTCCCTCTCCCCGGGCGAACACCTTCCAGGGGACCTTTCCCTTCCAGAATACGGCCCGAGACGGTTATGCCGGCACCTCACCGGTGGCTTCGTACCCGCCTAACGGATACGGCCTCTTCGACATGGCGGGTAACGTGTGGAACTGGTGCAGCGACATTTACCGGGCCGACACTTACCTGCAACGTGCCGGCGCGACGGAAATCTGCCGCAATCCCAAGGGCCCGGATCTGTCCCAACCGGTTCGGCCCGTCCGCGGCGACCCCTCGCCCCCCGATGTGCCGGGCCAACGCAGGCATGTCATCAAAGGCGGTTCTTTTCTCTGCCATGTCTCCTACTGTGAAAGCTACCGACCGGAGGCCCGCCGCGGCCTGCCCCCCGACACCGGCAGCAGCCATACCGGGTTTCGCCTGGCCGCAGACGGACCGCCGGACTGATCATCGCCGCCGTTGACCCGGTCCGCAGGTAAGCCGAGAGTCGGGCTTATGGAAATCGGCGCTCCTCAGCCCACGTTAAACCATGGCTGAACAGCCCCTTCATCAGCCGGGTCCCGCCCTGCGCGGCCTCCGTGAAACCGGCTGGCGCCTGATAGCGAGCAGCCCGCTTCCGCCGGCGGTCATCGTGCGGGGCTTGCCACCCTGTCCCGAGCTGAGGGCAGCCAAGCCTCCCCTCACCATTGAGATCGTCAGCCATTGCTGGCGCTACAGCCACCTCCTGACCTATCAACTGAGCAGCCTGGTCAACCATCCCCCACGACACCACCGGATACGGATGACGGTCTGCTACTGTCCGGAAGATCCGGATACGGCTGCGCTGCTCGACTGGTTCGGGGGCCAATGCGTTCCGGGTGTCGCCTGGCATTGGCTGCCCATGCCGAGGAAGGAGCTGATGCGACGGTCGATCGGTCGGAACCGGGTGGCGCTGTCGACCCGGGCAGACTGGGTCTGGTTCACCGACTGTGACCTGTTTTTCGGCGAAGGCGCACTGGATGCCCTCGGCGACGCCCTGACCGGGCGGAGCGATCCGCTGGTTTTTCCCCGCGAGGAACGGGTCTCTCCCATCCTGGGAGACGATGCCGCGCTATTGACCCGTACCCGGGGCGACGCGGCGCAAGCACTCTGGCCGGTCGACACCGGGGCCTTTGATCCCCTGTGCCACGACAAGGCTATCGGACCGTTGCAGATCATGCACGGGGACCTGGCACGGACCTATGGTTACTGCGATGCCATCGGCTTTTACCAGCGACCGGTGACGCATTGGCAAAAAACCTTCGAAGACCGCACGTTTCGCTGGTTGATCGGCACCCAGGGGACGGCCATCGACGTCCCCGGCATTTTCAGAATCCGCCACGCCAGCAAAGGCCGCTATCACCAAAGCGGTTTGGCGCGCAAAATCCGCATGGCCATTCGCCGGTTTCAGCATCGGTATATCCGGCAGGAACGAACTCCCGACAACTCCCAATGACCCATGGCTTCCCCAGCAATCGATTCACCCATGACCTTCTGGCAAAAGGCGCGTCTGCGGGCCGGCCTGCGCTGGCAGTATCTCCGCAACTGCCTGTTTCACGCCAAACGGGAGATCGACCTGACCCTCGGTGAAAGCCGGCTGCGCCTGTCCATCACGACCCGTCGTGAACTGAAGCGGGCGGGCGACTTTCACATGGAGGCGCATCTGGTCAACCGGATCACCCACCTCCTCGAACCCGATGACACCGTCTTCGATGTCGGGGCCAATATCGGCATGATCAGCCTGCTGCTGGCTACCCACCCCCGGGGACAGACCTGTCGCTATGTGGCCTTCGAACCCGAGCCCCGCAATGTCGCCCAACTGGAGCGCAATATCGCTTTGAACGGGCTTTCCGACCGTATGCGGGCCTGCCGCCAGGCCCTGTCCGCCCAGCCCGGCAAGGCCGCCCTGTTTGTCCGCGGGACTGCCGGTGAGGGCCGCCACTCCCTGGTGGCGGCGGAGGGCTCCAGCGGCGAGGTCGAGGTCGAATTGACCACCGGCGCAGCCTACTGCCGCGAAACCAACACCTGGCCCAACCTCATGAAGATCGACGTCGAGGGCGCGGAGGGCGAGGTCCTCGCCGGCTTTGATACCGTGTTCGCGGAGAAACCGCCCCGCGATCTGATCATGGAAATCCACGACAAGGGTGGCCGGGACGCGATGCCGGACGGCACGCCCATCGAGGCTTTCCTGAAGGGGCACGGCTACCGCTGTGTCTGGGACCACCCACGCGGCAGCGGCCGGCACCTCCACTTCCAGCACCGGTCGGCGGAGCCAGGCCGTTACCAGTAACCGGCTGGAGCCGGGCCTCCGGCCGCTGCCACCGCACGTTGTGCCCGGGACCGGGCCGCGGAGAACCGGCTTCAGCCGGTGTAAGGGGAACCTGAACGCGTATCAGGTTTCCGGCGACGTTTCACCAGCCGGCGACTGGCTGAAAAAGGGCACCAGCTGTTCGGCGTGGCCCTGGATGATCGAGGCGATCTGGCCGGCGGGCATCTCCGGGTTACGCACCCGATGCGCGGTAAAAATCGCTGCCACCAGCGCGACCTCCAGATCCACCAGCCTGGCGGACTTCGCCAGCAACTGGTCGGCGATGGTAAAGGCCTCCTTTTCGACCTCCTTGTATTGTTCGAAAGCAGCTTCCTGCGGGTTGTCGGCCATGCCAGAATGGTTCGGCCATTCGGGGCAAAAGGTCAACCCGGCTCGACCCGGCTCGGTTTTCCCGCCTAGCCTCCGGTCATGCCCTTTGCCCATGCCCTGACCCGCATCGTCACGCATCCCGGCGGCGCCCATAAGGACGAGCTGCTGGCCTGCGCCGTCTGCCTGGCAAACCAGGCCGTGCCGATCGAACGGCGCGAGCCGACCGATGCCGACCTGGAAGACCCCGCTGTTGCCGTGATCGACATCGGGGACCGCCACGAACCCGAAAAATCGAATTTCGACCACCACCAGTTTCCCCGGGAGCATCCGCCCACCTGCTCGCTCTCCCTGGTCCTGCAACAGTTGGGGGTCTACGCGGACGCCAGAGCCTTCTGCGCCTGGCTCGAGCCCGCCGAGTGGTTCGACTCCCGGGGCGCCAAAGCCACCGCCGAACACCTCGGCATTCCGCGCGAGGCGGTCAACCAGCTCAACTCGCCGATCGATGTCACGCTGCTGCGCCGGTTCGCCGCGAAATCCCGTATCGATCCCGGCGAACCGATCCATGCCGTGCTGTCCATGATCGGCGAAGACCTGCTCGATTACATCGACGGGCTGCGCGCCAAGCTGGCCTTCCTTGCGGAGCACGCCACCGTGATCGACATCGAGAGCGAGGCGGGGGTCCACCCGGTGCTCTTTCTGCCCCGGACCGACCCGCTGCCGCCCGAGCCATCCGTCGGCATCGGGCTTTATCTCGAACGCGCGGGCCTGTCCGAACAGGTCGTCGGCCTGATCTATCCCGACCGCCGGGGGCCCGGTTATGGCCTCTCGCGCCACCAGGATCACCCCGCGCTCGATTTTACCCGGGTGGCGAATGAGCCCGATGTCCACTTCGCACACAAACAGGGCTTCGTGGCCAAGACCACTGCCACCGATCCTGAGCGGCTGCAGGCCCTGGTCGCCGCAGCACTGGCTGCCACTCCCCATGAGGACTGATCCGGCAAACGGCCCCTGTTTGCTGGGCGAGAAAATCGGGCGGGTACGACGCCTGCCGGGCTTCCTGAAAGGCGGTCGCCATCACGAACCCGACGGTTTTCATGACGCCGCCCTCGCCTTCGTCCGACGCATCGGGCACCCCCTGATCGCTGAAAGGACGGATGCCCTGTATCGGGATTTCCGGGACGCCCTCGGGCTGAAGCGCCGGGAACTTGGCTTCAGCTGCGAGGACGGGCTGGGGCAGGTCTCCGCCCCGGACCTTACGGCTACGCTCGCGCTCGATCAGGCCCCGGAGGATCCACGCAGCTACCGCCTGCAGACCTACATCACTACGTCGTGCGATCCCGGGCGCTTCCGGCAACCGGAGCTGCTGGCCGTGCTGGCCGGTCGGGTCACCTGCCTCGTGCTGCCCCTGCCCCAACAGCCGGACCTGGAGGCCACCATCGACCGGATCGAGGACCGGCCCACGTTACGGCCTTGCCTTGATTACACGCCGGATGCCTCGGAGCTGACGCTTCAGCCGGCGGACGCGCCCTTCCGGCTGACCCTGACTGCCGAATCCGCCGTGTTCAGCATGCCGCCCGGCGGGCCACTGGATCAGCTGGTTGCCGGTGCCCTCGCCTTGTGGCCCCAGGTGGCCGAAACGCTCAGGCCGGAACTGCCCTGAAACGGCGGAGCGAGGTGGCAATCGCGTCGCAAGGTGCCCCCACCTGGGAGCGATGCGCTTCAGCGCTTCGTCGTCGCCACCCGCACGCCGGATGAGCGGTGCGCGGAACGATTAGCCCGGACTTCTCATGAAGCCCAGATGTGATGAGCTGCAAGGCGGAGGGCGAAACCGGTTGGGCGTGCACTGAGGTGCTCGTCCAAGCGGTTTCCAGCCCGACAACGCCGCAGATCGCGCATGTGGGCGAAAAGAATCGGGAAACAGGGCTACCTCACGAACGTGCATTTCACAGAAATGCTGCAAGCCCATCGACCGGAATCCTTTACCGCCCTGTTTCCCGATTCTGGTGAGAAGTTCGGGTTAGCCGCCAGGGAACTGCAACGCGCTGAGACGGACCCGCCAGTCAATGTAGGCCTGGCCATCGATGCCGACGATCCGGAGCCGGATTTGCGGATCGGCCTGCTCCCAGTCGACCAGCACCTGACCGAAATGGTTCAACTTCAGGCGGTTTGAGGACCCGACCCGGAAAATATTTTCCTCGTAGCGCACGGTTTCGCCGGGAATGGGTGGCCGGCTTTCGGTCAGGCCGCTGGAGGTGAGGTCATACAACGTGTAGAGCCCGGTCAGGTTGATCCGCGACAGCTCCGCATGATGCCGGTCGCCCGAGAGGAAGAGAACCCCTTCGGCCCGGGTCTTGCGAATCAGGTCAAACAGGCGCTGGCGCTCGAGGGGAAAATTGGCCCACTTCTCGAAGCGGTGCTGCACCGGGATGACCTGGATGGAACTGACGATGAGCCGGAGGTCGGCAGGTTGGCTCAGTTGCTCTTCCAGCCAGGCCCACTGATCATCGCCCAGCACGGTGGCACCGGGATCCTTGTTGGGCTGGTAGAGTTTGCTCCCGGCTACCTCGGACCCGGGCAGGAAGGTCAACGCGCTCCGGTGATAGCGGGTATCCAGCAGGATCACCTGCACGCGTTGCCCCTCCGGCCCGAAGGTCTCGGCGTGATAGACGCCCTCGCGCTCGCGTCTGGCCGAATCCGCCGCCACGCCGAAAAAGTCCAGGAAGATCTGCTGTGAGGTCGCTTTCATCGGATATCCGGCATCGCCGTCATTGACCCCGTAGTCGTGGTCGTCCCAGGTCGCCAGAATCGGAATGCCGGTCGCCTGTAACCGCTGATAGCCGGGCTTGGCCGCCAGCCGCGCATACTTGGCGCGCATTACCGCCGGGTCCTCGGTATCCAGATACGCATTATCCCCAGCCCAGATCCAGACATCGGGCTCCGCCGCGACAAGCGTATCCCAGATCGGCTGGGGTCTGTTCTCCCGGGCGCAGGATCCGAAGGCGATGTGGTCCAAGACCGGTTGAGCCAGGCCGGCGATCACACCAGCCAACATAAACGCAAGTGAGATAAACAGACGGAGCATCATGGCGACGCAGCCTGACGCCGGTGACCGGGTTGGCAATGCCGGTTGCGTGACTTCCCGGTTACGAATTTACCCTGAAATGCGAATGCTGGCGCAATCATGCCGGCAGGCAACTCGGCCGGTGATCGCGGCTCCTGACAGCTCATCACATCTGGGCTTCATGAGAAGTCTGGGTTAGGGCATGTTTGAAAAGTCTTCTTTGAGTCGCGAACGCCGGCCTCCACCTTCGTCCAAGGACTTCGGCGGACAGGAAAGAGCCGGCGTCTCCATAAAGTGGCGGGCTCTTCCGCCGTCGCCTAAAGGCTATGGCGGACAGGTCGGCCCGCCACACGCGTGAAAGCCGTCAGTTCTCACTTATCTCGACTGTTCAAACAGGCCTTAGCCGACGTAAAGAAACAGCCAGGCTGTGCGTTGAAGTTTATTTTACCTCTAATTTTATCTATTTTTAATTTTAAGCCGCTTATATAATAGGATTGCCAGCCGGATAACAACGAACAGATATGACTCATCATGAGCTTACCATCTCCTACCAGCAAAGGGGCCTCGGTGACGCTGAGCGGGCTGTTCGCCGTCAGTGCCCTGCCCGGGGCCATCAATCATTTTTCCATGCCCATTCAGTCGCTGGACAGCAACGGCACCACGACAACCGACTGGGATGTGGACCAGGACAGCACCGCAGATTTTTCCTTCAACAAGTCCGTATCGGGAACCACGATTAAGAGCGGCTATTTTGATTCTTATCTGAGTTCTTATGTGACAACGACCAGTTACTACACAACAACCTACGCCTTTCATGACCTGGCCGGAAACGGGCAGAATAGCCTGCTCAAATCCGGCTACCTGTTAAACCTGAACCCGGGAGAGCAAGTGGGCCCGCTGGCGACCGGATCGCCCAGGTCCTTTGCCGGTCAAGCCACGCTGTTTTATTCATCCGGATCACTGTATCCACCCGGATTCAGCAGCGGCGTTACCGGCTACATCGGTTTCCGGTTCGGGGGAACCGGTCCGACCGATTCTCACTATGGCTGGGCGCGTATCACCCTGACGGAAAGCGGATTCCTCGGCGACGCGGTCATCCACGAGTGGGCCTACAATACCGTGGCCGGGGCATCCATCGCGGTCGGGGCCATTCCCGAGCCGGAAACCGCTGCCGCCGGCCTGGGTGCGCTCGCGCTCGGGGCTGCCGGGCTCCGCCGCTGGCGGAAGAAGAAGCAGCAGGCGGCCTGAACCTGTCGGGAACGACAGCTTGTCTTGCGCACTCGTGCGCGCGCTGCAGCCTATGAGAAATACGGGGCGCAAACCGCCCATTCCATAAGAAATGCTAATTCAAAGAGGCCGGTCTTTCCCGATAATTTAAAATTCTTATTTTTATCGATAAATCCTTGCTCAGATAACCGTCACCACATGGGCTGATCATCCCATGCAAAAGCCTGCTCCTTCCTCCAAAACCGTGGCCGGCACGCTGACCGGCCTTTTCGCCGCCGGGTCCCTGCCCGGAGCCATTGTATATTTTTCCACGCCGGTCGAGTCGCTCGATAGCAACGGTGCCGGTATGACCGTTTGGGATGTGGACGGTTCCGCCCCAGATGAATTTGTCTTGGGACGATCAACGTCTACCACAACGACTTCCACTTTTAACGCTACACTCGGGACATACATCACCTATACTTCGATTTCTCATTTCAATTACCTGAGCGGGACCGGCAATGACGGACGTTTGCTGAGGCCTGGCGGCGATTTGTCCAATTTAGCCTATGGAGCCAACGTCGGTCCAAGCGTCACCACAGGTTTCGGCTTTGGTGTTTTACTGCTTTCTAATGGAAATTTAACAAATCCTAACTTCTCCGATGGAGTTTCCGGTTACATCGGTTTCCGGTTTGGCGATTCTGACCCCAATCTGGCCAACTATGGTTGGGCCCGCATTACGCTTACGGAGAATGGAACCTTCGGCGACGCGGTCATCCACGAGTGGGCCTACAATACCGTGGCCGGGGCATCCATCGCGGTGGGGGCCATTCCCGAGCCGGAAACCGCCGCCGCCGGTCTGGGTGCGCTCGCGCTCGGGGTCGCCGGGCTGCGTCGCTGGCGAAAGAAGAAGCAGCAGGCGGCCTGAGGGCCTGTTCGCTGCTTGTCTTTCGTGGGCGGATCCGGCAGGGTCCGCCCATTGTTTTGCAGGGAGGGGGGTCTCTCGTACGACCTTCCTGATATGCCTGACCGTAAAGTGCTGTTGATAGGATGGGACGCTGCCGACTGGCAGGTGGCCCGTCCCCTGATTGAAGCCGGCAAGATGCCGAACCTGAAAGCCCTGATGGACGAGGGCGTCTGGGGCAACCTGGCAACCATCCGCCCGGTACTGTCGCCGATGCTGTGGACCAGCATCGCGACGGGGAAGCGTGCGTGGAAACACGGCATCCACGGCTTTTCCGAGCCCGAGCCACGATCGGGCGGTATCCGCCCGATCTCCAACCTGTCGCGGAAGACGAAGGCGGTCTGGAATATTTTCAATCAACAGGGTTGGAAGACCAATGTGATCGGCTGGTGGCCGTCGCATCCGGCCGAGCCGGTTAATGGCGTGATGGTTTCCAACCACTTCCAGCAGGCGATGAACAACCTGGGCGAGGACTGGCCGATGCGCCCCGGGACGGTCCATCCGAAGGAGCTGGAGGAGCCGCTCAAAGAGATGCGTGTGCACCCGGCGGAGCTGGAAAACGAGCACATCCTGCCCTTTATTCCGAAGGCGGCCGAGATCGACCAGGAAAAGGACAAGCGCATGGAATCCTGCGCGAAGATCATCGCGGAGGTATCCGGCATCCATGCAGCCACGACAGCCTGCATGCAGCTGGAGCCCTGGGACTTCATGGCGGCCTACTACGATGCCATCGACCACTTCGGTCACGGCTTCATGAAATACCATCCGCCGCGCCAGCCCTGGGTGAAGGAGGAGGATTTTGAGCTATATAAAGACGTGATCGAAGCCGGATACCGGTATCACGACATGATGCTCGGTGTGCTGATTCAGCTCGCCGGAAAGGAAACCACCGTCCTGTTGATCTCGGACCACGGCTTTGAACCCGGGAACCTGCGTCCAAAATCGATCCCCAACGAGCCGGCCGGTCCCGCCGCCGAGCACAGCCCCTTCGGCATGTTCGTCATGCGCGGACCCGGTATCCGCAAGGGCGAGCAGATTTACGGTGCCTCGCTGCTGGATATCGCCCCCACCCTGCTGCACCTCTACGGGCTGCCCGTCGGCTGGGACATGGACGGCAAGGTGCTGGTCAACTGCTTCGAGGAAACACAGCAGATCGACTACATCGACAGCTGGGATGACGTGGAAGGGCCCGAAGGGGATGGTCGCCATCCCGCCGGCGCGCAAATGGCGGCGACGGAAGCGCGTGAGTCGATCAAGCAGTTGGTGGACCTCGGCTATATCGATGAGCCGAATCCCGATCAGGCGAAGGCGGTCGATGAAACGCGTCGCGAGCTTCAGTACAACCTCGTCCAGGCTTATATGGATGCGGGGCGGTACGGCGATGCCATGCCCATCCTCCGCAAGCTCTGGGACCGCTGGCCGGAGGAATCCCGGTTCGGCGTCAAGTTGTTGGGTTGCCACCTGTCCCTGGAGGACGCCGAAGGCGCACGGACAATCTTCGACCGGCTGGTTGAGCGCAAGCAGGCTGCGGTCGAAAGCAGTCAGGAGGAAATCAAGACGCTGACCGAGGAGCTGAAAAAAAAGCTGGAGGAGGCCGGAAAGGAATTTCCGAAGGACCTCGAACGCCGCGACCAGCAACGCCTGCGCCGGCTCCGCGGTCACGCAGGAACCAACCAGCAGGCGATGGCCTTCCTGGAGGGCTCTGTCCTGGCGCTGGAAGGCAAACACGATGACGCCCTCGCCGCCCTGAAAAAAGCCGAGGCAGTCCAGACCGCCAACCGGCCCAGCCTCTACACCAAACTCGGGGAGATGCACATCGCACGCGACGACCTCCCAGCCGCCGAAGAGGCATTCAGCCGGGCGCTGGAAATCGCACCCAACAATCATGACGCGCATTTCGGCCTGGCGCGGGTCCACCTGCGCCGCGAACGCTGGTACGAGGCCGCGGCGGAAGCCCTCGCCTCGCTCGAGTTGATCTTCCACAACCCGCGCGCGCATTTCACCTATGGGCGCGCGCTCATGGGCCTCAAAAAGTTCAAGGTGGCCGAGCAGACCCTCCTGACCGCCGTCTCGCAGAACTGGGCCTACCCCGACGCCCACCGGCTGCTCGCCCGGCTGTACAGCGGGCCCCTGAAAAAATCCGACCTGGCCGCCAGACATAAGGAGATGGCGGTCGACGCCGAGGAAGCCATCCGGGAAAATCGCGAACGGCGGCTGGAGGTGCCGGAAGCACCATTAGCCGACTTCCCCAAGATCGAGCCGATTGATGGCCGTATTAAAAAGGAGGATACGCAGCCGCTGGTAGTGGTTTCCGGGCTGCCGCGGTCCGGCACCTCGCTGATGATGCAGATGCTGAAGCAGGCAGGGGTGCCCATCCTCACGGACGACGAGCGGCAGGCGGACGACTCCAACCCGCGCGGCTATTTCGAGGATGATCGCATCAAACGGCTACCCTTCAACAAGGACGCATCCTGGTTGAAGGCGGAGGCCGGCAAGGCGGTTAAAATCATCGCCCCCTTACTACCTTATGTGCCGGAAGACATGGCGGTCCGTATCCTGTTCACGCAGCGGTCGGCACGCGAAGTCCTGACTTCGCAGCGCACCATGCTGGAGCGGGACAACAAGGCGGGTGCCGCGCTGGATGATGCCGTGCTGGCGGAAAAATTTGCCGGTCTTCTGGGCAACACCAATGACCTCCTGGAGAAACGCAACAACTGGGAACTGCTGCCCGTCGATTATGATGAGGCGTTGGCGGACCCCGAAGCCACCGCACGGACGGTCCTGGCCTTTCTCGGCTTGGATGCGGACGCACAGGCCGTCGCCTCGGTCGTGGATCCCAAGCTCAACCGGTCGGGACGTCCAGCGACAGAACAGTCTGTTTCGGCCTGAAGCGCCTGTCCGGAAACGGCTGCCGGGATAGAGATCCTTTTTGCTCAGGTAGTTGCAATACCGGCAATTGAGAAGATCTGACCGAAGTCACAACCCAGGGCCGACGTACAGTCCTGCCACCATAATGGACGAACGGCGCTTCAGCCTGAGGATTCCTTCGTTTCCCTGGCAGGGCGAACGGTCTGTCCCTCCAGAAAGCGTCCGTTTACCAGCACCGTCCGCGGGGTTTCCGGCAATCCTCGCTCATTGCGTTGAAGCTGGGCAATCACCAGGTCAACCATCACGTTGGCCATCTCCTCGACATTCTGAAGCATGCCGGCCACCCCGGTGTCCTCCCTGGGCAAGTCGAGACTGGCCAGGCCGATATCGTCGGGCACCTGGCGGCCCGATGCTTCCAACCAGTCCAGGACCCGGTCGGCACCGGGCGCCTGCATGACCAGAGCATCGGGGTTCACCTCATCCAACCAGGCGGTCAAGGTGGCCGGCTCCACAGTCGGGACCAGCGCCGGCTCGAGCCGCTGGTTCAGCGGACGACCGCCTTGATAGACACGATAAGCCGCGGAATAGAGGCGGTTGGTGCGGAGATCGGAATCCATGGGCAACATCATGCCGATACGCCGGTAGCCTCGGCCTTTAAGGTGCCCGAGCAGATGAAGGGTGTCGTTGAACTGGTTGGCTACAGCCCGGTGTACGGGTAGAGCCAGCGTATAGCCGGAAGTGGCTACGGAGAACCCGGTCACATCAAACTGAAAAGGCTGCCCTGTCACGCGAAGAGCCGGCAGCAACACGCCTTCGATGCCGCGGGCCTTAAGAACCTGCTCCAGCCTGCCGGGACTCTGGCCGTAGTCTTCATAGGCAAAACGCTCGGTCTGAAACCCCATCTGCGCGGCGCGGCGCCGGATGCCCTCCAAGGACCGACGGTTGTGCGCGTTCTGTTGGCGCGGCGGTACCCCGGGATCCACGATTGCCATCGGGCTCGCCGCCTCGGCGTTGCGGCCCGCCCGGAGCCGGAACATCAACCGGGCGATCTCGGGATCGGGACGATAGCCCAGCCGGCGCGCCTCCGCCTGAATACGTGCCCGCGTCTCGCGGTTGACCTGCGGCCGGTTCCGCAAGGCCATCGACACCGTGGCCACGGTGTAACCGGTCCTTTCCGCAATCTGACCGAGCGTGATGCGTTCCCCGGCCATTCCGCTCCCCTACCACTATTTTAACGATTAAAAAAGGAAAAAGGTGCAGCGACCGGCGTTCGGATGAAAGGTCATGCTCAACCTCCGGCAAAGAACAGTGACCCCGTCTGATTCAAGTCAGTTGCGCCGGAGCTGACGACAGGCAACCCCACTCCCCTATGATCTACCCCAACCGAATCCCCTTGATCAGAATCGGCTTGAGCGGCCTGGCCGCTCTAGGCCTTGCGTCGTTTGTTCAGGCCCAGGAGGGCCAGGACACGATCGAGACCCTCTCACCGTTTTCAGTGAGCGATGCCGCCACGAGCGGTTACCGCGCGACCAACTCCACCTCGGGTTCGCGGATCGACCTGCCGCTGCGGGAAGTCCCGATCACGCTGGAGGTGATCACCGAGCAGTTCATAGACGACACGGCTTCGTTCGACCTGCAGGAATCGCTCCGCTACACGGCGGGGGTCACGACGAGTGGTGACACGGGCGGCCGGATACGCGGTTTTCCCATGCTGTGGAACCAGCGCAACGGCTTCCGGCGCTATGACTTCGGCGACGCGGTCAATATTCAGCGCGTTGAAGTGATCAAAGGCTCGGCCGGAGTCCTGTACGGCCTGACCCGACCGGGCGGAATCGTGAACTACATTACCAAACGGCCCGCCTTTGGAGAAAATTTCGGTGAGGTCCGGGCCATCTTCGGCTCCGACTCCTTCTATCGCGCGGAGGTCGACGCGAACGTCGGCGTCAATGAGAGCCTGGCTTTTCGTGTGACGGCTTCGCGGACCGACACGGATGATGCCCGCACGAACCTCTTCCGTGACATCAACTTCGTATCGCCCTCGCTGACCTGGCGCCCCACGCCACAGACCAGCATCACGCTGGAGGCGGAGTTTGTGGACCGGGAACAGGTTCGCGACCCGGGCCGGCAGACAACCACCTTCGATCCGGATCCGAGCGCCCCTTCGGTGCGGGAATACGTCGACGAGAAATTCGGTTTTGTCGGGATCAACGACCGCTATGTTCATCCCGATGAAGTTCAGACGAACGACGTCGACACCTACTTCCTGACGATCGAGCACAACTTCACGGAAAACTTCAGTGCTCAGCTTCGGGGTTATTGGATTGACCGGGCGGACCGGGAGCAGAGCACGGTTCGTCGCGGGTTCATGACCCGGGTCGGGGCCCTGCGCGACCGGGACGGCAACAGCGTCCTGGACGGTTCCGGCAACGAGATCCCGGCCATCGGCCGACATTGGGCCAACGACCGGTCGCTCAACGAGTGGCAGAGCTACCAGCTCGACCTCGTCTACACACTCGAGGGCAACAACGCCGAGCACCGGTTCCTCGCGGGGGTCTATTGGAGTGAGGACATCAACACCCGGCTGCTCTTCGAAGACCGGGATTTCCAGATCATCGAGGACCCGGACAATCCGGGGACTGCTCCGGCCGGCTTCCGTCCGAACCCGGTCGGCGGCGAAGGTACCGGCCGCCCGCTGGGCTGGCTCGGCAGCGCCCGCAAACTGCGCTGGAACCCGCTCCAGAATCCCGGCGACCTGAGCATCAACGACCCGCGCTGGGATCCGGTCAGCTTCCAGTTTCCCTGGCTCGAGTATGTCGACGACATCGGCAGCCAGGCCGTCTTCGCCAGCTACTTCGGCCAGTGGTTTGATGAGAAGCTCTTCACGATGGCTGGCGTGCGCTATGAGGAGGCCGACAAGACCCGCGCCAGCACCGGAGCGGTCGGGGCCGAGTCCCCCTGGTCGGACGACGCGCTGGCTCCGCAGGTCGGCGTCATTTACAACCTGACGCCGAACCACGGGATCTACGCCTTGTACGCGGAAAGCTTCGATCCGCAAAACGGGCGTTCCAACTCCTTCATGGAGCAGTTCGATCCGCTGGTCGGGGAGAACACCGAGTTCGGCTTCAAGGGCTCCTTCCTGGAGAATCGATACAACTACAATATCGGATTCTTCCATGTGGATGAAACCAACCGGGTGTTTTTCGATCCGGACATCCCCAATGCAGGGGGCACCCTTGGCGACAATGTGGCAGCGGGTTTGGTCAACAGCATCGGCTTCGACATGAGCCTCTTTGCCGACATCACCGAAAACCTGTCCGCCGTGTTCAACATGGCTTACATCCGGCAGGAACAGGAAGAGCCGACCGAGGTGGTGCTCGACAATTTCGAGGGCAACGGCCTGACCTGGAACCTCTGGGCCAATTATGCCTTCGGGGACGGGGCGCTGGACGGCCTGAGCACCAGCCTGGGCATCCGCTACCTCGATGAATGGGACGGTTTCGGCGACCGCGTCTTCGGCGATCAATACATCATCGATGCCGCGGCCCGCTACACCTTCCGGCTGAACGACACCTTCAGCGTTCACACCGCGCTGAACATCAAGAACCTCACCGATGAAAACGACTTCAACGGCGGGGGCTGGCGCACGCCCCGAGAGATCGTCTTCACCACCGGCGTGAATTTCTGAGGGCAGTCCTCAAGGCTCTTCGCACCCTTCTCAGCCGCCATCCCGGACCGGGAAGGCGGCTTTTTTATGTGCCTTTGCCCACGGCCGACTCGATCGTACCGACGCGGACGCCGGCCTGATCCGGGGTCTCGATCTTTTCGACCTGGCCGTCACGGATCCAGACGATGCGGTCGGAAACGGAGAGCATCTTGTGGTCGTGGGTGGCGGAGATGACGGTGACGCCGTCCTCGCGGCAGAGCCCCTGCATGAGTTCAATGATCTCCTCGCCGGTCTTAAGATCGAGGTTGGCGGTCGGCTCATCGGCGAGGAGGATGGCGGGTTGATTGACCAGGGCGCGGGCGATGGCGACCCGCTGCTGCTGGCCGCCCGACAGTTCGTCGGGCCGATGATCGAGGCGATGGCCGAGGCCGACCCGTTCGAGCATTTCGGTCGCCCGGCTGCGCGCCTCATGATGGTCCACGCCGCAAAAGACCAGCGGCATGGCCACGTTCTCGGTGGCGGAATAGGCGAAGAGCAGGTTATAGCTCTGAAAGATGTAACCGATATGATTGCCGCGAAAGTAGGCGAGCTGCCGCGGATTCAGTTGATTCAGCGACAGGCCGGCTACCTCGACCGACCCTTCGGAGGGCCGGTCGAGCGCCCCGATCATGTTAAAGAGGGTGCTCTTCCCCGAGCCGGACGGTCCCATGATGGACAGGTATTCCCCCCGGAAGATATCGAGGTCCACCCCGCTGAGGGCATACACCGTCTCCCGGCTCAAGCGGAAAACCTTCGTCACCCCCTTCAAGGCGATCAGGATTTCAGACTGGCTCGGCGGGGACATGGTCAGAAGGGAAGGCTGATGGCGGCTTTGCTCAGGAACTTCAGCCCGACAGAGAACGTGGTGAGCAACCCGATACCACAGGCGTAGCCGGCGAAGACGACTGGAATGATCTGTCGCCAGCGTTTGCCGAATTTTTTCTGGAAATAGAAGCGTCCGATCAGGGCCCCCACCATTTCGGGCATGATAATATGCGGCAGGCTTTGGCCCAGTCCGCGGACCACGCCATAGGTCAGGAAAACCGGAGCCCCCCAGAAGCCCATGACCGCGAACAGACCGACACCGAAGAGCGTTCCCGCACCGATGTACCACCCGTTCAGCGCGTCCTCGAAGATGGAATACTCACCCAGGGTCGCGCTGTAGATGATGCTTCGATTGAGGGCCTGCAGCTCCCACATGACTTCGGCGTGCGGATAGGCGGCGGAGGGCACCGGCGCCAGACTCCAGATAAAGCTCATGAAGACAACGGTGCTGATCAGGATGAGCGGAAACAGGATGGCCACAGTCTTCCAGATGCTCGAGAAGCGGGTACCCGTGAGTTCCGCCTGCCGGTACATGACCGTCATCTGCCCGTAGTTGGCGATGGGCACGGGCAGGAACCAGACCGCCACCCCCTTGTAGCCGCTCAGGATAAAGCTCACTTCCTTGATCATGGGAATCTCGACCACCTGACCGGCGATCCCTTCAAGCCGCGCCGTCACGTAGCTGATCAACGGGGTGTAGATGAAACCGAAAAAAATCAGGACCAGCATGACGCCCTGATGCCAGTCGATCAGCCAACCGCAAACCAGGATGTAGATGATGGTGACGAAGAAGTAGCAACCCAGGATCCAGGCGGCGGGGATGTCTCCGCGACCTTCCGGAACCTCCAGCCGTTTGCGGCGCTCCCGGGCATCGTCCTTCTCCCGCGCCTTCCGCATGTTCTTCAGCACTTCATTGATCCCGGCCCAGGCGACGGCCAACGAAACTCCGATCTGAAAACTGAGATAGAAATTGACGTTGTTCTTGAAGACGGTCTCGACCGTGTTGTCGCCGGGCAACCAGCTGCTGAGAATACCGAATTCGTAAAGAAGCGGATTGGCGACAAAGGTCACCAACAGGCCGAGGAATGAGCCCACCACCGCGTAAAAAGGCAGCACCATTCCCACCAGCACCCCCGCCAGATCCCAACTGATACCGGTTGCCACCGCGGGCATGAACGCGTCGGTTGCAGCCGTTGTATCGGTCCAGGGAATTTCCAGGATCGCGATGCGGTCTGTACCGACCATTTCGGAGATCATCGGCAGGCCGATATAGATTGTGCCGAACGCCAGCCCGAGCGCCCCGCCGATGGAAAAGACGCGCCATCGCCATCGCTTGTCGGTTTCTCCGGGCTCCGGCTGGTCCCCGACATCTTCGGCCAGCGCAAGAATCCCCTGCGCCCCGACCGGTGCCATCGGGAAAGGCAATTGCTCGATGTCACTGGTCAGGCGGAACAACCCGTAGCCCAGCACGATGTTGGAGAGCTGGGAAAAAAAGGTCTGGAACAGGATGAGACCGATCACGGGCAGCCAGTCCAGATGCAGGAAGGTCCGTGTATCGTAAGTGTCACTGTCCAAACCGGGCGCGAACCAACTGGGCAGTTGTTCGGTGATGCCGGCCGCGAGCGCCGCCTCGCTCTGGATGTAGTACTGGTTCCAGAGCAGGCCCGTGAAGGGCATCGACATGGCGATGCCCGCCATGAAGAAGAGGATGAAAATTTCGGCCTTTTTGACCTCACGCTGAGCACGGCGTGCGGCCTCGATGAAAAGAATGACGGTGACCCATTGCGCAGCCGGACCGATGTTGGCCTCCCCCGCGACCAGCCCCATGTAAATGGCACCCGGGATCATCACCATGCCGATGAACATGGCGCCCGCCAGTGCCGTCCAGCTGAAGCCCTCGTCGAACTGAGAGGGGACCTCCATGAGGTCCCGGAATTCCTTAACCTCGCTGTCTTCGGTTTTCCTGTTGCGTTTAAATACCATGGGATGGGGCCCGGTCAGTCGGTCCTTTCGGCGTGATGGGCGTTGGTTTCCCCGAGGGCCTCCAGCGTCCGGTGGCGGTAGGTCTCCATGGTGTCCGCCGGAAGCGAGCGCCAGATCAGGAACTGTTTGCGCAGGTTATCCATCAGCGGTCGATTCAGGCGCTTCCAGTCGCCGACCTGCCCGGAACGGCGACGGATGGTCAGACGCACCTCTTCGATGCCCGGCACCTCGCTCGGAGCGCTGGTCAGGTGGAAATCCTGGGTTACCCCCAGGTCGAACGGCGCAAGCGCGATGAAGGCGGTCAGAACGAGGTGGTCGTCCTTCTCCCCGATCCAGGCATCCCGCGCCATGAAGGTGCCCATGCTGGTGTCGGCGAAGGTCTCGAAGTGCTCCTTGAGAAAACTGACCACCCCGGTGATGTCATACCGGGACACGGTGAAGGGAAACACGATGTTCAGCCGATCGCCTTCGGGCTCCGGCAACTGCCAGCCGCGCATGACACCCGGGTTCGCGCTGCGCGACGCCTTCATCGCCGGGTAAAGCGACGAGAGCAGCACCGTCGCCATGACGATCAGGATCGTGACCACCGCATTGGTGGAGGAATAGTTCATTTCGGGCACCGTGATCAGGCCGAAACCCGCCAGCCATTCGAGGACCACCATCAGTACCTGCGCAAAGAGGTAGCCGCCCATGCCCCCGATGACGGAAAAGACCAGGGCCTCCGCGAAGAACAAACTGGCCACATGCGTCGGGGCCAGGCCCAGCGCACTGAAAGTGTAGATCTCCTTTTCGCGATCAGCCACCGACCCCAGCATCGTCCCGAAGATGACCAGGCCGCCGAGGAGAACCGGGAAAAAGAGATCGCCCACCCCGCTCGCCTCGACAAGCGTACCGAAGACATGGAGGTAAACCCCGTCCTCCCGGGTACCGCTCACTGGCAGGTTGACGACCCGTGTCATGATTTCGGCGATACGTGAAGACGCCTGAGGATCGTCCGTATAGATGTGAACCATGCGCAGGCCGGCCCCCATTTCGGTGGCCAGGTCGTAGGGCATCAGGACGACGGAGTCTGCCGCCAGCAGGGTGTAGGAAGCGTCCCCACCGGTTTCGACCTCCTCGCCCGCATCCGCCTGAGCGCCGGGAGCCACCTGGCTGAGGTCCACGGGCAGCACCGGATCACCGTCCATATCCGTCAAAGCCACCAGCTCGGGCGCATTCAGGAGCGACCCAACGGTGAGCTGCCTGCCACCGATCCGGACCCGGTCCCCGGCCGCCACACCGAGCCGACCGCCCAGGGCTTCCGTGATCCAGATCCGATTGTCAAAGCCCGCATCCTCTCCGAGCAGTTGACGCCAGTCCGGGCGGGCCGCCACCTCCTCGGCGGTGAGCCCCACGATACCGCGCACCACCGCCCGTTGCTTGAGGTCTTCGCGGGCGATCAGCAGCCCCTGATTGATCGGCGCCTGACGCCCCCCCGGATCGACCTGCTGAGGGTGATACCAGGCCCGGGGGGCCACCGTGGCCTCTTCCTTGAAACGCCCCTCCAACACGTCCAGCACACCGGTGCTGATACCGCGCCAGTCCGGGCGATGAACGACCGCTCCCGCGTAGCCGGGGGATACGGCTTCGCGATAGGTCAGCGTACCGATACTGCTCCCGAAGCTGGCAAAGGTCAGGATGGTGTAAGTCAGCAGCAGGATCGTAACGGCGGTCAGGAAGGTACGGACGGGGCGCCGGCGCATGGTGGAAATCCCCATCTGCATGGCGGCCAGGATGGTGCCGACCCGCGAAACATCGGCCGCATGGACGGTGCCGGCCAACCCCTGGACGGCTTTCAGCTCCACCTCGAACTTCTGCATGATGATCACAATGACCAGCGAGGACAGCAGCAGGATGGTGAAGCCGAGGAAGATGACCAGCGGGGTGGCGGCCAGGGCGAAAGCCGGGTGAGTCAGATAGAGCGCGAAAAAAGCCAGCAGGAAGAAGGCGCAGAAGCCGAGCACCTGCTTGTAGATGATGGTCGCGCCGATCAGCAGGCGCTCCATCGCGAAGGCGAAGGGGATGACCAGCAACAGCAACAAGAGGACGGCGGTCACCAGGTCTTTGATGGTGGAGCGGGTATCTTCGTAAACGGAGCGCTCGGTCAGGTAGGCCGACATGGCCAGCGCTTCGCCCTTGTCCGGCGTGGGCGCGTTTTCCGCAGCCTGCAGCAGATCGGTCGCCTCCCCGTGCAGGGTATCCACGGCATTGTTACGCAGGCCGTTTGACCGCAGGGCTTCAAGACGGCGGTTGTCGAGGCGGACAAAATCCCGTGCTCCCTGAAGGCCGACGGGGATCGGATCGAACAAAGGATCGGCCGGAAAGCCTGAACCGGCGGAGGCTTTCACCTGTTGACCGGGCACCGCCTCGTCCGTGAGGGGCGGCACATTAAGCGCGAAATGACCGTCTTCCACCCCATACACCTTGACCCGTTCCGTTCGGCGGTCATGGAACCAGCTGAAAACGCCGTCAAAGGTCAGCTCCATACGCCGCGCCGTGTCGACCACACTGTTGGAATCACCGTCGTACAGGATGCTTTTGCCCTGAATGGCTTTGGCCGGCAGCGGCAGCACCCCGTGACGCGCCGGGTAAAACACAAGCCGCCGGTGCAGGTTTTTCAGGGTATCCCGGTTTGTGGCGAAAGCAACGATCCCCTGTTCATCGAGACGGACGCCGATCCCCCACCGGCCGCGCCAGTCCGAAGCCAGGGGACCGATCGCATAACCGCCCAGCGCATCGACGCCGATGACCTGGTACTCGTTGTAGACGGCGGACTTTCCGGTCTGAAAGGTACGCCGTGCCCGTTGCTCATTGTTTTCCCAGATCCCGTCCCTGACCTGGATGACCGCTCCCCCCATCGGCGTGTCGGCCAGCGACTGGCCGGGCATGCGGCCGAGGGCCCGGGGGCTGACGATCCGATAGTCGGCAGCCATTTCGGGAAACAGGTAGTGCGCCTGTCGCTTGATGGCGTTGCGCCGGGACAGGCCGGAGTGATCCACCAGTCGATCAAGAAAGGGCACCGCGGTGGCCAACTGTCGTTCGAATGGATCGAAGGCGAATTGTTCGATGGTATCGAGCACGGTACCGTCCCGATCGAAGGCATCCTGCGCGGTCGTCAGCGCCACATTGAAGATGGCCAGCTTGCCGAGCGGTTCACCGGGATGAAGAAACTGCCGGCCGGCGAAAAACATGGAGGGCGGCGACAGTGAGGTATCCGCGGTAGCGGTGACGAAGTTGGGAAAAGCGCTTGGGTCCGCATCGAAAATCTCCCGAAAGACGGATTGGACCGGGACATAGAGGCCGGGCGAATCGCCGCCCCGGGCGGGCGCTCCACTCCCTCCGATCATCAGGCCCCAATGATCACTGTTGTCTCCGAATTCAAAGGACAGGAACAGGCTGATCGCCTGTTCGTGGAGCAGATCCCGGAGCGCCATGTCCGCATTCAGGTTGGCACGCCGGGCAACAACGGACTTCTCAAAAGCCGCGATATCGCGGCGGACACGCTCCAGGGCCACTTCTAATTGGGGCCGCGTTTCGGCATTCAGGGTCTGATTGTTGAGGGCCCGCTTGAAATCACTCCAGGCAAGACGCTCCACATCGAGCGCCTCGAGGCGGCGTTTGAGGTCGGCAGGGGAAGCGTCGGGGTCCGCCGCATCGATGCGTTCACGCAGCCCGGCCATCTGCAGCCGCACCCGGTTCGAAGCGACATCCGCCTCCTTGCGGATCAGGATCCTCAGTTCGTCGCCGGCTTCGGTGCTTTCGGCCAGAGGCTCCTCACTCGCGAACAGCTCGCCCAATTCCCGCACGAACGATTCGGCGTTGTTCAGGGCCCGGTCCTGCTCCTCCATCGTATGCCGGCGACGTTCCCGGTCCATGGCCCGGGCGAAGTAGGAACCGCCCAGGTGTCCGTAGGCCAGATTGTCCATGAACACAAAGGCGAGGTTTCGGGCGGGTCGCGCCTGCTTGAAATGCTCCATCACCTGCAGCAGCGCCGCCGCATTGGCGGCCGAACGGGCGCCCGGCGCGCGCTCGGGCACCTGGCCAAAGGTGTCGAGGCGGGCGCCGAGCAGGATCACTTCGGGTCGTTCCAGGTTCAGCACCGGATCGGTACCGGCCACATAGGCAACGAGGTTGCGCCCGGTGGTCCACTCCCAGGTGATGCTGGCCTGGATACGTACATGGTCGGCCGCCAGAAGCGGGGATGGATCCCCTTCCAACAGAAAACGTGGCAGATTAGCGTTGTTGAGCGTGAAGACGGGCGGTTGAGCCCGCGGATCGCCTCGCTCCAGGAAAATGACGGCGCGCGCGCCGCGCCGGAAGGCCCGCAGCCAGGCGTCACCGGCATCCCGGTCGTAGGCAACCACGGATCCTTGGAGCGAGGGTCCCGGGATAGGCTCATGCCCCTTGCCGCCATAATGGACGGGCCCGGCAATGCCACCGCGGGGCGTCGACGGCGGGATCAGGCCATTGGGCCGGAGCGGCACCAGGTCGAGCCGTCCGGTTTCGCGCCCCCGGGCATCGAGGAGCACGGCTTCGGCCTTCTTCGTGACCAACTGCATCATCGGAAAGGGTTGTTCGATGAACTGGTCCGGACCGATAGCGCGAATGCGATTGCTCAGGTAGCGGGCAGCCGCCCGGCCTTCCGGCGACCCCGCCAGGCGATGGCCCTGGGCCGTGAGGGCTTTCATGTCGGTCCGGAGCTGGTCGCGATCCAACTGGAAACCGGCCTGCGCAAGGCAGGGCCCCACCAGGGCGAGGATCAGCGCACAGACCGGCAAAAACGGAGTTCGCAGGCACCTCATAGCTCGGAATCCTCCCCGCCCACGGTTCCCAGTTCGATCTTCACCTCGTCGCGCCGTTTCACCCGGTCGATCAGCCCGTCGCGGATCCAGATCAACCGGTCGCAAATATCCAGCATCCGGTGGTCATGAGTCGCACAGATGATGGTGACCCCCTTGTCCCGGTTCAGCCGCTGCAGGATCCCGAGGATTTCGCTGCCGGTTTTGAAGTCGAGGTTGGCGGTCGGCTCGTCACAGAGCAGGATGCTGGGCTGGTTGGCCATGGAGCGCGCGATGGCAGTGCGCTGCTGCTGGCCGCCGGACATCTCGATGGGCCGGTGCGCCCACCGGTCCTTCAGCCCCACCAGATCCAGCAGCTCCATGCCCCGGTGGCGGGCCCGGTCCGCGTCGAGCCCGGCGAAGGCCATGGGCGCGGTCACGTTTTCGAGGGCGGTCATGTACTGGACGAGGTTGTACTGCTGGAAGATGTATCCAATTTTCCGGCACCGAAGGAAAGCGAGTTCCACGGCCGTCAGCTGGGCAACGTCCACCTCGTCGATGAAGACCCGCCCGCTGCTCGGGCTGTCCAGCCCGCCCACCATGTTGAAAAAGGTGCTCTTGCCGGAACCGGACGGACCCAGCACGGCCAGGAACTCGCCCCGGGTGATGGTCACGTCGATCCCGCCCAGGGCGATGGTCTCGGCACCCTTTTGCCGGTAGATCTTCTTCAGGCTGACAGTCCGGATGAGGACGCGCCCGTCGTCGCCGTTTGCCCTGAGAGAATCGTCGACCGGATCGGGGGTGGCTCGTTCGCTTGAGGTCATCCGTAACAGGTTATTCGATACGCATGGCTTCCATTGGCGCCAGGCGTGCCGCTTTGAGTGAGGGGTAAATGGAGGCGACCGCCGCCAGGAGCGTACCCCCCAGAATGGCGGCAACGCCCGTGGTCAGGAGACCCGGCAGCAGGTTGGCCTGCAAGACATAGCCGCCGAAGGAAAAGAGGCTGGTCAGGGTACCGATGAGGCCGCCGATGAGCGCGCCGGCGAGCGCGCCGACCAGGCCCAGCAAAGCGGCTTCAAAAACAAAAATCCAGAGAATGGAGCCGTCGAGTGCGCCCAGACACTTCAGGGTGGCGATTTCGCGATAGCGTTCCGTGACCGACATCAGCATGGCGTTGGTGATACCCACCACACAGACCATCACGCTGACCAGCAGCAGAAAGGCGGTGCGGGCCGTCAGGCCAAGGGGGCCATCGCCGACTTCAACCAGAGCATCGCGCACGGTGTTGATGCGGAAGATTTCCTGCCGGGCCTCGGCGGCCGCCTGAAGGTCTTCAACGGCCCAGGCAGGCGGGGGATCGGTCAGACGCCGGACCGTATCCACAAACCAGGCGGCATTCGATGCATCGACCAGGCGGGGCCAGACTCTGCCGGGGTTTACCTTCACCGGCTCAAGATTGAATTTACGCGAAATCGCCTGGCGGATTTCGGTCCGCTGGATGGCCTGTTCAACCGCGAGAATGAGCTGGGTGCGCAGCGCCTGCTCGGCCAGGGCGGCCGCCTCTCCGGCTGGAACCCGGAAGCCGACCGATTCGATCCTTCCGAGCCAGTCGGCGGCCGGACCGGCGATCAGATCGAGGACGGGCCGTCCCCCCAGCAATTGCTTCAACTGTCGGACAGCTGCGGACCGGGCCTCGCGCAACTGATTCAGATCATCGAGGATCGCAGGCAGACGATCGAACAGGTCATCCAGGTTCTCCCGCTCCATGGGCAGCCGCACCGAACGGTCCGCATCCAGCGTCTGGAAAAAGGACTTCCGGGCTTCCTGACCGGCGAGCGGCGCCAGGGCCATAGGCGTGATGACGGCACCGACCATTTCCCGTCTCAAGCCGTAATCCAGCCCTTCGAGAAAGCGGATTAACCGGTCCATGCGGCGGGCGTCCTCGCGCAACCGGTTCAGGCTTTCGGCATCGAGACCCGAAAAGGCCTGCAATTCCGCCAGCCGCTCCGGGCGCATCCCGGGCTCGGCCAGATCGGTGACCACGCGCCGCAGCGAGGGCGGCTGACCGATGCGGGCAACGAGGCGCTCAACCTGCAGCAAATCCGACTCGATGGTTTCGATGACGGCGCCAACCCGGGCCGACACCATGCGCTCGACGACCGTGTTCATCATGAAGGCGACAGCCACAGCGATGACCACCACGGTCATGAACGACCGGAAAAGCCGATAACGGATGCCCGTAAAGGTCAGGTCCAGCAACTTGGCGGGGCTCAACCGGGGTTGTTCCTCGACGCGAATCTCAGGCGGCATGGTCGTCTCCCAGCAGGACAAGGATACCCTCCTTGACGAGTTGTTGCAGGTAACCGGTCACCGCCACGCGACTCTCATGAAAGGTCAACCCGTGACGTTCGCCGAAGTGGTCGATCAGGTCCCCCACCCGGTCCGCCGACAGGGCCAGTTGCAGCACCTCGAAGCCGGCGCCCTCGATGCGGAGCGTCCGCTGGCTGCGCGGACGGATTATCCAGGACAACGGCGGGACCAGCCAGGGCAAGGGCTTCACCGGCACCCGGGCCAGGAGCGCCTGCTCGCCTTCCGGCTCCAGAGACGCCGCCCGGTTCAAGGCCGGGCGCGTGGCCAGCAACTGGCTCCAGCCCTGGGGCTCGGGCGGCGGGGCGACGCTGGAGAGGGTAGCGTTCATGGGAGGACGGGGGCCGGACAACAGATGACCCGGGGTACACGGGGTTGGCGTTGGCGGGACCGCCGTTGCCAGGCGACCAGGCGCCGATGAGTGGGACAGATCCAGGCTGAAGCGATCAGGCGCAGCGACCGGCCACCCAGCATAGCCGCCCGCTCCCGGAAGGAGCCCGCGATCCGCCGGGCGGAATGCCCCGGTTGGGGCGTTTCGGTTGTCATGCCTTCCGGATCCGCTCTGAACCCGGCTGGCATCTGATCCCGGAACCAGGCATCCAGCGGCTGCTCCAACCAGAGATCGAGCAGACCGCGCCGGCTGACTTCAACCGTTTCCCGTCCCGACGGATCGGCAAAAGTCAGGGCGAGATGGGCGGGTTGGGCGGTGACCGACTGCAGGTTCATTCCGGCGGGAACCCAGGTTTCCAGGCCCCAACACCGCCAGCGCCGTGACCCGTCGGCGGCGGCGGATTCCTCCCCAACCGAGGATAAGATACGCTCCAGCAAGGGCTCGTCCGGATCCGCACCCTTCCCGATCACCACCAGTTCCAGAGCGCGATCGAGTCCGCGCTCGTGACGGAGAAACCGCGACTGCACGGGTCCCTCCTCCGGCCGGATATGAAACCCGCGCCAGCCTGGCCGGTCGGCGACACTGCGTCGTGCGGTCGGGTACTGTTCCTCCAACCGTACACGGTAGTCGCCCACCATGCGGCGCAGGTCAGGGTTACCGGCAAGTTGCTGCCAGGAAAGCTCCAGACGCACGCCGCTCCGGTCCGCAAAACTGAGGCGTCCCCGCTCCGGGTCCTTGCCGTAGGCCAGGAGTTCCCAGTCCGCGGGATGATCCAACCGGAGGTTGAGCCAGGTGGTGAATTCCCAAAGCTCGTTCATCCGGGCAGGACCATGAAGCGTTCCGGTGGCTGGCCGGTCGCCGCATATAAGATGAGGTTGCAGACGATGGCGGTGATGCCGGCCAGGATCTCGCCAAAGACAAGGCCAATCATCATGGGCTTGAGCTTCTGGTAGATTTTCTCGCCGGCATACTTGGTCACCAGCGCCTTGATCAGGAACCCGATCAGGAAGGAGATCGCGAAGACGGTCGAGGCCCAGCCGAACCAGATCACGAAGATCAGGGGGTGGATCGGCCACCGGATAAAACGCAGGCGCAACCAGGCACAGCCCACGGTCAGGACAATGCCGATGATGAAGCTGATCCAGGCCACCCGGTCGCCGGCCCCCAGCGTGAACCGGGCCCAGCCGGATATGGATTCCGCCTGCGCCAGCGCGCCCTGGGCTTCCAGCTGCTGTTGGACCAGCAGCGCGTCGGTGAAGGGCAGGCGCCCGGCGTTGCCCGATGTCCACGGGTCGATGTAGGCGAAGCCGCCAGTGTACTGCCACAGGAGGGTGATCGGCAGCGCGACACCGAAACCAAGCAGAGCCGCGCCGCCGATCCAGGGAACGACGGGGGCGACTTTGACCTGGCGCATCTCAACCAGTTTCAGCGCCTGGACGACAAAGGGCATGAAGGCCTCGCGCGGATCCATCAGGAACACCGCCGTAATGATGCTCATGATGATGATGGTTTCAGGACCGAGAGCCTGTCCGCCCAGCAAACCCGTCATCAGGATGGCCGGCGACCAACGCGGCTGGATCATGATCAGGCCGGTCTCCGCCAGAATGCGGCTCATCACCACATAGGTGGCCACCACGCCGAGCATCAGGATCAGGATCAACTGCCAATCCAGGCCGGTTCGCAGAAACAGGGTGAAGAGGGCGATCATGCAGACCAGGAAGACCCGCATGGCCCAGACCACGCCGGGTTCGACATGCGACCGGGCGCCGGGCCGGAGGGCCGAAAGGAGGGCGTCCCGGTAGAAGACCCGGCCGGTGAACAGAATCATGCCGAGCAGGCCCAGGATCGCGCCACCCCGGAAGTAATTCTCCGGGTCGTTAACCGTTTCGCCGGTGACATCGACCCCGTACAGCGCGAACAGGCCTGCCAGGGACGCCCAGGCAAAGGGCGCCAGGCCGACCGACAGCGACACCTCGCGCGAAAGGAAGTAGGCGATCCCGATGGCGGTGAAATAGAGCTGAAAGTTGAGCGGGGCCGTCAGCGCGGCGGCGTTGCGGAAAGTCGCCGGCAGGTTGTCCAGCAGTGACCTGAAATCGAAGTTCCGCTTGATCGCGATGAGGTCCGGATTGAAGGATTGGAGATAATTCGAGAGGTGGATGATGAAGACCCCCGCGGTTGCGATCACGAACAGGCGATTCAGGAAGATCGGGGCCAGCCGGCCGGGCTGATCCGGCAGCAGCGAATTCGTCAGCGTGGCCAGCGGATACGGCAGGTGCTCATGATCCGACCACTGACGGTGCACGACGAGAGCCAGCGCCGTTATCCCTATCCAGAAAGCCACCAGGATCGGCACCCAGAACCCGAGGGTGACGCTCCACGCATCCCAGGGGATTTCGCCCGGACCGATCAGTTCGCCGGTCGGCGAGAGCCCCTGCAGCATGCCGCCGAGGGCTTCGCCTTCCGGGCCGGGGTCGGCCAGCATGATGTCGGGCGCCTTTTCCACGATGCCCGCTTCCTTCCAGCCCGGCTCCGTCCGCTCATGCTGGTGCGGGAGCATCAGCATGGCGGTGAAGTTGCGTAACAGGCCCGAACTGGGGATCCCGCAGACGGCGAACACCAGGGCCAGCACGACCACGATTTCCCGACCGCGCAACGCCCAGTTGGGTCCGATTCGGCGCAGCAGGGGATTCACCAGCACCAGGAACAGGGCCAGGACACCGTAGACCCCCATCGGAAGAAAATTCCCGATCAGGAAAGACTGCTTGATCACGTAGTCGTTGTAGTAAACGACACCGGCCAGCAGGGCGGCACAGGTCAGGCCTAGGAAAAGGGCGCGGGGGGTCATCCGGTGGGGCAGCGGAAACCTTTAGCTAAACAGGGCCTGTTCGGGCAGATCAAGGGATTAACGAAGTGACATTCGCATTTCCAATGGACCGGGAGGAGCGCCTCCCACCCGTCTGAACCCACAAAAAAAAGCCGCGCCGGAATGTCCGGCGCGGCTTGAAAGAGAAGCCGCTGGTATCCCTTTTTCGGATACGCGTGGCCTTATTTTTTGAACTCGGCTTCGACTTCGCTGACGGTCTGCTGAATACGCCCGATGATCCGGTAGGGATCGCCCTGCGAGTTCGGGCGCCGGTCTTCGAGGTAGCCCTTGTAGCCGTTGTTGACGAAACTGTGCGGCACACGGATGGACGCCCCGCGGTCGGCGACGCCCCAGCTGAACTTGTCGATCGACTGGGTTTCGTGCAGGCCGGTCAGGCGGAGGTGGTTGTCCGGACCGTAGGCGGCGATGTGCTCGTCCTTGTACTGTTCGAACTTTTCCATGAGTTTCATGAAGTAGTCCTTGCCGCCGGTTTCGCGCATGTAGCCGGTGGAGAAGTTGCAGTGCATGCCGGAGCCGTTCCAGTCACCCAGGAAGGGCTTGCAGTGGAACTCGATGTCGACGCCGTACTTTTCACAGACGCGCAGCAGGATATAGCGCGCAGCCTGCATCTGGTCGGCGGCCTTGTAGACGCCCTTGCCGAAGACCTGAAACTCCCACTGGCCCTTGGCGACCTCGGCGTTGATGCCCTCGTGGTTGATGCCGGCGGCCAGGCACAGATCCAGGTGCTCTTCCACGATTTCGCGGGCGACTTCACCGACGTTCTTAAAACCGACACCGGTGTAGTATTGACCCTGCGGCTCGGGGAAGCCGTCTTCCGGCCAACCCAGGGGATGGCCGTCGCGATACATGAAGTACTCCTGTTCAAAGCCGGCCCAGAAATCCGGGTCGTCCTCGATCGTGGCGCGCATATTGGACGGGTGTGGCGTGCCATCCGGGTTCATCACCTCGTTCACGACGATGAAGGCGTTTTTCCGGGCGGCGTCCGGGAAAACCGCGACCGGCTTGAGCATGCAGTCCGAGCTGCCGCCTTCCGCCTGGAGGGTGGAACTGCCGTCAAAACCCCACTCCGGGCAGTCCTCCAGGGAGAAGGAGGAAACATCGCCTTCGACGATCTTGGTTTTGCCACGCAGGTTGGGCACGGGCTCGTATCCATCGAGCCAGATGTATTCGAGTTTAATCTTGGCCATAAGTGCTTACTGTTCTTGCAGGGTTTATCAGGTTGAACGGGGCAGTCGGCCTATGGAGGGCGGCCACCCGAAGTGCTTGGTAAGAGGCATCAGCAAAAGCAAATGGCATGCCATGCTTTAAAAGTGCTTTAATCTTTGGCGGGGCCGCCGACGCCGGCGAATCCTTGCCAGCGCCGCCGGGAATTGACCATGCTGACCGGTCATGCGCGAGGCGAAAAACACACCGCGGGCTCTGGTCCGGATCGGCTTCGACGGCAAGGTGCACAAGACCTTCCGGGGACCGCAGGCACGCGAGCGCTATGAGAACGAGGTTCGTGTTCTGGAGTTCCTTGAGGAGCAGGGCTGCCCCTATGTTCCGAAGGTGGTCGAGGCGGATCCGGATCAGCTGTATCTGGTGACGACGAACTGCGGCGGTCGCGTGGACCGGCTCAGTGATGAAAAACGGGACAGCCTGTTCCGCGAGTTGGAGGACAAGTATCAGGTCCGGCACCAGGATGCGGAGGTGCGCAACATCACCTACCGCCCGCAGGATGGCCGGTTCTGCATCATCGATTTTGAATTCGCCCAGATCCTGGCGCCCGGTTATCCGGACGGTCCGCCCATGCTGTCCCATCCCAACCGGGATACCTTTCACAATCAGGGCTGACCCGTTATGGCGCTAACTTAAGGCCTCCAATCGAAATCGGGATCGAAATCGAAATCGGGATCGAATATTCATAAGCCAATGATTTAAAATTGCTTACAGAATCGATTTCGATAGCGATTTCGATAGCGATCCCGATCAAAACGTTGTTAAGTTAGCAGCATTCAGGACTGACCCGTTATGGCCACCGCCCCAAACACTCAAAAGCAAACCGGCGAGCCGAATTTTCCCGGGTATGTCGCCTGGTCCGGCCTGACGCACCCCGGGCGCGTTCGCAAAACCAACGAAGACGCCTTCCTGGCCCTCGCGCTCGACGGCCGGGAGGTGCGGCGGCTCGGGAAAACGGGCGGCGCCTCCCTGGCGGAGAATGACTTCATCTTCGCAGTCAGTGACGGTATGGGCGGGGCGCGGGCCGGCGAATTCGCCAGCAGCATCACCGTGGACCGGATCACCCGCCTGCTTCCCCGGGGCTTCCGCAGCCAGGCGATGGGCCTGTCCTCCGGCTTCAATGATCTGCTGGACGAATTGATCAGCCAGATCCATCGCGACCTGACCACGCTCGGACAAAGCTACGAGGAATGCGCCGGGATGGGCGCTACGCTCAGCCTGGGCTGGCTCACGCCCGAATGGCTTTATTTCGCGCATGTCGGCGACAGCCGGATCTACCACCTGCCGGAGGCGGGGGGCATCCGCCAGATCACGCACGACCATACGCATGTCGGCTGGCTGATCAGGCAGGGGAAACTCACCGAGCGGGAGGCCCGCAACCATGCCGGCCGTCACAGCCTGCAGCAGGCGCTCGGCGGCAGCACCCAGTTCATCGAGCCGCATATCGGGGCGGTCGGCTGTGAGGCCGGAGACCGGTTCCTCTTCTGCACCGACGGCGTGATCGAGGGCCTGACGGACAACAGCATTTTCAATCAGATGGAGCCCCCGCCGGCCTTCCGAAAGGATGACCGTCCCGTGGCTCAACGCGTCGTCGAGGCGGCGGTTCAGGCCTCGGGCAAGGACAACACCACGGCCCTGGCGATAGATCTCAGCGGTGACGACCCATGACTCCCGTGACCCTGCCGGCATCGGGGAGCCGGGAGGAACCCGGCGCAACCGCCTGATTTTTTTTTCTTTGCCTTCGCGCCCGATCTGTAAGGGCCTGTACATATGGAAATCGCTAAAGACTGCATCGTTTCGATGCACTACACGCTGAAAGCGCCCGACGGCGAGGTCATCGACACCTCTTCGGGCAAGGATCCCCTCGCCTACCTGCATGGTCATGGGAACATCATTCCGGGGCTCGAAACCCGGCTCGAAGGCAAGACCCCCGGTTCGTCCCATGTGGTCGAAGTACCCGCCAAGGAAGCCTACGGGGAGCACGATCCGGAGAAAAAGATCCCGGCCAAACGCGAGCAGTTTCCGGAGGATGCCGAGTTGAAGCCCGGTATGCAGTTCCAGGCCAACGGTCCCCAGGGCCCGATGGTGGTCAAGATTGCCGACGTCGAGGGCGACACGGTCACGCTGGACGCCAACCACCCGCTTGCCGGTGTCGACCTGAAGTTCGAGGTCGATGTCGTGGAGGTACGTGAAGCCAGCGAGGAAGAGCTGGAGCACGGCCACGCCCACGGCAAGGGCGGCGCCGAACACTGAGTTCGGCGCAGAAACGGCCGGGCCGTCTTGCCGGTGAAGAAAGACGGCGTGCCCCACGACCCTGCCCAACAGCCAGACCCCGCAGACCGTTGAATCATCCTCTGAGGGTAGCGGTCGTCGGCTCGGGCGAGATCGCCGAGCAGCACGGCCGGGCGCTTCAGGCCAATCCCCGGGCCAAGGTTTCGGCCGTCGTCGATGTCAGCGAAGCAAACGCCACCCGCTTCGCCGCGCGTTGGGGCGGGCGCTCCTACCCGACGCTCGAGGCCTGCCTGGAAACCGTCGACGCGGTGTATATCCTGACGCCGCCCAGCGTCCGAACGGGATATACCCTTGCTGCGATCGCCGCCGGCAAACATGTTTTCTGCGAAAAGCCGCTGGCCGGAACCGAGGCGGACGCCCGTAAAATCCTCTCGGCCGCAGCGGCCTCGCCGGTTGTCTCCATGATGGGCCTCAACATGCGGTACCGGACCGGTTTCGGCCGGCTGCGTGAGGCGGTAAAGGCCGGGGAACTCGGGCGCCCTCGCCATTTCTGGCGCCAGCGTTTCGGGACGGGGCCCGGAGCTTCGGGCAAAATCACCGACAACAACTGGCGGACCGATCCGGCCTTTGCGGTGGGCATGACCGTCGAGTCGTTTTCTCATGATGCGGATCTGCTCCGGTGGATTCTGGAGGATGAGGTCGTCTGGGTCAGCGCGATCGTCTACGGGACGGTCCCCGATCTGCCGGCCTTCGACAACAATGCCTACGTCCTCTTCCGCACGGCTGGAGGGGTGTCGGCCACGATCACCGCAAGCTGGACGAGCTGGATCAGTTGCAACGAATGCGGGATCCTGGGGGAAACGGGCACAGCCTTTCTGTCGGGCAGCGCCCCGGGCAACAACGGGATCTGGTGCAGCCGCGAATACCACGTCCGGACGGACCGGGATGCGTACGAACGGGTCGAGATGATTCATGACGACCTCGACGGCACGTCGTACGTCCGTGAGACGGAGGATTTCATCAACGCCATCCTGGACGGAACCTCGCCGCTCACCGGCATCCGTGACGGCTACGAAACGATGCGGATTTCCAACGCCGTCCTCGAATCCGCCCGCACGGGCCTGCCGGTCGACCTCGGGTGACCCGGTCGGCAAAACCGAGCATGAACCGGAAGCAGGATAATCCCCGGGAACCGGTCCCCTCGGTACCCGGGCAGTGGTCCACGGGCGCCCCGATGCTGGATGTTCCCCCCGACCGGGCCGGTGACTGGCTGTCCATCAAGGACCCGTCGATCGTTCATCATGGCGGTGCCTGGCATCTCTTCGTCACGGTGCGGGCCAGAACCCGCTCGCATGCCATCGCCTACTACCGTTTCGACGATTTTGATCAGGCCTCGACTGCCGCGCCCATTCTGCTGCCCGCCCACCCGGGTTATTGGTGTGCTCCCCAGGTCTTTTATTTTCGACCGCACCGCCAATGGTACCTCGTCTGCCAGGCGAAAAGCCCCGCCTTTTCCCCGCCTTACCAGGCCGCCTTTTCCACCAGTCCCGACATAGCGAACCCGTCCGGCTGGTCGACGCTCCGCTCCGTCGACCTGACCTGGCGCGGGAAGGACCCGTACCTCGACTTCTGGGTGATCTGCGACGCGTCAAACGCCTTCCTCTTCTTCACCTGCGACAACGGGGAGATGTGGCGGTCGGAAACACCGCTCAATGCCTTTCCGTACGGCTGGAGCCAGCCGGAACTGGCCTACCGGGGGGCTATTTTTGAGGCCTCGCACATCTATGCCGCGCCTGACGGCTACTTTTGCCTGGTCGAGGCTCAACGCCAGGATGACCGACGCTATTTCAAGATCCTCCACGCCGACCACCTGCGGGGGAACTGGCATCCGGCGCCCGGTGCGGGTGAGACCTACGCGAGCCCGGAAAACGTGACCCAGCGGTCGGGCCACTGGACCGACTCGATCAGCCACGGCGAGCTGCTCCGGGAAGGGATCGATGAGCGCCTGACGGCGCGTCCCGATGCCCCCTTTCTGTTCCAGGGGGTGCTGCACCGGGAGCGGACCGGCAAACCCTACGGCGAGATACCCTGGAAACTGGGGCTGCTGGAGCCCGCCCCGTCCGCCTGACGAGGGCCGCCGGCCGGCGCTTGCACCATCCCCGATTTCGCGCACCGTCGGGGTCATGCAGTACTGGTTGATGAAATCGGAGCCGCACGTCTTCTCGCTCGACGACCTGAAGGCGCGCAAATCCAGGCGGGCGGCCTGGACGGGGGTGCGCAACTACCAGGCGCGCAATTTCATGCGGGACCGGATGGCCGTCGGCGACCGGGTCCTCTACTACCACTCCAGCTGCCCGGAGCCCGGCGTGGCGGGCCTCGCCGAAATCGCCAGCAGGCCCTATCCGGATCCGACACAGTTCGATCCCGAGGACAGCTACTACGACCCCAAGGCGACCGAGGAAAAGCCACGATGGATGCTGGTCGATGTGAAGTACGTCGGGCACTTTCCCACGTTCGTGCCGCTCACCAGAATCAAGGAAACGGCCAGCCTGGCCGACATGCTGGTCGTGAAACGCGGTCAGCGGCTGAGCATCCAGCCAGTTGAGCCGAAGCACTTCAAAACCGTCTGCAAGCTGGGCGGCTGGGACGGATGATCCTTATTCATTTAGTGAAGATCAAATTCGGGGTTCGCCCTGAACCGAAATCCTAACCGCATAGCGGTCGAGTTCAGGCTGCGTTGACCCCTTTGCGGTCAAGCCGCGGGTGGGGCTACTTTCGAGCTTATGATGGGAGCGGCGTGGACCAGGCCATGGATTTGCGATTTTCTGTAAGGAATCCCGATTCTGAGCCACTCACAGGGCAGAACCATGGATTCCAAGGAACAACAGGCGCGCTTTCACCAGTGTGCCGGCCAGCATGCCGGCATCGTCTGGCGCATCGCCCGGTCCTTCGCCGGCGGCGCCTGCTGAGCGACGACAATCAATCGTCCGGCGAAAACCAGGCCTGAAGGATCGCAATATCGGCCTCGGCCCAGTTGAGGGACTGCCAGTCGGCCGCCGTCACCCACCGGATGGCGTCATGCTCCTGCGGATCGAGCCGGGTGCCCGGGGCCAGCCGGCAGGCCACCGGAAGGAGCCGGATCCGATCCGCGTCGGGATAGGCATGGATCGACGGAGCGGGCAGGGTCGCCCCGGTGGTCACCTCGACCCGGACCTTGAACTCCTCCGCCATCTCCCGGACCAGGGCATCCGCCGGGGTCTCCCCTGGCTCCACCTTCCCACCCGGCAGCTCCCACTTGCCCGCCAGGCGCTTGCCCGCCGGTCGCCGGGCGGCCAGCAGGCGATCGCCGGCATCCTCCAGCAAAGCACAGACAACCTCGATCATTGCAGAGCGGTTTCCCATTATCTAAGAGGCCAAATTGTCCACGGCGGTCGGGGACGACCGCCCTCCCCCGTTTTGCATTGAGACCCTCGGGAGGGCCGCCGTCCCCGGCGGCCGTTTGGGCTCAACCCGCTTTCCGGATCCGGAAGCTGACGAGTTCGTAGGGGCGAAAGCGATACAACCCCGTGCGGTCGGGCTGCCGGTCGAGCGGCCGCTCGAGGAGATCGACCGCCTCGGCCCTCCAGCCCTCCGCCAGATCGAGGGTGACGGCGCCACGCCGGCCGTCGGTTTCGTGGCAGCGCAGGATCCAGGAGCCGTCGGCCGCTTCGGCCGGCTTGGCCCAGGCGGGCTGGAAAGTGGGACCACCGGTCAGGCCATGAAAGCCTGCGGAGACGGCTTCGCCCTCATAGGGGACGGGCCGGGTAAAGAGCCGGTCGGCCAGGGCGGCGGGCTGGTCCTCGCGGCTCGTGTCCGCATGCGTGCGCCCGATGGCCAGCGACACGTCATGCTCCATGAGATCCGAGAAGGTCTCGGAAACATCCACGCGCCGGATGGCAGGGGATTTCTCGGCGTCGATGATCTGCGCGCTGCGCACCAGGCTGATCTGGACATTGCCTTCGAAGACGGTGGCCCCGTACTTGGCTTCGGTCACCGCAAAGAAGCCGTCCTGACCACTGTCGTCGGCCACCGACACCCAACGGCTGAAGGGATTTTCGAACATCGCATCGTCGTCCGGCCGGGCCGCCTGCTGGACCCGCAGGGCGCTGCCGAAAGGTGAGCCGTAGCGGGCGTGGCGACCCCGGAAATCAGTCGGGAAGACCGCTTTCAGGAGGCCGTTGCGGTCCTGCCAGTCGATGAGGTAGCGGATGCGCAGGACCCCTTCCGGGCCGTCGAGCCGGTAGACCGTCGTGACCCGGCTGGCTTCGCAGACGGTGCGCGTGAACCGGACTTCCGTGCCTTTGTCCGGCTGGTCGGCCCGGACCTCCACCTCGGCCTTGCCCGTCTGGGGTTGCGGGTTGGCGAGGGTGTTCCGGTCGATGTCCCAGGCATGGAACATGACCGGGAAATCAGGATAATACACCAGCTGGCCGGCGGGAGCCGTGAAGGGCACCGCCTCGCCGTCGACCGACAGACGGGTGATCCGACCCTGGGCATCGAAACGGGCATCCACCCGGTCATTCTTCAACCGTCTGGTCGAAGCCTCGACCGGGCCGGTGGAAACGGGCTCCAGATCGGTGGCCGGGAGGCCGGCGAGCGCGGGCACCCGCGACCAGCCGGCTTTCGGGCCGGCGTAGTGAAATTGCGGATACGGCAGCGGGTTGAAGACGGAAGCAGCCGCCTGTTTGCCGCCCGTCGAGAGGTCGGCTACGGCCGCCTTTTCCGCATCCGCGGCAATGGCCTGCAGCTCGGGCACGGCCTCCATATTCACCTCGTGGATGGATGAGCCGGGGATGTAGTCGTGGAACTGGGCGAAGACCAGGCGTTTCCAGGCCTGCTCGTCGACGGCCCGGCGGTCGAGCGCGCAGCGGGCGGCCTCCCAGACCTGCAGGCCGCGTTCGGCGGCGCGGAAGGCGGCCTTGAGGTCGCCGTGGGTGGTATGCACGCCCCGGTGGTATTCCAGATACAGTTCACCCTGGTAGGCCGGCAGTTTTTCGCGCAGGCCGTCCAGTTCCTCGAAGAACTGCTCCACCTTGCCCCAGCGGGTCTTCGGCATGGAGGCCATGTTGGCAAGGACGCGGGCGCGGAGGCACATTTCCTCGGTCACGCCGCCGCCGCCGTCACCGAAGCCGGTGGGCGCGAGGTAGGCATCGTGCACGTCGGCCTGGCGGTAGTTGAGCTGGCCGCTGTTGATCTCGTCGACATTCACCGTGCCATTGTAGCCGTAGGCCTGCGTGACGTGGACGAGGACCTCGGTGCCGTCGTTGCCGATCCAGCGGAAGCTGCTGTGCGGGAAGCGGGAGATGTTGCCCCAGGTCAGCTTGGTGGTGAAGAAACGCGGCACGTCGGTCTGCGCCATGATCTGCGGCAGACAGCCCGTGTAGCCGAAGACATCGGGAATCCAGAGGACCGACGACCGGCGGCCCGTCAGCGCCTCGAAACCCTTCTGCCCGATCAGGAAACTGCGGACGAGGTTTTCCCCGCAGGACAGCTGTGTGTCGGACTCCACATAGGTGGCGCCGACCGGTTCCCAGCTGCCCTGGGCAATCCGCTGGCGGACGGCCTCCATCAGCTCCGGGCTGCGCCGTTCGACCGCCTCGTAGCTGGCCGGCTGCGAATAGCCGAAAATCATCTCGGGAAACCGGTCCATCAGCCGGTTCATCGTGCTGAAGGTGTGGACCGCCTTGGCCTCGCCCACGCTCTCGGGCCAGAGCCAGACCAGGTCGATATGGGCATGACCGGTCAGCACGCACTCGAGTGCGTCCGGGTAGGCCGGAAAATCGCGGAGAATCCCGCGCAGCGCGCGACGGAAGGCGGGCAGGCCCTTGCTGTCGAGTTTGTCCACCGCTTCATCCAGCCGGGTGGTCAACTTCCGGAAGAGCGGCGAAGCCTGTTCGATGGTGGGCAGGTAGCCGAAGCCCTGGCCGAGTTTCCGGCGCTCCGGATCGTGCGTGGCGTGTTCCTTCTGCAGGACCTCGATCAGGACGGAGAGTTCGACCCAGGCCTCCCAGGCGTCGTCGTCGCGCGTGCAGACGAAGGCGCCACGGAATTCGCTGCCTTCGGGCGAGACGCCCTGCGCCTCGTTGGCCACCCAGATACCGGAACGCAGACAGGTGGACTCGATATGCAGGGTCTGGCCGGCCGGCGGCAGCGGGATGATCTTGTGCCCGGGATCGATACCGTGCCACGGCACGCCGTCGGCGTAGAGTGTGGCCTCGCCCTGGTCGCGCCAGTCGAGGTACAGGGTTTCTCCTGATTTGAGCAGATCCTCGGGCAGGTCGAGGGTCAGTTCCCACCAGCACTGGTCATGCATCCTGCCCCACACATGCGGCAGGCGCTTCACCGGCTTGAAGGTGAGGTCGCCGATTGCGCGAAAGGGCCGGTGCTCCCGGCTGGAAGCGGACCGGGTGACCGGCAGCGGGCCGGCAACCGGTTGCCAGATCTGGTTCTTGAGGCGACCGGCCGCCTCCATGATCCGTGGTGGCACAAGTTGGGTGAGGTATGTCTTGGGAAGCATAAACGGGACAGCGCGTGGGCGCGGTCCTCAAACCGGCTCAGCCCTTCCTCCTTTTCAAGCGGAAACGGGGCTTCCCTCTCCAGATTCCCTTTGAACCTGGAAGCATGTGTCACACATTAACCGCCACCCGTGCCCGACTTTTCCCAGAACCTTGCCTTTTCCGAAGGGCCTCCCTGCCCCATCGCCACGGCGCCTTTCGATTTCGGGCAGGTCTATCCCGTCGGGTTCGCCCGGGCCAACCAGGGAGAAACAGTCTCCGCGCCCCTCGACAGCCGTTGGATCCTGACCAGCGGCTGGTCCGACCACCGCGACGACCTCACCGATCAATGATGGCTTACCTGTCCTACCTGCTCCTGGCGACGGTGTCGCTCTTCCTTATCGTCAGCCCGATCACGGCCGTCCCGCTGTTCCTCGGCATGACCCCGAACGACACGACGATGGAACGGCTCCGGGCGGCCCGCCTGGCCTGTACCGTCGGTGCGCTCGTCCTTGTCTTTTTCGCGCTCGCGGGGCCGATTCTCTTCCGGCTCCTGGGCATTACCAGTCCGGCCTTCGAGGTCGCCGGCGGTATCCTGATTTTTCTGATCGCTCTCGAAATGCTCTTCGGCAAGGAAGCCAACAGCCGGCGCATCACGGAAGAGGAACAACAGGTCGCGGTCGAAAAAGAGGACATCGCCGTCACCCCCCTGGCCATCCCCATCCTCTGCGGACCGGGCAGCATCTCCACCGCCATCCTCCTGCGGACACAGGCCCCCGACTGGACCTTCCTCCCTCTGCTGCTCGTGGGCATCGCCACCGTTTATCTGGCCGCCTATTTCATCCTGTTCTTCAGCGCCCATGGGGCCGGGCGGCTGTCCCCCCTGCTCCTGCGCGTTATCCGGCGGCTGATGGGCCTGCTCCTGGCCGCCGTCGCCGTCCAGTTTGTCTTTAACGGCGCCGCCGCCGCTGTCGGCCCGTTCTTCGCCGGCAACTGAAGCGGTTTTTTTAAAATTGAGGTTTGACCTTGCCCAATTGCGACTTTGTCTCAATCGCACTTCCTGAGACTGAGTCCCATTCCGAGCGTTGACCCGTACCATGCCTGCCCAGACCGAGCCTGAACAGCCTGACCGTCGAGCGGCGGCCCGGGAGCTCGCCGAGCGCTGGGCGGCGTTGCAGGCGTCCGAGTCGGAGGGCATCCGGACGCGGGCGGGTGCGGACCGGCTGGGTGTGGCGGAAGCGGATCTGGTGGCCCTGGGCTGCGGCTGGGGCTCGGCCACCCGGCTGCGATTGCCGGTCCTGCAGACGCTGATTGAGACGCCGGCGGAGCGACCCGGATTCATGTTTCTGGTTCGCAACCGACTGGCGGTGCATGAGGTAAAACTCGCACCGGGCGAGACGCCGGGCATGCCCGGGGCCACGACGCTGAAGGGGGAAGACTTCCGGGTCACGGTGCAACCGGACCACTGGCACGAGGCCTACCTCGTCCGTGTGCCCGGTCAGGGCCGCGCCCCGATGGAATCAGTTCAACTTTTCGACGCGGCGGGGCAGGCCGTTGCCAAGGTTTACGCGCTCGGCCCGGACGGCACGGCCTGGGCGGAGGCGCTGCGGGATGGCTGTGCGGACGATGACCAGGAACCGGGCCGTCCGGTCGGTCAGGGGACACCCCCGAGCCAGGCCAGGGACCCGGCCTCCGGCCTGCCGGCGTCGTTCTGGGACGATCTGTTTCAGGCAATCACCGGAACCGGCTTGCCTGTATCCATCGATTTATCACACCCCGGCTGGAAACAGAACTGGACGGGAGTCCCCCGGAAAGCCTTCGGTCGGGGTCCGTTCCAGAACCTGGTTCACAGCCGCTTCAACCTCCACTTGCAGTTTGCCTCGGTGTGCGGCTGGGATTGGGACGACCCCGGCGCCACCTTGATCCTGACCGCCGGCGACAAGGACCGCCTGACCATCGGTGCCGGCCGGCCGGAACACCAGACCGCCTGGGCCGATCTTGTTCAGGGCCTGCTTCCGACCCGGACAGAGGCCTGACTTGGAGGACCTTTTATCATGACGCCTCGTTGTATTCGTTTTTTCCTTACCTTTGTGCTGCTGGCCGTTGTTGGCCCGGCTGGCGCCGCCGACCGCCTCGTGACGCTCGGCGGTGCCGTGACCGAAACGGTCTTCGCCCTCGGGCTGGGCGACCGGATCGTCGCCGTCGACAGCACCAGCACCGCCCCCGCCGCGGCGGAAGCCTTGCCCGACCTCGGCTACATCCGGCAGATCAGCGTGGAACCGGTTCTGGCGTTCGACCCGGACCGGGTCTTCGCATTGAGCAGCCTGGGGCCCCCGGCCACGGTTGAACGCCTGAGAGAGACCTTGCGGCATTTCCACCTGCTGGACGACCCCAAGGATGCGGAAGCCACCCTCGACCTGATCAGTCGCCTGGGTGCATTGCTTGACCGGGAACCGGAGGCCATGGCCCTGCGTCGTTCGGTGAAAGCCGACCTGGATGCCCTCCGTGCGCGCATCGCGGACCGACCACGCCCCCGATGCCTGCTGTTTCTCCGGCCTCCCGAAGGTGGCTCCGCCTTCACGGCAGGCAGCGGCACCCGGGCCGACACGATGCTTCAACTGGCCGGCGGCAGGAATGCTTTCGCAGATGCACGCGGCTACCGGCAGTTGGGCGCGGAAACGCTATTTTCCCTTAATCCCGAGGTCATTCTGGTTGGGCGGAATACGGATGCCGAAGGGCCGGATGCGGTGGCCGCCGTAACCGGCGATCCCCTGCTCAGCCGGCTCCCCGCCGTGCAGGCCGGACGCGTTCACGCCATCGACCTGCAGCTGCTGCGGTTCGGTCCCTCCATCGCCGAGGCCGCCAAGCTGTTGGCGAACCGGATCCATCCGGAATTGGCGGACTGAAGCCGTGCCTCATTCGTCTCCATGAAACCGCTCATCACCCAGCCCTATCGCCTGCCGGCTGTCGCCGGCATCGGTGTCCTGGCGATCACTGCGGGCCTCTGGGCGGTCACGACGGGACCAACCGCGATCACCCTGGCCGAAGCGCTTCGGGCAACCCTGAGCGGTTGGTTCAAGGCCGGCCCCGCCGCCGAAACCGGCCTGGCCCAGACCATTGTATTCGACATACGACTACCGCGTGTGGTCCTCGGCCTCGGGGTGGGGGCGTCACTGGCCCTGGCCGGCGCGATTTTTCAGGCCCTCTTCCGGAACCCGCTGGCGGATCCGGGTCTGATCGGTGTTTCCTCCGGGGCCGCACTGGGTGCCGTCCTCGCCATCCTCCTGGGCCTGGGCGCCGGCATGGCCGGCATCATTCCGGTCGCGCTGGCGGGCGGGCTGGCCACCGCGATCATCGTCTACCGGCTGGCCCAGGTCGACGGGCAGATCAACCTGGCCACCCTCCTGCTGACCGGCATCGCCATTAACGCCCTGGCCGGCGCCGGTATCGGGTTCGCGGTTTTCCTGGCCGATGACGACCAGCTCCGCGCCATCACCTTCTGGTCGCTCGGCAGCCTGGCCGGCGCACACTGGCAACTGGCCGCCCAGGTCGGGCTGTGCCTGTTGCCCCTCGTGCTGCTCATCCCGAAGTTCGCGCGGACGCTCAACGCGCTGCTCCTGGGCGAAGCCGAGGCCTTCCATCTCGGCATCGACACCCGTCGGGCCAAGGGTTGGCTCCTGACCGGCGGGGCGCTGGTCACGGCCGCCGCCGTCGCCACCTGCGGCGTCATCGGCTTTGTCGGTCTGGTCACCCCCCACCTCGTCCGGCTGCTGCTCGGTCCCGATCACCGCTGGTTGCTGCCCGCCTGCGCGCTGCTCGGCGGCGCGCTGCTGGTCGGGGCTGACCTCCTTGCCCGGACGGTGGCCGCACCGGCCGAACTGCCGATCGGCATCGTCACCGCCGCCCTTGGCGCCCCCTTTTTCCTGGGGTTGCTGCTGCAAACCCGCCGACACCTGGCCTGACCCGGAACCATGTTCACCTGCCGACAGCTGATTTTCCGCCGCGGAGACCGCGTCATCCTCGACCGGATCGACCTGTCGCTGGATCCCGAGCGGCTCCATGTGCTCCTCGGCCCGAACGGCGCGGGCAAAAGCACCCTGTTGCGGGTCCTGACGGGCGAACTGCAGCCGGCGGCGGGCAGCGTCCGCCTGGACAATACCGGGCTGTCGGTCTGGTCACCGCGAGGCCTGGCCGCGCGCCGCGCCGTCGTGCCCCAGAACCCCACCCTGGCCTTCAGCTTCAGTGTGCGCGAGACTGTAGAGCTGGGGCGCATCCCGTGGGCCGGGACCCCGCGCTGCCTGAACGACAACCGCGCGGTGGCGGCCGCGCTCCGGACGGTGGGCATCACGGACCTGGCGGAGCGACCGTACCCCCATCTTTCGGGCGGGGAGGCCCAACGGGTGCACATCGCCCGGGCGCTGGCGCAAATCTGGGACCACCCGGACGACGACCCTCCGCCTTTCCTCTTTCTCGACGAGCCGACGGCGCACCTCGACCTCGCGCACCAGGGCACCGTCCTCGAGGTCTGCCGGGGTCTCGTGCGCGACCGCGGCTTCGGCGCCTGCGTCGTCCTGCACGACGTGAACCTGGCGATGACGCACGCCGACCGGGTGCTCCTGCTCCACCACGGTCGACTCGCGCACGACGGCAGGCCCACCGATGTCCTGACCCCGGACACGCTGGCGGCCGTCTACGGCATCCGGGCCGGCTGGGTGCGCCATCCCGACAACCAGCGTCCGCACATCGCCATCCTGCCCGCCGCCGGCTGATAACCGCTGTATTCGAAATTTCCCGACAAAGCACCGCAATCCTGCAATACCGCCCAGCTCATGACCCGCACCGCCGCATCCTCCTCCCACCCGGTCGCCGAACCGGCGCCCAATGCCACCGACGCCCTGCACCGAAGCTACCGGGAACTCATCGACGGGGCGAAAACCCTGACCCTTGGCACGGCCGACGCCCAAGGCGAACCGCACGCCAGCTACGCGCCCTTCTTCCGCGATGCAGCCGGGGATTTTCACGTCTTTGTCAGTGATCTGGCCGAACACGCCGGCAACCTGCGCGACACGGGCCGCGCCAGCGTCATGATCATTGAGGACGAGGCGGCGGCCGAGCACCTCTCCGCCCGACGCCGCGCCACCTTCGCCTGCCGGGCCGTCCCCGTGGAGCGGGATACTGACGACTGGAACACCCGGATGGACGCCTTCCAGGCTGTGCAGGGCGAGGGCATCGGCCGGCTGCGCAAGCTCCTCGACTTCACCCTGTACCGGCTCGTGCCCGAGCACGGGCGCGTTGTTCTCGGCTTCGGCCAGGCCTTCAAAGTCTCCCCCGAGGACTGGTCCGTCCTCCAGCGTCTGCCCGAGGCCCGTGGCGGCCACAAGCGCCAGCCCGGCCACCGCGCCCGCTGAAGCGGCCTTTCCCCACCCTTCGAACAAACAACCAACCGATTCACCCGAACGAAAAATGAGACTGAGACACATCATCACCCCCATGACAGGCCTGACCTGTCTCCTGACGGCGGGCCAGCTGGCGCTGCAGGCGGAGCCGGAGCCCCCGGTCCGCGAACTGGCGCCGCTGAAGCAGCGCGAAACGATCGTGGCGACCCGCCAGCCGGCGAGCCTGTTGGAGGTACCCGGCATGATCAGCCAATGGACGGCCGAGGAGTTGGACCGTCTGATGGCGGACGACCTGCAGGATCTGCTGGCCTGGGAACCCGGAGTTTACGCCAGCGGCGGACCCCGTGGCACCGGGCAGGTGCCGATCATCCGCGGCAGCACGGCGGACCAGGTGATGGTCCGTATCGACGGGGCGCGCCAGCAGTTCCAGACGGGACACGACGGCCGCTTTTTCATCGAGCCGATGTTCCTGCAGACCGTGGAAATCGTCCGCGGTCCGCTGAGCGGGTTGTATGGCAGCAAAGCCCAGGGCGGTGTCGTCGCCTTTGAGACGCTGCGGCCCGACGACGTCCTGCGCGGTGATTCCGCCAGCGGCGGGTTTGTCCGCACCGGTTGGGATTCCGCCTCCAACGGCCTGGCGGCCGGGACGGTCGCCGCCCACCGGTTCGGCAACTGGACCGGCATGGCGGGCGTGGTCCGCCGGGACACGGGAAACCTGTCGCTCAGCAGCGGCGAAACCCTGGCTGACTCGGGCTACGCGGTCTGGGCCGGTCTGGCCCGGGTCCAGGTGCAGCCCACGGAGGATCTGTTGGTCGATATCAGCAGCCTGCCCTACCGGAAGCGGGAAACGACTCCGAACAATCCCTCCAACATCGAGACCGATTCGCTTGTCGACCGGTCGATCGATACCCTGCCCTTCCGGGTACAGGCCGACTGGCAGCCCCCGGAGAATGACTGGGTGGATGCCCGGATCACGCTTTGGCGCAACCTGGACCGGGTGGAGGAAACCGCGCGGGACACGGGCCGCCTGACACGCAGTGAACTCGAGACCTTCGGCATCGACATCCAGAATGTCAGCCGCCTCCCCTTCTCGGGACCCGAGCAGGTGTTGACGGTCGGCTTCGAAGCCTTCCGGGACGAGCAGGACGGGTTTGAAACCCAGAGTCAACTGGGCGGACCCGGCGGAGACCGTCCCGCCTTCCCGGATGGCACGGCCGACAACCTGGGTGTGTTCGTCCAGCACACCACCCAGCTGACCGAAGCACTGCGCCTCGAACTCGGCATGCGCTATGACGCTTTTGCGGTCGATTCCGAAGGAGAATCCGCCCCCGACAAGGACGCCTGGTCCCCGCGCGCCTCGGTCTTTTACCGGGTCAACCCGCACCTGGCGCTGTTCGCGACGGGCAGCTCCGCATTCACCGCGCCCAGCATCGGCCAGCTCTTCCGCGGCGGGCCGCACTTCACCATCCCGCGGGTGGGCACCAACCGGTTCGTTCCCAATCCGGCCCTTGAGGCCGAGACCGTCGACCAGGGCGAGGTCGGCCTGCTCTGGACCCATCGATCGCTCCTTCGTCCCGACGACTCCCTTGCACTCCGGGTCGTCGGCTTCCGTATCGACGGTTCGGATACCATCATTCAGCGCGTGGAGGGCCTCACCTTTTTCCCGCGGCCCAGCGCGGGGGTGACCCTGATCGAGAACGCGGACCGCACCCGCCGCGAGGGCGCCGAGTTCGCGCTCGACTACAGCACCGGGCCCTGGCTGGCCCAGCTGGCGGGGTCGACGATGACCGGTCGGCAGCTCGAAGCCGACGAACGGCTGGACAGCACACCGGGCGACACGCTGACCGCGCACCTGGCCTTCCGGCCGACGCGTGAAGCCGACTGGCTGGTGGGGGTGCGCGCCCGCTGGGTCGGCAGCCGTGTCGGCAAGACCGAAAGCCCCGAGGCCGGCACCAGCGGCTACGACCTCTATTCGATTTATGGTGCCTACACGCTGCCGGAGGGCATCGTCCCCGGCCGCGCGACTTTCGGGCTGACGCTCGACAACGCATTCGACCAGGAGCACGAGATCGTGAATACGGCCACCCCGGGCATCGGGCGCAACCTGCGCGTGAGCCTGGACTGGGCCTTCTGACCGATTTTCCCTACAGTCCCGACCGTCCCGCAACGGAACCGGCCGCGGACCCGAATCGGGTCCGCGGTTTTTTTATGCGAAAAAAAGCCAGCCACGAGGATGAGAACCGGTTCCTATTTGTCGTAGCCGATTGGTGTACCGGGTTGGTCATTGGACCACCCTTCTGGTATCCGATCCTTATGCTTTACCTGCTGATCAAGCTGCTCATTTCAGCGCTCCTGACCGTTGTCCTTTCCGGGGTAGCCAAACGCTCGGGGACGCTTGGAGGGCTGATTGCCTCGCTGCCGCTGGCCTGTCTGGCCGCCGCCGGGGGGGTTTGGGCTGATGGTCAAGGTGGTCCCCGGGACCCCTAGGGATTCATTGAGTATCGGCGAAACAGGCTGGCCCTGCCCCTAACGCCGGAATAAGGATTTTCGGCACACAATGCCTACCCTGACCGATGCCGCCTTTTTCTGTGCTCCGGCAGCCCTGCTGATCACCGACGGGGAGGGCCGGATTCGGCTCGGCAATGAAGCCTGCCAGCGCTTGCTGGGAGCTTTCCGGAAAGGAGAAACGATCGCCTGCCGTTTAGAGGATCCCAGGCCGGACACCTGGATGCAAAGCCTGTCAGATCAGGGCAAACCCGAGACGGTTCGGTTGCGCCTGGCGGACGGCAGGGCCATGCCGGTCATCATCCAGATCCGATCGATTTCAGACGGCAAGGAGGCAGCCTTTCTCTGTACCCTGGAGCCCAGGCCCCCGGCAGCCACTCAACCGGGCCTGCCCAGCCCCACAATCCCGGTCGACCCCTTGGCGGCGCCGGTCGATACAATCGTGCCGGGGGCCGGGCAGGACCGGCTCCCGGACGGTCCATCCCTGCGAAATGCCAGGAAACTGGAGGAGGTCCAGCAACGGTTCGAAACTTTCATGGACCATTTTCCGGGATATGCGTTCCTGAAAGACGAATCGCTCAAGCACCTTTGGGCGAACCGCCAAACACTCAATGACCTGGGGCTGACCCTTGAGGAATTCGTCGGTACCACGGTCTTCGATCTCTTCGAGGACGAATTTGCCGTCCCGGTCCATGAGCGGGAACTCAGGGTACTCGAAACCGGGCAACCGGAGGAACACCTATATCCGATCCACGCCAGGAATGGAGACTACCGCTGGGAACAGGATGTTCGTTTCAGAATTGAGGGAAGCGATGGCCGACGTTTCCTGGGCGGGATAACCGTGGATGTGACCGATCTCCAGGCTTCCAAGCTCCGGGCTGAATCCGCGAATACCGCCCGGCTCCAATTTCTCTCTTCGCTCAGCCATGAGCTGCGCACCCCTCTCAATCCCATTCTCGGTTTCAGTGAACTGATGCGCGACAAGGTTCGGGATCAGGAACTGAAGTGCTATGCGGAAAACATCCAGTTGGCGGCCGAGGACCTGTTGGCGCTGATTTCCGACATCCTCGACTTTACCACGCTGGACCTGGGCGAACTCAAAATCACCCGGGAACCCGTCAGGCGAACCGACCTGTTGGCCAACCTCAGGCGGATCATCGAGCCTAAGGCCGAGGGGAAAAATCTGGCTTTCCGGATTATCGAGGAGCCCGGGTTGCCGGACCATCTGGTCACGGACGACATGCGCCTCCGCCAGATTCTCCTCAATCTCCTCGTCAATGCGGTCAAGTACACCACCTCCGGTTCCGTCACCCTCGCACTCCGTCGGCACGGCCATTACCTCGCCTTCGACGTGCGGGACACCGGCCCGGGTATCCCAAAAGACCAGCAGGAGACTATCTTTCAGCACTTTCACCAGTTGGAGTCCAACAGTCGGGCCAATTCCAGCGGCGTGGGTCTCGGCCTCGGCATCGCCCGCCTCCTGACCGGCCTCCTGGGCGGCGAATTGACCGTCCAGAGCGAGCCCGGCAAAGGCAGCACGTTCACCCTGATCCATCCCCTGAAGGAATGACCGCTGGCGCCGGGGCCGGTTTCACCCGCCCTCGCGACCTTCCCGGCTTTTTTCGCGGTCAGTCTTCGCCGGGGTCGGGCACGCTCAACGTTTGCGGGGGACGAAGCGGACGCGGACCGGGTTTTCGACGGGAGCGAGGACGACATCGTACCGGTCCCGGAGGCTGGGCGGACCGTCGGGGAACTCGAGGTCGAAGCGATGGAGAATATCGGCGACGGCGACCGGGGGCTGGATCCGGGCCAAGTTCTGCCCGACGCAGACATGTTGCCCACCGCCGTAAGTGCCATGCACCTCGCGGTGTGGCAGGTTTTCGTCCTGAAGGAAGCGCTGCGGTCGGAATTCCAGGGGCTGGTCGTACTCTTCCTCCATGAAGTGACAAAGGGTGTGCAGGTGCACGACCTGAATGCCCTCCGGTACGGTGTAGCCGTTGTAGGCGAAGGTCCTGGCGGCGAAGCGCGGAAAAATCGGTACCGGCGGCCGCAGGCGCTCGGCCTCGAGGAGCGTGGCGCGCAGTTTCGGGAAGGTGGACATGCGCCGGAAGTCGTCAGGATTCCAGTGCTCATCCAGTTCGGCGCGGACCTCGGCCAGCCAGTCCCTGTCGAGGTAGGTCTGAAGGAGTGACCAGCAGATCAGCATGGCGCTGGTGGTTGACCCGCCCATGAACATCTGGGACAGGTCATGCACCAGTTCATAGCGCGGGATGGGCGGCTCGTCCACGGGGTGTGCGGCAAGGATGAGCGACAGGATATCCTCCTGCTCGGGTGGCTGCTTTTCACGACGGTCCAGCACCTCGTTGAGGTAGGCGAAGATCTTTTGCCGGCGGAGCACTTTGGGCGGGTACATGTACCAGAGCCAGCGCTTCCAACCCAGGCTGCTCGCCTTGAGCATCTCCTTGTTGGAGGTGGCCATGGCCTCGTCCATCCCCGCGGGGAGGTCTTCCTGCAGCAGCACACGGCCGGTCATGTTGATGACCAGGCGCATGCAGAGTGGGCGGATGTCGGCGGGGGCTCCCCCCAGTTTGTCGATCTCGGTGTACAGGATCCGGCTCATGCCGCCGGTGTGCTGCATGATCACGGAAGGCTTGAAGCCCATCGTCGTGCGGCGGCGCTTTTTCCTGTAGGGCCCGCCTTCGAGCTGATTAAGGTAACGGTCGGAAAACTGTTCCCGGAAGATGCGGTTGGTCCGGTAGTAATCCCACCAGTCATGGTGTTTCCAGACCGCCTTGTTGGCTTCGCGTCCGCCCAAACAGACCACCTCTTCTCCCCGGAAACGCATCCGAAAAATGGGTCCCAACTCCCGGTAGGGCTTCATAAAGTAGGTCCTCGGGTCGCGCACGAAGCCGGCTTCGGGGCTGTCCTCCGGCTGAAACAATGGAATGTCGGTATAGGCACGGGCGTTGGCCAGGTCGGTGGCGGGGTCAGCTTCAGTAACAGGCATGGCAATTCAGGGAGGAAGGAACGTTGGCGGAAGATAAGGCGGGAGCCGGCTTTAGCAAACCGCGCAGATAACGGGCCTCAGGCGTGTTTCCATCGGGTAAGCCGGTGCTCGGCGAGCCGGACCAGGCCGTAGGCACCGATGGAGATCAGGCTGGCGATGAGGGCGACCGCATACAACCGGTCGGCCCGGAATTCGTTGGTGGCGTTGAGAATCAGGTAGCCGAGCCCTTCGAGGGAGAAAAACCACTCGGCGACAATGGCGCCAATGATCGAGGCGGTGAAAGCGATTTCGTGAGCGGCCAGGTAGTACGGCAGCGCGAAGGGCCAGCGCGCCTTGGCGAAGACCTGCCAGCGCGAGGCATTGAGGCTACGCATCCGGTCCAGCAGCACCGGGTCGACCGATTTCAGCCCCTTGTTGAGGTTGGCCAGGATCGGGAAAAAGGTGAAAAGCACGACGATGATCACCTTGGGGGCCAGGGTATCGCCGAGCGTCACGATCAGGATCCCCGCATAGACCGGCAACGGCATATTTTTGATCAAAACTGTCCAGGGCGACGCGAAGGATTCCAGCCAGGGCAGGTACAGGTAGCTGAGCGCCAGGGCCAGCGCGACCAGGTTGCTGAACAAATAACCGAGCATCGCGATTTTGAGCGTGGCCAGCGTGTGCATCCAGAAGTCGGCCCGGTCCTCCCAGATCACCTCCAGCACCAGATCGAGCGGTGGGAAGAGAAACGGCTCGGGGCGGAAGATCCACACCACCAGATACCACACCACCGGCAGCGAGCAGAACATCAGCAGGTAGGCGGTCCGGTCCTTCATGCCTTCCGTCAAGCTAGCGACATGCCAGCCGGTCGCCAGCGATTTTCCAGGCCTCCGCCTATTCCCTTGACTCCCCTGCCCGCGAACTTTGCTTTGTTCGCTTTCTGGTCGCGGGGTGTAGCGCAGCCTGGTAGCGCGCTTCGTTCGGGACGAAGAGGTCGCAGGTTCAAATCCTGTCACCCCGACCATGCCTTGCTCCCCGCTGCACGCGGAACATTCAGCTTTTCCCTCGCCAACCCGGTCGGGCTTTTTATGGTGCGGGGCATGATTGGCTGGATTATTTTGGGCGTGCTGCTCATCCTTGGTGTCGTCCTGATTCTCTGGGCGATCGGCATCTACAACAAGCTGGTTCAGCTGAGGAACCGCTTCAAAAATGCCTTTGCTCAAATCGACGTCCAATTGAAGCGACGGCATGACCTGATCCCCAACCTGGTCGAAACCGCCAGGGGTTATCTCAAGCATGAGAAGGAGACCCTGGAGAATGTCATCCAGGCAAGAAACCAGGCGGCCGGCGCACGGGAGGAGGCGGCGGCTCAGCCGGACAACGCCTCAAAGATGCAGGACCTGAAGGCCTCGGAAGGTCGTCTGGCCGGAGCCCTCACCGGCTTCTTCGCTCTTTCCGAAGCTTACCCGGACCTGAAAGCGAATCAGACCATGATGCAGCTCACCGAGGAGCTGACCTCGACCGAAAACAAAATCTCCTTCGCCCGGCAGGCCTTCAACGATGCGGTCATGCGCTACAACACGGAACGGGAGCAATTCCCCGCCGTGCTCCTGGCCGGCCCGTTCCAGTTCGGCCCGGCGGAATTCTTCGAGATCGAAGACGAGGCCGAAAAGGAAACGCCAAAGGTGTCCTTTTAAAGTCGGTACCGCCGACCAACGGTCCCCGACTGCCTTCCCATAAGCTTCGAGTTCGCGACAACCGGTCTGGCGATGGATTTCTTTGAGGCGCAGGACCAGGCTCAGTCCCGTACCAAGCTGCTGATTCTGTACTTTGCGGCAGCTGTTGTCTTAATCATCACGGCCGTTTATTTCGCCGTCACAGCGGGGGTGTTTTTCTACCATCACATGGTGGAATCGGACGTCTTGCCCCGGCTGTTCAGCGGCCTCCGCCTTGCCTGGACGGCAGGCCTGGTGGTTCCTCTGATCGCTCTCGGCAGCTTCTGGCGAATCACGCAGCTTCGTCGAAAAGGGGGTGCCGGGGTGGCAGAGGCCATGGGCGGCCGGAAACTCGACCCATCCACCCGGCGGCCTGAGGAGCGACAGTTGATGAATGTGGTCGAGGAAATGGCTATTGCCTCCGGTGTTCCCGTCCCGGCCGTCTACCTGATGGACGATGAACCCGGCATCAATGCCTTTGCCGCCGGTTTCGGGTTCGACGACGCGGTCGTTGGGGTAACCCGCGGGGCTGTCGAACAACTCGACCGCGACGAGCTCCAGGGCGTCATCGCGCACGAGTTCAGTCACATCCTGAACGGCGACATGCGCTTGAGCACAAAGCTCAGTGGTTGGATTTTCGGCATCGTGATGCTCACCCTCCTGGGGCGCGGATTCTGGTCGCTGATCAAAGGCGGCAGGCGATCCGGGCGACACGGCGGTGGCCATATCTATGTCGGCGGAAGCCGTGGCGGAGGAGGCGGCGGTCGCTCCAAAGGGAACGGCGCCGGAGCCCTCATCCTCGCCGTCATCCTGGTGGCTATCCTCATCACCATCATCGGTTTCATCGGGGAATGCTTTGCCCGGCTCATCCAGGCCGCGGTTTCCCGGCAGCGGGAATACCTGGCCGATGCTTCCGCCGTGCAGTTCACGCGCAATCCGGAGGGCATCGGCAACGCCCTGCGCCGGATTGGCGGCAATAAAAGCGGATCCCGCGTCAGCCATGCGCAGGCCAGCGGGTTCGCGCACGCCTTCTTTTCAAAATCGCTGCGCAGTGAGGTTGCCTTCTTTGCCACGCACCCACCCTTGAAGCGTCGGATTCGGCGGATCCTGAAAGAGTGGGATGGCGATTATCTGGAGCCCCGCCCTCGCCCCAAACCCAGGCCGGCTCCCGCCCGCGCCGAGCCCGAACAGCAACCCGCCCTCGGCCCCGCCCTCGGCCCGGACGGGAAAGACCGCGACAGCGCGTTTCGGCAGATGCTGACGGCCGGTCTGTTCATGCAATGCCTGGGACAACTCCGCGAACAAGGCAGGTCTTTCGCTGAACGGACCCGGGACAAGCTTCGCTCCGCCCTGCCCGATCTGTTCGAAGAGAGCGATCAAAGTCCGGTCGCAGTCCTGGCCTTGCTTTGCCAGCAGGCCCCGGGCATCGCAGACCGACAGCGCCAACAACTGGATGCGTTGCTGCCGGATCTCTCCGCGCCGGTGCCCGCGGTCGCGGACCGCCTGCGAGCGCTAGAGCGCGGCGAGCGGCTCATTCTTCTCGAAATGATGGCTGCCCGTCTACCCATGGCCCTGGTGGCTTCCGACCGGGACGATTTCATCGCCTGCGTCGAAGCGCTGGCCGAGGCCGATGACCGGATTTCCCCCTATGAAATCGCCTGCTTGCAGGTAGTCCGCCGACGCCTGAACGATTACCCTGAGGACACGCGGAAGCGCCCGACGCCAGCACAAACCATCGCCGCCGCCCGGGTTCTCGCGACCCGTCTGGCCCGGGAAACACGGATCGACGGTACGCGCACCGATCGCATTCTGAAGGAGGCTGCGCAAATGGCGCCCTATTTCCAAAACCGGCTCGTCCCCGATGAAACCGCCTCCTTTGAAACCCTGGATGACGCCTTCGACGTCCTGGCCCGGGCCCCCCTGGCCATCCGCAAACAGTTTCTCCAAACCTGCGAACGGATTGTGGCGGCAGACGAGAAAGCCACTGCCAACGAAGCCGAACTCCTCCGTGCGATTGCCATCGGCATCGGCGTTCCCGCCGCACCGATTTTTCCCGAGGATTTATCCTAGGGCTTCCCCACGCCCTGTTGGCGGCGGGAGTCCGGCCGGTCCGGCAACGGCATCAGGTCGGATACGGCACAAACCGCCAGCCGCGCCGGAGATCGGCCACCAGCCTGTCGGAAAGACGCAGATCAAAATCGTCCGGGTGGATGGACAGGCGCAAGGGGCGGCCGGACCGGTGAGCCCGACCGATTTGCCACGCGTTGAAAATGCGGAGGAATTTGCCGCGAAAGCCCGTATCGGCTTCGTATCCAGTTAATGGATATCTGGCAAGGTGACCGGAGTCGACCTCGATGATGCCGCGCGTGACTTCGATTCGGCGGCAGGGCAATGTTCGGCGGTCCTCCGGGCGCAAGCGACCCAGGGCCCACGCCGGCGGCACGTACAGTGCCGGCGGCGGCAGCCCCCGTTCGGGGAACCAGGCCAGGGAGCGCCGGATGAGCGCGGCCACGCCCCCGGCATCCTCGCTCAGGTGCTCGGCCACGTCACGGGAGAGGAGCCAGCTGTGCAGCCGGTGAACAAGACCCCGGATATGCGGCGACCGGTGCGCCCAGCCATGGGCGGCCAGGGGATAGGTTGCCGGATCCAGACCGCGCAACCAGGCAAGATCGCTTTTGCTCCAGGCGCGACCCGGCACCACCAGGAGGGTGACCGGTGCGACCGCGAGGGCCTCGAGTCGTTCGAGGCAGGACCGGACCCGGGGCAGGGTTTCCGGCATGACATCGTGCAGCGAAACCAGACAGGGCGGCGGCAGACCGGTCATCGGGGCGAACGGCGGTAACGGGCCACGACGTCGGCCCACTGGTCGATCGTTTGCTGGTGCAGATCCAGGGCGGCCTGCCGTGCGGCGGCGGCCCGCTTTTGCCAGGTTTCGACCGGCATCTTCCTGAGACGGGTCAGCGCGGTGGCCAGCGTCTCGTCTGAGCGAATGGTGAACAAGGCCTCTTTCAGGCCGGACCAGTCGTGGATGCCCGCGTTGTGAGCGACGAGGGCCGGGCGGCCGCGGGCCAGCGCCTCCAGAGCGACGGTGCCGAAGGTCTCATGATGCGATGGCAACAGCAGCAGGCTGGTGAGGTCCATCTGCTCACGCAGGGCTTCACGGTCGAGCCACCCCGTCAGGGTCAGGTTGGGCAGCCGACGGGCCGCCGTCTCGATTTTGGCTCGTTCGGGGCCTTCACCGATCAGCTGAAAAACGACATCCGGGTGCGCCTCCGCCGCTTCGAGGATAGCCCCGAGGTTCTTTTCCGGGGCCAGGCGCCCGGCGAACAGGACGCGGTCGAGCCCGGGAAGGGGGGAAATGAGCGACGGTCGGATGAAACTGGGCGAGAGCGGCGTACCCATGATTTCGACCTGCCGGGCGCCCAGCTGTGAAACGGTTTCGATCAGGCCGGAATTATTGACGAGGACGGCCTGGCTGTTGCGGCAAAGCAGGCGATTGACCGCTTCGAGGTAGCGATGGGCGATGCGCATGAACCAGGTGTTGCCATACAACTTCACCAGCATCTCGAAATGGGTGTGGAACCCGGTCAGGAACCCGGCCCCGCTGCGACGGGCAAACCAGAGCCCGAGCAAGCCGAAGGGACCGGGCGTTACCGCGACCACCACGTGGGGACGCAGGCGCTGAAACTGGCCGCGCAGCCGGAAAACATTCGGCGTGATCAACTTTTGCGTGGGGTCACCGGGCAGGGGAAAGGCCAGCCGCAATAAGCGCCGTGGTTTCAACAGGGGCTGGAATAATTCGATCTGCTCGACCTCGTCCCCCAGGTCCGCGACGAGATCCTGGTAGTAAGCCCCCGCTCCGTTTCGCTCCGGCAGCGCATCGGAAAAAATCGCCACCCGCACCTGTTTAGCGGGCTTGCGATCGGCCTGGATCGGGGACTGAGGCAGAGGCAGGTCGGTCATGGGCGAACGGAATAGAGCGTCAGGGTTTCGTGCAGACGCGTCAACCGCTGGAGGGTCTCCGCATTCAGGTTCCAGTCGCCCGGCCGATGGTTGTGGCCGCTGCGATGGGTTTTCGGCGGTTCCGATTCAGCTGATTTCCGCATAGGCCCGGTCGGCGCCTCGCCCACCCGGCACAACGCCGCCGCAAGGACACCGTCGGAATCGTTTTTGAGCACGGCCTGGTCGACCACCGCCAGGCCTTGCGGATCCTCAAAGACCTCCACCAGCACGGACAGGGCATGCGCGAAGGTATCGCTGAACGGGTCGACGAAACCCGGGTTCCGAGGGCGCACCCCCAGCGCCGCCGCTCCACCGGCCACCGCACTGAGTTGCGAGGACAGGGCTTCGTCCGGTCGACGGATACAGACTAGCCATCGACTTTCCGGCAACGCCCCCCGCAAGGCGGGCAACCAGGAGGCGAAGGCCGCGTTTTTAGACAGCAGGCGGCGCCCGCGACCGAAGACATAGAGGTGCCGTCTGAGGAGAGAGAGATAGCCGTCGACGAGCAGCCGACGTTCAGCCGCGGGCCAGGTATCCAGCTTCGCGAGGCGCCAGACAGCCGGATCGGCTGGAAAAGCCAGCACGGCGAGAAAACAACCCCCGTAGGGCAGGAGCAGGAGGTAGTCCTCCTCCGGGGCATCCGGACCCGTCTCGTGAATGGCGTTGAAATCGCCCGCAAGCCTTCGGAACAGCCAGGCCAGGCAGCGTCCACCGGGACGCCCAATCACGCGATCCAGGGCACCGAGCACCCGGAAGATCTGTTTCTCGAGAATGGCCGGCGCCAGCAAAACCTCCCAGGTGGCGGGAGTGGAAAACCGATCCCGGTCGCGGGCCAACCGCCGGTGAACGGCGGTCGTCCCGCTCCGGGGCAGGCCCGTAATCATGAGGGGCTCACGGATCGGCGCCCGCCGGTATCCCGGAAAAAAAAGCTCGTCCAGGAGGAGGGCCAGGCCATGGACAGCCTGAAGCAAGAGGGCCGCCGGCAGACCGATGACCAACACCAGCCACCGGCGCGGACCCAGGGGTGCAAGTTGCCGACATTCCGGAGAAAAGGCCCGTATCCAGCAACCGGCATAAAATCGCAGTCCGCGCAGTAACAGCCTGGCCTGTAAGCGCAACACCGGGCCGATCAACCCTCGCCTTCCGGCTGCGGCCGGAAAGGGCGGGACTTTTTTGAGGAAAGCCGATCAGACAGATTCGCACTGATTCCCGCCTTGAAAACAAACCGCCGGGATACGACGAAATTAAAGGTAAGCCCGACGAGGCCGCCGATCCACAGGGCCCCCAGCGGCAGCAAGGCCAGCGCCCAGCCGCCCTCGAGATGCGCGCGCCCCAGCGTCACCAGCCAGGTGAAAATGAGGAAATTGATGAGCGCCCCGATCAGGTGCACGCCAAAATGGCCGACCAACTGGGAAAAGAACCGACCCGCCCGGTGCTTGCCGAAGGTGAAATGCCTGTTGCCGAGGTAACCGACCAGAAGCGCGGTAGAGAGGGAGACGACCCGGGCGGAAATGACATCCCAGCCGAACAGCCAGGGAAGCAGGTAAACCCCACCGATATCTACCAGCGACATCTTGATCCCGATCGTCGCAAACCGAAGGAATTGCGGACCTTGTTTGGGGGAATGCAGGTAGGCTCGCAGGTGCCGGCGCATCAGAAGTGAGGGGTTTCGGGCAGCAACTTCACAGGAACGGGTCAATTTCTCCGCTGGCGGCCTCCGGGTCAATCCGGCGAACAGAAGGCTGGTGCATTTTTCGGGAGCGGGCACAGTCCACGCCTGACGGCGCGGCTACGTGAGTTCGTCCCGGGGCGTGGTTGAATCCGTTGTATGGTGCAACCGCTGACCGCTTTCCCACCTGTGCTGATACCCCGTTCAAAGGTCGATCCATTTGGCCAGCAGACAGTCTTTAAACCCGGTGTAGGACTGGTCGAAGACCAGATCGGTGACCTTGTCCGGGTCCATCTCGGCAGTCGATTGGACGGCCTCGGGATAAACCGGCAGGCAGGCCCTCGCGCGGACAAAAAGCGGCAGGCGTTCCAGGGGCTGCCGGACGTCGGCCAGTTGGCGCGGTCCGGAAACCTGTTCCCCGGTCCAGAAGTCGACCCATTTGCCCGCAGGCAGGTAGACGGATCGCACGCCTTCGCTGTTCATGACCGGAGCGACCAGCAGGTCCTCACCGAAGAGATACTGGTCGTCCATTTCCCAGCAGTAGGGGTCGTCCGGAAAATCAATCAGCAGGGCGCGCAGGAGCGGGTAACCGGTGGCGACCGCCCGTTCAGCCTGCAGGCGGATGTAGGGAATCAGGGCGTAACGCAGGTTGAGCCAGGCGCGGACTGTGTCCTGGATTTCTGGATACAGATAGGGTTCCCGGGCACTGGTGCCATGATAGCGCAGGTGCGAGGAAAGGACCCCGAACTGCGTCCATCGCACGTAGAGGTCGTCCGCCGGCCGGTTGTTCATGAAACTCGGCACGCCGTGGAAGCCCGGCACGTCATGGCTCCAGAAAGCGAATCCGCTCAGGCCGATATGGAGGCCGCCCCGCAGGCTGCCGGCCATGCCGTCCCAGGAGCAGGCACAGTCGCCTCCCCAATGGACCGGATAGCGCTGGCAACCGGTCCAACCGGCGCGAGCCCAGATAATCGAATCGCCGGTCTCCTCTTCGGTTACCTCGAAGGCGGCCTTCTGATAAAGCAGGCTGTAGAGGTTGCGCAGCTTGCGCGCCGGCAGGCCGCGGTATTCGGCATCCATGTCGATGTTTTCGCCAAAGTCGGTCTTGATGGCGCTGGCGCCCATCTTCAGCAGGCGACGCAGCAAGCCCTGGTACCAGGTGACCGCCTCGGGATTCGAAAAGTCGATGGAGACGGCGTTCTGGAACTGGACGAAGTTGGAGCCGCTCGCGAAATTGCGCGCTTTTTTCGCCAGATAGCCATGCTTGAGCCCGGGCTCGTAGTGGAGCGTTCCCTCGTCCACCACCGGCATCTGCCAGAGGGAGACACGGAAACCATCGTCCCGCAGCTCCTTCATGAACCCTTCCGGGTCGGGAAAAGTCTCCGGGGAAAACTCCCATTCGCATTTCCAGTCCGTGCGGAACCAGCCCGTATCGAGATGCAGCACATCGCACGGGAATCGGCCCTCCCGCATCTTGCGGGCGACCTTGCGGGTCTCGTCCGCGGAAAAGTAAGTCATGCGGCTCATCCAGGTGCCATAACTCCAAAGCGGGGGCAGGCGGGGAAAGCCGGTCAGTTCGCGATAGCGGCGCAGGATCGGCTCCGGCTTGCCGCCGCCGATGAAGACCAGGTCGAGTGAGGGATCGGCCACCCTGCCCTGTGCGGCTCGGGTGGAAATATCACCCAGGGACAGACGTACCTTGCAGGTTGTCAGCATCAGCAGACCGTAACCACGGCTGGAAACGTAAAAGGGCACATTTTTATAGGCGCGCCGATTGTTGACCCCGAGCCCGTCGGTATTGACGAGCGTGACGGTGCTGCCCGCCAGATTCATCCGGGAAAAGCGTTCACCGGTTCCGGCGAATTTCTCATCGGGTCTGCAGTGCAGGGAAAAGAGGGTCTCGCCGGGCAGATCGCCTTCGGGTTCCCAGCGCCCGAGCGGCACGGACTCCACCTTTCCCGGGGCGAACGTATCCCAGGTCATAAAGGGCACCTCGGTCTCGCCATCCGGGAGGACGGTGGCCTGAAACAGCGGTTCCGGCTCGGGTATCAACTCGCTCCAGGGCTGCGTTTCTGGAATTTTCGTGGACAGCCGCATCCGCGTCCGCCCGGCAGGATCCCTGACCAGCCAGCCGTGGTCGACCGACTCGACGGTCAGGGGCTGGGGATCGAGGGTACCGGCCATCTCCAGCAGTTCGGCACCCGCCTCGGTGGACTCGACCGGCATGCCGAGGGTCACGCGAAGCATGCCGTCACCGAGCGCACGGACGACCAGGGTCTCCTTGCGCTGCTCCGCCTCGGATTCATCGGGCACCCAGTAGGCGTCCTTGCAGCGGAAGAACGGGACGGTCAGGTGAACCGAGCCATCGGCGGCCGCCTCGGCGGCCGTGACCGCGTGGGCTTTCCAGAGTTTGGCATCCCGGTAGGCGGGATCGTTGATATCGAGAAAATCCTCGGGGAAGGCACAGGCGGGTTCCATGGAACGTACAGGGGTAGATTGGGTTATTCGGGGGGCTCGATGGCCGCACAGGCGGGACAGGTCCCAAAGAATTCGAGCGCGTGGTCGAGATCTCGATAACCGGCTTTCACCAGTTCCTGTTCAATCGGTTCCACCACACAAGCGTCCAGGGCTTTTACCGTACCACACTGGCGGCAGATGACATGGTGATGGTGGTGATCCCCGGCATTGATCTCGAAAAGGGCTTTGCCGGATTCCAGCCGGACCCGCCGGATCAGACCCGCCTTTTCAAAGGCTTCCAAGGACCGGTACACCGTGGCCAGATCGATCTGATCCTTTCCGACTTCTTCGCGGATCGCTTCCGCAGACAAGGGGTTACAATCGCCGCCCAGCACTTCCAGCATCGCCTTGCGCTGGTGGGTCATCCGCATGCCCTGGCGATGCATGGTCGCCTCCCAGTCGGTTGGCTCGTGCTTGGGGTGATGATGGTGCCCGGCGGGGTCGGCCATAGCCCCATAAAGGCCCAATCCTCCCCGCGAATCAACCCAGAGCGTGCGTCCGACTACGGGCGCAGGCGATTCCAGCGTACCGTGCCGCTTCGGCAGGCGTCTGGGCCTCAGTCGCACCAATCGCCTGCTGAAGCGGTGCGACATGCGGAGCTGGGTGGAAAAACGTCCAAGGTCGGGCCCGGTCGCGCGTTTACAGGAGAAACCCGTCCCCCCACAAACCCTCCCACCCATGAAATCCCTCCCCGTCCTCATCACCGTTCTCAGCCTCTTCGCGCTGAGCGCCTGGGCCACCCGCCACCTTGGCACCCAAGGTACCCTCATCCCGTCTGTCGGGAGCCTGCTGCGACCGGTAACCGCGGATCCCGGCTCCGGGCAGCCGGCCCGGATCGATGTCGCCTTTGTCCTCGATACCACCGGATCGATGTCCGGGCTGATCGAAGGCGCCAAGCGGAAGATCTGGGCCATCGCCTCCGATCTGGCCGGCCGGCAACCCGCTCCCGTCCTCCGGATCGGCCTCGTCGCCTACCGCGACCGGGGCGATGCCTACGTCACCCGGATCACGCCCTTTTCCAGCGACCTCGACCGTATCTTCGCCGAGCTGACCGCGCTCCGGGCTGGAGGTGGCGGCGATACCCCCGAAAGCGTCAATGAGGCACTGGCCCGGGCGGTCAACGAACTGGCCTGGACGCCCCCGGGAGACGGGAAAGCTTCCGGAGCAGCGGTCCGCACCCTCTTCCTGGTGGGTGACGCACCGCCGCACAGGGACTACCCCAACGACGTGCCCTACACCGACACCGCGACCCGGGCCCGGCAGGCCGGCATCCGTATCCATACGATCCAGTGCGGCAATCTGGCCGGCACGGAACCCGTCTGGCGGGAAATCGCGCGGCTGGCCGAGGGCGGCTTTGTGCCGCTCGCCCAGGATGGCAACATGCAGGTGGTCACGACACCGTACGATGCCGACATCCAGGCGCTGAATCGGGAGCTGTCCAGGACGTTGGTGGCTTACGGAGACCGGCGACGGCGGGTGGAAGTGAAAGCCAAGGCAGGCCTGGCGGCAGCCGCCCCCGCCGCCACCTCGGCGGACCGACAGGCTTTCATCCGCAACACGAACCGGGCGGATGAGGCGGTGGTTACCGGCTCGGGCGACCTGATCGCGGACCTGAACGCCGGCCGGATCGACCTGGATGCCGTGAAGGACAGCGACCTGGACTCTCACCTTCAGGGGCTGTCTCAAAAGGCGTTTGAACGCGCCCTGGAGGCGAAGCGACAGCAGCGGCGTCACCTGCAGGCAAGGCTCGACCGTCTTCTGGAAAAACGGGCCGCTCACCTGAGGGAAGCGGCGGAATCGGCGCCCGCGGAAGCACCTGCCTTCGACCGCGAAGTGGTCGGGCTGGTGGAAGCCCAGATTGCCGAAAGGCGTGAACCCGCGGACACCTGAGGGCTGTCCGCTCGCGGTCGCCGTCAGCCGTCGGACAGGTCTTTTTCCATGTCCGGTGGCACGGTGGCGAGCGACTCTTCCATGGAGGTGATGCCTTCGCGGACCTTGAGCATGCTGTCCTGATGAAGGGTCCGCATGCCATTGCGCACGGCAATGCGCTTAAGCCTCGCGGTTTCCAGACCCTCATTGATTCCTTTGATCAGTTCCTCGCTGGTGGCCATCAGCTCATGAATGCCGACCCGCCCCTTGTACGGAGGCCCGAGCGGGGAATCCTCCGGCCCCGGGCCCATGATCGGGCCGTCATAACCGATCGCCTTGCGGATAATCTCAAGCTGGTTGCCCTCCGGCTGAATTTCAAGCTTGGTTGCCTTGTTCAGCCGCCGCATCAGGCGCTGAGCGCAGACGCAGACCAGGCTGGCGGAAATCATAAAGGGCTCGATACCCATTTCAGTGAGGCGCGAGACCGTGGAGGGAGCGTCGTTGGTATGAAGGGTGGAAAAGAGCATGTGACCGGTCAGGGCCGCTTCGACTGCGATACCGGCGGTCTCCTGATCACGGATCTCCCCCACCAGGATGACATCGGGGTCCTGACGCAGGAAGGACCGCAAAGCGGCGGCGAAAGTCAGACCGATCTTTTTGTTCATCTGCATCTGGGCCAGGCCCGGCAGTGTGTACTCGATCGGGTCCTCGGCAGTGCGTATGCACAGGTCGGGCGTATTGATTTCGTTGAGCGCGGAATACAACGTCATTGACTTACCCGAACCAGTCGGCCCGCAGTGCAGAATCATGCCATACGGCCGCTGAATCAGGTCACGGTAAAGGACCAGGTTTTCCTCCGAAAACCCGAGGGCGGGCAGCGGCAGTGTGGACTTCTGCTTGTCGAGGATACGCATGACGCAGCCCTCGCCGTGATTGAGCGGGGCGGTCGATAACCGCAGATCGATATCGATATCCTTTCGCGTGAACTGCTTGAAAACAATCCGGCCGTCCTGGGGCAGGCGCTTTTCGGCGATATCCAGATTGGACATGACCTTGAGCCGGGCCAGAAGGGCTCCGGACACCTTGGGTGGAACCTTCAGCTTTTCCTGGAGAAAGCCGTCCACCCGGACCCGGATCCGCGTTTCATGCTCAAAGGGATCGATGTGAATGTCACTGCCGCCGGAAAAATAGGCATCTTCGATAACACGGTTGGCCAGCTGGATAATCGGGCCGCTTTCCTCGCTGTCGAAGTCGTCCTCCGACAGATCTTCCTCTTTTTCGCCGAACTGGGCGCCGAGCGCTTCGACCACATCCCCGAATCCGACATCCGGCTTGGCTTCGTCCTTCTCCTCCTCGAGGTGTTTGACGATGTCATCCTGCAGGGCGAGAAGCACACTGACCCGCATCCGGGTCAGCTCGTTGATTTTGTTGCGCAGCTCCAGGTTGAACGGATCGCTCAAGGCGACGATGATGAAGCCTCCGGCCGTCCCCACCGGCAGGACGGTGTGCTCCCGGCAGAAATCCTTGTCCAGTTGCTCAAAGGTCCGCTCGTCCTTGCGAAAACGCCTGGCATTGAAGGGCGACAATTGAAAGGCGCGGCTCTTGGCCACCAGCACCTGGAAGTCGGTGACGCCGTACTTTTCATGAAGCACCCGTTCGATTTCATCGCCGGGCATTTCCTCGGGGTCATCCAGCAGTTCCCTGGCCTGGGGTTTGTCCAGCGAACCGAGGACGGCCAGCTCCCGGACGATCGCGGCCTGGATTCGGGCTAAAGCCATGAGTCCATAAAAAGGGACCGGGCGTTCTTGACGAGCCTGCAGGTCATCGTTTCCCGGCCAATCGGCGGATTCACCTCAGGAAGCCACCGAAACGACCCGGGCGACCGTCGATTCCTCGGCTTCCAGTGCCTCGATGTTATCCTGTATTTCCTGAAAGGGGGCTCCGTACCAGATAACGGGTCCATCCACCCATTCCTGCCAAAACTGACGGACGGGCGGACTCAGGTAGTAGGCGGTCGCGATAAAGGTGAAGCCCTCGACAAAATCGAAGGGCACCGTCGCGGTCAGCTTGCAGGCATAGAGCCCCCCATGACGGTAGACCGCTTGAGCATCACAGTCATACCGGCTGAGCTGACACAAACCGAGTCCATGATCATCCACCAGATGGGCCAGCAGCTTCGCTTCATCGAGTTGTTGGGTTTCATGAAGCAAAACCCGTAACAGGCTGGGTGTTTTTCCTCCCTCGGCATGAAGCGATTCGAGAAAAATCCCATTAGCTTCCTCCAGGGCGTCGTCGGCGATGAGGCCTTGGCGAACGAGGCTCACACCGAACAGGCGGTTGGCTTTCAGGAGGAGTGCTTGGTTCGAATCCATGGGACCGAAGAGCTTAACGACAATACCCCGACCAGACAATGGGCACTAAGCCTCATTTTTAGTACGCCTTTTGATTACAGACGTTTTACACAGGGCTATGCCCGCCACTGGTCTCCGCAGCCGGGTTGCGCGGCGCCTACTCTTCCAGCAGCTCAGGATAGAGCAGATCCAGCGCATCGATGCCCACGCCCGCCGGCAGGACACTGACATCAAAATTCAGCAGCCGCAGCAGTTCGACCGGCTCGCGTTCGGTGCGCCGTGCTGTTTCATGCAGAATTGATTGCTGACGGGCGATCAGCAGCTCTTCCAGCGAGTGAATCTGCAACGAGGAGCCCCGATCCCCATCCAGCCGCTGCAGGATAGTGCGCAAGGCGTCGACCGGCACCGGGCCGCGGGTCAGAACCTTGGTCAGTTGCTTCAACGCCTGGACCAGTTGGGCGTAATTCCCCGGCCAGGGATACTGAAGCAGCAGGTGCATGGCTTCGCCGCTCAGTTCGGGAGCCTCCTGATGCCCGGCCTCCCGCGCAAACTGACCGAGGTGCTGCACGGTATAGACCGCGATCTCGGGCAGGCGCTCGCTGAGTGGCGGCAGAGAGACCAGATTGGACCGGATTTCACGCGCCATATCCGGATTAAGGTGCCGGGAGCGCTCTCCCTCCAAATCAGCCTCGTCGATCCAGTAGACAAAGGTAAACGGTTCCCCACTCGCGGGCGTGGGTGTTTCCTTCTGGAGAAAGCGGACGAGAAACTCCTGCTGCTCGGTCGTCGTTCCCGTCAGGTCTCCGATGGCGACGGCGCGGCTGACGTCCGGGTCCGCGGTCATCTCCGCCAGTTGCCGACGGATGTGCTCGGAGTCCAGTTGCCCGGCGGAGAAATAATGATTTTTCAGGCCGTCCATGCCTTTCCAGCGTGAGATCTCGCGGAGGACCAGCTCGAACTCGCTGCCTTCCGGTCCGCTGACGAAGATATGCTGGGCCGACTGAAAGAGATCCCAAAGCTGCTGAATCCAACGTCGTGAGATGGCGGATACATCCACCAGGTAAGCCAGGTCGGAAGGATAGGTAAACTGGAGCATCTCCGAAACGTTCTCCTGCTCTTCGGCGTTTTCCTCCTCCTCCGTCATGGGGGAAACAAAGCGCTTTACCTGATCGAGGAAAACCTCGGTATCCAGCGGCTTCTCGAGAACCAGCGTGACGCCCATGTTGGCGACCTTCACGAGTTCCGGTGTATTCATGAGACCCGACACGAGGATGACCGGCAGGTCCGGATAAATTTCGCGCGCCTTCTTCAGAAAGACGGCGCCGTCCATGATCGGCATCTTGTAGTCCGAAATAACCAGCTGATAGGGCTTTTCCTCGAGGGCTTCGAGGGCCAGTTCCGGCTTGGTCGCCATGTCCACGCGAAACCGGTTCTGCTTGAGCAGCCCCTGCAGCATCTCGGCGTAGTTTTCCTCGTCGTCGAGCACTAGGATTTCTCCGGACATATTGGCTTGGATTGGCTGGGTCCTGAAGGGTGAGCGGGAGGCGGCGCCCTATTCGGCGGCCTGGGCGATCCGGTCGACGATTGTGCGGGGAAGGGCCAGTAGTTTGCCCGCCCGCTCCCGGTCCCCGTCACAGAATATAATAAAGGACCGGACGTAGGTGTCCCGGAATTGCCGCAGACTTTCCTCGAAGCGTTCGTTGGTGAGGGTGCCGCCGTTGCTTTTGACGGGGCCTCCCGACGAAAAGGCGTCCAGGGTGAGGATCTCGTCCTGCGAGCGGTCGAGGGCGTCGGAAACGGCTTTTCTCAGACTCCGGTGGTTCCCCGGCCAGGGTTGGTTTTTGAGAAATTCACGGGCGTCGCGATCGATACGGGGAACCTGGGGCAGGCCGCGTTCGCTTGCGATATCGACAACCATTTGCTGGGCCAGAACCGGGATATCCTCGGGGATCTCCCGAAGGCTGGGAGCCCGCGCTTCAGAGGTACCCATCAGGATGTAAAGATTCTCATCGATGACGCCGCGCTCGTACAGCGTGTCCAGATCGTCGTTGAGGCAGAAAATGAAACGAATGGGCACGGCCGCCGCGTTGAAGGGGGGTTCCTTCCGAGCAATCTGGTAGACCAGTTGTTTCTGACCCTCATTGAGCTCCTGCGCATCGAGCAGCACGACCGTCGCCCGGGGGGCGTCGGCTTCATGGGCGGAATCGACCAGATGGGCGACCTTTTCAGCCGAGAAATCGGCCTTGTGGAGAAAGGCGAAGCTGCCTTTGTCCTCCGGCGTAAACTCGGCCAGGTCCTGGCAGATTCCCCAGAAGTCCACGCCGGCCTCCCCTATCAGCAGGAGGTTCGATTTGAAATTGCGCAGCGAAAAAACCTTCTTTGCAAAACTCGCCGAAACATCGCTCTTGCAGGGATAGGAACGAAACCGGAATGGCAGGGAATGGGAAAACTCGGATTTCTTCGGAACGTGGCCTTCTCCCGGCGCGCCGTCCGACTCGGCCTGGGTTTCTTCAATCAGTTCGGCAGTCCGTTTCAGCAGCGAAAACACGTTGAGCGGTTTCAGGAAAACACCGCCGACTCCTTCCTTGATCAGGTCCCGGATGGTCTCGTTGTCCAGGTAGCCGGACACCATGATGACGGGCACATCCGCTTTGATCTCCTTGATCTCGGCCATGAACTCGGCCCCGGTGATGTTGGGCATCTTCTGGTCCGTGACCACCAGATCGAACGGTTCCTTGCGGAAAAGCTCGAGCGCGTCCTCAGGATCTTCCTCCGAGTGAACAGCATAGTCAGCCTGCTTGAAGATGTCCGTCAGCAGGCTGTTGAAGTCCTCGTCGTCGTCTAAGATCAATATCCGTTTAGCCATGGCGACAGCTGGGCTTGGAGACATAGGGTCCCCATCGGGAACCGCCTCGCAACGCTCCCAGTGGACGCCATCCCCGATTGGCATTGCAAACTAAAAGACAGGGGAAACCGGTTCGGAGGGGTTCTGTGACGGCACGCAATCTCAGGCTCCTGCGCCGCCAGATGCACCGCCAGCCTCCCGGTTTTCCAGGGCACCCTGAAGGTCGATCAGGGGTGCGGCATGCCAGACCGGGACAAAATCGGGGAACTGCTTTTCCCAGTATTCCCGGACGGGTGGGCTCAGAAAGTAGGCAGACGCGAAGAAGATGAACCGATCCTCGCAATCGTAGGGAAGGGTCCAGGTTGCCCAGCAGGCGTCCAGGTTCACCGCTGCCGGGACATTCGGGTCATAATGCCGGATGTCGAGCAATCCGATCTTCGCCTGCTCGATCTGATAGCTGAGCAGGTCTTCCTCAGGCAAGGCCTGCACATCATACAGGAGAATGTGCAGCAGCGAGGGGTGCCGGACCTGGTTGTCATGCAGCGTGGGCAGGAAATGATCGTTGGCGGTCTCCAGGTCGGAGCCCGACACCAGGCCGCTGTCGACCAAAGCGGTTCCCAAATAGCGGTTGCTCCGCAAGATCAGGCCGCGTGTCGGATCCATGACCGGACGCTGCCGGGTGAACACCCGCCGGTCAACCACGTGGATGGCCCGGCGACCGCATCCTCAGCGGATTCCCGGTCGCCGGCCCGGGTTTACTCCGAGGTCAGGACGACCTTGGCGGCGTCTCCCTGATCGGCCAGGGCGAACGCTTCGGTCCCTTCGCTGTAGGGAATCCGGTGCGTCACCACCCGGTCGAGTTTCAGCTCGCTGTTGATCATGAACCGGCAGAGGTCCTCATAGAGGCCGAAGTTCAGGACATAGGACCCGTAAATCGTGATCTCCGAGCCGGTGATCCGCCCGAGGTTGACGGCCGGCTCCCGGGTGCCGATGCCGATGGTGGCGCAACGCGCCCCGCGGCTCAGCGAGGCGAGCATCTGCCGCTGCCCTTCGGGCTTCCCGGAGGTTTCCACGGCCAGATTCGTGCCGCCGGGCAGGGTCTGCTTCACCACGCCGGAGGGGTCGTCCTCGCGGTCGATGTCGATCAGGGTATCGGCGCCGAATGCCTCCGCCAGGTCGAGCCGGGCCTGTCGACGACCGACGGCGAAGACCCGGCATCCATGGGCCTTGAACATCCGGACCAGACAGAGGCCGATCGGGCCGAGGCCGATGATGGTTACGCTGTCTTCGGCATTGGGGTGAAGTTTTCGAAGCGCGCTGTAGGCCGTGCCGGCGCCACAGGCGATAAGGGCACCGTCGTCGAAGGTGAGGTCGTCGGGCAGCTTGAGCGCGTTTTCGGCCTTGATCAGAACCTTTTCGGCGCAACTGCCGGTGATGTGCCAGCCGGGGGCTTTCTTGGCCTCCGGCACATCGCACCAGAACTTGTAGCCCTGGCGGCAGGGCTGGCAGTGGCCGCAGGATTCATAGTGGTAAACCGTCACGCGGTCTCCGGCGTTCAAATGCGTGACACCCTCACCGACCGATTCGACGACCCCGCAGGGTTCATGGCCGAGCACCTTGGAAAACTGCCAGGGTTCGCGGCGGTAGATGTGCAGGTCCGACCCGCAGATGCCCCCGGCTTTCATTCGGACGACGACATGACCGGGGGTGACCTCCGGGTCCTCCATTTCGATGACTTCGGCCTTGCGGGGAGCGACGTGTTTGACAGCTAACATCCCTCTACCGTGACACTGTCGGGCCGGCAGGCGCAAGCATCAGCCTTCGACCTCCGATGCAGCCTTGAGATGCCTCATCCGCTCCCAGAGCGTCGCCTTCAGTTCGGGCAGCCCCTCTTCGCTGAGGCAACTCAAGGGAAGGACATCGACCCCCGGATGCGCCCCGCGGAAGGCGGTCAGGTTTTCGGTCGCGTCGGGCTCGTCCATCTTGTTGGCTACGACCAGATAGGGCTTTTCGGCCAAACCCGATCCATAGGCCTCGAGTTCGCCGCGGAGGACGGTCAGGTCATCCCCTGGCTCCCGCCCGTCGGTGCCTTGCAGGTCGATCAGGAAGACCAGCAGGCGACAGCGCTCAATGTGACGGAGAAAGCGGTGCCCGAGCCCACGGTCCCGGCTGGCACCCTCGATCAGACCCGGAATGTCCGCGATGGACAGCCGGCTGTAATGTTCCGGATAATCCACGATGCCGACCATCGGGGTCACCGTCGTGAAGGGATAGGCAGCCGTCTTGGGTCGGGCCGCGGTGAGATGGGCCAGCAAGGTGCTTTTGCCCGCGTTCGGGTAACCGACGAGCCCAATATCGGCGATGGTCTTCATGACCAGGCGGAACGTGCCGGCCTGACCTTCCTCGCCGGGCGTAGTCTGACGGGGCGCCTGATTGACTGCGCTCTTGAAGGAAGCGTTGCCGAGCCCGCCTTCGCCGCCGCGAAGAAAGCGAAAGCGTTTCCCGTGCTCCAGCGTCTGCGCCAGCACGCGACCGGTTTCCCTGTCCTGAATCTCCGTTCCCGGCGGTAGTTTCAGCAGGAGATCCTCTCCCTTGGCGCCATGCTGATCCCGCCCGCGACCGGGCTCGCCGTTCGGCGCTTTCCAGATCTTCCTGAAATGAAAGGCCCGAAGGTCGCCAACGTTTTCGTCGCATTCGATGATGACATTGCCGCCGCGGCCACCGTTTCCGCCGTCGGGACCGCCCTTGGGGACAAACCGGGCGCGCCGCATGGAAAAACAGCCGTCGCCCCCGTCGCCAGCTTCCAGGGTAATGGTGACTTCGTCGAAAAACATGGAAAAAGCAGTAAGGAGAACGACCCCGAGTCAGCACCCTTAGGGCTTGTGCCCGAAACCGGCAAGCCGGGCCTGAGGCAATTGACAGGTAAAAGTGGCAAAGGAGTTGCTTTTTCCTAACGGTTTAGCCCTGTATTTCTTCCCGTTTCCCATGGATAGTACACCTTATCGCCGCCTGGAAGAACAGGAACGGGCCATCTGCCGCGAGCTGATCCGCTGCCCCCGCTGCACCGACAAGCACCTTAGCGATGCCACGGGTATCCCGCTCCGAACGGTGGGTCGCAAACGCAAGCGTCTGGAGGAGGCAGGCATCCTCAAGTTCTTCTGTGAGGTGGAGCTGGGGGCCCAGGGCACCGGGCAATATCCGTCCCGCCACCTGTACATCCTGCATTTCAGAGTGGGCGTCTCCCTGGAGGAAATCCGGGGACGTTTCATCGAGGAGGCCTCCCGGCACGACAGCAACGGGACGGTTTATGAAACCGCACTTGCGGAAATCGACGGTCGGTTGGCCATGCTCATTTACATCGACGGCCACACTGAGAAGGAAATCGTGCGCCGCATGCACGACAACGTCATCCCGAGTTTTATCCGCAACCATGGCGAAGGGGTCATCGATTACGTGTCCAACATGCGCGTCCTGGAATCCACACGCCGCCTCCGCAACTATGTGCCTTCGGTCAATATGAACGGCAACGGCATCTGCTCCGGCTGGCCCGTCGAATATCTGTACACCGGGGACTGATACCAATTTTCAGAATGATGGCGGCCCTGTCCTGCGCCTTGGACTGCTTTCCCCTTACCGCTGCATCTTCGACAACAGCCAGGTGGCGGCGGTGCGGTCACCGTTGGTCTCGAGCAGGGCGCGCAGTGCCTCGGCCGCGTTTCGGGTGCGCTTCAGGCGCCGGGGATCCTCCAGACTGGCGATCAGGTCGGCGACGAGAGCGTCCCGCTTTACGAATTGGATAAACTCCGGATGGATGGGGTCGGGCAATAGCAGGTTGGCGATCCCGATGTAGGGCACGTTCACCAGCACCCGGCCCAGCCAGTAGGTCATCGGGTGGAGCTTGTAGACGATGGATCCCGGAATCCCGGCCAGCGCCACCGCCAGGGACATGGTCCCCGAGCTCATGATAACCGCACTGCCGGCGACCTTTTCGGAATTGTGCACCAGGGTGAGCCGCCCCCGGGCCTTGGGGAATCGGGCCAGAACGGTCTCGAGCGTGTGTTCAATTGCATCACTGGGGAAAATGACCGTCGCCTCCTGGGTCGTCCGGCGGTCGAGCAGAGCCTCGTAGACCTGCAGCAGTACCGGAAAGATGCGTAGCACCGGCTGCACCCGACTTCCCGGCAGCAACAGGATCGGCGCCTCCGGATCGTAGCTCAGTTTGTTTTCAAAATCCTCGGAGACGAAGGGGTGGCCGACAAAGGTGACGTCCAGATCCGTGTCGCTGTAACTCGCCACTTCAAAGGGAAAGATGACCCCCAGGGCGTCGATGCTGCGCGCCATCTTGAAGCGGCGTTTCGCCTTCCAGGCCCAGATCTGCGGACTGATGTAATACAGCAGCGGAATCTCTCCCCCGCCCTTCCGGGCCAGGCCCGCCCCGACGAGCGCCTCGGCCAGCCGCAGGTTGAAGCCCGGGTAGTCGACAAACAGGATATTCCGCGGTCGGTGCTCCCGCACCCAGTCGATCACCTTGCAGAAGAGCTCCCTGAAAAAGCGGTAGTGCTTGAGCACCTCCACCAGGCCGATGACCGACTGCCCGGTCAGGTCGAAGACCTGGTGCGCTCCCGCTGCTTCGAGTTGCGGACCACCCACCGCTGAAATTCGCATGCTCGGATGGGCCTCACGGAGATCCTTGACGATCCGGGCGGCATGCTCGTCGCCGCTGTGCTCGCCCGCCACAATCAGCAGGTCGGGTTGGCCGTCCGGTGGCGCCGGCAGCGTTTCGGGCAGGGCTGGGGGGTCGGCAGGCATCAGGATGATTCCGGTGTTGTAGATTCCGTGTCTTCCAAACGCCCCGTTTTTAAAAAGAGACGACGTTCGGCGCGGTCCGCAAAGGCCTGGTTGTGGGTGACCAGCAGCAGGCCCGTTTCCTCCTCCGCACAGAGGTCCCAGAGCAGATCCATCACCGCCTGGCCGGTCCGCTCGTCCAGGTTGCCGGTCGGCTCGTCCGCCAGCAGCAGCGTCGGGTGGTTGATCAGGGCACGGGCGACCGCCACCCGCTGACGCTCCCCGCCGCTCATTTGGGCGGGGTCCTGTTTCTCCCGGCCGCGCAGACCAACCCGGTCCAGCAGATGGGTGGCGCGGTCCCGAACCGGTGCGTCCACCCGCCCGGCGAGGCGTGCCGCCAGCAGCACATTTTCCAGCACATTCAGCTCCGGCACCAGGTAATAGGCCTGGAAGACGAAACCGATGAAACGCGCGCGCCGGGCGGCCATCGGCTGACGACGGATGGAGGCGGGGTCGAGGGTCCGGCCCTTCCAGGCCAGCGTGCCGGCGTCCCACGTTTCCAGCCCGGCCAGAATGTTCAGCAGGGTGCTCTTGCCGCTGCCCGACTCACCCCGGATGGATACCGTCTCGCTGGGTCGCAGGTCGAGGTCGACGCCGGACAAGACCTCGATCGGGCCGGCCGCCGAGGAAAAGCGGCGGACCAGCCCGCGGGCAGAAAGGACGGGCCGGCCGGCCTCAGAATCTGTATCCGCTTGGGTCATACAACACTCATTCACTGCGCAGGGCATCGGCCGGCTTCAGGCGTCCCGCCTTGATCGCGGGGACGATCCCCGCCAGGAGTGAGAGCCCGATGGTGAAGCCGATGATCAGCACGAAGTCCTGCACCGTATAGTGCACCGGCAGTTCGGTGAACTGGTAGAAGCGCAGGAAGGCGGCCTCGGTGTTGGTCAGCTGTACCAGGCTCTGCACGATGGCGTCGCGGTTCGCCAGGATAAGCAGCGCCAGGCCGACACCGAGGACGGTCCCGGTGACGCCGATGACGCCGGCCTGCAGGCCGAAGCAGAGGGCGACGGTGCGCGGCGTGGCCCCCATGGCGACCAGGAGCCCGATTTCCCGCGTCTTCCGGATGACCGACATCATCAGACTGATGGCGATGGAGAATGACGCCACCAGCACGATGAAGGTGATGATGAAAAACATGACCGATTTCTCGAGGCTGAGGATGAAAAGGAAATCGCGGTTGGTCTCGAGCCAGGTCACCGCGCGGACGTCCTCCGGCAGCCCCGCCTCGAGTCGCTCGGCGACATCGGCCACCTGCTCCGTAAAGGGCGGCTTCAGGCGAACAGTCAGCCCATGGACCCCGTTGCCGAGCGCGTACAGCTCCTGCATCAGCCGCAGCGACACGATCACCGTGTTGCTGTCGATCTGCCCGTAACCGGTGTGGTACAGCCCCGCCAGCTCCAGCGACCGTGGCAGCAGGACCTCGTCGCTCTTGAGCAGTTCCAGCATCAGCGGCGTATACACCTCGATCGTGTCACCGGGCTCGGCGCCCAGCGACCGCGCAAGGTTGTCGCCCATAAAAATGCGCTCGTCGTCGAGGTCTTCAAGTTCCCCCACCACCATAAACTCATCCAGCGGCACGACCGCGTTTTCAAAGCGACGGTCGATTCCGCGCACGACCGGAAAGGCGGGAATGCGGTCGGCCAACAGCATGAGCACGCCCTCGCCGTAGGGAGAAACGGCCTCCACGGCGGGATCCTCGAGCACCTGCTCCCGGAGGGCCTGCCAGTCGTAGAGGATGCGTCCGCTGGTGATCCGGATGTCGCCGTTGTTTGCCTTCAGCTTATCCCGGATCTCGTAGCCGAAGCCGTTCATCACACTCTGGACGACCAGCAGCACCATCACCCCGATGGTCACCCCCGCGATACTGATGAACGCGAAAAAGGAAAACCGCCGACCGGAAGGGAAGAGCTGTTTAACCGCCAGGTAGAGGGACCAGGGCATAAAGGAAAGCGGAGCGGTCTCAGGCTTCCGGAGCTGTACCGGTTGCGTGGATTCCGTCCGAATGACGTGTCAGCGGGCGAAGGGTCGGGAAAAGGATCGTGTCCCGGATGTTGGCGGCGGAGGTCAGCATGATGACCAGCCGGTCAATGCCCATGCCCATGCCGCCGGCTGGCGGCATGCCATGCTCCAGGGTCTGCAGAAACTCCTCATCGAGGTTCTGGATCTCCTCGCCGATCTGGGCTTCGAGCACCTCACGCTGCACGATCGGGTCGTTTTGCTCGGAGTAAGCCGGCGCGATCTCCTGCCCGTTGATACACAACTCGAAGACGTCCACGCAGTCGGGGTCGTCGGGGCTGATCTTGGCCAGCGGCACCAGTTCCTTCAGCACGTGGGTCACGAAAGTCGGCTGAATGAGGTTGGGCTCAACGCGCTTCTCGAAGACGTCATTGGAAATTTCGTGATCTTCCAGCTCGGGATTCACCTGGATGCCCATTCGCTCGCAGGCGGCCTGTTTCTCCGTCTTCGGGCGGCTGAACCAGTCCGGGTCCTCCGTCGCCTCGATGACCAGATCCTTGTAGCGGGCCTCGCGCCAGTCGCCACCGAGCTCGATAAAGGCATTCTCCCGGCCGTGGACCGGGATTCGGGTGGTCCCGATCACGGTTTCGCAGATCCGGTCGATCAGGCTGCGCACCAGCTCCATCATCCCGCGGTAGTCGCTGTAAGCCTGATAGGCCTCCAGCATCGTGAACTCCGGGTTGTGTCGACGGCTCAACCCCTCGTTGCGGAAAACCCGCCCGATCTCGAAGACGCGGTCCATCCCGCCAACCAGCAGGCGCTTGAGGTGCAGCTCGAGCGCGATGCGCAGCGTGAAATCGCAGTCGAGCGCATTAAAATGGGTCTGAAACGGCCGGGCCGCGGCCCCGCCGGCGACGCTGTGGAGAGTCGGCGTTTCCACTTCCGCGAAGTCCCGCTCCCAGAAAAACTGGCGAATCTCGCGAATAATGGCGCTGCGCAAGGCAAAGCGTTTCCGGCTCTCGGCGTTGGCGATCAGGTCGAGGTGCCGCTGGCGATAAATGGCCTCCGGATCACTGATCCCGTGCCACTTCTCGGGCAGCGGCCGCAGCGCTTTGGCCACCACCGTGTAGGCGTCGACCCGGACCGTGATTTCGCCAGTCCTGGTTTTGAAGAGCGTGCCCTCCGCGCCAATGATGTCGCCGAGGTCGAGTTTCTTGAACTCGGTGTTGTATTGTCCTTCGGGCAAGGCGTCGCGCGTGACATAGAGCTGGATCTGCCCGTCGCGGTCCAGGATCTTGCAGAAGGTCGCCTTGCCCATGATCCGCATCACCACGATGCGGCCGGCCACCGCCACGCGCTCCTGCGGGTGGGCCTGTTTCGCCTCGGTGTCGAGGTCCTCAGGCGGCTCGCGGTAGAGAGCCACCGCCTGTGCCGACGTGTGCGTCTGGCGACAGGCCCGGCGGAACGGATCCCGGCCGGCCTCACGCATGGCAGCGAGCTTCTGGCGCCGCACGGCAATCAGGTCATGCGTGTTGTCAGCATCAGCCGGACCGGGTTTGTTCTGGGCAGCACTCATGAGACTGTGCAAAACCAGCAGCATGGCACCACAAACCCCGGTATTGGCAACGGTAAAGGGCTGTCGCCCGAACAGGCGGCTGGCGGCCCTGGCCCGGCTGCTGATGATACTGCTGGTCGGCTTGCCGGCCGGCGCGTCGGCGGCCGAAGAGATCGACACCCTCGAGGGCTTCGAAATCATTGCCGGGTCCGAGGATGGCAGTTTGTTCCGCCCTGCCCCACCCACTGGCTGGGCCTACACCCAGCACGCGCGGTGGCTGGAGAAGGACGGACGCGTCGAACGCCTGCGCGTTATGCGCTACAATCCGCAGGAAAAGGACAACCCGCAGACCCTCGGCTGGACCCTCCTCTCCGCCGACCGGCGCGCGCCGTCCATCGAGGCCATTGAAGAGATGGTGGCCGACAAACGCGACCAGCGGAAGCACCGCGACAAAAACCGGAAACTCGCCCGGCAGCTCATCGAAGCCGCCGAGGTGACCACCGCGGTCGCCGACGGTCGGGAGATCCGGACCTACACCTTTCGCAAGAGCGAGCTGCCGCTCCAGCACAAGTATCTGCGGCACTTCACGGTGATCCGGAGCAAGCCGGAGGACCAGACCTGGTTCGACCGCATGACCATCGAGGCCGATACCCCCTTCCGCTACCTGCTGATTTTCAAACTCGATGACTTTCGGCTCGAGGCGCAGTTCGACCGCATCGGGCCGCCCGACACCGTCGCCATCCGCCAGGTCCGCCTCAACGCCGCCGGCAGCATCCTCCTCAACCGTTACGTCTACCAGGTCGATTACCGGTATACCGACTACGAATACGTCGGCGATCCCGCCGAAGCGGAAAACGAGATCGCAGGCCGGCCCGAGTGATGGAGATCAGCCAAAACGCCGATCAAGCCTGGAATTTCCAGAGTCACGTTTCGATTACCCATCGGCAAGCTCAGGGCCTTCGGCGAGGACCGGGCTTACGCCCTGATTACGGGCACGAGAGGGAGAGTCGCATTGGGCATCACCCAAAGGCCCCAAGGCCCCAAGGCCCGAAGGAGGGCGGGGCAATCCGCAGACTGGATCCCTGCGGGCGTCGCAAGCAACGCCCCTAGGGCTTTACCACAGAAGGCACGATTTCCGCTTTCCATTGTCCATGATCCATCGATTCGCCCCCTCTACCCTCGCCGGCCTCCTGCTGGCTGTTGCTTCTCTCCAAGCCGAACAAGCCAAACCCGAGGCCGAAGCGGCGCCCGCCTCCGACGCCGTCGAGGTCGTCCCCATCGAGGACCAGCCCTGGTATGTCGCCGAGGACAACGCCAAAGCCCGCGAATTCGCCAGCCCGCGCAACTCGCGTGCCGAGCACATCAGCGTGGCCGACATCATCATCCCCGCCGGCGTCGAGGTCGTGCCGCACAAACACGCCTTTGAGGAAATCTACATCATCACCGAGGGCCGCGGGCTCATGATGGTGGAAGACCAGACCGTCGAAGTCTCCGCCGGGGACTCGGTCGTCCTCCTGCCCAACGAGTGGCACAACATCAAAAACCTCTCCGACACCGAGGACCTGCGCCTCATCGTCGTCTGCGCCCCCTACTGGAGCCCCGAACGCCTCATCTTCGACCGCGACGCCGACAACCAGCCCGTGCCCTTCCCCGCAACCGAGGACGGATGAACCGGGCTCCGGCGATACCCGCGTCTCCCCGCGCCTCAAGTCGTTTCAGGATCCAAGGGCAGCCGAATCGGCCAGCGACAGGGCTGCAAATTCGCAGCCGCGGGCACATGCGCAAGGAGGGCGCACGGGCCGGCGACCAAGAGCCTGGACGCACGCCCCCCAATAAGGCCACACGCATGAAAGCGTCCTAGGGCCTTGACCCCAAAAATTAATCACCGACCGGGTTGAAAAAAATCCACAATGGGCGTTCGGTTCAATTAGGTTATCAAACACCTGAACAGCCTCGCCCCATGAAGCGGTGATGTGCCTCCCTGGTTCATTTGCAGATCATGAACCAATTCCAGCAGAAACTACCCGCGGAGATGGAGCAGCAACGCCTGCAGGTTCTCCACAGCTACGACATTCTGGATACCGAGCCGGAACCCACCTTCGACCATATAACCAAGTTGGCTGCACGTCTGGCCAGGGTGAACATTTCGCTGGTTTCTTTAGTAGACCGGGACAGGCAATTCTTTAAATCCACCTACGGGGCCAACGTCAGAGAGATGCCGCGCGAGTTGTCCTTTTGCGAGCATGCCATTGCTGAACCGAGTTCCCCCCTGATCATTTCGGATGCGATTAAGGACGAGCGCGTTAAGGAAAACCCCCTGGTCGCCGGTCCTCCGTTTATTCGTTTTTATGCGGGTTTCCCCATTCTGGATAAAGCCACCGGGCTGGCACTCGGTACGCTGTGTGTGATCGACAATGAGGTCAGGACGCTTACCGAGGACCAGCACGAGAACATCCAGGGACTGGCGAAACTTGTCGAAGACGAGCTTCAACTCCGGATCAAAAACAGGGAATTGAGGCAATTTTCCCTGAAGCTGGAAGAACTCTACCAACTCACTCAGGGAGAGATCGAGGACCTTCGCCAGAATTTGATCCAAATCATCACGCATGAACTGCGTACCCCCCTCAATGCGATGGTCGGGGCATCCGATTTTCTCAACAGTGAATGGGAAACCCTTGGCAAGGAAGATATCAAAGAGATGCTCAGGCTCGCCAATCACGGTTGCTCGGAGTTGACCAGCAAGGTGGAACGCTTGTCCCTCTTCTCAGAACTGAAAATTCACAACAGCTTTAATGGCGATGGTTCGAATTTTCAGTTTCCAGCGGGAATCTGCTCCATCCCTGAGGCTGTCGATCAGGCCATCGCGTCCCTGGACTCGGTGTTGCCGGAACATGGTCGCGAGCAGGACTTCGACATCCGGGTTTCCCCGTCGTGGACTGCCGTACCGGAGGATCGCCTCGCTTGCGCGCTGAGAGAGCTGCTCGCCAATGCGATCAACTATTCACCAGCCGGTACCCCCATTTCAGTGGTCGGCCATGGCACAACGGATGGCTATTCGCTCTCTGTTTCCGACCGCGGTTCCGGCATCCTGCCAAACCAACGGTCCCGCATCGGTGCTTTCATTCAGTTCGACCGAAAAAAACGGGAGCAGCAGGGCTTTGGTCTGGGTCTGGTCATTGTCCAGCAATTGGGCTTGATCTACCAATTCTCCCTCGCCTTGAGCAAAAACGAAGGCGCCGGTACCACCGCAACCCTTAGCCTGCCGCTTCTGGTCGAGCCAGGCTCAACCGGCTGAGGTTTCCGGGCTGGAACCGCTTGGTTATGCACCTCAAAGATGAACCGGGTGTCAGCAATACTTCCCCTTCCCCGACCAGGGCAAAGCGGTGGAAACCAACGGCCAAGGTTGAAATTCCACGTTTGCCCCAAATGGTACTAACTTAACAGCGTTTTCATCGGTATCGCTATCGAAATCGCTATCGAAATCGATTACGTAAGCCAATGCATATTATTTCCTTATGCATGTTCGATCCCGATTTCGATTTCGATCCCGATTTGGATCAGGACCCTTAAGTTAGCGCCATTCACGTTTGCCCCCGCTTTTCATCAGATTCAGTTAGTCGGAAAACCTCCTTATGGCACAGATAACTGATCTCTTCCCGGTATTTGCTGTAACCGACCTTGAAGCGTCGCTGGATTTCTACAGAAGCAAGTTAGGGTTCTCCATCAAGTGGACATGGGGTGAGCCAGCCACGCGCGCAGGGGTGGGACTCGGAAAATTCGAGATCCAACTTGCCTCCGCAGGAGTCGGCGCCCCGCCTGGACCGTCTTTCGTTTACTGTCATACGACGGATGTGCGCGCCTATTATGAGGCGCTCAAGCGCCGGGGCGCAGCCTTCTCACTGGACCTCGGAGAGCGGCCCTGGGGCATGGTGGATTTTCGCGTCAAGGACCAGGACGACAACCAAATTGGATTCGGCGAACGGTGAAGATGAACTGCGAGTAAAGCGCCAGCTTTACTCGTTAGCTTCATCGACTTGGTATGCCTTGATGAGTGCTTCGATCTGGTCGAGAAGTAACAAAACGTCGGATACAACGGTATCCCAGACCATCGGATAATTCCACCCAAAGTAGTCGTAAACAAACCTGACCCGCATCCTCCCCATCTCCTTCCCAGGCATTTCAGGGCGCGCCCTGAGGTGCGTAACCAGACGGTTTCCAGCCCGACAACGCCGCAGGTCGCGCATGTGGGCGAAAAGAATCGGGAAAACGGGAAAAAGACAGCTTGTACGCGTGTGGCGGGCCGTAGAGCCCGCCACTCCATGGAGTCGCCTGCTCATTCTCCAGCGATCGCAAATCCAATCAGCGGGTATGCCCGGGCTTCGCATTCGATTTCAATTTGCCGGCTATAATCCCGAACTTCTAACCCTTTAACCTCCTAACCCTTTAACTCTTTAACTCCCCCCATATTTTCCAGCGCCAGCACGAACATCCGGCCCCCGAGCAGGTTGTCGGGGCGGGGGGTCCAGGGCTTGGCAATGAGGTCGATGCGGCCGTTGCCGAAAAAGTCGCCAGCGACGAGTTCGTGTCCGCCGAGGTTGGCGTCGAGGAGGCAATGTTCGCGCCACTGGGTGCCGGAGCCGTCGACATTTTCCCAGAGCCACCAGCGGGGGGCGGCGTCGCCGCGGATGTGCTCCATTTCGCAGGAGACGACATCGGGAAAGCCATTGCCGCAGAGGTCGGCGACCACAAGCGAGTGCCAGGGGCCGCGGCGGGGGGACCCGGCGGGGTGTTTATAGATGTCATGCCGGCACCAGGTGCTGCCGTCGCCGTTCACGTTCTCCATCCACCAGACCGCGCCGCCGGGGATCTCGGCGTCGGTGAAGACGATGTCGGGCACGCCGTCGCCGTTCATGTCGCGGACGACCGCGCGCGTCGCGTCAAAGGCCCAGCGCTCCTGCATGTCGGGCGGGGGTGGCGTGCTCGGGCCGATCGGGATTTCCTCCCATTCGGTGCCGTCGCCGCGCACGTTGCGAAACCAGACATCGGTCCGCACGACATCGAGGTGACCGTCACCGTCGAGGTCGCCGAGGGCGGCCCCGGCGTGGACCGGATCGCCGATGCGCGTGTGCGGCCAGGGATGTGTGGGATCCTCGGGAATCGAATACCAACGCAGGTCATGGCGGTCGGAGAGGCAGACGACCTCGTCGCGGCCGTCGCCGTCGATGTCCCCCACCCGCAGGTCGTGGACCGAGCCGAGGTCGGGATCGAAGGCGTGGCGCTCAAAGAGCTGCCCGGGTTGGCCCGGGTTGCGGTACCACGCCCCGCCGGTCACGAGGTCGGGCCAGCCGTCGGCGTCGACATCGAGCACGCAGAGCGCGACATCGGAGGGACTGTCCTCGCCCAGGATCTGGTGGGCGATGGTGCCGTCGACCTCGCGCCACCAACCGAAGAGCGATCCACCCCGGGCACCGGTGATATAGACGGGCCGCCCGGTCTGCCAGAGATCGACCAGCGCGGTCTGGGCATAGCGACCCGCGGGCAGGTCATCGGCGAGGATACGAGGACGGAAACGGAGCACGGGCATGGTCGGAGGCTGGGGCTTGATGACGCTTAGCTCAACCTCGGATGCCAGCCCCGCATCTAATCAGGACGCGGGCATACCCCTTGAATCAATCGGTTCTTATATCCGGAACCAAGGTGCAATCGCCGTTTGAACCCCGGCCGGCCGCCTCCTTAAATAACAATTATCCGGTTACCCATCATCAGTTCACTTCTGACTTTGGCCTTCGGCCTGGCCATCACCCCAGGCTCGGGCGCCGCCCCCACCGCCTCCGATCCGCTCGAGGTCCGGCTGACGGCGGAGAACTACCATTGGGTGGCGCGCTATTCCGGGGCGGACGGTGTTTTCGGCACGGACGATGATGTGGTGGCGCTGGCCGACCGGCTCATCCTGCCGGCAAAACGGCCGGTCCGGATGATGATCACCAGCCGGGACAAGGCCTATTCGCTGCACCTGCCGCACCTGCGACGGCGCGAGCTGGCGCTCCCCGGCGCCCGGGCGGAGCTTTGGCTGCCACCCCAGCCCGCTGGCAGCTGGCCTTACCGCGGCGACCAGTTTTGCGGCTTCAGCCATGATTCTCTTCACGGGCTGCTGGTAACGCTGGGCCCGGAAGCGTTTGCCGCCTGGCAGGCCAAACATGCCGGTGAACAGACGGTCAACCTCACCAATCCCTGGGACACCATTGTCCGCGAAAATCTCATCCTCCCCGAAAAAACCGGTTAACTCGGCGGCTTGGGGTTCCCTTTTTCCACAACAGCCGCATAACCAAGCTAACCGGAGACCCAAACGCGTTTCCTCATCCTTCATGCAACCATCCCCGTTACCACCCCCCCCCGGACGCAGTGCCCTCAGCGTGCTGCTCCTGTCTTGCCTGTCGGGCCTGATCGTCCAGGCCGCACCGGGCACCCGCGAGCCGGCCATGACCGAAGGCGCGGCCATCCTCCCCTACCCGCGCGAGATCCTCGATCCCGAGTGGCTGCCTGAGCGCATGGAGCGCCAACTCGCCACCGCCGGGGAATTCGACGCCTTCATCGACTTCAGTTTCGAGGACCGGTACCCGGAGACCGGCATCACCTGGATCAACCGGGTGGTGGACGACTCGGGCATGACCTACAAGGCGGTCCACTACGACCACGGCAACGGCATGGCCATCGCCGACGTGGACGGCGACGGGTTTTCCGACATCTACTTCACCAATCAGATTGGCAGCAACGCGCTGTATCGGAATCTTGGCGACGGCACTTTCGAGGAAATCACCGGCGACACCGGCCTGACCATGAGCGACCGGGTCAGCGTCAGCGCCTCCTTCGCCGACATCGACAACGACGGCGATCCGGATCTCTTCGTCACGGCCGTCCGCGACGGCAACAAGCTGTTCGAAAACCAGGGCGACGGCACCTTCGAGGACATTACGCAGGAAAGCTGGCTCGGCCACCATGGGCACAGCTCGGGTGCCGTCTTTTTCGACTACGACCGGGACGGCTTTCTCGACCTGCTGGTGACCAATGTCGGCGAGTATACCGACAATCAGATTCGCACCGCCGACAACAATCCGGCGGTGGCCGACCGCGAGCCGGGCACCTTCCATTTCTACAACGGTCACGAGGACGGCTTTCACGGCCACCTCAAGCCCTGGCGCGCCGAGAAGAGCATCCTCTACCGGAACCAGGGCGACAGCACCTTCAAAGACGTGACCGAGGAGACCGGGCTGATCGAGCCCGGCTGGAACGGCGACGCCTCACCCATCGACGTCAACAACGACGGCTGGATTGACCTCTACATCACCGACATGCAGGGGCACGACGAGTACTGGGAAAACCAGCAGGGCGAAGGCTTCGTTAAGAAGACACCGGCCCTCTTCCCGAAGACACCCTGGGGTGCCATGGGCATCGAAGTCTTCGACTGGGATCAGGACGGCGATTTCGACATCTACCTGACGGACATGCACTCCGACATGTCCAAGGACGTGCCGCCCGTCCTCGCCGAGGAAAAGCAAAAGGCCGACATGCAGTTCCCCGAAAGCTACCTGCGCTCCAACGGTAAGAGCATCTTCGGCAACGCCTTCTTCGAAAACAACGGCGACGGCACCTTCACCGAGGTCTCGCAGGAAATCGGCGCCGAGAACTACTGGCCCTGGGGGCTCAGCATCGGCGACCTCAATGCCGACGGCTATGAGGACGCCTTCGTCGTCTCCTCGATGAACATCAACTTCCGCTATCACCCGAACACCCTCCTCATCAACGACGGCGGGAAAATGCTGCGCGACGCCGAGTTCCTGCTGGGCGTCGAACCGCGCGCCGGCGGCCGGACAGCCATCCCCTGGTTCGAACTCGACGTGAAGGGTGAGGACAGCGCCCACGAAATCGCCCAGTCCGTCGCGCGGATGGATCCCGAGGTCGAGCATGTCTCGGTCTGGGGGGCCCTCGGCGGGCGCTCCTCCGTCATCTTCGACATCGAGGGAGACGGTGATCTCGACATCGTCACCAACGATTTCCACTCCGAGCCGACCGTGATGTTCAGCAACCTGACTGACGTGAAAAGCGCGGTGAACTACCTCAAGATCGATCTCGAGGGCACCGTCTCCAACCGCGACGGCCTGGGAGCCGTCGTCCGCGTCAAAACCGGCGAAAAAACCTGGACCCAGGTCTACGACGGCAAAAGCGGCTACCTCTCGCAGTCCAGCTGGCCGCTCTATTTCGGCCTCGGGGACGCCACCACGGTGGACAGCATCTCGGTCGAATGGCCCTCCGGCACGATCCAGACCGTGGACGGCCCGATCGAGGGCAATCAGACGCTTACGATTGAAGAGGATCCCGGCGCCCCGCCCATGAGCCGGGCGACCCCCGATCCGACGCCACCGGACAAGACCATTCCGTTGGAGGAAATCGCGGCCGCCTTCCTCCCCGCAGCCAGCAGCTCCTCCTCCCCGGAGGAGCTGCTTGTTTATAACGTCTATCCGGGCCAGTCGATCCAGGCCGCCCTGGACGCGGCAGCCAGGCGGATCGGTCCCCGCGTTGTCCGCGTCCACGAGGGCCTGTACCGGCCGCAACAGCCCGGCCAGGCCTTCATCTGGCTCAACGCGAAACACGCCGGCATCAACGTGGAGGCGGTCGGCGACGTCACGCTGACGGCCGCCAATCCCGAGGTGGCGGACCCGGAGGCGGACACCTACCCGGCCATCGTCAACCATGTCGTTTACTTCGGCGACGGAATCGGGGCGGACACGGTCTTCCGCGGCTTCCGGATCACCGGTGCCAACGGGTTCGTGACCCGGGACGAGGAACCGGGGCCGATTCAACCCGACCTGATCGAGCCGCGGCTTCAGAAGGCGCTGTTTTTCTACACCGACGGCGGCGGGATAAAAATCTTCGGCCGGAGCTACCCGGTGATCGAAGCCTGTGTCATTGAGGACAACTACACCGAGCCCTGCGGCGCCGGCGTTTCAGTCGAACACCGCGGCTACATCGACAAGCCAGCCGTCTTCCGCCATTGCGTCTTCCGTAACAACCGGACGCTGGTCACCGGGTCCGCCTTCGACGTCCTTCAGGATTCCGCCGCCGTCATCGAAAACTGCCTCTTTGCCGGCAATGTGGCCAACCTCGGCGAGGACCCCATCGGCGTCGCCGGCAGCGGCGAAAGCTTCAACGCCGAGCACGGCTCCGGGGCGCTGACGATCTTTCCGGGTTCGCGCGTCCTCGTCCGCCGCTCCACGTTCACCGGTAACTGGAACGCGGTCGACGACCACACCCGTGGCTCCGTCTACCTTGAAAACATTTTCTGGCAGAACACACGACCCGGCGGCATCTCGCCGGGCGAGCGCTACGAACTCGATATTCGCGACGCCCGACACGTCGCCCGCAACTTTATCGGCGGGGCCATCGATGACCGGCAGGGCACCATCGACCGGCAGCGCAACCGGCTTAACGCCCCCGATCCCCGCTTCGACGAACAGTTCATCCCCCGGAACCCCATCTACCGCAGCAACGGTTACCGGCCCGTCGACGCCAGCCAACTCCCGCCCCTCTTCCCCGACGACCTGCCCGAAACCGAGGTCGCCTGGGCGACGGATTAGACGAACCGCTGATCGCCGCTCATCGCCGCAGATGGGATTTGGCCACACCCGCCTCGATATCTGCGAAGATAAGCGGCGATGGGCGGTTCCTCCCCACAGCGACTCCAGCACTCTCCCATCAATGCCCATTTACAAGGGGTTGGCCCGAATGTCACTAACTTAACAGCGTTTTGATCGGGATCGCTATCGGGATCGGAGGCCTTAAGTTAGCGCCATTCCCCCCAGGATCCAAAGTGACACAGAGCCCGAAACCAGGGTTGCCAAAATGGCACAACCAGCCCGGGGAAATAGATTCCCGACCGGCGGGGAGGGATGCCTAAACGATCCTTCAGGTCGTTGATTATCGGTAAATTACAGGGTATCTCACCGCAGGCGGTACCCTGGGAAACCCGCTGGTATGAAATAAGCAATTCCTCAGACAATCATCAACAACCCTGGAGGTTTCCACCATGAAGAATCAAATCATTCCCCAATCCTGGCGTGATTCGATCGACGAGCTTCGTGAAGAAATCGGAAACACGGTTGACCGTTGGCTCAGCCGCCTGAAACCCGAGGAGCGAAGGGAAGCTGAAACCAGGCTGGACCACAGGCTCCCTTCATTCCTCTGGAACCCGATCGACAACGACCCCCGGGTCAATGTGGAGGAAGACGAGGATAAGATTCGGGTTACCGCTGAATTACCCGGTCTCCGGAAAGAGGACCTGCATGTCGAAGTCGATGACCGGACACTCACCCTTTCGGGCGAAAAAGAAACGCGGCATCAGGAAAAGCGGGGCCGTGTGCACCTTTCGGAGTGCAGCTTCGGATCCTTCACCCGGGTGATTCCCCTCCCCTGCGAAGTCAACCGGGACGGAGCCAAAGCGAAATACCGGCACGGCGTCCTGAAGCTTACCCTGCCGAAAACCGAGACGGCGAAAGCCCGTCGTATTGAAGTCGCCTACGACGATTGACCCACCGGAAAGCAAAAAAGGAGGCAACAGATGTCGAACCCACAGAAAAAGACTCTTCCGCACTGGGCAACGGTCGTTCTGGCATTGCTGGTTGTCGCGGTCATGGTGCAGGGCTTTTTCTTTTATCGGCTGATGGACGAGGCACGGTCCTCAGAGGATGCCATGGTCGGAGACGGATTGGCGCCGGAGGCTTCGAGTGGGCAACCGTCGCCCAAATGGTCGGAGGCGGAGAAGGACACTACCTCGACCGCATCATGAACCGTGCCCGAACAACAACCTTTACCTGGAACGTCGTGGCCAACGAGGAGTTAAGCCAACCTTTCCGCCATGAAATCGAGCACGAGGTCCGACGTCTCTGTGATTTTAGCACCCGCCTCGATCGTGGAAAACACCATCTCCTGATCATGATCCGGTTCACTCCGGCGGGCGAGTATGAGGTCGAGCTGGTGTTGCGGCACGGGCGATTCCTCTCCTTCTCCCGAAATCGAGCCTTGCCGCTCCGGAGCGCCTTTGAGGGCGCTGCCGCCCGTCTCGAGAAGATTTTCAAGCGCCGGCGACGCTATCCACAGCAGAAGGACCAGCCCGACGAAACCCGGCCGGAGGAAGCCGTCCATCCGGTCGAAAGGACCGACCGACAGGCTCCCCGGACACCCCGGGAGCTTTTGGCGGAAACGCTGGCGGACTATCTGCAGCGGTTGCGCAGACATGTCCGCCGCCGTCTGCGTACGGAAGCCCTCGCCAGGCCCGACATTCCGGTCGCAGCCCTTTCGGACGGCGACGTGGTGGATGAGGCCATCCGGCGCATGCTCCGCATGCACCCGCAGGAGATCCCCTTTGGCGCCTTCTGGCCCTGGGCGATCCAGACCTGTGATGCGGTCCTCGACGAAATGATAAGCGAGGCTGAACGGGTCGCCACTTCAACGGTCTCACTCGACGAGGACCTGGCGTCGGTGGACGAGGAGGACCCGGGATTCGATATCGAGCGGCCGCTCCACATCATCGACCGGATGCTGTTTCCGCCGGAGGAGGAGCTGGAAGACGCAACCCCGGACGAGCGTACCGCCGCACCATCGACCCAGGCGGAGTTTGAGGATTTCATCCGTTTCCTTCACCAGAACCTGGCCGACTGGCCGGACCGGCAACGGCGCGTGGTTGAACGCTACTGCTTCGGGGGGCTCCATCCTGAGGAGATCGCCGCCTCGGAAGGAATCGACGAGGCAGCCGTGAACAGGATTTTGAACGAAAGCTTTCCCCGCTTGCGTCAGCTGATGAAAACCGCGGGGCGGTCGGCATCCGGAACGTGACCCTTTGTCGTTTGTCGCGAAAAAGAAGAAAGAATAGCCAGCAAAGAAAGGAGGAAAACGAATGACGAGATCGATCAGGACTCTGTTGACAAGTGGAGTGGCAGGCCTGGTTTTCTTTCTGGGGCCTGCCTTTTCCCAGAACCTCGAAGCCCCGCCCGGCATGAGCGAGGCGGGAAGCGGGGAACCTTACGTGACGACGATCGAGCGCAAGGACATCGGAACCCTCAAACCGGAAGACGAGCGGCAGGTGTCCATTCTGGCTTCCCGGATCCTGACCCACCTCAACAAGGCCTCCGAGCAGCTCATTGGAGAAAAGACCGAAGTTGCCCGGGAAGAATTGGAATACGCCGGGACGCTGGCCGGAATCATACGTGAGGTCCTGCCGGTGAGTGTGGTGACCACGGTTGTAATGGATGAATCGGGTAAGGAGGTCTACCGTTACAGGGACCGTGTCCAAAACGACCGGATACCGATCATCGAAGGCATGATCGCCGTTGAAGTGGTGGAGGCCGAGGCAGCCTTGCGGCTGGCGGAACGCCAGGTTCGCGAGGAAAAATACACGGGCGCCAGCATCAACCTGCGGCAGGCGCGGATCGAACTGGAGACCTACCGCACGCTGATCGAGGCCGGCAACCGGGATGAGGTGCGCGAGCTCGAAGAACAAATCCGGTCTCTCGAGGAAGATCCCGGCGAACCCGGAACCGCCGAGACGATCCGCGACGCCTGGCATCAGGTCAGGAGTTGGTTCCAGCGGCAACCGGGGCAGATCGTCCGGACAACCTGATCCGGTCTCCCCAAAATCCCTCCGGCCCGGGGATTCCCCCATCCCCGGCCAGTTGCCGGCGACGGCGGGAACGGAAAACCCGCCGTCTTTTTTTGATCGACCGCGCCCTTTCAGATCCGACCCTCGGCCTGAAGCCAGGCGATGACGGGTTCGAGGGTGGCCCGTGCGTCGCGGAAGGTCACGCCGAGTTCGGTGCGCGCCTTGCCGTTGTCCATAAACCAGTAGTAGCTGGCGTATTCGAGGACGGCCCGGGGGTGGCCGGTGTCGATCCCGAAGGCGCGCGCGGCGAAGGCCAGAAACGTCACCACCGGTCGCGGCAGGGCGACCGCGAGACGGCGGCTACCCGACAACTTCAACGTCATCTGAGCGAGTTCCCGGTGCGTCATGTTTTCACCGCCGAGGATATAGCGTTCGCCGGCCTGGCCCCGGTCAAGGGCGGCAATGATGCCTGTAGCCACATCGTCGACATGCGCGATACAGGTGCCGCCAAAGGGAACGATGGTCGGCTTGTGCCTGATGAAAGCGACCAGGGTGCCGGCGGTGATGAGCCGCGTATCGCCCGGACCATAGGTTTCGACCGGATTGACGATGACTACCGGAAAGCCATCGACGACCGCCCCTTCGCAAACCAGCTCGGCTTCGTATTTGGCGTGCGAATACGCCATGCCCTGACCGGGCGGGCCCGGGCGGGCCGATTCATCAAACACCTTGGGATCTCTTGAACCACCGATGGCCGCCGCACTACTCACATAAACCATGCGCTTCAATCCGGCGGACTGGGCGGCTTCGACCATGTGTTTAGTCCCGTCCACGATGGCGGGACCGACGTGATCTCCCTCGAGATCGTTCCAACTGCTGGGGGATGCCAGGTGAATGACACTCCGGCAACCCGTACAGGCTTTCCGGATCAAGGCCATGTCCAGCAGGTCGCCGGTGGCCCAGTCGACCACCAGGCCGTCGAGGGCAGACCGGTCAGAGTCTTCCCGGGCAATCACCCGGACCGCATGGCCCGCATCGACGAGCTGACGGACCACCCGGCTGCCGATAAAGCCGGTGCCCCCGGTAACGAGGACGGGATCCGGGATGCCTCGGCTTTTCATGAGCAGGACAGGGACCGAGTCAGCCGTTGACCGCGGCGGGGCGGCTCGGCGTCACCCGGATGATGATGGACTTGGAGGTGGGGGTGTTGCTGATCCGGGCCACGCTGTCCACGGGTACCAGGACATTGGTCTCCGGGAAATAGGCGGCGGCGCAACCGCGCGGGATGGCGTAGGGCACAGCAAGAAACTGACGCGCCAGCCGGGTTTCGGATTCCCAGTGCGAGGTGATGTCAACCGGCTGCTCCTCGGCGATGCCGCGCTCCGCCATATCTTCGGGATTTAAAAAAATCACCCGTCGCTCGCCGTGAATGCCACGGTAACGGTCGTCGTTTCCGTAGATAGTGGTGTTGAACTGGTCGTGGCTGCGGATCGTCATGAGCAACAGCTGGCCGGGCTCCAGGTCCCAGGGCTCCAACGGCTGGACGGTGAACCGGGCACGCCCCCCTTCAACCGGCGAAAAATCCCCCGTGCGGGCGTTGTTCGGCAGGTAAAATCCATCCTTGTTCCTGACCCGGGCATTGTAGTCCTCAAAGCCGGGCACCACCGCCTCGATCTTATCGCGTATCCGGTCGTAGTCCGCCACCAGGTCGTCCCAGTCGACGGTCGATTGCGATCCCAGCGCGGCGCTGGCCAGCCCGGCCACGATCGCCGGTTCGCTCAGGAGCCGGTCGGACACCGGCTGCAGGCGGCCCCGCGAGGCATGCACCACCCCCATCGAATTTTCCATCGTGACGAACTGTGGCCCGGCGGCCTGGGCGTCGACCTCGCTGCGCCCAAGACAGGGCAGGATGAGCGCGGTTTCGCCGGTAACCAGGTGCGATCGGTTCAGCTTGGTCGAGACCTGAACAGTCAGGCGGCACTGGCGCAAGGCACGGGCGGTCGCCTCGGTATCCGGCGTGGCGGAGAGGAAATTGCCGCCCAGGGCGACAAAGACCGAGGCCCGGCCCGCGTTCATGGCCCGGATCGCGTCGACGGTGTCAAAGCCGTGCTTGCGCGGCGGATCGAACCCGAAGGTGGTGCCGAGCTTGTCCAGAAACGCGTCAGGCATTTTCTCCCAGACACCGACCGTCCGATCACCCTGGACATTGGAGTGGCCCCGGACCGGGCAGAGCCCGGCACCGGGCCGCCCGATGTGGCCACCCATCAGGGCGAGGTTGACCACCGACTGAATCGTGCCGACCGCGTTCCGGTGCTGGGTCAACCCCATCGCCCAGCAGAAGATGGCCGCCCGGGAACGGGCGATGCGGGCGGCCGCGTCGGCAAGCTGGTCACGCGACAGCCCGCTGTCGCGCTCGATGGCTTCCCAGGGCGTAGCTTCGACGGCCGCCTTGAAGGCCTCAAAGCTGGAGGTCTGCTCCCGAATAAACGTATCCGCCAGTTTGATACGACCGGCCTCGGCTTCGGCCAGGAGCCATTTCTGGATGCCGGTCAGCGCGGCCAGGTCGCCGTTGATCTTCACCGGGAGGTGAAGCGAACAGAGCTGCGTGCGGATCCCGAGCGCGCCCTTCACCTGCTGGGGATGCGAGAAACCCATGAGCCCGGTCTCGGGCAGCGGATTGATGGCGATCAGCTCGGCACCGTTTTCGACCGCCTTCTGCAGGGCGGACAGCATCCGCGGGTGGTTGGTCCCCGGATTCTGACCGATCACGACGATGCAGTCGCTTTTATAAAAATCCTCCAGGGTCACCGTGCCCTTGCCGATGCCGATGGTCTCCTTCAATGCGGCCCCGCTGGATTCGTGGCACATGTTGGAGCAGTCCGGCAGGTTGTTGGTGCCGAACTGGCGGACAAACAGCTGGTACAGAAACGCTGCCTCGTTACTAGCCCGGCCCGAGGTGTAGAACACCGCCTCATCCGGGGAGGCCAGCCCATTGAGATGCTCGCCCGCCAGCCGGAAAGCCGCCTCCCAGGGGATCGGCTCGTAGTGGTCGCTGCCCGGCCGTTTGACCACCGGCTCGGCGAGCCGGCCCTGTTTTTCCAGCCAGTGGTCGGTCTGGCGAAGGAGCTCCGATACGGCATACCGGGCGAAAAAGGATTCACCGATCGTCTTGCGCGTCGTCTCCGAGGCCACGGCCTTGGCGCCGTTTTCGCAGAATTCGGCGACCGCCCGCTCGCCCTCCGGATCGGGCCACGCACAGCTCGGGCAATCGAAGCCCGCCTGCTGGTTGAGCCGAAGCAGGGCCCGCGTGCCCCGCGCCAGGCCGGGCTCCTCGGCGACATGCTTCAGGCTGACGCCGACCGCTTTCCAGCCCGCGGCGGTCCGGGCCGGCTCCCCCCGGCGCATGGAGCCGGAGACCGTTTCGGGCGGCACGGCCCCGTCCGCCGGTTGTTCCCTGTCTGGCATGCCCTCAGCGTTTGCCGGCCGAGACCGCTTTTCAAGCGGGAAGGAGCGGATCGTTATACCCATTCTCAAAATGCTTGCGGCCCTGGCGGGAGGGGGCGGGGTTCTCAGCAAGGCGGACCGACTGGATCAGGGTCAACCGGCCTGATCCGGACAATCCAGGCTCATGACCCCACCCGTTCCGGTCCCGCGTAGATATTGAACCGGTCATGACGCAGGAAGCCGATGAGGGTCGACCCGAAGGCGGTGGCCGTTTCGACGGCCAGGCTGCTCGGAGCGCCGATGGCGGCAACGGCGGGGATGCCGGCCGCCAGGGCCTTCTGGAGGATCTCAAAACTGCTCCGACCACTCACCATCAGGAGGGATGCGGACAAGGTGATCTCCGGAACGGTAAGCGCATGACCGATGACCTTGTCCACGGCGTTGTGTCGGCCGACGTCCTCCCGGAGAGCCCGACAGTCGCCCGCGGCATCAAAGAGTCCCGCGGCATGGATCCCACCCGTCGCTACGAAGGCGGCCTGGGCGTCGCGCAGGGCATCGGGCAACCCGCGGAGGACAGCCGCCGGCCAGACCGGCTCGCCTTTGGGCAGAACCGGGCAGCCGTTGAATTTGAGCGCTTCCAGGCTGGCCTTGCCGCAGACCCCGCAGCTGGAGGTCATGTAGAAGTTGCGCTCCAGTCGCTTGGAATCCACGGACAGCCCGGGCGCCAGGACGGCCGTTACCCGGTTACGCGTCTGCGGGTCGCCGGGGTCGCCGCAGTTCACCGACTCCAGGGAGGCACCGCCCTCCGGCAGCAGACCCTCGGTGAGGAGGAAACCGCGGATCAGCTCGGCGTCCGCTCCCGGTGTCCGCATCGTGACGGCCAGGATACGCCCGACCCGCAGTCCCGTCTTGGTATCCGAATATTCGATACGAAGTTCACACGGTTCTTCGGCGGCGACCACATCCTCGTCACCGGCAACAGTTCCGGTGGCTTCGGCCCAACGGCGTATCCGGACGGCGCGGACGGCGTCGGCGGGGCGATCATTCGGCCCGGGCATCGGGATCGACGGGCGGAGCGAGGGAAGCCTTGTTGACGCCCTGCTCCTTGGCGGTCTGGCCGGAGAGCAGGTAGAGCACCTCTTCGGCAATATTGGTGGCATGATCGGCGACCCGCTCGACGGACTTGGAAATGAAGATCAACTCCATCATGGCGCCGATGTGATCAGGGTCGGTGCGCATGCGTTCGGCGTACTCGCGGTGATGCTGCTTGTTCAGGGCGTCGACCTCGCGGTCGCGGCGGCAGATATCGAGCGCCCGCTCGCTGTCTTCCTCGACCAGGCAGTCGAGGGCGTCCCGGAGCATGCCGAGCATGAGCTCGTGCATGCGGGGGATACCGAGAAAGTCCTTGAAGGCACCGGCCTTCTGGATGCGGAGGGTACGCTTGGCGATGCTGGTCGCCTCGTCCCCCACCCGTTCGAGGTCGTGCGAGGTCTTGATCGCGACGGTCAGGAGCCGCAAGTCCGACGCGACGGGTGCCCGGAGCGTGATGTAGCGTACAGCCTCCCGGTCGATTTCGATCTCGAGATCGTCGATCGCGTCATCCAGCTGAAGCGCCTGCTCGGCAAACTCCATTTCCTGTTCGACCAGAGCCTTCATCGACAAATCCACCGCCTCGATGGCCCGCTCCCCCATGAGGACGAGGCGGGATTTGATGTTTTCGAGTTCGCTGTGGAAGTAGCGGCGCATGGCGGACGACAGCGGGTTGCCGATCAGCCGAAGCGGCCGGAAACGTAGGCCTCGGTCTGTGAATTTTCGGGATTCATGAAAATGCTCTCGGTGGGGCCGTATTCAATGAGACGACCCTGATTGATAAATAAGGTGTCATCCGACACCCGAGCGGCCTGTTGCATATTATGGGTTACAATCAGGATGGTGAAGCGTTGTTTCAACTGATTGAATAATTCCTCAATTTTGCCGGTGGCGATCGGGTCCAGGCCCGAGCACGGCTCATCCATGAGGAGGACCTCGGGTCGATTGGCCAGGGTGCGCGCGATGCAGAGTCGCTGCATCTGACCGCCGGACAGGCTGAAGGCGCTTTCGTGGAGGCGGTCCCGCACTTCATCCCAGAGTGCTGCTCCGCGCAGGCTGGATTCCACGAGTTCGTCGAGAATCGCCTTCCGCTTCTCCCCCATGATCCGCAGTCCAAAAACGACGTTTTCATAAATGGACATGGGGAACGGATTCGACTGCTGGAAGATCATCCCGATCCGGCGACGCAGCCCGGTTACGTCCCGCTCGGGCGTGTAGAGGCTTTTTCCGGCCATCCGGATATCGCCCGCGTGCCGGGTCCCCTCGATCAGGTCGTTCATGCGGTTGAAGGAACGCAGGAGGGTGCTCTTTCCACAGCCGGAGGGGCCGATGATGGCGGTAACCCGGTTCCGCGGTACCCCGAAGGCAAGGTCGTGCAGGACTTGCTTGTCCCCGTACCAGAAAGAGAACTTCCGGACTTCCAGCAGGTCCTTCGCCTCGGCCGCGTGCTCCTCCTCGGGGGGCGTTAATTCGGCCTGCAGGGCGATCTGCGGATCGTCGATGGATGCCGGTTCTCGGGAAAATGGGTGCATGGAAACCGCCGCTCGGGTTAAAGGTCCGGGGTGTGCTGGAGCGCGTTTTTTCTCAGCCGATTCCTCAGCAGGATCGCCCCCAGGTTCAAGAACAAGATGAGGCCGACCAGGATCAGCGCGGTCGCAAACACGAGGGAGCGCGCAAGCACCGGATCCGGCGCCTGGAAGGCCATACTGTAGATATGGTAGCCCAGGTGCATGAATTTCTGATCCAGGTGGACGAAGGGAAAAAAGCTGTCAACCGGCAGCGTCGGGGCGGACATCACCACCCCGACCAACATCAGCGGCGCCACCTCCCCGGCTCCCCGGGCCATCGCCAGGATCAACCCCGTCAGCATGCCGGGACCGGCCGCCGGCAGCACCACCCGCCGCAAGGTCTGCCACTGGGTGGCCCCGCAAGCCAGCGATCCTTCGCGCAGCCCCGGAGGCACGGCGATCAACGCCTCTTCCGTTGCGACGATCACCACCGGCAGCGTCAGCAAGGCCAGGGTCAGCGACGCCCAGAGGATGCCTCCCGTCCCAAAGGTGGGGGCCGGCAGGGTCTCACGGAAAAAGACCGTGTCGATCAGACCCCCCACCCCGTAGATGAAAAATCCCAAGCCGAAGACGCCGTAAACGATGGAAGGAATCCCGGCCATGTTGTTGACAGCCACCCGGACCATGGTGACCAGGCGCCCCTGAGCCGCGTATTCCCGCAGATAGATCGCCGCCAGTACCCCGAACGGCATGACCGCGACGCTCATCAGGAGCGTCATGACCACCGTGCCAAAGAGCGCCGGAAAGATTCCGCCCAGGCCGGTTCCCTCGCCGGGATATCCCGTGAGAAACTCGAGAAAACGCTCGCCGGCATGACCCAGCCGGCCGACAAAGCCGAGGGCGGCGGGCCGGTACAGGTCGCGGACTCCCGCCAGGGCCAGGGTGGCTTCGCTGCCGTCGGGAAAGCGAAAGGTAAGGGAACCCCGGTTCTGTTCGGCTTCGAGGGCGTCCAATTCCCGGGAGACGGCACTGATCGTTGTATTCGTTTCCGCGATAAGGCGATCCAGCTCGGTCAGGTCCCGCGTGGCGGCCAAGCCCTTCTCGGCCAGCAATCGCGCTCGCCTGGCGTGCAGTCGTTCAAATTCCCGGTTCAGCCGGCTGAGCCGGTTCTGACGCAGGCGGTCCATGGCGGCCTGTCGGTCCGTCTTGAGGGCGAGGACCTGTTCAAGGCGGGTCTCGAAGTCCGGGTGGTCAGCGGACAGGGTACGGCCGTCTTCCAGAGAAAGCTCGACGGGCCGCCCGAACCAGGCCCGGCCCTGGCTGCGCACCAGGACATGGACGGCGGCGGGCGATGCCTCCGTCAGCAGGTCCCGGGACAGGATCCGGTAATCGGGTCGGGCGGAACCCGGGGCGGTGCCGTAGACCAGCATTTCGCGGTCGCGAACCCCGGATGCGGTGTCGGTGATGACGGCGCGGGTTTCGGCCGGTCGCAGGATCCAACCGACCGCGGTCGCCTCGCCGCCCGGCTCGACGGGAAAGGCATAGACGGTGCGGGGCCAGAAGTAAGGCATGCTCAGCGTGACCAACATCCCGATGAGCCCGAAAAACAACAGGAGGCCGGCAGCCAGACCGGATGCGGCCAACCACATACGGGACTCCCCGCGTTCGAATGACGGTCGGTGATCCGACGCAGCGGGGGGCCGGGCGGGGCGGGGTTGCGGATGCGGGGACGGATTCACGGGGACAGCTCAGAGACGGGCCTCGTAGGTCCGGTATCGGCGCCGCAGTTGTATGCGCAACCACTCGGCGAGCGAGTTTACCAGAAAGGAAAATACCAACAGCACCAGGGCCGAAAGAAACAGCACGCGGAAGAGCGTGGATCCAGCCGCGGCTTCGGGGAGTTCGATCGCCAGGTTGGCCGAGACGGTCCGCATCCCGAGCAGGGGACTGAAGCTGGTCAACGGGGCGTTTCCTGAGATCATGAGAACGATCATGGTCTCGCCGAGGGCCCGCCCGAATCCGAGCAACAGTGCGGAGATCACGCCCCCGGAAGCGGCCGGGAGGACGATCCGGCGAAAGGTCTGCCACCGGCTGGCCCCCAGTGCCAGGCTGCCCTGAATCAGCCCACGCGGCACGTTGATGAAGGCCTCGTCCGCGAGGGTGAAGAGGATCGGGATGACCGCGAAAGCCAGCACAAAGCCAACCACCAGACCGTTTCGCTGGTCCACCGGCAGGTCGAAATGAGTTTCCCACCAGAGCCGGAAGTCCCCGGGAAGCCCGGGTTCGACGACAAACAGCCACTGCTCCAGAACCAGACCGGACCGCCAGCCGATCCAGGCCAGAACAGGTGCCAGTAGACAGGCGACCATCAGCATGCCGGGACCGCTCCGCAACCGGGGCCCCCATCGCGGAGCCCGGGACAAGAGCCAGCCGGTCAAAAGGGTGCCGACCGGTACCAGGAGCAGGGCGAGCAGGAAGGCCGGTACATGCGGGCCGATTCGGGGTGCCAGCCAGACCGCTCCGATGAACCCGAGGACGACCGACGGCACACTGGCCATCAGTTCCATGGTGGGTTTGATCCAGGACCGCCATTGGGGAGGCAGGAACTGGCTCGCGAAGACGGCGGCCGACAGCGCAATCGGCAGGGCGAAGATCAAACCGAACAGGGTACCCTTCAGCGAGCCGACCAACAGCGGCACAAACGAAACCTTGGGTTCGTAATTCTCCTGCGACCCCGTTGACTGCCAGACCCATTCGGCTTTAGACCGGCCTTCGTAATGCTGGGGAAAGACCAGCAGGGGCCAGGCACCGGCGGCATGCGGATCGCGAACGGAAAGAGAGTGGGACGGCCCGGATCCGGTCACGGCAAAGAGTTGCTGGAAATCACCGTCTGCCAGAACCTGGTGCGTCCCGGCCGGCAAGTCTCCCTGCCAGCGGATCAGACCGCCCGTGGCCAGGATCAGCGCCGCCCGATCCCCCAGCATCACCAGAAAGCGACGGTCGACCGGGGAAGGCAGCACCTGGCCGGAAACCGGTGCATCCGCGGCCGGGGGGCTCCGCAACCAGGAAACGGAACGAGGCTCCGCAGCGGCAAAGCCGCCCGCCGCAAGCCAGCTGACCAGCCTGACGGTGCCCCGGTTTCCCAGTACCGCGAAGGTCCGTTCTCCAGCCAGCAGCTTTGCGTCAGCCAACGCCTCGCCGGGTGGCAGGATGGGGATCGGGTCTGTCCAACCGGTTTCGCGACCCTCCGCCGGCAAACGGCGCTGACTGACCCGGCCATCCCCGGTAAAGGCCAGGATCAATCCCGTCCGCCCGGACAAACGGTAAACATGCGGGGTCGTTCCGTCGGGTAGCTTTCCATTGAGCGAAAGCCAGATGGCCGGCCGGTCACTCGACCACAACCAGGCTCGGGATGCACCCCAGGCAAGCAGCCGCCAGGTATCCTCCGAACGGCTGAGAGCAAATCCATGGGGAATGACGCCTCCGGGAAAGACCGGGAGGCGGACATCGGGCGCCAGGGTCCGGGTGTCGCCGCCGACCGGCTGGACCGGCCGAGCCGCCAGCAGGCGCTCCAGCGCATAGCCTTCAAAACGGCCGTTTTCGGCCAGAAACCAAAGCCAGCTCCCGCGCGTGTCGACCCGGTACTGCCCGTCGACCAGCCGCGGTTGTGAGGCAGGCCGGACAAAGGCCGGGCCTTCCGCATCCGGCAGGCGAATCCGGCCTGACGGCCCGAACGGGATCGGCGCTTCCCAGCCTTCAGGCAACAACCACGTGGGTTCGGCAGCGGGCGGAACCGGCGCGGGATCGTGGGGCGTGAACCGCCCGATAGTCGGCCCGGTCACCAACGGCAGCACCTGCACGACCAGAAAGACGAGGATGCCGAGCAAGGTCAGAAGCAGAAGCGACCCGACGGCCCGGATAATGCGCCGCACCCAGGCGTCGACCCGGTTGGCCCGACGCAGCCGTTCGGCATCCACCGCGGGATCCCGCCCGTTGCCCGGTCGGTCGGTGCGCTGCTCTGATTCGGGCGGGGTCATGGGCTGGTCTGTTCGGGAGCGGGCCCCAGAAGCCGGAGCATTTCCCGGGCTTCCCCCGAAGGCAGGGCGTAATAGCCGAGGTCGGGCACGAGAGCCTGCCCCTCGGCGGACAGGATGAATTGCAGGAATTCGTAGGTAAGCCGATCCAGGGGGGCACCGGGCGGGCGGTTGACATAGACAAAGAGCGAGCGGGCAAGGGGATAACTTCCATCCACGCAATGCTCCCGGCTCGGGGTGTAGAACCGGCCGTCGGCCCCCTGCAGTGGCACGATACGGACCCCCGGAAAACGGGACCCCACCCCGGCGTAGCCGATGGCCGCCAGTTCCTCAGAAACGCCGAGCACCACGGCGGTTGAGCCCAGTAATTCCTTCACCTCCGGGCGGAAATCCCCGTCCAGCAGGACCGAGCGCTTGAAGGTGGCGTGGGTGCCGGAGGCGCTGTTCCGGCCGAACAGGACAATGCGCCGGCCATCCCAGGTTGTGCGGAGACCGAGATCCCGCCAGTCGCGGATGGCCGGTCCCTCCTTGTATCGCGTGACCGAATACAAGCCGTCCAGTTGGGCGAGGGTCAAACCCGGCAGCGGATTGCTACGGTGTACAAAAACGGCAAGGGCATCCAGCGCGACCGCGATCCGGGTGGGTGGGTAACCGAAACTACGGCGGAAGGCATCCACCTCGTCACGGCGCATGGTGCGGCTCATCGGCCCGATCTGGGCCGTTCCCTGGATCAGCGAGGGCGGTGCCGTGGCGCTGCCCTTGCCCTCGATCTGGATCACGGCGTTCGGGTAGCGCTGCCGGAAGGCTTCCGCCCAGGCGTTCATAAGGCCATTCAGCGTATCCGACCCCACTGAGTTCAGTTTACCGAACACGCCGGTGGTCCGGCTGTAGGACGTCAGCGCTCCCTCCGCCCCGGCGTTGGTTTGCCCGTTCAAGGTCGCTCCGGTGGCAACCAGGAGGACCAGAGCCAAACGTTTCACCGGTCGGCGGCGGGGCCTCGCAGGCAGAAATCGGGGGCGGGACATCGGGGCCTCAGCACAACGAAACACCGGGCCCGTGCCTACAGCAAAATTCGGGAACACCGAGCGGCGCCTTCGGGGCTGGTCATGCCTCAGCGGTCGGAACCTGTGGGAGAAAAGGGCGAGGCGCTGCCGCTCGATTCGCGGGAAGGGCGGGATACGGGCGGTCTGTCGTCCCCGGCGTCCTCCGTCTCTGCGCCGTCCTGCAACGCGATGAGGTCGTCCAAAGACCGGAAGTAATGTTGGAAGACGGAGACATCGGAAAGCCGCCCGAGCAGGTTGTCGAAGAGCGCGCGCTTTTCGGTTTTCAACCGCTGAACCCGGTCTTCCACCGTTCCCGCGGTCAGGAGCCGGTAGACAAAGACCTGGCGGGTCTGGCCGATACGGTGCACGCGGTCGACCGCCTGGGCTTCGACAGCCGGGTTCCACCAGGGATCCATCAGAAACACATAGTCAGCCGCATGCAGCGTGATCCCCACCCCGCCAGCGCGCAGGCTGATCAAGATGACCGCGGGTCCGGTCTGCTCCTGGAAGCCGCTGACCGGTTTTTCCCGGTCGAGGGTTTTGCCGGTCAGGCGGTAACGCGGCAACTGCGGCAGGTGCCGGTCGAGCATGCGCTCCGTCTGGTCGAGCAGACCGACAAACTGGCTGAAGATGACGACCTTCCGACCGCTGTCCACGATCTCCTCCAGACGCGAACGCAGCACCCGGAGCTTGCCGCTGTGGTCCGGATCATCGCCCAGCCAGGGAAGCAGCGCCGGGTCGCAGCAAACCTGCCGAAGCCGGGTCAGCAGCGTAAAGAAACTCATCCCCTGGTCGCGCAGGGCATGGCCGATGTCGGTGCCCAGACGGGCCCGCCCTTCTTCCACCAGGCGCTTGTATTCGGTTTGCTGCAAATCGGTCAGCGGGCAGACCAGGTCCATCTCCACCTTCTCGGGCAATTCGGTCACGACCCCCGCCTTGGTCCGCCGGAGGATGAAAGGCGACACCTGCCGACGGACCTGATCGAGAAAATCGCCGGTCTCCTCCCCCCTCCGCTGATCATCGAACCGGCGCCGGTGGCCCAGCAGACCGGGCATCAGAAACCGGAAAAGCGTCCAGAGGTCGCGGGGCCGGTTTTCGATCGGGGTACCGGTCAGGGCGAGGCGATGCCGGGCCCGGATGGCCAGACAGGCCTGGGTGCTCTTGGCATCGGGGTTCTTGATCTGCTGGGCCTCGTCCAGGACGGCGTACTGGAATTCAAGTCCGTCGAGGCGGGCCTTGTGGCGGCGCAGTTGGGTGTAGCTGGCGATCCAGACCGGGATCCGGCCGGGCTCGGCCGGTTCCGCGTTTGCGAAGGGGGTGACGCTACGCAAAACCCGGGGCGCCAACTCCGGAAACCAGCGCGCCATCTCCTGCTCCCAGACCGGCACCACGCTGGCCGGACAGACGATGAGGTGCGGACCCGCACGATTGGTTTCACGACAGGCCAGCAAGGCCAGGACCTGAAGCGTCTTGCCGAGACCCATTTCATCGGCCAGCAGCGGGTGGCAATCGAGGTCGGCCATGTGCGCGAGCCAGGCCACCCCGTTGCGCTGGTAGGGGCGCAACCGCCGTGGCAGATCCGGGAGCGGTTCGGGAGCCCGTTTCAGAGCGTCCCTCCAGTCAGCCAGGGTCTGGTCCAGGGTCAGCGTCACCGGACGTTCCGCAAAGAGCGACAGGGTCATGTACTTGGGCCATTGGATACTGCCATCGGCCCGGGCGAAGACGCGCCACGCCTCGAGGGCTGCGATTTGCTCGGACTCGACCCGGACCAGCCCGGGTCCGGGGACAAGGGCCAGTCCGGGCCCGGAGCGGGCAACCTGCCTGGTCTGGGCGAAGTCGAGCGTATGGGCACCGGCCTTCATGGACCAGGCGACCGTTACGCCCCCGGTAGCGGACGCCCGGGCATCCCCCTCAATCCTGACTCCGGGGATGGCGGCCCGGCGCAGCCCGGCAGCGGAGGGATCGAAGGCCACCGGGAACAGGCGCTCCCACGCCTCGAGGTGCTTGCGAAGGAACAGGCTCACCTTGTCTGCATCCCGGAGCTGATACCGTGCGCACTTCTGGTTGAACTGAAAGCCCGCCTTGCGGGCCAGGCCGGCCAGCCGGACAAAGGTTTCCCGTTCCCGGTCACTCAGGCTGGGGGCCTGCCCGGTCACCTGAAACGCTGATTGGGGCGGGCTTTGCCTGCTCCCGGTCGAGGATCCGCCCGGGACGCCCCAGGTGGCGTCGAGCCAGAGCGAGCCGGGCGTGACCGACAGCCTCAACGCGAGCGGGCGCGCGGGTCGCCGGGGCTCGGGCGGCGAATGCCCGCCACCGGCAGGCTTATCCGGTTGAGAGGAATCGTCTTCACCCGCTTCAGGTGAGGCGTCCGCCGTCTTCGTGGCCTTCCGGTTTTCAGGCGGGAGGGGATCGATCTCGTCGGCGACCAGCTCCTCGATTTCGTAGAGGCCGGCGACGGCGATTGCCTCACTGACCCGTTTGTCTTTGGAGGAACCGCGCACATCGGGATGGCCGTTGGACCACTCCACCAGGGCATAGACATCCTGCCGGCCCTCCCGGATATGAATGACGGCGTCCTGACCGGTGAGTTCGATCTCACGGATTTCACCGTTCAGGTAAAGGGCCCGGCCCTCTTTCAGGACCGCCGCATCAAAGCGATCCTCCCAGAATCCGCCGAGGCGGCCGAACCACTGTTCGAGGGAAGCGGTGTTATAGACCCGTTTTGTGGAATGTTGAGCCATCCTTGCCGCAGGCGGCGTCGGTCACCGACCCCGCACCCAATGCAAAAACGGACAGTCTAAAAATCGGTCCGGCGGGCACACAAGTGCGGAGTCAACTCCCGGAGCCGAATCAGCTAAAGGCGTCGGGCTCTTCGGGCTGAGCAAGCCCATTCATAGACCTGACTGTAAATGAGGGCGGAGCGCTCCCAGTCGAAGGTCTGGGCCATCGCCTGCCGGACCAGGCGCCCCCAGGCCTCCGGCCGGTCGTACCAGGTGGCCACCGCCCAGCCGATGGTGTTGAACAGCGCGGTGTCCGTCGCATCCTCGAAAACGAAGCCGGTTCCGGTGTCGCGCACCTCATCAAAATTAACCACCGTATCGGCCAGGCCGCCCGTGCGGCGGACCACCGGCAGGCTACCGTAGCGCAACGCGTACATCTGGCTGAGGCCGCAGGGCTCGAAACGGCTGGGCATCAGCAGCGCGTCCGACCCCCCATAGATCCGGTGAGCCAGGCCTTCGTTATAGCCGATGTGCAGGCCCACCTTGTCCGGATAATCGGTGGCGGCCTGGCGGAAGGATTGCTCGATGGCGGCATCGCCGCTGCCCAGCACGGCGACCTGCATATCCATCTTCGTGACAAGTCGCGGCAGGATGCGCCCGAGAATATCGAGGCCCTTCTGGTCGTAGAGGCGTGACACGACGCCGAACACGGGTGCCTCCGGTCGGACGGCGAGCCCGAGTTCACCCTGCATGGCGGCTTTGCAGGCTGCCTTGCCGGCCAGCTCGCCCGAGGAAAAGGGCTCGGGCAGCAGGGGATCCTTAGCCGGATCCCAGTCGTCGAGGTCGATGCCATTGAGGATGCCGATCAGGTCGGCGGCCCGGTAACGCAGGACGTGGTTTAACCCGTAGCCCTGTTCGGGTGTCTGGATCTCCCGGGCATAGGTGGGGCTGACGGTCGTGATTTTGGAGGCGTGGTACAGCCCGCCCTTGAGCATGTTGAGGTGCCCCATCGCCTCCAGGCTTTCGGGATGAAAGACGGAATCCGGCAGGCCGGCATAGGCCAGGAGATCCCGGCGGAAGATGCCCTGAAACTGCAGGTTGTGGATCGTCATGACGGAGGCGGCACCGCCCAGCGGGGTGTCCCATTCAGTCGTGTTGAGGTAGACCGGGACCAGACCGACCGTCCAGTCATGGGCGTGAAAGACGTCGGGCGTCCACTGGAGCAGACCGCAGAGGTCGATACTCGCCCGGGAAAGAAAGGTAAACCGCTGGTCGTTGTCCACGTGGTCGCCCCACGGACCGGCATAGGGCTGAGGCCGACCGAAATACTGGCCGTGCTCGATAAAATAGACCGGAACGGAGGAACCGGGCAGGCGGGTTTCCCACACCCGCCCGTACATGGCGCCGAAGCCGAGGTTGACGATAAGCGGTTGCGGAATGGCCGTCCAGTGATCCTGAACCTGAATGGACCCGTACAACGGGCAGACGATCCGGACGTCGTGCCCGAGCCGGGCCAGCGCCTTGGGCAGGGATCCGAGGACGTCGGCCAACCCTCCGACTTTGACAAAGGGCGCTACTTCCGGTGCGACCATGAGGATTTTCAGGCGAGGCGGAGATTCGGGCTGCTGGCGTTCAGGCATGAAAAACAGACTCAGGCCCGTGCCGTTGTGGGGGCCGCCGTGCCGTCCCCGTCCCCGTCGGAGCCTTCCTCGGGTTCATCGAACTCGAGCTTCAGGTTGAAGAGCGGCAGGAGGCCCATCAGGCCGACACAGGTCAGGATGAGGACGGCGTAGCCCGTGACGTCGTGTACGGTCCCGGCGATGGCGTCCGACCCGTAAGCGTACGCCCAGCCGGTCAGGAACAAACTGCGCAGGATGTTCATGAAAAAGGCAAATGCCATCGCGCAACCGACCAGCAGGGCCTTCTTCCAGAAACGATCCAGGAAAACGGCTCCCATGAAGGACCCGGCAAACAGGCAGGCGGTGAGGGAGCGGATGCCGGAGCAGGCGTCTTCCACCCCGACCGTCCCCTCCGGCAGAATCAGGATGTTTCCCTCGCGCAACAGCGGAAATCCGAGGAACTCGAAGGTGGTAAAGACCACCACGGTGACCTGAGACAGCAAGAACTGGCTCAGATTATTCTCGATGATACTGACCAGCGGCGCGGAAATCAGCCAGATGAAGGCCGGAAAAATCAGCAGACCGAGCAGACGCCACCGGTCGCGGGCGGGAACAGGCGCTCCATCCGGCCGGCGGTCGGAGGCAAACCAGGCGGTGGCCAGCAACAACCAGGCAAAACTCCAGGACATGGCCAGCGAAGCCGGGTTCTGCGCTCCCTGCGCGGCACGCAGCAGGGCGCCGAAAGCAAAGAGCGCAAGGGCACAAAAGAGCGCCGGTAGAAAAATCGTGCCTCCAGGACGGCCAGCCTGACGGGGTCATTCCCGGGTCGGGATTGGGAATCGGGTCGGGAATCCCCCGCCCCGGCATCCCCGGCTGCCGGTTTCGGCCCCAGCAGGATCGCCTGGATGGAAGGCCATCGCTCCATCAGCACCCAGCCGACGAAGATCGGCACCAGAAAACCGAAGCTGTAGTCCTCCCGATTCATCCACCAGTAGCTCTGGTCCCAGATCATGACGGCGGCGAAAAGCAGCAGCATGCCGCAGAGGGCCTGAGTCAGGCGGGGCAGGCGGAAAAAATCGGATCGGGTTGCCGGGGAATCGGCCATGGTGACAGACGGAGAAGCAAGCGGACCAAGCGAGGCAGGGAAAGGCTGAGGCTGGTGAACCCGACAGGGTGAATCAACACCTATCCCCGCCGAAAACAGGCCCGAACAGCGGTCCGAAAACGGTGGACGGCCCGGCTTCGGCATCCTTAGGCTGCAACCGGATTGGGCCCTTTTTCAATGGATCCGGCCCGACGTGCCGACACGCCTATGAATCACTTGCACGCCTATTGGCGGATGGAATACATCGAGGCCCCCAAACGGGAGGACGGTTCGGGCAATCCCTTTCCCGGGCTGGCCGAGGCCCGGGACCCGGCGGAGGCGCTCCGGCTCTACCGGGACGATGCGACCTTCCTGCTGCTCAACAAGTTTCCCTACAATGCCGGGCACCTCCTCGCCCTGCCCCGCCGGGCGGTAGCCGACCTGTGTGACCTGAGTGCGCCGGAACGAACAGCCTTGATGGACTGCATCTGTCTGGGTAAAACGATCCTGCAGAAGGGCCTCAATCCCGACGGATTCAACATCGGGTTTAATTTCGGGGACGCCGGCGGGGCCGGTATTCCCCAGCACTTGCATTGTCACATCGTCCCCCGTTGGTCGGGCGACACCAATTTCATGCCCGTCCTGGGGGAAACCCGCGTCCTGCCCGCCAGCCTTGAAGCCATGTGGAACCGTCTGGAGCCGATCGCCCGCAAGCTGGCCGGCGAACGGTCCGGCTCCCCCGCTCACGCATGAGCCAGCGATCCCGCACCGAACCCGCCGCCGCGGTCACGAAAACGCTGCAGTTTTCCAGCCCGCGGCAACTCCACCAGCTATACGTCAGCAGTGAGGCCAACCTCGAGGCGATCCGGGAGCTGTTCGAAATCCAGATCGTGTCCCGGGAGGACTGGGTCCGTCTGGAAGGCGCGGAATCGGCGGTTGAGTCCGCAGCCGAGCTGTTCGGGTTCCTGGAGGAGAGCCGGTCCCAGGGGCTGAAAATCCGGCAGGGCGATTTCGATTACATGCTGCGTACGGTCCGGGCAGGCCGGAGCAATGAACTGGCCGAGCTGTTCGAGGACCCGCTGGTCATCAAACTGCGCAAGCGCAGCATCGTGCCGAAGACCGTCAATCAGAAGCGCTACCTCAAGTTCATCCTGAAAAACGACATCGTCTTCGGAGCCGGTCCCGCCGGCACCGGCAAAACCTATCTCGCTATGGCCGCCGCGATGAACGCGCTGGCCGAAGGTCAGGTGGAGCGCATCATCCTGACCCGGCCCGCGGTGGAAGCGGGCGAAGCGCTCGGCTTTCTGCCGGGAGACCTCGAGGAAAAAATCCTCCCCTACCTCCGGCCCCTTTACGACGCCATGTACGACATGGCCGGCAAGGAGGAAACCCACCGCATGATGGAACGCGGCCTGATCGAAATCGCGCCGCTCGCCTACATGCGCGGCCGCACCTTGAACAACGCCTATATCCTGCTCGACGAGGCCCAGAACACCACGCCCGAACAGATGATGATGTTTCTGACCCGCCTGGGCGAAAACGGGCGCATGATCGTCACCGGCGACATTACCCAGGTGGATCTCCCGCGGAGCCGCAATTCCGGGCTCAAGCAGGCCGTCCACATCCTCAGCCAGGTCGAGGGCATCAAGGTCTTCTATTTTGACGACGGGGACGTGGTACGCCACCCGCTTGTCCAGCGGATCATCCACGCCTACGAGCGCTATAACGACGTGCCCGGCAGGGCCGAGCGTTGAACCGCTTCACCCCGTTCACCCACCAAGTCGCCTTCCCGGTTTTCCCGCACCGCCGCCCCCCCTGTCCCATGGTAATCGGTCGTAACCGCATGGCCCGCCGGCGCCTGGAAAAGAACGCGCCCGGCCACCGGCATCGCCCGCTGGGGGACCCCAGCCGGACCACGCAGTACTTCCAGACCAGTCAAGTGGTGGGCCTGGCCCTGTTCTTCGGATTCACCGCGCTGATTGTCCTGATTTGCTTTGTCGGGCGCGGTCAAACCGGACCCACCTTCCTTGAAAACCAGTTGGCGCGGGTCCGCATCGTGGCGGATTTCGGCTTCACCTACACCAGTCGGCAGGCCACCGAAGAAAAGATTCAGCGCGTCCGTCGCCAGGTGCCGCCGGTCTACCGGCTGACCCTCGAGCCGGTGGAAGCGTTTGAGGCCTTCCTGGAGGATTTGCTGGACAGCCTGCCCGTCCTCGAGCTCCAGATCGAGGACCTGCCCCCGGACGAACGGGAGGCAGCGATCGCGGCCTTCGCCTCCACCTTCCGCACGGAGTCGGGTTTTGCCGTACCCGCCGAGTCCCTTCAGACCTTGCTGCGATCCGTCCCGCAAGAGGAGCGCCGCGTTCTGATCGAGGAAGGGCTGACCATCCTGCGCGATCTCTACGAAGCCGGCCTGTACGAGCCCGAAGGGCCGGCTTTCGGCGGTGGCGAACTGAAGGTTTTCAGCGTCATCGACGAAACCGGCTCCCGGCTGCAGATGGATGTCCAGCCGGTGGCGGAAGCGGCCTTCAGCCTGCGGCAGCGGCTGGCTCCGCTTGGTCCCTTCGATGTGGCACGCGCGCTCTATGCGCTGTTCCGCACGGGACTTCAGCCCAATCTGGTCTATGACGAAGCGGGAACCCAGGCGGCCATCGCCGAAGCGGAATCCCGGGTCGAACCGGTGACGGTGGAGGTTCCGGCCGGCACAGTCCTGATCGAGCCCGGCAGCGTGGTCACGGCAGCCGACCGGGAACGGCTGGCGGCGTACCGCCGGGCGCTGGCCGAACGGGAAGAGGGAGGTCTCCTGTTCGACGGTTATATCTTTGACCGGACGTTGATCACCCTCGGCATCCTGTTCAGCGCCATCCTCTACCTGCGGCTGGCTCTGCCCTCGCTGGTCCAGCACAACAACCGCCTCGCGCTGGTCGCCATCGTACTCCTGCTCAGCCTGGCCGGCATCCGGCTGATTTTCGAGCTGGGCGACAACGCCGTCTTAGGCGGAGACCCGGCCCTGAGAGCGCTCCTGCCTTACATGACGCCGGTCGCCCTGGCCGGCATCATGATCTGCGTCATGCTGGGGACGCATGAGGCGGTTTTCGGCACCTTGCTGATCAGTCTCTTTTTCGCCGTCATGCAGGGCACGTCGATGGATCCCTTCTTCATCGCGTTCTTCTCCGGTCTGGTCGGCGTCTATGTCTGCCGGGATGTGCGCAAGCGCAGTGCGGTGGTCCGGGCCGGTGCCATCGCGGGTCTGATGACGGCGGCTTGTGCAGCCTTTCTCGGCCTGCTCAACGAAATCGGCTTCACCGTCCTGCTCTGGCAGATCCTGGCGGCGCTGGGGGCGGGGATCCTGACCGGCATTCTGGCCGTGGGCCTGCTTCCGCTGTTTGAGAGCCTGTTCAAGTTCACCACACAGATCACGCTGCTGGAGCTGACCGACTACAACCACCCGCTGCTGCGCCGGATGCAACTGGAGGCCCCGGGATCCTACCACCACAGCCTGATGGTCGCCAGCCTGTCGGAAAACGCCGCCGCCCAGATTGGTGCCAACCCCCTGGTTTGCCGGGTCTGCGCGCTCTTCCATGATATCGGCAAGCTGGTGAAGCCGGACTACTTCACGGAAAACCAGCGTGAGGGCACCAACCCGCACCTGTCGCGCAATCCGTCCATGAGCGCCCTGGTCATCAAGAGCCACGTGAAGGAGGGCGTCATCCTGGCCCGGCAATTCAAGCTGCCCCGCATCATCATCGACGTCATCCGCCAGCATCACGGGACCAGCCTCATCCAGTATTTTTACTACGCGGCGCTCAAGAAGCGCGATAATGCCCAGCAGGAGCTGATGCTGCCGAACATGCGCGGCCAGAGCCATCACCCCTTTCCGGACGCACCCCGCATTCAGGTCGAGGCGGTCGACGAATCCACCTACCGGTACGACGGCCCCCGGCCGCGCTTCGTTGAAAGCGCTATCATCCATTTCGCCGACAGCGTCGAAGCCGCCAGCCGCAGCCTGAAAAAGGTGACCCAGCCGGCGGTCGAGGAACTGCTCGACCGTATTTTCATGAGCCGCCTGGAGGACGGCCAGCTCGACGAGTGCCCGATCACCTACCGCGAGATCACCCAGATCAAACGCAGCTTTGCCTTCACGCTCATGAACATGCTCCACAGCCGCGTGGAATACCCCAAAGACAAGGACAGCATCCCCGAGGACAAGCCCGAGTCCGAGCAGGCCGCATCGGACGAGAACGCTGAAGAGGCGGATGCCTCCGGGAAGGAACAGAAGCCGACGCCAGCCAAGGGCAATGACTGAGCGGATCATCGAGGTCGCCTGCGCCTTTCCGCCCGCGGAGCAGATGCCCGCCGGGGCCATCGAATCCCTGATCCGCTCCCTCGATGCGGATCCCCGGTTTGCGGTGCCCGCCGGCGACCTGTCCGTCGCGCTGCTGGATGAGACGGCGCTGGCCGACATCCACCACCGCTTTCTGGACGATCCCAGCCCCACCGACGTCATTACCTTCCCCGGCGATCCGGACGACGGCACCGCCGGTGAGATCCTGGTCTCGGCCGAACGGGCCGCCGCCCGGGCCACCCGACACGGCCACACCCCCGGCGATGAACTCGCGCTCTACCTCGCCCACGGCTGGCTCCACCTCGCCGGTTACGATGATACGACCGAGGCGGCGCGCACGCGCATGCGCGCCGCAGAACAGGCGGCGTTGGCCCGGTTGCGTGAGACGAACGCCCTGCCCGACTGGGACCTTCCACCCGGAGCCTGAGGGAGGGAGCCTGACGGGTGAGCACGCTCACTTTCTTTCCCGACTTAAAGTATGCCTGAACAAGTTCACGCATCATACAAACGGTTTTTTATTCAGGGAAGGAGGCTTATACCAGAATGGTACTAACTTAACAGCGTTTTCATCGGGATCGCTATCGGGATCGAGAGCCTTAGGTTAGGGCCATTCGGCTTATACCATTTCTCAAAATGCCACAGGGCAAGACGGCTGGGGAATATTTTCGGGTGTCCGGCCTTCCTGATAGCGAACACTCCTTTCATTCCGAACCGAACCCGAGGATCCATGAAATCACCGACCTTCTGTGCCTTCCTGCTGAGCGGACTGTACCTGTTCTTCGCCGGATCCATGGAAGCCCTGGTCATCAACGAGGTGTCCCCCACCGAGAACCGGGTGGAATTTTTAAATGACGGCACCGACCCGGTCGACCTGTCGGGACACTGGCTCTGTTCGCGCCTCAGCTACATTCAGCTGGGCGATGGGGACATCCAGGTCGTCAGTGGAAGCCTGATGCTGGAACCCGGAGCGTTTCTGGTTGTGGATACCAGTGCTGGTCTGGACCTCGATGATACCGGCGCTGATCTGGGTCTTTATGAAACCAACAGTTTCGGCAGTGCCTCCGCCATGGTCGATTTCCTGCAATGGGGTTCGTCCTCCAACCCGAGCGGCCGGGAATCGGTTGCCGTCGATGCCGGCATTTGGGCGGCAGGCAGCTTCACCGATGTGCCGGAAAGCGGTGAATCGCTGATTTTCGCGGGGAGCGGCGGCGGGGTCGACGCCTGGAGCATCAGCTCGACGCCATCTTTCGGTTCGGCGAATGACTCCGGTTCCGGGGGCGACGCTTCGGTCGGTGGCTGGCTGTTTTTCGATGACTATCCGTTTGTGTGGTCAAACGACGAGCAGGACTGGCTCTTCATCCGACCCGAAGAAACCGGTGCCGGAATCTGGATCTACAGTTTCAAACTGGACAAGTGGACCTTCCGGGACCAGTCGGGCGGAATCTTCATGCCAGGCGGCCAGTAAACGGGTCAGAACCGGAAGCGGATCTGGCTCCTGACCTGTCTCAGGCTGTCGTTTTCCACGCCGCGCCGGGCATCCCGGACAACGTCCAGCGGAGCGTAGTTGAAAGCCAGAATGAGTTCCCAGCGGTCGCCCACGTCAACCTGGACCCCCGCCAGGTAGGACCAATTGTTTCCACGGGTAGTCAAGGTCCTGCTGTCGACAGCCGAATCGTCGAATACCGTCACCCGGGTCCGGAAATCCAGGTTCATTTCCCGGTAGGTGATTTCGGCAAAGGGCACCCACCCGCCGAAAGCATCCGTTTGGGCCTTCAGGGACAGGGTGGCTCCATAGACCCGCATCCGGGACCGGTCTCTGGAGGGAGGCGTACAGTCGAAGGGATCATGCCCCCCCGCAATCAGGTCTTCGGAGCAGGTGAACGCCCCTTCCGAAGCGCCATAACTGGCGAACAGGTGCAGTCCGGCGCTGATCCCTCCCAGCGTGAACATTTCCCGACCTGCCATCACCGACAGCAGCTCGGAATCAACGCCGAAATAGGTCACCGGCGGAAGGTAACTGAATTCGGTGTAAAACCCGCCGGGCAGGCCGATGGCCAGAGCGGGCCTCAGCAGCAACTGCACATGATTCAGGTCCTCCACCTTCGTCCCGTCGAACCCGACCCGGCGTTGCGTTTCGGAGAGGAACGGCACTTCACCGACCTCGAGCCGCCACTCCAGTTGCCACGGCTCGAGGGTATCCGGCCCACCCATCGGGCTCGGCATGATCACTGAACTGAAATACTTCAGGGCCCAGGATTCCGGATCATCAAAGCCCAGGGTTTCCGGATCCGGGCCAAGAACCTGCCCCAGTCCAGCCACCGGCACCGCCAGCACCAGTCCCCAACAAATTGCAACAACAGGCTTCAATGTCGAATAGGAGATATCACCGGCAAGGGTATTCCCGCGCGGTACCGCCCGATGGCTCGACAGCCGCCAGGACCGACCCCGGAAACCGGGCTGGCGGCCCGCGAACAGGCCCTACATCGCGTGCGCGGCCATCAACGCACGGCTGATGGCGATTTCCACGCGGTTGCTGGAGTGATCGATGTTGCGGCGGATCGCTTCACGCGCGGCCGAGGCGTCCTGACGCCCGATCGCATCGAGGATCGCGAGGTGCTCGGCGGCGGTTTCCACCAGACGCTCTTCGCTGGCTTCGACGCAAAGCTTCATGAAACCCAGACGCTCGGTGACTTCCTCTAAAGCCGCGAGGATTCTCCGGTTGCCAAGGGCGCGTGCCAGCCCGAGGTGGAAGGCGTTGTCCATCTTAACGAAGGCGTAGACTTCTCCGCTCTCCGGATTCTCCAGCAGGTTCCGCCAGATAGCCCGCTCCCTTTCCAACCAGACCCGATCCGGATTCCGCCGCGCCAGTTGTTCGACGATGTGGCACTCCAGCGCAACCCGTACCTCAAAGAGCTCTTTGGCCTCCTCCACGTTCAGTTGCTTCACGAAACAACCCTGATTCGGCTTTTTCACCACAAAGCCGTCGGCAGTGAGCGCACGCAGCGCCTCACGGATCGGCACTCGGCTGACCGCAAACTCCTCGCACAGCTGCTGCTCACCCAGGTGGTAGCCCGGTGGATACCGCCACGCGATGATCCGGTCCCGCAATAGTTCGTAGATGCTGTTCTCCGCGGCCTTGCCAGGAGGAGTGCCGGTTCGGGTCGCTGGGACCGCTGGGCTCTTTGGGGGCATGCCTCTCTTTCATAGCGGAAATCCACCGCTTGTAAATCGGTCAACGCATTTTCAACGGCGCAAAAACAAACCAACCCCAACTTCGTATACAATTTGGCATACGATTAGCAGTGAGGAGGGCCGAACCTGCAACACCCATGCCATCATGAACCCACCCTCACACGCTATCCGGCGGTCGAAAGCGGCTGCCGTCTTGTTCGTCCCGGCCTGTTTGGCCGGACTGTCTACAGCTCTTTTGGCCCAGGCTCAGGATGAGCCGGAGGCGGCGGCGATGCTGACGCTCGACGCCTACGTGGTGGAGAGCGACGTTACTGACAACCTGAGCCTTTTGCCCGAACGACCCGTCGAGGGGTTTGGAGCCGGCTACACCTCCATCCTGGAAATCCCACGCTCGATCACCGGGGTCGAATCGGACCTGATCGACCAGTTCAATATCGAGAACGTGAACGATTTCGTCCGCATCGCGGCCGGAACGTACACGGGGAATTATTTCGGGGTACCGGGAGCTCTGGATGTGCGCGGAGACCGCGCGGACAACCTGTTTCGCGGATTCCGTCGGGTGGAGAACCGTGGCAATTACCCGACCCCTTTGGGGGCGACGGAATTTGTGGAGATCATCAAAGGCCCGATGCCGGTATCGTTTGGGCCGGGCAAGGTGGGAGGCTCGCTGAATTTTTATCCCAAGACCGCCAGAAGTGACACCGCCCAACTGCTGGATTCACCGACCGGCAAGGCTTCGGTGACCATCGGCAGCTACGACAAATACATCGGCTCGATCGAGCACGGTGCGCCGCTTGAGATCGGGGGAAAGCCGGGTGGCTACTACGCCTATTTGCGTGGCGAGGATGCGGGCAGCTTTTATCAGAATGTCTTCAGTGAAGGGCTGCTCGGGCAACTGGCGGTCAACATCGACCTGAGCGACGACTTGCGGATCGAGTTCGGCGGCATGGCTCACTACAGCAACCTGGCTCAGAATCTGGGCTGGAACCGTGTCACGCAGCAGCTGATCGATGACGGCACCTATCTCACCGGTCTGGATACGGATGTGGTGGATACTAACGGGAACGGTTTCCTGGACCGCGACGAGCTGGATCAGCCCGGCGTCTCGCTGGAGCAGTTCGCCTTCAGGAAGGACATGACGGACATCATCACCCCCGAGGGCAGCCCCGGCTTTTTCCTCGATACGGGATTCGGCACGGCCACCCTCGACCACAGTCAGGTCCAGGCGGACCCGGCCGACTTTGCGAAGACCGATGCCCTCGTCCTTTACTTTGAGGTCATCAAGCGGGTCGACGTCGACACGGTGCTCACCAATGAGAGCTTTTTCGACTACTACGACCACCGGAAGTATTCCACCTACGGATTCACGGCCGATTACGATACCTACGTCTTTGAAAACCGGACCACGTTCGAGAAGCGCTGGCATTCGGGAGACCTGACGTTCAGCACGGAGCTGGGGGGAAGCCTTCGCTATTCCGACGGCACCGAACGGGAGTCCCGCGGCCGGGGCTACCAGGTGCAGGACCGCCGCGATATTTCCCTGGATTTCATCCCCGCTAACACGCGCTTTGAACAGGCGGAGGCCGAGGGCGACAGCACCGACATTCCCTTCAACCACGTGCAGGAAGGCGACTACCTCAATGTGGGCATCTTCGCCAGCACGACAGCGGACTTTGGCAACGGCCTCACCGCCCAGCTCGGTCTGCGGGGGGACTATTTCGACGTCCAAACCGACGGCTTCAGCTTCGGCCCCGGTTCGGGGGCAGATAATGCCGACTCCGGCGAGGCTTTCTCCTACAGCTTCAGCCTCACTTACGATACCGGGCGGGGCATCCACCCCTATATTTCCTATGCTGAGTCCAGCTACCTCGAACTGGGCCAGGGCAGCATTCTCGATCAGGCCCTCATTGGCAACGGCTCCTGGTTGCAGGACTCGGCGGTCTTCGAAATCGGGCTCAAAGCCTCGCTCTTCGAAGACCGCATCTTCGCTACGCTGCTATACTATACGCAGGACCGCTCCTTCAACGACTCCAATGCCAATGCGTCCGTGGCTTATGAGTCGAACGGCTTCGAAGGAGAGATTCGCGCCATCGTCACCGACAAGCTGTCCTTCATCGGCTCGGCGACTCATGCCGGGAGCGAGCTCGCGGCGACCCCGTTTTTCCTCGGCATTCCGCCGGAAGTGCTGGGTTACTCACTCGATAACCCGGCCGGGATTCCCTACGGCGGGCGCTTTATTTCGGACGGCAATGCCATTGATCTGGGGCTCGACTTCCCCATCGACTGGCCCGCACCGGAGACGACGCTGTCCCTGACCGGTTTGTACAGGCTGAATCGTGACCTGACGGTCTCTCTGGGAGGCACCTACATTGCTTCCACCTACTCGGGTTTTTTTGAGGAAGTAAAGCTGCCCTCTTACGTGGAGTACAACGGCTCGATTTCCTACGACTACGCGAATTGGCGTTTTCAGCTATCTGTCATGAACATCTTCGAGGAGGACGGCTATACCCCGCAATTCCTTTTCCAGGAAGTCTTCATCGGCCCGAACATCAACGACCGTCACTATGAATTGACGGTCTCCTACGAATGGTAGCGGAAGAGATCAGGGAGGCCTGCATGGCCTACGAGCAAGCCCTTCAGGCCAATGATGAGGCCACGCTGGAATCCATGTTTCACGACTCCCCCGAGACAGTCCGCTTCGGACCCACGGAAAACCTCTTCGGCGCCGAGGCAATCAAAAGCTTCCGCCGGAACCGGAAGCCCGTGGACCTGGCCCGGAAGGTAGACCGAATGGAATGTCTCGTGCTCGATGCCGATCATGGAATCGTCAACCTGTGCTTTACCCGGATCGTCGCGGGTGAGTCCCGTCTCGGCAGGCAGTCACAAGTCTGGAAACGGTTCGGGGCGGCAGGCTGGAAAGTCGTCTCGGCGCATGTCTCCTACCTGGAGGAACCGCGCGTGAACGCCGCTGATGATTCCCTCTCCGCCGAGGACTGGGAAACCTACGTGCGCCTCGCTTCGCAACTGGCTGAATTGCCGATTGCGGATAGTTCGCTGAGGGGAGTCGTCGACACCTTGAGGACAACCGCCCGGGTGGCGAAGCCGCTACTGGCCTTCGATCTGCCCGAAGGCAGCGAAATGGCTCCCGTCTTCAACGCCCAGCCGTGAGCGACCCCATCCATACCATGGACGCCGTCGCGTTGGCTGAAGCCGTTCGCGGGGGCGATCTCAGCGCGACGACGGTGGTAAGGTCCGCTCTCGACCGCATCGCCCGGTGCAATCCGGTGCTGAATGCCTTCACCGCCATCACAGCGGACCGGGCTCGGGCAGCCGCGGCGGAGGTGGACAACAAACGGGCGGCAGGCAAGCCGCTCGGCCCGCTGGCCGGGGTCCCGTTTGCGGTCAAAAACCTCTTCGACGTGAAAGGTACCATCACGGTGGCCGGATCAAAAATTCACGCTGAAAATCCACCGGCGACGCGCGATGCCACGGCCGTCCGGCGTCTGGAAGAGGCGGGCGCGATCTGTGTCGGCGCGCTCAACATGGACGAGTATGCCTACGGATTCACCACCGAGAATACGCATTACGGGCCAACCTGTAACCCGCACGATACAGAACGGAGCGCAGGGGGATCATCCGGAGGCTCGGCGGCGGCGGTAGCCGGCGGGCTGGTGCCTCTTACTCTCGGAACGGATACCAACGGCTCCATCCGCGTGCCTGCGGCCTTTTGTGGCATCCTCGGCCTTCAGGCGACGTATGGGCGTTTCTCCCGAAGCGGAGCGCTGCTCTTTGCGGAGAGTTTCGACCGGATCGGACCCTTCGCGCGCTCGGTGCGCGATTTGGCCGTGTGCTTCGATTTGCTGCAGGGCGCGGATCCGGCGGACCCGGTTTGCCTTTCGGAACCGTTGGAGGCGATCACCCCCCGGCTGGAGACGGCCGGGGATGGCCTGCGCCTGGCCCGTGCCGGCGGGTATTTTGCCCGGGGCGGCCTGCCGGCGGTGTTCGCTGCTGTGGACAAGGTGGCCGGGCACCTGGAGGTGAATGAGGTGGTAACGATTCCCCACGCCGAGGCGGCACGGGCTGCCGCCTATGTCATGACGGGGACGGAAGGAAGCCATGTTCACCTGCCCAACCTGCGGACCCGTCCCCGGGACTTTGATCCGCATGTGCGCGACCGATTCCTCGCCGGATCCCTCATACCCGGCTCCTGGTATGTGAAGGCCCAGAAATTCCGCTCGGTCTACCGGGCTCAAGTCCTGGAGCTGTTCAACGAGTACGATGTCATTCTCGCGCCGACGACGCCCACGCCCGCCACGCTCATCGGCCAGGAGACGATGGAGCTTGACGGCGTGAACCTGCCGGTGCGTCCGAACATCGGTCTCTACACGCAGCCCCTCTCGTTCGTCGGGCTGCCCATTGTTTCGGTGCCGATTCAGATCCCGGGCGCCATGCCGGCCGGGGTCATGCTTATCGGGGCGCCCCACAGCGAGGCCAAGCTGCTCGGTCTCGCCCACCGTCTGGAGCAGGCCGGCATCGTGGCCGCCCCGATCCCGGCATTCAGCTGATCGAGCTTTGAACACGATAACGACCTTTCGTCCCAGGTTGTGGGTGCCCGGAGACTGGAACGCCTTCTTCGGCTTCGGCACCAACATCCTCGTCAACCTCCTGACGCTGACAGGCCTCCTGCGCTTCGTCCTTGGCTTTCCGGATGAACTCGTCTTCGGGCGGGTCCTGCCTGCCGTGGGCCTGATGCTGTTCCTCTCCACCAGCTACTACGCCTGGCTGGCCTACACCCTGGCCAGGCAAAGCGGTCGGCCGGATGTCTGTGCGCTGCCCTCCGGACCCGGTGTGGGGCATATGTTTATCTGTGTGTTTGTGGTGATGCTGCCGATCAAACTTCAGACCGGGGATCCCATCAAAGCCTGGGAGGCCGGACTGACCTGGGTGTTTATCCAGAGTTTCGTTCTGGTATTCGGCGCCTTCCTGGGGAAATGGATCCGCAAGATCACCCCGCGAGCGGCCCTGCTGGGCACGCTGGCCGGGGTGGCGATCACCTTTATTTCCATGCGGCCTCTGTTGCAGATGTTTCTGACGCCGGCGATCGGCGTCATCTGCTTCTTCGTGATCATGGCCGGTTGGTTCGGTGGCGTGCGCTTTTACAAGGGGTTGCCGGCGGGCCTGTTGGCCCTCGTCGGCGGTACGGCGATCGCCTGGGGCTCCCAGCTGTTTGATCTGAATCTCGGAGGTCTGTCCATCCAGGGGGTCATGGAGTCCCTGAAATACTTTGGTTTCAGTCTCCCCATCCCGGCCTTGAATCACACCTTTTCCGGTTTTGAGTTTCTCGGCATCCTGCTGGTGACCGCCATCCCCTTCGGCCTCTATGATTTGATCGAAGCGATCGACAACGTCGAAAGCGCGGCCGCCGCAGGAGACGCGTTTCCGACGAAAAAAGTCCTCCTGGCGGATGGTGTGGTCAGCATGATCGGCTGCCTGATGGGCAATCCGTTTACCCTGGCCGTCTACATCGGTCATCCCGGCTGGAAGGCCATGGGCGGTCGAATCGGCTACACCCTGGCTACGGGTGCGATGGTGATTTTTCTGTGCTGGTTCGGGACCGTTTCGGTGATTCTGGCGGTGGTGCCGGTCGTCGCGATCCTGCCGATCCTCCTCTACATCGGCATGCTGATCGGGTCGCAGGCGTTTCAGGAAACACCGGCCCGGCATGCGCCAGCGGTCATCATCGCCATGGTACCACACCTGGCTCACTGGGCCGGCGGCATGGTGGAGAGCGCCTTGAACGCGACCGGGGTGGAGCGGACACCCGAGGTGTACGCCCGTCTGGCGGGCGAGGGTGTATTGCTGAACGGGCTTCACAAGATCGGCGACGGTGCGGCCCTGTCGGGTATCATTCTGGCCAGCATGACGGTGTTCATTATCGAGCGCCAACTCCTGCGTGCGTCTCTGACTGCGGTCATCGGAGCCTGCCTTACGTATCTGGGGTTGATGCACGGCCAGAACGTAGGTTGGGCCATGAATCCGAGCATCGCCTTTGCCTACCTGATCACCGGCGGATTCCTCGCCTACTGTTCACGGCTCGACGGCGATCCCATACCGGAGGTTTCCCATCATTAGTCAGCCTGATCAAAGAGGCTGCAACAGGGGGCCTGGTACGCCGAAATCCGCAGTGGACGCCCCTTTTCTTCCCGCCATTTCCATCGAGCCGGTGGAAGTGCTCAACTGCGTCACCGTCTCCGCCGGGATTCAAGCAGCCAACGCCACCATGCGGACCCGGCACGAAATCCCGCTTTTCCTTCGCGGATATGTTGAGAAGGCGATCGTCGGATCGTCCGCCTCAGGTTTTCTGCTCAGCCCCTTTGCCGAGGTCGAGTGAACCCATTTGCCGATGGATGTCTGCTCACTTTCCTTTGATATCGACAGTCTGCTGGATGCCTACCGCAAGGGCGGCCTGACGCCCCGGGCGCTGATTGGGGAGATCCACCGGCGCAATACGGCGCATGCCGATCCGGCACTCTGGATTCACCTGCTCACCCTCGATGAACTGGCCCCGTACCTGGATCGATTGAAGGATGCCGATCCCGAGCGTTTCCCCCTCTTCGGTATTCCCTTTGCCATCAAGGACAACATCGACCTGGCAGGCATTCCCACCACTGCCGCCTGTCCGGAATACGCCTATACGCCCGCCGCATCCGCTCCCGTGGTAGACCAACTGATCGCGGCCGGAGCACTCCCCATCGGAAAGGCAAACCTGGACCAGTTCGCCACCGGCCTGGTCGGCGTACGCTCGCCCTACGGCATCCCGCGGCACCCGGTTTTTCCGGATCGTGTCCCGGGAGGATCCAGTTCCGGTTCAGCCGTGTCCGTATCCGCAGGACTGGTGGCCTTCTCCCTTGGGACCGACACCGCCGGTTCGGGTCGGGTACCCGCTCTGTTTCACCGCCTCTGGGGAGTGAAGACCAGTCGGGGGCGTCTCAGTCCACGGGGCGTCGTCCCGGCCTGCCGCAGCCTGGACTGTGTCTCCATCTTCGCCCTCAACGCCCGGGATTGTCAGCAGGTGCTCGCCATAGCCGAGGGCTACGATCCGGAGGAACCTTTTTCGCAACCGACCTTGGACGCAGCCGTGCCCGCATCCCCAAAGATCGGAATACCCCGGCCCGAACAGATGATGTTTTTCGGCGACACCCAGTATTCAGCTGGGTGGGAGAAGGCATTGAACGATCTGAGAAGCCGGGGCTGGGAGATCCAGACCATTGATTTTTCGCCCTTCATGGAGGCGGCTACCTTGCTGTATGAAGGGCCCTGGGTGGCCGAGCGTACGACGGCGCTCAGGGTGTTTCTGGAAACCCGGCCCGATGCCATCCATCCGGTGACCCGGGCCATCCTGAGGAGCGGCCTGACCCCCTCCGCCTGCGACGCTTTCGAGGCGACCTACCGCCTGGCTGCACTTCACCGCCGGAGCCTGGCCCAATGGGAGGGACTGGCTGCCATCGTGACCCCGACGGCCGGTGGGTTTCCCACCTTGGCCGATCTCGAGGCCGATCCCGTGGGGCCCAATTCCAAACTGGGCTACTACACCAATTTCATGAACCTTCTGGATCTCTGCGCGGTTGCCACCCCCGCCGGGGAAACTGCCGCCGGTCTACCCTTCGGTATTACCTGGATCGCCCGCCGGGATCAGGACCGTGCGCTCATCGAAATCGCCGCCCACGGTCCGCTGCAACAGGAGGATGAAGGTCCCTCGCTGAACCTCGTCCTCTTTGGCGCACACATGTCCGGCCTGCCCCTCAATCGGCAGATCGCCGGCCTGGGGGGCCGGCTGCTCGGCGAAGTGCGGACCGCACCGCTTTACCGCATGGCCTCTCTGGAAACACCCGTTGCCCGGCGTCCCGGGGTCCGGCAGGTGGGGACCGCCGGGGTGGCGCTTCTGGCCGAGGAATGGATCCTCCCCGAGGCCGCCCTGGGCATGCTGCTGAGGACCATCCACCAACCCCTCGGGCTGGGAGAAATCACACTGGAAGACGGACGCAGGGTTCACGGTTTTTTATGCGAAGCGATCGCCGCCGAAAAAGCGCCCGATATTTCCCACCACGGAGGATGGCGTGCCTACCTTGAGACCACGGGATGAGCGGAACGCCGGCTACCCCGGATTCCCGGCATGCTTGTCGGCGATCCGCCCTGCCGGGGACTGGGCCTCGATCAGGGGGTTGCGCCAATCGAGATCAGGCGGAAAAATCAACACGGCTCAAATCCGTTCGGGCCGGATCATCGTCAAGCGAATCGCCTCCGGCTCTCGCGGCCGCCACCCTGACCGCCCGACACGGCCACACCCCCGGCGAGGAACTCGCGCTCTACCTCGTCCACGGCTGGCTCCACCTCGCCGATTGCGATGATACGACCGGGGAGGCGCGCATCCGCATGCGCGCCGACAAACAGGCGGCGCTGACCCGACTGCGCGAGGCCGAGGCCCTGCCCGCCTGGGACCTTCCACCCGGAGCCTGAGGGAGGGAGCCTGACGGTGAGCACTCACGCGGCGCGAAAGCGTATCGAATGCTTTTCCTTCGTGCTATTCGTGGTGATTCACTTTCTTTCCCGACTTATAGGATGGCTGACGTCGAGGTCTGGCACGGCGCGCTAGCGTCGTTGCCAGCACCGACTGGTTCGAGTTTTCTTTTTACCACGAAGCAACTGTGTCTCTAAGCAAGGGCTAAAATCTGTTTTTTGAGTAAAGTTCTGAGGTGTAGGAGGAGCTTTCGCATGGCTGCGGTTATGGCCTGTTTGTAGGCTTTTTCGCGTTCCCGGAGGTGGTTGACGTAGGCCTTGATGTGCGGGTTATGGACGGCCGCGGTCTGGGCGGCCATGTACAGGCAGCGCCTTACCTTGGCGCGCCCGGCTTCGATCCGTCGCTTACCTTTCTTTTTGCCTGAGTCCTTTGGGTGAGGTGCCAGTCCGACCAGGGCCACGATCTCATTGCGTCCCAGATGGGCGAGTTCTGGCAGGAAGGCGAGCAGGGTACGGGCACGAAGGACACGAAGGCCTGGCTGGGCTCAAAAGACATATCTCTTTATGCCGTCTTTCAGTTTGGTGACATCACGCATGAGCGATTTCGTTCAATTCCAATTCTCTGCTCAGGCAACGCTGATAGGATGATTCCAGCAACCCTGGACCAGGAAAACGATGTACCTCGATCGCACATCCGATCACCTGACGGGAAAGCGCATCGAATTATCTCCCTTCGTGCTCTTCGCGCTCTTCGTGGTGATGCATTCTTTTATCTCGAACAGTGATTAAACATACCAGAGAGGAATGTTTAATCGTGGTCGGGTGAACGTGTTTTGGGGGAGCCGGGCATCTGTGTCAGATGGTAACGCATTGATTTTTAGCTATTTGGATAATGGGACGTTAGGATTTTGTAAGCGCGGAGCAAGGATAAACGATCTGGCAAAAGATAACCCGAATTCCCCGCCAGAATCGGTCCTGCTTGCAGGAAGCCCAGGCTATCAATTTTCCGTCAACGGATTCCGCCAGTCCAGCCCCGGGAATCGGCTGAAATCACCGTCGTTCGTGTAGAGGGTGGCGCGGTGGGCGATGGCATAAACAGCAAGAACGGCGTCTGAGGTGAGCGGGCCGGTAGCTCGACTCCGTTTCAACAGGGCAAAGACCTCCGCAGCATGATTTTCCCCCGGCAACAGGATGCGAACATTCGGAACGGCCCACCAGCTTTCAACGACCGCGGTGGCCGCCTTCAGGGAAACCTTCGCGGGTCCGAGGCGCGGATGCGTCGCGATCCGGACAAAGCCGAGACTCAGCTCGTGAGGGAGACCGATGAGCTCATCACCATTCAGGCTCTGCTCCCACCACGACCGTGCCGCCTCATGTTCCTCAGCGTGAGGATTGTAGGCGTAAAGCAACAGGTTCAGGTCAGGAAGGATCATCTTCCCAGTTCACCCAGGGCCTCGTCATCGTCCCATTCCTCACCGAGTCGATTGAAACTACCTCTGGTCAGATCAGCAGGAAAGGCCGCAGGAAAAACTGGGGTTACCTGAACCCGTTCTTTCGGGGGAGTCGTCAACGCCTGGCGTATGGCGTCATTCAATACCGCTTTGAAGGAACGACCCGTTCGCGCGGCTTCCTTCCTCAGCAGGTGCTCCGTATCCGCTTCAATCGTGACCGTTGTCCTCATGCTGCTATCAATTCAGATGAAGGTGTGCTGTCAAGACAGCAAAACGGGTCCGGGGTACATTACCGCTTCCCCGGGGGTCCTGGCTTGCGCTCGCGCACCTGGTCATCCGAGACAGAGGGGCCTTCGCCCGCCCCGGCAGTACCGGCCTCAATGGCGACAGCGGGCACGGGTTCAGATTTCGCCTCCACGGCCCGTTCCCAGCGCCAGGCAACAGAGGCCAGCGCGATGGACAGGCCGACGACGCCGAAGCTGAGGATCCTGCGGCGGCGCGGGTCGGGCATCAGCTTCGGCTCGAAGCGGGCGAGCAGGCCGATGATGACGAAGGGCAGCACGTAGGCCATCCAGACCGGCAGGAAGGGCATGGCCAGAAAGACGCTCTTCATCAGGCCAAAGCCGGAATAGCCGAGGAGCACCATTGCGAAGAGCAGGGCGAAGGTCAGGCTGCGCCCGCGGATAGCCTTCCAGAGCAGTCGCAGGGAAAAGGGATTCATGGCTGGCCCGGACGGGGATCGGCGCTATCCGGCGCAGGGGTTGCTTGCAGCCCACTGAGCCAGTCGGCAACACTGTCCACCGTTTTCATGGTCCGCTTTCTCCGCAATGCTTTTATCTCCGGCACAGTGACGATCCTGCCGCTGGCCGTCACCGTCTTCACGATCGCCTTCCTGATCGACCGGGTGGGCCGTCCCGCGAGCGGCATCTTCTTCGGCTCGATTCTCAACGAGATCCCGGACCGGGACATCGCCCGCGTGGTGTTCCAGTTTATCTCGCTGGCGATCGTCGTCCTGCTGATCACCTTGATCGGCGTGCTGACCCGGTTCCTGATCGGGCGCATGGTCGTGGGTTGGGGCGAGCGCTTTTTCGACCGCCTGCCCTTCATCAACGGGATCTACCGGACGGTGAAGCAAATCGTGGACACCTTCTCAAAACAGGAAAAAGCCGTTTTCCAGAAATCGGTCCTGATCGAGTACCCGCGCAAGGGCGTTTACGTCCTCGGCTTCCTCACGAACGAGGCCAAGGGGGAACCGCAGGCCGTGACAGACGATGATCTGGTCAATATCTTCGTGCCAACCACCCCCAACCCGACCAGCGGGTTCCTCCTGATGGTGCCCAAGGCCGAAGTCATCGATCTCGAAATGTCCATTACCGAGGGCATGAAACTCATCATCTCGGGGGGCGCCGTAGTGCCGCCCTACCCGGCCAAAAGCCTGGCCGATACCGATCCACCGGCGGTGGCCGGGTCCTGATCCCGCGCTTTCATGGCGGGACCCGAGCAGACGGTCACCGGGCTGATCCTGCGGAAGAGCCCGCGGGGGGAACGGTTTCACCTCCTGACCCTGCTGGCCGATACAAGCGGCCTGAGGCGTGTCCTGATCCGCCGCCCGGGCCAGAACCCGCGCCATGGCTCGCTCCAACCGGATCTCTTCGACACCGGTCGCCTGCGTTTGGAACAGGCCGGTCGGACCAGTGGCGACGCCGATGCCCCCTGGTTTGTAAAAGAATTCGTCCTCGAGCGGCGCCGGACGGCCCTGGCGACGCGCTATCCGGCCTTCGTCGCGGCCTGTGCCTTCGCGCAACTGATCGTGGACAATGCCGGGCACCTCCACGGCGCGGATTCGCTGCACGGGCCCGTCGGCCAGGTACTCGACCATTTGGCCGGGTCCGAACGACCGGACATCGGTTACCTGAAGGGGGTTTACCGGTTCCTGCGCGACGAAGGGTTTCCGGCCCGGCAACAGTTTCTGGCCCGGCTGGATCCGGCCGATGCGCGGGCCGCGGAAACACTGCTGCGCCAACCGACCCGGGATCTGAAGGATCATCCAACCGAAGGGGTGAGGCGGATTATTCAGCAGGTGCACCGATGGATGCGCCAGGACCTGGATATGCTTGTCCCGGCCTACCCGGCGGACCATAAGGACTGACGTGCGAAGCCTCCCTTCTGTCCTGGTGCTGGCCCTGTTGCTTGGCCTGCCGGCCTGGGCCCGGGCCCAGACGCCGGAAGATGATCCCGCGGTCTCCGATCCCGCTCCGGCGAAGTCGGACGCCAATGCCCTCAAGATCGTCAGAAACTACCTGCATGCCCGGGGTGGCAAGGAGGCAATCCTGGCGGTCAAGGATCGGGTCTTCCGCGGGGACTACCGAATGGGCCGCGAACGCAAAAAAATTTACGGCTTTGCGCAGGCGCCCCATTCCGCCCGGATCGAACTGCACGAATTCATCGGCGGAAAAACCGAGGAATATTGGGAAGGCACCAACGGGAAAATTGCCTGGCGTTATGAGGCGACCAAGCCCCGGGCGGTGCCTGAGCGCATGCCGAAGGCGCTGGAGCGGGAGTTCATCCAACGCAGCGCCTTCTACAATCCGCTCGTGGAACCCGCGCGCTACGGGCTGATCCTGCAGTACCGCGGCACGGATAAATTCCGCGGACGGGGCGTCTACCTCGTGAAAGCCTATTTTAGGGACGGTCGCCGGGTCTTCTACTATTTCGATCAGGAAACCTTTCACCTCATCCGGTACGGATCGCGCGAACTCGTCGGAGGACTGCCGGAGGACGTCGACATCGTCGTCCTGTCCATGACCCGCCTCGGCGGCGCCCTCTTTCCGCGTAACGTGCAGTACATCGTCCAGGATCAGGTGTTTGGCGAAATCAAGCTGAAGGACTTCGAGGGCAATGTCGGACTGGACGAGGACCTGTTCGAGATGCCCGAATCCGGCGAAACCTGGATCCGGTCCGACAACCGGCGCTGAGGACCGGCCCCACCCGCCCGCATGCAGGTCGATCTCGACGCGCGTACCGTCTCCCTGTCGGTTTCCGCCCTCGCCGGATTTTCCCTCGGCCCGGACGGTCAGGGTGAGGGCACCACAGGCCTCTGGCGCGCCCACCTCGGCACCCAGTGGCACCGGACACTCCGCGCCCGCAGGGAAGCCGAGGCGGGGACCACGGGCCAGGGGACGGATGCCCTCCGCTTCGAACAGATGATCGAGGGCACCCTCCGACACAACGGGTGGATCATTCACCTCCAGGGACGCATCGACCAGGTTGAAGTGTCCGAAGACCGGGTCCTCCTCCGCGAGGTGAAGTCCGTCAGCAGCGACCTGCCGCTGCCGGACGCCGATCTCTGGCACCGGTTCCCCGACTACGTGGCCCAGGTTGCTCTCTACGCCCGCCTGGCGGGGAACCACCCGGACTGGGCCGACCGCCCCATCAACCCGACGCTTCTGTTTGTCGACATCCGGACGGGACTGGTGCAGGAAACCGAGCTGACCGACGAGCCTTTCCTTGAAGAGGCAAGCCGGCGCCAACTGGACCGATTGACCCCCTTCCTCGACAGCCGTCTCGAGGCCCGTCGACGACGAACCAACCTTCATTACCATCCCGCCTTCACCGACCTGCGCCCCGGGCAGGCCGAAACCGTCCGGACCCTCCGGAAACAGGCCGAACGCTTTCCGGCGCTGGTCCTCGACGCACCGACCGGTTTCGGCAAGACCGGTCTGGCCCTCGACTGGGCGTTGGAACACCTGCGCGACGGACGGGCCGAACGGTTGATCTACCTGACCGGCAAGAGCACCGGCCAGCGACAGGTCGTCGATACGCTTCGAGGCATGATGCCCCTGGCCGGAAACGCCCTCCGCACCGCCCACGTACGCAGCCGCCAGGAACACATCGCCGCCTGCCCCAACGCCTTCTGCCGCAACGGGGACGGCTGTCGCCACGAAGGCGTCGACCGTTGGCGGCAGGCGGATTTGTCGCCCGAAGCGGCCTTCACACCGGCCGGTGAAATTCACCTCGCCGCGTCGCTGGCCCGGGCCGTCGACACGCAGGCCTGTCCCTATGCCCTGACCCGGTGCGGCCTGGCTTTCGCAGACGTATGGGTGGGCGACTACAACTATGTCTTTCATCCCGGGTCGATGGGTGTCTTCGCCGAGCAGCCCGGTTTCGACAGCAGCCGGACCCTGCTCGTCATCGACGAGGCGCACAACCTGCCCGAGCGCGTCGCCGCCGGCCTCTCCTCCCAACTTGATGCCGGTCGCTTCCGCCAGGCCCTCGGCCGGCTCGACCTTGTCGGTCTGCCCCGGCGCCTGGCAGGGGCCCTGGATGCTTTCGCCGACTGGCTCGAACGCCTCCGCCCCTGCGACGAACTGCCTGTCGCCGACAGCTATGTCTTCGCCGATCTGGCCGAGGCCTGGCAAAACGCGCTCCGCGAATCGCCCCCGGACTGGGACGCCCTCCCCCCCGATGACCGTGAGCTGCTCTGGACCGCCGGTCCCGTCGGCGCCTTCCTGCGCGAGGAAACCTGGAGTCGGCTCACCTGGGTGCCCCGACCGGGCGTCCTCGCCCTGACCTGCCTCCAGGCTCCCGACTGGATTGCCGGCATCCTCCGCCAGTTCAGACAGGTGCTGCTGATGACCGCCACGCCGGGGCCGGCCGAGGCTTTTTGTGCCGGCATCGGCCTGGAGCCCCGCACGGTCGGGTTCGTGCCGGCCGAGGCAGCCTGGCGGGAGGCCGCCTACGCCGTGGCGGCCGACCTTCGCATCGATACCCGCCTCAGGTATCGGGCATCCGGATACGCAGGGCTGGCGGAGACGCTGGTCCGGTGCGCCGAGGCCGACCCCGATCCGGCGGTGGTCTTCTTCAGCAGCTTCAAGTACAGCGAAGCGGTCGCCACCTACTGCGAGGCGGCGGCCCCCTGGCTGCGGATCGCCCGCCAGCCTCGGGGCCGCCCGCTGGCTGAGCAGGAAGCTTTCCTGGAGGAGGCCCTCCTGACGGCGGACCTGCTGTTCCTCGTCCTGGGGAGTGGATTCGCGGAGGGCATCGACCGGCTGGGAGGGCGGGTCCGGACCGCGATCGTGGTCGGGCCCGCGCTACCGGAAATCAATCCGCCCCGGGAACGGCTTAGGACGGATCTGGAGGCACGCCACGGCCGGGCCGAGGCCTTCCGGCGGGCCTACACCATCCCCGGCCTGCAAAAGGTCGAACAGGCGTTGGGCAGGCTGGTCCGCAGCCCCGATCAGCGGGCGCGTGTTCTTCTCGTCGGGCGGCGCTACGGTGAGCCGGAGACGGGCGACCTGCTGCATCCGGTTTTCGTACCCGAAACCCGGATACGCCGGGAGGACGACCTGACTGCCTGGCTGAGAGAAACCGGCGCCGGATCACAGGAGTAAGCGAAAGGGGCAAACCGGGGACGGGCGCGAATTAATTTTCCCCTGACCGGTCGCTGGTCCCTCGTTCGCCGACGGAAGCCGGTTCGCCGGTTTTCCGGAAGGGCAGTTGGAGGATAAATCGCGAGCCGACGCCCGCTTCGGATTCGAGGGTAATACTGCCTTTCATGGCATCGACAAACCGGCGGCAAATGGCAAGGCCGAGGCCTGCCCCCTCGATCTGTGATTCATTCAGCCGCAATCCCCGGCTGAACGGCTCAAAGAGAGCGTCTCGCTCGGAATCGGAAATGCCGCGACCGGTGTCGGAGACCTCGACAACCAGCATGGATTCCTCCTGGTCGGGCCCCTCGAGGCTGCTGGAGATGGTGACGCTTCCCTCCTCGGTGTATTTCACGGCGTTTGACACGAGATTGGAAATGATCTGCTGGAGTTTGTTGGCGTCCCCCGACAGGACGGGTGCTTTATCATCCTGCAACTCGTCCGCGAGCTGAAGTTCCAGAGCGAGGCCCTTGGCCTCGGCCCGGGGCAGGAAGGGAGCAATGGCCTTTTCGATCACTTCCACCGGCTCGAACGGATTGTCGGCAAGGTCGAGTTTCCCCGATTCGATGCGGGAGATATCCAGAATATCGCTGATCAGGTGGAGCAGGTGTTCCCCGGATTCCACGATATTTGACAGGTAGGTCCTCCGGTTCTCGTCTTCTTCGGCCTCCATGAGGATATCGGCAAACCCGAGGATGGGGTTCAACGGCGTCCGGAGTTCGTGAGACATCATGGCCAGGAACTCCGACTTCGTCCGGCTCGCGGCCAGAGCCTTTTCCCGTTCCTGCATGAGCTGATCGAGCATGCGGTGCTGGCTGGTGATGTCCTGGACAAAACCGACGATCTGCCCCTGGTCTCTGCCAGTCTTCCGGTGTTCACCCAGCACCCGGACAAAGCGCTGATTGTCCCGGTTTGTGACCAGGACCAGATGGAGATCGAAGGGTTCCTGATCGCGCTGGCATCGCTCGACGGCCGCTTCGAACGTCCGGCGTCCTTCGGCCGTAAAGAAGCCGAGGATCGTTTCGTAGTTGAGCACCTGCCCGACGGGAAGTTCATGGATACGATAGACTTCATCCGTCCAGGTGACATCGAAGGACTCGAGATCGACGGCCCAGCCGCCGACATGCGCAAGTTCCGCGGTCCGGTTCAGGAATAGGCGGTTGCGCTCCAGACTGATCTCAGCCTTCTTGCGCTCATCGATTTCCTGGGTGCTGCCAATCATTCTGAGGGGGCGACCGTCGCTGTCGCGCCGGTTGACCCGGCCCATATTCAGCACCCAGCGGTATTCGCCGGACCGGGCTTTGAAACGATGCTCGCAGCGCCAGTCGAAGGTCTTTTCCTCCAGATGAGCATCCAGGCTTTCCTGGACCCGCTCCCGGTCATCCGGATGCACGAGATCCATCCAGGTCCGGGACGACGGCTGAAGGGACTCGAGCCGGTAGCCCAGGATGCACCAGCCGAGCGAATGGGTTTCGAGGAGATCGGCTTGCATGTCCCACTCCCACCAGACAAGCCGGGCCGATTCCATGGCCATGTTCAGTCGGTCCTGCGTGGCCTTGATTTCGGAGATGTCGGTAAACGTCAGCAGGGCGCCATCCGTCGAGCGGTTGGACCCGTAAAACGGCAGAACCCGTTTCTGGAGCCACCGGTCGTCCTTCGTGCGCACCTCCTCCTCAAAGGATTGCCCGTGGTCGATGACCTCACGCAGCTCGTCCAGCATGCGCGACTGTCCTTCCAGGTGGTAGGCAATATGGTCGATGGGTCGCCCGATATCCTGGGGCAGGAGATTAAAGGCCTGGGCAATGGCTGGATTGAACTTCCGAATACAGAGATCCCGGTCAACGAAAACGGTGCCGACTTCGATACTGTTCAGCAGATTCGTGTGATCCTCGTTGAGCCGTTTCAGCTCCTCGTTCTTGCGCTCGTACTCAGTGTTGACCGAATAAAGCTCCTCGTTGACCGAGTGCAGTTCCTCGTTTGTGCTCTGCAGCTCCTCGTTGGAGGCAAGCATCTCCTCGTTGGCGGCCTGCAGTTCCTCGTTGCTGGTCTGCAATTCCTCGATGGTCGCCTGCAGGTTTTCCCGAGTCGCCTGGAGTTCCTGTTCCAGACCGACGATGCGTGTCCGGGTGGCCTCATCCAGATTGAAGGCCGCCTCGTCCTCATCGGTCCCGGTGGTTCCGTCCCCGGTTTCCTCCCGCTTGGGGAGAACGACCGATGAAGGCGTGAACCGGATGAAGAACAATTGAAGCTCGCCGTCTTCGCTGAAGATCGGCTCGACCCGTATGTCGACTGTTTTATCGGGTGCGGCCCGTCCGACCTCCAGTCGCCGGCTCTCCACCGCAGACTGCGTCTTGCGGGCCCGCTCGAGCGTCGTGTTGACCATGATACGCAGCTTTTCGTCGAGGCGGCGCGACAGCTTCTGATCGACGCGACCCTTCTCGGGCAGGAGGTAATCCCGCACCGATCCGAACAGGTGAAGGATTTCTTCCTCCGGAGTGATCAGCATGCCGGCCTGGTTCTGGCGGGAGATCAGCGTGTCGTAAGCAGACACCAAGCGGCTGTCGATATACTCACGGGGAGTCGCCCCTCCGGGTTTCGCCAGCAGTTCGGGCTGCGCCGTTTTCCGCTGGACCAGGCCGGGCTTCCACGCCGGCCCGCTTTGAAAATGGCCGATTTTACGGAAAATCTTCTGAGCGCCCACCTCCACCTGAAACTGGCTGCCGAGGCGACCCACGCCTTCACTCGTTCCCAGGACCAGGACTCCCTTCGGTTTCAAACTGTAATGAAACAGGGTCAGGACCCGCTCCTGGACCTGCGGCTCAAGATAAATCAGGAGGTTGCGGCAGGTGATGAGGTCGATCCGGGTGAACGGGGGATCCCTCAGCAGATTGTGCCGGGCGAAAACAATTCGCTGCCGGATCTCCGGTAAAATCCGGTAGGTGTCCTTGGCGATGCGGTTGAAGTAACGCTCCCGGCGTTCCTGGGACAGGTGCTGCAGCGCCTCTTCAGTGAACTCGCCCTCGGACGCGATTTCGATGGAACGCGGGTGGACGTCTGTCGCAAAAATCGTGATACGCCCGCGGAAGTCGCGCTGGGCCGCCTGATCGAGCAGCAGGATGGCGATGGAGTAAGCTTCCTCACCCGAGGCGCAACCCGCCACCCAGACACGCAGGTCGCCGCGCGTCCGTTCCAGCAGGTCGGGAAGGATTTCCTCCTCGAGAGCACCAAAGACATGGGGATCCCGGAAAAATTCGGTCACCCCGATCAGGAGGTCTCGGTAAAGAATGTCGAGTTCGGCCGGATGTTCGTCGAGGTGTTTGGTGTAGGCCTCCACCGTTTCCAGGCCGAGAAAGGTTATTCGCCGGTGGATTCGCCGACTGACGGTGGAGTCCTTGTACAAGGCGAAATCGAGGTTGAAGGCACCCTGAAGCCGGTCGAAAACCGGGCCAAAGCCTTCCGCCGCATGCCGGGGGCCGGAGGATTTTTTTGCCGGACCGGGCCCCGCTCTCTCTTCAGAATGCACGTAGCGGTCCTCAAGGGCGAAGGGCATCTCCCCGGGCGCACACAGCCGGTCCGGCTGGAAGGCTTGCAGCGCACTTCTGGGCATACCGTCGAATTCGGCGGAATCCGGGGTCTGAACCAGGGTAAAGCCGCCGGCCTCCCCGACGGCGACAATCCCTTCGGAGCCATCCGAACCGGTACCGGAGAGAATAACGGCCGCCGCTCGGGGGCCGTAAGCCTTGGCCAGGGACTGAAAAAAAATGTCGATCGGCATATCCAGCCGTTTCGGCGAATCCATCTTCTCCAGGGAACACCGGTTGGCGTTCAGGCGAAGCAACTGGCGGGGGGGGATCAGGTAGATGTGCCCCGGCTCTATCCGCATGCCGTCCTCGATCCGGGCAATGGGCAGCTCGGTATACCGGGCCAGCAGGTCCTCCATCAGGCTCTTGAAATCGGGCGAGAGGTGCTGGACCACCACAAAGGTCAACCGGCTGTCGGCCGGTACAGCCTTGAAGAAATCTTCCAATGCTTTGAGGCCGCCTGCGGAGGCCCCGATTCCGACGACAAAGTCCGGCTTGGCTGGAGAAGAAGGGTTCAGGAAGGAAACGTGTCGTTCAGCTGCTAACTGTCATTTACTTTAGGCGGAACGGCGCGGCTTATCAACCGCAGATAGCTGGCCGACCGCCGGGCGCTCAAACCGAACGGCCCCGGTAACGGGCGGCCCGGATGAGGGCTTTGACCAGGTCGTCCACCCGCAAGGGCTTGCTCAGGTAGTCGTTCATGCCCGCCTGCAGGCACTTTTCCCGGTCCTCGGTCAGGGCAAAGGCTGTCAGGGCACAGAGGTAACGGTCCCGGGCCGGCTCGCCGGCTTCACCGGCCCGGATTTTACGGGCCACCTCCATGCCATCCATTTCCGGCATATGGATGTCGAGCAGGACGAGGTCATAGGCTCCCTCCTTCACCGCCTCGAGGGCCAGCACCCCGTTGGACACCAGATCGGGTTCATAGCCCAGCCGGTCGAAGACCGCTGTGACCAGCCGTTGATTAACCGGGTCGTCCTCGGCAATCAGGATACTCAAGGGATACCGGTCGGCCAGGCGACCGGCTTCGTCGGTCACCGCGGTTTCGGTACCCGCTCCCTCCTCGTCGGCCGGTTTTCCCGGCTCGAGGTCCATCGTGAAATGGAAGGTGGATCCGACCCCGACCTCGCTTTCGACCCAGAGATTACCCCCCATGCGTTCCACCAGCCGCTTGGAGATCACCAGCCCCAGACCGGTACCGCCGTACTGGCGCGTGGTGGAGGAATCGACCTGAGTGAAGGGTTTGAACAGCTTATCCACTTTTTCGGGCGGTATCCCGATGCCCGTGTCCTGCACGGCGAAGTGCAAGCGGTGCAGGGCCCGGCCGACGACCGGTTCCACCGAAAGGTCGATGGTCACGGATCCCTCGTTGGTGAATTTCACGGCATTGTTGGCAAGATTGAGGATGATCTGGCCGATCCGGTGGGGATCCCCGAAGTATTGCCGGGCGGAGTCACCCCGGATTTGGTAACTCAGCTCGATATCTTTCTGGCGGGCTTTGATCATGACCATTTCCAGCTGCTCGGCCAGGACCTGCTCGAGGTCGAAGGCGACGCGCTCGAACTCCAGCTGCCGGGACTCGATCTTGGAGTAATCGAGGATGTTGTTGATCAACTCGAGCAGGGACTTGCCGGAGCGGTTGATGATGCCGAGGTACTCGCCCTGATCTTTCGTCAGGTCGGTCTGTTCCAGGAGGTCCGCGAACCCGATGATGGCATTCATCGGCGTCCGGATTTCGTGACTCATCATGGCCAGGAACTCGCCCTTGGCGGCGGCCGCCTCATCAGCTGCGACTTTCGCCCGCTTCAATTCCTGTTCCCCGCGCTTGGATAGCAGAAAGCCGCCGATCGACCCCGCCATGACCTGCAGGATGTTGATTTCGTTATCCTGCCAGCCGCGGGCGGCCGCGGCTGTCTCGAAGGTCATGAGGCCCCAGAAGTCCTGCTCCACCCAAATGGGAGCTGCGGCGATCGCCTCCACCCCGATCTCCTCAAGAAACCGTCGGGTCGGCTTGTCGAAATCCGCGCGCGCCCCCTTGACGATCCCGTTCCCCTCCAGGCGTTGGAACCAGCCGGGGAGGTGACGCTCGTAATTGACTCCATTCACCTTGTCCGCCTCCAGCGTCGAAGCGATGCCGGGCGCGCACCACATGTACCGGGCATTGAGCAGCGGAGCGCCGTTGCGCGAATCCCGCGTGTTTTCGTAAATTGCCACCCGGCCCACTTCGAGCGTTTCCCCGATTGTCAGGAGTGCCTGCTCGATGGCCCGGTCCTGGTTGGGCAGGGTCAGCAGGTAATTCTTGGCCGTGGCGGCGGCCTGCAGCAACAGGTCGCGTTGACGGAGAGCGGCTTCGGCTGCTTTGCGCTCGGTGATTTCGTAGGCCACCCAGACCACTCCGCGGACGGAGGGAGGAACGGCCGGTACGCCCCGGCGGCCGGTTTCGCCGGTCGATTCGGTCAGCGGACTGACCCGGCCCTCGAACCAGTAACGCTGGTCGTCGAGATCCAGCGCGTATTCGAGGCTGTGTGGCTTGAGATCCTGCACGACCCCGTCGATAACCTCACGGACCTGTCGCTTGTCCGGAGCCGGCAACAAGGCGGTCAATCGACCTTCGGCCCATCCGGCTCGCAACTGCGCAGCGACCCCGGTGGGCGCGGCAAAACACTCGATGATCTTGCCTTGGCGGTCGAGCAGGAAGGCCAGATCGGGCAACGCGTCGATAAAGGCACGCAACCGGCGACCGGTTTCCTCCGCCTCGTCCTCCCGGTTGCGGACCTCGGTGAGGACGGCGCCGAGCGCGAGGGTCGTCACCGCCGCGACGGCGGCGAAGGCGTAGAGAAAGACCGGTTCCTGCGACATGAATTTCTGGTCCGGACCGAGCACACGGATCAGTTCCCAGGTCGCCAGAATCGCAAGGATGACTACCCCCGTGCTCGCTCCCCGCTGGCCGAACCGGATCGCCCCCCACGCCATGATCGGGAAGAGCGCCAGTTCCAGCGGGTAGTTCAGGGTATCGGTGGGCGCCCAATTCGTGAAAATGATGAAGCTGAAGCAGATCAGCGTCCCCAGCCAGACCAGCACCTCAAGGAGTTGCCGATTGTTCCAGTTGATGCGGGTCCGCGCGGACCAGACCAGGACAATCGGGCTGAGAAACAGAATGCCCAGCCCGTGAGCCAGCCCCTGGGCCAGAAACAGCCGGCCGAATTCACTCCAGGGAACGCCCGGCACCAGGAGGCAGACACCCGCCGAAGCCAGGCTTCCGCTGAGGAACACAGGCAACAGCAGTCCGCCGCCCAGAAGCAGGAACAGGTCGACGATCCGTTCCATGGCCGACTGGAAGGGCAGCACGGCTCGCAGCAGCCAGGCGCCCAGAACAGGTCCGACCATGTAGGCCATCCATTGCCACAGACTGGCCAGCCAACCGGGATGATCACCCCAGACCCCCACCAACAACCCCAGCGCCAGCCCGGGCAGCAGCCGCCAGCCGGCCAGAACCGTCAGAGCCAGGATCAGCCCCGAGGCGGGCCAGATCAGCGAGGAAAAACCGGACAGCTCCGGCAGGGCGATGAGCGCACCGACGCGAGCCAGGGCGTAACAACCCAGAGCGGCAAGCAGATTGGACCCGATAAGTTTGAGCGGTTTCACGAGGACGACACCGGGCCGGAGCTCGGTTCAGGGGTACCGGTATTTCACGGTATCGGCCAGGTCATGACAAGACCGGCCTGCGGCTTGCGCAGCCTCTTTCTCTCATCCAAAATACCGGCCATGCCCGTTTACGTGTACGAAGTCATCCAGCCCGACGGTTCGGAAGGCCCTGTCTTCGAGTGGACGCAATCGATGGCCGAACCGGCACTTACCCACCATCCCGAAACCGGCGTTCCCGTCCGCCGCCGGTTCACCCCGCCCAACCTGGGTACCCGCTACACCCCGGGAGCCACGAAATCCAAGCTGGACAACCGATCAGTCGAAAAGGCCGGGTTCACCAAGTACGAGCGCGACAAGCTGACCGGGACCTATCATAAGGTGGCCGGCAAAAACAAAAACGCTCCGGACAGCATCCGCCGCCCTTAGCCCGGATTTCTCATGAAGCCCAGATGTGATGAGCTGCCCCTGTCCGCCATCATGTCCGCCGTAGCCTTGGCGTAGGAGGAAGTCCCGCCAGGCGGGACGACGGCGGCTTGCCCGCCATAACCCGAAGGGTGACGGCGGGAAGGCGGCGTGTCCGCCATAACCCGGAGGGTGACGGCGGGAGGGCGAAACCGGCTGGGCGCGCACTGAGGTGCGTAACCGGGCGGTTTCCAGCCCGACTAGCGAGCCCGCAGGGCGACACCTCAACGAGCGAAGCGAGAATAACACGCCGCAGATCGCGCCTGTGGGCGAAAAGAATCGGGAAAGGCGGCGACATCACAAACGTGATTTATAGGAAATACGACAAGGCGTTCGTTCAGAATGATTTATCGCTCTTTTTCCCGATTCTGGTGAGAAATTCGGGTTAGTGAGGTTTCAGGCTGGTGGCTTCCATCAGGGACCGGTTCCTCCGGGAGGAGGCCAAAGACGCCCGGTCGCGGCGCCGGAGCCGGGCACCTCGCCCGGTACCCTACTGCTTCCGGTACCACTCGCCGTCGGGGGTCTGGAGCCAGACGCCCTTTCGCGCCCGCTTGGCGATCTGAACCGCCCGCTGGCGCCCGACTTCTTCGGGACTGAGGTCGAGCCGGGAAGCGAGCTTGGCGTAGAGCTGACGTCGATCACGGTTTTCCGCCTCGATCACCTTTTTTTCCTGATCGGAAAGCGTGGCATTGCGAAGGGTGAGAAGGCCCTGGTTGTTTTCGCCCACTGCACCCTCGGCACGGAGCTGGTCGAGGACGGGCAATCGTTCGATGAAACGCTGCTTGAGCGCATCATCCCCATCCTGGGCATAGGCGGGGACACCGAGCCAGGGCAACAGGCAGAGGCCGGCGAGAAGGATACGGAGAAAAGAGCGGCGGCGATCAGGCATCGGAAGCGGGGTCGGTCGTTGGGGGGGAATCGGGAGCACTGACGGTAGTGGACGCGGCATCGATATCGCCGAAAAAGTCATCCAGCTCCTGCTGAGCCTTGAGATTCACATCCAGCGTAATCCGGATGTCGTGCTCCGTACGGATGGTAGGGCAACCTGCAAGGAGCAGGACCAGGCCAACGGGAGCGAAGACCCGGGCTAAGACGGAAAGCGGCGACGTCACGGTACCCGAGGACACGCGGAACCGGCCGGGGGTTCAATCCGAATCGCCGCGACCAGACGGGGTTCAGCGCTCCAGCGACAGGTCTAACTCGCCCTCCAACCACTTGCGAAGCAGGCTTTCCAGCGGTCCATCCATGCCGATCGGAATCGGCAATTCCAGATTGATGGTGCGGGCCGGCTGGGCCGGTCGTCCCTCGCGGGCCGGGCGGGCGGGCAGTTCCGCACGACCCGCCAGATAGACCAGAAACGCTTTGTCCGGATAGGCGGGCGGGTCGACTTGCAGAACCAGCTGATCGAGCCGGAGGTCCTGCAAGGCATCCTCCGCCACCCGGAGTTCCCTGTAACGCGGATGATTCCGGTTCAGGAGATCCGTGAGGAGCCCGGCTTCCGTGATGCTCAGCCGGCCCCCCGTTTCGGGAATCAGCGCCAGGCGGCCGCCCACCGGCCACCAGTTGCCGGACCGCCGCTCCAGCTGAAGGGACCCGGCGACGGTACCCGCCAGGGATACCGGCCAGTCCGGAAGCCAGGCCGACACCTGGCTTAAATCGAGCCGGTCGACGCGGATCTCGATCGAGACCGGGGCCCTCGGTGAAAGCGGCAGAGTGACGGGAGCCAGACGGGCGGCGAGGTCATCACCGGCCAGCACCAGACCATCCAGAGCGAACTGGCGGGCGTCGCGCTCCAGCTTCCCGGACAGGTCCAGACGCCCCAGCGGCTGTCCCCGGAATTGAACAGACTCAATGGAGAACGACACCGCGCCATCCGGTGTCCTGGGTGTGGCCGCCCCGGCCAACTGTTGCTCCCAGCGCGCGTCGAGCTGGCTTAAAACGAGGTCCCAATCCTCGGGCGCTTCCAGGCGGTCCAGCGACAGATCCAGCCGCAGCGCGGTCTCGGCTTCCGGATCGGACCAGGCGCTGGCGGTCAGGCTCGCGATGCGCGGCACGGTCAGCCTCGCGGAGCCCCGGGCCCGCCAGTCCCTCAATCCGGGAAAACCGGAAGGGGGCGACCAGCCGGTCTCCCCGGTTTGCGCGAGGAGACGCAGGGACGCCTGGTCCACGGACTCCGGCCGGGCAAGGGTCCGCTGCCAGCCCGGCAGCCCGGTCAGGCGGGCCTCCATCGCCAGACCGGCCCAGGTTCCGGACAAACTCAGGCTGCCGGTCTCGACGGCCGGCCAGTTCCCCGAAAGCCTTGCCGCCTGCAGCGGCCAGGCATCCACCGTCAGGTCCGACCACTGGCCGCTCCACTCGAGGCGAGGGCCGGGCGATGCAGACACCGCCCGTAGGGCCAGCCGGCCCTGGGACCAGCGGATCGGCCGCTCCGCCCCCTCATCAAACCGGCCAGCCGGCAGATCCAGGACGACGTCACCGGAAAGCGCCGTTAGCAGCAGGGCTCGCAGGCGCGGGAGATTCAGGGAAGCCAGCGCGGTGGCCGTCTTCCACTCGGCGATGGCGTCGGTTTCCAGCTTTATATCCAGATCGGCCGGCCCCTCCAGCTGGAGCCCCGGCAGATCGGGTTCCAGGCCGACCTCGGCATCCAGATCGATCGAAAGGTTGCCGAGCCCCCGTTTCACCAACAGACGCGCCACCCCGGATAAATCCATGGCACGGCCCCCGTCGAATTCAAGGCGGGAAGGGGTGTCGGTGTCATTGTTCCGCCAACTCGCCTCAAGGCGGCTGGCCTCCGCCAAAACACGCAGATCGAGCGGCCCGACTTCGCGGCCCTCCAGTGCCAGCCGGTCCAGATTGACCTGAGCCTCCAGACGTTTGTCAAACAGGCCGGGTGAGCCGAGGGGACCATCCAGACGAAGGACGACTTCCGGCTGCCGGACGTCGACCCCGGGCCCGGTCAGCCGGGGCGCCGTCAGGCGCAAGCGGGTCGTGGCATCCGGCGTGACGCTCAGCTCCCCACTCAACCCTGCGTCAATCATCCAGTCATCGAAGCGCACCGTACCCTCCTGAAAATGAAGAGACCCCCGCACCGGTCCGGGCAGCCATCCGGGGAAACCGCCAAAGGGTTCCCCCTGCACGGCCAGGGCCGCCTGTTGCCAGGAAAAGGACGCGCCCGCCGCCGGAACCGCCAGCGTCAGGGGACCCGCGCTGGCCGTGGCGGACAACGTCATCGCCTGCCAGTCACCCTCCCAGGCAGCGCGCGCCTGGATCGCCAGGGCGCCCGCGGACACTTCCCAGGCGTCCGGCGGCCAGCGCAGGCCGGGCGGTTTCCAGGGCATCCAGGCCGCCAGGGGGTCCCGAGCCTCCACAACGGCCAGAAGCCGACCCTGACTGCCATCGAGACGGCCCTCGCCTTCGACCAGGGCATCCAGGCCCTCCCCTGGAGCGAGGGACCGAAGCTGGAAAACACCTTCGGCGGCATGGCCGCCGGCATCGCTGCGCTCGAGGCGACCGGACAAGCGACCCGACCAGGCGGCATCCGGACCCGTCCGGACATGAAGTCGGGTCGGCGTCAGGACAAGGCGGTCCATGGGCAGTCGCACGGGGGCAGGTTCTTCGACGATGGCCTCCGGCTCCGCTTCAGCTCCGGCCGGATCGGTTTCCACCGTTGGCGCGGTCGTTTCGCCGGGAACGTCGACGTCCGCTTCCGGGGACGGTTCACCGGGAAGATCGGGCGTGCGGCCCGTTTCCGGCTCGGCGATGGACGGGGCCCCGGGCGGCATCGGCGGCGGGACAGGCGGCGGCGCCCAGGGTCCCCAGTGGCGGAGGTCGATGTCGATCGCCGCGCCGTGCACGCCCACCGTTTCGAACGGGGCGCCGGCCCCGTCTCCACGCAGCCCCTGATAAAGACGGAAGGGATCGGTCGCCAGGACAAGAGTCTCGGCGCGACCGTCCATCCGGTCGGATGACACCTGAAGGGGTGCCAGGGTGGCCCCCCAGGGTGAAACCGAGGCTACCCCCACCCGACCGTTCAGGCCGGCCTGTCGGTCGAGGCGGGCCTGCAGCCAGGGAGTCAGGTAGGCGGGTGCGAGAGCGAAGAGGCCGAGCAGTCCCGCCAGACAGGCCAGCAGGAGGCCGACAAGGATCCAGGCCTTAAGGCTGAGCCGCATGGACCAGGCCTTCCGGTTCGTTGAAAAACTGGTTGAAGATTCCCGGATTGACCTGGACTGAATCGATGGTCGTCCAGACCCGGTTGCCCGTCTCGTCGGCGGAAAGGGTCAGGACGCGGGCAGGTAACCAGAGCGGTTCCGTGTACTGGTAGGCCCCCAGCAGTTGGACCTGTTGGGGCTTGGGGTCGGCGGGGTCGGCCCAATGCTCGGTCCGCACTTCCACCAGCGTCTGCCGGTGGACAAACACCCGGTCGAAGCCATCCGCATCGCCGCGGGTCACGTCGAAAACGTAGGCCGGTCCCGCGAAAGTTTCCGCCTCGCCTGTCAGGGTGTGGCGGTCCGGCTGGTCCACAACGCGAGTGAGCGGTGCATCGAATTTTGATTCGAGGCGAAGGTTCTCCACTTCGGATGCACTCAGGTCCAGCCGAAGCCAGCCTTCGCGGACATGATTGAAGGCCCGCCAGGCGACATCGCCGTTATAGGCGACGTGCATCGAACCGGTCGGCCCGGGTATGATCAGTCGCATCCGATCGGGCCGTTTCCGCGACAGCACAAAACGCCGTTCTTCGCCCCCGTCCGGTTGAAGGGTGCCGCTCAGCCGCAGGGTGAGGACGTCCAGCACCCGGTTTCGCCCCCCTTGCCGGGCCAGGTATTCGGCCAGGATGTCGGAAACCACGGGGGTGCCCTCGGCCTGCGAGTCGAACGGGCTCACGGGCAGCCCGATCCGGCTGGCCTCCCCGGGCGGCGGCGGAATGACCGACGGGTCGGCTGCCTCCTTCACGGGCTCGGCGGGTTCTTGCGATTCCAGCCCTGGGAGAATCAAGCGGCGCCGTTCCTCCTTGTCCGCATGCTCCTGCGACCAGGCCGCCCCGGGCAGCAGGCTGGCCACCAGGTAAAGAACACGGATCCATGCCTTCTTCTGTATCCAGATAATCATGACAAATGACCGGCCGACGGGTTATTCGACGACCGGCCCCAGGACCAACCGGAATCCAATACTGGGACTGACCGTGCCGGGAGACAGCCCATACCGTTGGGCCGAACGGGCCAGGCCGGCGGTCGATTCCCAACTCCCTCCCCGGACCGAGCGCTGGGTGCCGGACGCGGGACCGAACCAATCCTCGACGGCGGTGCCGGGAAGCCGGGCGTTCCACCAGTCCCGGCTCCACTCCGCCACATTGCCATGGATGTCGTGGAGTCCCCAGGCATTGGCCGGGTACTGGCCGACCGGCACCGTGCCGTAGATACTCGAAACAGGCACCTCCTCCCGGAAATCGCGGGGGTACACGCCTTTGAAATTGCCGAAGGATGGATCGGCTTCCTCGCCGAAATGAAAGGGGGTTTGCGTGCCTGCCCGGGCCGCGTATTCCCACTCCGCCTCGGAGGGGAGCCGATAGGCCATGCCCTGCGGGAGACGTCCGGCCCGCCGTTCGATCGCCGTCAGCCGTTCGGCAAAAAGCGTGGCCTTGCGCCAGCCCACCGTTTCCACCGGCCGTTGCTCGCCTTTGAAGCGGCTGGGATTCTCCTGCATCAACGCGGCGTAGGTCGCCTGGGTGACTTCATGAGCGCCCATCCAAAAAGCGTAGGTCAGCTTCACCGGGGTTTGCGGGCCCTCCCGCGGCAGCCGGCTCTGCTCGGTCGGATCGCTCCCCATGAGGAACGAGCCGGCGGCAATGGGCACCAGCTCGATATCCAGATAGGGCACGGTATAGGCTTCTCCTTCAACCGGTCCGGGGATCCGTTCCGGCGTCAGGTTCCACACGAGACGCTCGTTGGGATCGAGCGTCACCTCCCGGGTCGGCACCATATAATCCCTTACCCGGACTTCCACGGTGTAATCCTCGCCCGGCTCGAGGGGAAAGGTGCTCCCGGCCGGATCGACCGGCTCGAGCACGCGACCGTTGGCCAGAAACTCGAAAGCGAGCGAGGGCGTCATGCGCACGGTGATCAACCCCGGCTTGGGCAGGAGATTCACCCGCACCTGGATGACCTTGCCGTCGACGACGGTCAGCGGCACTTCCACCGGTTTGTAATCCGGATGGGAAACGACCAGGATGTGATCGCCCTCCACGATCGGGGCCAGGACCCCCTGGTTGCCCTTGAAGGAAACGTCGCCCACCGAATAGGAGAGCCGCTCGGCTTCCTCGGGTGGAATGGGCGTTCCGTCGAGGGTGACAACGGGTTGGATTTCGCCCGTCTTCAGGATCAACGAGGAGAAATCAAGAAGGACGTCGGCGTTGGGCTTGAAGGTGATGTCCTGCGCAATGGTCCGGTAGCCTTTCATGCCCACCCGGATCTGCTTGAGCACGCCGGGTTCAACCGCATCCAGAACCAGGGGTGTGCGTCCCACCACCTCACCGTCCAGCCAGACCTCCGCTCCTGCCGGCTGGGACTCCACCCGCACCTTGGCCGGCAGCGGTTCCAGTCCGACGTCCAGCACCACATCCTCCCGATCCGACAGTTCCACCGCTTCCAGGACGCGGTCGCGGTGGTCGGGCTCGGAAACGGTCAGGGTGTACTCGCCGGCAATGAGGCCCTCCTCCAGCTGCAGCACGCCCGAACCGGGAATGGGGCCGACGGTCGTGGTTTCGCCGCGCGGGTCGGTAGCGGTGATCCGGCTGCCCGGCGTACCCTGGAAGGTGACCTTGGCCCAAAGCGGTTGCAGCTCGATCCGCAGGGGCTCCGCCTGCGGGCCGTCCACCCGCAGCGGAAAGCGACGGGTCCGGTAACCGGGCGACTGGATCTCCATCAGGTGGTCCCCGTTTTTCACATTGAGATCCACCTGCCCGTCGAGAACCACGAAGGAGCTATCTGTATTACGAAACTGGACACGGGCTCGGTCGGGCTGAATACGCAGGCGCAAGGTCGGCTCACGACCGGCCGGCGTCTCGATGGCCACTACATTTTCAGCGTAGGGAGAATCGACGAGGATAGTCTGTACCCAGTAACCGGCGAGGCCGACAAGCACCAGACCGACCACACCGAGCATGCTCAGACGGAAAACGATGGTGGCCTGCGCACCGCGCGCCCGGACCTGGCGGGGCACCGGGATACGCTCGATGGTCCGCTGGAGCTGGGCTACCCGGGCCTTGTCTCCCTCCTTGACCTGATTGACCGTCCTGAGCTCCTGCAGGACAACCGCCGGATTGGGGAGCCGTTCGTCCGGGTTGGGCTGGAGACATTTCAGGATCAGCTGGTCCCAGGTTTCGGGCAAGCCGGGCAATAATTCGCTGACCGGTTCATATCGGTTGAGGCTGGCCTTTTTCCCGGTCAACAGAAGGTAGATCAGCATACCGACGGCGAATACGTCGGTCCGGGAATTGTAGGGCTGACCGGCGCGGATTTCGGGGGAAAACGCTTCGATCGTGTTAATGCTGACTTGCTTGCGGATGTCGGTGGGTTGGATCGGGGAAACAGCCGCCGAGACGATGACCTCGAACAGGTTCTTGTTGATTGCGCGGAGCAGGCCAACGCCAACCAGCAAGGGGGGACCCTCGGGCGGAAGAACGATCAGACCAGGGATGAGGCTGAGATGGTCGTAACCCTCCTGATAGGCCCGGTTCAGCGCATGGAGCACATCGACCATGAAGGATTCGACCCAGGGAACCGGCAGGGCAATCGGCTTGATCTCAGCCGTCGTGGCATGACTGTTTCCGTTAGCTTCCGGTTGTTTCGCGGGGGCTGCGGTCTCCTTGTCGGCGGCGGACTTCTTTTTTCCTAAGCGCTTTTTCCGGACATTTTTGCGGGCTGCCCGGGCATGAAACGGATCCAGCGTATTCTGGATAACCGGTTCGGGCGGTAGCTCGGGGCGATCCCCTTCCAGGGCCGCTTCCAGCACCGCTTCCAGGTTGCGCGTGCCTTCGGCAAGCGCGGCACAGATCAGGACAAAGCGATTGTTGACGATTTTCCAGCCCTCCACCTTCAGAAAGCCGGGCTCGTCCACACGCATCTGGACTTCGGCATACTGCCGGAAACGCTCGCCGAACTTCGGATCGTTCCCGGCCTTCGACGGCAGGATGAAAAGGCTGACCGAACGGTTGGCGGCGACGTCCTGCGCGCGGTAAAGCGAACCGATCAGGCTGACGGAAATCCGTTCCAGGATTTCAAAATCGCCGAAACGCACCCCACTCTCGAAAAATTCGGGCGGGCCTTTCTGTTTGGGGCGTTCTCGTCGAAATCCTACCATGTCAGGGCTTCGCGAAATGGGCGAGGACGGCTTCCACGATCCGCTCGACCGATGCCAGTTTTCCGGAGCCTGCGTAGCCGCAGGCCAGCATGCCGCTGTCCGGCTCGACGAGCCGGTGACCCCGGGCGGTCAGTGTTTCCAGATTCGCCCGGACCGCCGGATGCGCCAGCATCTTGCCGTTCATGGCCGGGGCGATTATGACCGGCGCCGGGGTCGCCAGATAAATGCTGCTCAACAGGTCGGGTGCCAGGCCCTGCGCCATGAGACCGATCCGGTGCGCCGTCGCCGGGGCCACCAGCATCAGGTCGGCCCGATCCGCCAGCTCGATGTGCCCGGGTTGCCAGTCTGCGCCCTCCGCCCACTGATCGACGGACACCGGGCGGCGCGCGAGCGTTTGCAGGGTCAGGGGCGTAACGAAGCGGGTCGCCCCGTCGGTCATCACCACGTCGACGTTGGCCCCCGCCTCGCGGAAACGGCTGACAAGGTCGGCGCTCTTGTAGGCCGCGATGGATCCACTGACCCCGAGCAGGATCGTCTTGTCGGTCAAAGGTGAGGCAACCATGAGCTGAAACGGGAAGACACCCCGCCGACCCGCTTTGTTGCAAAAAGCCCTGACCTTGACAAGGCCTGCGGAGCCGAGATGGTGAAACCGTGATGCATCGCTTTACCCAAGCTTATCCGCTTCCTGCGGCAAGCCTGCTGGCCCTGGCCCGACTCCCCGGCCGGGGAGCATGACGATGTGCGCCCGGCCCGGCGCGTCAAAGGGCCTTCCTGGAGCCCATTGCGGCTGACCGACGACCCGATGGCCGCGTACGGCCCGGCGTCCGTTGTTGGGGTAAATCCGCCCTCCGCCCTGCCTTGGGCCTGCCCGCTGCCCTCCGCCCTCCGCCCTTCCATCATCCACTGCGGGCGTCGCAAGCAACGCCCCTACGTAAGCTTACTTCCTACCCTCTCCTTTCTGACAACTGCCAGCTGGCAACTGACAACTGACGACTGGCAACTGACGACTGGCAACTGACAACTGACGACTGGCAACTGACAACTGCCCTCCAGCAACCAGCAACCAGCCTCCTTCTTCCATGCAACCGCCTCCCATCACCAAATACCGGCCCTATCAGCGGGTCGCCTTACCCGACCGCCGCTGGCCGGAAACGGTCATCGCCCGACCGCCCATCTGGTGCAGCGTGGACCTGCGCGACGGCAACCAGGCGCTCGCCATCCCGATGAGCGTCGAGGAGAAGCTGGAGATGTTCGATCTGCTGGTCGGCATCGGCTTCAAGGAAATCGAGGTCGGGTTTCCGTCCGCCTCGGAGACCGAATTCCGGTTTTGCCGCCGCCTGATTGAGGAAAACCGGATTCCCGGCGATGTTTCGATCCAGGTGCTGGTGCAGGCCCGTGAGCACCTGATCCGGCGCACCTTTGAGGCGCTGGCGGGGGCCCCGAGCGCCATTGTCCATCTGTATAACAGCACGTCGCCCGTCCAGCGGAAGATCACCTTCAACAAGTCCAAGGACGAGATCCGTCAGATCGCGGTCGACGGCACGGCCCTGGTTAAAAGCCTGGCCGCCGAGGTGACCGACACCCGCCTGCGCTTCCAGTATTCGCCCGAAAGCTTTTCCGACACCGAGGTCGATTACGCACTGGAGGTATGCGAAGCGGTGATGGCGACCTGGGGCGCCACGAAGGACCGGCCGATCATCCTCAACCTCCCGGCCACCGTCGAAGTCGCGCCGCCCAACGTCCACGCCGACCAGATCGAGTGGTTCTGCCGAAACCTCGCCAATCGCAAAGCCGCCATCGTCAGCCTGCATACGCACAACGACCGGGGCTGCGGGCAGGCCGCCACCGAACTGGGGCTCATGGCCGGGGCCGACCGGGTCGAAGGCACGCTCTTCGGCAACGGCGAACGCACGGGCAACCTGGATATCGTCACCACGGGGTTGAACCTCTACGCGCAGGGTGTCCACCCCGGGCTCGATTTTTCGGACATCCCGAAGATCCGCTCGGTCTACGAGCGCGTCACCCGGATGACCGTGCCGGACCGGCATCCCTATGCCGGCGACCTGGTTTTCACCGCCTTCAGCGGCAGCCACCAGGACGCCATCAAGAAGGGCTTCGACGCCCGGAAGGCGGTCAAGGCGGAGCAGGCCGACGAGGCCCCGGTGCCCCCCTTCGAAGTGCCGTACCTGCTGATCGACCCCGAGGACATCGGGCGCACCTACGAGGCCATCATCCGCATCAACAGCCAGTCGGGCAAAGGCGGCGTCGCCTTCATCCTCGGCACCGACTACGGGCTGGACCTGCCCAAGGCGATGCACCCCGAAATCGGCCACCTCGTCGGCCTCGAAGCCGACCGGCTGGGCCGTGAGCTGACCAACGCGGAGGTCCATCAGGTTTTCGTGCGCGCCTACCTCGAGCAGCCCGACGGCATCCTCGCGCTGCAGGATTACGACATGACCCGCTTTCACAACGAAGCGGACAAGGCCGAGGCCGGCGGCGAGTTTCAGGTGGCGGCAGACGTCCGTTACCACGGCAAGGCCCGGCGCATCACCGGTGCCGGCAACGGACCGATCAACGCGCTGGTCCAGGCGCTGGACCGCCAGGGCTGGAAGCATTTCCACCTCAAGGACTACCGCCAGCACGCCATCGGCGCCGGCTCCGCCACCGAGTCCGCCGCCTACATCTGCCTCGAGAAGCAGGACGGCGGACTTGTCTGGGGCTGCGGCATCGACACCTCCATCGAAACCGCCTCCCTCCAGGCCCTCGTCTCCGCCTACAACCGCGCCGCCGGCCAGACCTAGAATTGAATCGCCATCGGCCAGATGAGCCGATTGGACGTGTCGCCCATGGCGAAACGGAAATTGATTCTGGTCGGCTGGGACGGCGCGGACTGGCACATCGCGCGGCCGCTGCTCGAAGCCGGGCAGATGCCCCAGCTCAAGCAGCTGATCGACTACGGAGCCTCCGGCGATCTGCGGAGCCATCCACCCTACCTGTCGCCGATGCTCTGGAACACCATTGCGACCGGCAAAAACCCGGCCGAACACGGCATCATCGGTTTCACCGAATTCAGCCCTGAGACCGGGAAAATCCGGCCCATGTCCAGCCGCTCCCGGAAGGTAAAGGCAGTCTGGAACATCCTCTCACAGTCCGGTCTGCGCGCTCACGTCCTCGGCTGGTTCGCCTCGCATCCGGCGGAGCAGGTCAACGGCGTCTGCTTGGCCGAGACCTTCGGCAAGTTCAAACCCGGGGAGCCGGCCGACAAGGTCACTCCCGGCTGCGTCTTCCCCGCCGACCGACTCGACGACCTCGTCGACTGCCGCGTCCGCCCGGGCGACCTCGACGTCAACATCCTGCGTTTTTTCATCCCGCGCATCGAGGAAATCGATCTCAGGCGGGACAAGCGTCCCGACAAGCTCCTCGAGCGCCTGTCTGAACTCTACACCTACCACAACGCCGCGGTCCGTCTGCTGCAGGAGGACCAGACCGATTTTCTCGCGGTTTACTTTCACTTCATCGACTGGGTCTGCCACGACTTCATGCACCTCGGGCCGCCCAAGCGCCCGGAGGTCATCCAGCGCGATTTTGAAATCTACGGCGGGGTAGTCGAAGCCGCCTACCGGCTTCAGGACCTGCTTCTCGCCGACCTCCTGAAGGCCTCCGGCCCCGGCACCACCGCCATGGTGATTTCCGACCACGGCTTCCTCAGCGGCACCGACCGACCCGCTCAGACGCCCGGGGTGACCGCCGGCATCGCCGCCTGGCACCGCCCCGAAGGCGTCATCGCCATGGCCGGGCCCGGTATCCGTCGCGGCCAGATCATCCACGGCGCACGCCTGATCGATATCACGCCCACCCTGCTGCACCTCTACGGCCTGCCCGTCGGTAACGATTTGGACGGCCGCGTCCTGACCGGCGCCCTGGAAGAACCGGGGCGGGTCCGCCAAATGGCCAGTTGGGAAAAGCAGGGGCCGTCCATCGACTCGCTGCGCGGCGAGGACCTGACCGACCAGGACCAGGCCGCGCTGCTTCAACAGTTCGAGGACCTGGGCTATATCTCACAGGGCAACGATCCGCTCGATTCGCCCGAGGCCATGACCCTCCGCGAAAATGCCTGGAACCTGGGCCAGGCCCTCCTGCAGGCCGGGCGCTGGGCCGACGCCCTGCCCCACCTCGAAGAGGCTTTTTTCCACAACCCGTTGCCGCACGTCGCGCTGCCGCTCGCACGCTGCCAGGCCAGGCTCGGGCTGATCGAGGAATCGCGTGAGTCCGAGGCGGTGATCCTCGACCGGGGCGAAGACAACGCCGAGGCACGTTTCCTCCTGGCTGAATTGAGCCGCGAACGCGGCGACTACGTCCAGGCGCTCGGGCGGCTCGACCAGGCGGTCGCGGCCGGGGGGAACGCCCTCCGGGCCAATAAAGAGCGCGGCCTGATCTACCTGCTGCAGGAGCGGTGGACCGACGCCGAGGCACTCTTCTACGCGCTGTTCGAGGAACAACCCGCCATCGACCTGCAACTGGGCTGGGTCCGGGCCCTTGTCCGCGGCGGTAAGGCGGAGCAGGCCGAACCGGAAGCAAGGACCCTGACCGAACTCGCACCCGGCCTGCCCAATGCCTGGTTCAGCCTCGGACAGGCCCTGCTGGCGCTCGACCGCGCGGGCGAAGCCAGGGACGCCTTTGCCCGAGCCGCCGCCATCGACCCGGACTTCAGGAACGCGGCCTTTGCGCTGACGCGTGCCGAGCGCCAGGCGCTCAAGGAGCAGGGCATCGTGCAACCCGTCTTCTTCGACGAGATGGACTTCACGCAGCCCGGAAAAACCGGCCCAAGCCAGGACCAGATCGTGGCCGAACGCCGCAAAGCCGCCGCCCGTCGACAGCAGGAGCGAGTAGCCACCCGCGCCAGAAAACGCGAGCAGGAGGAACCCGTCACCGTGATCCACGGAAGGGATGCCGGACCCGACAATCCCGACCAGCCGCCGATCATCATTGTCTCGGGGCTCCCCCGCTCCGGGACCTCCATGATGATGCAGTTCCTCCATGCCGGTGGCTTGCCCGTCCAGACTGATGGCAAGCGCGAAGCCGACGCGGACAATCCCCGCGGCTACTACGAATGGGAGGCCATCAAGACCCTGGGCCAGCACCCGGAAATCATCGACGAGGCGGCCGGCAAAGCCGTTAAGGTCGTCTCTCTCCTCCTCCAAAGCCTGCCCCCGAAGCGTACCTACAAAATCATCTGGATGGACCGCCCAGTCGAAGAAATCGCCGACTCCCAGGCCAGAATGGTCGACCGCGCCGGCAAAAGCGCCTCTGCCACTCAAAAGCAGCTCGACGCGCATCGCGAGGCTATCCTCAGCAGCCTGAAGAATCAGAAGGCCATCGACTGGATCCGGATCGACTACCGCAAAAGCCTCGAGGATCCCGAAGCCCTGTTCGACCAGATGAAAACCTTCCTCGACCATGCGGCCTTCGCCGACTTCACCGACCGCGCCGCTGCCGTCGCCACCGTCGATCCCAGCCTCCACCGGAGTCGCAGCCATCACAGCTGATTCTTCACCGCTCGGCCGCTCATGGAAAGGTTGCCGGATTTTTTTTAACCTAAATTTAGAGCCATAGCAATTCTTACCTTGGTCAGACCGGCTGGGTCGAAGTCGATTATCAACTTAATAATACATCTTCCAGCGGAACCCTGACCATCCTATCCTACGCCTGGGGCTCGGCCGGCGAAATCACCCAGGCGGGTGTTAATCCCATCCCCGAACCGGGTGCCGCCGGTGCCGTTGCCGCGCTCCTCGCTGGCTCCGCCGTCGCCTACCAGCGCCGCAAAAAGAAGGGCGCCTGAGCGGAATTCATAATTTACCTTAAAGCCGGTCCGGCACATCGGACCGGCTTTTTTTATGCCGAGACCCAATCTCAAGACCCTGGACCTTTACCCCAGGGGCATTTTCGGCAGTTGGATTCAATCAGGCGTGCAGTAGGTCCAAATATACCTAATACCTTTAATTAAAAAAATCTTTACATTTTTCCCTTCAAATTATTTTTTCAGGCAATGATCCAATCCACCTCATCCCGTCGTCTTGCCACAACCGCCATTCTCGGAACGGCCGCAGCCTCTAGCGGACATGCCGCCATCATCACCGGCAGCCCTAACGTTGAACTGGATAACAGAAACGAAGCATTGTTCATTGATCTCGATACCAGTGATAATTTTTCGCAATCGGATACAACCGGTAAGGATTTCAGTCTGCGCTTCTACAACAATGTCGATTTTTATCAATCGACTGAACAGGCCAAGGGAAGAGTAGACCGGCAAAATTCCGGCTCTTCGTGGAGTGCGATCGTTTCCGGCTCAGATGAACTCGCGCGTTACGCCTCCGGAGATACGCTGACTGGCACTTTTGTTAATTTCACTGCTTGGACTGAATTCGATGATGCCAATTCCGGCGGCAATTGGGATGGGTTCACCGGTGTGGCCTATATGGGTTTCACCTGGAATGGTGAGAAAGGTTGGGTAGAGATTGATTACAATGCCGGTAATCCGTCCGGAGGCTCCATGACCGTATTGTCCTACGCCTGGGGCTCGGCCGGCGAAATCACGCAGGCCGGAGTAAACCCCATCCCCGAACCGGGTGCCGCCGGTGCCGTTGCCGCGCTCCTCGCTGGCTCCGCCGTCGCCTACCAGCGACGCAAAAAGAAAAGCGCTTGAACGAGCAGCAAACTTCTTCACGAAAAGCCAGCCCGATGTTCCGGGCTGGCTTTTTAGATAAAAGGCAGGCTGACCGGCATGGAAATCCGTCCCCCATTTAACGACGAATTGCCTCAATTGCGGCATTTCCTGGGTGGTCACGTTAAGCTGGGCCAGCGCGGTTATCCGATGGTCCTGAGCGCAACCAACCCCGATCGTCTCGTGGGGGCGGGGCTACTTTCCCTGGCCGAGCGCGAATTTGAGCAGGCTGCAGCACCAGCCACGGGCAGCCTGCACATCCGGGTGCTACCTGCTTTTCTGGATTCGCCACAAACATCCAACCTCCTCGATGCATTAAGCCGAACGGCCCGTGAACAGGGATTGGCGGCACTCTTTGTCGAAAGCCAGCAGGACCATCCGCTCAATCCCTTCTTCGAGCAACAGGGCTTCGTCGTCACCAAGGAGGAGGAACTCTGGCAGGTGGAACTGGAAACCGTGAACGCGCGCATCCAACCCGTGGCCAGGCGGATGGGCCAGCCCCGTGATTGGACGGTACGCGGCCTCGAACCCCGGGACATCGATTCGCTGAAGACCATGGCGCGGCACTATCAGTTCATTTCCGAGGAGGAGATCGAAATCGCGGCAGAACCCGGACAACCCGGCTATGATCAGACCCTGAGCACGGTGATCAGACAGGGAAGCACGGTCCTGGCTGCCCTTTTAATCAATGCGTCCGCCTCGACCCATTTCCATACTCGCATCCGGATGGTCGAACCGGAGAAATTAAATCTATCCGGACGACTTAACGTATTGCTCCTGGCCCGGACTGTGCCCGAGGGCATCAGGGCCGGCTACACGGCCACCACCCTCACCTTCCAGCGCAAGCGCGAGCCGGAGACCCTCAACCTGGCCAAGCGCTCGGGGGGGCGGTGCCTCAGGCAGGTCGTGGTTTTGCGCAAGACGCTGAGCGAAGCGACTCCGGGCTGAGGTATTTTGTTTAAGTTCAAGACCCGCAGGCTGGCGCGGTTCAGGGCTTGCCCGGATCGACGACGGCGGCGAGGCCGTAGGCGCCTGCAGCAAGCAGAAGCACCGGGGTAAAGCCAATGGACACAGCCAGGAGCGTGGCCAGCGGGGGTGTGATGACCGAGAAGCAGCCATTGATGGCCCAGGCCCAGGGCGGGGCCTCGGGGTGTGCGCTTTCCAGACGGCGCAGGCCGAGCGGGAAGGGAAAGCCCATCAACAGGGCGGTGGGCGCCAACAGGGCCACGCAGGTGCCGGCGGCGGCCCAGCCGTGAGCGGTGAGGGCGCGCGGAAGCAGATCGACCTGAAAAACCAGGGCAAGCAGGACGATGCAGGCGGCCGCGCCAAGCGTGGCGCGTCGGCGGGCCGCGAGCGGATCTTTAAAGGTGCCGGAGAGCAGACTGCCCAGACCGGAAAACAGGAGCAGCGTAGACAACACCAGGGCCGCCGCCCGAATCGCATTGCCCAGCACCAGATGCAGTTTCTGAATGAGGATGATTTCAACCGCCATGAACCCGGTGCCCAGCGCCGCAAAATAAAGAAGGGTCCTGACGGGCAGGGGCTGCCCTCGCTTTTTCAAGCGGACACCCACAGGCACCAGAATGATCACACCGGCGCTCAGCCCCAGACCACCCAGGGTCAACAGGACCGCCACCGTGCCCAGTTCCAGAAAATACAGGCGGTCCCAGCCGACGGTTTCCGCCAGGGCTCCGATGCGCGTGGGCTTGAGGTACTGGTCGAAAAAGGGACGGTCATCAGTCGGTGCGCGCAGGCGAAAGACCGATGCCTCGCGGAAAGCACGGGCCTCCTCCGGATCCAATAGCGCGTCCATTGCGGTGAAAAAGCCGGGGTCGGCCACCTGGTGAAACCGTTCGCGGGCACCGGCCTCCAGTCCGGGGAAGAGCAACAGGTCCAGCTGCAGCTTTTCCGCCCGACGACGGATGGCTTCCAGCACCGCCTCACCGGGCGGGTTCCGGAAGAGGACCAGATTCAGGTTCCCCCAGCCACGCCAGGCCACCAGGTGCGACCGGGGATCGTCCACACCTTCCGCCGCCAGCGCCTCCCGGATCAGGTTGATCAGCTTCTGCAGGTTGCGCGGCGGGTAGTCCGGCCAGATGGTGAACAGCATCCGGCCCTCCGCTCGCAGGGCATGCCAGGCCTCGCGGATGCCTTCCAGGGTCAGCAGGTAGTTTTCCCCCAGCGCGGAAAAACCCAGGTCCCCGCCCGCACCACCCAGCGTGGGGAAGCGGATGAGGTCCCAGGCCTCGGGCGGACCGGTCCGCAGGACCGCGCGCGGCGACAGGCCGCTCAACGTTACCGGACCGTCGGGTGAGGTGGCCTCGGGAAAGGTCTCCCGGAGGCGTCGGCGCACCGATCCGATTGGCTCGGCAACCTGGACCCGCTCAGGCTCAAGCGCCAGCGCGAGTTCCAGCGGTGGCCCACCCTCGGACTCGAGCAGGAGGATCCGTCGTCGTGCCTCGCCCACGTAACCCAGCACCTCGCCGGACCAGGTCATCGGGGTGGTGCCGTCTTCACCGGGTGGCCGGCCCAGCGCACCCACCGTTTCGGCATTCAGGAAGAGCCGGGGGCGGGATGTTTCGAGCGCGGGCGCGGCCAGGCTGAGGCCGGGCAGCTGCCGCAGGTGTGGCGACTCGACTTGCTCGAGCACGCCGTGGGTGCCGGGGTCGGTATGTGTGGTGCGGACATCGGGCAGGCCCCGCACGCCGTGAATGGCTTTCATGGGCGACGGTTCCGGGGCCCGGTCTCCCCCCAGCCCAAGCGCCGAAACGGCCAGCAGGCCCGCCAGCGTAAGCGTGACCTGAATCGCGCGGGACGCGCGGAGCACCGGAAAGGCAGCAGCCACCGCCAGCAAACCGGCCACCCCGGCGGCATGCCAGGGCAGCAGGAAGGCAAGCAGGGAAAAACCACAAAGGCCCCCCAGGCCGGAACCGGCCAGGTCGGCCGCATACAGCCGCCCGACCGCGCGGACCCGGGTGGTCAGGACATGGCCGATAAACAATCCGGCGAGGAAGAACGGCAGGAAAAAAATCAGGGCCAGGCCGGCCAGGATGGCCCACTGCGCGGGCACCTGAAGCAGGAGCAACGGGTCGAGTCGAAGGAACGGCAGGTTGAGCGCGGGCGGCGCGCCTGCCATCAGAAGAGCGGCACCCGCGGCACACCCCGGAAGCAGTACGCCTTCGATCCGCCGCGTTCGTTCACCCAGCAAAAACAGCAGCGCCCCGCTTGCACCGAAACCGAGCAGGGCCAGCGACACCACCAGGTAGGCGAAGTGATAGCCGTACACATAGGCCAGCACCTGCATCAGAACCACCTGGTAGGCGGTCACCGCGGCGGCCAGCAGCCCCAGCGAAAGGGAGAGGCGCCCCTTCGGGATCGTCATCATGGCGAGACCCGGTGAAGGCGTTTATTCTTTCCGCGTGAAGGGCACAAAACGCACCGGCAGGAGGCTCCTGGTGGAGATCTCCTCCCCGTTCCGCGTGACCAGCACCAGGCGCTGACCACCGTAAGGCGAGCCCAGGGGCAGCATCATCCTTCCACCGTCCGCCAGCTGATCGATCAGGGGAGGCGGGATCGTCGGCGTTGCGGCTGTGATGATGATGGCTTCGAAGGGCGCCTGTTCAGGCCAGCCAAAGTAGCCGTCCGCATGCTTGAGTTCAACGAACCCGTAGCCCGCCGCCTCCAGCGCCTGACGGGCGGTTTTCTCCAGCGCTGCGACGATCTCGATGGAATAGACCTCATCAGTGATTTCGGCGAGCACCGCGGCCTGGTAGCCGGAACCGGATCCGATTTCCAGGACCCTGTCGCCGGCTTCAAGGTCAAGCTGCTCGGTCATGTAGGCCACGATGTAAGGTTGGGAAATCGTCTGCCCGTGGCCGATGGGCAAGGGCCGGTCCAGGTAGGCGCGCTCACGGAGGTTTCCCGGAACAAACAGATGCCGGGGGACGCTGCGCATCGCGTCGAGAACCTCGGAATCACGAATGCCCCTGGCGCGGATTTCCTCACGAACCAGGCGCTCACGCTCCTTCTGATAGGATTCCTTCGCGGAGACATCTGCCAGAAGAACGCTGAAGGCTGCTCCGAAAAATACCAGGAGCGTCGACGGAATAGAAAAACACTGCCGAACCATGCTCTACCTTAACCCGATTACCCGCCGCGGGCAACGACAGCCGGCCTGACGGTTTTAAACCTCGAGGCCTCTCCCTGAATGGTGCTCAAAACATGGCAGGGGCCGATCACCGAAACCAGGCTGCGGGGTTGAGTCCGTCGGCGGCCCCGACAAGCTCGGTACCATGCAAACGCTTCTCCCACTCCGCCGCTTTATGACCCTGCTCCTTCTTCCGGGTGCTGCTTTGTTCCAGGCGGCTTCGCTCTCCGCGCAAACGGAGGGAAACACCGCTGCCTGGACCGTCGGCGTGACCGACTCTCCTCCGTTTTCGTATCAGGATGAGGACGGTGCATGGACGGGAATGACCTTCGCGTTGTGGGACGCCATCGCAGCCGACCTCGGCATCGCGTATGAGCTGAAGCCATACAGCCTGCCCGGGCTGCTGGAGGCGGTGAAGACCGGCGAGGCCGAGGTGGCCGCCGCCGCGCTGGTCACCACGGCCGAGCGCGAGCAGTTCATGGACTTTTCGCACAGCTTTTATGCCTCGGGCCTGAGCATCGCGACCGAACAGGAGGGCGGCTTTCCCTGGGGTCTCTTTTTTCGCCGCATCTTCTCGTGGCCCTTCTGGGCGGCACTCTTCTCGTTGTCGGTCCTGCTCTGCGCAGTCGGCTTCGCCATCTGGCTGGTCGAACGGAAGAAGAATCCCGAGCAGTTCGGCGGCGATACGCTAAAGGGCATCGGCAGCGGCTTCTGGTGGTCGGCCGTGACCATGACCACCGTCGGCTATGGCGACAAAGCGCCCGTCACCCCGGCCGGGCGCCTGGTCGGCCTGGTCTGGATGTTCGCCTCGATCATCATCATATCCGGCTTCACCGGTGCCATTGCCTCCAGCCTCACACTGACCAGCATGACGCCGAAGATCACCGGCAAGGACGACCTCTACCGGGCCAGCGTCGGGGTCATCGAGGGCTCGTCGGCTGCCCGCCGCCTCGATGCCGAAGGTATCCGGGCGCGGACCTTCGCCAGCACACGGGCCGGCCTGCAGGCCGTGGCGGACGGCCGGATCGAGGCCTTTGTCAATGATGCCCCGGTCCTGCGTCATTTTGTTGGTAGGGATTTTCCGGATACGCTGACCGTCCTCAACGAGACCTTCAACCCGGGTTACTACGCGCTCGGCCTGCGCGACGGTGAGCCGCAACTGGAGGCCATCAACCTGGCCCTGCTCAAGCACATCCGCTCCGCCGCCTGGCGCGAAACGGTGGCACGTTATCAGCGGTGACCCCCATCCAGGACCACCGGCTCGCCAAAAGTCCCCAACGTGGCCGCGCCTTCAGGCGTGGTAAGTCCCCCTGGATCATATCCCGCATGGTGGCCGTTTAGGCCCAGCTCAAACGCCCTCACCGCCGCGTCCGTTGCGCCGTTGCGGGAAGCGGCGACCCATATCCAGTCCTCAAACGCCAGCCGATCCGCGTCGGCGTGCCGGCAAGCGGCAGCCCTACAACTTTCCATCTCTGCGCCCGTTGCGCCGTGGCGTGCAACCTCCAACCCCATCGCCCTCTACTGCTTGCGAAACTGGGCCGTGGTCCGGATGACCATCTCCAGCGCACTGGGCCGCACCGGCTTGGGCACGAATTCGTTCATCCCGCTGAGGAGGCACCGCTCCCGGTCCCCTTTGAAGGCGTGCGCCGTTACCGCGACAATGACCGGCTGTTCGTCGCGCGACTTGTGTTTCCGGATATGGCGGGTGGTTTCCAGCCCGTCCATCTCCGGCATTTCCACGTCCATGAAAATCAGATCGTAGAACCGGTTTTCGAGGGCGCGGAGGACTTCCCGGCCCGTGGCAACGCTCGTCGCGTTATAGCCGTATCGCCGCAGCATGGCCGTAATCGCCTGGCGGTTCTCCTGATTGTCCTCGGCCACCAGAATCCGGTAGGGAAACTGTTCGGCCAGGCGCGGGAAGCTGCCACTCTCGCCATCCTGCGCCGCGCCCTCCCCTTCCGGCTCGTCGTGGGCATAGACGGCCTTGATGACTACATTAAACGTCGTTCCGACGCCGGGTGCGCTTTCCAGCCAGATGGCCCCACCCATGGACTGGACCAGCTTGCGGCATATAGCCAGCCCCAGACCCGTTCCGCCGAATTTACGAGTGGTGGTGGGATCGGCCTGCGTAAAGCTCTCGAAGAGCTTGTCCTGTCGGTCCTCGGAGATCCCGATGCCGGTATCGTTGACCGTGAGCAGGAGATATTCGGCATCGCCCTCGGGCAGGTAGACCCGGCTGTTCTCCTCGACCTCTCCCCGATACACCTCCGGGAGGGCATCCAGGGAGGTTTTCCGCACATCGAAAAGAATCTCGCCCTCCTCGGTGAATTTGACCGCATTCCCCAGCAGATTGATCAACACCTGCCGGAGCCGGTTGATATCCCCGAAGATGTAGCCATCCGCCTCGGCATCGATAGTCAGCTCCATGTTCAGCCCCTTCTCGTTGACCCGCGGACGGAAGAGCGCGACCGCCTCCTCGCAGCAAAGCTTCAGGGGGAATTCCTGCACATCGAGTTCAAAGCGACCCGACTCGACCTTGGAAAAATCGAGGACGTCGTTGATGAGCGCGAAGAGCGACTGGCTACTGGCTACGATGGTCTGGAGGCAGTCCTGCTGCTCCTCGTTGAGCGGTGTCTCGCGCAGCACGCTGGCCATGCCGAGGACCGCGTTCAAGGGGGTCCGGATCTCGTGTGACATGTTCGCCAGGAAATAACTCTTGGCGTTGTTGGCGGTTTCGGCCGCGTTCTTGGCCTCGCTCAGCCCGATTTCAAAGGCCTTTCGCTCGGTGATGTCGTAAATACTGCCCACGACCCGGAGCGGCCGGTCGGCTTCGTCCCGATCAGTGACAAAGCCCCGCGAACTGAACCAGCGGTAGGCCCCGTCGCTCGCCATCAACCGGTACTCGGTTTCAAAGAAGGAGGCACGGGCCTCGGTCTGTTTCCGGTGTTCCGCTACCGTTGCCTCCACGTCTTCCGGGTGAAGCAGCTCCATGAAGGGATCCTCCACCTCGAACTGGTCCCGGCGAAAGCCCAGCAGCCGGTACCAACTGTCATCCCGGTGAACCTTGTCCTTCGCCACATCCCAGTCCCAGAGACCGATCTCGGCCCCCTCGAGTGCAGCCTTCAGCCGGGTCTGGCTGTCCCGCAGTTCATCCTGGGCGACCGAATACTCCGTCTGGTCCAGAGCCTGGATCAAAATGCCCCGCTCCCCCCGCGCGTCGACCGGGATCGACCGCTTCAGGAATTCGATATGGCGGGTGGTCGCATCTTCCGTCTCGAGTTGGCGCTTCCAGGCGATGACCTGGTGCGAATCCGAGAGCAGGCTCATGTCTGCCTCCGGGCGATAGAGGGCCGCCTCAGGCAGGATGTCCCCGCTCTCGAAGTCCTCCACCGTGCGTCCGAACAGGTCCGCCCAGAACTGATTGACGAACAGCACCCGCTTACGGCGGTCCAGCACCATGACACCGCTCGGCAGGTGGTCGAACAACAGGCGGAAAAACTCGCGCTGGTGCTCCACCCGGTCCTCCGCTTCCCGCCTGGCCTCGTTGGCGACCGCCAGAAACAAGGCCGTCGCCGAGGTGACGGTCAGGTATAAACCGAGGACGATGATGCTGGCGACCTCCCCGTTCAGGGCAAAGGGACCGACCCCGCGCACCATGCCGACGACGGCCAGCACGGCCACCGCGAAATTGGTCAGGACCGCTCCCGGCATCCCGAACCGAAAGGCGGCCCAGACCAGAAAGGGAAAGGCCAGAAAAGCCAGGGGATACCCGGTCAAGGGGAGGACATCCGGGGTCTGGAAGGCCACCCAGCCCACGCCCAGAAACAGGGCCAGCAGCCCGGTGGCTTCCCCGGCCGAGGGCCCGCCCTCATCCACCGCAGACGTATCCCCGCCCACCTGCCGGAGGCCCAGCAACAGCAATGGCGTGAAAATCAACAGGCTCAGGAGGTCACCCAGAGCCCAGACGACGAAGTGGGTGGAGTAGCGGCCCAGCGAATCCTCCGGATTCGGGTCCAACACCCCATCCAGGCCAACCCCGATGAGGGCAGTCACCAGGGCGCCCGGCAGACCGGCAATAAAAACCAGCCCCAGGACATCCCGGACGGCCCGCAGACGGCGGTCGAAGGAAGCCCAGCGCAACAACAGCACCGTCACCACCGGCCCTATCGTATTGGCCAGGATCGCCGGAATAACGCTCAGGTCCATCCCCGGCTGAAAAAGCTGCAGGATGACCTGAGCGAGCGGAACCACCGGCCATATCCAAAATCCGAATACAAACATCGCCGCCACGACGATGCCCATCGGCGCCCAGACCAGCGTGATCTCACTCTCGCTGAAGGCCAGCATCAGCCCCAGCTGACCCGTCGCCACGTAAACCAGAAGCAGGCCGATAAACACCCAGATCCGCGGCCAGTGGGAAACCGGGGAAGGCGGAACCGGTTGCTTCAAAGCCGGAATCATTGCTCGCACAGTTTGTCGGGCGCCCGGGCAAGCTCAAGCCCCACCTTGGCGGAGAGTGACCGGCCACCTGTGAGGGCCTCCTCAATGGGTGCCCGGACTGATCGACAGGGAATTGACCGTTGCCATTGGCCCTGGCCGCTTGCGCCCTCCCGCCCGTCCGATAGGCTGACCCATGTCTGATCCTCAGGCTGCTTCCCCCTTCCTGCCCCACACCCGCGAAGAGGCCCGTCAACGCCTCGACGCTTTCCTGCCCAACGCCGGGCGCGCCTATGCCACCGGCCGCAACACCGACCCCGGGCCGGGCGCCCGTGACCACGTGTCGTTGCTCAGTCCCTTTCTGCGCCACCGCCTGATCGGTGAGGACGAAGTGATCCGATCGGTCCTCGGCGCGCACGCCGCTTCGACCGCCGACAAATTCATCCAGGAGGTGATCTGGCGCACCTACTGGAAGGGCTGGCTCGCGCTGAGACCTGCTGCCTGGAGCGACTGGCTGGCCGAACGCGACCGGGATCGGGCCGCCGTCGCCGACAACGCGGGCAAAGCCCACGCCCTCCGACAGGCCGAGGCGGGCGAGACCGGCATCGCCTGTTTCGACGCCTGGGCCCGCGAACTGGTCGAGACCGGTTACCTGCACAACCACGCGCGCATGTGGTTCGCCAGCATCTGGATCTTCACGCTGAACCTGCCCTGGAGCCTCGGTGCCGCCTTTTTCCTCCGCCACCTGCTCGACGGGGATCCGGCCAGCAACACCCTCTCCTGGCGCTGGGTCGCCGGCCTGCAGACCCGGGGCAAGGCCTACGTCGCGCGCGCCGGCAACATCGCCAAATTCACCGACGGCCGGTTCAACCCGAAGGGCCAGCTGAACGAAGCACCCGAACCCCTCGACTGGCGCGGGAAACCCGACATACAGGACCTCGCACCCCTGCCCGACCAGCCCGATCCCGCCCTTTTCACCGACGGGCCGGTCGGCGTGCTGTTGACCGGCGACGACCTCAGCCTCGAAACACTTTGGCCCGACATCCGGCCCGATTCGGTGGCTGGCGGCTGGGCCCCCGAAATCTCCGACCAGCACGGCATCAGCCCACCGGTTCAACGCTGGGTCACCAACGCCATCGCTGACGCGCGCAACCGGGCGGCCGACGCCTGGCAGTGCCCCGCTGTTCCACTCGAGGTCCTCTGGCGCGACGGCGTCGGTACCTGGGCCTTCACCCGCCGCCTCAAGCATGTCCTCGTCATGGAGCCGCAGGTCGGCTCCTGGCACGATGCTCTCGCCCCCGTCGCCCGACGCCTCCAAAGCCTCGGTGTCCAGCTCCACCGCTTCCGCCGCGCCTGGGATACCGACCTCTTCCCCCACGCCACCGCCGGCTTCTTCAAATTTAAAAAACAGCAGGGTAGCATCGTTGAGGCGTTAAAGCGTTGAGGCGTTAGCCCGGACTTCTCATGAAGCCCAGATGTGATGAGCTGCCCCTGTCCGCCATCATGTCCGCCGTAGCCTTGGCGTAGGAGGAAGTCCCGCCAGGCGGGACGACGGCGGCTTGCCCGCCATAACCCGAAGGGTGACGGCGGGAAGGCGGCGTGTCCGCCATAACCCGGAGGGTGACGGCGGAAGGGCGAAACCGGCTGGGCGTCCCGCTGAGCGGGATAACCAGGCGGTTTCCAGCCCGACTACCGGGCCCGCAGGGCGACACCTCAACGAGCGCAGCGAGAATAACACGCCGCAGGTCGCGCATGTGGGCGAAAAGAATCGGGAAACAGGGCAACACCACGAACGTGCATTTCGAAGAAATGCTGCAAGCGCCTCGACCGGAATTGTTTACCGCCCTGTTTCCCGATCCGAGAACTATATCTGCCAACGTCTCTTGCGTAAGCTTTTTCTGGATACGAAAGGGCTCGTTTCTGCCCCTTAAGTTAGCGCCATTCACGTCTGACCCGAATGGTACTAACTTAACAGCGTTTTCATCGGTATCGCTATCGAAATCGCTATCGAAATCGATTACGTAAGCCAATGCATATTATTTCCTTATGCATGTTCGATCCCGATTTCGATTTCGATCCCGATTTGGATCAGGACCCTTAAGTTAGCGCCATTCACGTCTGACCCGTTAAAGAATTCGCCTCTTTCGAGTGCCTGGCTGCAAGGCTTCATCCAGATTTTCCCCGCTTGTTTTGTCAGCCTATCCAATCCACGATGTGACCATGGAATTCTTTTTTCGGGCGCTGACGATTCACGCACGCCACCCAATCTCTCACTGGGATTCGCTCGTCGTCGCCTCCGCGCAACGTTCGGGGCGCGATACGCTCTACTTGGAAGACATGCAGCACGGCCATGACTAAGATGGCGTTGTCGTAAAAAACCCTTTTACCGATACCCGAACCGAAAAGAGGACTGCTGACCTTGGACTGACCCCCCTCACCAAAGCCATCTGTCGCCAGCGTCTTCTGATTCTTGCTCCCGGTGCGAGGCGAGAGTCGCGGCCAGCCGAGCCGGCGCCTGCAGGACCATCATCCGGCAGCCGATGGAAAAGGAAACGGCCCTTCTTCGAATCAGCCGGTTCGTCCGGCTCCTGGCAGCGTTTGTGCCAACATATTCTTTCATACCACGCAAGGTGGCTACAGGCACCATTAAGCATAATTCTTGGATAGACCAGAAAGGGAATTCGAGTTTTCTACTTTCCTGGTTTTCAAAATGACGTCCGTCTCTTCAGCCTCAGCCGACACCTCTTCCGAAACCGCGAAGGCACGCCGCACGTTCGCCCACCTGCAGGCGGACAAGGCGGAACTTTACCGGGCGATTCTCGAGTTGTTTGTCGCCGAAAAGGAGCACTTCACCATCGCGCTGCGACCGGGCGAGATCCTCGACGCCCTGCGACGCCGCGACCACGGGCTCTTCAGCGAACCGTCCCTCGACGAAATCGAGAGCGCCCTGGGCCAGCTCGCGGACTGGGGCAATCTCGAAGCGACGCCGGACCAGCAGGACGCGACCACGGTGGAGGATTTTTACCGGGTGAAATTCCTCTACCAGCTCAGCCATGCGGGGGAAGCGGCGGAGCATGCGCTGGCGGTCTTCGACGAACACCTGCGCCGCCCGGGCGAATTGCAAACCGCCGCGCTCCACGAAATCATCGAGTTGCTCGAAGTCGTGCGGACCATGGCGGACGGGGATGCGCCCGACCCGGCCAAAGCCCACCATCACCTGCGCACGCTCTCCGAGCGCTTCGCCGAGCTGACCTCGCGCGCGCAGACTTTCATTCGCGGCGTGCAGCGCACCGTGGATCTCCACGAAATGAACCTGGAGGCCTTTCTCGCCTACAAAGAGAAACTCATCGAATACCTCGAACGCTTCCTGCGCGAGTTGATCGTCGCCACCAATCGCATCGTTCACATCCTCCTTTCCGTGGAAGGGGGAGGCCTCGACGCCCTGCTGCGCGCCGCCGCCGACAGGGAGACGGTGGACGCGCTCGACCGGAGCCCCGAAACGGTGGCCGCCGCCGAAGCGCGCTGGCGCGAACGCTGGCAGGGCTTGCGCCGCTGGTTCGTCAATGAAACCGGCCCGTCCCAAGCCGAGCTGTTGCGATCCCGCGCGCGGTCGGCCATCCCCGCCCTGCTCGCCACGGTCTCCAACCTCAACGACCGCCGCACCCGCCGCACCGACCGCGCCGCCGATTGCCTGGCCCTCGCCCGGCTGTTCGCACGGGCGGCGACCGAGGACGACGCCCACCGGCTCTGGCGCTCGGCCTTCGGCCTGCACGCCTCCCGGCATCTGCGCATCGACCCGGAGACCCTCGACGCCCGCGACCAGCACCGCGAAGGTCCCCGCACCTCGTGGCTGGAAGGCGTCCCGCTGCAAATCAGCCCCCGGCTGCGCAAGAGCGGACGGGTGGCGGCCCGGGGCGGCGCGCGGTCCATCGTGGATCGACGCCGGGAACGCGAAGCCCTCGAACGACTCGCGGCGGAGGAAAGCCGCCAAATCGAAGCGGCGCGCGAGCAACTCGTCCGCGACCGCCCCCTGCGCCTGAGCGAGATGCAAACCCTCGGCCCCCACGCCTTCGACCTTTTCCTCGACCTGCTCGGCGAGGCCCTCAACCGCAAAACCCATGCCGCAGCCGAGGTCGAAACCGTTTCGTCCGACGGCTCGCTGCGCATCCGTCTTGCCCTGGTGGACGGCGGCGGCATCGCCACGCTCCGCACCGAGCACGGCGATTTTCAGGGCCGCGATCACTGGATTCACATCCGCAGGCCATGACCGCTCCCGCACCATCCCTGCGCACCCGCCTCCGCCGCCGCGGCAGCCGCCTGCGCGAGGAAGTCGACGCGACCGTGCGGGCGGAGCGGCAACAAGCCATCCGCGCCCTCCTTCGCGGGCCATTGCTGCTGCCCGAAGGCAAAAGCGCCACCGACTTCGCCCGCGTTCGGCGACACGGCGGTTATTTGACCGAGTGGTTCGCCCATCACGCGGCATGGACCCTCAACGTCACGGCCGAAGTGGTCCGCCTGCGCAAAACGCCCGCCGATGCCGGGGACCCCACCCGCCCCGCCACGGACCCGAAAAACCTCGAGCCCTTCAACCGCCGCCGCTACGCCCTGTTCTGCGTGGCCCTCTCCGTGCTCGAACGGGGCGAACGGCAGATCACCCTCGGCCGCTTGTTCGAAAACATGGCCGCCGCCCTCGCGGCCGAGCCCCTCTTCGCCGAGCACGGCGTCGTGCTCGAACCCGAGCGCCAGGGCAGCCGCCGCGACCTCGTCCTGGTGATGCGCCGCCTCATCCATTTGGGAGCGCTTCGCCGCGTCCAGGGAAACGAGGACGCCTTCGTGCGCGACCGCTCGACCGATGCCCTCTACGCGATCGAACGCCCCGTCCTCGCCGCCCTGCCCCTGGGCGCGCGCAGCCCTTCCCACCTCCCCGAAGACGTCCCCGCCCCCCACCGCGCGCTCATCGAAGAACCCGTCCCCGCCTCGCGCGAGGCGCGCAACCGCAGCATCAGCGTGCACCTCGTCCGCCGGCTCCTCGACGACCCGGTCGTCTACTACGACGAACTCTCCGAAGAAGCCCGCGCCTACCTCGAAAGCCAGCGGAGTTTTTTGCTCAAAACCCTGGAGGAAGACACCGGCCTCGTTCCCGAAGTCCGCGCCGAGGGCATCGCCCTGGGCGACCTGTCCGGCGACGCGACCGACGTCGGCCTGCCCGAAGAAGGCACCGAAGGCCACCTTACCCTCTTGCTGGCGACATGGATGGCCGACCGCCTGCGGCAAACGAACGAATGCGACGAATTGTGGCTCACCCACGCCGAAGCGCTCGCACACACGCGCTCCTGCATCCGCGAGCACGCGCGTCACTGGCGCAAAGACGCCTCCGAGCCGGGGGCCGAAAAATACCTCCTGCCTCCGGTGCTGGACCGTCTCGCCGGCCTGGGCCTCCTTCGCCGCGACGGCGACGCCCTCCGACCGCTCCCCGCCATCGGTCGCTACGCGCTGATCGAAGACGCCGCCACCGCCGCGGATGAAGCAACTCCGCAACCCTCCCTTTTCCAATGAGCGACGCCTCCCCACCACCGCCGGAACTCGACGCCACTCCCGGAACCGCTCCCGAGAGCGACCTCCCCCGTCCTGCCCGCACCCGCTGGCAGCCCTTGCGCTCGGGCTTGCTCAACCTTTTCCGCTTCGACCAAGAGGAATTCCCCTTCGCCGACGGCCGCCTCCTGCTGCGCGGGAACAACGGGTCCGGCAAATCCCGCGTCCTCGCCCTGCAATTGCCCTTCCTCCTCGACGGCGAAACCGCCTCCCACCGCGTCGAGCCCGACGGCGATCCCGCCAAACGCATGGAGTGGAACCTCCTCATGGGGGAACACGAGGACCGGCTGGGCTACACCTGGGTCGAGTTCGGCCGCGTCGACGAAAACGGCAACGCGCACTACCTCACGCTCGGCTGCGGCCTGCGCGCGACCCGGGGCCGGACCGGCATCCACGGCAAATGGTTCTTCATCACCGATCTGCGCCCCGGCCGCGACTTCGAGTTGCACAACGACCACCGCCAACCCCTCACCCAGGACCGGCTGGCCGAAGTCCTCGGAGAGCGAGGCACGATCTACCGCCAGGCGCGGGAATACCGCCGGGCCGTCGACGCCCGCCTTTTCAAACTCGGCACCCGCTACGAGCCGCTCCTCGAATTGCTCATCCGCCTGCGCCAACCCAAGCTCTCCGAAAAACTGGACGAGCGCATTCTTTCCAACGCCCTCAGCGAAGCGCTCGCCCCCCTATCGGAGACCCTGGTCGACGAGATCGCCGAGGCCTTCCGCGGCCTGGAGGCCGACCGGGACGAGCTGACCGGCTTCGAGGGCGCCCGCGATGCGGTCGCCGAATTCCTCGAAGATTACCGGCGCTACGTCCAAGTGGCGGCCCGCCGCCGGGCGGAACGCGTCCGCCTCAACCACTCCGAATTCGAAACCAATCGGCGACGCCAGCGCGAATCCGAAGACGCCCGCGCCCAAACCGAGGCCGGGAAGAAAGCCCTCGAAGAACGCCAAGCCAAGTTGGAGATCGATCTCGCCGCTACCGGGCAAACCATCCGCACCCTCCGCGAAAGCCCGGAAATGCGCAGCGCCGAGGAGATCGAGCGTGCCCGGAAGGACGCCGAAGCCGCCGAAAAGGCCGCCGACGAAAAAACCTCCGACGCCAAGGCCGCCGAGGAAAAAGCCGCCCGCGCACGGGACGAAGACGCCCGCAGCCGATCCGCCGCCGACGCCTCGCAGCACCAGGCCCGCGAAACCCTCGGCCAGGCCCGCGACGCGGCCGCCCGCGCGGCACTCACCGCCCCGCATAACGAAGTCCTGCCGCATTCGCCCGAAGATCCGTCCGCCGGTCTCCCCGGCGATCTCGAGGCCGCCCGCGCCCGTCTGGAGAAGAGCATAAGCACGCGCCACGAGGCCGTCCGCATCGTCGAGACGAAGAACCACGCCGTCGCCCAGGCACAGACCGCCCACGAACAAGCCGAACATTTTCATACCGAAAAGGCCGACGCCCTCTCTGCCGCCAAAGCCACCCTTCGCGAAACCGAAACCGCTTTCGAACAAAAGGCCGAGGAGCACGTCGCCGAATACCGGCGCTGGCACCGCGACGCCGTGGAGCTGCAACCCGGCGACCCCGACCAACTCCTCGAAGCCTGGGCCGGCTGGCTGGAAAGCCTCGAAGGCGACAGCCCCCTCGCCCGATCCGTTCACGAGGCCGTGCGCGAGCACACCCGGATCGTCGAGCAGGAGCGCATCACCACGGAGACCGAACGCCAAACGCTCCAGGCGGCCATCGCCGAAGCGCAAACTGAAATCGAGGAACTCCGCGCCGGCGCGCCAACGCCCCCCGAGGCACCCGCCACCCGCCCCGCCGACCGGACCGACCGGGCCGGCGCCCCCTTCTGGAAAGTTTTCGATTTCAAAGACACCGTCGCCCCAGAACAACGCGCCGGGCTGGAAGCCGCCCTGCAAGCCTCCGGCCTCCTCGACGCGTGGATCCTTCCGGACGGAACGGTGGTCGACCCCGCCACCGAAGACGCCTTCCTTTCGGCCGGCGACCCACCCGCCGGCCCGGGCGCCCCCGCACCCGCCCTCGACGCCTACCTCACCCCTTGCCTCGACGAACTCGAAGACGAGACCGCCCCCGCCCGTGAGACCGTCGACCGCCTCCTCGCCCGCATCGGCGCCGCCGCGGACGCCGGCTCCCACTGGGTGACGACCGCCGGCGCCTATCGACTCGGGCCGTTGCACGGGCACTGGTCCAAACCGGCACCCGAATACATCGGCGAGACCAGCCGCGCCGCCGCCCGCCAACGCCGCATCGAAAGCCTCGAAGCCGACATCGCCGAAAAACAAACCCGTCTCGACACCCTCGCCCGCACCCTCGAACACCTCCGCGAACGCGAAACCGCCGCCCGCGCCGAAGCCGACGCCGCCCCCTCCGATGCCGCCGTAAGGAAAATCGGATACGAACTCGGCACCGCCCGCAGGAACCTGACCGACGCCGTCGACGCCGAAGCAAAAGCAAGGCGCGCCCTGGCCGAGGCGGCCGAGCGGCTGCGCTCGATCCGGGAAGAGCGCGACCGCGAAGCGGCCGACCTCCGCTTGTCCGAATGGACCGAGCGACTCGACGAACTCCGCGACTACCTCCACGCCTACCGAAACGCCCTCGCCGCCCTCTGGCCCACCTTGCACGGCTGGCGGCGTGACCACGAACTCGCCGGCCAGGCCCGGCGCCGCCTCGACGAAGCCGAAAAAGACCGCACCGAACAAGCCGCCCGCCTGCACGAAGCCACCCAAACCGCGGAAGCCGCCCGCCGGCACTACCGCACCCTCGAGGAATCCTGCGGCAAAGAAGCGCGCGAAATCCTCGCCAAGCTCAAAGAAGCCGAAGACACCGAGAAATCCCTCAAGAAGAACCTCTCCGACAACCAGACGAAGCTGATCGAAGCCAACCGCGAGTTGGCCGGAATCGAGGAGCGTCTGAAGAACCTCGAAGAGGAACGCGCCCGCGTGACCGCCGAGCGCGACCACGCCGTCGATGCCTTTCGCCGTTTCGCCGCCGAGCGCCTCCTCGCCGACGCGCACGGGGAACTCGCCGACCTGGACACCGGCATGCCTTCGGTGAGCCGGGCCGTCGAATGCGCCCGGCGCACCGAGCAGTTGCTGTCCTCGGTCGAAGCCGGCGACAGCGCCTGGAACAAACGGCAACAGGACATCCACCGTCAGATCGAGTCGCTTCGCGACAAGCTCGTCCCGCAAGGCCATTCGCCCGAGACCCGCCAGATGGACGACCTCCTCGTCGTCCGCGTCCCCTTCCGCGGCAGCGATTGTTCCGTTTCCGAACTCCACGCCGCCTTCGAAACCGAGATCCACAACCGGAAACGCCTGCTCGACGAGCGCGAGCGCGAAGTCATCGAGAACCACCTCCTCAGCGAGACCGCCACCGAGATCCAACGCCTCCTGCGTGAAGCCGAAGAGTGGGTGGAGCAAACCAACAAGGAACTCGAAACCCGCCCCACCAGCACCGGCATGCGCCTGCGCTTTTGCTGGGAGGCCGACCCCGAAGGCCCCTCCGGCCTCGAAGCCGCCCGCCGCCAGCTGCGCCAGCGCTCCGAACTCTGGTCCGAGGACCAGCGCCTCGGCCTCGCCGGGTTTTTCCAACAGCGCATCGAAGCCGAGCGCATCGATAATCCCTCCGCCTCCTGGCCCGAGCGGCTGTTCCGCGCCCTCGACTACCGGCGCTGGCACCGCTTTTCCATCGAGCGACAGCAGGACGGCCGGTGGAAACGCCTCACCCGCCGCACCCACGGCACCGGATCGGGCGGCGAGAAGGCCATCGCCCTCACCATCCCCCAGTTCGCCGCGGCCGCCGCCCACTACCGCAGCGCCGCCCCCGAAGCACCCCGCCTCATCCTCCTCGACGAAGTCTTCGTCGGCATCGACAGCGAGATGCGCGCCAACTGCATGGCCCTGCTCAACCAGTTCGAGCTCGACTTCATCATGACCAGCGAGCGCGAATGGGGCTGCTACCCCGATCTTCCCGCGCTCTCCATCTGCCACCTCTCCACCCGCCCCGGCTACAACGCCGTCGCCGTCACCCGATGGCGCTGGAACGGGCGCAGTTGCGACCGCGTGTGATCCGCCCGCATCCGCCCGACGACCCCATGGCCGCCCCCGACGACGCCCCCCTCGCCAAAGTCTTCGGCACTCCCGGCTGCCGGCGCCTCCTCCAGCGCCTCCGCAAACGCATGGAGCACGGCAAAGCGCTGACCGGCCGCCTCACGCTTTCGCAGCCCAACACCGAAGAACGCGCCGCCCTGGAAAGCCTCCTCGGACGCCGCCCCAGCGACGGCCGAAACCTCACCCTCTCCCTCGACGAACTCGCCGCCCATCTCCGCGAGGCCGGGCTCGCCCGATCTCTCGAAGAAGCCGTCGTCGCGGTGACCGGACCAGTCGTCGACCGCAAAGCGGAGACGGCGCGCGAACAAGCGCGCTGGGACGCCGTCCTCGCCGCTTTCGACCACCCCGGCTCCGCCCTCCCGCCGGCCTTTCTCCAGACCCTCCGCGAACGCGGCCTCCACAAGCGCCTCGGCACCCCCGAAACCGCCCGCCGGCAATTGGACCGGCTCGACGATCTCGCCCGTCACCTCCCCGCCCGCGGCGAGCCCCTCGCCCGTCTCGCCGCGCGGCTCTTCGGCGACAGCCACGCCCTCGACCCCGGCCGCCCCCTTGCCACCCTCGCCCTCCGCCTCGTCCGTCGCCTGATCCCCGTCGAAGAAGATCCCGAAGCCTCCCGCGCGGACCGCCGGCGCGACATCTGGGCCGCCGCTGGCGTCCTCTGCGATTCCCTCAGCGCGCCGCCCCTCGTCCTCAACCTGCCCGTCGCCGCCGACCACTTCCTCGGCGAATCGCTCCGCCGCGCCGCCGCCATCGGCGAACCCATCCACCTCAGCCTGCGCCAGCTCCTGAAGTATCCGCTCCGCCCCGACAGCGCCCTGCGCGGACTCCCCGTTTTCGTTTCCGAAAACCCCACCATCGCCGCCCTCGCCGCCGACGCCCTCGGCCCCCGCAGCCACCCCCTGGTCTGCATCAACGGCGAGCCCGCCACCCCCGCCCGCACGCTCCTGCGGCAACTCCGCGACGCCGGTGCCGACCTTCGCTACCACGGCGACTTCGACTGGCCCGGCGTGCGCATCGCCGCCCGCGTTTTCCGCTACTGCGACGCCCGCCCCTGGCGCTTCGATGCCGCCGCCTACCGCGCCGCCCCGAAGCAAAAAGCGCTCGCCGCCGATCCCGTCGACACCCCTTGGGACCCCGACCTGTCCCTCGCCATGCAAACCATCGGCAAAAGCGTCCACGAAGAAGCCGTCGCCGACACCCTGATCGAAGATCTCCAACCAGTGTTCGAAACGACATCCCGAATAGACGGCGATCACCGGGAAGCTTGACTCGACCCGCCATGTGTCACATTGTGCACAAATGAAATCGATCAGCATCCGCGAGTTGCACATGCACACGGGCAAGTGGGTGCGCGAAGCCGCGACGTCCCACGATCCCGTTGTCGTGCTGGACCGCGGACGGCCCACCGCCCGTCTCGTCCCCTTCGAAGCTCCCGCCGCCACGCCGTTTGCCAAAAGGAAACTCGTGCCGGGCTTCGCCGACCTGCCGCGAGTGGAGGGAGACTCGGGTCGCCTGTTGGAAGAGGACCGGCGTTGATCTATTTCGACACGGCCTACGTGGCGAAGTGTTACGTGAACGAACCGGGCAGCGAGACAGTGCGCGCGCTCGCGTCCGAAGCGCCGGCCATCGCGACCTGCGAATTGGCACGAGCGGAATTGGCCGCGGTCTTTCACCGCCATTTGCGGGAAGGTCGATTGGATGCGCAAAGCTACGCCACTGTGTTCGCACAATTCCGCGCCGACGACGAGGCCGGCGTCTGGCACTGGCTTCCCGTGGACGCTACCATCTGGGAAGAAATTGATCGCCGATTCCGCGAACTGCCGGCGACGATCTTTCTGCGCGGCACCGATGCCGTCCATCTGAGTTGCGCGCGCTTGCATCGCATCAAGGAAGTCTACACCAACGACCGGCACATGCTCGCCGCCTGCGAAGCCTTTGAGCTAAACGGCCGCAATCCCGTTCAATAGCGCATTTCCCTTGTCCCCGCGTCAGGACCATCAGCCAACGTACGCCAGACCCTGGGACGGCTTTTGTCCTACCCGGGCGGGTAGGCTGGGTTTCCCACCATGGAATCCCGTCCTCCCGACCCGACCCCGACCCCCGGCATCTTTCCCTTCACCGCCGATCCGACGCCGGCCCGGCTCTGGCGCAGCAAACCTCTGGAGGCCGCCGAAGGCACCTGGCAGTCGATCCGCGCGACGCTGCCCACCTTCACCCTCAAGGCCGGCCGCCTGACACCCCCACCCCGAACGCGTTTTCACCCAAACCCGACCAGATTAGCTTGTCACCCCCCGCCGCCCTGCCCCAAAACCCCTAACGCTGGTAAAAAAAAGTACCTGACGCAGCCCGACTTCAATCATCGATGGTCAAGCAACTTATCGTAATCAGCGTGACTGCCAATCCAGAACCAAACCATGCCGGAAGCAGTTCGACGACCGAGTGCCCGGTGAGCCAATCCCACACGTACCGACCAAAATGCGCCACCGACGTTTTTGAATTGCAGCGAGGGATGACGGGGATTTTCGAGCCAAAGCCGGTATTTCCGCACCGCCACCCGCCTGATGGCAGGATCCAGCCGGGCGAAAGCCTCACGAAAGCTTCTGGTCGTCGAGGAAGTCACTCAATGCGACTCCCTTCTCGTCTTCGGCGACCATTTGCTCGAAAAGCGCGTCGAGCTGCCCGGATGCCGCATCGGCCTCGAGCTGGCGATCCCAGCGCTCCTGAAGACGCGCCCCCAACCGTTCGACCAGCCCTGCAAACTGATCCTCGGGCAGCTCCGAAATCGCGTCTTCGATTTCCGTCACCGACTTCATGGAGAAAATGCTGCTTCAATGGGGCCGCGTTCGCAAGCCCAACATTCAATGGGGCCGCGCCCCGGAGGACGCGGAGAGGGGTGTACGCGCGATGATTCTCATCTCTGCCAGAATGCTTCAATGGGGCCGCAGGCCAAATTGATAGCTACCCTGGTCCCACTCTCTCATTCAGAGCCCCACTGATCGACCCACCATGGACTACGCAACCTTCTTCCAAACCGCCACCGGCGGCGACTACGCCCCCTACGCCTGGCAAGGCCGTCTCGCCAACGGCGAAACCTACGTAGCCGGTAACCCCGCCACCCACACCGGCACCCCCTGCCAGTCCCCTGGACTTTCAAAGCGGAAGCATCCTTACCCGATGACGCTTCGGCTCGATCGAAATGAAAGCACCCTTCCGCAGTTCCGCACTAAACCGACCGAGAATCGAAATCACGACATCCTTCTGCGCCGCCGGCGCCACATCGCGCACCCGCATTTGAATGACCGAAGGAAGCTTGGAGCGCTTGGACGCCAGCATTGCGCCGAAATCGAGATCATTCGTGAACACGATGCGTCCGTTTCCAGCCGCCTCTTCGAAAATTTCAACATCCGTAGCGGTTGCCGCACCGATCTCCGACCAGTGAACCGCCTCGAAACCCGCTTCGACAAGCACCGTCGCCCATTGGGGCGACAGGTTCATGTCGACTACGATCTTCAAGCCGTCTCCAACGGAAGTTCCACTTCCTCCGCCTGCCAGGCCGCGAACTCCAGGACCGCGTCAATATCCGCCCTCTCCAGATACGGATACAACTTCAGGATCGATTCGGCGTCATGTCCGCTCGCCAGAAGCCCCAATATCGTGCCCGCAGTCACCCGCATGCCACGAATGCATGGCTTCCCGCCCATGACGGCCGGATCGAAAGTGATGCGCTCGCGCCAGTCCATAGGCAAAACGATGCAACCGGTTCTCCGCGCTTGCAAGCGAGGAGAACCGGCGCAACGGGGCCGCGCCCCGGAGGGCGCGGAGAGCGGTGAACGCGGGATGATTATCTTCTCTGCCAGAATGCTTCTATGGGGCCGCCGGCCAGATTGATAACCACCCTGGTCCCACTCTCTCATTCAAAGCCCCACTGATCGACTCACCATGGACTACGCAACATTCTTCCAAACCGCCACCGGCGGCAAACACGCCCCCTACGCCTGGCAAGGCCGCCTCGCCAACGGCGAAACCTACGTAGCCGGTAACCCCGCCACCCACACCGGCACCGGCTGCCAGTCCCGCCTTATCGACATCCCCACCGGCCTCGGCAAGACCGCCGGCGTCGTCCTCGCCTGGCTCTGGAACCGCTTGGGGAACGGACCCGTTCCCCCTCCCCAAACTTCCCACTCCACCCCTCAACCACTCGACCACTCAACCACCTGGCCCCGCCGCCTAATCTACTGCCTGCCCATGCGCACCCTCGTCGAGCAGACCGCCGGAGAAGTCGAAAACTGGCTGATCAACCTCTGGAACGCTCGCGACCAATTCGACGAAAACGCCACGACAGAACTGGCATGGCTCTGCGGCTTCGACCCCGAAAAGCCCGACACCTTCACCAACCTCCCTTCTCCACTACTCCCCAACCCTGCGACGCCACCACTCCACGACTCCACGACTCCACCGCTCCACGACCTCCGCTCCCCCATCATCCTCATGGGCGGCGAGGAGCTGTCCGAAAAAAAGCGCGACTGGGACCTCTACCCCGAAAAACCCTGCATCCTCATCGGCACCCAGGACATGCTCCTCTCCCGCGCCCTCAACCGCGGCTACGGCATGTCCCGCTACCGCTGGCCCATGCACTTCGGGTTGCTCAACAACGACGCACTCTGGGTGATGGATGAAACCCAGCTCATGGGCGTCGGCATAGAAACCAGCGCACAACTTCAGGGCTTCCGGCAGAATTCAGGAACCGCACGGAGTTCGGCCACCTGGTGGATGAGCGCAACGCTCGACACCGGGCAACTCGCCACGGCCGACTTCGGCAAGGACGCCACGGACTCCCTTCAAACGCTCGCGTTGACCGAGGAAGAAAAAAAACAACCGGCGGTTCACCAACGGACGAACGCACCCAAAACGCTCCAGCGAGCCCCCATTGCCCCGACAAGCGACAAAGCCGCCGATCTCAAGAACTACACGGACGAATTGGCCCGATTTGCCGCTCACACTCACCAAAAAGATAAGCTTACCCTCTTGATCGTGAACCGGGTCGAACGGGCGCAGGCCCTCGCCCAAGCCCTCCGCAGCCACTGCCCCGACACGCCGGTCGGACTGGTCCACTCGCGCTTTCGCCGCCCGGACCGAAGCTCGCAGGAGGCCGTGTTGCATCACCCCGGAGATCGCATCGTCGTCGCCACCCAGGCCGTCGAAGCCGGGGTCGATGTTTCCGCCAAGACGCTCATCACGGAAGTCGCTCCATTGTCCTCGTTGGTTCAACGATTCGGCCGCTGCAACCGCTATGGGGAACAAGAAGGTGGCGGCTCCATCCATTGGATCGATCTACAACCAGCCGACGAGAAGGATGCCCGCTCAGTTCCCTACGCCTATGCAGAATTGCGCGAAGCGAGCGCAAGCCTCGCAGGCCGCGCCTCCGCCTCGCCGGCCGACCTGCGAACTATAACCTGGAAGCCTGAAAATGAGATTCGCCCCGTTATCCGGCGAAAAGATTTGATCGAGCTTTTCGACACCACGCCGGACCTTTCCGGCAACGACCTCGACGTCTCCCGCTACATCCGCGACTCCGGGAGCGCGGACGTTCATGTCTATTGGCGGGATTTCACCCCGGATGCCGAATTTCCGGCAGAAGGCTGGACCCGTCCTTCCCGCGACGAAACCGTCAGGGTTCCTTACGGAGCCTTCGCCGCTTTTGTCAAAAAACAACCGGCATACCGCTGGAACGCAATCGATGAGCAATGGGAACGGCTGCGCCTTGCCCCCATCCCCGGCGCATCCTACCTCCTGCCGATGTCTTCCGGAGGGTATCGCGCAGACTTGGGCTGGACCGGAAATCCGAAGGACAAGCTCTCCGCGAATGAATGCGGTTCTTCCTTGGAAACCGCTCCTGACGCTCATGGGCGCGACCCCGGCACGTTCACGGGCGGTTGGGTCCCCCTCACGCAACACCTTCGGGACGTCGAAGCAACCGCCCGATCCATCGCCGATGCATTCGCGCTCGAACCAACCACCGACGACGCCCTTAGTCTCGCGGCAAAATGGCATGACGCCGGGAAAGCCCACCCCGTATTCCAGGATATGCTGAAAGCCGCCGGCGAACCGCCCGACCCACACACGCTTTGGGCCAAGGCGGAACGGCGCGGCGGTTTCCCCGACACTTGGCGTCGGGGTTTCCGTCACGAACTCGCCTCCGCTCTGGCTTGGCTGGGGAACCACCCCGAATGCTCGGCACTCACCACCGATCTCGTCGCCTACCTGATCGCCACCCACCACGGCAAGATACGCCTTTCCCTCCGCTCCATGCCCGGCGAAACCGAGCCCAAGGACCCCAACCGCCTTTTCGCCCGTGGCGTTTGGGACGGCGAAGAACTCCCGCCAGTCGACCTTCCCGACGGACAAACCGTCGGACCAACGAAACTGGATCTTGCCGTCATGCGCATGGGCGCTTCCTCCGGCGGCCCCTCCTGGCTCTCCCGCATGCTCGCCCTCCGGGACGACCCCGCGCTCGGCCCCTTCCGGCTTGCCTTCCTCGAAACACTCCTCCGCGCCGCCGACGGACGGGCATCCAAGGAACCTGAAGAACCGGCGGAACCTTCTGAAATGGCCCCCAAGCAACAACCCGCGTGAAAAAGAAGTCCAGCAACGCCAGGATCAACGTTCAGGGGACGGAGATTGCCGTTATTCGGCGGGACGACGAGGACTTCATCTCGCTGACGGACATCGCGAAGTCCAGAAACGCCGAGCACCCGGACGACCTTATCCGCAACTGGTTGCGCAATCGCAACACCCTCGAACTGCTCGGCATATGGGAGCAGCTCCACAACCCGAATTTTAATCCCGTCGAATTCGACGGGATTAAAAAACTGGCGGGCCTCAACAGCTTCACCCTCACCCCGAAACAGTGGATCGATAAAACCGGCGCTGCAGGGATTGTTTCCAAAGCCGGCCGCTATGGCGGAACCTATGCCCACCGAGATGTGGCGTTCGAATTCGCCTCCTGGGTCTCCGTCGAATTCAAACTCTATCTGATCAAAGAGTTCCAGCGCCTCAAAGAAGACGAAAACCGCCGCCTGTCCCTCGCCTGGAACCTCAACCGCACCCTCGCCAAGATCAACTACCGCATCCACACCGACGCCATCCAAAGCCACCTCATCCCGCCCGAAGTTACCCCGCAACAGGCCGCATTCACCTACGCCAGCGAAGCCGACCTCCTCAACGTCGCCCTCTTCGGCCAGACGGCCAGCCAGTGGCGCACCGCCAACCCCGACAAAGACGGCAACATGCGCGACCACGCCACCCTCGAACAACTCCTCGTCCTCGCCAATCTCGAAAACATGAACGCCGAGCTGATCCACATGGAGCTTACCCAATCCGACCGCGTGAAACGCCTCAACGCCATCGCCATCCGGCAGATGCAAACCCTCACCGCCCAAGCGGCCAAGCAACTGGAAGAAGGCAAAGCATGAACCGTGCATACCCGCAATCTTCCGCCATGCAAAAGCCGAACGGCATCTCCCTTCCCGGCTGCACCCCGAAGCCCATGATGAACTACATCATGGCTCCAAAATAAAGGCGGCGGTCCGCCGCTTTCCGCCTTCCTTCTCTGAAAATCAACCATCCAAAAAAGCCATGAATACAAGCACACTGCAAAACACACCGCGTCTCCTCCTCGAAGTCCCGCTCAAGCCGATCCAAGGCACGCGCTTTCAACCCACGGGCTTCCCCGACCTCGGGGCCGCGGCCTACTCCCTGAACGACAACACCCCCATGCTTCTCGTCGAATCCGCCCAGAGCATGGCCAACCGCCTCGAAGAGGTCTGTTGGGACAAGGCCGAACGAAGGTGGGCGCCGCCTCTCGGCGGATTACCTTACGTGCTGGTCGTCGACGAAAACGACGGCTTTCTGACAAACTCCGTCCTGGAAGCCCACCGCTTGAACAGTCCCTACATCCTGGAGGGCAAGGACAAGTCCTTCCTCAATACCCTCCAGGAAGAATTGAAAATCGCCGAGGAAGGGATCGTCGATCTCAGCCTCCTCGCCAAGAGCCTTCTTAAATACGACATCAACGCCCTCATCCATGGCGTCTTCCTCGCGAAAAAAGACATCGCCGGAGGCAGAATGCGGCTCCCGCGCGCGCTGACGGCTTTCATAGAAGCTCAGAACGTCACCACCGCCGCCAGTGGCGGTGTCAAAAACGACGCCGTCAACCCCTCCGGCGACACCAAGAAAGGATTCGGCAACGTGCCCTTCCACCGCGACGAATTCACCGGCGAAATCACCGCTTACTTCAACCTCGATCTGGCGCAAATCCGGGGCTACCGGTTCCCGCAGGAAGTCGAGGATCTCCTGATCGCCCTGGCGCTTTACAAAATCCGCCGCTTCCTTCGCGACGGCTTGCGCCTGCGCACGGCCTGCGACCTCGAACCGGCCTCCGCCCCAAAAGTCACCCGGCCGGAGTCCGGGCTTACCCTGCCGGAAATCGACGAACTCGAAAAGGAACTTCCCGGGCTGATCGCAAATGCGAAAAGCCATTTCGCCGACCCTGCGGTCACCCAAGTCGTCTACAAAAAGTAGAAGCGGCCTCTCGCCACCGCCAATCAACCATCACGCGGCATACCGCCATCCCTTCTTACCCATGCCCACCTTAGACATCTCTCCCTGCACCGGGCGTTACCACGCGACGCCGTGGGGGCAACAAGTCAACGAGGGCGCGATCGAATGGCCGCCGTCCCCGTGGCGCCTGCTCCGTGCGCTCATCGCCACGTGGCACCACAAGGCCAAGGCCGAAGTGCCCCGGGAAACACTGGTTTCCTTGATCGAAGCCCTTGCCGAGGTCGCCCCGGAATACGCTTTGCCTCCCGCGAGTTCCGGCCACACCCGCCACTACATGCCCTACATTGAGGGAAAAAAGCAGAACACGACGAAGGTATTCGACACCTTCGCCCACGTGCAAAAGGGCAGCCCCATCCGCGTGCGTTGGCCGGTCGATCTCGATTCGGAAGCTAAGGAAGCCTTGGATCTTCTCGCAACACGCATGAATTACCTCGGACGGGCGGAGAGCCTGGTGGAAATCGGGGTGTCCAGCCAATCCTTCGAGCCCAACACAATCCCCATGAAGGAAGATGCCGTTCCCGGCAAAGAGGAGGAAGTCGTCCGCCTGCTCGCACCCTTCGGCAAAGACGCCTATCAGGCATGGCGGCAGGGGTATTTCGACTCCCGCGAAACCGCACCACCCAGGCGCAGGAAATCGAAGCCGGGACAAGAGCCGCCGGAGACTCTGTTCGAGGCCCTTCACGCGGAAACCAACGATTGGAAGAGCGCCGGATGGAACCGCCCGCCGGGCTCCCGTTGGATTTACTATCGCCGACCCCGCCCGGCCTTTTCCATTCAACCTCTCGCCAGCGCACGCCTCCCGAGAAAAGCGGATATCCGTGCCGCCCAATTCACTATCGCGGGCAAGGTCCTCCCCTCGATCCAGGAAACACTCTCCGTGGCCGAACGCCTACATCGGGCGCTTGTTAAACGTTCGGACGGCGATCCGGTGTTTACCGGAAAAGCCCCCGACGGCACCCCGCTAACGGGCCACCGCCACGCCCACATTTTCTGCCTTCCCGACGAAAGCGGCCAGCGGATCAGCGAAATCACGGTCTATTCGCCCGCCGGTTTCGAGACGAAAGCGCAAGAGGCCCTCGAATCCCTGCGCGGGCTCTGGGGTCGCGGAGGACACGATCTCAAAGCCGTCCTCACCTTCCTTGGCACTTCGGAAGAGGCCGAGGGAATTTCCCCTATCTTTCAAGAGCGGAAGACGTGGACCTCCCTCACCCCCTTTGTCGCCACGCGCCACCCCAAGGCCTCGCGAACCGGAAAACGCCGCCTCGACGAAAACGGGCTCCAAATCGGCTCACCCGAGCACGATCTCCGCCGCCTCCTCGAAATCGCCGGTTTCCCTCCCCCGGAGAGCATTCGCCCGGTCAAGCGCTACCAGCGCGGCACGGCCGACTGCCGCTGGCTGCAATTCATGCAGGAACGCAAGTCGGGCGAAGGCCTCCGCGCCAAAAACCAGTTCGGCAAAGGATTTGAAATCGAATTTCCCGAAGCCGTCGCCGGCCCCCTCGCCCTCGGCTACGGCAGCCACTTCGGGCTGGGCCTCTTTGTCCCCACCGAAACCACCGACTCCCCTTCCCGATGAACGCAGAAACGAACACTGCCAACCGCCCACGGCGCACCGTTGCCCTCCCCGGCTGCCACCCCGTCCCGCTCGCCTCCTACCTGAAAGGCCTCGGCCTCTTCCGCCTCGTCGCCGAACAGGCCGATCCGGATGCCCGCTGCTATTGGAAAAACGAGCAGCTCGTGCTCGAAACCAAACTCGCGGACGAAGAACTGACCGCCTTTCTTCTCAACGACTACCGCCCCAGCCCCATCCTGGCTCCGTGGAACGGCGGCAGCGGCTTCTACCCGAAAGACAACGATACCGCACTCCGCGCCATCGAAGGCTCACCCGCCGACCGGTTTTCCGATTACCGCCAGATCCTCACCTGCTGCCGCGAGGAGGTCTCCCGACTCGGCTTCAAGGAAAAGCCCGAAAAAGCAGCCAAAGAAAAACTCCTCCAGCATCTTCGCAACACCTTGCCCGACCAAGCCCTCGCCTGGCTCGACGCCGCCTATCTCATGGGCGAAGACGGTCCCAAATTCCCCCCGCTTCTCGGAACGGGAGGCAACGACGGCCGACTTGATTTCACCAACAACTTCATGCAGCGCCTCACCGAGGTGTTCGATGCGGAGCAAGGCGGACCTGGGAACCAGAGCGACACGTTACTCCGCGCCGCCCTCTTCGAAAGCCCGCTGCCCAGCCAGGGCAAAGCGCCCATCGGCCAGTTCGATCCCAACTCCGCCGGCGGCGCCAATGCCGGCACGGGCTTCGACGCCCCTTCCTCCGTCAACCCATGGGACTACCTCCTCATGCTCGAAGGCGCCTTGCTCTTCGCCGTTGCCTCCGCGAAGCGCCTCGAATCCGCCACCATCGGCCAGCTCGCCTACCCGTTCTGCGTCCGCGCCGCCGGCGTCGGCTACGCCAGCGAATCCCTCGCCGACGAAAAAGCCTCGCGCGCCGAAATGTGGATGCCTCTCTGGGACCGCCCGACCGGCCTTCACGAACTCCGGTCCATTCTCGGCGAAGGCCGCGCCCAGATTTCCGGCCGCCCGGCCCGCAACGGCGTCGATTTCGCCCGCGCGGTCGCCACCCTTGGCGTCGACCGCGGCCTGACCGCCTTCCAGCGCTTCGGTTTCCAGGTCCGCAACGGCCTCGCCTATTTCGCCACCCCCCTCGACCGCCTCCCCGTCCAACGCAACCGATACGTCCGCCTCCTCGAAGAAATCGACCCCTGGCTCGACCGTTTCCGCTCCCGGGCCGCCTCGACCAATCCCGAACCGCCGGCAGGCGTCGCCTCCGCCCTTCGCCGCCTCGAAAACAGTATACTCCGGCTCTGCCAGACGGAGGACCCCGCCCGCGTCCAGGACGTCCTCTGCGCCCTCGGCCACTGCGAACGCACCCTCGCCCGCAGCCTCCGCTGGACCCGTGAAACCGCCCACCTCAGGCCCATCCACGGCCTTTCCGTGGCCTGGGCCAACGCGGCCGACACCGGCCACGCCGAATACCGGCTCGCCCGTTCCCTCGCCTCATCCACCCTCCTCGCCGCGAAGAACCAATTGCCCTTCCGCTACTTCCTCGAACCCGTGAACCCCTGGGGCAATCACTGGCGCGAAGAAAACCTCCGCGACACCGCCTGGACCGATGGCAATCCCGTAACCTCACTCAACGCCATCCTGCACCGACAACTCCTCATCGCCCAAAACACCCCCGCCAAAGGCGAAACCAACCACTTCGCCCATTTCGCCCGGAAAACCGCCCCCCTTCCCGACATCGCCGCCTTCATCGAGGACGCCCTCGACGAGTCCCTCTTCGCCGACCTCCTCTGGGGCCTCGGCCTCATCGACTGGTCCGGCCGGGATGAGGGGGTGAAATCGGCGCCACCTACCCGCAGCCCCAACCCCGACGCCCTCTACGGCCTCCTCAAGCTCTGCTTCGCCGGTTCGAGCGTTCGCGAGGCCTCGATTCCAATCGTTCCCGCCATCCACAACCGCGCCGCCCACGGCGACGCCGAGGAAGCCTCCAAGCTCGCCTGCCGCCGACTCCGCGCCTCCGGACTCGCTCCGGCAGTCGAAGAACTGGCCTCTTCGGAATCTCACGTTAGGCGCACCGCTGCGGCCCTCATTTTCCCCGTTTCCACCCGAGCAACCAAGTCGCTGGATCACCAGATACTCCTTCAGTCCGAAGAGGGCGGCGAAAAAGAACAAGGGGAGCAAAAATTCGATATTTCTCCGGTAGAGACTTAATCTATAGGGTCCTCTATCTATAATGTTAACGCTCGGTAAATGAGTTGATCGGCACAACCGGACACGGGGTAGGCCCAACCGGTGGATATGCGGGCACAGGCGACGCTTAATGCAGACTTCGTGGAAGGGTCATCGCCTCGCCCAGCATCGGGCGTTCTACGCCTTTTCCTTAGAAGAGAAACTCAAGGCGGTGGAGGAGATGGCGGATTTCGCCCGGAAAATGCGCGGGGACGATGCGCCTCAAAAGCGTGATTCCATCGACTCCGAGGGGAGAACCGACAATCCGAACACCCCGGCGTTCAAAGTGGATGAGACCCAAAGGGACTACCGGAGCACCGAAAAAAGATGAGCAAGAGAAAGTGGATCGGGACCCTCTTGGATGCGCATTCCGTCGCCCCATGAATTGCTCAAAGGTCACAAACTGTGACCTTAACGGGATCGAGCTGCCACCAAACCCTTCATCTCCTCCATTCGCTCAGACCGCCACCGCCCACTCCACCACTCAACCGCCGTAAAAGAAACCGTCACCAAAATCATCGACAGCGCACCTTTGAAATCAGCCGCCGCAAGCATCCCGTCCGCCTCGCGGGCGTCGACGCGCCCGAAAAACGCCAACCCGGCTACCAACAAGCCAAAAAGAACCTCGAAAACCTAATCGGCGGCAAGCAAGTCACCGTCGACACCGTAGCCCGCGATCCCTACCGCCGCGCCGTCGCCAAAGTCAAAGCCGACGGAAAATCCGTGAACCAACAGGTGAAGCGAAAGAAATCCTGAACCATCAATCCCACGACGCCCCGCTTCGAAAGAAAAACACCCGATTCTGTTCATCCCTCATCCTTCATCATACAAAATTTCCTTCATGCCACCTGTCCACTACCACCACGGCAAATTTCCGCCCGATAAGCTGGCGTGGGATCGGATCGTCCCGTGGATCGAGCCGGCCACACTCGCGCTCGGCGAATTCAAAGGCCTGCTCGACGCCATCCCCAACCCCACCATCCTTCTCGCCCCGCTCTCCGCACAGGAAGCCGTTCTTTCCAGCCGCATCGAGGGCACTCAGGCCACCCTTGGCGAAGTCCTGGAATACGAAGCCGGCGGCGAACGCCCCGAATCCGAAGACAAGCTCAACGACATCCGCGAGGTTCTCAATTACCGCCGGGCCATCGCGCGCGCCACCGAACTTTTGCAAGAACTGCCCCTGTGCGGCCGACTCCTCAAGGAGGCGCACGCCATCCTCATGGATGACGTCAGGGGCCGCAACAAGGACGCAGGCAACTACAAGAAGACGCCCAACGCCATCGGGCCGCCCGGATGCAATCTGGACACCGCCAAATTCATTCCCATCGAACCCGAAAAGCTCGAAGCGGGCATGCGGATTTGGGAAAATTACATCCACTCCGATCAGCCGAACACCCTCGTCCAACTCGGCCTCGCCCACGCTGAGTTCGAATCGCTCCACCCCTTTTTGGACGGCAACGGCCGACTCGGGCGCATGATCCTGCCGCTCTTTCTCTATGAGCGGAAGATGCTCAATTTCCCCGCCCTCTACCTGAGCGAATACTTCGAGGCTCACAAAGACGAATACACCGAGCGCCTCCTCGCCGTCTCCCGGGACGACGACTGGACCGGCTGGTCCGTGTTCTTCCTCAACGCGCTTCAACAACAGGCCCGTGAAAATACCCGCAAGGCCCGCGCGATCATGGAACTCTACGAGCGGCGAAAAGCTTGGATCCAAGAAAAGGCCCACTCCCAATACGGCGTCGCCATCGTCGATTTCCTCTTCAGCCAGCCGATTTTCAAAGCCACCGACCTCGGAGCCCCCCAGAACGTCCCCGCACCGACCGCCCGCAGGATACTCGGCGTTATCCGGGACGAGTTATTGCTTCAAATTCGCCCCTCATCAGGCCGACGCCCCGCCATTTTCGCTTACAAGGAGCTTCTCGATATCGCCGAAGGCAGGGAGGGCGGTAGCTGATCACGTATGATCGACAAACCCACTTGTTGATCATATTTCAATTTTCATGATCGTCAAATCCATTTGTTGCTCACCCTTACGCCACAAATCCCAATTTTCGAACTTCTTCCCACTTCACGACGAGCCACGCAGACCACCAACCCCATGACCACCTTCGACAGCACCAAAGCCGCCCTGCACGACCTCCTCCGCGAGATTCGCGAGGGCAAAATCCAGCTACCGGACTTCCAACGCGGGTGGGTCTGGGACGACGACCATATCCGGGACCTGCTGGTCAGCATCGCCCGATCCTTCCCCATCGGCGCCGTCATGCTGCTGGAAGCGGGAGGCGAGGTGCGCTTTCAGACCCGGCCCGTGGAAGGCCTTGAAGGCAAACTCCCGGATGATCGGAAGCCGGAAAAACTGATCCTCGACGGGCAACAACGACTCACCACTCTCACCCAGGCGCTTTCGCTGGACGAGCCCGTCCCAACCAACCCTGCCAATTAATCAAGGAGGTTCAAACGAAGGCGCTGTAGACACCGATTCTCCCAACCTTCCGCGCATCCATGCCCTCGCAGATTCAACCTCATAAACAATACCGGTTGCTGCGATCCAAAATCGCACGCTCTGCTCCGGATTGTTTATTGAATTGGGAGAAACCGGTTTATCGCGCAGTCGATCTAAAGTGGGCCCAAGCGGAAAAACTGCTCTCCGGCGAGGGGGCGCGCCTGCACGGAAGCCGATGGATGCGCAAAGGCATCACTCCTGTCTTTTATGGCGCGTCCACCGAGAGCATCGCCATCAAAGAGTCGCGTCACAACCTGCGCCATTTTGGGATCAAAACGGGACGACTGGAAAAGAAACCAAGAGTCCTCGTCCAGGTTCACGCTTGGGTCGCGTCGGTGGTGGATGTCGCCGCTTTATGCCGGGAACTTCCCTGGCCGTCTCTCGACGAGGTTCTTGCCGAAAACTGGGACTCAATGAATGCCGCCGGTCACGAGACGACCGCCCAGGCAATGGGGCGCGCGCTCTTCGAACTCGGTTACCCGGCACTCGTCACGCCCTCCGCTCGTGACCGGCGCGGGCGCAACCTCAACCTCTTTCCAACCTTGCTCCGTGACGGCGATCTCCGGGTTGCCCACCGGGAAGAACTTGAAAAATGGCTTGCACCATAGCATGCATTATTGCATGCTCTAATGCACCTTCAAAGGATCCACATGAGCACAAGCGACCCGCGCACACCCCGTCCTTCCCGCCGCAAAGGGACCTCCCGCCGCAAAGCCACGAACCCTTCGGCCAAGCAAAAGACCGCCTCCCGCCACCTGACCGCGGATTCCGTTGCGGGAGGAGCTTTTGAGGTGAAACGATTCTGCAAGCGCTACCATCTCATTCGCCCGGACCTCACCCGCCTGACCGGCTACTCCCTGCGTTCCGTGGACAAATGGGCCGGGGGCGAGATACCCGGAGGGCCCGCCCGCAAGCAACTGACGGAATTAACCCGTCTCTTCGATGCCCTCTGCGAGATCATGGACCCCGAAAGCATCGGCCAGTGGCTGAAAACGCCCAACCAGGCCTTCGAGGGATCCACCCCGATCCAAGTCATCGAGCGCGGTGAAACCGACCGCATCTGGCGCATGATCCACCTCATCGAATCCGGCGAACCGCTCTGATTACCTCTCATCCTTCATCCCTCATCATTCCTAATTCATCCTTCTCAACACCTCTCCTCGCCCTCATCGAACGCGCCAACTCACCCTCAGAATAACCCGACAAAACAACCCATGCACCACCACATCATCACCACTGGTATCAGCTTAATCACCAATTGGATGAACGCACAAACGCCCAGGTCAAACTTGCAAGATGCGATTCGTCACCATACCTCCGTTCGCGACCAATTTCTCGCGGATCCACTGCGCACTTCGGCCGAGATCAACTCCCTGAATGCACGCACCGATTTTCTTAAGAACCCAACCACATCCGACCTTGGAGTGACACTGGTTTACACCACCACCGAAGAAGGAAAGCTCGTTTATTCGATCATTGAGAAATACCTCAAGTCGAAGGGAATTGGCAGAATAGACAGCATGCCGGTCAAAGGCCTCAACAAACCAGCCGGCGACGCTACGCCCGATTGGGCACAACAGAATGTCACCGAGGCACTGGAAGGCCTGAGAGACGGAGTTGAACGACATATTTCCAAGCTTCGATCGGGTTCTCCGGCCCCAAATATCGAGATCAATTGCACCGGCGGCTATAAAGCTGAAACGGCCATTCTTTACAGTCTCGGACAAAAACTCGATATTCCGGTTTACTACCTTCACGAATCTTTCAAGACCTGCGTCGTTCTTCCCTGAATCGGATATGAAATCCCTCACCGCCACCTTCCGCATCGTCACTCCCATGTTCATCGCGGGGGCCGACCAAAGCAAAGCTGAGCTCCGCGGCCCTTCCATTAAAGGTGCCCTGCGATTCTGGTGGCGGGCATTGCAATGGGGAAAGGTGCGGGACGTTGCAGAACTGCGCCGCAAGGAAGCAGAACTCTTTGGCAGCAGCAACGGCGGGCAAAGCAAGGTGCTGCTGCGACTCAGATCTTTTCCCAATCCTCGTCCAATTGAAGGGGGTTCCATTCTCAATCCCACGGGAACAGGAACCGGCGACCGGAAAAGCCGAGTCGGCGAAGGGGCCCGTTATCTCGGTTATGGAGTCATGGAAGCCTTCGACAGCAAAAAATCCGGGAAATCCGGCGGACAACTCACCCGCCCCTGTCTTCCCTCGGGAACGATCTTCGAACTCGTTCTTTCCGCAAAAGAGGAAAGCCACCTCCACGAAATTCGTGAAGCGCTGATTGCGTTCGGCCTTTTCGGAGGGCTCGGCAGCAAAGCCCGCAAGGGTTACGGCAGCGTAAGCCTCATTAACCTCGCAGACGATACTCATTCAAAATGGGAGGCTCCAAAGACCTTTGAAGAATTGTCCGAAGCAATAAAACCGTTCGTGGGCCGCAACAGCCACCATGACCTCCCTGAATGGACCGCCTTCGGAGGCGAGGACGCTCAAATCCTACTCCTTCAGGGAAACGAGCGCGAGCAGGCGCTGCCATTGCTTTCGCGAATTGGAGACGACCAGGTGTTTTATCGAAGCTGGGGACGAGGAGGAAAGATTACACGAAATGGCCGAGATATTGATTCGGAGAAACGTTTCGAAATCGACCACGACCTAATGAAAGTTCGTGCCAATGATAGGCGAAAACATCCCGAACGCATCGCATTCGGATTACCTCACAACTACGGCAAGCCGAATGATCTCCACGTCGAGCCCGCGGGTGATCTCGACCGCCGCGCCAGCCCCCTCTTCATACACATCCACCAACCCTCCGAGGAGGCCACGCCGATCGCAGTCCTCAGCTTTCTGCCTGCGCGCTTCTTGCCGGAGGGAGCGAACGGAAGTCGTCCCCGAATTTCGGTCGGTGGACAAGTGGTCGATTGCGCGCCGGAAGCGGAACTCTGGAAACCGATCCAGGACTGGCTGCAAAGCCTTCACAGCGGAAAGCGGGAAGATGGTATCGAAACGAGACAGGCCTTCGCCCGTGCCGGAGTATTATCCCCGAATGCTACCCGATGACATCGAAATGGTCACAAACCAATGGTTTAAACCGGTCATCGCTACCTGACTTCCGGCATCAGCACGGGGACCATCCGTCGGCCGCTGTGACGGTAGATGCGGAAGTGCTTGTCCAAGGTAAAAACCCGATCGCCTATACCCCTTTCCACCATTGCGACGAGGGAAGCATCAGCCAGGGACATAGGCAGGTTCTGGTATTTTTCCATCAGCCCAAAGATTCGCCTGGAATCCGCCTGCACGTGAAAAGGAAGCTGAATCTGCCCGCGATTCACCCACGCACCGAGTTGATCCATCGCTTTTGGAAGGTGCTGCAAAAGGAAACAGGCCTCTGTGAGGACGGGCTCACTTGTCAAAAAGGGAGCCTGAACCACTCTAAAGGTTTCTCTCGCCCAAGGGTGAGTTTTCTCGCGGCGGTCAAGAAAAGACACCAATGGCCCGGTATCCAACAACAGCCGGTCCCTCACCGGCCGAATCCTTCCATGTATTTGGGATTGGTCGCCAAGTCCGTCACGCCGCTGTCCACGCAACCACAGCCCTCCTTCATCAAATCGTATGCCGAAGGCTCCTCTTCCACAGTGCCCACGTCTCCGCCCAGACCGCGCTCCAGCGAATCCCGCAGCAACGACGATTTCGAAACGCCCAAACGCTTCGCCCGCTTCTCCAGGCGAATGGCCAATTCGTCCGGCAGCTTTACCGTCAACGTCTTCATGAGGATCAAGGTATTACCGTTTACAGCAAGTTGCAATACCAAAACACATTCACCCCAACGACCTCGGGCGGCAATCCTGCACATCAACCGTTTTTTTCGTGATGAGTGAGCACCCTTACCTCCTCCATTTCAGCCTCGCCCCGGTCCAGGGCTTCGTCGCCCAATCCCGCCGCACCCGCGACCTGTGGGCCTCCTCCTGGCTGCTCTCCCACCTTTCGGGAGAAGCCATGCGGGCGGCCTTGGACGGGCAGACTGGGGCCGCTCTGGTTCTGCCCGATCCGGAAACCACCCAGCTGGAGGAAGATTCTCAGCATGAGCACGGCGGCCTGCCCAATCGCTTCATCGCTTCCTTTTCGACTGAGGCCGAAGCCACCGCTGGAGCCAAACGCGCGAGGCATGCTGTCGAAGAGCTGTGGCAATCCATCGCAGCTGCTGTCTGGGACCAATACGTGAAAAAGGCAGCTGCCAGTGGCAACGACATCGAGGCCATTTGGGAGCGCCAGGTTGAAAACTTTTGGGAAATCGCCTGGGTGGTGACTCCGGATGATCCCGCATGCTTCTCCGCGCTCGACCAGCGCAAGAACTGGCGAACTACCCCGGCCACGATTGAGCCCGGCAACCACTGCTCGAGCATGCCGCACCTTCAGGAACTGTCGCGCTGGATCGCCCCGAAAGAGCGAAATAAGCAGAAGGCATTCTGGGACTTGATTCGAAACAACCTTGGAGACCTCGATCTCGCACCCAACGAGCAACTCTGCGCCATCGCTCTGATCAAACGTCTTTTCCCGAGACTGGAGCGTTTCAAAAACCTGAAGGCTCCCAGCTGGCCATCGACGGTCTACCTCGCGGCCGTTTCGTGGCTGGGAGAAGTAGCCGCAAAGGCGGAGACCGATGAGGCATTTGCAGCCAAGTGCGCTGACTACCTTCAAATGGTGAAGGACTACAGCGGCGGCCGTTGCCTGAGCGAGAGGCAGTCTCGTGTTCATTTCGAGAACCGAGATCGGATGGAAGCGCTCGGCTGGTTCCCGGCCCTCGACGGCAACTTTTTCAACCCGACTGCGCTCGCAAACGCAAACGGCACCCCACTCCCGGACGATGAAAACGGAGAGAAGCGCAAGGCCCTACTGCACCGGCTCTCCGATCTCAATGAAACAATCGGTGCCTCCGCCTCGCCGCATTATGCCATCCTCCTCATGGATGGGGATTCGCTCGGTGGGGCCTTGGCGAAATCGAAGCCTGAGCAACGACGAGCTTTGACCCGCGCCCTCGGCCACTTCTCCGAAACCGTTCCCGATATTATCAACCAACGCTCCGGGCGCTGCGTTTACGCCGGAGGCGACGATGTGCTCGCCATGCTCCCCGTGACAACGGCCGTCGATTGCGCTTCCAATATCCGTCAGGCCTACCTGGAGGCCTTCAAAAATGAAAAACTCGTCGGCACCATCTCCGCCGCTGTGCTCTTCGCCCATTACAAGCTCCCCTTCAGCAACATGCTCAAGGAAGCCCACCGCCTGCTTGATGATGTCGCCAAAGACGCCACCGGTCGCGACAGCCTCGCCATCGCTCTGCACAAGGGCAGCGGGCTCACCGCGCAGTGGAGCGTGCCGTGGGAGTATTTTCTCGGGCACGACCTCGGTTCCGGCCAAGAGGACCCGGGTTGGTTCACCCGTTTGCGAAACAGCCTGATGGATGCGCGAAAGGCCGAAGAAGACGAAGACCGAGAAGACGAAAGCCCCACCAACGGAAAAGAAGCGAAGATCTCAGCCAGCTACCTCTACAACCTCCGGCAGCGCCTCGGAACCCTGAGCACAAAGCCGATCGACCTGCCCGGCAGCTACGTTGACTGGCCATTCGAAGACCTAGATCGCCTCCCGTTCTTTGTCGCCGAGTGGATGGTGGGCAAACGCCCGCCGAAAACCGAAGAAGAGCGAAAGAAAAACAAAGAGGATGGGGAGGCATTGCTCAAGCCCCTCGACTACACCACACAGAAGGTGAAACGAAAGCCCGACGGATCGCTTTCGATCTGCAACCAGAGCTTCAACCTCGACGCGGCCTTTCTGGCCCGCTTCATCGCCGAAGGCGGAAAGGAAAACCGATGAGCAAGCACTCCCGAACCTTTGAGCTCACGCCCACCGACGCCTGGTTCTTCCGCGACGGCAGCGCCTATACCCACCGCCCAAAAAAGAGCGAAGGCGAGTCTTCCGACTCATCCGACGACCAGTCGGGCGTTGTCAGCCAGTTTCCGCCCTCCGCCGCATCCGTCATCGGCGCGGTCCGCGCCGCCTCCGCCCTCGCCATGGGCTGGAACGGAAGAGACAACTGGTCGGGCGAAATTGTCGCTGTCTTGGGCGACGGCCCCGACGACCTCGGCCCGCTTCAGTTCACCGGCCCTTTCGTCGCTCGCTGCGGACAACCACTTTTCCCGCTCCCGTTGCACGTGCTTGGCGTGACGAAGGAAAATGAAACCTTTGAGCCTCGCGAGTTGCTCCGTCCCCAAACCGGGCCCGGCTATCCGACCGACCTCGGTCAAGTGCGTCTCCCTGTCCGCGCACCTCGCGCCGATAACAACCCCGGAGAAAAACTGAAAACGGCAGAGAACGCCTTCGTTACCAAGGACGGATTGGAGACGATCTTGAAAGGTGAAATGCCTTCGACTGGCTATGTTTTCCTTCCCAAAAACCTCTGGTCCCTCGAATCCCGGGTCGGCCTCGTGCGCGACCGCGAGACCCACACCGTTGCCGACGAAGCGCTCTACAGCCCCAGCTTCGTCCGTCTGCATCGCGGTGTATCGTTGGTCGCAACCGTTTCCGGTCTGCCCGGCGACCTCAGGCTCACGGATCAAATCCCCTTTGGCGGCGAATCCCGCTCCGCTCTGATCGAGGAATGGGACGACCCGATTGCCCTCCCGGCCTCCCCTCCCACACCCGGCAAGCATCAGACTGTTATCCTGCTAACCCCGCTGCCATGCCCCACGTCGGGCGGCGAATCCTTCTCCGCCCCGGGACCCGGCGATGAACTTCCGGGTTGTCGCGGCGTTACGGTCGTCTCCGCCTGCGTGGGCAAGCCGGTTCACTACGGCGGCTGGGATTCCCGCACAAACGTCCCGCTTCCGTTGCGTCCCCATCTGCCCGCGGGCTCCGTCTTCTTTTGCGAATGTGCCGATTACGCAACCCTTCCGGAGCGCCTTGGCGACCGCACGGCCCACGGCCTCGGCCAATACCTCACCGGCCCTTGGCCGCAGTGAACCTGAACCAACCTTCCACCTTGATCATCCCGAACCTGATATCGCCATGACCGAACACCTTCTCCTCGGCCTTCTCGCCGAAACCTCCATCCACCCCGGCGCGGGCCGTTCCGTCGGCGTCGTCGATCTCCCGGTCGCCCGTGAGGCCGCCAACGATTATCCCGTCCTCGTGGGCTCCAGCCTCAAGGGCGCGCTCAAACAGTGGGCCAAAACGAACGACCTCAACGGTGAGACCACAAAAATCTTTGGCGCACAGGAAAACGCGGGGGCGCTCTTGGTCTCCGACGCCCGCCTCCTCCTGCTCCCGGTCCGCAGCCTCCACTCAGCCTACAAGTGGGTGACCTGTCCGCATCTTCTCGAGCGCTTCCAGCGCGACGCCCGGCGCGCCGGGATCGAAGTCGTTTTCGACCGTCCCGCTGTTGAGCCCGGCAAAGCCCTTGCAGAGGGGAAGGACGATCTCTTTCTCGAAGAACGGCAATTCCAGATTTCCGGCAAGCCCGGAGAAGACCGCGTCAAAACTCTCCAAAACCTCATTCCTCACGAATCCGCCCGAAGCCGTCTCGCCGCCCAACTGGTCATCCTCCACGACGATGATTTCACCTGGTTCGCCCGCTTTGGACTCTCCGTCAACGCTCGCAATCGACTCGACAACAACAAAACCAGCGAGGGTCTCTGGTATGAGGAATCCTTACCCCCGGACTGCCTCTTTTATACCATCCTCAGCGATCGCGACAGCAATTCGGAAGCCGTCAAAACGCTTGCCCCGGAGGTCCGCAAAAATCCCTACGTCCAGGCCGGCGGCAACGAAACCGTCGGCATGGGCTGGTTCGCCATGCAAGCCGCACAAGCTAAAGGAGGTGCCCAGTGAGCCAATCCACCCTCGAACAACGCCGCGCCGCACACGCGCTCAACGAGATCAAGCAACTCCAGTCAGGAAACCACTACGGCAATTTCACCAGTTACGTGGACGCCCTCCCCGCCGCCATCCTCACCAATGGCCTCGGCCAGGCCATGGCGACCGAGCTGGCCGGTAAGGACAAAGAAGGACACAGGAAACTCTACGAGGTCATCCAATCCTGGCTTTGCGGTGGAGATGATACCAGCCCCTACAAGCAGGGTGATAACCTGATCGAAGCGATCACCAACAGCAGCGAAACCGACTACCTCCGCGCCCAGCCCGAAGCCCTTGCCTACCTTGTCTGGCTCAAAAAATTCGCCCGTGCCTTTCTCGAACCCGGTGGAGGACAAGACGAATGAGACCTTTATTCCAAAATCACCGGCAACCAACGGGACAAAATGAGAAGCCTCCGAAAGCCCACACCGGTCTGTGGTATGATAAGTTTTGCGATCAGTGGCACCCTGACCCGACATCCGACAACTGGCCGGGACTAGGTGACGAAGGGAAACTCAACTGGATCAATGCCGTCGAAGGCCAGTGCGGAGACCCCGCGAATATTCACGAACTCGCCCTCCGCCAGCGACAACTCGTCCAAAGCCTGAGCGGCCAAGCCAAAGTCTTCAAGACCCTCGACCGCTTCGTCACCGGCTTGGGTCGCTCCCACCCGGTCGAAAACGGATTCGCCTGGCACCCCACGCTCGGCACCCCCTACCTCCCGGGCTCCTCGGTCAAAGGACTGGTCCGCGCCTATGTCGAACAGTGGATGGAGCCCTCTGACTGCCCCAGCAACGACACCATAAGCCGAATTTTCGGCCCCCGCGACAACCGCGCCTCCGGAACAGGTTCGGTGCTCTTTTTCGATGCTCTACCGACCGGTGCCGTCCGACTCGAAGCTGACGTCATGACCCCGCACTACGGCCCTTATTACCTCGGTGGCAAAGGCGAAACGCCACCCGGTGACTGGCACAGCCCGACGCCCATCCCCTTCCTCGCCGTTTCCGGCGGGCAGTCCTTCCAATTCGCGGTGCTTCCCAGGGACGCGGGTGCGGCAGAGGACGGTGAAACCGTATTTCGCTGGCTCACCGACGCTCTCCAATGGCTCGGCGCTGGCGCAAAGACCGCGGTCGGCTACGGGCGCTTCGCACTCGATGAAGAGGGGGAAGGCAAACTGAGTTCCGCTCTGGAAAAGCAAATACAAGAAGCGCGGGAAAAAGCGGCACTTCAAAAGGCCACCGAAGGAAAGTCGCCTGTCTTCGCTGATTTCCTCCGCCAAGCCCAGGAAAATCAGTGGGAAACGAAAAAGGAAGCCTTCACACAAAAAGGTGTCATCGAAGATTGGCTCGACAAGATGGAAGATCAACCCGACCCGGATGTGATCGCGGAACTGCGAAAACTCGTGGCGCACTATTTTGGCGATGAACTCCTGACCAATCCTGAAAAGAAAAGGGGGAAGAAAAAGAACAAACCCGCATTCAAGGAACGCCAAGTCACGATCGCCAAAAGAATCAACGCCCTTGATTCCGGAAAATAAAAAACCTGCAGTCTCATGCCCGAACCCCTCATCCCAACCCACGGCGGCTATCGGAACCTGAAAAGCTTTCAGGTGGCGCAGTTGGTGTATGATTTGACCGTTCGGTTCTGCGACCGCTACATCGATCCGCGTAGCCGCACCCGCGATCAAATGGTGCAGGCGGCACGGAGCGGCGTCCAAAACATCGCCGAAGGCAGCGAGGTCAGCGCTACTTCGAAGAAGATGGAGCTGAAGCTGACGCAAGTCGCGCGAGCCAGCTTGGAAGAACTCCGGCTGGACTACGAAGACTACCTGCGCCACCGGAATCTGCCCCGGTGGCCGAAGGAAGACCCGCGGCGACAGGATTTGATCGACCGGCGTTGCCGGTCATTGGATGAGGTCGTGGCCTGGGTCCATGAAACCCATCGGAGTGGACAAGGTGGACCTGGTGGCCATCAGTCTTCGTCCACAAGGCCCACCCCGTCCACCTTCCCCGAGATCGCGGCAAACGCCGTGCTGACGCTTCTCGCCGTGGCCTGTCCTCTCCTCGACCGTCAAATTGCTGCTCAAGCCGCCGCTTTTGAAAAAGAAGGCGGCTTCACCGAACGATTGTATCGGGCACGCTCGCAGAGTCGCCGCCAAACGCCTGGCTCCGGATATTGATCCACTTCCAATTCGACCTCCAATTCACTCCAATTCGACCTCCAATTCCCATGGCCACCAACCCGCACCCCCGCATCCGCGAATTGATCCTCGAAACCGTCCCCGAGGACGGCGGCACCATCGGCAACAAGTCCCTCTTCGGGGAGGTGCGAAAGGCGCTCGAGGCCGAGGGCTTGGGGTTCGATGAGGAAGCGGTCAATGCGGTGCGGGAGCAGCTCATTGCCGAGGGAGTGCTCGGCAAGGGCCGCGGGCGCGGCGGCGCGGTCTACCGGAAGGAGACGAGCGAGCAGCCTGCGGGCCGGAAGACGGCGACGCGCAAGAATCTCTACAACGCGAAGCGTGAACCTGCGGGCAGCGAGGCGACGGCAGGTGGCTCTGCGACCCGGAAGGACGACAATGGACCGGCTGAAACACCTCCCGATCCTTCCGTCTTTCCCGATGGCCCCTACCGCAGCTACGCCCACGGGGACGAGGCGACGGTGCGGCCGGATGTGGGCTTGCAGGACCAGTTTGACGCCGTGCGGGAGCCGAAGCAATACCGCTACGATTCCAGCCTCGCGCCGGAGCTGGTCTGGGACGAGAACGCGGAGCGGGAGTTTGCCGAGTGGCTGATGGAGCGGATCGCCGAGGCGGGCGAAAAGGGCGAAGACGTCGTCTTCGCCAAGGAGCAGCGATGGAAGGGCACGGACGAGGTCTTTCGCTCCAGCCGGGATTGCGCGGCGCGGCTGCGCAGCCTGAGCCGCCCCTTCCTCAACTGGGCGGGCAAGGCGGAGCGGCAGCAGATCAGCGTGCCGACCGTTCCCCTCTTCGTGCACGAGCGCCACTCCACCCGCGCGATCTTGGAAAAGCTCAAGAGTTACAAGGCCGGGCCGGAACAGATGGATCTTTTCGGCGATCCGCAGATGGACATCGCCGACAAGCTCGACGCCTACGAACACAAGGGCCCCTGGACCAACCGCATGATCCTCGGCGACTCGCTCCAGGTGATGAACTCCCTCCTCGAATACGAGGGCCTCGGCGGCCAGGTGCAGATGATCTACATCGACCCGCCCTACGGTGTGAAATTCGGCTCCAACTTCCAGCCCTTCGTCCGCAAGCGCGACGTCAAACACGGCACCGACGAGCAGATGATCCGCGAGCCCGAAATGGTCAAGGCGTACCGCGATACCTGGGAGCTGGGCCTCCACTCCTACCTCAGCTACCTGCGCGACCGGTTGCTGCTCGCCCGGGAGCTGTTAACCGAGAGCGGGAGCGTGTTCGTGCAGATATCGGATGAGAATCTGCATCATGTGCGGGAGGTGATGGATGAGGTGTTTGGGGCGGAAAATTTTGTCGCAGCAATTTCATTTAAAACATCCGTCGGGCTAGGATCAAAATACCTTGACCGGGTTTGCGACTACATCCTTTGGTTTTCAAAGGATTTAGACCGGTTACGCTATCATCAATTATACGTTCCTTTATCGAGAGGAGAAGAAGGAGCGACACGATACAATTTTGTTGAACTACCCAACGGCAACGGGGAGGCTCGCCGTCTAACTTCCGAGGAGCAAGAAGATCCCTCTTTGATTCCTGAAGGCGCTAGATTTTTCACTGATCAAGGACTAACATCAAGAACAGGTTCTGAAACAACGCTAAAGCCTTTTACATTTGATGGCAAAGACTATCAACCAACAGCTGGAGGGTGGAGGACAAGTCTGGAAGGCCTAAGAAATCTTGCTAAAGAAGGGAGGATTTTGAAGGCTGGAAGGACTCTACGATTTAAGAAGTATTTTGATGATTTTGGTGCAATCGCATTGACCAATTTTTGGGCTGATGTTGGAGGCGGCATTCAAAGCAGAAAAGATCCAAAAATTTACGCTGTTCAGACGAATACAAGCGTCATCCAACGCTGCATCCAAATGACCACCGACCCCGGCGACCTCGTTCTCGACCCCACCTGCGGATCCGGCACGACCGCCTACGTCGCCGAGCAATGGGGGCGTCGCTGGATCACCTGCGACACCTCGCGCGTGCCGTTGGCTCTCGCCCGGCAGCGGCTTTTGACCGCCACCTTTCCGTGGTATGAGCTGAAGGAGCCGCAGCGCGGCCCGGCGGGCGGGTTCGTTTACCAGCGCAAGCAGAACCGCAAGGGCGAGGAGGTCGGAGGATTGGTTCCGCGCATCACTTTAAAGTCCATCGCCAACAACGAGGAGCCGGAGATGGTCACGCTGGTGGACCGCCCGGAAGAGGGCAAGAAGATCACCCGCGTCTGCGGGCCCTTCACCGTCGAGGCCACCATCCAGGCCGCGGCCACGCTCGACGAGAAGACGGCGGAAGTGGCGGCGGACGCCCCCGGCCGCTACCGGCAGAATCCCCGCGCTTACCTCGACCGCATGATCGAGGTGCTGCGCCGGGCGCACAACCTGCGCCTGCCCGACAACCAGTCCCTCCAACTGGACGGCGTCCGCGCGGTGGCGGACTGCGAACGGCTGCACGCGGAGGCGACGACCGAGGCCAACGGCAAGGGCGCGCAGCGCGTGGCCGTCGCCTTCGGGCCCGAGGACGGGGCCATCGACTCGCAGTTCGTCTACGAGGCCGCGCGCGAGGCGCATTACCTCAAATACGACCAGCTCTACCTCTTCGGCTTCGCCATCGAAGCCAAGGCGCGGGAGCTGGTGGGCGACCGCGCGAAGCTGCGCATCCCGGTTACCTACGTCACGGTGACGCCGGACGTGGTCATGGCCGACCTGCTCAAGACCAGCCACACGGACCAGATATTTTCCGTCACCGGCCTGCCAGACGTGGGGCTCAAAAAGGCCGGCCAGCGTGACGACGGCGAACCGCTCTACCAGGCCGAAATGCGCGGGCTGGACACCTTCAGCCCGGCGGACTTGGAGACGCGCTCGGTGGAGGCGGAGACCCTCCCCTGCTGGATGCTGGACACCGACTACAACGGCATGGTCTTCTGCGCCTCGCAGGTCTTCTTCCCGCGCACCGCCGCCTGGGACAACCTGAAAAAATCGCTCAAGGCCGAGTTCGACGAGAGCGTCTGGGAGCACCTCGCGGGCACGCAGTCCGAGCCCTTCGCGCTCGGGGTGCACCGGCGCATCGCGGTCAAGGTGATCGACGAGCGCGGCAACGAACTCATGGTGGTGCGCGACGCGGAGGAGGCGGAAGCATGAGCGACGCACCCGACAACCCCGCCGCCCCGTCCGGCCCGCTGGAGGTCGATTCCCCGATCCTCAACTCGCCCTTCTACGAGCCCGGACTGCACTGGCAAATCCGGCGCGGCGAACCGCCCGTCAAGGCGGAGGGCCGCCGCCCCGCCAGCTACTACTTTCGGGTGCCGGAGCGCGCCGAGCGCGGCAAGCGCAAGCGGGACAAGAACCAGCCCGAACTCTTCAAGGAGACGGTCGGGCAGGAGGAGAACCTGGCCCTGGTGAACCAACTGCGCGAACGCGTGGCGGCCTGGCGCACAGGCGCGCACGGCGGCCGGGAATACGACGGCGCCTCGGAGGTCACCCGCGAGCTGCTGCGCCTCTGGCGCTCGGAGGACCGCCGGCAACGCCTCTTCTTCGCCCAGATCGAGGCGGCGGAGACCATTCTCTTTCTCATCGAAGCGAGCAACCTCTACCGCGCCAACCTGCCGAAGATTCCCACCGACGAGCCGGGCGCCGAGGCGAAGGACCAGGGCTTCCGCGCCTTCACCCGCTACGCCTGCAAGATGGCCACCGGCACGGGCAAAACCACCGTCATGGGCATGCTCGCCGCCTGGTCCATCCTCAACCGCGTGGCCGCGCCCACGGATGATCGCTTTTCCGACACCATCCTGATTGTCTGCCCCAACGTCACCATCCGCGAGCGCCTCCAGGAGCTGGACCCCGCCCTCGGCGACCTCAGCCTCTACCGCACCCGCCAGCTGGTGCCGACCCACCGCATGGAGGAACTGCGCCGGGGCGAGGTCATGATTGCCAACTGGCACCGCCTCGCCAAGCAGGAGACCAGCACGGTCAACGGCCAGTCCGCCAAGGTGGTCAAGACCGGCGAACCGGTCGAAGTCGTCAAGAACGCGGGCAAGGCAAACGAGACGCGCGAAACCAAATATTTCGAATCGGACAAGGCCTGGTTCCAGCGTATCCGGCGGGAGCTGGGCAACGGACGGGGGCGCGCCCCGCACTGGCTGGTTTTCAACGACGAGGCCCACCACGCCTACCGCCGCGGCGAACGGTCGCAGGACGAGGCCGATCTGGAGGAGGACAAGAAGCTGGCGGAAAAGAACGCTCGCGAGGCCACCATCTGGATCGAAGGGCTGGACCGTATCCACAAGCTCGCCGGCGGCCGGAAGAAGGGCATCCGCCTCTGCGTGGATCTGTCGGCCACGCCGTTCTACATCCAGGGCTCGGGCAACGAGGTGGGGCGGCCCTTTCCGTGGATCGTTTCCGATTTCAGCCTGCTGGAAGCCATCGAATCGGGCCTGGTGAAAATCCCGCAGCTCCCCGCGCGCGACGCCACCGGCGCGGAGGAGGCGGCCTACTTCAACATCTGGCGCTGGGTGCAGGAAAAGGCGCAGCAGGACGGCTACGGCGCGAAACTCAACCCGGAGATCGTGATGACCTACGCCAGCGCCCCCATCAACCTGCTGGCCCACGAGTGGCATCAGCGCTTTCAGGCCTGGGAAGATTTCGCCCAAAAGCAGCACAAGCATCCCGTGCCGCCGGTCTTCATCGTGGTCTGCCGCGACACGCAAATCGCGAAGGCCGTTTACGCCTGGTTGGCCGAAGGCGAAGGCGGGCACGGCGACGCGCCCCCGTGGTTCCGCAACCAGCCCGGCGAGGAGGTCACGGTGCGCATCGACTCGCGCGTGGTCGAGGACATCGAGGAGGGCGGCACCAAGGACGAAACCCGCCGCCTGCGCTTCATCCTCGACACCGTCGGTAAGCCGGAATGGCCCGGCGGCAAAGTGCCGGAGGAATGGTCGGAACTGGTCCGCAAGCACAACGAGAAGGTCGCCAGCGACGACAACGATGGCAGCCTGAAGTGGATGGACGAGCGGGTGCCGCCCGGCCGCGACGTGCGCTGCATCGTCTCGGTCTCCATGCTGGCCGAGGGCTGGGACGCCAACACCGTCACCCACATCGTCGGGCTGCGGCCCTTCGGCTCGCAGTTGCTCTGCGAGCAGGTGATCGGGCGCGCCCTGCGGCGCAAGAGCTACGCCTTGCGCGACGACGGCTCGGAGCAGTTCGCCGAGGAGACGGCCAAGGTCTTCGGCGTGCCCTTCGAGCTGGTGCCGTTCAAGGTCAGCGAAACCCGCGACCCCATCGAGCAGCCGGAGCCCAACCACATCTACTCGGTGCCGGAAAAGGCGCATTACGAAATCACCTTCCCCATCGTCACCGGCTACCAGCAGAGCGGCGGGGGCGGTATCCACTTAGACTGGAGCCGCGTGTCCCGCGTCACGCTGGACCCCATGCAAATCCCGCAGACCGTGGAGCTGACCGCGCTGACTTCGCCGGAAGGGGGTTTGTCCGCCTACGGCCCCGGCGAACGCCCCACGCTCTCGCTCGACGAGTGGCGCGCGAAAATCCGCCACCAGCAGGTCGCCTTCCGCCTCGCGCGCGAAATCTGCCGGAGCTGGCAGAAGGAGCACGGCGGCGAAGCCGCGCCCGTGACCGAACTCTTTCAGGTTGCCCTCGGCGCCGCGCGCCGCTTTCTGGCGGATCGGAATAAGCTGATCCTCAATGGCGACAGCAAACCCTGCGACGTGCTCACCGTGGGCCACTATATGCAGGCCGCCGTTTCCAGCCTGATGGAGGCGCTCCACTGCAACGACGAGAGCACCGCGCCCGAACTCCCGGTTATCCCGCAAGGCGCAAGCGGGCGGGGCAGCACCGCCTACGTCGAATTCTTCTCCACCAAGCCGATCTACCCGGTCGAAAAGTGCCACCTCAACGCCATGGTTGCCGATACGGGCAAATGGGAGCAGAGCGCGGCCTTCGCGCTGGACCAGCACGATGCCGTGGCGCGCTGGGTGAAGAACGACCACCTCGGCTTCGCCATCCCCTACCGAAAGCGGAATCTCCAGGCCAGCTACTACCCGGACTTCGTGGTCGTCCTCGAAGGCGGCCTCCACCTCATCCTGGAGATCAAGGGCCGATACGACGACGATGCCGACACCAAAGCGAAAGCCGCCGAGCGCTGGGTGTTCGCTGTCAACGCCTCGGGCGAACACGGCCGCTGGGATTACCTCGTGGTCGAGGACCCGCAGAAGCTGGGCGCGGCGATCGACACACGACAGCTTGCGGGAGCTGCGGGATGATCTGCCCGGCGGCGAGTCGAATTCCCCACGAACGACAGACAATCGAAACCCTCATCGGATGAGAGGTCGCGCCCGCGCCCCGGGCTCCTTATTTCAACCCGTTAAAATGACGCCGTTCCCCGACCTCCGTTGTTTTAACTTTCGACCGATTTCTAAAATAACCGACCATCTTCCCGGACTATCCGCTCTTCCATCGCCAAAGACCCGACGAAAACCCGGAAGAATACACCGCAAGCCCGCCGACCACTCCACAACTCCACCAATTCGCCGGAATTCGATTTGAGAACAATGGCGCATGATTTTATTGAATTGATTTGAGGTTTAGTTCATTAAAACTCTCCCTTATTGAATGGATAGCAACTTCACTTCATCATGAACCCCGAGGACTTCAGGGCCACCACCGCCGGGATTTGCCGCAAGACCCTGGAAGGCTACCCTGCTTTTTTTCCTCGGGAGCTGCCTCCGTCGCTCACTCTGGACTGGGACCTTGTCCGCTTGATTTCCGAGGCCGACCGGGCACTCGCGGAATTGTCCGGGGCCGGACAACTGCTGCCGAACCCTCACTTGCTGATTCGTCCCTACCTGCGCCGGGAGGCGATCCTGAGTTCGCGGATCGAAGACACGCACGCGGAAATGGGGCAGCTTGCGCTTTTCGAAGATGAGGCAGAGGAGGAAGCACGCCGGGAGCCCAACGTGCTTGAAGTGGCGAATCACGTCCGCGCGCTGGAGGTCGGCCTGCGGCGCATCGAAGATCTGCCCATTAGCGCGCGTCTGGTCCGCGAGCTGCACGCAATCCTGCTTTCCAGTGTTCGGGGCGGCGAGGCAACCAAAACACCCGGTGAGTTTCGCCGCAGCCAGAATTGGATCGGCCCTCCCGGTTGCACCTTGCGGGAAGCTACGTTTGTCCCGCCGCCTGCGGAAGAGATTCCCCGACTACTTGGCGAATGGGAGCAATATGTGCACGCGGAGTCCGGTGAACCCGCGTTGGTCAAGGCCGCGTGGCTGCATTATCAATTTGAGGCGATTCACCCGTTTCTCGATGGCAACGGAAGGATCGGACGACTCTTGATCACGCTCTTTCTTTGCGATCGAAAATGCCTCTCCCAGCCCTTGCTCTACCTGTCCGGCTTTTTCGATGAAACGCGGGCGGACTACTACCGCTTACTGCTGGAGGTGAGCCAAAAAGGCGCTTGGCGCGAGTGGCTCGAATATTTTCTCCGGGGGATACGGATCCAGTCGGAGCGGGCCTTGGCCGACACACGCCAAGTGCTGCACTTGCACGAAAAATACTGGGCGCGCCTCAAGGAGGAAAAACGCGTTCCGCAGGAAGCGGCCGGAATCCTGGACCATGTGTTCGCCAATCCGTTCCTTTCCATTGCCCGCTATGCCCGCCGCAGGGGAGAAAGCTACCACAACGCCCAAAAGGGCGTTTCATTCTGGGAAAAACAAGGCCTTTTGCAGGAACACACCGGACAGAAACGCAACCGCGTCTTCGTCGCCCGGGAACTCCTCGACCTGATGGCCACCCCGCCTCCTCCCTTGCAGACCAATCCACCCCCGACCGAACAAACCCAGGCCTGAACCAGCACCCACTCCACCCCTTCACCCTGTCAGTCCAGTGGGTTCACGATCTTAAAACACCTAAAGCTCTCAAAATCGCGACTGTTGCGGGTATGGAACTCAACCACCCCATGCGACCGCAGCGTCTCGGCCAATACGGCATCGTAAATCAGCAAGCCGCTCCGCTCACCTTGGTTCGCCACCGCCTCCATCACCCCCACCCAGCGCGACTCATCATAGCCACAGTGCAGAAACCCGGTGTCTTCCCGAAACCACTGGAGCTGCGCCAGAGCCGCAGTCGACATCAGCGGTTTTGCCAGCACCCGCGGGTGCCGCAACAGCCGATAAAGCTCAAAAAGGACCTGATCAGCAAAAATCCACTCCCGCGGTTCCGCCAATGCCCGTTCCAACCATCGCTTCGCCACCGCATGCTCGGCGCACCCGCGATTCATGGCGTAGAGCAACAGATTCGTATCGCCGCTCTTCATTCCCGGTCATCCGCGTAGGCCAGCGCGCGCAGATCCTGTGGGTCGGTATTGACCGCTCCCCCGTCAAACGTCCGCACACTGGTTTCAGTGGGTCGGCGGCGCACCGCCGGATAGGTCCTCACCAGCTGCTCTGCCGCCCGACGAACCACCTCGCTCAGCGGCCGATCCTCCGCCGCCGCGATTTCCCTTAAATCGCGCAACGTCGGCTCGGGCAACAACACCTGTATCTTTCGCATGGCTCCATGCTTTATGGGTATACACGATTGGCAAGCCTGAATCGATCAGGTCCACATCCCGTCTGTTCAGTGCCCTTCCCAAGCACCTGCACCCCTCCACCCCTCCACCACTCCACCACTCCCACCACTCCCACCAAATTTGATCCTTCCCAACCGTCCGGGATTGAGCAGGATACAGGCTTGGCTAACCGCCCGAGAGTAACCGGAATCCGCCTCATCATGATTGCCAGCAAGCCCCCTGCCCCGCCGCCTGAACCGGTCCTGCCCGCGCGCATGGTCAACGAGTTCGTGTACTGCCCCCGGCTCTTTTACTACGAGTTTGTCGAGTCCATCTTTGTGCACAATGCCGACACGCTGGCGGGCAAGGCCCAGCACAAGCGCGCCGACAGCGGCAAGGGGGCGCTCCCCAAGGCCGGCCGCCAGAACAAGCGCAAGCCGAAGGCAACTGAGGACACCGACGACGACGCGGCGGTGGCCGTCGACCCGGACGCCCCGCCCGAGACCATCCACAGCCGGTCCGTGTCACTGTTTTCCGACAGCCTGGGCGTCACGGCCAAGCTGGACCTCGTCGAGGGCAAGGCCGATCCCGATGCCCCCAGCACCGATCTTCGGTATCAGCCAGTCGAATACAAGAAGGGGGCCCCGCGCGAAGACGATGACGGGTATACGCTCTGGGATGCCGACCGCGTCCAGCTCGGCCTGCAGATCCTGCTTCTGCAGGAGAACGGCTATCCCTGCGACAGCGGTATTTTGTTTTATCGCGAGACCCGGCAACGCGTCGTCTACCAGATGACTGACACGGAAGCCGCATGGATCCGCGAACAGGTCCATGCCGCCCGTGCCTGCGCCGGCGGTCCGCTGCCGCCGCCCCTGGACGACTCGCCCAAGTGTCCGCGCTGCTCGCTGGTCGGTTACTGCCTGCCCGATGAAAGCCGGATGCTGGCCGGGGCAACGACTGAGCCCGATCCCGAGCCGACCGAGCAGCTGGACCTCGGCATGGCCCTGCCCGACCCGACACCACGCCTCGCGCAGGGGCCCTTCGCGCGTGTGCCCGAAATCAAGCTGCCCGCCATCCGGGCCGCCGACGACATCCGTCGACTGATCGCACCCGCCGACGACACCCGTGCGCTCTACCTCCACACGCCGGGCATGTTCGTGGGCAAGAAGGACGGCACCCTCCAGGGCAAGGTAAAGGGCAAGGTCGAGGCCGAGTTCCGGCTTCAGGATCTGCACCACCTCGCGCTTTTCGGTCCGGTCCAGTTGTCGACCTCGGCGATCCAGGCGCTCTGCGAGCGGGACACCCCTATTACCTACTTCTCGATGGGCGGCTGGTTCTACGGGATGACGCGCGGCCACAGCCTCAAGAATGTCTTCACGCGCATCGAGCAGTTCGCCTGGGCGGCCGATCAGGAGCGTTCCCTCCAACCCGCGCGCCTCTTCGTGCACGGCAAGATCCGCAACCAGCGGACGCTCCTGATGCGCAACCACATCGAGCCGCCCCGGGAAACCGTGCGCGAGCTGAAGTACGCCGCCGCCGCCGCGCTGGGGGCCAACAACCTGCAGGCTCTCCTCGGGATCGAGGGGGCGGCCGCCCATGCCTACTTCGGTGCCTTCAGCGGCATGATCAAATCCCGGGCCGAGTCCCCCGACACCGACACGCAGGCCGACGGCCAGCAACTGCAGTTTCCCTTCGACTTCAACGGTCGCAACCGCCGCCCACCACGTGACCCGGTCAACGCTCTTCTGTCGCTCGCCTACAGCCTGCTGTCGCGCGACGCCACCATCGCCGCCTACAGTGTCGGCTTCGACCCCTATGTCGGCTTTCTCCACCAGCCGCGGTTTGGCCGGCCCGCCCTCGCGCTCGACGTCATGGAGGAATTCCGCCCGATCGTCGCCGATTCGGTCGTCCTCACGCTCATCAACAACGGCATGCTTCAGGAACGCGACTTCGTCCGCGCAGGCAACGCGGTCACGCTCAGCCCGTCCGGCCGCAAGGCCTTTTTCCTCGCCTACGAAAAACGGATCAACAGCCCGGTCACCCACCCGGTCTTCGGCTACCAGGTCAGTTACCGCCGCGCCCTCGAACTCCAGTTCCGCATCCTCGCCCGCACCCTGACCGGCGAAATCGAACAATACCTGCCGTTTACGACGCGGTAGTTAATTGGTGGAGTGGTGAAGGGGTGGATTGGTGAAGGGGTTGAATAGTGGAGGGGTGAAGGAAACAAAGATTGGTGAAAGGGAATTACCGTATGATGGATGAAGAACCGATTGCTTTGGATGAAGACTGGGTGCTGAGAGAGGATGAGCCGATGTATCGGAAGCTACGCATTTACGAGACCGCGAGTCGGCTTTCGGATGACGTGTGGGCTTCGGTGACTGTTTGGGAGGCCTTCGCCAAGGACACCCTTGGCGAACAGGTTGTCCGATCAGCCGACAGCAGCGCGGCCAATCTCGCCGAAGGCTCCGGACGCGGCACCAACCCCGAACTCCTGCGCTTCGCACGCATCGCCCGCGGTTCCCCCTGCGAGACCCAGCACTGGGTCACCCGCGCTGCCCGTCGAAACCTTCTCGAATCCCAAAAAGTCAACCAACTCCAAACATCCCTCGAGTCCCTCCTGAAACAACTCAATGCCTTCATCGCTACCATGTCTAAAAAACAACCTTAGCCCGAACTTCTCACCAGAACCGGAAAAATGGGCGATAAGGGATTCTGGCCGAAAGGCTTGAAGCATTTCTTCGAAATGCACGTTCGTGGTGGTGCCCATTTTCCCGGTTCTTTTCGCCCACATGCGCGATCTGCTGCGTGTTATTCTCGCTACGCTCGTTGAGGTGTCGCCCTGCGGGCTCGGTAGTCGGGCTGGAAACCGCCTGGTTACGCACCACAGTGCACGCCCAGCCGGTTTCGCCCTTCGCCTTGCAGCTCATCACATCTGGGCTTCATGAGAAGTCCGGGTTAGCTCTTCCCCATCCCTCCACCACTTCACAACCTCACCACTCCACCACTTCACCCCTCCACTGCTCCACCACCACTCAACCACTCCACCCCTCCCACCACTCCACCACTCCACCACTCCCCCATGCGCTCCAACTACATCGTCACCTACGACATCTGCCATCCCAAGCGACTCCGGAAGGTCTTCAAGGTCTGCAAAGGCTACGGCATCCACCTCCAGCTCTCGGTCTTCGAATGCGACCTCACCCCCGCCGAGCGCACCGAGTTCGAGGGGAAACTGAACCAGATCATCAAGGCTTCCGAAGATCAGGTCCTCTTCGTCTCCCTCGGCCCCTCTCACCTCCGGGGCGAACGCTCCATCCAGGCCCTCGGCCTCCAATATAACCGCTTCGACCAGCCGTGTTATGTAGCTTAAAGGTTGAGTGGTGGATTGGTGGAGTAGTGGAGTGGTGGAGTTGCCAATCTGAAAAGCTGCTTCGAATGAATAGCAACGGGTGTTAACTTAGAAACAGACCGGACCAGCTGACCGGCTTGCCGAAGACTCCGGCGTTTACCTCGACGGCATCCCAGCCATAATCATTGAGGTTTGGCAAAAGCCGCCGAGCGAGGCATCGGCCCGAACCGCATCGGCGAACGGACACCCCACCTCGCCGGTTCTTTGACAGTCTTTTCCCACGCGAGCGGTCCAGTGATGCGCCAGGACCGGGACCCGCTCGCAATCCCTGAAAATCAAGCACTTACACACCCTCCAGCACCTTCCCGATGCCGGGGAATGGCAGTAACACACCTGACATTGACCCCCTCTCGCCCAGCCCGTATCAAATCCCTAACCCACAACCCCTTACAAGGGCGGGCTCTCCGCGCTCTCACGAGCGCGGCCCCATTGAAGCCGCGACCAGCGCGCCGATGCCGACCGGCCGACGTTGCTCTCCGCGCTCTCACGAGCGCGGCCCCATTGAAGCTTTGCCAGTTGTACACTGGGCCTCGGCGGTCGCAGACTCTCCGCGCTCTCACGAGCGCGGCCCCATTGAAGCGGTTCCGCTTTACCTCGCGGAATCGCGGATGAACTACCTCTCCGCGCTCTCACGAGCGCGGCCCCATTGAAGCTGACGGTGCGCGGATTGCGCTGTGAAGGCAAGGCAACTCTCCGCGCTCTCACGAGCGCGGCCCCATTGAAGCCACTCTATCCGAGGGCATGGACAGCCTGCACGCTATTCTCTCCGCGCTCTCACGAGCGCGGCCCCATTGAAGCACGGCCTCACGGGCGGGAATTGCTCCATTGTCATGCCTCTCCGCGCTCTCACGAGCGCGGCCCCATTGAAGCGCCAATAATGCCAGAAACTGCAAGCCAAATCTCACCTCTCCGCGCTCTCACGAGCGCGGCCCCATTGAAGCCGCTCTGATGGTTGACGGCGAACCTCCGATCAACCTCTCCGCGCTCTCACGAGCGCGGCCCCATTGAAGCCCGTCGACGTTGCTTGCGCTCAAGCGGATCAGCGACGCTCTCCGCGCTCTCACGAGCGCGGCCCCATTGAAGCGTCATGCCGCTCGCCTTCCGGCCGGGTGCGGACACCTCTCCGCGCTCTCACGAGCGCGGCCCCATTGAAGCGTTTATCAGCCGGGCAACATCGTCCGTTTCGTTACCTCTCCGCGCTCTCACGAGCGCGGCCCCATTGAAGCATGCTTTCCCGCGGCACGCATCGCTAGCGCCAGGGCGGCTCTCCGCGCTCTCACGAGCGCGGCCCCATTGAAGCGGCGGCAATGGTGGGATCTTGTCGGTCGGCCAAGGGCTCTCCGCGCTCTCACGAGCGCGGCCCCATTGAAGCAATAATAACCCAACGTCTACTTCTCACGCGGATGGCACTCTCCGCGCTCTCACGAGCGCGGCCCCATTGAAGCCCGTAACTCGGACTCTCAGTCAGCCGGCGGGCCGCCTCTCTCCGCGCTCTCACGAGCGCGGCCCCATTGAAGCCGCGTCCTGGCGTCGCTGATCCGCTTGAGCGCCAGCCTCTCCGCGCTCTCACGAGCGCGGCCCCATTGAAGCCTCCAAGAGCTGCAGGATGCCGTCGTCGCGCGGCTCTCTCCGCGCTCTCACGAGCGCGGCCCCATTGAAGCGTCTTCATGGGGCCTTTCTCGATGGCTCCGACGCGCTCTCCGCGCTCTCACGAGCGCGGCCCCATTGAAGCTTGGTTATCGACGAAGGAGGAACTACGTTGGGGCGCTCTCCGCGCTCTCACGAGCGCGGCCCCATTGAAGCTCTGCGTCCAGCCAATGGATCAAATATCCGCTGTCACTCTCCGCGCTCTCACGAGCGCGGCCCCATTGAAGCCGACCTTATTCAGCCTTTTCCGTTCCCCAGAGGTTGCTCTCCGCGCTCTCACGAGCGCGGCCCCATTGAAGCGACTTCGCGAATAATAACCTGGAAGCGACGCTTGTTCTCTCCGCGCTCTCACGAGCGCGGCCCCATTGAAGCTTCGCCGGGGTCCGCCCCGCTGAATTATCCCGGGACCTCTCCGCGCTCTCACGAGCGCGGCCCCATTGAAGCTGTAGATGTTTCTTTTTTGCCTACGCTTGCTCGAAGCTCTCCGCGCTCTCACGAGCGCGGCCCCATTGAAGCTTATTTAAGCCGTAAACATCCATCCTCATGAAGGTTCCTCTCCGCGCTCTCACGAGCGCGGCCCCATTGAAGCAGGGTTTTTGTGTTATTATTGGGGGTTGCAAGTTAGCTCTCCGCGCTCTCACGAGCGCGGCCCCATTGAAGCTTCAGGCGTGCGGTGTTTTTGCTTTCGATGGCGGTCTCTCCGCGCTCTCACGAGCGCGGCCCCATTGAAGCGAAGTTGATTTCCACCCAGCTGAAAAACGGCATGAGGTCTCTCCGCGCTCTCACGAGCGCGGCCCCATTGAAGCGCGAATTGCCACCCCTTGACTCGACCGAACGCGGCCTCTCCGCGCTCTCACGAGCGCGGCCCCATTGAAGCGCGTGCTGCGGTCTAGTCCTGCAGCGGCGGCCGCCTCTCTCCGCGCTCTCACGAGCGCGGCCCCATTGAAGCCTCAATGGGCGGGTGCAGCAAGACTGGGCATTCAGCTCTCCGCGCTCTCACGAGCGCGGCCCCATTGAAGCAGGCCGAGTTGGCCGAGATGCGGGCCGAAATTGAGCACTCTCCGCGCTCTCACGAGCGCGGCCCCATTGAAGCGGATTCCGGTTTTTCCCGGTAGGTTTCGATGTCCAGCCTCTCCGCGCTCTCACGAGCGCGGCCCCATTGAAGCGTAAACCTCGGCTGGAGAACCCCCTCATGAATGTCCCTCTCCGCGCTCTCACGAGCGCGGCCCCATTGAAGCGGTACGATGATGAGTGAGCTGCCGGCCTTTGCCCATCTCTCCGCGCTCTCACGAGCGCGGCCCCATTGAAGCGACGGGGAAGGGTGGGGGTTTGCTGGATCTCTGGGACCTCTCCGCGCTCTCACGAGCGCGGCCCCATTGAAGCACTTTCTTATTTTTCATATCTTTTATTTTTTGAGAATCTCTCCGCGCTCTCACGAGCGCGGCCCCATTGAAGCCGCTTCTGTCTACTAAAGAGCATCCTGTTCGTATGTCTCTCCGCGCTCTCACGAGCGCGGCCCCATTGAAGCATCCATCGCGACGGCATTGGTGTCGCCGCTCGACCAAGCTCTCCGCGCTCTCACGAGCGCGGCCCCATTGAAGCGGTAGCGGCCTGGGCGTCGATGGCGACGTCGATGACCTCTCCGCGCTCTCACGAGCGCGGCCCCATTGAAGCCTTCGCTCCGCTGGCGTCGCTGCCGTCGGAGTCCTCTCTCCGCGCTCTCACGAGCGCGGCCCCATTGAAGCACGTTTGCCTTTGGCTTTCTGCGTATCTCTCCACCCCTCTCCGCGCTCTCACGAGCGCGGCCCCATTGAAGCTTTCGTGCCGTCTCGCTCGGTCCATCGATCAGTAGCTCTCCGCGCTCTCACGAGCGCGGCCCCATTGAAGCGCCTCTCATAAATTCCTATATTTTCCTCTATGTATTCTCTCCGCGCTCTCACGAGCGCGGCCCCATTGAAGCACCCATTGGAGATTGCGGGAAAAACCGGTAAACCCTCTCCGCGCTCTCACGAGCGCGGCCCCATTGAAGCTTCTTCGCTGGACGCAAAAGATCAGCTTGATCCCGCTCTCCGCGCTCTCACGAGCGCGGCCCCATTGAAGCCGTTTCGTGATCCCTTGGCAGGTTCCGGTTGATCCCTCTCCGCGCTCTCACGAGCGCGGCCCCATTGAAGCCTCCAAAGAAAAAGAGTGGTCACCCGCCGGCCGAAGTCGCTCTCCGCGCTCTCACGAGCGCGGCCCCATTGAAGCTTATCGGCCATTTGGCCGAAGGCTTTCTGGGGGTTGGCTCTCCGCGCTCTCACGAGCGCGGCCCCATTGAAGCAACACACTGCCTCAAAAGGAGTAAGGTTAAGCGCTAGTCTCTCCGCGCTCTCACGAGCGCGGCCCCATTGAAGCGCGAAATTTTTGGTGACCTGAATAGGGAGCTGAATCTCTCCGCGCTCTCACGAGCGCGGCCCCATTGAAGCGCGAAATTTTTGGTGACCTGAATAGGGAGCTGAATCTCTCCGCGCTCTCACGAGCGCGGCCCCATTGAAGCGGTCGAGAGGATCGTCCCGTCCCACATGGCCGATGAAGCGCTCTCCGCGCTCTCACGAGCGCGGCCCCATTGAAGCCCGATATAAAGGGAGCAAAACCCAGCCAGCCAACGTCTCTCCGCGCTCTCACGAGCGCGGCCCCATTGAAGCCTCTCCGCCTGACCCTGCGCGTGGCCTGGAGCGCACCCTCTCCGCGCTCTCACGAGCGCGGCCCCATTGAAGCACTTTGAAGAAGCCTATTACTGGCAAAACGGGCGCTTCTCTCCGCGCTCTCACGAGCGCGGCCCCATTGAAGCACTTTCAGCGCGGAAGTGATACCCGGCTGACGGCCTCTCCGCGCTCTCACGAGCGCGGCCCCATTGAAGCGCGGACGCCATACCCGGGCTTCCGATCAAGGATTTTCTCTCCGCGCTCTCACGAGCGCGGCCCCATTGAAGCTTTCGACCACTTTAGCTCCCTCTAAAGCTGTACCAGCTCTCCGCGCTCTCACGAGCGCGGCCCCATTGAAGCAAGGGCGGCCCATACATGGCCGCCTCCATGGTCGCGCCCTCTCCGCGCTCTCACGAGCGCGGCCCCATTGAAGCGACTATCTCAACGACATCGGCCTGGCACGGATCGCCGCCTCTCCGCGCTCTCACGAGCGCGGCCCCATTGAAGCGAGGATTTGCCTAACCTTGTGGCTCGTGAGCGATCCCTCTCCGCGCTCTCACGAGCGCGGCCCCATTGAAGCTTTTCCCTCACTACAGGGGGAAGCATTGTTCTTCGCTCTCCGCGCTCTCACGAGCGCGGCCCCATTGAAGCTCCCGCGGGGCCGCGCTTCGTGCGGAACGTCCCGTCCTCTCCGCGCTCTCACGAGCGCGGCCCCATTGAAGCTTCCTCCCGGCGGCGTTTCCGGATCCGCGCGATCCCTCTCCGCGCTCTCACGAGCGCGGCCCCATTGAAGCTTCACTCCGCTGAACTGGTTGCTGCCGCTGCCAGGCCTCTCCGCGCTCTCACGAGCGCGGCCCCATTGAAGCAGCTCCGGAGCAGTCACTGTGCCGTCCAGCGTGATCTCTCCGCGCTCTCACGAGCGCGGCCCCATTGAAGCCAGCAGCGAGAGATATTCGTCGATCAGGACCCGGTCGCTCTCCGCGCTCTCACGAGCGCGGCCCCATTGAAGCAACGCCGTCGTCCTCAAGGTAGGTGACTTCAAAAGTCCTCTCCGCGCTCTCACGAGCGCGGCCCCATTGAAGCCATCCTTTATGGCTTGCACAAGATCATCCCTTGTTTCTCTCCGCGCTCTCACGAGCGCGGCCCCATTGAAGCCTACTAACTTTGCTAGTGTCAAGCTTTTTCGAGCCGCTCTCCGCGCTCTCACGAGCGCGGCCCCATTGAAGCCAGTCTTCCAACACTCCAACTGTTCGAGCGGGGAACTCTCCGCGCTCTCACGAGCGCGGCCCCATTGAAGCTAGTCCAACTCTTCGGCAGGTGTTTCCGCCAACCATCTCTCCGCGCTCTCACGAGCGCGGCCCCATTGAAGCGTTGCTGCATTCACAAAAATCGTGTCTGAGATTCCTCTCTCCGCGCTCTCACGAGCGCGGCCCCATTGAAGCTGTATGGTTCATTTTGCTTGCGTGCCTCGTGGGAATCTCTCCGCGCTCTCACGAGCGCGGCCCCATTGAAGCAGCGTATTCAATCGAATTTATTCCAAATGGCGGTTGCCTCTCCGCGCTCTCACGAGCGCGGCCCCATTGAAGCATTTGTTCAACTCTCTATGTAAATCTATAGCTGACTCTCCGCGCTCTCACGAGCGCGGCCCCATTGAAGCAGTGCGAGGTCTTCCGCCTTTCGCGCCATTGGCGCGGCTCTCCGCGCTCTCACGAGCGCGGCCCCATTGAAGCCACCCCTCTTTCAGGATAACAAAGCGCGCACTTTCGCTCTCCGCGCTCTCACGAGCGCGGCCCCATTGAAGCTCCGCGAAGAGGGTGAAGAAGAGCGCTTTCCTCCTCTTCTCTCCGCGCTCTCACGAGCGCGGCCCCATTGAAGCGCCTCTCATCTGATCATGCAGGCGCATGACAATGGAGCTCTCCGCGCTCTCACGAGCGCGGCCCCATTGAAGCGGTATTCGTAAGACCAAGAATTTGGGCCATAGTTTTCTCTCCGCGCTCTCACGAGCGCGGCCCCATTGAAGCCATACGGATTGCGAGACGTACCTTCACTACCTTGCCCTCTCCGCGCTCTCACGAGCGCGGCCCCATTGAAGCGGTAAGGGCTTTAGTTGCTTCTTCTTGCGATACAGCCTCTCCGCGCTCTCACGAGCGCGGCCCCATTGAAGCGTTGTTCATGACAACGTATTTTTTTTCGGTTTGTGTCTCTCCGCGCTCTCACGAGCGCGGCCCCATTGAAGCATATTGATTAATCGACAAACCCGTTTTCCTTTAGCCCTCTCCGCGCTCTCACGAGCGCGGCCCCATTGAAGCGGTGTTAACGTGCTCTTTAAGCCATTTGAGGTTAGCTCTCCGCGCTCTCACGAGCGCGGCCCCATTGAAGCGACCACGCACGGCCCCAAGAGCCCGGCCGGGCTGGGTGCCTCTCCGCGCTCTCACGAGCGCGGCCCCATTGAAGCAAGGCAAAAATTCCCACGACGTACTCTCTCAATGTCCTCTCCGCGCTCTCACGAGCGCGGCCCCATTGAAGCACGATGTGGAGGCGTTTAAGCACTACGTGCGGCAGCCTCTCCGCGCTCTCACGAGCGCGGCCCCATTGAAGCGGGTTTGGCGATTCGCGCGACAATACACTGCAGATCCTCTCCGCGCTCTCACGAGCGCGGCCCCATTGAAGCAACGTAGTCATGATTGCGCTGCAAGGTGTGGCTTCGCCTCTCCGCGCTCTCACGAGCGCGGCCCCATTGAAGCGGGATCAGACGAGGTGGTTCGGTTACCCCAGAGACGGCTCTCCGCGCTCTCACGAGCGCGGCCCCATTGAAGCCAGGTGTCAGTTCGTTTTCTAGCGTTTCAGTTGGCCTCTCCGCGCTCTCACGAGCGCGGCCCCATTGAAGCAGGACCGAAACAGCGCGCCCGATCTCCTGCCAGCGGTCTCTCCGCGCTCTCACGAGCGCGGCCCCATTGAAGCGCGATGGAGCGGAGGATCGCACGGTCGAAGTCGCCCTCTCCGCGCTCTCACGAGCGCGGCCCCATTGAAGCATCAGCCTTGATCCGTTATACAAGCTCATGTGGACTCTCCGCGCTCTCACGAGCGCGGCCCCATTGAAGCAGCGAACGACTGAAGTGGAGGCACGCGATGAGTGACCTCTCCGCGCTCTCACGAGCGCGGCCCCATTGAAGCGGGTCTTCGAGTTGGCTGGGGGCGGTTTTCGTCAGGTCCTCTCCGCGCTCTCACGAGCGCGGCCCCATTGAAGCAAATCTTCCCGAGTTGCCAGAGTTCCCAGGCCGACGCTCTCTCCGCGCTCTCACGAGCGCGGCCCCATTGAAGCAGACCCGGAGGCGGCCAGCCGGGCGGACTACGAAATCCCTCTCCGCGCTCTCACGAGCGCGGCCCCATTGAAGCTCCGGGGCCAGCGCCTTGGGGAGGCAAAACAGCCTTCTCTCCGCGCTCTCACGAGCGCGGCCCCATTGAAGCTTCCGTCGAACAAATCGAATGAAAAAGGTTGAGGCCTCTCCGCGCTCTCACGAGCGCGGCCCCATTGAAGCTGTTGGCTCCCAATAGTTTACGCATCAGAGTGCCCCCTCTCCGCGCTCTCACGAGCGCGGCCCCATTGAAGCGGTGTCCCCAAAATAGGGAGCCTTATAGGAGCCGCCATCTCTCCGCGCTCTCACGAGCGCGGCCCCATTGAAGCAATCCCACTCAGAATGCTCTGAGGAATGGTTTCTCCTCTCCGCGCTCTCACGAGCGCGGCCCCATTGAAGCTTATCGAGTTTCGTCATTTTGGTTTTAGGATTGTCTCTCCGCGCTCTCACGAGCGCGGCCCCATTGAAGCCGCGAGGTCCTGAAGGATGCCATCAGCTACGCCCGCGCTCTCCGCGCTCTCACGAGCGCGGCCCCATTGAAGCTCGCCATGCGTCGGCTCGGGCCAGCAGATCGGCTGCCCCTCTCCGCGCTCTCACGAGCGCGGCCCCATTGAAGCGACTGCATGGTATACTTTCTTTGGTGGTTGCAAACGCTCTCTCCGCGCTCTCACGAGCGCGGCCCCATTGAAGCCTTCCTTTTCTCGAGCTGAATGGGGACGACAACGTCTCTCCGCGCTCTCACGAGCGCGGCCCCATTGAAGCACGGGCGATACTATGCTGCCATCCGGTTATCGGTCGCCTCTCCGCGCTCTCACGAGCGCGGCCCCATTGAAGCAATGAGCGAATGGCCCCGAGGTTGATGGACCCGAGGCCTCTCCGCGCTCTCACGAGCGCGGCCCCATTGAAGCTTGTACCGTCAAACGCGTCAAAGTTCACTTTCAGGATCTCTCCGCGCTCTCACGAGCGCGGCCCCATTGAAGCCTTCGGCTAACGATCAAGAGGAGGCACGCCGCAAATCTCTCCGCGCTCTCACGAGCGCGGCCCCATTGAAGCCTGGTGACTGGTTGCGGGGTGCTGGATCAGGGGTCCTCTCCGCGCTCTCACGAGCGCGGCCCCATTGAAGCCTCCGACGAGCTGGCGCAGATCCTCTGGGATCGCGCTCCTCTCCGCGCTCTCACGAGCGCGGCCCCATTGAAGCAGCGTTTGGCCAGGCGCGGATGTCCTGGTAAACGAGCTCTCCGCGCTCTCACGAGCGCGGCCCCATTGAAGCATCCTCTCTGAAGGCGGCACGATCGCGGATGACACCTCTCCGCGCTCTCACGAGCGCGGCCCCATTGAAGCGATGTCGGCGGCGAGGGCCTCCAGCACCCCGGCGATCCACTCTCCGCGCTCTCACGAGCGCGGCCCCATTGAAGCCGGAGGTAGATGGCCATGTCCTCGATGGCCTTGGCGCTCTCCGCGCTCTCACGAGCGCGGCCCCATTGAAGCATGATAGACCGCTCTCATTTATCGCGGTTAATCCCTCTCCGCGCTCTCACGAGCGCGGCCCCATTGAAGCGTCAAATTCTGGCAGCGGCTGGTCGGTGAGAACCGGCCTCTCCGCGCTCTCACGAGCGCGGCCCCATTGAAGCAACGGGCATTGTTGGGTGCCGATATGATTTGCAGAACCTCTCCGCGCTCTCACGAGCGCGGCCCCATTGAAGCTTACAGACGATACAGCGGCAGACGTAGCCAGCGCCTCTCCGCGCTCTCACGAGCGCGGCCCCATTGAAGCTGTGCAGCCCAGGGCCTTTGTTCCATGTTCCATGCTCTCTCCGCGCTCTCACGAGCGCGGCCCCATTGAAGCATGTCCTTAACCCTGTCGTCAGGTATCAGGCCTGCCTCTCCGCGCTCTCACGAGCGCGGCCCCATTGAAGCGACGCGACCCTCCGCCTTGGCGAACTGCGCCGTGTCTCTCCGCGCTCTCACGAGCGCGGCCCCATTGAAGCTGGATGTCGACCACGCCACCGCCCGACGACAGCCACTCTCCGCGCTCTCACGAGCGCGGCCCCATTGAAGCCGCTGATCGTCAGGCTTACCCCGCGCAGCTGGTTCCTCTCCGCGCTCTCACGAGCGCGGCCCCATTGAAGCGAACTGTCACTGCCCGGCAGCCCGTGCAGGTAACGCTCTCCGCGCTCTCACGAGCGCGGCCCCATTGAAGCGTGGAAGACATGCCGGCCGACAATGCCGGCCCGGGCTCTCCGCGCTCTCACGAGCGCGGCCCCATTGAAGCCCATACAGTGACAGCGAGCAGCAGGCAGGCTCCACAGCTCTCCGCGCTCTCACGAGCGCGGCCCCATTGAAGCAGCACCTCCCGGCGCGCCAGGCGATACAGGTGACTCTCTCCGCGCTCTCACGAGCGCGGCCCCATTGAAGCCTCCTAAGTCTGCATAAGCAACGGGATAAAGTACGACTCTCCGCGCTCTCACGAGCGCGGCCCCATTGAAGCATCTGAATCCCCCGATGGCGCTGTCACACCTTCGGACTCTCCGCGCTCTCACGAGCGCGGCCCCATTGAAGCCGCCTGATCTGGCTCTGATTCTGTTCGTAGACCGCCTCTCCGCGCTCTCACGAGCGCGGCCCCATTGAAGCAGTAAATCCGGTCGGTAAACCAGCCTGAACCGCGTTCTCTCCGCGCTCTCACGAGCGCGGCCCCATTGAAGCGCGTGGCTGCGGAAACATCCACAGCTGAGGCTGGCGGGCCTCTCCGCGCTCTCACGAGCGCGGCCCCATTGAAGCGATTTCGCGCTTCGCTTTATCGCGGAAGCGGCGGGCTCTCCGCGCTCTCACGAGCGCGGCCCCATTGAAGCGTAGGTGATCGCAGGGCTGGCGCTGACGGCTCCCTGGCTCTCCGCGCTCTCACGAGCGCGGCCCCATTGAAGCTCTTCCTTGCCTTTGACGGTTTGAAGCTCCATTTGACCTCTCCGCGCTCTCACGAGCGCGGCCCCATTGAAGCGTCTTTCCAAAATTGAGCCCAGCCATAAAAGGCTGCTCTCCGCGCTCTCACGAGCGCGGCCCCATTGAAGCACCTGGGTTGTTTCTGAGCCGAAAAGAGGCATGTCCTCTCCGCGCTCTCACGAGCGCGGCCCCATTGAAGCCTGCTCATAGCCTGCCATGCGGGCTTGCCACCCGGCCACTCTCCGCGCTCTCACGAGCGCGGCCCCATTGAAGCTGCGCCATGCCTGACGGCGGCGGCTGATCCTGACCCCTCTCCGCGCTCTCACGAGCGCGGCCCCATTGAAGCACGAGGGCCGAGCCCTCAGAATCGAACGCCTTGAAGCTCTCCGCGCTCTCACGAGCGCGGCCCCATTGAAGCACCTTGTTGGTTTCTTTTGTCCTGGTAGTTCGAACTCTCTCTCCGCGCTCTCACGAGCGCGGCCCCATTGAAGCGCTCCGGTCCATGTAGGCCCGCTCGGGATCGGTGCGCGCCTCTCCGCGCTCTCACGAGCGCGGCCCCATTGAAGCACCCCGCTTTTACCCGCCTACGCGCCGGCCACGGCCTCTCCGCGCTCTCACGAGCGCGGCCCCATTGAAGCCAGCCACCACCGCAGCGTATCCGGATCAATCGACATACCTCTCCGCGCTCTCACGAGCGCGGCCCCATTGAAGCACCGCTACCTGATGCAGGAACATCACGCGGACATCTCTCTCCGCGCTCTCACGAGCGCGGCCCCATTGAAGCCCTTGGGGGGAAAATAGGAGGCTGCCATGGAGCGACCTCTCCGCGCTCTCACGAGCGCGGCCCCATTGAAGCGTTCCCACCCTTTGAATTTTTTGCAGGTAATACCCTCTCTCCGCGCTCTCACGAGCGCGGCCCCATTGAAGCAGCAGCAGGCTCCGCCCGCACATTGACAAAGCGCACCTCTCCGCGCTCTCACGAGCGCGGCCCCATTGAAGCTACGTCATGACTGAGGCCGTGTGACGGCCGGACCGGCTCTCCGCGCTCTCACGAGCGCGGCCCCATTGAAGCGCCAGGCTTTGCTCATAAGGCTCGATCCGGTTGCCCAACTCTCTCCGCGCTCTCACGAGCGCGGCCCCATTGAAGCAGGGTTTTGGTCGTTGTTTGGCCAATGCCTTCTGAACTCTCCGCGCTCTCACGAGCGCGGCCCCATTGAAGCGTTTCCCTTGGTTATGACTCCAAAAACAAAGCCTTCTCTCCGCGCTCTCACGAGCGCGGCCCCATTGAAGCGCTACGCTCGGTTTTATCCGCCCGGCCGGCCCGCCTCTCCGCGCTCTCACGAGCGCGGCCCCATTGGGGTAGTGGGAGTGGTGGAGGGGTTCAGTGGTGGAGGGGTATTATTCCGACCGGATAAAATCGTTTTAAGGGTGAGGGTCAGATTAATAATCGGCAGGTTGGATACTTGTCAGCGGGGTTGATGCATTGAATAATGATTCGTGATGCCTAGGCCGAAATTAACGATACCGGAAGCGTTTGAGCAGGTAGAGCGTGAGGGGTTGTCGGACCGGGATGCCTGCATTGAGCGGCTTGCGGCCTTAACCGGGTGCGATAAGATCTATTTTAGATTTATTTTCGATATCGAGGACGGCGGCCCTGGCGACTGTATCGATCTGGATGAGCATCCGGCGGCGGGCCCTGCGAACGGATAATCCGGTGGTGTGCGAGCTTTTTAATGAAAGCGGCATCAGCCTTTGAAGGCGGGCAGTTGGTGTACCCTGCGGACGGTCGTGCCTTTTTCGACGCGCTGCCCCACACGGCGTCGTCGTATCTGAAGGTGGAACCGCGCCAGCCTGAGCATCACGCCACGCCCCCGGAATGACCATCGCCTGATCGCGATGCCCGGCCCGCTCTCAGGAGCGCGGCTCGGGGTCATCGTCTACCGTCACCAGGCGCGTCGATTCGGGGCAGGCTTTGGACAGGCGGGTGTCCCGGGTCCACAAGGTCACACCGCGCCGTCGCGCATGCCAGACATGGGTGGCGTCATAAAAGGTGAGGCCGTGCTGAAGGGCGCTTTCCAGAATCGCGGTTTCCTTTATCCCCCACTCGATGTCCGCCGGCAGGCGGCGCATCTGTTCCATCGCGCGGGCAGCTACCTTGGCGTCGACCCGGCCTGTCCGGACCCCTTTCCAGGCAACGTTTCCAACCTCGATGATGCCCAGGCCGTGGCAACACCATTCCGGATCCATCTGTCTCAAATCCGCTGCGGCCCGGCTGAACCGCTCCTCGCCAAACAACAGATCCGCCAGGACCGTCGAATCGACCGCGATCACCGTCGCCCTTCCTCAATGGCTCGGTCGATTTCCTCCGGTTTTAAAAAGCCGTTCATGTCGGATCGAAGGCGTCCAATCGCCTCCAGGTTTCGCTCCATCCTGGCTTTCGCCCCTGCGGCTCCTTCCCCTTCCTTTTCCAACGCCGCCGTCAGTTCCAAGAGCACCTCCTGGTTCATGCTGCGTCGGTTCTGACGTGCCCGCTCCCTTAAAGCCGCATGTACCTCGTCCGGCATCCCGCGAATGGTCAAGGTTTTCATGGTATCAAAATGCATGCGCATTGCATGCACGTCAAGGTTCCTCGGGTTGACAGGCCGCCATCGCCTACCCGGCAACGGAAACCCTTCCACTCCACCACTCCACTACTCCACCACTCCACCACTCCACTACTCCACCACTCCACTACTTCCCCAGACAGCATTTTTTGTATTTCTTGCCGCTGCCGCAGGGGCAGGGATCGTTACGGCCGATTTTCGGGGGTTAGGGGGCTGGCGGGAAGTCCGTGTCGAGAGGATCGCCCGGCAAGGGCAGGGAAAAGGGATCGACGGCCTCGTCCTCCCCGTTCTGCTCGTCCAGGATGAGATCGGCGACTGCACGGGATTCGGCGTGGTCGGCAACCTCGATCTCCAGCCGGAAGGCCTCCTTGCGTGGGTGGTCCCAGCCGCGCAGGACGAAGTGGGCAAAGAGGGCTTCACGGATGAGACAGAAGTCAGGCAGATCGGGTGAGGCTCAATCCCGGTTGCTCCGCAAAATAATCCAGACAGGCCTTGCGTATCAGGCGATCCTCGTGGGTCAGCCCGGTCGTAAACAGGTCGAAGGTGGGTGTGGTCTCGTCCATGAACGTCGAAGGAGCCACAAGCTAAGGCCGGACGCCTCGGCATGCCAAGGATTCGGAGAGCCGGGCAAGGCAATCGACGGCAAACGGCGGTCGGGGACGACCGCCCTCCCGGCTCTTTTCCAGGCAGGATCGTTCCTCAGCGCAGGAAGTTGAAGGGGTTCATGAGGGCACCGAGGAAGCGCAGATAGAGGATCGAAAGACTGATTCCGATGAGCAGGACGGGGCTGAAGACAATCACGAAGAGGAACAGGCCGGATATGAATTCCGCGAAGGCGGGATGGCACCAGAGGATGGCGATCCAGATGACGAGGGCGAGGACCATGGGACCGCCCAAAACCAGATTCCAGGCCCAGTCGTGATGAGCGAGGTTGTAAGTAAGGGAACGGGTCTCGAGGTGGCGAAACCAGAAGCTTCGTTGGCGGCGATTCCAGCGCCTGCGCAGCTGGCGGCGCATGGGTTTGGGCAGCAGCTGCCATTCGGGTAGCGTGATGCCGGCGGCGTTGGTGGTGTCCTGCATCACCCAGCCATAGAAGTCGGCGAGGAGCGGCTCGGGGACAAGATGCTGACGGATGGCCAGCTGGCGTTCGCCGGACGACAGGCAGGCCCAGAGGAGGGGGTCCTGCAGGGCTTCCAGCGGTACGGTGCTCGTCATCCAGGCAGGTTACCCGGTTGGCTGGGACAAAAGGTGTCGGAGGGGTTACTGGTTCCTGGATTCTGGTTGCTGGTGGCGGGTGGCGGATCGGGCGCGAGGGGCGGGATCCCGAAGATCGGCGGCGCTCGGGGACGAGCGCCCTCCCGGGGAATGAGTCCTGCGATGGGTCACGGTACCTTCTTTGCGCCCCTCGTGATCTATGTGGTTAATCCCTCCAGTGGCGGCGCCCTTTGCGTCCGTGGCGGCTTTGCGGTTGGGGAGACGTCGCTGTATCCGGAAGCTGGTCCCGCGGGTGCGGAAGCTGCTAGGGTTCGGGCATGGATGCATGGCTGGACAAGACGCTGCTGGGGGCCAACACGGTGACGGATCTGGTTTTCTTTTTTCTGGCGGTGTTGCTCAGCTGGCTGGGCGGCCGGCTCGTCCGGGCGTTCCTCGAACGACTGGGCAAGCGGATTGCGGAGAAGCGCCCCACCCTGTCGGTAACCGCCATCGCCTTCGGGCGCGGAATCCCGTTTCTGGCCATCGGCTTCGGGCTGAAGGTGGCCTTTCTGTTTCTGGACCTGGGCGGTCCGGAGTCGCCGGTCACCGCGTTCGTCAACACCTGCCTGGCGGTCCTGATCACGGTCGCTTTCGGGTTCCTGGCTTTCCATTTGGTGGATGTCCCGGACTCGCTGCTCGGGCGGTTTGCCGCGAAGACCGCGAGCAAGATGGACGACATGATGGTGCCGATCATCCGGAAGTCGCTCCGGCTGACGGTGGCGGTGCTGACGGTGGTCCAGATCGCGCAGTTTTTGAGCGGGAAGTCGGTCAGCTCGATCATCGCGGGGCTGGGGATCGGCGGGCTGGCGGTGGCGCTGGCCGCGCAGGACACGTTGAAAAACTTCTTCGGCTCGCTGGTCCTGTTTGCCGACAAGCCTTTTGAAATGGGCGAACGGATCGTGATCGACGGGCACGACGGGATTGTCGAGGAGGTCGGGCTGCGCAGCACGCGGGTGCGCCGGCTCGACGGCCACCTGGTGACCATCCCGAACGGCGAACTGGCCAACAAGGCCATCCACAACATCGGCAAGCGGCCCTACATCCGGAACCTGTTCGAGATCAACCTGACCTACGACACACCTCCGGACAAAGTGGACGAGGCGCTGGCCATCCTGCGCGAGCTGCTCGACAACCACGAGGGGATGGTGGCCGACTTTCCGCCCCGCGCCTACTTCAGCAAATTCGGCAGCCACTCGCTGGACCTGCTGGTCATCTACTGGTACCACCCGCCGGCCTACTGGGACTACATGGCCTTTACCGAGCGCCTGAACCGTCAGATCCTCGAGCGCTTCAACGCCGCCGGCATCGACTTCGCCTTCCCGACCCGGACGCTCTACCTGGCCGGTGATCCGAAACGGCGGCTCGTCCTCGGGGAGGACGGGGAAGGTTAGGGAGTTTAAGCGTTAAGGAGTTAAAGCGTTACAGAGTTAGAGCGTTACAGAGTTGCGGAGTGAGGGAGTGAGCCTCAACTCGCTGACCTCTTACTCAGCCACTCGCCAACCCATTAACCCATTAACTCCCCAACCCTCTAACCCCTAACTCCTTAACTCTCTAACTGAAACTACCGGTGATCCCAGGGAAGTTTAACGGCCTCGGGGGTCTGTTCCCAGACAGGGACGGGGGAGAAGAGTTTGTCCGGGTTGAGGATGTTGGCGGGATCGAGGGCTTTTTTGATGGCTTTCATGGCAGCAATCTCAGTATCGGAAAACTGGATACTCAGGAAGCTTGACTTGGCCAGGCCGATGCCGTGCTCGCCGGAGATGGTACCCCCCAGCGCGACCACCCTTTCCATCAGCGCAAAGACCGCTTCGTGCGCGACGGCCCGTTCGCGGTCGTCGGCGCGGTGGTACATGATATTGGTGTGGAGGTTACCGTCGCCGGCATGGCCGAAGACCGCGACGGACAGCTGGTATTTCTTGCGAAGCTTTCCGGCAAAGGCGACCAGCTGCGGCATCTGCTTGAGCGGCACGGTGACGTCCTGGTTCAGCTTGCTGTCGCCCAGCTCGAACATGGCGGGCGAGCATTTGCGGCGAACGGCCCAGAGCTGCTCGCGGTCCTCGGCATCCTTCGCCTGACGGAAGCCGAGCGCGCTTTCCCGGGCCCAGGCACGCACAACTTGTTTCTCCGCCTCGACCTGATGCCTGGGTCCATCCAGCTCAATCAGAACAAGCGAAGACCCGGGATGCTTCGGGAAAAGCGTCTGGCCCATGAAACGTTCGGCCCCGGAGACCGAGGCCACGTCGAGAAACTCGAGGATGGCGGGTGTGATCCGCCGCTGCTGGTTGAGGTCGAGCACGGCTTCGAGGGCCTCGCGTTCGGTGGGAAAGGCGGCCAGCGCGGTCCAGGTGGTTTCCGGGGCAGGCACCAGCTTGAGCGTGGCCCCGGTCACGATCCCGAGCATGCCCTCGCTGCCGATCCAGAGATCGCGCAGGTTGTAGCCGGCGGCCCATTTGCGGAGCGGGCGGCCGAACTGCACGGCTTCACCGGTCGGCAGGTAGCCGCGCAGCGCGACCACGTAATCCCGGGTGACGCCGTATTTGGCACCGCGCAGACCGCCGGCGTTGCAGGCGATGTTGCCCCCGATCGTGCAGTAGTCGCGCGACGAGGGATCGGGCGGATACATCAGGCCGTGTCGGGCGGCGGCGGCCTGGACCTTACCGTTAATGGCCCCCGCCTGGACGTGGGCGAAGCGGGCGTCGGCATCGATCCGGATGCGATTGAGCCGGGTCAGGTCGAGCACCCAGCCGGCGCGGGAAGGCGTAGCCGCGCCGGTCAACGAGCTGCCTGCCCCGCGGGTGGTGACCGGCACCTGATGCGTGTTGGCCAGTTCCAGGAGGATACCAACCTGTTCCTCGCGCGTGGGGCGGACGACGGCCTCGGGCTGGGCATAGGCCAGTTTCATGCCGTCGAAAGAGGCGGCGTAGCGGTCATCGGGATCGGTGGACACACAGTCGCCAAGCGCGCGCTTGAGCGCGGAGGCGGGATCATTGGCACGGGGTCGGCTGGCGGAGCGGGCGGCCATGCCGCAACGGTTACGCTGTTCCGAGGTTGGTGCAAGTCAGGCCAATAGCCGAAAGGCAGCCAACCCAGCGCACCGTTTGCCGGACCGCGCCGTTTCCTCTAACATGAATTTTTCCACCCCTTCCTTAACCATTCCTCACCATGGCGGACCAAGCATCTTCTGAAACTCCCGACCAGCGCAGCGAGCATGTGCTGCATCTGGATGTGGCGATCCTCGGCGGCGGCTTTGCCGGCGTTTATTGTGCGAAAAGCCTGATTCGCCAACTGGGGCGCAACAGCGGAAAGAAAATCGGGGTTCTCGCGGAGGAAAATTACATGGTGTTCCAGCCCATGCTACCGGAGGTGGCCGGGGCGGCGCTCGATCCGTCGGCGGTGATCAACCCCATCCGCCAACTCTGCCGCGGGGCCGAATTCTACAAGGGCAAGGTTAGCAGGATCGACTGGCCGAATCGCAGCCTGACGCTGAACGCGGGCGATTTTTCCCCCAATGCCCAGATCACTTACGACCACCTGGTCCTGACCCTGGGCGCGACAATAGACCTGTCGCGCGTTCCGGGCATGCCGGAGCACGCTTTTCTCATGCAGAACGCGGGCGACGCGTTGAAGCTGCGCACGACAATTATCAGCCGCTTCGAGGAGGCGAACATCCAGGTGAATCCGGTCCTCAAGAAGCGCCTGCTGACCTTCGTGGTGGTCGGGGGCGGCTACTCGGGCGTCGAGACCGCCGGGCAGATCATCGACCTGTTCACCGGCATGCATCCCTATTACAACAATATCGACCGGGATGATTTCCGGGTCGTTCTGGTCCACAGCCGGGATCACCTGTTGCCCACGCTCAGTCGCCGCCTGGGCGACTATTCGCAGCGCAAACTGGAGACGCGTGGCCTCGAGATCATCCTCGAGCGTCGCGTCAAAGCGCTGACGGCCAACCATGTCTATCTGGACAACGGGGATTCCTTTGACACCGCGACCGTCGTCAGCACCGTCGGCAACGCCCCCCACCCGCTGGTGCAGCAGGTCTGCAGCGATTGCCAGGTGCCGGCCTACCGGGGCCGCATCCGGACCGACGCCACGATGAACGTTCCCGAGCACGCCGGCCTGTGGGCGGCGGGCGACTGCGCGGCTGTACCGCTTTGGGACAAAAAAAAGAATCGAGCGAGCGACGAACAGGTTTGCCCGCCGACCGCCCAATTCGCGATGCGCCAGGGAACACTGCTCGGCAGGAACATAGCCAGCCGGATCCTCGGCAAGGGGAAATCCAGGCCGTTCCGGTTCACCGGCCTGGGTGAGCTGGCGGCAATCGGGCACCGCAAGGCCGTGGCCGATGTGCTGGGGATCCAGTTTTCCGGCTTCTTCGCCTGGTGGCTTTGGCGGACGATCTACCTCGGCAAGCTGCCCGGGGTGGAACGCAAGCTCCGGGTCATGCTCGAGTGGACTTTCGACCTGTTTTTCCCACGCGACATCAGCGTGCTCAATCCGCGCTACACCAAGGCCACGCAGGAAATGCACCTGGAGACTGACAATATCCTCTTCCATCCCGGGGAGCCCGCCTTCTCCTTCTATATCGTGAAATCCGGCAAGATCGACCTGTTCGAAGGCGACAACCGCATCATGAGCATCCATCCGGGCGAATTCTTTGGCGAACGGGCGCTGCTGGAAGATGGCAGCTGGCGGTTCCGGGCCATTGCCGCCGAGCCTACCCGCCTGGTCGCGCTCAATGGGGAGACCTTCCGCTCCTTCTTCGGCAGCAGTGCCTACTTTCAGCGCCTGCTCAAGCGGTCGGCCCAGAAGTACCGCTCGGGCGAGGATTTCGACGCCCTGAAAAAGCAACTGCCCAAATGGCTGTTGGCCCGACCGGTCGAAAGTATCATGCACCGGGGGATCCATGCGCTGACCCCGCAGTCGAGCGTGCAGGAAACCCTGCGCCTGTTCAAGGAGAGCCGCCACAGCCTGTATCCAGTCAAGGATCCCGAAACGGGGAAATTTCTGGGCGCATTCCGTCGCGACGATTTTTACGACTATATCAAGACGCCGGACGTCCGGGCCGAATCCACCTTGGAGCAGCTGCCGCTGCGCGATATCCCGCAGGTCCACCCGGAAACCCTCATCGAGAAGGTGCTCCAAGTCATGGTGCGCGAAGGCGCCAACAAAATCTTCGTCACCGAGGACGGCCAACTCGCCGGCATCGTCACCATCATGGATCTGCTCGATGCCATGAATACGGTGCCGGAGGAAGCCAGGGAAGCCTGACTGAGGGCAATGTCGCCGTATGCAGGGCTGCCGCTCGACGGCATGCCGACGGGGTAAGGGGCTTGGGTCCAGGGTCTTTCCCTGCGGCGCGGCGCGAGCGGCGGCCCTACAAGCAATGTCAAAGCTGGAGGGCGGATCTCTGAGCCGCCGCCGGGTAACGGGCCTCAGGTGTGGGAGGGTTCACGCCACGGCGCAACGAGCGCAACGCGTGGGTGCCGCTGTAGGGCTGCCGCAAGTCGCGAACGCCGGCCTCCACCTACGTCCAAGGACTTCGGCGGACAGGAAAGAGCCGGCGTCTCCATGGCTTGTAGTCGCTCTAAAACGAAAGGCTCACGGCTGACGACCGGGAACCTTGATTGGAAAATCAAATCGGGCAGCCAACTCAGGCCGTGGGCTGTTTCTTACGCCAGCACCTTAGGCCGGCGGCCCCCAGGGCCAAAAGGCCGAGCCCAGCAGCGGTAGTGGCCGGTTCTGGAATCGGATTGGCCCCCGTGGTACCGACTTGAATAGCCGTGTTATTGTCGGCTTCCCAGGACCACTGCAAGATGGTCAGTGTTGTATTGGTAAGATCGAAACGAACCTCCGCCCAACCGTAGCCGGCACCAGCACCTGAACTATCAAAACTAAAGCCGATGAAGCCATTGACGCCATCCGTAAAATTTGTGGCACTATAGAAAACGCCGGTGGCTACATTGGTATAGCGGTAGATAGCCAGGCCTGATCCGTTAATTCCATAATCAGTAGCTAAGGTGGGGCCTACCATAAAATTGGCGCTGATATTCCGAACGCCTCCAGCCGCATTAAAACTTATAAATTTATTCGTTCCCTGGGGCCCAAAAAAATCGACGTAATCATAGGGAACACCCGAATTGAAGGTATTTTGGCCTCCAATAAGCCAAAAATCAATTTTACCATCGCCATCAACATCCCATTGGACGGTTCCATCGGAAGGTGTGATGATATTGTCACCATCACCGCCAGAGAAAAAGCTGCTAAAGTTACTGTCCGTGCTGGTGACGGTAAACACCGCGGCATAACCAGTCGAGGCGGCTACACCTGCGCTGCAGGTCAAAAGTTTTGCCAGGGATGTGGGTGCCGAGGAAGTAGGCGTTTCTGAAGGCATGATACAGGTAGCTGTGCAGGTTGTGAGCGTTGGGTTATGAAGGTAGACCAGCCGGGAAAAAAACAATTTTCCGAATTTTGGCGCTAATGTTAGCAACTTAAAAAATACTGCAAGCTTAAAATGACAGAGGCAACTTAGATTGGTTATTGCCCTGCCAAGTTTAGCGGGACGCATTTGTAGGGCTACCGCTTGCGGCATGCCAAAGCGCCAAGGCCACTCCTTGTCGCGCGATCCCTCAAGTCCCATCGGCACGGCGGCCTTCGGCAAGCTCAGGCGCTTGGACAAGCGCGGGCCCTGAAGGTTTGGCTCCATGGGAGGGCTGCGCTTCAGCGCTGCCCTCGCGACTCACGAGCGCTTGCTTAAGCTAAGCGGCGCAGTCCGGCGGGGGCTTGCCATCATCAGCCTGTCGCAGCCGCCAGATGGCCGCCAGCAGGCTGCCGATGACCGAATGGGTAAAGGCGGACAGGCTGCCGGGTATGGCAACCAGCGGATCGGCGAAATGAGCGCGGGCCAGGACCGTGGCGAGGCCGGAGTTCTGCATCCCCACCTCGATGCTGATGGTCCGGGCGGCGCGTTCGCCGGTCCGGCAGAGCCGGGCAAAGCCGTAGCCGGCGGCAAAGGCGACCGCATGCAGGCTGGCGACGGCGCCGATCAGCAGCAGCCCGTATTCGAGAACGGCCGCCCGGTTGCTGCCAACGATGCTGGCGCAGATGAGCGCGATCACGATGACGGCGATGGCGGGGCCGACCGGTGCGATCCGGTCGGTCAGTTTGGGCGCCAGGTGGTGAATACCGATGCCCAGCGCGACCGGCAGCAGGACGATCCGCACCATGCTGCCGAAGAGCGCCCAGGCATCGACCGGCACATAGGCTCCGGCCACCCATTGCGTCAGGACAGGCGTCAGCCCGACTGCCACGGTTGTTGAGACAAAGGTCATCAGGACAGACAGGGCGACATTGGCGCGGGCGAGATACGCCACGACATTGGAGGCTGTGCCACCCGGACAGCAGGCCACCAGGATCAACCCGGCCGCAAAAGCCGGCGGCAGCGCGAACAGGCGGGCGATCCCCCAGGCGATGGCCGGCATGAGCATGAACTGACCGACGACGCCGACGACCACGGCCTGCGGGGTTTTGAGCGCACCGGCGAAATCTTCGACGCGCAGGGTGATGCCCATCCCGAACATGATGATGCCGAGCCCCCAGACGATCCAGGGACCGGAAAACCAGGTAAAGGCCTCCGGTTGGAGAATGGCCCAGCTGCAGGCGGCGAGCACCCAGACGGGAAACAGGGTGGAGAAGCTATTCAGGAGCTTGAGGCCCATACCCCAAGGTGGGCCTTGCCCCGGGCGGGGCCAATCCCTAACAAGCCCGCATGCCCAGCAACCCGACCGTGGTCTGGCTCGCCGAGCACCGCTCCGCCAAGGATGAACGGTTCCGGGCCATTGCCGCCATCGCGGGTCGGGGGCAGCGCCTTCGCCTTCTGGGCTGGAGTCCTCGCGATTTTCCCGAAACCCGGGCGCGGGCGGAGGACTGTCTCAACCGGGCCAAACGTCAACCGCACTGGCCGCTGATCCGGTTCCTGAAGCAGGAACTCATTCGCGGGCAATACAACTGGGCCCGTCGGTTTTTCGAGCGTCATCCGGCATCGCTGGCCCTGTGCTGGAACGGACTGACGGGGTCGCGTCGCGCGTTCATGGAGGCCGCCCGGGACGCCGGTGCCGCCCGCTTGTTCGCCGAACTGGCCCCGTTTCCGGATTGCATGACGCTGGATCCACACGGAGTAAACGCCGAAGGCTCGGTCCCCGGCGATCCCGCAGCCTTCGACCGGACGGCACCTGACCACGCCTTGATCGCATCGGTCAGGAACCGGTTCAGTGCCCGGGCGTCGCGACGAGTCGGGGTCGGTCAGGCGGAACGCTCGCTGGCGGGGGAAGGCCCCTTCCTGTTCGTACCGTTGCAGGTGGCCAACGACAGCCAACTGCGGTTGTTTGCAGGCTGGGTGAACCATATACGCGGGTTCATCAACGCCCTGGCGAAGGCCTCCGCCTCGCTGCCTGAGGGCTGGCACATCCGGTTCAAGGAACACCCGTCGTCCTCCGTTTCAATTGCGGAACGCATCGACCGGACCCGCAGCCTGGGTGCGCGTATCCAGCTGGACAATACAACCGACAGCTTCTGCCAGCTGCGCGCCAGCAAGGCGGTGATCACCATCAACTCCTCAATGGGCCTGCAGGCCTTTTTCGAAGACAAACCGGTGCTGGTGACCGGGTCCGCCTTCTGGGCGCTGCCCGGCATGGCTCATCGCGTGCCGTCGCAGGCCTGCCTCGAGCGGCTTTGCGCGCAGCCGGACACCCTGACTTTCGATCCGGACCTCCGCGCCCGCTTCCTGACCTGGTTGCTCCATTACTATTACGTGCCGGTCACGCAGGGAGCGACCGGCGCGGAAGTCTGTCCGCAGCGCGTAGCAGCCAAACTCAACGCGGCCCGGGCTGAATCGGCATGCTGATCGGGCGCAAGCGACCGTTGACCCGACTGGCCATCCAGCCGCCGGCTCCAGCTTCGGATCGGCAAGGCCTGGCCCTCGTCACGATCGTCCGCAATGAATCCCGGCACATCCGGGAATGGCTGCGTTTCCACGGGTTGGCGGGAGTCAGCCATGTTTACCTGTACGACAACGGGAGCAAGGATGAGACGGTCGAACGCGCCCGGAGCAGCCTGCCGGCGTCGGCCCTGACGCTCACGCCCTGGGCTCAGCGCGTGTTCTGCCGAGATGACCGGGCGGAGATCCACAGCCAGGTGCTGGCTTACGCGCACGCCATCGCCAACTTCGGCGCAGCCTATCAATGGATGGCCTTCATTGATGCGGACGAATTTCTGGTGCCGACCGGGGCGGAGACACTGGAGGCCGCCCTCGAGCCGCTGATCCTGCACGGACAGGTCTCGCTGCCCTGGCACATGTTTGGCCCCAATGGGCACCGGGGACCCCCGCCGACGGGCCAGTTGGCCGGATTTACGCAACGGAGCCGGGATCCGTATGCGCATCCCCGTGCGCTCAATTTCAAGGTGATCGCAGACCCGTGCCGGATCACCGCGATCAAAGTGCATGGCATGGAGATCGATGGCACCGCCCGGAGCGTCAATGATCGCGGTCAGCCGGCCCGTCATCGAAACCGGACCGACCGCGCCTTTTATTCGCAGGACCGCATCCAGTTGAACCATTACTACACGCGGTCGCAGCAGGAGCTGGAGGCGAAGCTGAATCGGCCGGGCATGAAACTCGGCCCCATGGATCGCCGGCGACGACAAGTCGCCCATATCGCCCGGCTGATCGAGCAGGGCACGGTCGAGGACACCACCGCGCTGACGTTTCTGGAACGACGCGGCGTGGCTCCGGCGGATCTGGTCAAACCCGGCGGTTCAATGACCTGATCTGCCGGTGGCGCCGCAACCAGGCGAGACCACCAGCTGCAAGCGCGAACACCAGGGCATAGGCCTCAGGTTCGGGAATCACCCCGGGCGGAGCCATCAGCATCGACCGGTCGTAGGCAACCCGGTCGGTGAGACGGATCTGGAATTCCCAGGGCACCCGGTTGCCCTCGTCGTCAGTGATATATACTTGGGCGGCGAACAAGCCGTCAACGTCGGGGGTATCCCAGGCGAAGATGCCGCTGGCAGAATCCGTGATCGTCATCGGGGTACCAAAAGTCGTTCCCGGGACAGCCGTGACCATGCCTGATCCGTTGGTCCCACCGGGGGCGAAGGCCCACGAGACCGCCCCGCCGTCGGGGTCGTATCCGGGCAGCCGGAAGGTCACCGACTCGTTTCTGGGCAGATACAGCGTGTTCCAGCCCCAGGGTGAAATGAAGGTATCGGGTTGGCCGTTGGTATCCAGCGTATACAACTCGCTTCCGGTCGAGGGAGAATCCCAGCCCACAAGCGGGGACTGCTGGGGGGTGCCGTCTGGTGCAAAGGCGAGGATGGCGCGTGCGTAAAGCGGCCTGTCGTTGTTGCCCTCGAAAAGAGTCGAGGAGCGACCCGTCAACTGGAAGTAGACCGACTCGGTGCCTCCGGCCGTATAGGTTCCAAACCCGCCGGTTCCGAAATCCACGTCTTCGGTAAACGTGGCCTCACGAATATCAAGCAGCGTATCAAAGCCTAGCCAGGACTGAGGAGGCCTGGGGGGACTGCTTGTTTCGGTCGATGAGCGGTACAGGAATCCCTCATAAAACGGGTCCTGAAAAATCCAGCTGGTGCTGTGGCGGAAGTAGGTGGTCCCGTCGATGCGGGCGGTTTCGGGGTTGTTGTCCGTCGTCTGGGACCAGGTCAGGTGAATGCCCTTGAAGTGCGTTGCGGCCAGCTGAAGCGGCGCGATACGGAGGAGAAGGTCAAAAAAAACGCGCACCGGCTGGCCGGTGCGCGTTTTTTGTTGAAAGGTGGCGGGATAGACGGGACTCGAACCCGCGGCCTCCTGCGTGACAGGCAGGCGCTCTAACCAACTGAGCTACTACCCCTTGGGGAAAGACGGAGACGCTAGCGACCGGCTAAGGGGTGTCAAGGGGGGAGCGTGGCGAAATTTGCCAGCATTGGGACAACGGCCGCCGGGGACCCGGTCGTGGCCCAAGGCTTTGCCGAGGCGCGCGGCGGCCCTCCCGGAACAACCCAGAAAGCCAATGCTGTTGACGACGCTATACAGATTCACCGGGAGGGCGCTCGTCCCCGAGCGCCGCGCAGGACGGATCCCCTCGTCTTCAACCGAAACGGCCGCCGGGGGCGGCGGCCCTCCCTTCGATCAGATCCAACAGAAATCAGCGATGTCCACAGGAAATTCGTAAACCATAGGGGACGGTCCCATGGCGGGCAACCCCGGGGAAGCGGTTTCACGGTTGCCGCCAACCGGGGACTGGCTCCCAATAATCAGGTCATGCCGGACGCTGAACCGCAGACCTCCCCGACCGATTCAAGCCTGACGCCCCGACCACGTCAGGTCCGGGCCCTGACGGGTTGGCGCAAAGGGCTGATGGTCTTGCTGGGATGGGTGCTCCGGTTATGGAACCGGACGCTGCGCTACGAGCTGTCACCCGAAGACCGGGCACGCATCGGCAACCGGTCGCAACCGACGCTCCATATCCTCTGGCACAACCGGCTGTTCAATGTGGCCGATGCCGTTCACCGCTATCGCGCCGGGCAACCCACTTACGCGCTGATCAGCGCCAGCAGCGACGGCGCGTGGTTGACCGCCTTTTTCGAGCAACTGGGGCTGCGGGCAGTCCGGGGTTCCCGCAACTTCCGAGGCTCGGCAGCCTTGCGCGAAGCGGTCCGGGTCCTGCAGGGCGGCAACGACCTCGGGATCACCCCGGACGGGTCACGCGGCCCGGTCTATGTGGTCAAGCCCGGGGCAGTGGCCATTGCGCGACTGGCGAAATGCCCGATCCTGCTGCACCAGTATGACTATGCCCACGCCATCCGGCTGAAGTCCTGGGACCGGTTTTTTATTCCCCTGCCCTTCAGCAAGGTTACCGCCCGGTACCGGCGGTTCGAGAACCTGGATGCGCTGCCGGCCGACGACCGGTCGATCGACGCCCTCGCCGCGCAAATTGGTGAGGAACTGCAGGCGATGGGCGGGCAGCATTAATAACACCCGGTCCTGCCGAAGCGGGACCGGGCGCTGAAAAAAGGGGACTTAAGGAGGCCGGGGATCAGTCCCAGCTCGGGAATTCGGTGGTGCTGCCGCCTGCAGGCACCGTGTAATCCTCCCCGATACACCAGTGTGTATCGTTGATAAGGAACTTGAAGGTCAGGGCATCGCCGGAAGCGGTGGACCAGATCCATTGGTCGCTGGCGGTGTTGTCCATCGCCACGCCGCTGTCCCAGGACAGCCCGCCGCCTTCCCCCCGCAGGTAGAGGGTGTTGCCAAAGCCGACATCGGCCCGGGCGCTAACGGTTGTTTCACTGGGTCTGGCCGGGTCTGATTTGCGGGTCGGGCCTTTCTTTTCCGGGGCCGTCTGCTTGACCGGGGTCTTCTTCGCTACGGTCTTTTTGGCGGCCTTTTTCCTGGCCGCGGTCTTTTTGGCGGGCGTCTTTTTCACGACGGATTTCTTGGTGGTGCTCTTTTGGGTGGTGGCTTTCTTGGCCATAGGATGTTTGCAGGATTAAGCTGTGCGATGGAGGAAGCATTCGACGAAATGCCTTAGTGAAAACTTCAACGGAAACTGAAGCAGTTGTTAAGCCTAATCCTGTCAAAGCGGCGTGCCAAACCCGTGGCAACGACCGCATCCTCCTCATCTCAACCGGCCGGAATTTGCCTTGATCCCCCGGATGCTTTGACCGTCTCTTGAGGCTGTCTCCGCCGGAACCGTCCGGTCCCCTTATCCTTATCTTTCCAGAATCATGTGCGGCATCGTTGGTTATACCGGTAAACACAAGGCGGGCGCTATCCTGGTCGAAGGCCTCAAACGCCTCGAATACCGGGGCTACGACAGCGCCGGTGTCGCCCTGCTGCAAGACGACGCCTTCTCCGTTTTTAAAAAGACCGGCCGAGTGGCGAATGTCGGCACGCTCGTCAACAAGGCGGACAGTCCGGCCCGGCTCGGGATCAGCCACACCCGGTGGGCCACCCACGGCGGAGTGACGGACGCCAACGCCCACCCTCACATCAGTTCGGACGGCCGGGTCGCACTGGTCCACAACGGAGTCATCGAGAACTACCAGTCGCTGCGACGCATGCTGGAAAACGCCGGCAGGTCGTTCCAATCGGAGACGGACACCGAGGTATTCTGCAACCTGATCGCGTTCAACTACGCCAAGGAGGACTTACCCGAGGATCCGGCCACACGGCTGGTGGACGCCGTCCGGTTGAGCACCCATATGGTGGAGGGCACCTTCGGCATCGCGGTCATCGCCACCGATTGCCCGGAAACGATCGTCGGCGCGCGCAAAGGCTCTCCGCTCTGCGTGGGCCTCGGGGACGGCGAAAACATGATCGCCAGCGACGTGACCGCTTTTCTCGGCCGGACCCAGGAGGTCGTCTACCTCGACGACGGACAGATTATCCGCATCAACCCGGACAGTTTCGACATTATCCACGCCGGCACCGAGGAGGAGATCGCGCCCACCATCAGCACCATCGACTGGAAGATCGAGGAGGCCGAGCTCGGGCACTTCTCCCATTTCATGGAGAAGGAAATCTACGAGCAGGCAACCGCCCTGGAAAACGCCATGCGGGGTCGCTTTTCCGACGATGGCTCCACCGCCAAATTCGGCGGGTTGAACCTCGACTCCTATCAGTGGCGCCAGACCGACCGGCTGCTGTTCTGTGCCTGCGGCACCGCCTGGCACGCCTGCCTCTCCGCCAAATACATGATCGAGCGTTTCGCCCGTATCCCGGTGGAGGTCGAGTACGCCAGTGAATTCCGGTACCGCAACATGCCGATGCAGAAGGACACGGTGGTGTTCGTCGTCAGTCAGAGCGGGGAAACCATCGACACCCTGGAAGCCCTGCGGGAGGCCAAGCGGAAGGGATTCCGTGTCCTTGGCGTGACAAACGGCGTGGGTTCCACCATCGCCCGGGAAACGGACGGCGGGGTCTACCAACACTCCGGACCGGAAATCGGCGTGGCCTCGACCAAGGCGTTCACCGGCCAGCTGCTGATCGGCGCCATGCTGGCGCTCTACTTCGGGCGCATGCGGGACCTGTCCTACAGCGACGGTCGCGAAATGGTGCAGGCCTTTCGCAGCCTGCCCGACCTGGTCGGACGCTGTCTGGACCAGGCCGATACCATCCGCGACATTGCACACGCGTATTCAGATTATCAGGACATGTTGTTCCTGGGCCGACTGAACATGTTCCCGATCGCGCTGGAGGGCGCGCTCAAGCTCAAGGAAATCTCCTACATCCATGCGGAGGGCTACCCGGCCGCCGAGATGAAGCATGGGCCGATCGCCCTGATCAGCGAGGCCTGCCCGAGCGTCGTCATCGCCCCGCATGGCGAGACGCTGCCCAAGATCCTTTCCAGCATTCAGGAGATCCGCGCCCGCCAGGGGAGGGTCATCGCCGTCACCTCGGCCGGGAGCGACTTCCCGGCCGACGCTGCGGATGCCATCATCCCCATCCCGCGGGCGCATGACTGTGTCATGCCCATCCTGGCGACAATCCCCCTCCAGTTGCTGGCCTACCACATCGCCTGCAAGCGCGGGTGCGACGTGGACAAGCCGCGCAACCTCGCCAAAAGCGTGACCGTGGAGTAGCCCCTCGTCCCTCGTCCCAATGCGGGCGGCGGGAATCGAACCCGCCCCTCAAGCTTGGGAAGCTCACGTACTACCGATATACTACGCCCGCTCGGAAAAACCACCAGCCTGCAACGGCGCCCAGGCTTTTCAATCCCGAAACGCGGTAGGTTGGCGACCAATGCCGCTTTGCCGAAAAAGTCATTCCTCGGGATGTCGATCGGCATCTCCGTCGTTGGCCGAACGCTGAGCTCTCACGCGGAGGCCGGCGCGGAATGCTGGCCGGAGTTGTGAGGAGCGACTGGTTAACCCTTTCTTCTTTCAAGTTCTTGGCGTACCCAAGCGGGATCTCGTCGCATATCAAGGACAGCGGCAATTCGTGCAACGCTTCCTTCTATATCGTAGTAAATCGCGAACGGAAAACGCTTTGATAAGAGCCGGTAAAATCCGAATCTTTTGCTGTGAACGCCAGATACGAGTCTCAACGATTCAATATCCGAGAGAAGGCTATCGATAAAGTAGAGCCCAACTCCTTCTTCTTTCTCGTCGTAGAATGCCTTTCCAGCGTCCAGGTCTTTCGCGGCTTCCTCGAGAGTGACGACGGTCCCTAACCGCATCAGCGATACCGCTCTCGAAGTTGATTGATCGTAAGGTACTTAGCCTCAGGAGAATCCATCATATTCTTTCTTTCGGCTAGGACTTCGCCGTGCCAAGATGGAGATTCCGGCTCGGATTCCTCGTGGCACAGAGAATCCCAGATCTGCTCCATCGCTGTAAGTCGTTCCTGGACAGTCATTTTCTTGATTTCTGAGATGCTCATGATCCTTAGGCTAGGGATTTTGGCTGCCATGGTAAATTGCTCTTTTCTTGGCCAACGTCAAAGTCATCTCACACCTGCCCGAAGGCGAGGCTTCGATCGTGGGTTTGACCGGACCCCCAGGACTGTACCGGATTAAATATTAGTCAGGCAGGGTTGTTGGTGGATTGGTTGTGGTTGGTTCTCGGTGATTCGGTAGGCCCCCCGGTGAAGGGAGGGCGAAGCCCGACCGAAGCCGGGGGGCCTACCGAAAAAGAGGTCGGCGGGACTCTGGAAGTCGAGCCTGCTGT
>JBNPEH010000013.1:0-88151 GCA_051117635.1 Opitutales bacterium | reverse complement strand
GGACTCAAAGGTTTACGTCGCCCTGCTCCTGCTTCAATCCCAAGCCGAACGCATCCGCAAATGCTTCCTTCATCCCTCCGCCCTGTACGCTGCTGCTTGCAGCATTTATTAATGGCGGAGTAATAATATACTATTGACAGCATATACAAACAATTGAATCTTACTGACATGCATGTGACTGAGTTGGCCAAAGCGCTGGCGGACGGGCAGCGGGTCCGGGTGTTGAATCTCCTGGCAGAGGGGCCGCTGTGTGTGTGTCACCTGATGGCGATTCTGGATGCGGACCAGGTGAAGGTGTCCAAGCAGCTGGGCTATCTGAAGCGGCTGGGGCTGGTCACGGCGAGCCGCAACGCCCAGTGGATGGTCTACCGGTTGGCCGATCCGCAGGATCCGCTGATCCGGGCGACCGTCGGCTGTCTGCGGGAGCATCCGGAAACCGCTGACGGCCTGCCGCTGGCGGAGGACCTCGAGGAGCGGCTCCGGCTCCTCACCGAGCTGGCGGAAGATGACGACGCCCCGGCCGACCTGGCACGGACGCTCTGTTGCTGACCAACCCGTTTGATCTTATGACCACTGAGAATACCTCCTTTGAAAAAATCCAGAACGATGACGCGACACGGTCGAAAGTCCGCGAGCGCTACGGTTCGCTGGCGCGCGGCGGTTCGAGCTGCTGCGGTCCCGAACCGGCAGCGGACACCTGCGGCGGGGATCCCCCCAATCCGGCCGCGGTGAAGGCGGACCGGCTCGGCTATTCCGCCGACGAGCAGGCTGTCTCGCCCGAGGGCGCCGATCTGGGGCTGGGCTGCGGCAACCCCACCGCCATTGCGGCCCTCAAACCCGGCGAGACCGTCCTCGATCTCGGCAGCGGCGGCGGCTTCGACTGCTTCATCGCCGCCCGGCAGGTCGGCCCGACCGGCTCGGTCATCGGCGTCGACATGACCCCCGACATGGTTTCGACCGCCCGGGCCAATGCGGCGAAGGGCGACTTCGCGAATGTCCAGTTCCGGCTGGGGGAAATCGAAGCGCTGCCGTTGGCCGACGGGACCGTGGATGTGATCCTGTCTAACTGCGTGATCAATCTGTCGCCGGACAAGGCGGCGGTCTTCCGGGAGGCCTTCCGGGTGTTGAAACCCGGGGGCCGGCTGTCCATCGCCGACATCGTGGCGACGGCCCCCATCCCGGATGAACTGGCCGCCGATTTCGAGGCCATCACCGGCTGTGTGGCCGGGGCGGCGCCGGTGGAGGCCATCGAAAGCATGCTCCGGGACGCCGGTTTCGACGACATCGCGATCACCCTGAAGGAAGAAAGCCGGGCCTATATCAACAACTGGACGGCTTCCGGTCGCGCCGGTGACTACGTGGTCTCCGCCACCATCGAGGCGGTCAAACCGGCCTGACACCCGTTGTATCCAAAGCGTTCATACCCATGGAAAAAACCAAAGTCCTGATCCTCTGTACGGGCAATTCCTGTCGCAGCCACATGGCGGAGGGCGTCCTGCGCTCGGTCGCAGGCGACCTGTTCGCGGTGCACAGCGCCGGGTCGAAGCCGGCGGGCTATGTGCATTCCACGGCGGTCGAAGTCATGCGTGAAATCGGCACCGACCTGTCCGGCCACACCTCAAAGCACCTGGATCAATACCTCGACGCCGGTATCGAAATCGTCATTACGGTCTGCGACAACGCCAATGAAAGCTGTCCGGTCTTTCCCGGCGAGGTCACCCGGCTCCACTACCCCTTCGAGGACCCGCCCAAAGCGGCCCGTCCCGGCGAGGGCGAAATCGATGCCTTCCGCCGGATCCGCGACGAGATCCGCGCGGTGTTCACCGCTTTTGCCGACGGTTACCGTGCGGCGACCCAAGTCAACCACGCCTGAAGGCGCGGCCACGTAGACACCACGCCTGAAGGCGCGGCCACGTAGACACCACGCCCGGAGACACGCTACGGAAACACCACGCCTTCCACCTTCGCCGAGGCTTCGGCGGACAAGAAAGGCGCGGCCACATTGTCTAAACCCTTCTCTCTTTTCCCGTTATGACCGAACCACCGCTCTGTCCCGCCCCGACCCGTCAACTCGGTTTCCTTGACCGCTTTCTCACGCTCTGGATTTTCCTGGCCATGGCGGTCGGGGTGGCCATCGGCGCGCTCTGGGGAGGCGCAGGCGATTTCCTCAACCGCTTCTCGGTCGGCACGACCAACCTTCCGATCGCGATCGGGCTGATCCTGATGATGTATCCGCCGCTGGCGAAGGTGCGCTACGAGGAGATGCCTCGGGTCTTCCGCAATGTGAAAGTGCTGACGCTCTCGCTCGTTCAGAACTGGCTGATCGGCCCGGTGCTGATGTTCCTGCTGGCGGTGATTTTTCTGCGCAATCACCCGGAGTACATGACGGGGGTGATTCTGATCGGGCTGGCCCGCTGCATCGCAATGGTCATCGTCTGGAACGAACTGGCGGAGGGCGACAACGAATACGCGGCCGGCCTGGTGGCCTTCAACAGCGTCTTCCAGATCCTCTTTTTCAGCCTCTATGCGTGGGTCTTCATCACCTGGCTGCCCGGGTTGATCGGGCTCGAAAGCAGCGTCATCGCCATCTCGATGGGAGAAGTGGCCCAAAGCGTGTTGATCTATCTGGGGCTGCCCTTTTTCGGTGGCATGTTAACCCGCTGGATCGGGCTGAAGCTCAAGGGCCGCGACTGGTACGAACAGGTTTTCATCCCGAAAATCAGCCCGATCACGCTGATCGCGCTGCTCTTTACCATCGTCCTGATGTTCAGCTTCAAGGGTGACAAGATCGTCGAACTGCCCTTCGACGTCCTGCTCATCGCCGTCCCGCTGACGATCTACTTCCTGATCATGTTCCTGGTCAGCTTCGTGATGGGCAAAGCGGTCGGGGCCGACTACCGGCAGAGCGTTACGCTCAGCTTCACCGCCGCCAGCAACAACTTCGAACTGGCCATCGCGGTGGCGGTGGCGGTCTTCGGCATCGCCTCCGGCCCCGCCTTCGCCGCTGTCATCGGGCCCCTCGTCGAAGTCCCGGTCATGATCGCGCTGGTCAATGTCGCCTTCTGGTTCCGCCGGCGGTTGTTCACGGAGACAACGTAATCTGCGAAGCGGTAACATGAATCGCGAAGCCGCCATGGTCGCAAATGCTGGAACCGCACGAGGTTAACTACGAAGGGCACTAAGGCCGTGAAGGGGAATTTTGATGTTCTTTAGGGCTGCCGCTTGCGGCATGCCGCCGGGCCTAAACCTTAGCGCCAGCCTTCCCCGTTCTTCGCCTCTTCGCGGTTAAAAATTAACCCCGAATACCGCCTCAGGCGCTGTTTACTCAGACTTTCCGGCGTCGACGGCGCATGGCCAGGCCCAGCACCAGCAGCCCGGCCATTACAGCGTAAGTACGCGGCTCGGGGATGGCCGCCGTGCCAATGCTGAGGTTCGAGCTGAAACCGGAGGAGTCCCCTGCGTCGTCCTCGATACTGATTTCTCCGGCATCCATCCGCAGGGTGCCACCACCCCCCGAACCGCCTCCCAACTCAAGAACACCGTCACCATTAGAGAAGTAAATCCAGACCCGGGTCGGGGTGGCGATCGCCAGGTCGGTATCTGCCCAGAAATCGGCGTTGAATCCAGCTTCCGGGATCCGCGCATTCAAATCGCCCGAAGCCCAACTGCCCGTCCCGAAGGACAGGTCGACTGCGGTGATGCCTGAAGCGGAATAACCGTAGAAATCGTTCTCCAAGGTACTGGAACCCATATTATCACCCTGGGCCACAAAGGTCGTATTGGTGTCGAGGCTGGTATCGTAGGTCATGCTAAAGCTGAAGGGGACGGCGGAACCAGTCTCGCCGAAAACCGTTTCAGAGTCCGTGTCGACCGTGCCGGTGAAGGTCAGGTTGACGACTGAGGCGGGCAGCGACACGAAGGCACCGGACAATAAAAACAGGAGGCTCACAGCCAGGAACCGGCAGCCGGTGGCCCGGCCGAGCAGGACAGTAGAATCAGGAGAAGAAACAGGATGCATGAGTGAGAGGAGATGATTGAGGTTGCGTATGCGTCGTCATGAAAGCCCTTGCTACTGCTCACCCGTCAATCGGCTGGGACACGCTGCATGGATTTTGGGACACAAGCGCAAACATCCGTCAGGTCCTTCTTCCCCCGCCTTCACCCAAGGGAGCATCCCAAGTTCACGCTGTACGCACGCGTTGAATTCGGGAATCCTTCCAGGCTCATGCCTTCCCTGCCTCTTCCCCGGTCCGTCTTCGAAACGGATGCCTTCCCGGCCCGGGACCGTTTTTCGGCCTGGCAGGAAAGCATGGGCGTGCTGTTCGACATCGCGCCCAGTGCCGACACCGGGAACGATGCCTTTTTTGCCCGCGTCGATTGTTACCAGCTGCACCGGATGCTGATCGCGGAAACGCGGTCCCGGGCGGCCCGGTATGATCGCAAGGAATCACGCATCCGCCGGGACGGCCTCGACCTGATCATGATCCAGCTCTTTACGCAGGGAGAGGTGCAGTTCGGCACGCGCTGCGGGAGTACGGTGACCCCGCAGGGACAGTTGGTGGTCTTCGACATGGGCCAATTCATCGAAAACCATAACAGTATCTACACCAACCTGACCCTCGCCTTTCCGCGCGAGGTGATGGAGGCCTACCTCCCCGACATCGCGCGATGGCATGGATGTACGATTCCCGATAACCATGCCGCCACGCGCTTGCTGAAAAACCTCTTTCTGGCGACCTTTCAACAGGCGACGGGCATCGATGCCCGTGACAGCCAGCAGATCGAGCAGGCGATGTGCGCCCTCACCGCCGCCGCTTTGAATCCCAGGCGCTACCCGGATGCGACCCACGGCCCGGCCGGGGAGTTGCTCAGTCTCGAAATCAAGCGCCACATCAACCGGAATCTCGGTGACAGCAAGCTGTCGATCGACACCATCTGCCGGGCCTTTGCGGTGTCGCGCACGCAGCTTTACCGGCAGATGGAACCGATCGGCGGCATCAGCGAATACATCCGCAAGCGGCGTATGCAACGCTGCTACCAGGATCTCTGCGATCCTGCGCAGCGCCAGCTGTCGATCGGTGAAATCGCTCACCGTTGGGGATTGCGCGACGCCAGTTCCTTCGCCCGGCAGTTTCGCCGCCAGTTCAAAACCACGCCCGGCGAGGTCCGCCGCCAGGCCGCCCACGAAGGGGCCCTACCCGGTTTGTCCCGCATTTCCGGCGACCGGGGTTCGAACAGCTACGAAGCCTGGCTAGCCAGCCTGGGGACCTGACCGGCCGAAAGGCTTACCTGACTGGCTTGGGAAACGTCGTGGCCGCGCCTTCAGGCGTGGTCAGCCGTTGGGTGTTTCACGCAACGGCGCCACGAGCGCAACGATCGCCTGGGCCTGCTGGTTGATTCTCCGTGCGGATGGCAACAGCTCAATTTACTCTGGTATCAGGATTATCGCGACCGAATGCCCCCTTTGCGGAGGGATTGCGATCGCCATCAGGAAATTGACTACAGAGTCCACAATAAGCCACAAAGCCACAAAAGGCACGAAGGGCTCAATGCCGCTTCGTGACCTTCGTGCGCTCGTGGTTAAATCCCCAGCAGCGCTCAGCCCTGCGCGGCCTGGGCCGCTTTGACGGCCTCGCGGACGGCCATCAGGTGGCCGGTGTTTTCAAGGATCTCGTTGCGGGCCTGATCGCGGGTGGCCTCGTTGATGGCGGCCACATCGTCGCTCGCCTTCAGCATCTCGGCGAGCGCGGTCATTTGCGCGTCGTAGCTGTCAAGTTGTCGCTCGAGCGGCGTTGTCACGCTTTCGGGGTCGGTGGCATCGCCAGCCGGCTGGGTACAGCCCACGGGCAGCAAACGGGCGAGCCGGGCAGTCAGGAATGGGGGGCGTTGATTGATGACAAAAAAGGTGGGGGACCCTCAGGGTACTGCCGGACGCCAACGGCGCCAGAGCCAGCCGCCAGCCAGTACGGCGAGCAGCGTCAGACCCACGGTCGGCAGCAGGATGGCCAGCGCCACGGTCAGCCAGCTGATCCAGGCGGGGATATTCGGGTCCGCCGGTTTTCGCGGGGCGGCCAGTTTGCCGGGGGGGCGCCGGTTCCACCAGAGCCAGACACCGGATATCCCGAGCCCGACCAGCGCGAGGCAGGCGATCACTGCGAGCACCTGGGTCGGCCAGCCGGCGATGGTACCCGTGTGGATAGGATAAAAAAGCAGCGTCAGGTGGGTACGCCAGGGCAGGCCTTCACCGTCCTCCGCCAGCAATACCTCCCCGTCGTAGCTGTCCACCATGACCACCCGCAGCCCGTCCATCGGTTTGGTCAGTGCGGTCATGATCTGGAAGGGATGATCGTCCTTACCATCAGCCCTGGGCACCTCGATCTGGTGCGTCCGTTCGGCGAACGAAAAGCGGTCGCTGGCGATGGCGTAGGCCGCGTCGATGTCGATGCGTTGGGCCGCTTCCGCGTCGGCGGGCACTTCGGCATGCGGGGGATCGGTATAGAAAGCCGGAAAGCCGCCGGTCACCGCGTTGAGGCCGAGCCAGGCGGTGCCCCACACTCGGGTAAACAGGAGCCCGGTCACCAGGACCAGGATCAGGATGACCGACAGGTAGAACCCCGGCACGGTATGCCAGTCCTTCCAGAGCTGCCGGCGCGTTCCGCGTATCCGTGGCAGCCATACCCCCCAGAAGCGTTCACGCTTGCGCGGCCACCACAGGTAGATCCCGGTCAGGACCGAAATGATGGTCCAGCAGGTCATGGCCTCCACGATAAGGCGGCCGGGTAACCCGGCAAAGAGGTTGCGGTGTGCGGTGAGGATGAGGCGGAACAGGGTGCCGTTATAGTCCTGCGCGCCGAGCCAGGTGTTGCGGTAGGGGTCGAAGAAGACGCGCAGGTTTTCGATGCTGCCGTCCGCCCGGGTGTGCCGCGCGTAGCCTTCCCAGCTGCGCTCCGGATCCGGGAAGATGCTGATGTAGGCCAGGTGATGGTCGGGCAGGTGTTCGGCCGCCGCCGCCTCGAAGGCATCGAAACTGCCGGCCTTCAGGCCGGCGGCCGCCGAGCCCCGCTCCGCCCCGGCGGGCACCTCCACCTGGAACAGCCCGGGATACAGGAGCGGCTCGAGCTGGGGCTTGAAGACATAGAGGGCGCCGGTGACCGAGACCACGATCAGGATCGGGGTCAGGATGAGGCTGGCCCAGAAATGCCAGCGCCAGACGGCCTGATAGACACGCGCGGTAAACCGGCGAAGCCGGGCAGGCCGCTTGGCTTTAGATTGGGAGGCAGCCTCGGTCATGGCGCGAGACCGGACAACCTCAGAAGCGAGCGGACCATTCGACCCCGACGACCCGGGGGTCGCCGACCTTGCCCAACAGGGTGGACGGGTCGAAGTTGGTCGTCCGGTTCATGAGATAGACCTCGTCGAAGAGATTGTTCACGAAGAGCGCCAGGCGCTGGGTGCCCGGGGTGAAGGCCAGCTTGAAATTGACCACGGTGTGGGCGTCAATCCGGAAGGTGTTGGCCGGATCGGTGAAGGCGTCGCCCGTGTAGGTCAGGTTCCCGTGCAGCGACCAGTCCGGCAGGAACTGCCAGGTCGCCCCGGCGGCACCGGTCCACTCGGGGGCGAAGCCGAACCGGTTGCCGGAAAAATCACCCTCGGCCGAGTTGAAGGTCAGGAACTCGGTGTGGGCATAGCCCAGATTGGCGAACCAGGTGAGGGCATCACCGGCCACGCCGGTCGCTTCGAGTTCGAACCCGTAAAGCTCGGATTCGCCGGCATTGAGCGTGCGCACGTCGACGGTGTTGTTTTCCTGGACCTGAACGCCGACCTGCTGGTCTTCCCATTCGCCAAAGTAGACGTTGAGGTTCACGCGCAACCGGTCCTCGAGCCAGCGTGAGCGCAGCGAGGCTTCGACGTTGTTGAGGTACTCGGGATCGTATTCGGTGCGCACCCCGGCCGCATTGATGTCGACCCCGCCGGCGCGGTAGCCGCGCTCGGCCAGCAGGCCGAGGCTGAACCGGTCGGACACCCGGTAGCGAACGCCGGCCTGCGGCAAAAAGGCGTCGTAGCTGGTGGTCAGGGTTTGCTCCGACTGGGTGATAAGGCCGCGGATGGCGGCATTGACCTGGGCGATGCCGCCCGCGACCTGCGGCGGCAGACCGGGGGTGGTCGGGTCGGGCAAATCGGTCAGGAGGGTGCGCGCGCCAGTGGAAAAGGAATCCAGTTCCTCGTGGTCGAACCGGGCGCCGGCAAACACGGTCCAGCGTTCGCCGAGGTCTTTTTCCCACTCGGTGAAGACGGCGAGGTTGGTGGTCTCGTTCTCGACCGTGGAGGGCGCGCCGACTTCGAGGACATCGGGATAGAAAGGCAGCAGGGAGCCGGGAACGCCGACCAGGGAGGGACTGATATTGATGAGCGCGTCGGTGTTGTTGTCGAGGTCGACCACGGTACCGTAGACACCCATCACCCCGCGGAGGCCGTTGTCGCCGGAATAAAGGAGACGGATCTCTTCGGACCAGTGCCGGTCGGTGGCGTTGCGACCCCGGAAAGCATTGCCGCCGCGAGGCAGCTGGTCGTCGTCGTCGAACCGGCTGTAGTCGGCGGTCAGGAAGGCGGTCTGCGACGTCAGCCGCCAGAAGTTGTTGAAGCGGTAGTCGAGGGTCAGCGAAGCGAGCCAGCTGTCGTTGGTCTCGAAGGCCTCGAGGTTGGCCAGGTTCACCCGGTCGGCGGGATCCAAGGTGACGCGGTTGCCCTGCGCATCGCGGTACTCGAGCACCACGAAATCCTCCCCGCGCTCGGTTTCGGCGTACTGGACCGACAGCAGGGCGGACAACCGGCCATCCAGCCCCTGCCACCGGTATTTGCCCCGAAGACTGAGCGCTTCACGCGCGTCGTAATCGTCTTCACCCCGCGTCGGGTTGGTGACAAAGCCATCGGAGGTCGAATAATGGAGCGCCCCGCGGACGGCCGCGCTCGCCGCCACGGGCAGGTTACCCATGGCATCGAGCTGATAGGTGTCGGCCTCGGCGGCACGGACCCGGATCGAGCCGGACCGGCTGAATTCCGGATCGCGGGTCTGAATCACGACCGCCCCCGCGATCGCGTTGCGGCCGACGTTGGTCGATTGCGGGCCCCGCAATATTTCCACCGACTGGACATCCCACAGGTCGTCCGGCCCGAAGCGCTTGGCAAACCCGGTCAGCGCCACCCCGTCCAGATAATAACTGCCGCTCTCGCCCTGACCGCCCCGCGTCGAGGCGCTGTTGTGCGCGATACCCCGGATCCCGAAGCCTTCACCGCCCACCGTGTAGACATTGGCCGTCACCGGAAGCAGCTCCTGCAGATCCACGAGATTGCGGACCTCCAGTGTTTCCTGCCCATACACAGCAATGCTCTCCTGCGTGTCGAAGAGGCTGCGCTCCAGTTGCGTGGACGTCACCGACAACGGCTCCAGTTCCTCAATGGGTTCAGCCTGAGCCACCAGCGAGGCCAGCAGCGGGCCGATGACACCAAAACGAATAAAATTGAGTCTCAGGTTCATGGCAAAAAGGCAGCCAGTTTTCGAGACCGGGTCTCAGGATCAAGATAAATCGTGCCGCCTCGGGTGATAACGCAATCGGCCGGTTTCCGGAGACATTTTCGGGTTCCGTTTGATCGTTGGGTGGCCATGCTCGATCATCATGTTGAAAGGGGGCATCCTCAATCCCGGGCTTCTGCATCTCGTGGGCCGGTTTCGGCACACCAATACGCTGGTCATCGCCGACCGCGGCTTTCCCAGTTGGCCCGGGATGGAGACAGTGGATCTCTCGCTGGTGGATGACATCCCGACGGTGGCGCAGGTGGTGACCGCGCTGCGCACGGTCTGTGTGATCGGTCCCGCCTGGTCGGCGGAGGAAGTCCATGGCGCCAATCCACCGGCCGTCCTCAAGCGGCATCTCACGGCGCTGGACGGGCTCGATCTGACGTTCGAGCCGCACCGGCAGTTCAAGGACCGGGTGCCCGACAGCATCGGATTGATCCGCACCGGTGACACCACGCAGTACGCGAACGTCATCCTCGAATCGGCCTGAGCCGCGCGCGCGAAAAGGGAGGGAGCATCAGCCGCCGATCTCAGGGAGGGGACGGCTGGCCCGGTTCTTGGCCTCCGCCGGGATCGCCTCCTGTCTTGGTCGGACGGTGACGCCGTCGAGGAAAGAAGCCTGGACCAGAAGCTGGCGCGGGGCGGCCGGTAGCCCGCGCTCATTGTGCCGGACCATCTGGTCCAGCATCAGGATGGCCTGCCGGGCGATCTCGGACCGGGCCTGATCGAGACAGGCAATGGTCGTTCCATCGGCGGTGACGTGGCCTTCCGGGGTACCGTGCAGAGCAATGTATCCGATGCTGTCGGGAGCGGGGAAGCCGGCTTTTTTCAGATCGTAGTACAAGCCGAGGCTGAATCCGATACAGACGTCGGGTTGATATTTTTTTACCCATGCGATCATTTGGTCGTGATCCGCCAGGCTCTCGAAGAAGGGGGGGATTCGCTCACGGGGGGACAGCTGCGTCTCGACAAAGGCCTTGGCTGCACCCAGCCGGGCCAGATCATCGTCGAGGATTTCAGGGTGGCGCCCGATGGCGAAGCCAATGCGTCGGTACCCGCGCGCACGGGCTTCCTCGAATCCCAGTTTGATCGCCTCGTAGATGTTTGGGCGCACCGTGTTGACCGGCAGCGATGTGCGATAGCGTCCGCACTGGATGAGCGCCAGATTCCGCCAGGGCTCGGGATTGGCGAACAGACCGACGTCCGGCTGACCCGAAAGGATCGCCCCCACCGTTCCCCGGTGATAGAGCAGCCGCAGGAAATCGCCGTACCGGTCCATCTCCGGCTTGGTGTAGACCTGCGGGGCATAGCCCAGCACACGGGCCTCCGTCATCAGATGGTTCCGGTAGTACTTCAGCGACTGGCTGGTCAACTCGCCGGCGAAGGGAGGAAATTCCAACAAGGCCACCGGCAGGCCCTGCGCCTGCTCACCCGAGCGGAAGCGCCGGGATGCCAGCGACGCCAGCATCGGGTCCGGACGGTAGCCCAACCGATCCGCCGCCTCCCGGATACGCTGCACCGTGCCAGCAGCGAGCTTCCCCTGGCCCCGCAACGCGAGCGAGACCGTCGCCACCGAGACACCGGCTTCCTCGGCCACCGTTTTGAGCGTAATGCGGGGCATGCGTGTCGGGGTAAACGGATTCACGCTGTGGATGCGGGCCGCGCCTGACAAGGCCGAAACCGCGCCCGGGCCGCCCAACCTTAACGGATTTAACTGAGCGACGGCTTTTCCCGACGGGCAAATCCGCCTAATGTATCTGGAATGGTCGACTGCCCCGTCAGCAAATCCCGTGACGGCTTCGCCTTGATCACCGCGCTGACCCTCGTCGGCCTGCTGGTGCTGCTGCTCACCTCGATGGTGGCGCTGGTGCGCACGCAACAGCGGACCAATGAACTCGACCTGGCGTCCATGGAAGCGCGGGCCAACGCCTATCTCGCGCTTAAAATCGCGGTGGCGGCGTTGCAAAAACACGCGGGCCCGGACCAGCGGATCACGGCCCCCGCCACAGCAGTACTTCCGTCCAAGACCGTCAATCAGGGCTCCGGCCCGCTTTACGACGACGGGGCCTTCGGTTACCGCAGCTTTGCCCGGACCAGCAACAGCCGCAGCTACCTGGCTTCCGCCGAGACCTATCTGACCCCGGACGAACGCGCCGCCTGGGACTCCGCCGTGAAGGACTGGTGGAACGACAATGATTTTCAGCCGCACTGGACCGCGGTTTTCGACAGTGGTCGGCGGCAGGACCGGGCCACCGATCCCCTCGGCGATCCGGTTGCGCTTCCCGACGAACGCTATGAAGCCGGCGGGGTCACCCGGTACGGAGCCTTCAACCGCGACCAGCCCCCGGTCTGGCTGGTCAGCGGCAATGAGCGGCTGGGGTACGATCCGCTGACCGATACGGACCACCCGAACGGCTATCGGACGCCGGATAGCACTATCCCCGACCCCGGTACCGATGCGGCCAATCCCACCGTCTGGCTGGTGGGTGACGCCAGCGCCACCAGGGCCCGCGACAGCCACGACGGACTCGACGGCCGGGTAAAGGTGCCGCTGGTGGACATACCGCCCGGCGAGGCGGGCGACCGGACCGGTCGCTACGGATTCTGGGTCGGCGATGAATCCATCAAGGCGAATTTCGCCGTCCACGCGGAGGATCCTTCCGGGTTGGGGACGGGTTCCCCGGCCTACCGCAATTACCTGCAGGTCCCCCAGCGGATTGGCTGGGAACGCATGGAGGGCTTCGCGGACGCCAACCTCGACCCCTACGCGGACACCTTCCGGCGCGTCCGCGCACGGGAGCATATCCGCATGCTGGATACGGGCTTCGGGGACGACCCGACCACCCCCGCCGTCAATGAAAGCGTCACCGCCCGGAATTTTCATGCCATCACCGCCCACTCCCAGTCGCTCCTCACCGATGCGGCGCTGGGCGGCCTGCGCCGGGATCTTACCCGATACCTCGAAGACGGTGACGGGCTGAACGACGACGACCCCATCGCCGATCCCGGGCGCTACACCGACAACGATCCGCGCTTTGCGGCCTGGGGTGGGAATAACAACGGCTTCCCGAACAGCACCGACGCCGCGCTCGATGGCATACCCAGCTGGGGTCGGATCCGGGAGTGGTTTCAGAACGAGGCGACCGGCGGCGGCAGCATTGCTCCGGACGCCGACTCGGGCGTCGGGCCGGTGATTACCTATGTCATGTTCAACGGTGGCTGGTCCTACCACGGCCCGTCGCAGACGATCCGGTGGCACTGGATGCCCTGTGTCGTCCTCTGGAATCCCTACGATGTCCCGCTCGACCAGACTGCCTACGACCTCGACTTGCGGATCAATCCCATCCTGACCGACACCCTGGTCGTGAACCCCGATCCGGCGCTGGCTGACGTCCAGACCCAGACGGGCGCCGGCTGGCAGCCCGATCCGGATCCTTCGATCGACGCCAACGGGGACGGTGATCCGGCCAACGACTGGCTGTTCACCGATACCGACAACAACCCCGGGCAGCCCCGGCTGCCTGCCGCGAACCCGGATGCCACCGACGTCAGCAACGGTCCCTGGGTGGCCGACGCCGACCCGGCGGACGGCCTCACCGACGCCTACGGCCGCCTCTACTACGCTCTCGAAGTCGCCGACCCCGCCACCATGTGGGGAGACAACCGGCCGATCAGCCGCAACCCGCCCTTCGGACCCCTGGGAGACCGCGCCTTCGCTTTGCGTTTCGTTCCCCACGACCCGGATCCCGAAACGCGCTCCGGCGACGGCGAGATCGAACGCGTGCTCCAACTCCGGATCAACGCCGGCTTCGAGGCTGGCCAGGCCAAGGTGTTCACCCTGGCGTCCGGCGGCGAATGGGTGCCGGGCAGCCGGCAGGCGATGGTCAACGATTTCGATCCCGATTTTCCGGTCGACACCTGGTTCGACGTGATCCGCGTCATGGACGGACCGCCCTCCGCCGAGGCAGCCGGCCTTCGCTGGTTCGCTCAGGATCTCGCTGGCAATCGCGGGCAGACCGCTCCCGCCGTCCGCCTCGCTCTGGCCGGCGGGGGCACGCTCTTCTTCACCCGGAAATTCGGCAACCTGGAGACTGACGACGCCTGGAAAGCCGCTCAGGGCCGGGATTACCGCGAGGTCGCCGGTTTCGGGCCGGAAGGCAATGCCGATGCGGACGGCGACGGCATCGTCAACCGGGATGAGAACAATCCCAAGTTCGTCCCCCGGTGGCGGCCGCTCTACGACTTTGCCAGCTTCGAGAACCACCTCGATACTCAGAACGGCAGCCGGAGGCTGGCTGCCAACTGGGCCTATGGCCGGACCTGGCTTCAGCCGCTGACCGGCGACGGCGACGCGGACGAGGAGGAGGTACACCACTACCAGGCGGTCCTGAGCCGCTTCAACTACGCGGCCGCCTTCTACGACGAGCATCCGCTTGTCGAGGCGATGCGCAGCCGCAACGACGAAAACAACTACGAGGCCTCCGGTATCTACGCTTCCGGCAACCGGGGCAACGAGGGCCTGATCAAGCTCATGACGGTCCAGCACAAGGACGATGAGCAGTTCGGTAACTTCAACGAGGTGAAGTGGGACGAAAACCAGGCCGACTTTACCGACGGGTTTGCCTTGATCACGTTCCAGAACGAGGAGTTCGTCGCCGGCAGCAGCCTGATCGGGCTCGACCGGATAGCCGTCCGGAACGCGCGGCGGGCCGAATCCAACCTGCTCTCGCTCGGCCAGCTCCAACAGGTCAACCTGTCCGCCTACTACTGGCAGCCCGCCAACCCGATCGGCAACAGCTGGGCTTCGCCCTATGTCGACCGGGAGGCCATCGCGGGGCTGCATTCCCGACCGGTCGGCACGCAGAACTCCGGGAGCACCGACCAGCCGTGGAACATCCCCTTTCCCGGCCCGGGGACGATCGCCAACAACGCCCGGGGAGACGGACGCCCGCACAGTCCCGGCAGCGGTTCCCAGATGGAGGAAGACCCGGTAACCGGCATCGTCTCCTACATCTCCGGCAACGGCCAGCGGGCCAACTTCTTCACCCCCGGCAACACCCTGCTCGATCTCAGTTACCTGCTGAACGAAAACCTCTGGGACCGCTATTTCCTCTCCGCCGGCCCCGCCTCCCCCGATCCGCGGACAGCCTTGCCCAACGGCCGGCTGCGCTACACCCCGGCGGCGGCCAATGCCGATCCCGGCGACCTGGCAGGCTTTGAAACCGCCGCGGCCTACCTCCGGAATGTCGGCGCGCTGAACGTCAACGCCACCTCGGTCGAGGCGTGGAAAGCCCTCCTCACCGCTTTCCGCGACCTCAGCCTCGCAAACAATCCGGCCGACACCGTACCCGTCGTCCGGAGCCTCGACCCCATCGGCGAACCCATCACTTTTACCTTCGACGCGGAACGAAACGCCACCATCGAGGCGAATGAGATCGGCGCGGTCCCCGCCGGCAAGGACTACACCCGCGTGATGAGCGGCTTCCGCTACCTGAGCGACGGCATGATTCAGGCCCTGGCCGAGCGGATCGTGGACGAGGTCCGCCTGCGCGGCCCGTTCTACTCGCTGGCCGACTTCGTCAACCGGCGCCTGGTCCCGCCCGACGGATCGAACACCCCCGGCAGCGACTGGTATGCCGCCAGGACCCACGGAAACGTCGGCGGCATCAACGACAACCATCCCGATTTCATCAGCGGTGGATACCGGCCCTTCATCGGCCTTCAGGGCCTGAGCGGCACCCTGCAGCGGGCAATCCAGGTCTCGGGCATCAACGGCGGCCTGAATCATCCCCGGTTTTCCGATGCCGACTGGGTCTACACCCCGCGCATCAAGAGCAGCGGAGGCATGGATCATCAGGACACCCACTTTTCCGCCAATGGCATCACCGGCAACCTCGACCCGAAGCACACCCAGATGCCGTCCATGCGCAGCCACGTGGACACCGAGCATCTGGCTGGCGCCCCGGTGGGCGAAGCGGGCCAGCTCTTCGACGGCGCGCCCGGCTTCGTGACCCAGGGCGACCTGCTGGCCATGCTGGCACCGGCCCTCACCCCGCGTGGCGACACCTTTCTGGTCCGCACCTACGGCGACAGCCTGAACCCGGCCACCGGCGAAATTCGGAGCCGGGCCTGGCTCGAGGCCGTGGTTCAGCGTGTGGCGCGACCGGTAACGCCGGCGGCCGCCTCCGGCCCCGACCGCTGGCGCTACACTGACCGCTTTGGCCGTCAGTTCGAGATTATGGAAATCCGCTGGCTGTCCCGCGATGAAATCTGACCCCGTCCCGTCAACCCCCCTTCGTATGCCCGCTTCCCGCATCCCCCGCCGTTCGCGCCCCCTCGCTCTGTACAGCCTCGCCCTCGGGATCCTGCTCGGCGCTGGCCCGCTTGCCGGCCAGAACAGCAGGGGAGAGCTGCCATCCTTCACCCTGGCCGCCGTCCAGCTGGGTGACTTTGAGCTGCCGACCTTTTACGTGCGGGATACCGCGGCGACGGGGCGGCCCGGGTTGGAACCGACCTACACCGAGCTGCGCATCGCGGTGAACACCCGCGGCCGGCCGACGGCCATCCCGTTGGCCGGCCGTGCGGCGCTCTACCGGGAACAGACCGACAACGACGGCGAAAGCGTCATGGCGCCAGCCATCGAGATCCCGGTAAACCGGCCGGGGGACACGCTGCTGCTCGTCTTCCACCGCGACCTGAACGGCAAGACACGGCACGCCTTCCTCGACGACTCGGCCGACGCCCATCCGCCGAAGACCGTCCGGCTGGCCAACTTCAGCGATCATCGGGTGGCCTTCCGGGTCGGCGGCGAACCGGTTCTGGTCCAGCCGGGTGAGGCCGAAGTGGCCGAGCCCGAGATGAATGGCAACGTTCGCTTTTCCTTCAAGCACTATGCCCCGCGTACCAGCGGCCGCGTCTACGAATCCCCGGGGAAACTGCTCCGCTTCCGTCAGGAAACCTCCCGGCTGCTGGTCCTCTACACGGCCATGCCCTTCGGGCTGACCGCCCGCGAATCGGGCGGCGGCCCGGCCGGGTCCGGGGAAAGCCATTTCCGCCCCGTCGCCTACCGCCTTTACGACACCGTCGATAGCCGGCGCTGACCCGCCCCACCCCCTTATGCTCCGACCCTCCCTACCCATCCTCGCCTGCGCGCTGGCCGGCATGACCGTTCTGCCGGAGGCGTCAGCCCAGGGCCCGACCGATTATCAGGACCGGCCTGCCGTGTTCCAGGTCACCGCCGACGTGGTAAACCCGAATCTCGAGCCCTTCACCCTGACCGCACCGGCCTTCGGCAACACGCTCAAACGCGGCGGGAAGGGCGGCTTCGAACCAGCCACCTTCCGGACCCTGCTCTATGCCGACACCGATGCGGCCGACCGGGTGGTCAATGCCGACAGCGCGGGCATCCATCATTACGACTCCTATCAGTCGGGCTACCTCGACGGTGCCGCCGTCCGCGTTTACCGCCCGGTCAATGGCGAGATGCATCTGGTGCGCGAGGACACGGTCGTTCCCGACGGCACCGTGATCGAATACTGGCACTTCAACCAGAACAAGGTGCTGCCCCCCGACACCACGCGCGCCGAATTCCAGTGGGCGGACTGGAGCCGCCCGGGGGCTGAACGCTGGTTCACCGTCTTCGCGGTGGACCGGGCGGGCAACCGCTCACCCGCCGCCACCCCCGTCAGGCTGAAGCGCAGCCAGGCGGCGGAAGGGGCTCAGGCCCGTAACCGGGAGATCCGTTTCGCGCCCCGGACCGACAAGGCGGGGGAGGACAGCGAGCCGCCCGACGCCCCAGCCGGTTTCCAGGCCTCTGTCCGCGACGACGGCATCGTGGTCCTGAGCTGGGACCCCGTCGATGCTGACGACCTGGCCGGTTACCAGTTGGCCCGGACGGATACCGACCCCGCCGGCCACCGGGGGATCTACCTGCAACTGGCCGGCGACCCCGAAGACCCCCAACAACACATCCTGACCGGGGACATGGTGATCGTGAGCAAATCGATGCGCACCTTCAACCCCGGTTGGCTGTCCCACCGGCTGGGTAATCTGGGCCGCCGCATTCGGGACTTCATCCCGTACGGGGTCCCGACCAGCCTGCACCTGCATACGGAGGGAGATCGGTACTGGAAGCTGGTTCCCCACCCCGAAGATACGCCGGTGGACGAACCGGGCGAAACCTACCTGGAGATCCGGCTGCCCCGGGGTGAAACTGCGCTGGTGGGCCACCACGGCACCCCCGACATCAGCACGACCGACCAGGACTTTTACCCGGTGCCGAAGGACGGGGCGGACTATGTCATGGAGGTCTGGATACGCGCGGAGGAGCCCGATGCCGATCCGGTCGTCTTTACCTGGGAGGGGGACGACCGGGTCGGCGCGTTCGTCGGCCGGCACCCCCTTGCGGTCTCGACCGAATGGAAGCAGTTCAAGGTGCGGTTCACCGGCCAGTCGGCGGACGAGGGGTTTCACGCCCGGCTGGTCCTGGAGACCACGGGGCCCGGCACCTTCCATTTCGACAACTTCCGGGTCTACCGGGCGGATACCCCCTACCTCGATTACTTTCCCCGCCAATACGCCCAACTGGAACGTTCGGGCATGATGGCCCTCCGGACGCACGGCCCGATCAAGACGGGCACCAATACCTACTCGATGCGGCAGTTCCTCGGGGCGCCGGGATCGACCGAAGGTATCCATCTGGGCAATACGCTTCCCCAGGCACTCGACATGATGGAGCGGGCCGGCCTGTATCCCTGGCTGCAGATCGAGTTCCACATGTCCCCGGAGGAATGGCGGGCCTTCGCCGAATACATGGCCGCTCCCTACGATCCGGCGGTCGACAGCGCGGAGACCAGGCCCTTCGCCCACCTCCGGCACAGCCAGGGACGCACCGCCCCCTGGACGGAGGCCTTCGACCGCATTTACTTCGAACTGTCGAACGAAACCTGGAACTGGATGTTCCGCCCCTGGATCTTCGAGAAAATGGAGGACCGGGGTACCGGAAACGTCCTCGGCCGCGGAGAAGTCTACGGGATGTTCCACGACCACGTGGTGGAGCAGCTGCGTTCCAGCCCCTACTGGACCGATGCGGTGGACGCGCGCTTCATCCATGTGCTGGGCGGCTGGTTCCACCAGAATTACAGTGAGGAAGCGGTCCGCGGTTCCGATACCGGCGACTTCGTCACCATTGCCGCCTACAACGGCGGCTGGGACGAAGGCGAGGGCACACCCCGGCCCAACCCGCCAAGCTTTTTCAATGTCCTCAGCCAGGTCAACCAGACGGCCATCCCGCGCGCCCGGGATCAGGCGGCCATGGCGCTGGCGTTCCACCGGCAGGGGCGTCTCATCCGGCTCGGGACCTACGAGGCGGGCCCCGGTTACGCCCACTCCGGACTGGGGGGTGCCGGCCAGTTGACCGACGAGCAGTACGACCAGCAGGAAGCGGTGATGAAAAGCAAGCTGGCCGGTACGGCGACGCTCGATTCCTTTCTCGCGCGCGCCTATTACGGCTTCGACCTCCAGAACTTTTTCACCTTTGCCGAGGGCAACCTCTGGAAGTCGCACGCCCAGCCCTACCGCGGGAGCGCTCCCCATGCCAGCTATCTGCCCCTCGAGTTGTTCAACAAGTTCGCCACCGGGGACCTGCTCCGGACAAAGACCCGCAGCGTGCCGACGGTCGACACACCCGCCTTCAAGCGCCGCAAGGCCATCGATGACCAGCCGTTGGCGGCCGTCTACGCGACTCGCGCCGGTGACCGTGTCAGCCTGTTCTGCATCTCCCGCAAGGTCGCGGGTTATCCCGATCCCTCAGACGACGGGCACACGGTCTTCGGCGTCGAATTACCCTTCAACCGTGCGGAATCGATCACCCGCTACCGGCTCTCCGGCGAGCCGGAGGACACCAACATCGACGCCCCCGTCGTGACCATCGAGAGCGAGTCAATCGATCCGGCCCAGCTGCGCGAGAACGGCCAGTTCATCATCCATCCGCCCACCGGGGGTGGCGCCCAGGGCCTCCCCCCCGCTGAGACCTTCCTGTATGTCTTCGAGGGGACCAATATCGGGAGCGGGGATCCCGTCCCACTCGACGCCGTGCTGGACGAACCGACGACCTTCCAGCCGCCCGAAACCGCACCCTGATCGGCGAACCGGTCTCGCCTGCCGGCTTTGCGCCAGTTCGTATCCCGGCATTAGGGCGTGTTTGAAAACCCCTGCCGGGAGTCGCGAACGCCGGCCGAAGAGCCGGCGTCTCCATGGAGTGGCGGGCTCTTCGGCCCGCCACACGCGTAAAAGCCGTCCGTTTTCCGCCTAACTCCTCGTTCAGTATAATTAACCACCCGGTTTCCCGATTCTGGTGAGAAGTCCGCCCTAGCCCGACGGCTCGTCGGCTGCGGGATGGGGCGGCTCGGTCAGCAGCGTGGCCTGGAGCCCCGGAGGGTACTAACTTAACAGCGTTTTCATCGGGAGCCTTAAGTTAGCGCCATCCGGCCTTAGCCCGGTAACGCATGGCCACACCGGCTTTTTCCACCCCTCCCCCCTCCACCAACAGTAAGGCCGCGCCGGGTTTCTCCGGCGCGGCCTCGATTACCCCGCAGCCATTCCCCCGGAATTGGCTGAATCCTAGCGGAGCCAGGCGGAGACACACAGGTTTAAGGCTGGATGGAGTCAACCAACGCCCCGCCGGCCGGGCCAGCACGGGCTGAATCAATCCGTTCAACCCATCTCCTCAACGGATTTATCGCCAAACCCGTAGGGTAGCCCGCGGGGCCTGCCTAGCCTGCTGAAATGCCCGACGGCACCCTGCTGCCTCCTTTTGCATCCGCCCGTTTCGCCTGGGTGGAGGGCCTGGCTCCCGGCCGAAACCAGTTTGTCAGTTTCTGGCAGGATCTGGAGCGAGGTGAGCTGATAGAGCCGGTCACCCTGAACCTGTTCGCCGATACGCGTTACCGGCTTTGGGTCAACCGGCGGTTTGTCGCTTATGGTCCCGGCCGGTTTGTGACGCAGTACCCGGAATTCGACAGCTATGAGCTGGCCCCTTTTCTCATCTCCGGGAAAAACCGCATCCGCGTCGAAGTAAACTATTATGGCGCGTCCTCCTTTCAATCCATGCCGGACGGACGGCCCGGGTTCCTTGCCAGCGGGGGTCCTCGGTCCCAGCCCCGCCTGTTCCTCACGCCCGGAACCTGGCGGGCGCAGGTCCATGCGGCCTGGCCCGCCGATGCCCCCCTCTTCAGCTTCGCCCAGAACCCTGCCGAAATCTGCGATCTGCCCCGGCTCGAGCAGGAGCTGACCGCCCCTGGGGCCAGGCCGGTGGTGGCGCTTCCGCCCTCCGCCGTCCCCTGGACCTCTCCCGCCCCCCGCTCCGTCCCCTATCCGGACTATCGGCGGATGCGCCCCGGGCGGATGCGCCTCGCCGCTCCCTGCGCCAACCAGCGGAAGATCCTGGGGATTCAGCTCGCCTCCCCCGGCGACCCGGGAAACCGGGTCGGCAGCAGCCGGAAAAAGGACCCGAAGCCGGCGCACCAGATCACAGCCTGGATCCATGCCGCGGCCGACACCCGGCTGGAACTGGACACCTTCTGGAGCCGGGTCGAACTCAATGGCCAGCCCCTGGAACTGGACACCGGCACGCTTCAGGGCAACCACGGCATTCTCAAGGCACCCCTCTCAGCCGGCTGGCATTTCTTCTCGGCCAATGTGGAAGTATTGACCGAGCACTGGTCCTACCTGCTCGCCTGGCCGGACAGCGACCCGATTTGCTTTCACGCACGCCCGGATCGGGCCTGTCCCGAACCCTGGGCCGTCTCGCCCGTTCGGTACGACCGGGCCGTGTTTCCCTGTCCTGAAAAACCGGATACCTGGTCCCTCCCGAGGGGCTGGCGCCTGGATTCGGGGGATCCCGGTCGCGTCACCCCGGCCCGCATGGTGGCGATGGACAAACCCTGCCTTGACCGGGGCCACACCGACCGGCCCATCGGCGACCTGCCCGGGCTACAGTTCGAAGACACCCGTACGGTGATGTGGTGCTTCGACTTCGAGGACCAGTTCTACGGACAGCCGGAGCTGGACGTGGAGGCCCCCGCCGGCACTATTCTGGACGTCGCCTATGACGACTGGTTGCGCGAAGACGGGTGCGTCAACCTCTACGGGGCCAATCCCTTCACGGATGCGGCCGACCGCTATTTCCTCCGGGCAGGCCGACAGCGCATCGACGGCCTGAACCCCCGGGGCGGTCAGTACATCCAATGCGTCTTCCGTCTACCGGATGACAGCGGAGCCTGCCGGATTCATGATCTGGCCATCCGGTCCCGGCAGGTCCTCAAACGCGTCCAGTCCCCGGGATGGTTCCATGGGGACGATCCGGATATCAACTGGGCCTGGCACACGGGCACGCACACGCTGATCGCCTCCACCGACGAGGGTTACGCCGACTCCCCCTGGCGGGAACGTGGCTCCTACATCGGCGACAGTTATGTCAACCTGGGGATTCACCGGCTCGTCACGGCGGACCTGTCGATTGCCCGGCGCACCTTCCGGCTGATGGGCCAGGGACAGCACCGGGAGGGCCCCCGCCAGGGACAGCTGGCCTCGGTAACCCCCGCCTGGCATCGATACGGGCATGACGACTTCACCCTGGTCTGGATCCTCTGTCTGCGCGATTACTGGGCCATGACGGGAGATACCGCCTTGTCGGCGGACATGGTGGAGACCATTAAACGGATCTGGGCCAGCCCGGTCTGGCGGGAAAACGAGACCGGCCTCTGGGATGTCACCGCCGACCAGCATCCCTTTGTGGACTGGGGGGTGACCCGGGAGAACCGGTACGGCCCGTCCAACCTGATTATGAATGCCTTCCGGGTGGGTGCCCTCGATGCCACCGCCGATCTGTTCGGGGCTTTGGGGCAGACAGCCGAGGCTACCGGGTTCACCGACCAGGCAAACCGGGTTCGCCTTTCCCTGGAACGCGAACTCTGGTCGGACAGGGCGGGACGCTTCCGGCCGGACGCCGAGCGGTCGGATCCCTGCCTGCATGGCCAGGTGCTTGCCCTCGCATTCGGCATTGGCAATGCATCCCGTATCCTGAAATCCATTACACCGGATCTGGAAAACAATCTGCGCACGGGCCTGGCGGGCGGCGAGCATGCCGGTCACCTGGAACTGTATTTTCATCAGTATCTCCTGCCGGCGCTGGCCCGGCTGGGGGAGACATCGCTGGCGGAAGCCTTTATCCGCGAACACGCGGCCTTTCTCCGGTCCCTGAACCGGCCGACGCTCAATGAATGCTTCTGTCGCGCAGCCCGCGGGGCGGGCAGTGGCTGCCACAGCTGGAGCGGGGCGCCGGCCAGCTACGCCACGGCATGGATTCTTGGCTTGCGGCAGGCGGTTCCCGGCAATCCCGACCATTGGCTGGTTGATCCAAGAACCACCTCGGTGGATCGGGCGTCCGGGGCTTTGCCCCATCGCGACGGCGTGATCCGGGTTAGCTGGCAGCGCCACAACCACACCCGCCAGGTCGCCGTGGACGCACCGGATACGGTCGAAGTCACCCTGGCACCCGGACTGGTTCATTCGACGGCGGTCAGCCCTTGACCCGGTCCTTCCATTGAATCCATATCCGCGTCATGTGGTTGTTCCCCTTCCCCTTTCCCCGCCTGCCATGACCGCCCGCCTGAAAGTCGTCGGTCTCGATTTCGCCCACAGCCACATGAAGGGGCTGTTGAGCAGCTGTCATCAGCATCAGGATGTCGAGATCGTCGGGGCCTGGGACCCGCAGCCGGAACCGGTCAAGGAAACCCTGGAGGCGCTCGGCCTTGGCGCGGTCCGGGTGTTCGACGACCTGGACCATTGCCTCGCAACGACGGAGCCCGACATCGCCATCCTCTGCCCGCCCACCGCGCAGCATGCGGATCTGGTCGAACGGGTGGCCCCCTGCGGGGCCCACATCATCCTCGAAAAGCCGTTTGCGGCGACGCTGGCGGAGGCCGATCGCATCATCGCAGCCATGCAGGCTTCGGGGAAGGAGCTGATGATCAACTGGCCGCTGCGCTGGTATCCGCCACACGTCACCAGCAAGCGCCTGATCGACGAAGGGGTCATCGGCGATCTCCTCGAGGTCCATTACTACGACGGCAACAAGGGACCGCGCCGGAATTCCCGGGACAAGGGCGGCGACGTGGAAGCCGTCCTGAAGAGCTGGTGGTATCGCCCCGAGGACGGCGGTGGGTCGTTGCAGGATTACCTCGGCTACGGGGTAACCCTCGGCACCTGGTTCCAGGGTAACCGCAAGCCGATCGACATCACCTGTGTCTGCCACGGACCGGAGGACCTGGCAGTCGACGAACACAGCGTAACCCTGGCCCGTTACGCCCACGGCCTGTCCAAGTATGAAACACGCTGGGGCACCTTCACCAATCCCTGGCAGCAGCAACCCCAGCCCAAGTGCGGGTTTATTCTGGTCGGCACTGAAGGGACCATCAGTTCATTCGACTATGAAGCAACCATCCGGCTTCAGACAGCCGACTGCCTCGAAGGCCGCGACTTGCCGGTCGATGCCCTCGATGCCCCCTGCGACGAGCCGATCCGGTATTTTGTACACTGTCTCCAGACCGGTCAGTCACCCGACGGGCCGCTGTCGGCCGAGGTCTGCCGCATCGGCCAGCAGATCATCGACACCGCCGTCCGCAGCGCGGCGGAAAACCGGACGCTGCCGTTGCTGGATTGAGGGGAACGGCGGCAAGGGTCTCATCCGCGTCGGCGCACCGGCTCAAACCACGGCGGCGCGGCGGCAAGCGCCGGCCCTACAAATCGGCCCGGCGAACAAGCGGAGGCCCGGCTTCAGCCGGGGAAGACCCAGCCCCTTGCCGGCAACCAGGCTGGGTACCACCGGCTCAAGCCGGTGCGCCGGCGAGGAAGCTGCTCAAGGGAAAGCGATTGTCCCACGTGGGAATCTCCTGCTGACTGCTGCCCCTCGCTACCGCCCTTTTCCGCAAGCACGACACCCTTCCGCTTCCGTTCATGACAAACGCCTCTCCTCCACCCGAACCCGACATTCGTTACCAGCCACCCCGGCCAAAGCGGTACCAGCCGAAGATCGGGCTGCTCGGCTGCGGCACCATCACGGGTGTACACCTCGACGGTTATCGGAAGGCCGGATTCAACGTCGTCGCACTCTGCGACCTGAACCGCGCGGCCGCTGAAAAGCGTCGGCAGGAATTCTTTCCGGACGCGGACGTCCTGACCGATCCTCAGGCCTTGCTCGGGCGCAAGGATATCGAGGTGGTCGACATCGCCCTGCATCCGGGGGATCGGCTGCCGCTGATCGAGGCCGCCATCACAGCCGGCAAACACGTCCTGAGCCAGAAGCCCTTCGTCCTCAATCTCGACGACGGCGAGCGCCTCGCCGACCTGGCGGACAGCCACGGCGTCAAACTCGCGGTCAATCAGAACGGACGCTGGGCACCCTATTTCCGCTACACCCGGGAGGCGGTCCGCCAGGGGCTGATCGGATCGCTTCAGTCTATCGTTTTCGCGCTCAACTGGGATCACAGCCGGATCAAGGGATCGGTCTTCGAGAAGATTCACCACGTCATCCTGTACGACTTCGCCATCCACTGGTTCGACATGGTGAACCTGCTCGTCGGCGAACGCGCAATCGGGCCGGTGACGGCACAGGTGGCCGTAGCCGACGATCAGCCGGTCGCGCCACCCCTCCTCGCCGCCGCCCAGCTTCCCTTCGCGGGCGGGTTTGCCTCGCTCACCTTCGATGCCTACAGCCGTTACGACCGCCTGCAGCAGATGGTCGTGACCGGCTCCGACGGTACGATTCGCTGCCAGGGCGGTAATGTCACCGCCAGGGACCTGTCGCTCACGACCGAGGCCGGCACCGTCCGGCCCGACCTGGAGGGTGACTGGCTGCCGGACGGCTTTGCCGGTACGATGGGGGAATTACTCTGCGCCATCGAGGAAGGCCGGCAGCCCGAAAACAACGCTCGGGATAACCTGTCCAGCCTGGCACTCTGCTTTGCCGCCATCCGCGCCGCCGAAACCGGCCAGCCCCAGCCGGTTGGCTCGGTGCGCACCGCCTCCGACGGCTGTTTTCCGCGGGATTAGGGCAAATTAAAATAAAGGCGTAGCCGATTTTTAATGCTTTGAGATGCTCTTTTGGTCAGCCCCGCCGGCTGAGGACCTCGGTCTCGTAGCGTCGGGCCTCGGCCAGCCAGGCGTCTTCGCCGGGCGTATCCTGACGTCGGCAGAATTCTTCCCAGACGGTGGCCCAGGGCAAGGCCTTGGCCTGCTCGTGGAGGGCAAGGCGTGTGGTGAAGTCGCGCTCGGCCTCGGCGGCGCGAAGGTGCTCGGCGGGCTCGAGCAGCGCCTGGAGGAGCGCCTTCTGGGCGGCGCGGGTGCCGATGGCCCAGGCCGCGACCCGGTTGATCGAGGCATCGAAAAAATCGAGCCCGATGTGGGTGCGCGGCAGGGCGTCAGACCGGACCAGCTCCTGCATGATGGCCCGGGTCGGGTCATCGAGCAGGACCACGTGATCACTGTCCCAGCGCACGCCACGCGAAACATGCAGCAGCAGATGAGGGACAAACAGCAGGACGGCCGAAACCTTGTCGGCGATGCTTTCGGTGGGATGGAAATGCCCGGCATCGAGGCAGAGCGCGGTCTGGTTTTTCACCGCATAGGCGAGGTAGAACTCGTGCGAACCCACGACGAAACTTTCCGAGCCGATACCAAAGAGCTTCGATTCCACGGCGTCGATGTTATGCGCCGGATCGATGGCATCGGCCAGGATGGTGTCGAGGCTTTCCTCCAGGCGGTGCCGGTAACTGATGCGTTCGGCCGGCAGATCCTTCATGCCATCCGGTATCCAGATGTTGGTGACACAGGGTTGGCCCAGAGCCTGGCCGGCGGCCTCGCCGATCCGGCGGCAGGCCCGACAGTGTTCGATCCAGAAATCGCGAATGGCTTTGTCCGGATGACTCAGCGTCAGGCCATCCGCATCAGCCTTGGGGTGTGAGAAACAGGTGGGATTGAAATCGAAACCAAGGCCGCGTTCCCGGCACCAGGCAATCCAGCCCTCGAAGTGGTCGGGGCGGACTGCATCCCGGTCCACCGGCCGGCCGTCGAATTCGCCATACATGGCATGCAGGTTCAGCCGATGCGTACCGGGAATCAGGGCGAGGGCCTGATCGATATCCTGCCGCAGTTGCGGAATAGAGCGCGCCTTACCGGGGTGGTTGCCGGTGACTGCCAGGCCGCTGCCGAGTTCAGTCTCTCCATCTTCAAACCCGCCGACATCATCGCCCTGCCAGCAGTGCAGCGAAATCGGGGTGTCTGCCAATCGCTTGAGCGCGGCTTCCACATCCACGCCCAGGGCGGCGTAGCGTTCGGTTGCTTCAGAAAAATCAGGCATGATCCAAACATGCGCCCATGCCGTTACGCCTGACAACCCCTGAAGGATTGAATCCCTTGAAGCCAAGACGGCAGGCCTGAAGCCGCTTGCTGAAGCGGCGCGATACGACCGGTTTGCCGGCCCCCTCGTGCCTCGTCGCCCGACCCTCGACCCCAAAAACCAAAAACCAAAAAGGCCGCCGGCGTGGTGCCGACGGCCTGCAAATAAGGAAGGCCTGAGTACCCGATCAATCGATCAGGGTCGGCTGCGGGATGAGTTTCTGGTAGTCATCCACGGTGCCACCATCGAGGCAGCATTGAATGATCTGTTCACCCAGGTCGTCGAGGCCGCCGGACAGGAACTGCTTGAGTTCCTTATGGAAGAACTCGTTGAGGATCGCGGCACCGGCGTCGAAGGCTTCCTCGCCGACTTCCGGCTGTTTTTCAACCTGGAAGAACCAGGACCCGAGGGGCCGACCTTCGATGGTAATCGCGGTCGGGTTCCAACCCAGCAGCGGGCAGCGCGACGGGGCCACTTTGTCTTTGGCGAACCGGGCACCCCCGCGACGGGCAAGGTACTCACGGGCAAGCCACTGCGGCATGAAGCTGCACTTCCAGGCACCCAGGTGCTGATTGGGAATCAGGACATAATTCACACCGGGTGTTTCCTGGATCTGATGAAGGAGGAGGTTTGCCTGATCCACCCGTCGACCCGTCGCAAAGGGCCAGTAGGAACCGACGCCTTCCGAGGACATGCCTTCCGAATCAACGATACTGGGATTGGCATGACCACGCGGTGCCGTCAGGCGCCAGAGCCAGGCCAGAGCCGGGGGAAGGAGGTGGAACATACCCATGATGCCGAAGGTGGGCTTTTCCCGCGTACACGGGGGGCAGCGGACGCCAAAGCTCCGGACATCAACAGTCACCGCACCATCGACCACCCCGGGTACCGCCTTTCGGGGAACGATGACCCGTGGATTGGGACAGGGCTTGCCAGGGGCGTCCTCAATGTGTTCCCAAACCAGGGCCGTGCTGTTGGGTTGAGCGTCGATGTTGAGAAAGAGCAGCCCCTGCGACGGGTGGATGGTCATCGCCTCCAGGTGCGGATCCGTGCCGTACTTATCCAGGTGGTTCACCCGGACAAACCAGGCATCCTCGGCATCGACCAGGCCGAGCTTGCCCGTACCCGGATCGAGCGAGGGGTGGCACAGGGCCATATCGTCGGTCACCGGATGCAACTCACAGGTTTGGGGCAGGCTGACGACACGCCGCTCACCGGTGATGGTGTTTTCACCGAGCAACAACGAGCCGTCTTTTTGCCGGTGGACCTGTTCGAGCATCTCGCTCTTGCCGCCGCCACTGGCCCCTTCGTGCGAAATGACAATAGACGCCTCATAAGGGGTAACGACTTTTACGGTCGAGCAGTGCATGGTCACCCATTGCTCGGATTCACCCAGATTGAGCAACACGCCGTAAATCCCCTTCTTGGCGCTCGGCCCGGGATACAGGTTGTAGCTGAACAGCTCGTGCATACCTTCAAGGCGGTTGTGCACCACGACCTGTTTGCCTTCGAAATGCGTATGACGGTAAGGCGGTGCCACGTAAATGACCGCCTTCGGATTAAAATCCTCCGGTAATTCAGACGGCACTTCCATGCCCTGCAGCAGAGCCAGCCCGAGGGCGAAGAAACCGGCATTGTCGGGGGCAATGACCATGGCATCGGTCCCCTTGCCGGGCAGGCCGGCGGAAAACGGAAACAGCGCCAGCGATTGTTTGGACAACCAGTCGAGGGTGTTTTCGCGGAGCGGATCAAAGGACTCGCCGAAGCGCTCCTGGTAGGTCGGCTTGTCGGTCGGGCGTTCGTCACCGATCACCATACAGTCGGGATCGCGGCGCCGCATGTAGGGCTCGAGGTAGTTGGCGGCGATGCCGTTTTTCACCCGACAGGCACGGGCCTCGACCACGGACCCTTTTCCGGGCACATCGTAGGTCACTTCATGCCAGCCCTGCTCGTTGGCGTCGCGCACGGCCAGATCCTCCAGATCCTTGATGCTGTTCGGCACTGTAACGGAGGGTGCCTTGTCCAGCAGATCGGCGACCACGGGCGGCACCCGGAATCCAACTTTAGGGTGAGGTTGCTGCAGCGTTTCAGTCATGAGAATTATTTTGGATGATAAGACAGCAGTGAGCAACGCGTCAGAGCCCCGACTGCGCATTTATTGACACCAATTACCGTCGGTGCACAGCTTGGCGTCGTGCCGCATATCGCCCGGCAGGCCCTGATGAATCGATTGACGCGGACTGGTCTCCTTGACCGGGCACTGCTCGATTTAGCCCTGGTTTCAGGGCTCGAGGTGCTCTTCCGTCCGGATGAATCTCAAAACCGATTAGCTGCCCCAGCCCTCTCAGTTCCCTTGAATGTCGCCGGTCATCCGGTGGGCTTTTTCGAGGTAACCGACGCGGGCAGCCATCCGCGAAGACAGGCGGTCGAGCGCATCCTTCTATGGACGGCGCACGGCCTGGCCCGCGAGGTTCTCGACCTGGACCATGGCAGCGGCTGCGCGCTGCCTTCAACGATCCGCCTGGCGACCGCGTATTTGAAGGATCACTACACCGAAACGGTCAGCTTGCATCAGGTCGCGACTGTCGCGGGCCTGAGCCGGGAACGCCTGTCGCGTCTCTTCCACCGCAGTCTGGGCATTTCCTTCTCTGCCTACCTGAACGAACTTCGGTTGAATCATGCCCGTAGCCAACTGAGGGAGACCGACCACACCGTTGCGGATATCGCCTTCGCGGCCGGCTTCCAGTCGCTGTCCCAATTCAACCGACGCTTCCGGCAGGCCGAGGGCGTCAGCCCGCGCACCTACCGCCAGAACCGGTTTCAGGCGCTTTCGGCCTAGGGTGTGTTTGAAAACCCCTGCCGGGAGTCGCGAACGCCGGCCGACCTGTCCGCCATAGCTCAGGAGCGAAGGAGGAAGAGCCGGCGTCTCCATGGAGTGGCGGGCTCTTCCGCCGTCGCCTGAAAGGCTATGGCGGACAGGTCGGCCCGCCACACGCGTAAAAGCCGTCCGTTTCCGGCTTATCTCGACTTTCCAAACACGCCCTAACCCGGATGTATCACCAGAATTGGGAACCAGAGCGATAAATAATTGTGAACGAGGCGGAGCGCAAGTCCGGGTCAGGGCCCCTGCCGGACCGCCCGGGTCTCCCCGGGGGCGGTGGCCTCGGCCGGATCCGGGTCGGGGTGCGGCCCTTCCCGCCCGAGGAGAACATAGACCGCCGGTACGAGGAAAAGCGTGATGATGGTCGAGCCGACGAGGCCCCCGACCACCGCCCGGGCCAGGGGTGCCTGGACATCCGCCCCTTCGCCGATCCCCAGGGCCAGCGGCAGGAGGCCGAAGGCCGTGGTAAAGGTCGTCATCAGGATCGGTCGCAGGCGCCGGCGTCCCGCCTCCCGCACGGCATCAGCCAGCGGAATACCCTCGCGCTGCAGGCGCGTTGCCTGGTCCACCAGCAGGATGGCACTGTTGACGACGATACCGGCCAGCATGACGCAACCGATCCCGGACTGCAGGTTGAGGGTCGTTCCGGTCAGCAGGAGGGTCAGGACCACGCCGACCGTGGCGGTCGGCACGGAAAACATGACCACGAGCGGATTGCGCAGGCTCTCATACTGACAGGCCAGCACCATGTAGACGAGCAGCACTGCCAGCAGCAGCGCGATGAGGAGTTCGCGGAACGCCTTCTGCTGTTCCTCGTAACCGCCGGCCAGCCGCAAGTCGTATCCGGCGGGCCGCGGCACGGTGGCGAGCCGCTCCCGGACGGCCCGGGCTACCGTGCCCATGTCCTCACCCGCGATATTGATGCGTACTTCGGCGATGCGCTGCTGATCCTTGCGTCGGATATCCTCGGGACCGCGACTGCTGAAGGCGGTGACCAGATTGCTCAGGGGCACGGCCTCGCCTGCGGGTGTCTGCAGGGTCAGGGCCAGCACTTCGTGCAGGCTGCGGCGCTCAGCGTCACGTAACTGGATGAAGATCCGGTAGGAATTGCCGTCGACCCGGTATTCGCCCGCATCGACGCCGGCGATGGCGGTTTCGAGCAGACGGGCGACGTCGCCGGGATTCAGTCCGAGGTCGGCCACCTTGGCCCGGTCGATGGCGATGTTTTCCTGGGGAATGCCCTCCTCGAAATCGAGATCGACATCCGTGACCCCGGGGATGTCCCGGACGGCGTCGGCTACGGCCTCGCTCAGCCCGTTGAGCACATCGAAGGCGAACCCGCGAATCTCGACGGTCAGGTCCTCTTCTCCGCCCAGAAGGCGATTCAGCAGGAACTGTCCCTGGGGTGCACGCACCCGGATGTCCATGCCCGGTACCCGGCCTTCCAGACGCCGGCGCAGGTCCGCCGCGATTTCGGTGTTCGAGCGCGCCCGCTGGTCGACCGGCACCAGCGAAAGCCGGATTTCCCCCGATCCCTCGCCGGCTTCGACGAGGGACGACTCGACCTCGGGTACCGCCGGAAAGACGATCAATTCCATAAGCCGTGTCTGCCGCTCGACAATGTCCAGCCGGGTGCCAACCTCCATCTCGCCGTCGATGCGGATCTCGCCTTCGTCACTCGGGGGCAGGAATTCGGTTCCGATGAACGGAAACAGGGCAAGGGTACCGGCCAGAGCGGCGGCCGCCCCCGCCACCGTCCTGACCGGATGCTTCAGAATCGGGCCGAGGGCGCGCTGATAGGCCTGCTCCAGACGGCGCAGCCCGCTTGCCGACTGATCGAGAAAGGCCTGCAGCCGTGGCCTCGCCCGGGCGGCCTCCTCCCGGCTGCGGAGAAAACGCGAGGCCAGCATGGGCACGACGGAAAGGGAAACCAGGAGCGAGCAGAGCAGGGAAAAGGCAATGACCAGCGCAAAGTCGGCGAAGAGCACACCGCTGACCCCCTCGACAAAGACAATGGGCAGGAAGATGACCAGCGTGGTCAGCGTGCTGGCGACAATGGCGGTGCCGACTTCGCGCGCACCCTCGGCCGCAGCTTCGATCCGAGTCTCACCGGCTTCCTCGCGTCGGCGGAAAATGTTTTCCAGCACGACAATGGAGCTGTCCACCATCATGCCGACACCGAGGGCCAGGCCCCCCAGCGTCATCAGGTTGAGGGTCAGGCCGAGGCCGTAAATCAGCGCAAAGGTGGCAATGACCGAAATAGGCACCGCCAGGCCGATGATGACAGTACTGCGCAGGTTGCGCAGGAAAAAGAGCAGGACCAGAATCGCCAGGCCGCTGCCGTACAGGACCGACCGGGCGACGTTTTCGATCGACCGCTGGATGAAGTTTCCCTGGTTCACAACCGGAATGATTTCCAGCTGCGGATAACGGGCATTGATCTGCTCCAGCTCGGTCAGGATGGCCCGGGCAACTTCGACCGTGTTCGCCCCCGCCTTCTTGCGGATGCCCATCCGCAGCCCGCGTTCGCCGTTGACCCGGTTGTATTCGGTCAGCTTTTCGTAGGTATCCCGGACCGTACCCAAATCCCGGATACGCACCACACCGTCCGGGCGCCGGGCGACAACCGTTTCACGGATCTCCTCCACGGAGGCATAGGCGGCGGGTGCCCGCAGCGTGACCGTGTAGCGCCCGGCCTCGATCCGGCCGGTCGGCCGATCCAGGTTGGCCCCCTCCACCGCAGCCAGGATCTGGTCGATGGTCACCCCGCGGGCCTTCAGCCGCTCGGGCTCGATTTCGACGCGGAGTTCGCGGTCGTATCCGCCGAACGTATCAGCCTGCGCCACGCCCGGGATCCGGGTCAGCCGGTACCGGACCTGGGTGTTGACCAGCTCGGTGAGTTCGACCGGATCGAGCGGGCTGGCAATGCCCAGAATGACGATCGGAAAGCTGTCGATATCGAATTTGCTGATACGGGGCCGATCCACGTCGTCCGGCAACTCGTTGATCTCATCCTCGATGGTGGCCTGCAGCTCGATGGCCGCCTGGTCCACGTCGGTCCCCCACTCGAACACGACATTGATCCGGCTGTCGCCCTCCTCGGAAGACGAGGTCAGTTCGATGATACCCGGCGTCGTTGCGATGATCTCTTCCAGAATCTGCGTCACCAGCTGCTCCATGACCTCCGGGCTGGCCCCGTCGAAGCCGGTGCGGACGCTGACGGTCGGCAATTCGATGCTGGGCAGGAGATCGATCTTGGTCTCGCGCAATGACACCAGACCGATCAGGACCACGATCAGCGTGGCCATCGTGACAAAAATGGGGCGCCGGACGCTGAAGCGGGGCAGGTTCATTCCTCTTCCCCGGTCCGCCCGGACGCCGTAATGATGCGAACCGCCGAACCGTCCTCCAGCAACTGCTGGCCGAGGACCACCACCCGGCCCGCCAGGGGCGGTTGGATGACCTGGATCCGGTCACCCTGCCGGATCCCCGGGGTGACCGTTTGCCAGCGCACCGTGGCACCGTCGGCCGTCAGCAGGAAGACACCCGTCCGATCGTCCCGGCGGACCAAGGCCAGCTCGGGGATGATGACCGCGTCCGGCTCGCGGCCGAGGGTCAGGTCCACCCGCACGAACATGCCGGGCTTCAGGTGAAGGTCCGGGTTCGGGGCCTGGAATTCAACCCGGGCCTGGCGGGAGCCCTCCGAAAAGACGGGCGCAATCCGGACGACCTCACCCGGGAAGACCTGCCCGGGAAACGCGTCCGTCTGCAGGCGGACCGGATCGCCGACCCGCACACGCGGGTATTCCGCTTCGGTCACAAAGATCTCACCCAGCACGGGGTCGAGGTCCACCACCCGGAACAAGGGTTCGTTCTGGCCGACCGTATCGCCCTCGTCCACAAAGCGCCGAGCCACCACCCGGGTGTCGCCGCCTTCCCGCCAGTCCGCCCGCACCTGAGTATGCGTCAATTGAATACGGGCGGCTTCCAGTTCCGCTTCGGCCCGGGTCAGCGCCGCCCGGGCCACCGCGAGGTCGGCCTGCGCGGCGAGGAAATCGGCTTCTACCGTGTCGAACTGTGCGTCGGAAGCGAATGCGCGGTCGCGAAGCCGGTTAAAGCGTTCGCGGGCCCGCTCGGCGATGATGGCCTGGGCCTCCGCCTGTTTGAGGGTGGCCTGGGCGACCGCCCGGCCGGCCTCGGCCTGACGCACCTCCTGGACAAACGTGCGGTCGTCGAGGACGGCCAGCACATCCCCCCGTTGCACGGCATCCCCCAGGTCCACCCGCAGTTCGCGTATCTGGCCGGATACCTTGGGCGCGGCCAGGAACGACGCCCGGGCCTGCAGGGTTCCGCTCAGGCGTCGGGTCAGAACGATCTCGCCGCGCTCGACCGGAGCCACTTCGACCGGAGCGGGTGGGCGTTGCCCCCGTTCGGCGCCACCGTCGGCACCGCAGCCCATCAGCCCGCAGGCCAGCGCCACTAGAACCGGGGCGACCAGCATCGTTTGTAACAACGGCTTCATACAGCCCAAACAGAAAGCGGTTTGCGACAAGCCGCAACGCCGGCCCGGTAACAGTGCGGTGAAATCATCGGTGTGGGAGGGCTGGCCCAGTGTCGCGCCGGGTTGGCCCGGCCGGGGCGCTCCCGGGCGCAGGAAACAGCCCTCAACCCCAGGGGCTCTCGGGATCGAATGTCCGGGCGGCGGCCCAGGCGGCCTGCCGGGCATCGATCCGGCGGACCAGATCATCGGGCAGCGGTTCGGCCGCCCGGACCAGGTCGGTGTTGGCGGCCAGGCGGTCGGGCTTGCGGGTGCCGATCACCAGGCTGCGCACCGCCGGCTGGCTCTTCAGGTAGCGCACCGACAGCTCGGGCCAGGAGGCACACCCCGATTCGGCAAAGACGTCCTCCAACTCGGTCCGACGGTCGACCATATGCGCCGGTTTTCCCGGCTTGCCGGCCTGATGCGCATTGCCGGGATCGACCAGGCCACCGGACAGCGCCCGCATGGCGATAACGGGCAGGCGTTTTTCCCGGATCCGCTCCCAGGGCACGTTGCCGGCCTCGCGCTCCAGCGCATTGAAGTAAAATGTCGCTGATCCGAAGAGATCGTTGTTCAGCGCGGTCAACGCATCAGGCTCGTATTTCTGAAAGATTTCGAAACTCCAGTGGCCGACCTTGCCGGTTGCCGTCAGCTCGCAAAGCACCTCGTACATCGGGCCCTCGCTCAGGATATCGTCGACCACTTCACGGCGCCGGTGATCGTTTTTGGCCAGTTGGGCAACCGGCAACCGGTCCAGGCCGAGGACGCGCAGGTAGGTTTCGACGCAGGTCCGGATGCGCCCGGCGTCGTCGCAGTATACCTTGCCCATGAGCACGGGTGCGGCCACCGGGGCGTTGCGGAGCGCTGCGCCCACCACCTCGACCGTTCGCCCGTCCTGATAGACGACGCTGGTGTGGAGGCCGACGCCCGCTTCGATGGCCTGATGCATCAGCTGGATGTCGGCCGACCGGTTCTCCGCGCGGTCCCCGAAGTGCATGGTCCCGAGCATCAGGTCGGGGAGTTCAGGAAGCGCGGTTTTGAAGGGTAACGACGGCATGGCAGGCAAACCTGACCAAACCGGGCAGGCGGGTCTAGGGCGTTTCCAGCGAAAAACCCCGAGAATTCTCTCGCGTACCGGCGCATTACCTGTCGTCGTCCACCTTTTCGGCCGAACGGCGCCGCCTGGCGGTTGTGGTTCTGCCCCCTGATTCGGTCGTTTTCGATGAGAGATTGATTTCGGGTAACAGATAACACCACCCGCTCATCGATGGCGTGGCGCCCGTCAGTGTTTATCCGACATGGCGCCGATTGTTTATGACCGACCTCACGTTCGAGGCGCTGCCGTTGGCCGCGTCCATTCAAGAGGCCCTTGCCGACAAGGGCTACACCACGCCTTCGCCCGTTCAGGCCCAGGCCATTCCGATCCTCCTCGAGGGCCGCGACCTCATCGCCTGCGCGCAGACCGGGACCGGCAAGACGGCGGCCTTCGCGCTGCCGATCCTCGACCGGCTGGCCCGTGAAAAACGGAAGCCCACGCGGGGCGAAATTCGCTGTCTGGTCCTGACCCCGACCCGCGAGTTGGCCGTGCAGGTGGCCGACAGCTTCCGCACCTACGGCCGCAAGCAACCCCTCAGCATCGGCCTCGTCCACGGCGGGGTTTCCCAGCGCCCGCAGGTGCGCAGCCTGCGCGACGGGCTCGATGTGCTGGTTGCCTGCCCGGGCCGTTTGCTCGACCTGACCAACCAGGGCCACGTCGATTTCGGCGGCGTCAGCACCTTCGTGCTCGATGAAGCCGACCGCATGCTGGACATGGGCTTCATCAACGACATCCGGAAGATTGCGGCCAAAATCCCGACCAATCGGCAAACCCTGTTATTTTCCGCCACTATGGCACCGGAGATCGAAAAGCTGGCCCGCGATCTCCTCCGCGACCCGGCCGAAATCCGCATCGCTCCCCAGGGCACGACCGCGGAAAACATCGACCAGTACATTCGTTTCGTGGATCGCAACAACAAGGGAGCGCTCCTCCACGCGCTTCTGGATCAGCACCGGACCGATCAGCCCAATGGACTCAGTCTGGTCTTCAGCAAGACCAAGCACGGCGCCCGCAAGCTCGCCCGCGACCTGAACAAGGCCGGATTCCGGGCCGACGATATCCACGGCAACAAGACCCAGGCCGCCCGACAGAAAACGCTCGACCGCTTCCGGGCCGGTCGCACGCCCGTTCTGGTAGCTACCGATGTCGCGTCCCGCGGGATCGACGTCAAAAACATCACACTGGTCATCAATTACGATCTGCCGATGGAACCCGACGCCTATGTCCACCGGATCGGTCGGACCGCCCGCGCCGGCGAAAGCGGACGCGCCGTTTCCTTCTGCTCCGCCGACGACCTGAACCTGCTGCGCGGGGTTCAGAAACTGGTCAGCCGGGACATTCCTGTCGACAGCGACCATGAGCACCACGCGGCCCACATCGCGGACCGATACGCCCGGGGCGGCCGCGGCGGCAGCGCCGGCGGCAAGCGACAGGGGGGCGGCCGAGGACGCGGCCCCCGCAGCGGAGGCCGTTCCGGTGGCGGGTTCCGCTCCGGCAAGAACAGCTTCCAGCGGGGTAACCGCAACCGCCACAACCACAAGGCGGGCACCCGCTGAGGGCAATTCAGCCCTGACTGATTTCAAAACGCCGGCCCGGAAACGGGTCGGCGTTTTTTTTGTCACGTAGGGGCGTCGGAAAAACTCTACGCGGGCAGAACCCATCGAACGCGTCGGCGTGCCGCAAGCGGCAGCCCTACAAAAGGACGCCCCTACGTAATGGCGGGAACCCCTACACCAGCTCAAGGGGCGGCACGAAGAAACCGAGGGGCAGCAATCGGCCAAGACGGGCCCTGACGTCATAGTCGGGCCGGTTCCCTTTGACCTGCCCGGGGGGAACACTACCGTTTGCGGTTTTCCGCATCCACCTCTGCCTTCTTCACGATCATGGCCAAGCCCACCATCATTTATACCCAGACCGACGAAGCACCGGCGCTGGCGACTTATTCGCTCCTGCCCATCCTGCAGGCCTTTGCCAAACACTCCGGCATCGGCTTCGAAACGCGGGACATTTCGCTGTCGGGTCGCATCCTCGCCCAGTTCCCGGATTACCTGAAGGAGGATCAGGCCATCGGCGACGCACTGGCGGAGCTGGGCGAGCTGACCCAGTATCCCGAGGCCAATATCATCAAACTGCCCAACATCAGCGCGTCGGTGCCGCAACTGCGGGCCGCCATCAAGGAGCTTCAGGGGCACGGCTACCCGCTGCCGGACTACCCCGCCGAACCCGTGACCGAGGAGAAGCGCGACATCCGCGCACGCTACGACCGGGTCAAGGGATCGGCCGTCAATCCAGTCCTGCGGGAGGGCAATTCCGACCGCCGCGCGCCCAAGGCGGTCAAGGCCTATGCCCGCAAGTATCCGCACCGGATGGGTGAGTGGTCGCCGGATTCGAAAAGCCGCGTGGCAACCATGGGGCAGGACGACTTCTGCTCGAACGAACGGTCGGTCACGGTTGCGGAACCGACCGAAGCGCGAATCGAATTCGTCGGTGAGGACGGTTCGACGGAAGTCCTCAAGGAAGGCATCGCGTTGCAGGCCGGCGAAGTGCTGGACGGCACGTACATGAGCCGGGCGGCCCTGCAGCGCTTCCTGGAGGAGCAGGTCGAAGCCGCGCGAAAGGACGGGATCCTCTTTTCGCTCCACCTCAAGGCCACCATGATGAAGGTCTCCGACCCGATCATCTTCGGACACGCGGTAAAGGTATATTTCCGTGACCTGTTCGAGCAGCACGCCGACACCTTCCGCGAACTCGAAATCGATCCGAACAGCGGTTTCGGCGATGTGGTCAGCCGGATTCAGGACCTGCCCGGGGAAAAGCGGGAGGCGATCGAGGCGGATATTCAGGCTGTCTACGACAACGGGCCGGACCTCGCCATGGTGAATTCGCACAAAGGCATCACCAACCTCCACGTCCCGAGTGACATCATCATCGATGCATCCATGCCGCCGATGATCCGCGACTCCGGCAAGATGTGGAACAAGAACGACGAGCTGCAGGACTGCCTCGCGGTCATCCCCGACAGCTCCTACGCGGGCGTCTTCCAGGCCGTCATCGACGACTGCAAGCAGCACGGTGCCTTCGATCCGAAGACCATGGGCACCGTCCCCAATGTCGGTCTCATGGCACAGAAGGCCGAGGAATACGGCTCGCACGACAAGACCTTCGAAATCGAGGCCAAGGGTACCGTCCGGGTGGTCGACGCCGAAGGCACCGTCCTGCTCGAGCATGCCGTCGAGCCCGGGGACATCTGGCGCGCCTGCCAGACCCGGGACGCCGCCATCCGGGACTGGGTGAAACTGGCCGTCAGCCGCGCCCGTGACACCGGCGCGCCCGCTGTCTTCTGGCTGAACAGCGAACGCGCGCACGACGCCCAGCTCATCGCCAAGGTCGAGTTGTATTTGAAAGACCATGACACGGAAGGCCTGGATATCCGCATCCTGCCCCCGACCGAGGCCTGCACCTTCAGCCTCGAACGCATTCGCCGCGGGGAAGACACCATCTCCGTCACGGGCAACGTCCTCCGCGACTACCTGACCGATCTCTTTCCGATCCTCGAAGTCGGTACCAGCGCCAAGATGCTTTCGATTGTTCCGCTGATGAAGGGCGGGGGCCTGTTCGAAACCGGGGCCGGCGGTTCCGCGCCGAAACACGTCCAGCAGTTTGTGGCGGAGAACTACCTGCGGTGGGACAGCCTGGGCGAATTCCTCGCCCTCGCCGTTTCCTTCGAACACGTCGGGAAAGTCTTCGACAACGCCCGGGCCAAGGTCATGGCCGATACGCTCGATACGGCCACCGCCCAGTTCCTCGAAAACAACAAGTCGCCCACGCGCAAGTTGGGCGGCATCGACAACCGGGGCAGTCACTTCTACCTCGCGCTTTACTGGGCCGAGGCCCTCGCCGCCCAGGACAAAGACGCCGAACTAAAGGACATCTTCGCCCCGATCGCCATGAAACTGGCCGCCGAGGAAGACACAATCGTCGAGGAGTTGATCGCGGTTCAGGGCAATCCCGTCGATATTGGCGGCTACTATCGCCCCGACCTCGATAAGGTCTCCCGGGCCATGCGCCCCAGCGCCACCTTCAACGCCATTCTGGCCGAGCTGTAGGAACGGGCGGCGATTTGAAGAATTTGCCGGTCGCCACCTTCCGAACCAGGCCGGCCGCACCACCCCTGCCGGTGCAGCATCGGCGGCCGCGAAACATCGGCTCCGCCGCTATAGGGCCTGTTTGAAAAGTCGAGATAAGCGGAAAACGGACGGCTTGTACGCGTGTGGCGGACCGACCTGTTCGCCATAGCCTTTCAGGCGACGGCGGAAGAGCCCGCCACTCCATGGAGACGCCGGCTCTTTCCTGTCCGCCGAAGTCTTTGGACGAAGGTGGAGGCCGGCGTTCGCGACTCCAGGAAGACTTTCCATACACGCTCTAATCGGTTTCCCCGCCGGGCGGCGGCTGGGAAGGAGCACCCGGAATCCAACGCGGGGAAACCAGAAACTGTCCGGGATTTTCCGGGATGCCGTACTGATGCGTGGCCAGAAGCTCATGCACCCGCCGGACCGCCACCTCCCCCTGGCTGGCCAACTCCGCCGAAACGCCCGCGCAGGCTTCCCCGCCGGCATAGGCGGACGGAAGGGGCAGCGACACGTAGTCCAAACCCGAGAGGGCCAGACCCAATCCGCGCATCCGCTGGAGGATCCCACCGCCCGGAAACCCGATGACGGCCGTAAATCCGCCAGCCAGGATTTCCCGCTCCAACAACGCGGCGGTCAGGCCGCTTACCGACGACAACCGGATCAGTCGTAATCGCCGGCCCCGGCGCAGGCGCCGAGCCCGGAAGGCCTCCGCCGCCCCGATCCGGGCGTCGTCGTCGAAGTCCGATTCCGAGCCGGAGCAGAGAAAGGCCACCCGCCGGTGCCCGGCTTCAAAGGTTAGCCCGAAGGCCAGCATCGCCATTTCGAAGGCGCTGGTCCGGATCAGCGAACAGCGGACCGACGGCAGGATGCGTCCCATTTTCACCAGGGCGAAGCGTTGCCAGTCGATGTCAGCCGCCCGGGCTTCCACCGCCGCCGGCAATCCATCCAGAATCAGCCCCTCCACCGAGCGGTTCCACAACCCGTTCAGGATCAAACCCAGGTTATCCCTCGACCCGACCGACACCACCGACAGTTCATAACCCAGTCGCTCCGCCGCGCGCAGCGCTCCCGCCTCCCGCTCCGTTCCTTCGCCTCCACGCTTCAACCAGGCCAGGCCCAGACGCTCCACGGTCCCCGCCCGTCGTCGCTGACGGGCCAACAGCGACGCCGCCGCGTTCCGCCGGTAGCCCAGGGCCTCACCCGCCGCCAGCACCCGGGCCCGCGTCGCCGGCGCCACCGACCCCACACCCCGCAGGGCCAGCGAGGCCGTGCTGTACGCCACCCCCGCCCGCCGCGCTATGTCCGCCACCGTCACCGCCATCCCCCAGCCTGATCGATGCGCATCGAAAACGGCAAGGTTGAACCGCCGGCCGGCGTGCGAAAAGTTGGACATTGACCCCAACCCCCGACTCCCCGCATCATGAAACACCTGACCCTGTTGTGCGCCCTGGCGCTCCCCCTGCTGCTGCAGGCGCAATCGACGATCACCATCCCGAACGCTGGCTTTGAAACGGGCGGAGCGGGCTTTCAACCTCCTGACTACTGGGAGGAAACGTTTCCCCGCACGACGGATCCCGGCTTCGCCAACAGTGGCGTGGACGGCATGAGCAACGGGCTGAACCCGCGGTCCGGCAGCCAGATGCTGCGCATTGGGGTGAAAGGCGACAATGATCCCGCCACCAGCTTCGAGGGGGCGGTCAACACGGAAAATCCGGTCGGCACCTTCGCGGCGGATACCACCTACGAGCTGTCGGCCTACCTGGCCCGCGACAAATTCGTAGGCAGCGGCGAATGGATCGGCTTTGTTTCCCTCCATGGCGACGGGAACGAAATCGGCCGTCAAACCGTGGACATGAACTCCATCACTGAAGACACCTGGGGATTGGTCACGCTGACAGTGGATACCGGAAACATCGCCTCGGCGGTGGGCAAGGATATCGACGTGGTGCTCGGCTGGACGCAGCAGGGCGATTTTCAACAGAACGTCTTCTTTGAAGACGTCAGCCTGACCGCCACCTCCACCGTGATTCCGGAGCCCGGGACCTACGGCCTGGTGACCGGTGTGGTTTTGCTGGCCGGCCTGCTTTATCGACGTCGCCGGCTCGGGGCCTGACCAACGTACGACGCAGCTTTTTCCAACCATCCAGGCCGGCCGGCCGCAACCGGCCGGCCTTTTCTTCGCCGGACCGGCCCGGATTCGTTGGTCGACCATGAAGCCCAATATCCTGCTCATCCACAGCGACCAGCACCGTTATGATTGCGTCGGGGCTCATCGGCTGCGACCGGATGTGGCAACGCCCCGTCTGGACCGGCTGGCTGCGGAAGGCACCCGGTTTTCCCGGGCCTTCAGCACGGTGCCCATCTGCACCCCCGCCCGGGCCTCGCTGCTGACGGGCGCGTGGCCGACCACCCACGGGTGCTTCTGCATCCCGACGGCCGAGATCAACCGGGCGGCCCGGACCGATTTGCCCACCGTGCACCGCCTGCTCCACGGCGCCGGATACCGCATCGCCTGGACCGGCAAGTTCCACGGGGAGCAGGTCACCGGGCCGGGGGAGGATCCCTGCGTGGAGGACTATGTTTCGCCGGGAGACTACCGGCCGCCTGACGGGCCGGGCCGGCGCCCGACGCCCCTCGAGCGGCCGAACGGTTATTTCGGGGATCCCGAACCGACGACCGACACGCAGAGTCATGCCCTGGGCTGGCAGGCGGACCAGGTCATCCGGCAGATAACCGAACGCCGGGAGGCCCCCTTCTTCATTCGCTGGGACCCGCCCGAACCGCATCTTCCGTGCAATCCCTCGGCTTCCTTCGCCGACCGGTTTGCGGAGGCGGCCATCCCCCCCTGGCCCAGCTTTCCCGACCGGCTGGAAGGCAAGCCGGCTGCACAGCGCCGGCAGCAGAACCTCTGGGGCACCCGGGACTGGCGGTGGGAGGACTGGCTCCGGACGGTCCGGCTTTATTACGCCATCATCGCCGAAATGGACCACCACATCGGTCGGGTGCTCGATGCGCTGGAGCGGCTCGGTCTGGCCGAAAACACCCTCGTCATCTACTCGAGCGACCATGGGGATTATTGCGGCGGGCACAGCCAGATGGACAAGCACTTCGCCATGTACGAGGACCTGGTCCGCGTGCCGCTCATCCTCCGCTGGCCGGGCAAGCTGGAAGCCGGGAGCCAGTGCGAGGCCTTCGCCTCCAACAGCATCGATATCGCGCGTACGCTCCTGGCGGCGGCTGACGTCGACGCGCCCGAAACTTTTGTGGGCCAGGACCTGACCGCGCTGGCCACCGGTCGGATCCGGGAACCGCGACCGTATGCCTTTTCCCAATACTTCGGTACGGAAAGCGGGGCCTACAGCCTCCGCATGCTCCGGGACGAACGCTACAAGTTCGTCTACCATCCGGTCGGCGACCGGCATGAATTTTACGACCTGGAAAGCGATCCCGGAGAACAACACAACCGGATCGACGACCCCGCGCTGGCCGATGACATCCGGCGCCTCAAATACGACCTCTGGGAAACGATGAGCGGGATCGGCGACCGCCTGGCCAACCGCTGGACACGGCTCGAACTGCAGGCGGCCAAGGACCCGGCTTAGCCAGCATGTTTCACCCTCATCGGAAAAAAGGCGGTAAATATTCTGGCCAAGGGGCACGCAGACGAAGAAAGCCAACCACGTAGGGGCGCTGCTTGCGGCGCCCGGGCGTCCGTCAGTATTCGCCGGGAATGCCACGACGCCTGATTCGCCGCGGGCGTCGCGAGCGACGCCCCTACGACCCCGCCCTGAACACATCCAGGGCTGCCACCAGCCCCGCGTCATCCCCGACATTGCCGGGAAACACCACATAGGGCAGGCCGGGATACCGGGTCTCCGGTCCCGCCTCCCAGACGGGGACACCCGGCAGGAGCGGCCCGAGGACCCGTGCTCGCCGGATGCCCAGGCCTTTCGTTGCCAGATCGCTCGCTGTGATGCCGCCCTTGGCGATGAGACAGGCCGGGGCGGCGCTCAAATGATGCAGCACGGCAACCAGCGCGGCGGATACCCGGGCGCTGATGCGCAGGCTGGCATCCGCTGATGCCCCGCAACACAGGTCGCGGCTAGTAAAAACGACGGTATCCCGGCCCGCTTCAAGGGCCGCGTTCATTTCCGCGGCCACGGATGCAACGGCTGTGTCCGCGTCCGCCAACACGGCGTCGACGGATAGCTCGATGGCGCAGACATTGCGGCTGGATCGCAACGTATCCAGTTGACGGGTACTTTTGGGTACATGGCTGCCGATGAGGATCAGACAGCCCCGGCCTCGGACGTTGGCTGAGGCTTCGGATGACGGGGGCCGCCAATGACCGGGCTTTCCCAGACCGAGCCGCGCGGCCACCAGTTCGGCCGCGGTCCGGAAGAGAAACCGTTTTCCGGCCGACTCGGCCGCCATGAGCCCGTCGACAAAGACAGCCAGGTCCCGGGGGTCGGCGGCATTCAGGACCAGGGGTGCTTCCGACTGAAGCGCAAGCAGGCGGTCTCTTACCCGGGCGACCCCGCCTTTTCGCATATCCTCGATGGAGAGCGAGGCCACAGCCTCGGAACCGATCCGCCCGTTGGTCTTTTCAGCCACCCAGGCTTTCAGGTTGGATGACCGGAAACCAAAGCTGGCATCCTGGGCAAACGGTGTTTCGCCGGCAGGCACCAATCGATCTTCGTCCTGAACGTAGTGAACGTCCCCGACCGTGTAGCGTCCCCCCGCCTCGAAATAGGGACACAGGATCACCCCGTCGAACGGACCCAGTTCCTCCGCCAGCACGTCCGTCTCCAGCGGATAATGACCGCGCAGGGTGGAGTCGCTGCGGCTGAACAGGTGGAAGGGCCGGCCCGCCGCCGCCGCTTTGAGGTTGCGCGCGATTTCCCGGTTCGTCGCCTCGGCTTCGCGTGCCAAAACGGCCCGGCTGTTAGTCAGGATGAAAAATCCGCGGGGGTTCTGTTCCCACTCGTCCCGCAAGGCTTCCTGGCTCCAGGTCGTCAGGACCGGGATGTCCCAAACCGTCTGGGTGCCGGTGGGATCGTCATCCAGAATGACCAGCGGTGCCCGGCGAAGCGACGAGGCGATCCGCTCCGGCAGCCCGGGCGTCGGATCGATGGCGGGGGGCAGGGAGGCAAACAAATCGGCTTTCAGCGGCATATCCCGGCAACATTCCGACCCTTGAGGGCCTTCGCTTCAAGCGTTCGTGACAGAATGCCCGCTGCCGGCTAGACCGTGTAAATGGCCGAACGCACATGCCTGATCACCGGGGGGGGCGGCAATCTCGCCTGCCAACTGACCCATCGGCTGCGCAATGCCTTTTCCACCATCGTCCTGGCGGACCTGAAGACCGGCCCTGTCGCTCAAACGGCTGGCAACTGCGCCTATCGGCAGGCTGATCTCGGCAAGGCGGGTGCGCTGGAGGGGCTTCTTGAGGACCATCGACCCACCGCCGTCTATCACCTGGCCTCCCTGCTCAGTACCAGTTCGGAGGAAAACCGCGCGCTAGCCTGGCGCATCAATGCGGACCTGAGCTTCCGGCTTTTCGAGGGATGTCTGGCGCACGGAGTGCGTCAGGTCTTCTTCCCCAGCACCTTCGCCACCTACGGGGGGACGATCGCTGATCCGCTGCCCGAGGATTTCCCGCAATGGCCGGACGGGATCTACGGCGCCATGAAGGTGGCGGTCGAACGCCTGGGCGTTTATTACCACCGCACGCACGGCCTCGATTTCCGCAGTGTCCGCCTGCCGGTCGTCATCTCACCCTACGCGCCGGCCGGCGCCTCCACCGCCTTCGCTTCCCGCATGTTTGTCGAGGTACGCGAAAGGGGCGCCTACACCTGCCGGGTGGCCGAGGATACCCGTGTCTCCACCATCGCCGTCGAGGACGCGCTCGACGGGATTTCCCAGCTGATGCAGGTACCCGAGGAACCACTCACGCGTCGGGTTTACAACCTGCATGCGCTGGCCCCCACCGCCGGCGAAATCGCCGACCTGATTCGCGCCCGACGTCCGGACGCCGCCATCCGTTTTGATCCCGATCCCGTCGTCAGCAGGCTGGTCAACAGTTTCCCGGCGGCCATCGACGACACGGCGGCACGCCGCGACTGGGGGTGGAATCCGCCCTCGGACCTGTCAACCATCGCCGATCGCATGTTGACCGATGCCCATGGGTGAGGACCGTCCAATCCTGGTAATCATTGGCGGCGGTGCGGCCGGTTTCTTTGCCGCCATCACGGCAGCCGAGGCCAGTCCTGCCGCGACCGTGCACCTGTTCGACCGGAGCCGGCGCTTTTTGCAGAAGGTGAAAATTTCCGGGGGCGGCCGGTGCAACGTAACCCATGCCTGCTTCGAACCGGAGGAATTGGTGCGCCGCTATCCCCGCGGGGCACGCGAACTCATCGGGCCTTTTCATCGCTGGCAACCGGCGGACACCGTCGACTGGTTTGCCACACGCGGCGTGCCCCTGAAAACAGAGGCGGACGGCCGCATGTTTCCCACCACCGATTCCTCGACCACCGTCATCGACTGCCTGATGCAGGCGGCTCGCCAGGCCGGGGTCCACCTCCATCCCGGGATCGGGCTGGACCGACTGGTGCCCCGGGACGGCGGGTTTGTCCTCACCCTGACCGACGCCTCGACCCTGGAAGCGGATCGCGTCTGCCTCGCCCCGGGATCCCTGAAGAGCTCACCCCTGGCGGGAGAACTGGAGCAACTGGGCCACACGCTTGAGCCGCTCGCCCCGTCGCTCTTTGCTTTCAATGTATCCGATCCTCGAATACGCGGCCTGGCCGGCATCGCGGTGGAAGCCTGCCGGACCTGGATCGCCGAGGGCGGGGAGCGGCAGACAGGACCGGTGCTGATCACTCATCGCGGCTTCAGCGGACCGGGGATCCTCAAGTTGTCAGCCTGGGAAGCCCGGCGCCTCCAGGCACACGGTTACCGGTTTACCGTGGTCATCGACTGGCTGGGGGGTGAAGCGCCGGAACACGTGGCTGGCCGGCTGGAGGCCCAGCGTCGGGACAACGGAGCGACCCCGGTAAAGCGCAAGCCCTTGGGGTCCCTGCCCCGCCGGCTTTGGGAGCGGCTGCTGGAAGCAGCGGGCATCGCCGCCGGGACAGCCTGGGCCCAGCTCACCCGGGACCAGAGCGACCGGCTCGTCGGCCACCTGACCGCCGACACCTATGCGGTCACCGGCAAGACCACAAACAAGGAGGAGTTCGTCACCTGCGGCGGCGTGTCGCTCAAGGAAGTCGATTTCCGGACCTTTGAAAGCCGGATCGTACCCGGCCTTCACTTCGCCGGGGAGGTCCTCGACATCGACGGCATCACCGGCGGTTTCAATTTCCAGGCGGCCTGGACGGGCGGACACCTGGCTGGCGCGGCTATGGCGGAAGCGGCCGCCGCAGGACCCGGCGTCGCCTGATGCTTTGCCGAGGCGCGCGGCGGCCCTCCCGGGACCTGAAGCACACGTTTACGGGAGGGCGGTCGTCCCCGACCGGCGTTATCATTGGCCCGATATGGGCGAAGACCTGAAATGTGGCGTATAGTCTGTCTCATGCGCCGCTTTACGGAGCTGTTTACCGAATTGGACGAGTCCAACCGCACCACCGACAAGGTGGCTGCGCTGGTGCGCTACTTTGAAGAGGCCCCGGCCGCCGACGGGGCCTGGGCGCTGTGGTTTCTGACCGGCAAGCGCCTCCACCGCCCGGTTCCCACCAGACAGCTGAGGACCTGGGCGGCCGATCTGGCCGGTCTTCCCGACTGGCTTTTGGAGGAATGTTACAGCGTGGTCGGTGACCTGGCCGAGACGCTGGCCCTGTTGCTGCCCGAGGCAACGACGCGCGATCCCGACGATGTCCCCCCCCTTCATCGACTGGTCGAGCAACGCATTCAGCCCCTCCGCGACCTGGAAGACGGTGCCCGCCGCGAAAGCCTGAAAGAAACCTGGCACCTGTTGAACGCCCGGGAGCGTTTCGTTTTCAACAAGCTGATCACCGGCGGCTTCCGCGTGGGTGTCCAGAAAACGCTGGTGGTCCGCGCCCTGGCGAAAGTGACCGGCCTGGATCCGGCCGTGATGGCCCATCGCCTCACCGGTCAGTGGTCCCCCACACCCGACACGTACCGCGCGCTGCTCAATCCCGAGGATGCTCCCGAGGACCGGGCGGCGCGCCCCTACCCGTTCTACCTGGCCTATCCCATCGAGGAAAAGGCCTCCGCCCGGCGGGCGGAGGGGATCGCGGGACCGGACCTCGCGACGCAACTCGGCGACCGTGCGGACTGGCAGGTCGAGTGGAAGTGGGACGGCATCCGGGCCCAGCTTATCCGGCGGGCAGGCCGCACGCTTGTCTGGTCCCGCGGCGAGGAAATGATGGAGGGGCACTTCCCGGAGGTTGAGGCCGCTGCAGCCGGCCTGCCTGACGGCACGGTGCTTGACGGGGAAATTCTCGCCTGGCGGGACGGACAGCCTCTGCCCTTCGCCGTGCTGCAGAAGCGGATCGGCCGAAAATCCGTATCAAAGAAAATCTTACAGGAGGCCCCAGTCGCCTTCATCGCCTACGATTGCCTTGAAAACGGCGGTGTCGACATCCGGCAGCAACCGCTGACCCAACGTCGGCGGGCGCTGCGCGAAGCGGTGGCTGCGGCCCGTCACAGCCGGCCTCTGACTGTCGGTGAGCATCCGCGGCAGGAGCGACAGGGAGGCGACCAGCTCGAACTCGGGCTAATGAGTCCGGAACCCGATACCCCGGACGCGTCGCCTCCCGTTTTACAGGTTTCCGAACCGGTGGAGGCCGCGACCTGGGAGGCACTGGCCCAACTCCGCCGGGAATCGCACGAACGTGGCGTCGAGGGACTCATGATCAAGCGGAAGGACGCCGCCTACGGCGTGGGCCGCGTAAAGGGCGACTGGTGGAAGTGGAAAGTCGACCCCCTCACCATCGACGCAGTCATGCTCTATGCGCAGGCCGGTCACGGACGGCGCGCCGGTCTCTACACCGATTTTACCTTTGGTGTCTGGAACGGACCCGGCCGCAAGGAACTGGTCCCTGTCACCAAGGCTTACTTCGGGTTGACCGACGATGAGTTCAACCAGGTCAATGCCTGGATCAAGGATCATACCCGGCAACGCCACGGGCCCGTCCGGATCGTCGATCCTGAATTGGTGTTCGAGATCGCCTTTGATGCCGTCAACCGGTCAAGCCGTCACAAAAGCGGCCTCGCCTTCCGCTTCCCGCGCATGTCGCGCTGGCGAAAAGACAAGCCTGCCGGCGAGGCTGACACCCTCGAAACGGTCCGCGCCCTCCTTCCCCCCGAGAGTCGGGACGCGGGGTAATCCCCATTCTCAAAAGGCTTCCGGCCCTGGCGGGATGAGGCGGTTCCCACGTAACGCGCCGCTTCAGCAAGCGACGGCGATCGAGATCGACCACCCTTCTGTGGCCGCGCCTTCAGGCGTGGTCCTTGGGCATCCATCAGCATCGGGATCAAGGTGCGGTGCGTTTCGACCGGCTTGGGGTCTCCACAAATACCAAATCGACCCTCCACGCCTGAAGGCGCGGCCACGAGGGATGGTTACTCAGCTCCATCCGCTTGTTGCCCCTACTACATCCGCTTGCTGAAGCGGCGCGATACGCGGAGTTGGCTTGCTGAAGCGGCGCGATACGCGGAGTTGGCTTGCTGAAGCGGCGCGATACGGGGGGTGCCTTGATGCAGAAGGCCAAAAAAAAAGGCGAAGCCCGGGTTGCAGGCTTCGCCGTTTGCTTGGGGCGTTCACATGCCCCGTGTTACGCCCGGTTAAAGGTCGTCGAGGTTGAAGGTGAAGGGCAGGTAGTACCGGACTTTAACGGCCTCACCATTCCGCTTGGGCGGCGTGTACCGGGCAGAAGAGGCCGCCTGGATGGCAGGCTCCACGAAGCCCTGGTGCGTGGCGCTCTTGACATTGAGGACCCGCACCCGGCCTTCCTCATTGATGAGGACCAGCAATTCGACCTTACCTTCGACCTTGTTGCGTTTCAGCTCGTAGGGATAGATCGGCATCCGGGCGGAGATCAGGTTGGGCACACTGTCGAGGTCCTGGATTTCATAGATCATGTCATCCATGCTCATGACCTGATAGTCGGCGAAGACTTCGCCCACGGAGAATCCGGCGCCCATGCCACTGCCGACGACCAGCAGGGATTCCAATTGGGTCAGGCTGATCGGAGGAGGCGCTTCCTTCAGCTCCGGCTTCACGACTTCTTCCTTTTGCTTTTCCTGAATGGGTTCCGGCTCCGGAGGAAGGGCCGGGGGCGGGGGCTCCGCCACCACGGTGGGCCGCGTGAACAGGTCATCCGCCAGAGAAGCGAGCCATTGCGTGAAGGGCAGGCAGAGGAAAATGGTGGCCGAGACGACCAAAGCCATGGTGGAAGCGGGGAACCATTCATGGCCCGCGTCAGGTTCTCTAAAGAAGAGGGGTTTCTTGTATCCGTCGTTCGACGACTTGAAGGGTGTCGGCCCCTGGGGGGTGGACACGCCCCGAGGATGGACCGCTGCCGCGGGGCGGTCGGTATAGGTGGGCGGCAACAGGGTGAGTGATTGGGGCATGCTGGAAGGAAAGCGTGCCCCACACCTCAAGTCAACAGATTTCCTTATTCCTGGTTTGTTTTCATTAAGTTATGCTAATCTTTTAAGGTTTTTAAGACAGCATTTGGAGAATTACAACCCATTGCTGATCAATGCCTCAGGGATTTTTCACCCGGAAATCGGGCCTATAGGTCTTCAGGCCAGTCGCCCTGCAGATCTTCGACCTGACGTCGCAATTGATCCCTGAATTCGGGCCCCACGCCTTCGCGACGTGCCAATTCTACATAAAAGGGTACCATGTCATCCTTCTGGAGAGCAACCTGGGCAATGTTCCAGAAGGGTTCCCCCTTGAAGATCGTGTGGACCCGATCCCTGAAGCTGATGGTAACACTTTCCTCGGTTCGGAAAACCGTCAGTTGCTCGGCCATACGGCCTACACTGGGCCGGGTCGTTGGCTTCACGCAACCCCGGGGTCAATCAGGTCGTCCCCCGCAATCGCGGATGGGGTGGGAGTAGGAAACGCCGGCCGGTCGGCTCGACCGCCGACTCATTCCAGGAAGCTCGAACGCAACCGTCGAGGCTGCGCAGCGCTTCCTCAAGGACAGGGGTTTCAGGCTTGCGGGTTCCAAAGAAAGCCTTGCCGAATCCGAAACGTGCCTCAGGCAGCATGTATTTTCCATGGCGGATATGGAGGGAGACGGGAACGGCCCGGGCGGCCGGAACGAGCCGGAGGAGTTCGGCCACCCCACCCTGAAACGGCGGCCATTCCCCATCGTACGGCACCAGCCTGCCCTGCGGATAAACAAGGAGCACCCGCCGTCGGTCGCCTGCATGTTTCAGCAGGCGTAAAGCATAGAGCAGGCTCTCGGACCGACCCTTCGCATCGTCCAGATCCACCCCGAAGACACCGACTTTCCGAAAGAAGGGAAACCGGGCCAGGTTGCGGGCCTCCATCATTACCCAGGGCTCCTGCTTCAAGGCTCGCCAGAACTGGAGAAGGAAGAACGTGTCCCACCAACTGTGATGGGTACCGTAAAGAATCGTGGGATAGGACCAGTTTTTACCCGTCAGGTCCGGTCCGTCATACGTAAGGGCCTCCAGGCTGTGGAAATGTCGACGCAGTTTCCAACGCACCCAGGTCTGCAGCAGGTGCAAATGCAAGGGTGACTGGCGGGCGGGCAGCATGGATCAGATTGAAGCCGGTTCCGGGTAATGCGTTTGCGGCTGTTTCGGGAATCGGCACAGTAAGCCCCGATGTCAACGACAGGGTCACACGCCGAATCCGTCCGGGCCTGGCTGACCGAGCTGCAGGATTCCATCTGCTCGGCCTTCGCCGAAGTCGACGGCGGCCCGGGCTTCCGGACCGACGCCTGGGATCGCCCCGCCGGCGGGCGCCTTGAAGGCGGCGGGCGCTCACGTATTCTGGAAGACGGGCCCGTCCTGGAAAAGGCGGGGGTCGGCTTCAGCGACGTACGCGGCGCCACCCTGCCCCCATCCGCCAGTGCCAACCGACCGGAACTGGAGGGCGCGGCCTTCCGCGCCCTGGGCGTGAGCCTGGTCTTCCATCCCCGCAATCCACACGCACCGACGACGCATATGAACGTCCGCTACTTCGAGGCACAGCCGGCCGAGCGGGACCCGGTCTGGTGGTTTGGCGGCGGGTTCGACCTCACGCCCTACTATCCGGTCGACGAGGACGTCCGCCACTGGCACCGGACCGCGCTGGAAGCCTGCGAGCCCTACGGCGCAGATCTGTATCCGGAATTCAAGGACGCTTGCGACCAATACTTTCAAATCCGCCATCGGAACGAAAACCGCGGTATCGGCGGCCTTTTCTTCGACGATTTCAATCGCTTGCCGTTTAAGGAAAGCGAAGCCTTCACCCGCGGGGTCGCCCACGCCTTCATCAAGGCATATCGCCCCATTCTTGAGGCGCGCAAGGACACACCCTACGGCGAACGGGAACGCGCCTTTCAATTGTATCGACGCGGTCGATACGTGGAGTTCAACCTCGTCTACGACCGCGGCACCTTGTTCGGGCTGCAATCCGGCGGTCGGACCGAGTCCATCCTCATGTCGCTGCCCCCCCTCGTCAGCTGGACCTACGGCTGGGAACCCGAACCGGACTCGCCGGAGGCGGCGCTGGCCGATTACCTGAAACCCCGAGACTGGTTGGCTGAATCCTGAAAACCACGATGACCCTCACACCCCGCCAACGCCTGCTCGACGCCCTGCACTGCCGACCGGTGGATCGCCCGCCGGTCTGGATCATGCGCCAGGCCGGTCGCTACCTGCCCGAGTACCGGGCGCTGAAGGAGCGCTACAGCTTTCTCGAGCTGGTAAAATCGCCCGAGCTGGCGGCCGAGGTGACGCTACAACCGCTGCGCCGGTTCGGGCTGGATTCGGCTATCCTTTTCAGCGACATTCTGGTCATCCCGGAGGCAGTGGGGCAGCCCTATCATTTCCGGGATCAGGGCGGGATCGGCATGGATTTCGCGCTGGCCGACGACCCGTCGCGCATCGCGGGGCTGTCTGCCGACGGCATTCGGGACAAACTCACCTATGTCGCCGAAGCCATTCGGGTGACCCGGCAACAGCTGGGGGAAGACGTCGCCCTGCTCGGTTTTGGCGGCTCTCCCTGGACGCTGGCCGCCTATATGATCGAGGGCGGATCCAGCACACACTGGGCGCGCGCCAAGGCACTGGCCTTCGAGCGTCCCGACCTCTTCCGCAATCTCTGCAACGTGCTGGTCGACGCCACCGCCGACTACCTCGCCATGCAGGCCGAGGCCGGTGTCGACGCCATCCAGATTTTCGACAGCTGGGGGGCCGCCCTGCCGGCTGATGTCTACGCCGATGTATCGCTCGACCCGATACGCCGGATCATGAGGCGACTCGAGGGCGTCTGTCCGGTCATCGTCTACGCCAAGGGGATGACCGCCTTTGCCGAAACACTGGCCGGCTTCGGGGCCCGTTGCATCGCAGCTGACTGGACGGCCGACCTGCCGGGGCTGCGCGACCGGCTGCCCGCCGACGTCTCGGTCCAGGGCAACCTCGACCCGGTATTGCTGAGCACCCAGCCGGATCTCGTCACGCGGGCCACCGACCGGCTCCTGAGGGCCATGGGGGACAGGTCCGGGCATATTGTGAACCTCGGCCACGGCATCCTGCCCGACGCCAAGATCGCCTGTGTCGAAGCACTGATCCGGCGGGTGGCGGGCGAGAACCAACCCACCCTGCCGACCGCGACCGCCGAGGCCTGAACGCATGGATCCTGTTGACTGCATCGTGGTGGGGGGCGGCCTGACCGGCCTGGCGACCGCCCATCGACTGATGAAGCACGGCCGCGAGGTGCGGCTCTTCGACCAGGGGGATCGACCGGGAGGCGTGGTCCACAGTTTTCGGGACGGTCCCTGGCTGGCCGAGGCGGGGCCCAACACCCTGTTGCTGCACGCGGGCGATCCGGCGGCCGCCTGGTTGGATGACCTGGGCCTGACCGAGGCTGCCGTTTCGGCCAACCCCGCTGCCGGAAAACGGTTTATCCTGCATAATGATCTGTTGAAGCCGCTTCCCCAGCGTCCGGGGCAGGCCCTGATTTCCCCGTTGGCTGGCATCGGACCCCTTGCCCGCTTTTTTGCCACGGATCTGTTTCGCCGACCGATTCCAACAGGAACCGACCCGTCGGTGGCGGCCTTTTTCCGACATCGGCTCGGGCATCGTCTGGTGGATCGCGTCATCGATCCCTTCATTGCCGGGGTCTTCGCCGGCGATCCGGACCGGCTGTCGCTCGCCTTCGCCTTTCCGCAGCTCTATGCCCAGCTCACGCGGCGCGGTTCGCTGCTTCGCAGTGGCCTGGCCGCCAGGAGGCAACAAGGCTCCCAAAGCAAAGAAAACAGGGATGGTCCGAAGCGACGCCTGATTTCCTTCCGTGACGGCCTCGGCGTGATTCCATCCCGAGCGACGGAACACCTGGGTGACCGGTACCGGACCGGCCGGCGCCTGATCAACCTCTCCCGCAACGGATCCGACGGCTTCTGGTCGCTACACCTCCGGGAAGGCGACAGGGAACAGGTCGTCCAGGCCCGCCAGGTGGTTCTGGCGCTGCCCGGCTATGCTCTGGCCGACCTGACCGTGACGCAGGACGATCCGGCCGAAGCCGACCGCCCCTGGTCCTTTCTGGCCAAGGGCCTCCCCTACGCCTCGGTGAGTTGCTGGTGTCTGGGCTTCCCTCGCCCGGCGGTTAAGCACCCGCTCGACGGCTTCGGCTTTCTGACACCCACCAAGGCCGGCCGGCAGATCCTCGGCACGCTGTTTTCCAGCACCCTGTTCCCGGGGCGCGCGCCCGACGACCATGTGCTGCTGACGACCTTCGTCGGCGGTTCGCGCCAACCGACGATCGCCGACTGGCCGGAGGACCGGCAGCGCACCATGGTCCGCGAAGAGCTGGCCAGCCTCCTCGGGGCGACCGAAAAACCCGTTTTTTCGCGCCGCATCCACTGGGCCAACGCCATCGCCCAGTACCCGCCCGGATTCCAAACCGTCCTGAACCAACTCGAGGCGGTTGAGAGCCATTTACCCGGTCTGCGGGTGGTCGGTCCGGCCCGCGGGGAAGGGGTCAGTGTGCCTAAGTGCATCGCGGCCGGGCTGGCCGCCGCCGACCGGATAGCCGGCAAGCAAACCACCCGCTCCGGTTGACCCCGGCGCGGGCCTGCGGAATTTCCCTGTCATGGCTGAAAAAGCTGTCCTTTTACTTAACCTGGGTTCGCCCGATTCCACCGACGTGGCGGACGTCCGTCACTACCTGCGCGAATTCCTGATGGACGAGCGGGTGCTCGACGCACCGGCACCGATTCGCTGGCTGGTGGTCAACGCCTTCATCCTGCCCTCTCGCCCGAAGCAGTCTGCCGAGGCTTACGAGAGCATCTGGTGGGAGGAAGGTTCGCCGCTGCTGGTAATCGGCGAGCGGCTGCGCAAGCAGGTCGCGGACGGGCTCGACCTGGAAGATGAGGTCCCGGTTGAACTGGCGATGCGCTACGGTAACCCCTCGGTGCCGGATACCCTCCAGCGGCTGGTCGATGCCGGCGTGAAGAAGCTGTTCATCCTGCCGCTTTACCCGCATTACGCGATGTCGAGCTACGAGACGGCGGTGGTACAGGTCATGGAATGGCTGCGGGACCACGGCTGGCCGATGAAGACGGCGCTGCAGCCGCCCTATTACGAGGACCCGGCTTACATCGATGCGCTCGTCGAGAGCGCGAAGCCGTCGCTGGCCGACCCCTACGACAAGTTGCTGTTTTCTTTTCATGGCATTCCGCAGCGACACCTGATCAAAAGCGATCCCTCGCACCGGCACTGCCTGCAGACACCGGACTGCTGCCACACCTGCCATCCCGCGCACGGCACCTGTTACCGGCACCAGTGCATCCGTACCGTCGAGGCCTTTGTTAAAAAGGCGGGCATTCCCGCCGACAAGGTGGTGGTGTCCTTCCAGTCGCGGCTCGGACGCGATCCCTGGCTGCAGCCCTACACCGACGAGATGTTGATCAAGCTGGCCGAAGAGGGGATCAAATCGGTCAAGGTGATGTGTCCGGCCTTCACCGCCGACTGCCTCGAAACGCTCGAAGAAATCGCCGAGGAAGGGAAGGAGGAGTTCCTCGAAGCCGGCGGTGAGCAGTTCGAACAGATCCCCTGCCTTAACGACCACCCTGCCTGGGTCGCCTGGGTCCGGGACCGCATCCGTGCCTGGCACAGGGGTGCCTTCGAACAGGAGACCGTCACCCCGCCCCGCTATGTTGCCCCGATGAAATACAAGGGGCTGGTGCTGGGTGAAGGCCCATAGCCGGGAACCAGACTTGGTCAGGATGCCTGCCGGCATACCGCCATTCGGCTGGCTCATGGTTCGCAGCAAGCGGCAGCCCTTCCCCGAACTTCTCACCAGAATCGGGAAACAGGGCGGCAAATTATTCTGTACGAGGGATTAGGTCCTTGGATCTTGAGCAGAGCGGGCGTGAAATCTTTTTCGTTTTCTGGCCCAACAGGCGCAACGCGCAACCCCTTTATCTCTCGAGTTCCAGCAGCACGGGAAAATGGTCGGAGCCACGCGGCGGCTTGAGGACGGCGTGGCGGCGAATGGAGAGGTGTTGGGGCACGAGGACATAATCGAGTTGGAAGGGAAACTTGCGGAAGGTTCGCTGGCCCCTGAAGACGTTGACGAGGCCGGCCTCGGTGAAGGCCTTTTCAAAGGCGATTTTTTCATCCTGCCAGAGGTCCTTGAGGCTGTAATGGCTGCTGAGCCAGGACATGGGGAGGTTGACCCAGGGGTGCCCGAAATTGTTGAAGTCGCCACAGATGATGTTGATGGCCTCGGGATGGAAGGTGTCGAGGACCTGCTGAAAGCGTTTCAGGCGGATTTCCGGACTGGTCACACACTCGAAATGACAGTTGAAGATCCGGAAGCGCCGGCCATAGGGACCGATCAGGTCGACATACTGGAACTGGATATCGAGGTCCGTGTAAGCCAGCCGGTAACGGAGCGGCATTCGGGGAAAGGGATGGTGGCCGATGCTGCCGGCACCGAGCAATTCCCGTCGAGCGAGGGTTACCGTATAAAGCCGGATGTCGGCCCGGTCGCCTTTTTTCAGGAAAAACTCACGGGCGCTGTGCCGATAAGGATATTCCTCCAGCGTATCGAGCAGCCCGAGGTGAGCCTCCGGAAATTCCTGCAGGCAGACCACATCGACCGCGTGCTCCCGGATCCAGGTCAGCTGCCGACTGAGCTGCGGATTGTGCCGGTAGATGTTCCAGGAGACGATACGCATAGGCCGGGGATGCCTTTAGACAAACGAGGACAGCCGCCGGTTTGAAGCGCGAAAGGTGGCGAAGCATCGCTCTGGAAAAGCATTCCACCTGGCCTGATCCCCTGTAGGGCTGCCGCTTGCGGCACGCCGCAGAGGGCGCGCGGTCCAATGGCTCAACGTCTTAGCCCGAACTTCTCACCAGAATCGGAAAAATGGCCGGTAAGCTATTCTGGCCGAAGGGTTTGAAGCCTTTCTTCGAAATGCACGTTCGTGATGGGGCCCATTTTTCCGATTCTTTTCGCCCACAAGTACCATAAGGCCTCTCGAGCCTTACCGGCTGCGGCGCGGCGCCCCTCGACAAGCTCAGGATCGCCGACAAGCGCCGGCCCTACAGGCGGACAACATCTATGGCATGAAGGGTTCGAGGAAGGCTTCAATGCGGTTGAAGGTTTCAAGCCGGTTTTCCTCGAGCGCGATGGTATGCGCCTCGTCGGCAAAATAGATGCTGTCGACCGGGACATTTTCCCGCTTCAGCGCCTTCTCCAGCATACGGGACTGACTGATGTCGACGTTGATATCGCGGGTGCCGTGATAGATGAAAACCGGGACATCGATGCGATCGACAAAGTGGATGGGCGACAGGGCCTTCAGCTTCTCGCTGTCTTCGGGGTCGTCCGGATCGCCGATCCGGCGGGCCCAGACTTCGAAGGCGGTGTCACGGTCCCACTTGCCGCGGTAGGTGTTGATGTGGTCGATAAAGTCGACGACACCGAAAATGTTGATGCCGAAATCGTAGGTACCGGGGTAATACGCCAGTTGCGCCATGGTGGCGTAACCACCCCAACTGGCGCCCATGACACCGAGGCGCTCGGGATCGGCGTACCCCTGATCAATGGCCCACATCACCGCCTCATAGACGTCTCGGTTCATCGCCTCGACGTTCTTGTAGGAAGCCCGTAAAAGGTCGTGGCCATAACCGGTGGAACCCCGGAAATTGACCTTCAGGACAGCGAATCCCCGGTTGGCCAGAAACTGCACCCAGGGATCGTAGCCCCAGGTGTCGCGAGCCCAGGGACCACCGTGCGGCATGGCAACCAGCGGAACCGGATTGCCCGCTTCATAGCTGTGCGGCAGCGAGAGATAGCCATGCAAGGTCAGCCCATCGCTGGTTTCGAAAGAATACGGCTCAGCGGGCACCATGTCGGCCGGGTTGATCCAGGGAGCGGCAGTGGCGAGTTCGATGAGGCGCGGATTCTTCAGATCGAAGCGATAGAAGACGGGGGGACGGCGGTCACTCAAAGCGGCAATGACGGCCATCTCCTCGTTGTCGTCGACGCTGGCAAACACGTTGAAGGAGTCCGGCAAAGCCTGGTCGACCATGGCCTGCCACTCGGCCCATTTTTCGTCGAAATAAACGGACTTGGGCTTTTCCGCGTTGTAAGTGATTCCCACCAGCCGATCGTCCTTTGGAGAGAAGCGAACGCCCCCGACATCGTAATCAGGATTCCGATAGATCAGATCACCCAGTTCCCTTTTCTTCGGATCATAGAAAAAGATCCCCCGCGTATTGGCGTCCAAATTGGAGGACATGATCAACTCGCGGTTATCGGGGGCGAAACCGACCGGCGTCATGTTGCGGGTGGTTGAATCAAATGCCTCCAGGACTTCCCAGTCCCCACCCTTCCGACCGCGAAACAGGATGCGGTTGGCTTCGGTCTCCTCATCGGCGGCGACCGCAATCCGGACCTGCCCTTTGTGGTCGGTCAGCCAGCCCACCACGTCGCCCGGATTGCTTTCGTGGATCTTCTTCCGGCCGTTCATGATTTTCATGATGTAGACGTCCGGATAATCGGCCAGGCGCTCGTTGCTGATGACGAGGCAGTGCTCGGGATCGTCTTCCAGAATATCGATGACGAAGGTGTAGCGGTAGAGGTAATTTCTCGCAGCGGCCACGGGCTCGACCAGTTCGCGATAACGGCTGCCGTCCTTGTTGACAGCCCAGAGCCCCGCCGAGTCGCGACCTTCATCCAACAGTCCGAAGAAAACCCGGTCGTTGGTGAACCAACCGGCGTTGATGACATGCCGCTTCTCGTTGGTCAGCTGTTGGATCTCATTGGTCGCCAGATCGATGATGAAAATATTCCGGTAGCCGTTGGAAGGCGACGGCGCGATGGCCAGCATGCTGTCGGCCTCGGGAGAGATCACGAATCCGCTGAACAGTGGATCCTTGAATAATTCCTCCACGGTATAGCGTTTGACGTTCTGGGCGGACAGGACCCCGGTCGTCCCGAGCAGAACGGCCAACATCCCGAAGATGAGGGAACGGATCGATGGATATTTCATAGTCAAAATCAGTGGGTGTCGTTTATTCGGAAACCGAAGCTTCCGCCGTGGTGGCAGTCTCCTTGGGTTGAGCCGTCTCGCCCGGGAGGTACTCCTCCTCAATGTGCATGATCCACTGCTGGGCGCTTTCCGCGATGCCGGGGAATTCGGCGGCGCGCCGGAAGGCGACCAGGGCGTCGGGATAGGCCTCCATTCCGTAGTAAGCGTAACCTAAAAGCTGATACAATTTACCGCGGTCCTCAACGCCTTCCTTTTCGGTGGCGGATTCCAGCCGGCGGGCGGCTTCGGCGTAGCGCTCCTGCTCGATGTAGATCTGACCGACCCGCATATCGAGTTCGGCGCTGTCCGAAAGCTTCGCGGCGTTCTCCAGCGCGGCAAGGCTCTTGTCGAGTTCCCGGGCCACCAGCCAGGCATTGGACAGGAGTTCCCAGTTTTCCGCGGTGGGCGGAATTTTGCCACGGTCGAGCCCCTGTTGCAGGACGGCCCCACCCTTGTAGGCGGCCCCGCTGAACATCAGGAGGCGCCCGAGCTGAAGCAATTGTTCGCCGTCTTCGATAAAGCCCTTGTCGTAGGCGATTTCCATCGTTGCGGCGGCCTTGGCCTCATCTTCGAGATTCAGGTAAAGCTGGGACAGCGTACGCCAGAACCTGGCTTCGTCCGGAAAAAGAACGATGGCTTTTTCAAGGACATTGGCGGCCTCCCGTTTTTCCCCGAGCTGAAAATGGAGGGCCATCCAAAGCTCGAAGAGTTCCTTGCCGGGGTCGGGCGCGGCGTCGATCGCGCCTTTCACGAAGTCAATCGCAAGACGGTAACGTTCGAGCGAAGCGGCGGCCTGCGCGCCGAGGGTGTAGGCCTCGCGGGGCGGATTTTCCTGCGTGGGCAACCAGCGTTCGAGCGCGTCGATCACCTTGGCCCATTGGGCGGTTGTACCGTAAAGCTGGGCGAGCATGTAAACCATGTTGTTATTCATCTCCTCCGACAGGCGCCCGATGCGCACCGATTCCTCGAAGGCGGGAATCGCCTCGGCCAGCTTGTCCTGCCGGATTTTCAGGAAACCCATAGTCTGCATGACGGCCGATCGCTCATAGTCATTGAGCTTGTAGGCTTCGAGACGACCGAGGATGAATTCGGCCCGTTCGTAATCTTCCTCCGCCATGGCGTCCTGGGCCTCGGTGAGGTTATCAAGGATCCGTTCGCGCATGGCCTGCGCCTCGGCGATCGAGGTCGTCGCAACCCAAGCCAGGCTCAGCCCCAACAGGATGAAAAGGGGACGGCCGCCTCCGCAGGAACCTGATAACGGTAGCCTGATCATCAGTTGACCGTGAAATTGATTCGATAGCGGTCGGTCTGGGGGACCGGTTCCCCATTCACCATTTTAGGGTGAAACTGCCACTTGTAGATGACGCGCATGACCGGTCGCACAAACATGCGATCGGAGTAATCGGTTACCTTGGCCTCCAGAACGGAACCGCTCTCGTCCACCGTGATTTCCAGTTCGACCCAACCGTTGATGCCATCGAGCAGGGCCTGGCGTGGCGTCATCGGATCAACCCGGAATTTTTCAGTCAGGCCGCGATTGCCGCTGGCGTCGGCGCCGACAGTATAACCACCCATCGCGGCGCCGGCGCCATCGACGGAGGGCAGATTCAGATTGGGCAGGCGAATGTCGGGCAGCTGCTGTTTGGGCTGTTCGGCGGCGGTGACTTCGAGTTTGGGCGGAGGCGGCGGCTTTTTCGGCGGCGGGGGCTCCTGCGGAATCTCGCGTTCCTTGACCTGGATCCGGTCGTCCCGCTTGAGCCGGACGAAGTCGACGCCGGAATAGTCCTCCCTGTCCCCGGTCAGGGCATTGCCCCGACTGATCATGAATTCCATGAGCACGAACAGGCCGATGGTCACCACAAAGGCAAGCAGCAGGGCGATGCAACGTCGCAGGAACGTAAAAATCATGACGGGATGGAAAGAAAGAATTCAGCCAGGGCTCATTCGGGCGTCAGGGAAGCGATGGAGACGTTGGGCGCGCCGGCCTGGCGCGCCTGGTCAATGACGGTGACCATGGTACCGGTAGGGCTGCCTTCTTCGGCGGCAACCACCACGGAGGCTTCAGGATTCTCGGCGAAGAGGCGTTCAACATTGGGCCGCACACCCCCGAGATCAACCAGCTGCTTGTTCACGGTGATGCTGCCGTCCTGCTTGATCTCGATCACGATGTTACCGGCCTCGCTTTTGATGGTGGTATTGTTGGAGGGCCGGCTTACCGAAATCCCCCACTCCTTCACGAAGGACGTCGTGACGATGAAGAAGATCAACATGATGAACACCACATCCAGCATCGGCGTGATGTTGATCTCGGTTTCGTCCCGTTTTCGTTGGCGTTTGCGGCGGCGGCTCACGGCTAGAGGAAAAGTTCAGACCTTCAGTTGTTGGGATTGGTAGCGATATAGACCTTGAGGATACCCGCCGCCGCCAGTTGGTCCATGACATCGATGACCACCTTCGAGTCAGCGCTCTGATCGGAAACGATCACGACTTCCCCTTCCGGGTTTTCCGCCTTGATCCGCTCGATGACCGTACGGACCGCCCTCGGATCCCGCTGCTGTTTGTCGATCCAGATGTCCCCGTTGGACCGGACCCCGACGAGGATGTTGCCACGCTGCTTCAGGACGGCCGTCTCCGCATCCGGTCGGCTGACCTCGATACCGGTTTCCTTCACGAAGGACGTGGTGACGATGAAGAAGATCAGCATGATAAACACCACGTCCAGCATCGGCGTGATGTTGATCTCGGTCTCGTCGCGTTGTTTACGCGGCTTGCGGGGCATCCGTCAGACCTCGGGTTCTTCGTGTATGATGAGGGAATCCGTCAGGAGCTGTGTCTGTTTGGAGGCGTGCTGCTCGAGGCGGGAGGAAAAATAGAGTCCGGACAACGCGGCAACCAGACCGGCCATGGTGGGAAGCGTGGCGCGGGAAATACCGGCCGCCATGCCACGGGCATTGCCGGTGCCCGTGATCGCCATGACATCGAAGACGTAGATCATCCCGGTCACCGTGCCCAGGATGCCGAGAAAGGGGCAGAGCGCGATGAGCGTCCGGATCGTCGACAGGGACCGGTAAAGCCGTTGGCGAACCTGTGAGATGCGGGCGCGGCGAATTCGATGGGCGAACCAGGACTCCTTGTCGGCGCGGGCATCCCAGGCGGCTACGGTTTCCCGGCTGACTTTCGGGTAGGTGACCCAGAGAAAGAGGTACCGCTCGAGGATCAGGGTCCACAGGATCAGAGCCAAAAAGAAGATGGCAAAGAGAACGAAACCGCCCAGTTCGAAGAAATTCTGAAGCTCGATGTATGTCTCGTAGAACATGCTCAGCCAGGGTCGGCAGGATCAGCTTTCCGCGGTGGCGGTTGGGGTCCCGCGATTTTCGGCGAATTCGGCGATAAGGCCGGCGGATTGCTCCTCCAGCAGTTGAACCGCCTGGTCACTTTTGCCCTGCAGGATGCTATGCAGGAGGACCAGCGGTATGGAGGCGACGAGCCCGAGGACGGTGGTGACCAGCGCCTGGGAGATACCGCCCGCCATGAGCTTGGGGTCGCCCGTACCAAAGAGCGTGATCGACTGGAAGGTGGCGATCATCCCGGTCACGGTGCCGAGCAGCCCGAGGAGCGGCGCGATGGCGGCCAGGATCTTGATCGTCTGGAGGCCGCGTTCGAGGACAGGCACCTCCTTCATAATGGCCTCGTCGAGCTTGAGCTCGAGCGTCTCCAGGTCGGCGTCCGGCTTGTTGTACTTTTGAAAGACCCACATGATCCGCCCGAGGGGATTGTTGCCCAGGTCGGCCGGATTCTTGAGCTGACGGCTCATCTTCAGATTGACGAGGTAGAGCGACACAAAACGCTCCAGACAGAGCAACAGCCCGAGGGCCAGCAGCGCCAGGATGACGTAACCGACCACCTTACCCTGTTTAACGCGCTCCTGCAGGTCGGGTGACTGGGCGATGGCCTCCAGCAGCACGCCTTGCGACGGATCGACCGTCATGTTGACGTAGCCCGATTCGGCTTCCAGCAGCTCGTCCGCGGAATCCAGATAGCGTTGCGCGGGCTGACGCGGCAATTCGGCCAGCTGCTGGGTATCGGTTTCGTAACGGAGGAACCTGCCGTCGGAAACGGCGTTGAAAATGCCGACCCGGGCAACTTCCCGCCGGCTGCTGATGCCCTGCGCGTCGAGGACATCGGCCTCGAACCGAACGGTGCGGCCGGCCTCGGTCGTTTCACGCTGAATCTCGTACCAGAGCCGCTCGAGGTCCTCGATCTTGGGAAGGGCCTTGCTCTCGGCGAGACGCGCCATGAAGGCACGCCGGCCCGGAATCTGAGCCGAGACCAGCGACTGCCCGAAGATGGCGCGGAACTCGCCGGCGATCTGGCGGACGTTGCCGAAGATTTCACCGAGGTCGCCGAGTTCTTCCTGCAGCCGGGTCTCCAGCTCGGACAGGGTGCGCTCGTTTTCGTTGTACGTTTGTTTGAGCTGCTCGCTGTAGGCCTCGGCATCGGCCAGTTCCTGGCGCGCCTGCTCGAGGAGCTGGCGCTGGCGGTCCCGCCGGCGCTCGAACTCGGCGATGCGCTCGCGGTTCGCCTCGCTTTCGCGCAGGCGCTGGGTGCGGACCTCTTCAAGCAGTTGCAGGAGAGGATCAGGTTCAGGTTCCGGGGGTGCGGGGGCGTCCGACTGGGCGGAAGCCGGCAAGCACATCAGCAGGGTCAGGAAACCGGGCAGGCAGGCGTGGATAAAACGCTTCATTCGACGTCGACGGGTGCGGGTACGGGAAGTTTCAGGAGGTCCTGGGCGGCCTGCTTTTTGGCGATGCGCAGCGCCTGTCCGACGCCGATGCGGTATTCATCGCCTTCGAGAATTTCCCAGTCGCCCTCATTCCTGTTCCAGAAACCGGTGGTCTGGCCGTCGAGCGACTGGAAGTAGAGGCCGACCCGACCGAACCGCAGAAAGTCGACCGTGACCTCCTGATTGTTCAGTTTGATGGTATCGGTGTAGGCCTCGATATTGCGGGCGAGATCGTTTTCGATCTGGTACGCCTCGAAGACCTTGCGGAATTTTTCGGCCAGCGAGATGTCGCCGCGGCCCATCAGCTCGTCGAGGCTGGCGACGCGGCCGAGGCGCTCGTCGAGGAGGAAGGGCGTGTCCGCCTCGATGAAGCGTTCCAACTGGGCGATCATCCGGTTGAGCAGCGGCAGAATCTCGCGCTGAATGGCACCCAGCTCATCGAGCTCGGCGCGGATGTTGGCGATTTCCTCATTCTGCGATCCGACGATTTCCTCCATCTGCCTGTTGTAGGCTTGCGTGACCTCCAACTGCCGGAGGACGAGCTTATACTCATCGAGCAGCGCGGCGGTTTCATCGGCGAGGACGGTGACCGTCTCCTCGGTATCGGCCGCATTGCGGGTGCGTTGGACGCCCTCCTCGATGGAGGCTTCAAGGAGATCGGTGTCCGTGGTGGTGGCGGGCGGAGGCGGGGGCTCCGGAGGATCGTCCTGAGCCCGGGTCGCGGAAACAGCTATGCTTCCGAACAGGACAACGGAACAGGAAACAGGCCGCATCACCCGCCACAAGGTGGGTAAGGTTGAGAAAACCATGTAATGCAAGGATTGGGACTGACCGGCCTTCAACAAAGATGAAGCCGGACCGGTGGAACGGAATCGGCACGCAGCCGTTGTTTTTAAACGAAAAGCACCCGGTCCGGCATGTGAAGCCGAAAGCGGAAAAAAAGCCCCGGGCGGCGGACCACCCGGGGCTGGCTGAAATTGAGCCTGATGGTTCGGTGGAACCGGCGCTCAGAAGTCGCGGTTCAGGCGGAGATACCAGAAGCGGGGCTCGAAGTTGTGCACGCCGGAGGAGAATACCTGACCCCCGTTGCTGTAATCCAGCGGCGGGCGCTCGTCGAAGACGTTGCGCACACCAACGGTGATCCGGGTATCCAGAAAACCACTGAAGGAGACCTGCGGGTTGACCCGGAGGTAGTCCTCGACGTCCGGCAGGAAGCCGCCGAAGGCGTCGTTAAAGCCGTCCACCCACGAGGCGTAGACGGAAGCGGCCCAATCGCCGCGGGTCCAGGCGAAGTTGGCATTGGCGCGCCATTCGGGCACCAGGTATTCACCGGCCTGTTCCGGCGGGGTCAGGTCGTTACGTTCGAACTTGCGGATGTAAGTCCCGACGACCTGAGCGCGGAAGTCACCCAGGTTGGCGGTCTCCCAGTCGTAGCGGATCGACATATCGACACCTTCGTAGACTTGCGTCGGCGCGTTGAACCAGTCGGTGGTAACCGCGAAGATCGGTCCGGGCAGGCCGGGAGGATCGGTCGGCAGCGGATCGCTGCGGATGACGTCACCCCCGACGAAGTTCGGATTGTCTTCGTTCTGCAGGACCGTGCTGGCACCCTCACGGGTGATCAGGTTTTCCTGATCGAACTCGAACCAGTCGACACTCAGGATCAGACCGTCGAGCCAGCCGTTCAGGATGTCCTCGCCCGGCTCGAAGGAGATACCGACGTAGGTGGTGTCGGTTTCCTCGGGCCCGAGATCCGGATTGCCCTGGCCAATGGTCTTCAGCTGAGTCGGGGGATCCCCGGGGCGCTTCGGGTCGGCAAACGACTGCGGTGTGAAGCTGACGCTGCCGGCCGAGAAGAGGAACGGCAGGTCCGGCGCCTTGAAGGACTGCCCGAAGGACGCCCGCAGGAGCAGGAAGTCGAAGGGGCGGAACTTGGCCGCGATCTTCGGCTTGGTGGTTGTCCCGAAGTCGCTGTAGTCTTCGAAGCGGGCGGCGCCCTGCAGTTCGATCATGCTGGTAACCGGCAGACTGACTTCGGCAAAGGCGGCCAGCACCTCGCGGTCGCCCTGCACACCGAAACCTTCGGAACCGCCGACGATGTCACCGGTTTCGTTGGCCAGCGTGCGGACGTCGTCGAAGGCCTCCTCACGGAACTCGGTTCCCAGCGCGAGACCGACCGGACCGGCGGGCAGCTGGAAGATCTCGCCCGCGGCTTCGGCGGAGTAGCTGCGGACTTCCCATTTGCCGGTCTGCGGGTTTTCACCGGTGTAGTAATCCGTCACACGCGGGTCTTCCGGACCGAAGGGGTTGGCATAGAGCAGGTCGCCATCGAGAACCACTCCGTTCAGGGCATCCTGAACCAGGCTGTCGAAGACGGTGCCGGGATTGGTGTTCGTGTACTCGGACTGGGTCCACATGACACCGGTTTCCCAGGTCCAGGTGAAACCGACCTTACCTTCGAGGGAAGCGACCACCCGGGGATAATCAGCGCGCACGTCGAAGATACGGGGACCGGAGGAGTGCATCCGCCAGGCGAACTCGACGATGTCCTCGCCGAAGGGGTTGTGCGGGTTGGTGGCCGGGAACAGCAGGCCGCCGCCGGGGGCGTCCCCGTTTTCGTCGGACGCGGTCAGTGGAGCTGGCGCAGCGTTGCCACGGGTATTGGCCCGACGGAAAGAGACCTCGGCATCGAAGGTCAGCGTGTCCGTGATCTCGTGCGTGGCGCTGGTGTAGAAGCCCCAGTTTTCCGATTCGGGCAGCAGGTTGGAGGCATTGCCTTCCTGGTTGCCGAGGAAGTTGTAGTAACCGGGGCTGTTGCCGAACTGGTCGGGATTGGACCGGGTGATCGGAATCACCGAATCCGGATCCGGGTTCGTCGTCAGGCCCGGCAGCGTGACCGTGCTGCCGGCCGGCAGACCACCCGCATCGACCGGCAGGACGAAGCGGGCCGGGAAGGAGCGGCTCGAACGCCAGTCGATATCGAAGCGGTCGGTGCCCGGAATGGGTTCGAAGAAGGTATTCGTGGTGGGATCGGAGCTGAGATTCGGACTGTCGAAATAGGGAATATCCGCAGCGGCGATACCGTTTCGGGCCCGGTAGTCGAAAGTCGTGACGATCGAGGTATCTCCGGTGGTGGTGCCCATCATCCAGAAGATCTGCTTCTCCAGGGAATCCGTGTCTTCGGTGTTACCGACGGAGACCTGGGCGTTCATCCCTTCGAAGTCCTTCCGGAGCTTGATATTGATGACCCCGGAGACGGCATCCGACCCGTAGATGGCGGAGGCGCCGTCCTTCAGGATTTCAATCGATTCGATGGCGGAGGCCGGAACCGAATTGAAGTCGAAGACGGACTGGAAGCCGTTGAAACCGGAGGCACCGAAGGGTGAGGCCCGGCGGCCGTTGATCAGCACCAGGGTGTTGTTGTTACCCAGACCACGGAGGTTGAGGCTGGAAACACCCGGGGTGAAACTCGTACCCGCGTCGACCGAGGTCAGGGACGTACCCGAATTGTAAGGAAGTGCCCGGAGGGCGTCGCCGACGGTGGAGAAGCCGGTGGCATCCAGGTCTTCACGGGTAATGACAACAACAGGAGAAGGTGTCTCGACATCGATTCGCTTGATGCGCGAACCGGTGACGGTCACCGTCTTAGGCTCATCTTCCGTCTCCGCTTCCTGCGCGTGCAGGACGGGGAGCGAAAGCAGCATCGCAAGGCCGAAAGCCGCAAAGGGTTTCAGCAGTTTGAAGCGTACGTTCTTCATAAGCTAAGGATAAGTTAGAGGAGCCGGAACGGCCGGCACCATGAAGCGAAAAACAGGTGAATTCGCGGTGAACAGCAAACTTATTCTAATTTTTTTGAACGTTTTGCCGACTCATGGAAACAGTATCGCAGCCCAGCATAGCTCCGGATTTATCCCGCTGATGCAGATGTGGTTACGGGGGCGGCCAACAGAATCGGGCATAGAGCCATAGCCGTTAGAATCATGAGTCAATGACCCGAAATTCCCGGTATTCGCCAGTCTGATTCTGACAAGGCGTGTGACGGACCCGCGCCGCGATTCGCCAACACTGAAATCCGGCGCTGAAAATGCTACACTTGCGGGCGTTGTCCATGCTTTCGAAAGAGGAGGCTTTCACGGTTAATCCCCGAAAAATCGGGAACCCCCTCGACAGGTGGGTGGGGCTGCGAACAATGCGGGTTCATGAGACCGTACGTGAAACGCATGATTCGGGCAGGCCTGGGCTTGATCGTGCCATGGATCTTCCTGGCCGGCTGTGGACCATCAACGACTCCGGTTGAAGAGGCCACCGCGGAGAAGGTCCTGATTCTGGGCAATGGCTCCGAGCCGAAAAACCTCGATCCGCACACAGTAACGGGGGTGACGGAAAACAAAATCATTACCGCGCTGATGGAAGGGCTCATCGCCTATGCAGAAAAGGACGACAACGTCCTGGAGCCCGGCATGGCCAGGCACTGGGAAAGCGACGCCCGGGCCCGCGTCTGGACCTTTCACCTGCGGGATGCCCGGTGGAGTAATGAGGATCCGGTCACGGCCGGGGATTTTGTCTATTCCTGGCGCCGCATGCTGACGCCCGAGTTGGGCGCCGAATATGCGGACATGCTGTACATTCTCGAAAACGGGGAGGCCTACCATAAAGGCGAGATCGAGGATTTCAGCGAAGTCGGGGTCGAAGCCATCGATGACAAGACCCTCAAAGTCACGCTGGTCGGCCCCACCCCCTACTTCCCTTCGATGCTGAAGCACTACAGCTGGTTTCCGGTGAATCCGCGGACGATCGAGGCCTTCGACGCCTACACAGACCGCTCCAGCGAGTGGGTTCGGCCCGGGAACTACGTGGGCAACGGCCCTTTCATCCTGAAGCGCTGGGAGACCAACACGGTGGTCGAGGTGGTCCGCAACCCCGCCTACTGGGACGCCGACACGGTCAAGCTGAACGGCATCCTCTTCCTGCCCATCGAAAACGCGGACACCGAGGAGCGCACCTTCCGGGCGGGTCAGCTGCACCACGCCAACACCGTGCCGCTCGACAAGATCGACGCCTACCGGAACGACCCCGATCCGGACGTGCGCGCGCTCCTGCGCATTGAACCTTATCTGGGTAACTATTTCTATCGCTTCAACGTGACCCGCCCCCCGCTCGACAACCCGAAAGTCCGCCAGGCACTGAACTGGGCGATCGACCGCGAGAGCCTGGTCACCAACGTCACCCGCGGGGGTCAGCAACCGGCCACCAGCTTCACCCCGCCGGGCATGAAGGGCTACGAGCCACCGAACCGATACGGGCACGACCCGGACCGGGCCCGCGAGCTTCTGGCGGAGGCCGGCTATCCCGGGGGCGAGGGCATCCGCGAACTGGAGATCCTGATCAACACATCGGAAAGCCACCGGACGATCGCCGAGGCCATCCAGCGGATGTGGAAGGAGACGCTCGGCATCGACGTGTCCATCGTCAATCAGGAGTGGAAGGTCTATCTCGATTCGCAGAGCAACCTGGACTACGACATCTCACGCTCCGGCTGGATCGGCGACTACATGGATCCGGTCACCTTCCTCAAAATGTGGACCACCGGTAATGGAAATAATGATACAGGCTGGGGCAGCCCGGTTTACGACGAGCTCATTGCGGCGTCCCGCCAGGAGGCGGATCAAAGCGTGCGCTACGACCTGATGCGCCGGGCCGAAACCATCCTTTTGGAAGAAGGCCCGATCATGCCCATCTACATCTACACCCGCAACTACCTGCTGCATCCCGACGTGCGGCACTGGTACCCGAAGCTGCTGGACAACCGACACTACAAATTCATCGATCTGGTCGACGCTGACGGCGAATAAGGCCGGATGGGGCGGGCTCATGTTCAAGTTCATCCTGATCCGGCTCCTGCAGATGATCCCCGTGCTGGTGGTCATCAGCGCGATCACTTTTTTCATGGTGCGGCTGGCGCCGGGCGGCCCCTTCAGCCAGGAGCGGCAGGTCGACGAGCGGATACTCGAAAGGCTGAATGAGGCCTATGGCCTGAACGACCCGATGCCCGTCCAGTACTGGAACTTTCTGGTCAACATCACACCCAAGCGGTTCGACCTGGAGGGCATCCTGGCCTTCGACCTGAAGGCGGGGCTGGGCATCGACTTCGGGCCCTCCTACGCCTACGAGGGACGCACCGTTAACGGCCTCATCAAGGAGTCCTTCCCCGTTTCGCTCCAGCTCGGGCTGACCGCGCTGGTCATTGCACTCATCCTCGGCATTCCGGTCGGGACCCTGGCCGCCCTGAAACCAAACACACGCTGGGACTATATCCCGATGTCGACGGCCATGGTCGGGATCTGTCTGCCGACCTTTGTGCTTGGCCCCCTGCTGGTCCTCGTCTTCGCCATGTGGCTGGACTGGTTTCCACCGAGCCAGTGGTCGCCGGTTTACGGCGGCGGGTTCTGGGAAACCGTCCGCCACCGCTTCCTGCCCTGCCTGACCCTGGGCTTTTATTATGCCGCCGGCCTGGCCCGCCTGACGCGCGGGGGCGTCCTCGAGGTCATGTCTCAGGACTACATCCGGACTGCGCGGGCCAAAGGCCTGAGTGAGTGGACGGTCGTGGTAAAACACGGGTTGCGGGCGGGGCTCATGCCAGTCATCAGCTATCTCGGTCCGGTCATCGCGGCTATTCTCTCGGGCTCGTTCATCATCGAGATGATCTTTCAGGTGCCGGGGCTGGGGCGGCATTTCATTAACGCGGCATCCAACCGGGATTACACCATGGTGATGGGCACGGTCATGTTTTACGCGACCTTCATCATCGTCATGAACCTGATCGTGGACGTGATCCTGGTCGCCATGAACCCCAAGCTCAAGTTCCAGAGCACCTGAGCCATGGCCGATCCGCAGACACCCCCTCCCCAGGCGCCCGCCACCGGCGACTTCGATCCCGAGGCAGCCCCCAGCTCGCTCTGGCAGGACGCCTGGGACCGGCTGAAGCAAAACCGCCTGGCGGTTGTCTGCCTCTGGTTCTTTCTCGGCATCACGGTTGTCTGCTGGTTCGGCCCGTTGCTGTCGCCGCACGACGCGGAGGCGCAGGATCTGGCCAGGGGGGCGGTGGGGCCGAACCTGACGCACTGGATGGGGACCGACCCCTTGGGTCGCGACCTGCTGGTGCGGGTCATGGAAGGTGGACGGATCTCCATCATGGTCGGCTTTGCGGCCACGGTGGTCGCGCTGACGATCGGCATCGCCTGGGGCGCGATCGCGGGTTTTTCTGGAGGTAAAACTGACAGCGCGCTGATGCGGATCGTGGACATCCTCTATGCGCTGCCCTTCATGATCTTCGTCATCCTGCTGACGACCATTTTTGAAAAAAGTCTGCTGATGCTCTTTGTGGCAATCGGCGCGGTGGAATGGCTGACGCTCTCGCGTATCGTCCGCGGTCAGGTGCAGCACCTGAAAGTCCAGCAGTTCGTCGAAGTGGCGCGGACACTCGGGGCCGACAATAAACGCATCCTCTGGCGGCACCTGCTGCCCAATGTCCTCGGGCCGGTCATCATCTACTCCACGCTGACCGTCCCACAGGTCATGCTGCTGGAAAGCGCGCTGTCCTTCCTCGGGCTGGGCGTGCAACCGCCCAACGCCTCCTGGGGTGTCCTGATCAAGGAAGGCGCGGAGCGCATGGAGACCTTCCCCTGGCTGGTGATCTTCCCGTCACTTGCATTCTCGACCACGCTGTTCGCGCTCAACTTCCTCGGCGACGGGCTGCGCGACGCGCTCGACCCCAAGGCGTCGGGCCGGTGAGGTAACGCCGACCCCCGCAGGCTGGGCGTCATTGCGTAGGGGCGTTGCTCGCCGACGCCCGCCGAGTCATGCGGTCGGTGTTTGCCGATATAAAAGGAACGGGCCGGGCCGCCGCGGGCGTCGCAAGCAACGCCCCTACCTGGGAAGGATCGACGGCGGTCGGGGACGACCGCCCTCCCCGGTTATTGATGAACAACCGGCGGCTGTTTCCGGGGTGAGGCCGAGCGGGGGCGCTTGCTGAAGCGGCGCGGTACGCGCTGTTTCGAGGGCACGACCGGCCTCATCCTTAGCCCGCATTTCTCATGAACGCCCAGATGTGATGAGCTGCACCTGTCCGCCATAACCCGGAGGGTGACGGCGGGAGGGCGAAACCGGCTGGGCGTCCCGCTGAGCGGGATAACCAGGCGGTTTCCAGCCCGACTCCCGAGCCCGCAGGGCGACACCTCAACGAGCGAAGCGAGAATAAGACGCAGCAGATCGCGCAGGTGGGCGAAAAGAATCGGAAAAATGGGCACCATCATGAACGTGCAATTCGAAGAAATGCTGCAAATCTCTCCGCCAGAATTATTTAACCCCCATTTTCCCGATTCTGGTGAGAAATTCGGGTTAAAGCCCGGACCTCCGATCCCAGGATGTGTTTGGAACGTCTGTTTTTGAAAGAATTAAGGCGCTTCTTCGCGTGTGGCGGGCCGAAGAGCCCGCCACTCCATGGAGTCGCCGGCTCTTCGGCCGGCGATCGCGACTCCAGCGAGAAGCCTCCCGTCCTTTCAAACAGGTCCTACCCCTGGCGTCGTTCGGCGGCGGTGACGATGGTTTCCATCCTGGGCACGGCGTCGAGCAGTTTGCGGGTGTAGGGGTGCTTGGGCTGGCGGTAGAGCGTTTCGGTCGGCCCCTGCTCGACGAGCTTGCCAGCATTCATCACCAGCACGAAATCGCTGACGTGCTGGACGATGGCCAGGTCGTGGGCGATGAACAGATAGGTCAGCTTCAGCTCCGCCTGCAGATCCTGGAGCAGGTTGACGATCTGGGCCTGGACCGAGACGTCGAGCGCGCTGACCGACTCGTCGCAGATGATGAATTCCGGATCGACCGCCAGTGCCCGGGCGATCCCGATCCGCTGTCGCTGCCCGCCGCTGAACTGGTGCGAATACCGGTTCATGGCGGCCGCCGGCAGGTGCACCCGGTCGAGCAGCTCCCGGATGCGGCGCTCCCGATCCCGCCGGCTCATTTCGGGAAAATGAATGTCGAGTGGTTCGCCCACAATCCCACCGACCGTCATGCGCGGGTTCAATGAGTTGAACGGATCCTGAAAAATCATCTGCATCTTCCGTCGGTACGGAAAGAAAGCGGCATCACTCAATCCGCTGACGGTCTCGCCCCGGAAAGACACCTCGCCGGCGGTGGGCTCGACCAGCCGCACAATCCCCTTGCCGATGGTGCTCTTGCCGCTGCCGGATTCCCCCACCAGACCGACCGTGGATCCTTCCGGTATGTCGAAAGATACGTCGTCCACCGCCTTCACGTAACCGGTCACCCGGCGCAGCCATCCCTCGCGGACCGGAAACCAGACCTTGAGGTTTCGGACGGCCAGTAGTGGCGTTTCCAATACAATTGGCATGTCTCGTCCTCAGGCTCCGGCGTCGAGGGCGGCGTGGTCGATGGTGGTCAGGCGTTTTTCGGGGTGGCCGAGCTTGGGAATGCAGTCGATCAGGGCCCGCGTGTAGGGATGCCGCGGATCGGACAACACACGTTCGGTCGGCCCGGCCTCCACGATTGCTCCGCGGAAAAGGACCACCAGGTCGTCGGCAAAGCCGTCGACAATGCCGAAATTGTGCGTAATCAGGATGGTGGCTGTACCCAGCCGGTCCTTGAGGTCCCGCATCAGGTCAATGATCTGGGCCTGGATGGTGACGTCGAGCGCGGTGGTCGGCTCATCCGCCACCAGGATGCGCGGCTTGCAGGCCAGCGCCATGGCGATCATCACCCGTTGCTGCATGCCGCCCGACATCTGGTGGGGAAAATCGCGGAAACGCTTTTCCGGCTGGCGGATCCCGACCAGGCGCAGCGCCTCGATAACGGCGGCACGGATGTTTTTTGTCTCGGGGGCATGGAGTTTGATGGCTTCGGCCACCTGGTTGCCGACTGAATAAAAGGGATTCAGCGAGGTCGACGGCTCCTGGAAAATATAGGCGATTTCCCGCCCCCGGTAGCGGCGGACCTGCTTTTCGGGTAGGGCCAGCAGGTCACGGTCATCGTAGTGAACCGCCCCGGCAATCCGGCAATCCGGGGGCGGAGGCAGGAGCCGGGTCAGGGCCAGGGCGGTGATGGATTTGCCGCTGCCGCTTTCACCGACGATGGCCAGGGTTCGCCCGGGGCGCAGGGTGAAGGAAATGCCGCGCACGGCATGGTTTTCGCCCGCACGGCTGCGAAAGCGTATATCGAGGTCACGAACATCGAGGAGTGGCGACGCGGGGGACGATTCGGACACGGAAAACACCATGTCGGTAGACGCCCTGGGTGCAACCCGTCAATCCAGCGGGGACGGGTCTTTTCGGAACCCCCGGGGGGGTTGATCCACTAATTCCGCCGGTTTCCATTGCCTCCGCGGAACGAGTTTGCCATTTTATATGCTGACCCAGTCATCGACATGTCATGGACGCCCTTCCCCAGCGTGTACTACGGCTCGCCGCGCCTTCGCGGGACGGGATTGTCATCACAGACAAGCGCGGGGTGACGGTTTGGGCAAACGAGGCGTTCACCGACTTGTGCGGGTACACGCCGGATGAACTGGTGGGCGAGAAGCCCGGCAAACTCCTGCAGGGAGCAAAGACGGACAAGGCCGCCGTCGCCGGCATCCGGCGCAATCTCCGGAAGGGGGAAGCCGTTTCCGAGGTGCTGCTCAACTATCATAAAGACGGCAGTCCCTATTGGGTGGTCCTGACCATTCAGCCGATTCACGACAACCGCGGCTCGGTCCGGCTCTTCGCCGCGGTTCAGCGAAAGATCCCGGCAGAACAGGCGGCTTCACCGAGACGCTTTGCCGACGTGCCCGACCTCCATCTGCAACTCCGGCACCTGGTGGACGAATTGAGCTACGCCTTTGCCGGGCGCAAGCGAACGGTCGATCCGTTCAGTAAGCGGTCGGTGGCGGGAACAGCACCTGCCAGGCCGTTCGGAAGATGAGGCTGATGTCGAGCCAGAGCGACCAGTTGGAGATATAGTCGAGGTCGTATCGGACACGCGCCTCGAGTTTGGTCCGGTCGGTGATTTCCCCACGCAATCCATTGACCTGAGCCAAACCGGTGATCCCCGGCTTCACGAAATGCCGGGTCCGGTAGACGGACACGATGTCGCTGAACGCGCGGTCATGGTCCAGCATATGCGGACGCGGGCCGACCACACTCATTTCCCCGCGCAACACGTTCAGGAACTGGGGCAGTTCATCCATGCTCGTCCGGCGCAGCCAGTTACCGAGGGGAAACACCCGGTCGTCGCCGGGCGAGGCCTGTCGGGCCTCATCAGGATTATTGGCCGCCATCGTCCGAAACTTGAGGATGCGGAAACGCTCCTGCTGGCGCCCCGATCGCTCCTGTGAAAAAAAGAGCGGCCCCGGTGCCTGACGGCGTTGCACCCAGCCGACGACCAGACAAAACACCGGCAAAACAAACAACACCACCGGCAGTGCCACCGCAACATCGAGCAAGCGCTTGAGTAAGCGGTTAACCGGATTTTCGAGCGGCTCTTCCTGGAAGGTGAAGAAAGTGTGCGGGCCCTGAGAGACGGGGATCAGCCGCTGGTCGAACAACGGCTCCCAGGGATTCAGGATCAGCAGCCGGCACCCCAGGTTCTGGCAGATCTCCGCTATCCGGCGCGCGTCATCGCCGCCCGTGGCCGGGTCGGCCAGGATCACTTGCCGGACCCGATGCTCAGCCAGGACATCGGCCAGATCGTCGGTTTCGCCCAGGACTGGCAGGGCCTTGCCGAAGCGCGCTTCGTCTTTTTCCTCCGCTTCGGCCGCGGTCTCGGTTTCCAGGCCGGGACTCAACCGGCCGACCAGGCGGACGCCGATCCCCTGCTGCAGGCGTATCCAGTCACTCATGCGCTGGATGGCACGGCGTTTGCCGACCAGCAGTGTCCGGATCTGAGTGTCGCCCCCGAAGCTGATGCGGGACAACCAGATGGGCAGGGCATAATTGAGCGCGAGCAGGCCTATCCAGGTGGTCAGCAGGTAAACCCCGATGAAGATGCGGCTGATTGCCTGGTCCTTCGTGCTGAAGACCACCCCGAAAACACAGGCGGCCAGGATCAGGGTCTGCCGGTTGCCGTCCTGCAGCCAGCCGGCCAGTTGCCGCGTCTGGTCCAGAGGGTCCCCGGGGTGCAGCGTCCCGAAAAAGAGGCCCGCGACGAAGAGGGCGCTCAGGTAAAGCGGGAAGTTGACCTGCCGATAGCCCATCATCTCGACGACCTCCGCAAAAAGGGCGGTCAGCCCCAGGAAGTTGAAGAAAATGAAGGCGACCAGAATGATCTGTTTGAGGGTCCGGAGGCCCTGTTGTCGTACGTCCAGCACTACAAGGTAAATCGGTAGACCGTCTTCGAAGTTAAGGCGAGTGGATGTTGAAGTTCAGAGGTCTTTTTTCTTTGCCATTTCGGCCTTTAACAAGATAACAATCAATTGCTTATGCAGGTAACCGGGAATTACCTCCGGCTTAGGCCTGCTATCGAAGGAGCCTGATCGGCCCCGCTTGTCCCACCCCCTGATTTCCCTCTCCGGCTCCATGCCGGCCTCCGCCATGTCCCGTCCTTCGGAAAATCCGTCCCCTGGTTCCGTCCGGATTCTGGGTCTTGATTTTTTCGATGGACCCCCGGAAGCGGCGGTCGACCGGGCCCTGCGGGGTGGCCTCACCTGCGCACCCAGTGGACCGGGCCTGGCAACCCTGGACCGGCAAGCCACCTACCGGTCATCCCTGCGAGCGGCCGATACGCTGCTGGCCGACAGCGGTTTCATGGTGCTGGTCTGGCGTCTCCTCGGCCGAAAACCGCCTCGACGCATTTCAGGCCTCACCTTCATGCGGCTGCTGGTGCCGCGCCTCAGGGCATTCACACCCAAAGACCTCTTCTGGGTTTTTCCGCACCGGGAAGACGGGGAAACGATGCAATACTGGCTGAACCGTCAGGGCATTCCCATTCCGCCGGAAAGCTGTTATGACGCTCCATGGTATCCCAGCGACCAACCCATCGACGCGGAGCTGGAAGGCCTGCTGAAGCAGCGGCGGCCCAAAGTCGTTGTCCTTACCATCGCCGGAGGGAAACAGGAAATCCTCGGCGCGTGGCTCAGTCAGCGTCTGCCCAACCGGCCCGCCATCATCTGCACCGGCGCCGCGCTCGCCTTCATGACGGGCAGTCAGGTCGCCATCCCGGGTTGGGTCGACCGTTGCTACCTTGGCTGGTTCTGGCGCATCCTATCCGATCCACCCCGTTATGGATTGCGCTTCCTGCGCGCTTTCCGCCTCCTGAAGTTGCTCCTGGTCTGGCGCAACCGCCTGCCGGAAACCCGCTAGCCCGAATTTATCACCAGAATCGGGAAAAAGGATGGCTTTTACGCGTGTGGCGGGCCGTAGAGCCCGCCACTCCATGGAGACGCCGGCTCTTTCCTGTCCGCCGAAGTCCCTGGACGAAGGTGGAGGCCGGCGTTCGCGACTCACGGCAGGGGTTTTCAAACAGACGCTAGCCCGGTCTGACTCCCCTCGGCGCCGTTTTGGCTTGGTCGGGGACGCCCGCCGCGTTGTTTTTACGGCGACGGAAACGACCCCATCCCGCCCATGCCCCCTCCCCGATGAGCGCCCCCCTGATCAGCGTCCTGCTTCCGGTCATGAATGCCGGGCAGGTTTTCCTCCCGCAGACCCTGCACAGTCTGATCCGGCAAAGCTTCACGACCTTTGAAATCATTGCCGTCGACTGCGGCTCCACCGACGGCAGCGGGCTGATCCTCGAAACCGCCGCCGCGGCCGATCCGCGGGTCCGCCTGTTCCACCGGCCGGGCACCTCGCCCGCCGCGGCGCTGGAAGAGGCCCTGCAGCTCAGCCGCGGTTCCCTGATCGCGCTCATGCCGGTTGGCGGGCAGGCCCGGTCCGACCGTCTGGCGTGCCTCCACGCCGCCGTCGAAGCCGGGCCGGCCCCGGCCCTCAGCGGCAGCTGGATCCGCCTCATCGACGCCGACAACGAACCGCTCTGGATCCGGCGCGACCTGGGGGCGGACGCCCGCCTGCCCCTGCCCGCCAGCTGCCTGATGCATCGCGCACTCGCAGAGACCACCAGCGACTGGTCGGGGTGGCTGGCCACCTACCCGCAACACCTGCCTCTGGACCGGGAGGCCGCCGCTGCGGTCACCATCATCCCCGAGCCCCTGCTGGACGAACCGGTCACCCCGTCCCGCCCGGGGCTGCCCGGACCGGCTGGCGACCGCGCCCGGGTCTACGCCGCCTGGAGCCGCCGGGCGGCCGCCGCCGGCCAACCCCGGGGCGCGCGCAAATACGCCCGGCGCGCCCTCCTCCGGGCACCCTGGCGCAGGACCGCCTGGGCTGTTGCCTTTCGGGCACTGACGACCTGACTGCCGCGTATCCGCAGACCGGTGACAGCCGGAACACGGGCCGACATTTCCTTTGAAATCCGGGGCGGACTCCACCACATAAAGACTGACCGGAGAACACGGACGGGCCCCGGGATCGGTTATTTGCCCGTCTGCCCGAAAGTCGGCTGCTTCCGTGAACGACGCTCCCCCTACCCTGCCTGTTTATCCATGAACAACGAATCCGATCCCGGTTTTGCGGTCGACGAACGGCCTGAAATCCTGATCCGGCCGGATCGCGGGGCCCGCCTTCCGGACCCGAGGGAAATCTGGGGTTACCGCGATCTGCTGTTTCTGCTGGTGCGCCGCGACTTCGTGGCCAAATACCGGCAGACGGTGCTGGGCCCGATCTGGTTTCTCCTCCAGCCGCTCATGATGACGCTGGTCTTCACGGTGGTCTTCGGGCGGGTCGTGAAAGTCCCCTCGGACGGCCTGCCGCATACGCTGTTCTACCTGTCCGGGCTGCTGGGCTGGGGCTATTTTTCCCAGGTCTTCTCCACCGTCGGGACCACCTTCGTCTCCAATGCCGGGGTCATGACGAAGGTCTATTTCCCGCGGGCCGTGATGCCGCTGGCCATTACCGCCTCCAGCCTCATCGCCTTTGTCGTCCAGTTCATTCTCTTCCTCGGTTTCCTCACCTGGTTCTGGTTCGCGATGCAGCCCGACCCCGGCTTCGGCCTGGGCTGGCGCACGCTCCTGCTGCCGCTGGTCGTGATGCACACCGCCATCATCGGGTTGGGACTGGGCCTGTGGATGGCCGCGCTGACCGCGAAATACCGCGACTTCAGTCACCTCGTGCCCTTTCTGACCCAGCTGCTGCTGTATGCGACTCCGGTGATCTTTCCGGCTTCGGCCGTCCCGGAAGCCTGGCGTTGGGTCCTGTTCCTCAACCCCATGGCCGCCAACGTAGAGAGCTACCGGCTGATCCTGCTGGGCAGCGCCAGCGTCACCGCCGTTGACCTCCTCTTTTCCGTCTGCCTGGCGGCGGCCATTTTCCTCTCCGGGCTGTTTTTGTTCCAGCGCACCTCCCGCACCTTCGCCGACTACGTCTGATTTTTTTCTGATTTATCCATGAGTCAGCCCGTCATAGAAGCCAATCACCTCGCCAAGGAATATCGCCTCGGCGTGATCGGGGCGCGCACGCTCCGCGACGAAATCAGTGGCCTATGGCAGCGCTGGCGCGACCCCGACCGCCAGCAACCGGATGATCGTCAACAGATCAACCAGCGCTTCATGGCCCTCGAAGACGTCACCTTTACTGCCCGGGCAGGCGAAATCCTAGGCATCATCGGCAAAAACGGCGCCGGTAAATCAACCCTGCTCAAGGTATTGTCCCGGATCACCGAACCCACCCGAGGCGAAGCGCGCCTGCGGGGTCGGACCGCCAGCCTGCTCGAAGTCGGGACCGGCTTTCACCCGGAGCTTTCCGGGCGCGACAACATCTTCCTGAACGGGGCGATCCTGGGCATGAACCGGGCGGAAATCCGGCGGGCCTTCGACGCCATCGTCGCCTTCGCCGACATCGAGGCCTTTCTGGATACGCCCGTGAAGCGCTATTCCTCGGGCATGTATGTCCGGTTGGCCTTTGCCATCGCCGCGCACCTCGAGGCCGAGATCCTGATTGCCGACGAGGTACTGGCCGTCGGCGATGTCAATTTCCAGCGCAAGAGCCTGGGGCGCATGCGCGACATCACCCGGGAGGGGCGCACCGTCCTGTTTGTCAGCCATAACATGACGCTGATCAGCCGCTACTGCGAACGCGCCCTGTTGCTGGAAGGCGGCCGGCTGACTCTCGACACCGCCAACATTCAGGAGGCCATCCACCGTTACGGCGGGGAAGGGACCGAGGTTGAGCCCAACCGGGGGGATTACGGAGCCTTTGTGCTGGAGGGCTTCGCGCGCAGCGAAGAACGCCCCGCCTACCGGACCAATGAGCCTGTTACCCTGACGATCACCTACCGGCTGACCGAGCCGGTTCCCGGGTTCGTCCTCGGTCTCAACATCCTCTCCACCGAAAACGACCGGCTGGTCTTTTCCGCCCATGCCGATCACCAGCGTGACCTGCCGACGGGGGAACCCGGCCGTTACCGGACGGAGGTCACGATCCCGCCGGACCTCCTGACCACCGGGGTCTATGAGGCCTACCTCCTGGCCTGCAGCCACAACCGGAAAAACTACACCGACATGCGCCACCGCGTTTCCTTCGAGGTGGTGAATGTGGGCGGCCTCGGCGAAAACTATTTTTACCAGAACACGCTTTCCGGCCTGGTCCGACCGCCGATGAACTGGGAAACCCGGGAACGCCCGGCTTCCGAATGCTCCCCTGATCCCGAATCATGAAAATCGCCGCCATCTGCTGCTCCGGTGGGCTCAACATCGGCAACGAATTCATCAACGCCGGCGGGCTCCATCTCCTGCGACGCTTTTTCCCCGAGGCGGAAATCTTTCGCTTTGAGTTTTTCGACTCCTGCCTGGGAGAGGATTTCCAATATCCATCCCCGCCACTGACGCCATCCGCCATGGCGTTTATCAACGACTGTGACCAGGCCTTTCTCTTCGGCGGTTCCATCCTAAGTATCCGGACTATCGAAGTCCTGCGCCAGATCAGCCGCCTGAAAGTGCCCGTCACCCTCCTCGGGGCGGGTTGCTGGCAGTTCAATCAGCAGGAGACGGAGGTCTGCCGCGAAGTGGCCGACCTCTTCCCCGCTATCTGGACGCGCGACCATGTATCGCTGGAGAACTTCGCCGGGGCCGCGAACGCACGGGGTGGGATCGACCTGGCTTTCTTCGCCGGCGACGCCCTCAGCCTGCCCCGCGAACCCGGAGGTTACGCGGTGATCAACCTCGACATGATCCGCCAACACCGGAAGGAGATCGACAGCCAGCGCAAGAAGCTGGTGCGGGACTACGACGATGTCTTTGTCACCGAAAACACCCACACGGTCTACAAGGACGTCCCCGGCTATCTCTTCATGAGCTACTGGCAGACCTTCTACACGCTGTACGCCAACGCTGCTTTTGTCCTGACCAACCGGATACACACGTCCGTCGTCTCGCTGAGCAACGCCGTGCCCTTCCGCTATGAGGGCGTCGATCAGGGCGGAAAGGCCGGCCGCAACACCCTCTTCGGGCCCATGGACTTCACCCTGAAGCAGGGAACGACCTACGGCCCGGCCGAAGTCGCCGCCTGCCGCCCCAAAATCCAGGCCGTCAAAGAGCGCTTCCTCCAGGCCTTCGGCGATTCCCTCGCAACATGCGACGCTGGCTGAAGCGGCTGAGGAAAAATTCCATTCAGCAGACTAACCTCCAGCGGTCTGCATCGCAGCAAAACTGCTTCCCGCAAAAGTGAATCAAAACCACCAGTTCACTGCGAGGCCAACGGCGGAGAACACCACGGTTGTCCTGCAAGGTCCGGTTTTGAGGAATGAACCGACGGGCCGGAACGAGACAGCAACCATCGTTCGCAAGCTGCGCGAAGTCCTGCCGGACAGCAAATTGGTGTTGTCCACCTGGGAAGGTGAGGACACAGCGGAAATTGATGTGGATCACGTCATCTCCTCGGAAGACCCCGGGGGACTGGCTTTCCACAACTACAACATTGTCAATAATGTAAACCGTCAGATTCTCAGCACTATCCGCGGCTTGAAGGCCGTAGATACGCCCTTCGCCATAAAACTGCGTACCGATCAGGGACTGCAGGACAGTCGAGTCTTAAATCTCTTTGGTCGGGAAAAGGAACGGAGTGAATCCTTTCGGATCTTTCGCGAAAGGATCATTATTCCATCCATTTATACCCGCAACCCCAGCCGCTATGACCTGCCTCTCCTCTTTCACCCTAGCGACATGTTTCAATTCGGCCTGACCGCCGACCTGATCCACCTCTGGGATATCGATCTCTGCGATCTGGAAGAAAACAATTACTACTTCTTAAGAAACCCTCGCCCGGATTTCGACCCGCGCCCGATTTGGACTAACCAATTTGCTCCCGAACAATATATCTGGCGTTCCTGCATCCGGAAGACACACGATATGCAATTTGACCACGCCTGGGATGTCCGAGGCGAGAATCCGGAAATTTCGCGCTTGAGCCTGGTTAATAATTTCAAGGTGCTTTCCGCAGGTAGAATCGGGCTTGTGAACCACAAGCGAGTCTGGCCGCCCTACAACCTGCAACTCACCCTGTACACGGAAGGAGACTGGCTGAAAGACTATCATCGATATTGTTGCGGACGTTCGCAATGGATCTTCGACGGACACCGCTGGAGCCTCCGTTTCCGTTGGTTAATCAGTTTCATCGAACATTGGATCAGCGGTGTGCGCATCCGGCTTGGTGCCTATCGCCAAAAATTTTCAAATCGATAGACTCAAATCTTACACATGCGCCTGGCCGTACACGTACCCAAGTTTCTCTTCTTCGACCGACAACGGGATTTTCTCGGGTACGCCTTCGCCTTTTTCAAAAAGTACCGGCCGATCCTCTATTTTCCCTCGCTGAAGCGATCCTTGTTGGGGGGACGCGGGTTCGAGCAGCTGATCCGCAGCAAGGCCGGGGAGGACACCGTGGACCTGGTCTATTCCATGCGTGAACTCAACCGACGGGCCGACGTCCTGATCAGTTTCAACGATTTTCCCTACCTTCCGGAACGGCAACCCCCCCGGAAATTTCAGGGGCTCAAGGTCTGGCATGTCATGGATTACGTGTTCCGCCCCCGGGAAGCCTGCGAGGCCCTGACGACGGGCGGTGTAGACACGATCATGGGCTATGCCGACCACGGCCGGTACTGCCCCTTTTTCCGCGAATTCTACGCGCCCTTTGTGGATCGGCTCATTCCGGTCCCCTTCGGCTTCGGCGATCGGTTCAAGCGAAACACGCCCTTCCCGGACCGCATCCCGAAAGCCATCGCGCTGGGCTCGGTCAATCCGGTCGACGACCCGCAGGCCCGGTCGCGGGAAGATCTGGCCGACTACATCCGTTTCTTCAGGGACCATACCTGGACGCACCGTTGGCGACGGGCCCTGGTCGAACATCGCGAGACGCTGGCACCGGTCATGGATTCGCAACTGCCCGTCTTTCCGGAAACGAAAAACCCCGAGTACGATGCCGTCGAGATGCTGAATCGCTACGCCTTCTTCCCCAATGACGAGGGCCTGATGCAGTTCCCACCGGCCCGCACCTATGAGGGTATGGCCGCCGGCGCCCTCCTGGTGGGCAACGACCACCCCTGCTACCGGGATATCGGCCTGCGGGACGGCGTGAACTGTGTGCTTCACCCTTCCCGTGACGTAACGGCCTTCCGCGAGCGGCTGGAGGCCTTGCGCAACAGCCCTGCCGAAGCCGAACGTCTGGCCGAGGCCGGCTACCGCCACGTCCGGAAACACTTTTCCCACCAGGCGGTAGCGGAGCACATCCACCGGCAGGTGGCCGCCCGGTATGCCGGCAAGCCCGCCCCTCAACCGGCCTACCAGCAACCGACCGATGCCTGAACCCCCACCTGCCGCTGTCAGTCTGCTTGTCCCGGTCCGCAACGCGGCGACCTGGGCACAGTCGGTTGTTCTCCCCGAACAGGTACCGGTTCTGGTATCGGATTCCGGGTCGGATGATGGCACCCCCGACACCCTGCGAAACCGGGGGGCCCGGGTCACCGTACAACCGGATGAGCCGGGACGGGTCGACAACTGGTTGCGCGCCCTCGATCTGTTCCGGGCGGAGGCGGAAGCGGGCCCCTGGGCCAAGTGGCTGTTTGCGGGAGATGAGCTGGATGCCGCCTACCTGACCGCCTTTCAAGCCGAAGTGGCCCGCCACCCGGAGGCCCGGCTGGTTGTCAGCCCTTACGATTTCGAAGAACCGGACGGCCGTCGGGTGCGTTCACACGGTTTCCTCAATCGAGTGCCCGGCTTCGATCAACCCCGTCTGGTCGAGCCCCTGGAAGCCTGCCGGCTGACCGCACGGCACGGCAACTGGTTCGGGCCTCCGCTCAGCCAGGCCATCCACCGGCAGGCCCTCGATCCCCCGCCGGAGCCCGGCGACCTCCCCTGGGTCGCCGACATGGCGATTGCTCTCGCAGTCGCCCGGCGGCACCCGGTGCTCTGGTTGCCCGTTTCGGCGGGCTCCTTCCGAACGGCGGAACGCAGGCATTTCCACCAACACCGCGACAGCCCGGAATCGATCCTCCAAACCGCCATCCTGCGTTACCGTGCGGTGGAAGCTGCCCAGGCGGTCGGGCTTGGAGATCGCGAAACGGCATCGCTGCGAGCCGAAGTCGACCGGCACATCATCGGTGAACTGCTTCAGAACGGCCTCGACCGGCAGGATGCCCGCATGGACGAAGCGCTGTTTTCCCGATTCAACCGGGCGGCACTCGGGCGCTTGTTGCGCTACAAGGGCGGGCGGCTTTTCGCCGACGGCCCAAGCGAGGCGAAGGACGCCTGACCGACCATGCCCGCGGTTTCGGTACTCATGCCAGTCTACAACGGGGTCGCCTTTCTCGGGCCCGCCCTCGACAGCATTTGCCGCCAACAGGCGGTCGACTGGGAGCTGATTGCCGTCGATGACGGCTCGACCGACAAATCCGGCACCATCCTCGACCGGGCCGCCGCCTCCGACCCCCGTATCCGCGTTTTCCATACACCAAACCGGGGGCTCATCGCCGCCCTCAACCTCGGGCTGGGCGAGGTCCGTGCCGAGCGAGTCGCACGGATGGACGCCGACGATGTAGCTGAACCCGAACGCCTGCTCCGGCAATGCCGCCTGCTCGAAGCGAAGCCGGACCTGATCGCCTGCGGGACCTGGGCGCTCATGATCGACCCCGAGGACCGGCCGATCGCACGGGTCCGCCCACCCGTCGAGCACGAAGCCATCGTCGCCGCCCTCCAGGCCGGTCACGGCACCGCTCTGATCCACCCCACGCTGGTGGCACGGCGAAGCGCCCTGGAAGCCATCGGTGGGTACCATGCCGACTGGCTCCACACCGAGGATTTCGACCTTTACCTGAGGCTGGCCGAATACGGCCGTCTGGCCAATCTGCCCGAGGTCCTGCTTCGTTACCGGCAACATCCCGGCAGCGTGAATGCGCGCCGCGCCGCCTATCAGCGCGCCAGCATCCGGGCACGCCTGGCTGGCGATCCGCCTCCCCCCGCCCCCGCGGACCGGGCGGGCCCGGACCGGCCACCCGATCCGGTTGCCACCCGTCTGCATTGGGCCCGGCTCGCCTACCAGGACGGCGCACGAGCCAATGGCGACCGGCAGCGGGCACTTGCCTGGCGCAACGGCTGGTACCGGCCCGGCACCTGGCCGGATTTTTTCCGGACGGCCCGGTTGGCAAACCGGGCAACCGGCCGGACCTCCTGACCGGATTGCACTGGTCATCCCCCCAGCCGGCGGACAAGACTGAACCTCCTGCCGCCTTTGGCGGAATGACCGGTTGACGATCCCCATGGCCATCCTCTGCGAGAACTGGCAACTCCTGTTTGTGATGGAAGGCAATACCGGGTGTAGTGCTGTTGGCAATACGCTGATCGAGGCGCTGGGCGGCCATTATCTCCCACCGGAAAACGTCACCCGGAACGGGCGCATGATCTTCAACCGCAAACACAACACCGTGGACGAACTGCTTGAGCGCGGCTACCTGAAGGCGAACGATCTTGAGCGCCTGACCATTGCCGGCACCGTCCGCAATCCCTTCGACCGGGTCGCGTCTATATATGCCCGTGAAGCCGGCGGGTGGGACGGCGGCATGCCACGGGATGCCCACGGTAACCTGATCGAAGACCCCGAGGCCCGGGCCGCCACCGAGGCAAAGGCCAAAGCCGCGCAGGCCCTCGGCTTTGACCGCTGGGTAGCCCGACGCTACGGCTGGCTGGCACGGGTCCGGTCGCGGGCCGCCCACCGCCTCGGGATCCGCCGCGAGCGCAATTTCCATCGGCATGTCGCCGTATTCCTGCGCTTTGAGCACCTGCAGGCCGACTTTGACGGCCTGCTCACGCGTCTGGGGCATCCGGGGGGCGTTGCCATTCCGCACTCCGGCAAGACCTCGGGCAAGCGCCCCTACCCCACCTACTATTCACCGCGCAGCCGACGGATCGTCGCCCGGGCCTTCCGGGATACCATCCGTCGCTTCGGTTATACTTTCTGACGATGCGCCCGCCGGACAAACCCGTCGCCTATTTCGGCCACCACAAGGCGGCCAGTTCCTGGATCCGCCTGATCCTGGAAACGCTCTGCCGGCAGGCCCGGATCCCCCATGCCGGCTTCGACAACCCGGCCCAGTTTGATCACAACCTGCCGGACTGGCTGAGAGCCCATCCCGTACGCGTGATCAGCTACACCAACGCTGCCTGGCAGGACGTGGAGCCGCTCATGCCCCTGCGCGGCATCCACCTTATCCGCGACCCGCGCGATATCCTCGTGTCCGCCTACCACTCGCACCGGAACAGCCACCCGACCGATGCCTGGCCCGAACTGCTCCCGCACCGCCAAAAGCTGCAGGCGCTGGACACCGAAGACGGCCTGCTCGAAGAACTGGTTTTCAGCGAGTGTTACCTGCGCCAGATCGATACCTGGACCGACGACCATCCGGAGATCCTCGAATTGCGCTTCGAGGAAGTGACCGCACACCCGACTGACGCCCTGCTCCGGGCCTTCGCCTGGCTGGGTCTGGTCGACGAGGGCGATCCTTCCCCCGCCCGTTACCTCGAGGACGCCTGGCTGGCACTTGCCCCGGCGATCCGTCGCATCACCCGCGGCCGCTGGTATCCGCAGGGAATCCCACGGCAGCAAATCCCCGCCGACCGGGTCCTGCGAGAGACCCATCACCACCGCTTCGCCCGGAAAAGCGGCGGTCGCAAACGGGGACAGGAAGACAGCAAGAGCCATTACCGCAGCGGCAAGGCCGGCGGCTGGCGGACAAGCTTCACCCCCCGGCTCCAGGCCGCCTTCGAGGAGCGCTACCCCGGCCTGGTCACCCGTCTCGGCTATCCCGACTGGGACAGCTGAAGCGGGCCCGGATTCACCCGGCTCCTCCGGCACGACAGACCCACCGCAGCATCGATCTCCCGTTTGCAAAATCCGCTGAATCATGCCGGAAACTGAACCGAACCAACAGGAACGACCGGCGCGGCAGGGTCAGGCCGGGGAACGGCTTTCCATCCTTCATCACGCGCCCAGCTATTTTCATGAGCGCTCTATCATCGGCGGCGGCGAGCGATATGTCCTCGAGCTGGCGCGCTTTCAGCAATTGGCGGGTCACGACGTGCGCCTGGTAAGCTACGACCGACATCCCGGGAGCGCACCCGACCAGCTTGAAGGCGTACCGCTGACCGCCCTGCGCAGTTTTCACGGTCTTGGCTTTGATCGCGTCAACCCGTTTGCCTGGCCGTCGCCGCGACTGGTGCGCCGGGCTGATGTGGTGCATGTTCACCAGCTCTGTACCTGGGTGAGCGACGCCTGCGCCCTGGCAGCCCAGCCCGGACGACCGGCCCTCGTGGGAACCGACCACGTCTGCGGGGGCTTCCCCGTCTTAAACC
>JBNPEH010000039.1:0-13117 GCA_051117635.1 Opitutales bacterium | reverse complement strand
AAGTGCACGAAGAAAAATCCGCCGCCCCCATGGGGGCGAATCCCTCTCTAAACTAACTCTAACCCAAAACAAAAACAGACCCAGAACTGACAACCGGAAATCAGGACGGGACAGTTAGCGCCATTCGGGTGAACCCCTTTGTTTCAATGCCTGTAAATTCCCCAGGCGCGGGCGTCGCAAGCAACGCCCCTACGGCATTTTGATCCAACCAGTCAGGCGGCTGATACTAGTTGATAAACCGGTCGAGCACCTTGGCGGAGGAGATGACGCCGGGCATGCCGGCGCCGGGGTGCGTGCCCGCGCCGACGAAGTAGAGCCCCTCGACATCCTCGCTTTTGTTATGCGGGCGGAACCAGGCGGACTGGGTGAGCGTGGGCTCGAACTGGAAGGCGCTACCCAGATAGGCATCGAGCTGCGTTTCGAAATCCTTCGGGGTAAAAATGATTTTGGATTTCAGGTGCTTCCGGAGGTGGGGCACGAGGTGGTCTTTTTCCAGGCTGGCGAAAATCCGGTCGGCGTAAGCCTCCTTGATGTCCTCCCAGTCCTGACCACCCCCGAGGTGGGGAACGGGTGACAGGACGTAGAAGCACTCGCAGCCGGGCGGGGCCAAGGACGGATCGGTCCGCGTCGGCGCGTGCAGGTAGAGCGAGAAATCCTCGGCCACGATCTTCCTGTCGAAAATATCGCCGAGCAGGCCTTCGTACCGCGGCCCCAGCACGATGCTGTGGTGCGGCAGGTGTTCGTAAGTCCGGTCGGTGCCGAAGTAGACTACGAACAGAGACATGGCGTACTGCATGCGCTCGATGCGTTGGTCGGTCCATTTGCGCCGGTGCTGCGGCTGGATCAGCTTCCGGTAGGTATTGGCGACATCGCCGTTGGAAATGACGATATCGGCGTTCCAGCGCCGGCCGCCGGTCGCGCGAACGGCGGAAACCTTGCCCTGCTTCACCTCGATCGCCTCGACGCGCGTATTGAGTTCGAGGGTACCGCCGATGTCTTCGAACAGCTTGACCAGTCCCCGCACCAGGGCCCCGGTGCCCCCCATGACAAAATGCACGCCCCAGGTTTTTTCCAGGTAATGGATCATCGCGTAGATGGCGCTGGAGCGGAGCGGATTGCCACCGATGAGCAGCGGTTCGAAGGAAAACACCTGACGGAGCTGCGGGTCCTTGATGAACTCGCCCACCCGCTTGAAGACCGACTTCTCGGCCCGTAATTTGATGAGGTCGGGTGCCACCTTCACCATTTCCCAGAACGAGTGAAAGGAATGGGCCGCCAGACCGGTGAAGGCCCGGTCGAAGATTTTTTCGCTGTAGGCGAGAAACCGCCGATACCCATCGACATCATCCGGGTTGAATTTCGCGATCTCCGCCTCGAGCGCCTGCTGTTCGCCGCGATAATCGAAAACCTTCCCGTCGTCGAAGTAGATCCGGTAGTAGGGATCACAGGGCACGATCTGAACGTAGTCCTCGAGTTGTTTGCCGGCCACTTCGGCCAGCTCCTCGAGGATGAAGGGCACGGTCACGATGGTGGGACCGGCATCGTAGGTGAACCCCTGGTCCTCGTAGACATAGGCCCGGCCACCCGGCTTGTCGCGCATCTCCAGCAGCGTGGCCTGATAGCCCTTGGCCTGCTGGCGAATGGCGGCGGCCAAACCGCCCAGCCCACTGCCGATAACAACGACGTTTCCTTTGGCGCTTCCGTGCATGCGGGGCATTGAGTCCGCATTTGCCGGCGGCGCAAGTACGGCGCGCACGGTAGGTTTCGGCGGGTCCGGCTGTCGATCGCGACGGCGCGACGACTGCAGCGGGTCAGGCAAACCGTGTCCGATCAGTCGCCGGCTTCGGCCCCGGTCTCGCCCTCGGGCAGAACCTGAATGCGGACGGAGCGGTCGGCGGGCAGGTAGATGCGGGCCAGAGCTTCGAGTTCCCCCCGTTGGATGGCAGCGTAATCATCGAGGATGGAGCGCGCCCAGTCGAGCTGCTCCGGCCGGAACGTGGACCCGCTCAGGACGCTGTTCAGCCAATAGCTGTTGGTCCGGCGCGTTTCGGGCAGGCTGGCGAGGACGGGCTTCAGCGCGCGCTCGACCTCGTCGACGGTCATGCCCTCGGTGGCGAGCTCCTGGCCGATGCTCTGGGCGATGTCCGCGATGGTTTCCAGCTTGTCCGGCGCCGCCGGGATGTAGGTGAAAAAATAGCCGAAGTCCGGGAAGGCGCGACTCGGGTTGTTCCCTGCATACGGACTGTAGGCCTCGCCCAGATCCTCGCGCACCTGAACCCGCAATCGGTCGGTGAACACCTCACCCAAAACCGACAGTCGTCGCGTCAGCCGGATGTCGGAATACTGGTCGGTCGTCGGCCAGGCGACCATCGCCAGCCCCTTGTCGAGGCGCGAGGCGACGGCAAAGACCTGATCCTCGGCCTGGCGTGGAAAGGCCAGCTGGTCGGTGTCCGGAGCGGGACGCCAGGCCGGGCGTTTGGCCAGCGCACCGAAGGTCTGGTTCACCAGCTCAATGGCAGTCTCGGGCTCGACGTCGCCAACGATCGACACCTCGAGTGGACTGCCTTCGAGGATGGGATCAAGCCAGGCCTCCAGGTCGTCCATGGTCAGGGATTCCAGCGCCGCCTTTTCCGGATAGCCGAAGCGCGGATCGCCCCCGGCCAGAAAGCGAAACACCTGATCCTGCAATACCCCGCCCTGGGTCTGTTTCAGCTGGCGGTAAAGCGGATCGAGCTGACGCAGCAGCACCGTCCGGGCTTCTTCCCGGTAACCGGGTTCCATCAGGTAAGCGGCGAGCAACTGGAGTTGAAGCTCGAGATCATCGGGCGTGGTGGTGCCGGCGAGCTGAAAATGGCCCTGCTCCGTCGAAAAGGAGCTACCCACCGTCCGGCCGGCGAGGATGCGGCGCAGCGTATCCACGTCATGCGCCTCGAGACCGCCCTCGGTGAACACCGAATCCGCGAGACGGGCCAGAGCCGGCTGATCCGCGGGCAGATCCAACAGGCCGTTCCCGAAGCGGACGGCCACGACCACTTCGTTAAGCTGAAAGTCGGTTTGCTTAACATTGAGCCGCACCCCGTTTTCAAAGGTGATCTGGTGGATGTCCAGATCCTCGACAGGGCGGCGCTGAGCGACGCCGGAAGATTCCCCGAAATCGGTGTAGGCAAAATCGATGAGTTCGGCGGCTTCGGGCGGCTCGACCGGGATCTGACGGCTGGCCTCCAATGCTTCGGTCATCGCGACCTGAACCGCGCCGGCGTCTTCGAAAGGACCGGTGGCAAAGAGTCCCAGCGTCGGCCCCTGCCAGGCGGAGCGGAAAGCCGCCAGCACATCGTCGGGTGTCATAGCCTCGAGGGCGGGTTTGAGCAGCCGCAGCGCCTGCTCGGGATGAGAAAACACCTGGTCGTCGTTGAGCCCCTCGGCCATGGCATTGGCAAGGCTGCCGTTGCGTCGCGTATCCGCCCCGGCGGCCGTCGTTTCCAGACCATTGATGAGGTTGGCGCGTACCTCGTCGACCTCGGCTTGTGTGAAGCCGAACTCCAGCGCCCGGCGCAGCGTCTGCTCAGCCTCAGCCAGGGAGGCCTCCCACTGATCCGGCTCGGAGGTCAGATCGAGGGAGGCGATGGTGGCCTTGTTCAAAAAGGGAAAAATGCCGATGGTACCGGTCTGGAAGGGCGCGTCGGCGTCTTTGCTGCGTTCCTCCATCCGGCGATTGATGATGGAAGTGGCGGCGGAGCGGTACAGGCGGTGGATCCGGCGATCAAGGGTGTCGACCTGGCGAGACTCGGGCAGGGGAAGGGTCATTTCCAGCGCCACGCGGACGGCGGGCTCCTCGGCCTCGGGGTGGACTTTCACCTTCAGCGGGGTGTCTTCGTCCCCAAAGGTAAACCGGCCCGGGTCCGGCGCTTCGATCGTAGCCTCACCTGCAGTCATGGAACCGAAATGCTCCTGGATCCTGGCTTCAAAAGCCTGCGGATCCACCGAGCCCACGACAATCAAGGCCATGGTTTCCGGTCGATAGAAGGTGTTGTAAAAAGCCTGGAAATCCGCCTGGTCGACCGAACGAATGGCCTCCTCGGTGCCGATCGGAAAACGCTCCGGTATGAGGGCGTTGGGAAACAGGAACGCGTATTCAGCCATAGCGGTCCGGAAGGCGATGGAATCACGGGCGCGTTTTTCCGAAAGAATCACGCCCCGCTCCTGTTCGATGGCCTCCGGTGCCAGGGTCATGCCGTCGGCGTAATCCCGCAGCAGCTTCAGCGCGTCCGTGACCACACCCTCCTCGGTGTTGGGCAGCTCCAGCATGTAGAGCGTCCGGTCGAAGCCCGTGCTGGCATTCGTGTCGGCCCCGAACGACATCCCCAGCCGCTGCAGGTACTCGATTTGTTCGTCCTCCGGAAACCGCTCGGTTCCGTTGAAAGCCATGTGCTCGAGGAAATGAGCGATGCCCTCCATGCCGTCGGGCTCCTGCAGGCTGCCCGCTTCGACCAGCAGGCGCAGGCTGATCCGGTCGGGCGGCTCGGGATTCGGCAGGATCGCGTAGCGCATCCCGTTGTCGAGCTGTCCCCAGAGAACCGCCGGATCAGGTTCCAGGTCAGAGACCTGATGCGGCCAAACGACCGGTTCGGCCTCGACCCGCGGGGCCAACCAGAAGGCGAAAACCAAGGCCAGGGCGAGCAGGCGTGCGGCGAGCAGCCAGGCGGCGCGGCTCTCGCCAACCGGCCGGGAAACAGAGCGGGAATGCGACATAGAGCTTAGTAAAGCCGCGACCATCCCGGGTTCCGAATGAAAAAGGTGGCGTTAACCCGGACTTCTCATGAAGCCCAGATGTGATGAGCTGCACCTGTCCGCCATCATGTCCGCCGTAGCCTTGGCTTAGGAGGAAGTCCCGCCAGGCGGGACGACGGCGGGAGCGCGAAACCGGCTGGGCGCGCACTGGCGTGCGTAACCAGGCGGTTTCCAGCCCGACTACCGAGCCCGCAGGGCGACACCTCAACGAGCGCAGCGAGAATAACACGCCGCAGATCGCGCATGTGGGCGAAAAGAATCGGGTTAAGGGTGGTTTTGCATGCCTCCCGGGATTCCGAGGCCCACCCCTCCATCCCGCGCAACGGTCCGGCGCCCCCCCGGTAGGCTTTGGCCTCCATCACCGGCTACCCTTTTTCAGCGAGCGGATGAGCGTTTCATTCTCCTTGGCTTTCCCTTGAAATGCCTGCCATTTCCTCTTGGTACACCCACCCCCTGACTCCCCAACCCCTTAACTCTCTAACCCGAATGGTACTAACTTAACAGCGTTTTCATCGGTATCGCTATCGAAATCGCTATCGAAATCGATCACGTAAGCCAATGCATATTATTTTCTTATGCATGTTCGATCCCGATTTCGATTTCGATCCCGATTTGGATCAGGACCCTTAAGTTAGCGCCATTCCTCTCTAACCCCTTAACTCTCTAACCCATCCCTGCGGCTACGCCGCGTTCCCATGTGGCTATGGCTCTACAGACTGTTGTTTCTACCGGCGCTGGTGCTGTCGCTGCCGGTTTTCCTGACACGGATGTTGCGCCGGGGCGGGCTACGGGTTGATGCCGGCCAGCGATTCGGCCGGTGGACCCCGCTCCCGGCTCCCCGACCCGGACGCCCCCGCGTCTGGATCCAGGCTGTAAGCGTGGGCGAGATCCTGGCTTTGAGGCCGATTCTGCTGGCCTGGCAGGAGGCCACCCCTGCGCCCGAGATCGTCCTCAGCTGCACCACGACCACCGGCCGGGCGATTATCCGGGAACAATTGCTCCCGGCCGGTCTGGTGCAGCACACCGGTTATTTCCCACTGGATTTCACCGTCTGGTCGAGGCGGACCTGGGCCGCCATTCGCCCGGATCTGGTCGTGTCGATGGAATCCGAGCTCTGGCCCGAGCACCTGCACCAGGCCAGGCAACGCGGGATCCCTGTCCTCCTGATCAACGCCCGGCTGTCCGAGCGGTCGTTTCGCCGATACCGGATCGCCGGTGCCGCCACCCGTTGGCTCTTCGGTTACCTGGACCGGATCTGCGCCGGGTCCGCCATCGATGCCGAACGGTTCCGGGCCCTGGGCGTGCCCCCGAGCCGCATCGAGGTGACCGGCAACCTGAAGGCCGACGTGCCCGCGCCGCCCGTTCTCTCGCCCGAGGAGCGAGCCAGCCTGCGCCGGGAACTCGGTTTTATTCCCGAGCAACCGGTCCTGCTGGGCGCCTCCACCTGGCCCGGTGAAGAGGCCGCGTTGCTGGATGCGCTGGATGCGGCCGAGGCCGCCGGCCATGCCCTTCAGCTTCTGCTGGTGCCGCGCCATCAGGAGCGGGGCGACGAGCTGGCGGACTGGTTGGCCGGCCGTGCCACGGACAGGCCCTGGCATCGGCGCTCTTCGGGAAAAACCGCCCCCGCCGGCACGCGTATTTATTTGGCGGATACAACCGGCGAGTTGGCGCGGCTGACCCAGGCGGCCGACATCGCTTTCATCGGCAAGACGCTGCCTCCTCGCCACGAGGGCCAGACCCCGATTGAGGCGGCGGCGCTGGGGGTCCCGCTGATCACCGGCCCACGCCTGAGTAATTTTCACCAGATTCACCGCGGGCTGATTCGGGCGGGAGCGTGTCGGGCGGTGTCCGACGCCGGGGGACTGACCACTGCCGTCCTTGCGTTGCTGAACGATCCGGAGGAACGAACGGTCATGGGTCGGGCCGGCCGCGACTGGCACCGGGCCAACCGGGGGTCCGCCCAGCGCACGGTGGTGCGGCTGAATGCCAGCCTGGGTGCCATCCCGCGGCGCTGATCCCTTGATTCCGGCGATTTTCCGGGCTCCTTACCGAAATTTGATCTCAACAAGTTCCCTGCCGACCTATCCGGTTACCTGTGTCCTGAACCTGCACCCCCAGCTTTCCCGGAGCCCGCCGGCCGGGGGCCCCGTCACCGGCTCTGGATGCGTATCTTGCTCAGGCCTTCGGACCGGCAGATGTCCATGACTTCGGTGACGTATTTAAAGCCGGCGTCCTCGTCGGCAATGAGCTGAACGGTGGGGGGCTGATCGGTCTCCCCGGCGACCTGCATGGCGCCGCGCAGTTGGTCGCGGGTGACTTCTTTATTGTTCAGGAACAGCATGCCCTCGGCATCGACCGCGATAAAGATCGGCTCCTCCAACCGGTTCTGTCCCGCGGTCTCGATCTCCGGCATCGTGATGTTGAGCGTGCTCACGTTTCGGAACTGCATCGTCACCATGAAGAAAAACAGCAGCACCGTCAGCACGTCGATCAGTGGCACCAGGTTGACCGTGGTTTTATGACGTCTGGCCGGTACAAGGGACATGGGGAGGATAGGTTCTGTGTTCTGTGTTCTGTGTTCGGAATTCGAAGTTTGCCGTCAGGGAAATAAAGCTGCTGGCGTAGTCATCTTCTGGATACACATGGAATCATAGGAGGCAGAATACGGGAACATCGAACGCAGAACCCAGAATATCGAACGCAGAAGGCCTACCGGTTTTTCGAGAGATCGATCAGGCGTTCGACGCCGACGTTGAGGCGGGCGGCCAGCGTGTCGACACGCCGGAGCAGGTAGGCGTTCCCGACGAGCGCGGGAATGGCCACGGCGAGACCCAGGATGGTGGTGGACAGGGCCAGCGCAATGCCCTGGACGAAATCACCCGGATTCGGCATGCCCGTATCCACGTTGAAGTTGCTGAAGACCTGTACGAGGCCGGTGACCGTGCCGAGCAGGCCGATCAGCGGTGCCGCGCCCACGACCACTTCCAGCAGAAAGATCCCGCGCTCCATGCGGGTCACTTCCAGACGCGCAAAGGCTTTCAGGCCCTCCGGATCAGGGTTGTTCCGCCGGTAGAAGGAGACGATACGGCCGCCCACTGAATTCAGGTCCTCTTCCTCGATCGCCGGCAGGTCCCCCTCGATAAAGTGCTCGACCAGGCTGTCGGGTATGATGCGTGCCGGGCGGAGAGCCAGCAGCCGCTCGACGATGATGAAGACGGCGACGAATGAACAAATCGCCAGTGGGTAGACAAAGATTCCGGAGCCTTGTAGGAGTTCCAGCATGGGTAGCAGCAGCCAGGGGAAAAAGAAGAGCGCCGGTGGTTCAGACGCGGGTATACGGCAAACGCGTCGCGGTCTCGTCCACGACATCCCCACCCTCGACCAGTTCCATCAGCGGGTCCCATTTTCCCTCGACCAGGCTGTGGCGCGCTCCCTCGCGAATCGTGCAGGGGATGGTCTGGTTGCCGAAACGGACCTCACCGTTGACCACATCCACCGTCACCTCGGTTTCGGGCGCGTCCTCGACCGCGGATCGCAGCTTGCAGCCGTCCTCGCGCGACACCGCCACGCAGGGAATGCCGAGGTTGGTGCTGTTGCCGAAAAAAATCTCGGCAAAGCCCTCGGCGATGATCGCGCGAAAGCCCGCCTTGTGGATGGCCTGCGGCGCGTGTTCGCGCGAGCTGCCACAGCCGAAGTTGTTGCCCGAAATCAGGATCGAGGCCCCGGCGAAGCGCGGATCGTTGAGCGGGTGGTCTTTATCTGAGCCGTCTTCACGCTTCCGCACGTCGTGGAACATGAATTCGCCGAGACCGTCGAAGGTCACGCATTTCATGAATCGCGCGGGGATGATCCGGTCGGTGTCGATATCGTCGCCCGGTACGCATACTGCGCGTCCGGTCACTTCGGTGATTTTTTCGAGTAAGGCCATGCTGATAAAGTTCTGAGTTCGAAGTTCTGAGTTCCAGGTTCGGTGTTCCAGGTTGCTGCGAGTATCCGTGCTAAACATAGAGAGACCGCTTATTCTCGTATGACATAACCCGAACTCAGAACGCAGAACCTATTGCCTATTGCCTATTGTCTATTGTCTATTCCCTATTGCCTATTGCCTACTGCCTACTGCCTATTGTCTATTGTCTATTTCCTATTGCCTATTGCCTCTTGCCGCAGCCGTCGGCTGCGCTTACGCTGAAACAGGCTGGAGAGCGCCGAAGACCTCGCGGGCATCACTGATTTCGCCGGTGACGGCGGCGGCGGCGACCATGACGGGGCTCATCAGGATGGTCCGGCCGGTCGGGCTGCCCTGGCGCCCCTTGAAGTTGCGGTTGCTGGAGCTGGCGCAGATCTGGTCGCCCTGGAGCTTATCGGGGTTCATGGCCAGGCACATGGAGCAACCCGCACCGCGCCATTCGAAGCCGGCGTCACGGAAGACCTGCGCGATGCCCTTGGCTTCGGCGATTTGCGCGACCACCTGTGAGCCGGGCACCACAATGGCGTGGACATGCGGTGCCACCTGATGGCCTTCGAGGTACCGGGCCGCCTCCTCCAGATCGGACAGCCGGCCGTTGGTGCAGCTGCCGAGGAAGGCGACATCAATCCGGGTGCCCTTGATGGGCGTTCCGCCCGCAAACTGCATGTGTTCGAGCGCCTCGGCGATGCCGTCCCGCTCGCTTTCGGTCTTGCCGTCCTCGACCCGCGGAATGGCCTCGTCGACAAAAATGCCCTGGCCGGGATTAATGCCCCAGGTGACCGTCGGGGCGATGTCCTCGGCGCGGATGTTCACCACATCGTCGTAACTGCAGTCCGGGTCGCTGGCGTAGTTCCGCCAGCGGGCGACGGTCTCGTCCCAGTTGCCTGCTGTCGCCTCGACGTAGGGCTTGCCCTTGAGGTAGGCGAAGGTCGTCTCGTCCGGATTGACGTAGCCGGCACGGGCCCCGCCCTCGATCGACATATTGCAGACGGTCATGCGCTCCTCCATCGTGAAATGGTCGAAGACCGAGCCGCCGTATTCGTAGGCATAGCCGGTGCCGCCGTTGACGCCGAGCGTCCGGATGATGTGCAGGATCACGTCCTTGGCGTAGACGCCCGGCTGCAGGTCACCGTCGACATTGATGCGGCGCACCTTGAGCGGATTGATGGCCATGGTCTGCGTCGCCAGGACGTCGCGCACCTGGCTGGTGCCGATCCCGAAGGCGATAGCCCCGAAGGCGCCATGCGTCGAGGTATGCGAATCACCGCAGGCGATAGTCGTCCCCGGCTGGGTGATGCCCTGTTCCGGGCCGACCACATGGACGATCCCCTGCTTGCCGGTATGGGTATCGAAGAAGGTGATGCCGTGTGTCTCGCAGTTTTTCCGCAGTTCCTTGACCATGGCGTCGGCCAGGCCATCCGAATACGGCTCGGCCCATTCGTTGGTCGGCACGATGTGGTCGACCGTCGCGAAGGTGCGATGCGGCATTTTCACCGTCAGGCCACGGTCACGCAGCATGCCGAAGGCCTGCGGACTCGTCACTTCGTGGATGAGGTGGGTCCCGATCAGCAGTTGCGTCTGCCCGTTGCTCAATTCCCGGACGGCATGGTCGTCCCAGACTTTCTGAAAAAGGGTTTTGCCCATGGTGTCAGCGGTTCGGTTATGGTGAGAGACGGAAACCGACAAGAATGTTCCTCGTCCGCCCGTCGCGCAACGGCAAAGCCAGAATCATTTACCGCCCTTTTTCCTTTTCCTGGTGAAAGATTCGGGTTAGGAAAGCCTTCCGCGCATGAGGCCCTATGCTGGGACCGAGGCGAACCAAAATTGAGTTCGCCGTGAGTCGCGCGGCGGATGAAACAAATTCTCTACGGCAACAGGTTCTGGACCGGCACCCATGGATTGTTGCGGCGGATCAGATTCTTTTGGGGATCCAACTCCAGGTTCCGGTCATTCGGCGTCGCATTAAAGTAATAGGTCATCCAGACCTTGCCCGTTGGGTAGAACCCGATCTCGCCTACCAGCTTCGCATAATGCGCTGACTCCACGTTCCCCGCCGCATCCAGCTCCGTGCGCGTGCGGAGGAAGTAGCCGTAGGTCGGATTGCTGGTGGAGATTTCATTCATCGACTCCCGGGAATGGATATACCGGGACCAGCTGTCATCGCGGTAACCATCAACCGGTGCTTCGTGCGGCATCTGCAGCTTGCTGTGAGGATTAAAGGCCTCATCCACCTTCACCCAGCCGTCCCCCGGCCGGACAAAGCCGATTTTCAGCGTCCCGCTCCAGACCCCGGCCTGTTCATGGAAAATTGCTTCGTTGAAGGGCTTACCCATGCGCTCAAATTTACCGCGGATGTTGGTCCGACGGCTTTCCACCGTCATGTCAGTGTAGGGCGGAATAAAAATCTCATGGAAAGTCCTGGTGTATCGAAACTGAATGTCCGCGGTTTTCCCACGACCATACGGAGCCACCCAGTCAATGGCCTTGAAATCAAATCCGATCCACGTGTCCGTCTCGGGCAGGCGGTAGGCCTCCTCACCAGGTGCATTCCAATTTGTCCGTCTAGCAAAAAGAGGTATAGGTTTAATGATCCGTCGAATTCGAAAGATCTGCTCAAAGACTTCAGGCAGTTCTTTCATGCCGTAATCGAGGGGTTGCGCGTTGGGTACTCCAAACGGATAAAATCCCTGCTTCTTTACCGTGATACCAACATTGATGCGGGCATTCGCACTGGCGGAAAAGCGTCCGTCTTCATCGGTGAGGCCTTCGCGTTTAAAATAACGCGGATGATTGGGCCCGTCGTCGAAGTACAAAGACACCGTTGCTTCCGGAACCGGTTCGCCAAGCTCATCAAGGACCTGAATCCGGAACTCGACGGCCGACAGTTCGGCAGTCGCAATAATAAGGAGGAAAATCACCTTTAGAACAATATTACGGGGCGGATGATTCATTTTGCCATTTTTCAAACAATGGTATCACCGAAGAGAGGCCCTGCGCTTTGAAATCGCTGTGGAACCAATGAGGCCGGCTTCCTTCAGCGTCGTCGGTTTGGGACGGCTACGTTGATCTTCTTTCCAGCCGGATGCTGAGTAGCCTGGCAACGGCGTGTCAGAGACCCGCCTTTTAAAAGCGCCGAAGGATTCGCCGCACTCAAAGTCACTTGCCTGAGGTTCACTCCTGGAACCGGGTCTCAGGATTGTAAGACAGCCATAGGTCAGAGCCCTTCCAGCGCGACTCAAACAGGGGCCATTCACGGCAGGAGGTTCTGGACCGGATTGTACCGGTTGTTGCTCCGAATCAAGTTCTTTTGGGGATCCAACTCCAGGTTCCGGTCATTCGGCGTCGGATTGAAGTAATAGGTCATCCAGATTCTACCCACCGGATGAAAACCGATTTCCCCAGAAATTTTCGTGTAGTTTGCAGTTTTAACATTGCCCGCAGAATCCATCTCAGTCCGGGTGCGGAGAAAATAACCATACGATGGTAACACATTCCAGATTTTGGACTTTTGTGAATGCACATTTCTCGACCAGCCTTCATGTTGATAGCCGGTATCCGGTGCTTCATGAGGCATCTGCAGCATGCTCTGGGGCACAAAATCCTCCTCCACTCGCACCCAGCCATCCCCGGGCCGCGGAAAGCCGATTTCCAGGGTACCGCTCCAGACGCCGGCAAATTCTCGGAAAATTTCTTCGTTGAATTCCCAACCTAGGCGCTGGTACTTTTCCTTTATATTTTTTCGACGGATTTCTACTGTGGTACCCGTATTTTTAGGAACATGGATGTGGTGAAAATGCCTACGGAATTTAATTTTGATGTCCGTAGTTTCACCACGGCCATATGGCTTAACCCAATCAAATTTTTGAAAGTCGAATCCGATCCACACATTTTTCTCTGGAATATGGTATGCCTCATCTTCATTTACTGTATTCATTCTAGCCAATAAAGGAATAGGGTTCTTGATTTCCCGCATTCTTACAGTGTATTCAAAGACTTCGGATATATCCCGCATAGCAAAGTCCAGCGGCTGGGCGTTGGGGTAGCCAAATTTGTAGTAACCTTCCATTGTGGCGACCAGACTCATGCTGATGTTGGCATTGGCCCGGGTAACAAACAGGCCCTCTTCATCGGTTTTCCCACTCCGCTTGAAATAGCGGGGAATATTCGGTGCATTGTCGAAGCCCAGGGCAACTTCAGCGCCTTCTATGGGTAGCCCATTTGAATCGACCACAGAAATCCTGAATTCGACAGCGGATAACCCGTGGACAGTCAGGACAAACAAGAGGAGCGTTTTCAGTGTTTTCATTGATTGGATCTGTTTATCCAGTCTTCGAACGTCGAGGTATCGCACAAAGAGGAGCG
>JBNPEH010000022.1:0-88744 GCA_051117635.1 Opitutales bacterium | reverse complement strand
GACTCAAAGGTTTACGTCGCCCTGCTCCTGCTTCAATCCCAAGCCGAACGCATCCGCAAATGCTTCCTTCATCCCTCCGCCCTGTACGCTGCTGCTTGCAGCATTTATTAATGGCGGAGTAATAACATGTTGGTAGCGAGTATATTAGGCGAGGATGGGAAGTCTCGCTGGTTGATATCATTTTTTGCAAAAGGCCAACTCGTTGGCAATCGCGGCTTGCAAACAGGTGCACGCCTGTACACCCTTCGGCATGGGGAGGTATCTATGGTTTCCCAGATGGGAAGCAGCATTGAAAGAGGATTTTGAACTCACACCCCGCAGGGTGAAGAGCTTTCGAATCACGCTGCGGTGGTATTTGAGCTGGTGCGGTCGACACGGGGTCCGTTGTACCATTGAAAGTGCGCGTGCCTTCGTTGAGGCGGCGAGAATAGAGCGGCAACCCGAGGTCTGGATGCATGCCCAATGGCAAGCCGCTCTAAACTGGTTTTTTCAGCATGGTTCTTGGAGTGAGGATTCCGGCAGGTCGACGACTGTTCTGTTGGAACCTGCTGAAATGGCTGAGACCGACAAAGAGATCGCCACCATCTTAAGGATTATTCGACGGCGGAGTCTGGCCCAAATGGTACTAACTTAACAGCGTTTTCATCGGTATCGCTATCGAAATCGCTATCGAAATCGATTACGTAAGCCAATGCATATTATTTCCTTATGCATGTTCGATCCCGATTTGCTTACGCCATCTCCGCTTCGCTCCGTCGATTTCGATCCCGATTTGGATCAGGACCCTTAAGTTAGCGCCATTCGGGTCTGGCCCAAACCACCGAGCGTACCTACCTGGGCTGGTTTCTTCGTTTTGGCAAATGGGCAGGTGTGGACTGGGACCGGGAATCACCAGACGGTCTGATCAAGGCTTTTTTGGATGATGTGGCGGTTTAGCAGCGGGTCAGCGCTAGTACCCAAAAACAAGCGCTCAACGCTTTGGTCTTTTGCTTTGAATCTGGTTTGGGTGCGACCTTGGGCGATTTCAGTGACTACAAGCGCGCAAACGGTCGGGCTCGCTTACCGGTTGTGCTCAGTAAACACGAAATGAAAGCGTTATTGGATCGCCTTCGGGGAATCCGGAAACTGATGGCAATGGTTCAATACGGCGGTGGGTTGAGGATTTCGGAACTGGTTCGGCTGCGGATCAAGGATGTCGACCCGGAGCGAGGCCAGATTGGCGTCAGGATGAGCAAGGGGAACAAGGACCGGGTCGTTCCGCTTTCGAATGAAATCACCGATGACTTGTGCGCCCATATCACCCAGGTCCGCCTAATGTTTGAGGAAGATCGGGCGGCGCATCTCGGTCTCGCCCTGGGGTCCGTCCGCCGCGGCCGCGGCCTCGCCCCGCTCCCGCGGGGCTTCAGCCTTGCCTTGGCTCCCGGACCCCAGGGCGCGATTACGCCAGGTACGCAGCGAGTTGGCTGAGAACCCCAGATCGGCGGCTACCTGCTTGAGGGGCCGGCCGCTACTGAGCAAAAGATCGACAGCCTGCTGTCGGAACGCGTCGGTGTAGGTTGGATGGTTCGATGGCATACGTTTCGGAGGATGAGGTCAGCCTCGGAGCTGTCCACCGAAACGGGGCAAGTCTAGTCCGTCCCGTGAGGGAACTCGGTTTCCTGAGTTTCCGATTCCACGCGGGCAAGATCAAGGTCAGCGAAAAATCGTTGGCCGAGTTCAAGCACAGGCTCAAAGAGCTGAGCAGCCGGAACTGGAGCGTGAGCATGGAATACCGCATGTATAAGATCAGGGTCTACGTGAAGGGTTGGATGGGCTACTTCGGCCAGTCGGAGATCTACAGCGTATGGCTGCCGATCGACCAATGGCTGCGGAGGCGTCTTCGCATGTGCTACTGGCGCATGTGGAAGCGACCGAGGCGACGCTATCTGAACATGCGCAAACTTGGGGCGAAACATAAAGAGGCGGCGGGCTTCGCCCGCTCTTCGAAAGGCTACTGGCGGGTCGCAAAGCATCTTGGCCATAAGGCCGGGATGACCAACGGATGGCTCGCCAACGAGGGCTTGATCGAGATCAAGCAAGAATGGTGGAACGTCAGGTTCCTGCGTATAACCGCCTTAAAACAGACTGCGTAGCAACCGCGATCAGTCTGGCTGCGGACCCGCACGGCAGGTGGTGTGAGAGCCGGGGGACTTAGTGCCCTCGGCTACTCGATTTCGGCTTCCTTCGTTGTCATTGGCGCCGCATGCTCACACACGCACAGAGTCCTATTCCGGTTTGAGTTCATTTGATATGATTTTCCAATCTGCGTCAGTGGATCCAATGCCGCATTTTAAGTGAATAAGTCTTCCGGCTTGTTGCCATGCCATGAGCTTCCCGGCAATGGCACCTCTCGCGGTCTGTTGGAGATCATCGAGTGATCGTGGCTCGATAAGGATCATCTTCCTCTCACCACTTGGGCATGCGGAACACATCCAGTCCTTGATGCGGTTGTTGATCCCTTTATCGCCGAATCCGTAGCCGGATACGACAAGCCGCGTTGCCTCGGCCAGTGCGCGATGGAACCGGTAGTGAAGCTCAAGAAAAACGTGATTCAGGTAGCTGAACATCTTGTTGAACGTGCCGGCGAGAAACAGTGCGCGATCAAGTTCTTCGTGTATTCGTCCTTCAGCGTCTTTGACACTCGCCAGCTCGCGGTTGGATCGAATTCCGATGTATTCTTCACGCCAAGGGTTTCCCGAGGGCTCCTCGTTCTGCCCTTCGCGTGGACGAAAACGCCGCCAATTGATCGAGCCGTGGAGCTTGAAGAGGCGAACGACAGGATCTTTCGTATGAGTGCTCAGGCAGTCGAAGAGGACGGGATTCCAGATGCGGATACCGAGGGAGTTGTCGGGATCAAATCCGTCAACGACCGCAACACCATTGTCTCTCAGATAGCGCTCGAGCAAGCAGTCATGGTTCAGCGTAAAAACGTTCAATTCCTGGAACTGGCTGTCCGATGCGGCCTCCCTGAAAAGGCGCAGGTGGTCGGTCTGCGAAGCTGGTTTGCAAAGCATGTCGGTGACGACATCGGCGATGAAGTTCTCCACTTCTCCCGCCTGTTCCCCAAGCTTGCCTGCCGAGCACATGTCTGGAAGCGAGTTTAGGGCGCAGCAGACGAGCGGCCCGATTGCCGGGTTCTCATACTCGTCAGACGCGTCGTCGTGAATCTGTGCGGCCAAATAAGCCAAGTCTTCATAATTCACCGAGCGCTGGGGGTCGGCGGCATAGCGGATTTCAGCATGTCCTTTGAGCCAGCATAGCAAACGCTTGATCTTTTCCAAATCTGGCATCTGCATCTGAATAATCTCGGGACTTTGCTGAACCACCGAAGCTCTCCGAAAGACTCCATCAGAGCAGCGGAAGAACTCGTTGGGAGCAAGCACCTGCTCTGTGATTTCATCAACCGAGGGCAGTTTCGCTGGCCGCGAGATACCAGAACCGAGTAAAAAGCAGAGCCTCATGGATTATTTGGCTTTTAGCGGGCTAGATGCGTATTGCTTCCACGAAACGACTCGGCCACCCCGAAAGAAGACATCCGAAAGGCCATACCCGAACTTCGTGTCTGAGAATTCATCAGGTTTGCCTTGAACAGCCAAGACTTCGTCCTTGGTCGAGCCGACGGTGAAGTAGCCTCTCGCGGAGCTATCCGCGACTCTGGGTGGCGGAGGCGGTTCTGACGATTGCGTGTCCTCGGATGGTATGGAGGCAACCCCTTCAGAAAAGTCGTAATCCGACTGATTCGCCTGCATATATCGGCTGAACTCCTGAACGGACATCCCCAAGTCCGGGCGCTGCTTCAATGCCTTGCCGTGCAAGTCCATGATCTGCTGAAGAGTCAGGTGCTGGCGAGACTTCGGCGGCTGTTGTGCGGCGGGCTGCTCTGGAGAATAGCTTCGGTTCGGTGTGCTGTGGGTCGGTCTGTAATCGGACGTCTGCCGGGGTGTACGGTCGCTTGAGGTGAATATGCCTCGAACAACGGAAAGGACCACTATGGCAATGACGAATTGCAAAACCCTGCGCCCCCAGTTGGTGGCCGGTGCGGGGGTTGGTTGAGGTGGAGGCGGGGGCGGTGGTGGTTGCCGAGGTGCTTCCTTTCTGCCCTCGCCTCGGTCGGTTGACGAATCCTTCCTCCCGCTTGCGTCGGTTGACGCACGAGAATCTGGTGAAGGTCCTCCTCTTGTGGACCCAGCACTTCGGCGTTCATGAGGTTCGCTCTTGCAGATCCGCTCGTAGGCTGAGTTGATTTGCTTGAGCTTCTCTTGGGCCTTATGCTGAAGCTTCGGATCTCCAGTGAAGCGATCAGGGTGCCAAACCTTGGCCAATTGTCGATACGCACGCTTCGCTTCCTCCTGAGTCGCGTCGGGAGGTAGGTCTAGTGTGCGATAGCAGTCTGCAAGGTCTCCAGTCATTGTGTTACGTCAAGCGCTGCAGGCAAGGGACATGATCGAATCAGCGTGTGTGTATTTCATTTCTTGCCGAACGTTAAGTGGAGACAGGAGTATGGAGCGCAGCATAATACTCATTGTCTCCCACGTCTTGTTAGCGATCCCGGTGTATCGCTCGAAGAACTACTTTTTGAACTACCGGTTCTCTTCGCCGCACTTCGGTTCTTTGAATTTCTCTCTTGCTCGTCAGCACCGATGTTGTCTTTACCTCGTTCTTGGTGTGAATTATCATTTTCGTTTTCATGTGCATTCTCCTGGTCTTCAAGGACTTCTATATCAAAGTGAATCAAATAATCTTCATGTTGCGTCAAACGATCATCGATGACGTGATCAAATTGATCGCGTGTCACATCGCAAGCGCTGCCGAGCAAAAGGTCTTCAAATTGATTCGTAAGCCTCACATTTGAAAAAAGCGCCCTTGCCTCCGCGTAATCTATGACAAATGAGTGCGACGGATAACCATAAATAAGGTGATTGATTATATTCTTGGGCCTTCCAAGCCGTAGTCCATAATGCAAGGCGATATCGCAAGTCCTTTGCAACTCACCAACTCGAGAAGGGTCGATCTTTTCTGATATTTGAGAATAGATGCCGATTGAAAGATCAGAAGCTATCTCTGACGCTGTTTTAGTTGTAATAATTCCACCGCTTCTTTGGCGAACCTTTAAGAAATTCTTTTCCCAAGACTCAAACGCTTTTTCTTCAAGATACTCTAACGCCTGAGTTATTGTCAAACCGGAGTTAGGATACAGGAACTCATCTGGACTAAATACTTGAACATCCAACGGTCCAAACTCGCCCTTCGGTGTCATAATTATCTCATGGGCTCCGCATGCCAATAATGTACCAGCACTCTTACAATCGGAAGGAATTGCAATTTTAAATATCTTGTAGGAAGATCGGAAATACCTTGCTATCCTGTAAGCTGCATCAGCACTACCGCCTTGAGTGGTTATTATGAGAAGGGCATTATCACCTCGCTTCTTTGGATTTACAAAATCGTAGAAGACATCGAAAAGATCATATGTGATCTCTCCGCAATAGACGAAGATGTCTGTAGATTGATCCCAATCATCAAGGATCTTCCTCTTTTCTGGATCCTCGAACGAGAGTTGAATGGTTGCTTCTAATGTCTGCATAATTTCGTTCGCTAACATGGAGGTGTATCATGACTGAAGCGAGGAACGAGCGAAAGGAATTGATACGACCGTCTGGATCTGCCTCACAGGTATCGCTCCTCTCTGGAGTCCGAGTAGTAGAAGTCGGTGTCCCCAAGCAAAAGAGCTTGGTTTTCATTGAGGTAATCCCAAGCAACTTCAGAAATGTTATGTGCAAATCCTTCAAGAACATTCCCAAGGGTGGCAGCTCGATAGATAATGTGAGAGGCTTCCAATCCCTTAACGACGCCATTCTCTGTTCGGAGCATGTTGGATTTAGTCTGCTTCGCTATGTAATACCGGAGAATTTGCTTTTCATTTTCAGTGAGTCTGTGGAGCTTTTCTACAATTCTTTTCTTTACCTTCCGCCTATATCGGAAGGACTTGATCCATCCAAGTATTCCACTGCCAATACCTACGATAGAGATACACAAAGAGCCCAGAAAGGCGAGGCCGATCCAAGAGCGATAGTTTTCTGTAAACTCGAAAGCTCCAATTTGATCGAGGAATTCCTTGGGGCTAAAAAGGAGGACTGCGCAAAAGATGGAAACCGCCATGAGGTAACGTGGAGTGAGTTTCAGGAACTCAAGAATGCTTTTGAGCGGATCCATTTATTTTCTTTGCAGATCGTCAAGAGGTGGCACGGAGTGAGCGCAGCGAACGGAGTTGTCCACTCTCGTCTTGTTCGCTGAGTTGGTCTTTCAGATTGTTTAGAGCCATCTCAAGGGTCCACTGATTTGCATACTCGCATGTGATGATTCCATCTTCATTCTTTTCACCGATTTCAAAGCCATCTTCGACGTCATCATAGAAAAGCACTAGACCTCCAGATTCAGCCATGACCCATACGTTTTCTATTCGGTTGTATCGCTCAATTTTCTCCGAACAAACAGGGACACTGACGTAGTCGAGTAATCTCGCAAGTGTCCCATTCAGTGATTTCTTTTCCGATTCGAAAAGCTTACTGAATTCTTCAAAGGTAATCGGAGTCCATTTCATTTTTTCTAGCGAACAGTGTTATCTAGTGAACTGAGTGAATGATATCACGGGTGCGCGTTGGTGCTGAGAAAGGGACGAGGCACGCCTCTGGGTACCAGCAACCTGTTGACCTTGATAAACATACTGAAGATGACGTTAGGGTTTCGGAGTATTCAGGCAAGGATATTTGGTTGGGTAAAACGTGAACTGGGGAGGCTTCTGGGTCCTGAGTTGCGGATATCCAGGTTTGAATAAACCACCGTAGACCGGCTCCGGTAGGTTAAGTGCCTCGGGAAGAGGACCTTGGGCTTCAGGGCCTGTCCTTTTCTTTGATATCGGTTCTGGCAAAACCGCGAACTCAGCGTGAGTTTCCGCTTGGCAGAAGGTGCTCAAATGTACATGCAGGGTGGATGGGGAGGTATTTGTGGTTTCCAAGATGGGAAGCGGCATTAACTGAGGATCGGACGCTAACCGCTCAAATGGCTGAGAGCTACCGGATAACGTTGCGGTGGTACTTGAGTTGGTGTGGGCGGCGGGGCGTCGCCTGTACTTGAGCCAGTGCCCGGGATTTCATGGTATCCGTTTGTCTGGAAAAGCAGCCGCGGCCCTGGATGAAAACCAGGTGGGAAGCGGCCTTGAACTGGTTCTTTCTGAATGGGTCGTGGAATGAAAGCGATAGTACCGAAGCGGTTGAGACTGTGGACTTTTCTGGTTCGGGCCCAGCGAGCAGGACGACCGCCACGATTCAAAAAGGCATGCGACGCCGTGGTTTAGCTCTGACCACGGAACGGACCTACCTGGGTTGGTTTCACCGGTTCCTGGATTGGGTGCGTCCTTAGGCGATTTCAGCGATTTTAAACGTGCACCCAGCCGCAAGCGCTTGCCGGTAGTTCTAAGCAAGCAGCAAGTCAGGCAGTTGATTGATGCCCTTCAGGGGGCCCAGCAGCTGATGGCCCGGGTCCAATACGGAGCCGGCCTGAGGATTTCTGAATTGGTTCGGTTGCGAATCAAGGATGTTGATCCAGAGCGGGGAAAGATAGATATCAGGATGGGCAAGGGCGGAAAGGACCGAGTCGTTCCACTCCCGGAAAGGGTTGTCAGTGACCTGCGTAGCCATTGTTCCCGGGTGCGTGCCTTGTTCGACGAAGATCGTGCGGCGGGGTCTCCCGGCGTTGCTCTACCCGATGGACTGAGCCGTAAGTTTTCTAAAGCGGGCACCCAATGGCCATGGTTCTGGCTTTGGCCTAGCCGACAACATTCCACGGATCCTCGGTCGGGTATGGGGCCGCCGCCACCATGTCCTGCCCGGTGTTTATCAGAGAGCTATCCGCGTCGCCGCTCAACGGGCTGCAATCCCGAAAAGGGTCACCAGCCATGCTCTTCGACACAGCTTCGCTACCCATTTACTGGAAAATGGGACGGATATCCGGACGGTTCAGGACCTGCTGGGGCACCAGTCGATCGAGACCACGCAAATTTACCTACATGTCATGAGGCGTCCCGGTGCTGGAGTTTTGAGCCCCTTGGACCCGTTGTGAGGCGAGCAGCTGCATCCGTCTCTCGCCGTCAAGTTGCCTTTGCGGGAATTTGCGAAGATGTGCGGTTAAATCCAGATGAGCCCGCCGCGTCAGTGTCCTGTTGAGCAGCTTGCACTGGCGGCGGGCTGGGGCAGGGTGATGGGTTGGCTATGCCTGAACCGTCCCCACAGTCCCGTCTGACCGCCTGGTTTGCCGACCAGGGTTGGGAGCCGTTTCCCTTTCAGGAAGCAGCCTGGGGGGCGTGGCAGGCGGGCGAATCGGGGCTGATTCATGCCCCGACCGGGTTGGGGAAAACCTTTGCGGCCTGGGGTGGGCCGCTGCTGGACGGTATGGCTTCGGACGAGCCGACCGACGTGGCGCCGCCGATTCGCCTGCTCTGGATCACGCCGCTGCGCGCCTTGGCCGGCGATACGCTCTACAGCCTGCAACAGCCGCTCGATGCGCTGGGCCTGGGGTACTGGCAGGTCGAGCTGCGGACCGGGGACACCTCCAGCTCGGTCCGGCAGCGTCAGCGCAAGCGGCTGCCGACCGCGCTGATCACGACGCCCGAAAGCCTGAGTTTGCTGCTCAGTTATCCCGACTGGCAGCAGCTCTTTCGCTCGTTGCAGACGGTGGTGGTCGACGAGTGGCACGAGTTGCTCGGGACCAAGCGCGGGGTCCAGACCGAGCTGGGGCTGGCGCGGTTGCGGGGGCTGCTGCCGGACCTCCGCAGCTGGGGACTGTCGGCCACGCTGGGCAACCTCGACCAGGCGATGGCCTGTCTGCTCGGGCCAAAGCAGGCCGGACGCCTGATTCGTGGTGTTCATGACAAGCAGATTGTGGTCGAAACCGCGATCCCGCCGGACATGGAGCGCTTTCCCTGGGCCGGTCACCTCGGGATCAAGCAGGTGCAGGCGGTGGCGAAGGCGATCCGCCAGGCCCGCACGTCGCTGGTTTTCACCAACACGCGGGCGCAGACCGAGATCTGGTATCAGGCGCTCAGGGATGCGCTGCCGGAGGAAACGGCGGCCGGCCAGATCGGCGTGCACCACGGCTCGATCGACCGCGAGGATCGGATGGCGACCGAGCGCGCACTCGATGCCGGGACGCTGAAGGCGGTGGTGTGTACCTCCAGCCTCGACCTGGGGGTCGACTTCACGCCGGTGGATCAGGTGGTGCAGATCGGCAGTCCCAAGGGTGTTGCGCGCCTGATGCAGCGCGCCGGCCGCAGCGGACACCAGCCCGGGGCGGTCAGCCGGATCCTCGGCGTGCCGACCAATGCGCTGGAGCTGGTTGAGTTTGCCGCCGCGCGGGATGCCATCCGGCGCGGTGAGATCGAGGCCCGTGAACCCGTCCGCGAGCCGCTGGATGTCCTGGTCCAGCACCTGGCCACCTGCGCGCTTGGCGGCGGGTTTGATCCCGAGGCCCTGCGGGCGGAGGTGCGCGCCACCTATGCGTATCAGGATCTCAACGACACCAGCTGGGCCTGGGCGCTGACTTTTGTGACGCGTGGGGGCAAGGCGCTGGCCGCTTATCCGCAGTTCACCCGCGTGCAGCCCGATCCCGAGACCGGACGTCTGACGCTCCCTGACCCGCGTCTGGCCCGGCAGCACCGGATGAGCATCGGCACCATCACCAGCGACGCCGCGGTCGCGGTCCGCATCGGCAACGGCCGCGTCATCGGCTCGGTCGAGGAGTGGTTTATCTCGCGGCTGAAGCCGGGGGACGTGTTCAGCTTTGCCGGGCGGCGGCTGCAGCTGGTACGGTTCCGCGACATGGTGGCGCGCTGCAAGCCGGCCACCCGCGCCAAAGGATCGGTCCCCAGCTGGCAGGGCGGGCGGAGCCCGCTGTCGTCCGAGCTGGCGCATGCGGTCAGCCGCCTGATGGCCGACCCGTCCATCGACCCGGACGCACCCGAGCTGCACGCGGCCGAAGCCGTGCTGGAGATCCAGCGTACCTGGTCCGCCATCCCGCACGACGGACTGCTGCTGGTCGAGAGTACGCGCGTCCGGCAGGGCTATCATGTGGCGTTTTTCCCCTTCGCCGGGCGTCTGGTGCACGAGGGGCTGTCCGCCCTGGTCGCCTACCGTCTCGGTCGTGAGATCACCCTGTCGGTGCGCACCACGCCCAACGACTATGGCTTTTCGCTGCAAACGCCGAAGTCCTGGGAGCCCGACGAGGCACTGGTCCGCTCGCTCTTTACGCCGGATAACCTGCTGGATGACCTGGTGGCCTGCATGAACGCAGCCGAGCTGGCCCGCCGTCAGTTCCGGGAGATCGCCCGTGTCTCCGGGCTCGTCCTGCAGGGTTTCCCCGGCCGTCAGTCCAAGACCAACCGGCAGCTCCAGGTGTCGAGCGGGCTGCTCTTCGATGTCTTTGAGCGCTATGACCCGGAGAACCTGCTGCTGCGACAGGCCCGTCGCGAAATCCTCGAGCGGCAACTCGAGCTGACGCGGCTGCGGGGCACGCTCGACCGGTTGTCCGGGCTCCCGGTTCGGATCGTCGAAACCGAGCGTCTGACGCCGCTGGCCTTCCCGCTCTGGGCCGACCAGCTCGGTGCCACCGTCAACACCGAGTCCCGCGACCAGCAGATCGCCCGCATGCTGGCCTCGCTCGAGCGGGCGGTGGAGTGACCAAAGGTACCGGTGCTGGGCTTGGTGGGTTCGAGGGCTCGGTCCGGACCGCGCTGCTTCAGCGAGCGAACTGAGATCTGGGACTATTTTTCCAAGGTCTCGATATTATTGACGCACAGCGTAAATAAAAAGATGTTGAGTCATGATCCAAAGCTTTGGGGACAAACGAACCGAAAACCTTTGGATTCAGCTGAACCCTGGCAGCCTACCAGAAAACATTCAGCAGCGTTCCTTAAATAAACTCTTAATCCTGGACCAATCCCTGAACCTGAACGATCTCCGCATACCTCCATCGAACCGTCTCGAAGCCCTTAGCCCGGACTTCTCATGAAGCCCAGATGTGATGAGCTGCAAGGCGGAGGGCGAAACCGACTGGGCGCGCACTCAGGTGCGTAACCAGACGGTTTCCAGCCCGACAACGCCGCAGATCGCGCATGTGGGCGAAAAGAATCGGGAAACAGGGCACCATCACGAACGTGCAATTCGAAGAAATGCTGCAAATGCCTCGTTCAGCATTGTTTACCGCCCTGTTTCCCGATTCTGGTGAGAAGTTCGGGTTAGAGGCGACCTGAAGGGCTTCTATAGCATTCGGATCAACCAGCAATGGCGTATCATTTTCCGATGGAAAAATGGGAACGCTTTCGACGTCTCCATTACCGATTACCACTGAAGCAAGGAATCGCCCGCAACCCTCCGGTTAACCATCATGACTCAAAGACCCTTACACTTTCCGCATCCCGGTGAAATTCTGAAAACTGAATTCCTTCAGGAAATGAACCTCACCCAATACCGCTTGGCGGTTGATACCGGCATCCCCCATAGCCGCATCACCGCTATTGTTGCCGGCCGCCGGGCAATCACCCCTGATACTGCCCTCCGGCTATCCCGCTATTTCGGCAATAGCGCTGACTTTTGGCTTGGGCTTCAAAAGGCATACGAGCTGAGAAAAGTCCGTAGGGAAATCGGGGATCGTGTAGAGGCGGAGGTTCGACCGCTGTCGGAAGCCAGGTAATCCCCTTCCAGAGCGAGGGATTATCCGCCTCAGTCGCGGGGGTCACCGGGGACGGTGACCCTCCCCTTGGCTTAAACCCGGACTTCTCATGAAGCCCAGATGGGATGAGCTGCAAGGCGAAGGGCGAAGGCGGCACGGCGGCTGGAGTTGTTCTGTGGGGCTTTTCGACTGTCTTTTTTGGTGGAGGTCGTTTCCCAACAGGAATAGAAGAAAACGAGTTTTGAGTGCGGCGAATCCTTCGCCGCTTTATTGAGGCGGGTTTCCGACACGCCGAGGCCGGTAATTAATGCACCAGCTACGCTACAACCGTGACAGAGTCCCGGTTGGGAAAGCGGCGAAGGATTCGCCGCACTCTAAAGCACTATCCCCGCAGCGATCGCTTAAAGCGGGCTACATGAACTGTTAATACCTCAGGTGCGTCGGGGTACCGCACGGCGCAACGGGTGGAACGGCGGCTGGAGTCGTCCATCTTCGTCCCCCCCCCGGCCGGGGACTACGCCGAGACACACGCGGGGGCTCACGCCACGGCGCAACGGACGCAACGTCCGCTGGAGTCGCGGCGGTCACCGGGGACGGTGACCCTCCCCTTGGCTTTATGGGCAGGGCCGTCGTTCGGGAACGCACCGAACCTTGCCTGTCGGCGATGGAATGGCCAAAAGGAGCCCGATGCCGCCGCCCGCCACCGACCGAATCTGGACCTGCCTGGCGCAGGATAACGACACCGCCGCCCGCCGCGGCCGGCTGACGCTGCGTCATGGCACGGTGGATACGCCCATCTTCATGCCGGTGGGGACGCAGGGCACGGTGAAGGCGGTGACGCCGGACACGCTCCGCGAGATCGGCACCCAGATCATCCTCGGCAATACCTACCACCTGAACCTGCGTCCGACCTCGGAACTGGTTCGAGACCTGGGCGGGCTGCACCGCTTCATGGGCTGGGACCAGCCCATCCTGACCGATTCCGGCGGCTTTCAGGTGTTCTCGCTCGCCCAACTGCGGCAGATCTCGGACGACGGCGTTGCCTTCAAAAGCCATCTGGATGGCCGCGATGTCTTCCTCGGTCCGCGCGAATCGCTTCAGATTCAGCACAACCTCGGCAGTGACATCGCCATGGTGCTGGACGAGTGTCCGCCCTGGCCGGTGGAGCCGCAGGCCTGCGAAGCCGCCGTCGAGCGCACGCTCAAATGGGCCGCCCTGCAGCGCGGGCTGTGGGAGGAACTCGGCATCCGGGAGGCCGGCAACCAAGTCTTCGGGATCGTTCAGGGGTCGGATAACGAGCCGTTGCGCCGTCGCTGTGCGGAGGAACTGGCCGCGCTCGATTTTCCCGGCTATGCCATCGGCGGGGTGTCGGTCGGCGAGCCCGAGCCCAGCATGCTGGCGCAGGTCGCGATGACCGCGCCGCACCTCCCCGCGGACAAGCCGCGCTACACCATGGGCCTCGGCACGCCGTCCCAGATGCTCAAGATGATCGCGCTGGGCGTGGACATGTTCGACTGCGTGATGCCGACCCGTGCCGCGCGGCATGGCTCCGCCTTCGGCCCCGACGGTCCGATGAACCTGAAAAATGCGCGTTATGCCCGGGATGAGCGTCCGCTGGTCGAGGGACTGGACAACCCTACCTGCCGCCAGTTTTCGCGCGCCTACCTGCGGCACCTCGTCAACACCGGCGAACCGCTGGGCGGCATGCTGCTCAGCCTGCACAACCTCTATTTCTACCTCGATCTCATGCGGCAGGCGCGCGAACACATCGAGGCCGGCGACTTCGGCGCCTGGCACCGCGCCTGGTGCGTTCGCTACGAGGCACGTGTCGGGGATTGAGCGACAAGGGTATCACCCGGCTTGCCCGCCGGAGGCCAACGGACGAAGCCTGAGCGCCGCGGCGCCCTTCGACAAGCGATCGTCTCCTTCCGTACCGCGCCGCTTCAGCAAGTGAACGTCCCTTCCCGAACCGCGCCGCCTCAGCAAGCGAACGTCCCCTCCCGTACCGCGCCGCTTCAGCAAGCGAACGTCCCTTCCCGTACCGCGCCGCTTCAGCAAGCGACTATTTCTTAAGATTCATTCCAGTCCCGAGTATCCCGCTGGCTTCCCGCTCGCTGAAGCAGCGCGGTACGTAGCCTCGCCCGGGCCTCAGCCTGTTCGGTGTCTTTGCGTGAGCCCCCTGTGCGACTCCCGCCGCCGTCAGCCCTTCGTCTCCTCGATCGTCGCCGCGGCCTTGAGCGCGGCTATCCGGTCGCGGATGACCTGGTCGCGGGCTCGGCCCGTCAGGTGTTCGCGGATCTGGTCCCTGACCTCATCGAGAGGCTGGGTGCCGCCGTCGGCCTTTTCGAGGACCGTGGCGACGTGCCAGCCAAACTCGGTCTCGAAGGGGGCGCTGACCGCCTCCGGCTCGAGGTTGAAGACCACATCATCGAAGGCCTCGACCATCTGGCCTCGGGGAAACCAGCCCAGGTCGCCCTCCTTGCTTGGGCAGTCGCTGGTCACCCTGGCGACGGCGGAAAAGGCTTCGCCGCCGGTGATGCGCCGGTGAGCGTCCTCCGCTCCGCGCCGGGCGGCATCGCGCGCCACCGCATTGTCGGCGGGGGCATGCTTGACGATGTGGGCGGCCCGGACCTTATCGGGTGTCGCAAAGGCCTTGCTGTGCTTCTGGTAAAAGGCCTCCACGGCGGCTTCGTCCGGATCGGCAACGTCCTCAGTCAGCGCCCGCAGGTGGGCGGTGAAGCGGAGCGAGTCCCGGATGTCCTCGCGGATGGTTTCTTCACCGATCCCGGCCTCTTCCAGTTTTTTGCGGAAGGCCTCCTCGCCGCCCTGAGCATCGACCAGACGCTTCATCTCGGCCTCGACCTGCTTTTCGTCGACCGGCACCGCCTGCTTGCGCGCATCCTGGGTCAGCAGCACCTCCTCGATCACCATGTCCCTGGCGCGAGCCTCGGCCTCGGCCCGGATCAGCCCCTCGGGCCGGCCCTCCATTTCCTTTTTCAGGTCCTCGAACAGGCGCTGGGCGCGTTGCGGGATGCGTCCGGGGTGTACGGCTTCTCCGTTGATGGTCAGGCTCATGGCTTGCGGGTTTCGGGCTTTTCGTTTGTCTGGGTGACAGGCGGTGCTACCGCCAGCGAAGAACCCAGGTCAACGGCTTATGCGCACACTCGTCACCGGCGGCGCCGGATTTCTCGGCAGTCACCTCTGCGAACGTCTCCTCGAGGCGGGCGACGAGGTGCTCTGTCTCGACAACTTTTTCACCGGGCGGAAGACCAACATCCTTCACCTGTTGGGCAACCCGCATTTCGAGATGATCCGCCACGATGTGGTCGATCCCTTCATGTTCGAGGTCGACCGCATCTATAACCTGGCCTGCCCGGCCTCGCCGGTCCATTACCAGTACAACGCCATCAAGACGGTGAAGACCTCGGTCATGGGCGCGATCAACTCGCTCGGCCTGGCCAAGCGCGTCAAAGCGCGCATCCTCCAGGCCTCCACCAGCGAGGTTTACGGAGACCCGGAGATTCATCCGCAGCCCGAAAGCTACCGGGGCAACGTCAACCCGATCGGCCTGCGCGCCTGCTATGACGAAGGCAAACGCTGCGCCGAGACGCTCTTTTTCGACTATCACCGCCAGAACGGGGTCGATATCCGCGTCGTCCGGATCTTCAACACCTACGGGCCGCGCATGCTGGCCGACGACGGACGCGTTGTATCCAACTTCATCGTACAGGCGCTGAAGGGCGAGGCCATCACCCTCTACGGGGAGGGGCAGCAGACCCGCTCCTTCTGCTACGTCGACGACCTGATCGAAGCCATCATCCGCACCATGCACCAGGAAGAGACCGTCGGGCCGATCAATATCGGCAATCCCGGCGAGTTCACCATCCGTGAACTCGCCGAGCGGGTCATCGGGTTGACCGGGTCGTCCTCCAGACTCGTCCACCGCGACCTGCCCGCCGACGATCCCCAGCAGCGCAAGCCCGACATCACCCTGGCTAAGCAGGTCCTCGGCTGGGAGCCCACCGTCGCGCTCGACGCCGGCCTCGAAAAGACTATCGCCTACTTCCGCGATCACCTCGGGTTGTAGGCGAGAGCGCACTGCCTCGTTCCCCATCGCACGGACTTGGAGGGTCGGCGTCCTCGACGACCGCCGAGGCTTAGTTGGGGCGCAAAGGGAGGTTGCCGACATCGTCGCGGTCACCGGGGACGGTGACCCTCCAGGTTGACGAGACCTGCACTGCCTCGTTCCCCATCGCACGGTGCCACGGCACCGTTTCAGGACGAATCACTTAGGAATGATCTCGCTGTGGCACCGTGGCGCTGTGCGAGGCTTTCCATAAAATGGCTTAACCCCCGACGATCCGTGTCACCGCTTGCTGGATACGGTCTTTGGCGCTGACCTGATCGATCCAGGCGCTGGGTAGGGCATCGACGCCGTTGTGGGCACCGAGCCAGGCGCCGATCATGGCGGCACGACCGGCGTTGTCGCCGCCGGCGCGGAGCGTCGCCAGGACGGCGGCTTCGAAGCCGTCTTCGTGGTGCCTGATGAAGGCGTGCAGGGCGGCCGGGAAGGAGCTGAGGAGGGGGCAGGCCTGACCGAGTTCGCCGGTCGCCTCGGTGGCGTCCTTGAGCTTCAGGCTGAAGGCCTCGCCGATCTTGCGCCTGATTTCGAGGCCGAAGTCACCGAGGTCGGGCACCGTTTCCTCCACCCGGTGCAGCGCGCTGTGGACGTCGCGCCCGGCCAGCAACTCCTTCAGGATCCGGGTGTGAGCACGGGTGTAGGCGACGGCCCGGTCATTGTTCTGACGCACACGGACCGCGCGCTCGATGACCGCTTCAAGGTCGGGATCGTCGGCATGCGCGGCGACCACGGGCGTCAGGCTGGTGACACCGGCCATCTGGTCGTCGTCGGCCCCGAGCTGGTAGTCGCAGGCCTGGTCGGGGTTGGCCTCGCGCCAGGTTTTGATGTTTTCGAGGGTGCCGCGCGTCGCGGAGTCCAGATAGCCCGCATAGCCGGCCTTGGAATCCATACCGCTGGCGAAGGCCTGGCCGAAGGCGACCGGATCGAAACCGTTTTGTTCGGCCACCGATTCGAGGAGGATGAGCGCGGCGTCACCGTAGTGGGTGAATCCGCCGGGTGCCTTGTTGGCGTGGTAATGCCCCTCCGGCGGCTGGTCGAAGCCCTGCACGCCGCCGGGAAAGGCCTTGTCCAGCTCGGTGAGGTTGTAGATCCAATGGCAGCCCATGCCGGCGGCATCGCCGATGAACTGGCCCCAGATCATGCCGGTCAGGCGCTCGGTGCGGGAAGGCTTGTCACTCATGGCTGGAGCTAAACCCCGAACGGCTCGGATTTCAACCGGAGGACTCCTGCCCGCTTGTCATTCATTTCCCGCTTGAAATACTGGCCGTATGATTCGAGCTGCCGTCAATCCCGCCCTGCGGGCATCCACCTTCCGGAGCGCGACGCCGGTCAAGGCCATGGGGACGGAGCGTGCCTTCACCGTCGAGCACACCATCAACAAGACGGCTTTTCTGCTCCTGCTGGTCGTGGTCTGTGGTGGGGTGGTGTGGTCTATGACCGGTACGACGCCGGAAAGCATGAGCCGGGTGCAGCCGATTATCATGATTGGCGCCCTGGGCGGCCTGATCGCGGCCCTGGTCGGTGTCTTCAAGCCCCACCTGTGCAAATTCACGGCACCGCTGTATGCCTGCCTGAAGGGCTCGGCGTTGGGGGGAATTTCCGCCCTGGCGAATGCGGCCTATCCCGGTGTGGTCGGTCAGGCGGTCAGCCTGACCATCACCGTCTTCTTCGCCATGCTGATCCTCTACCGGTTCAAGATCATCAAGGTCACGGAGCGTTTCCGGATCGGGGTGGCGGCCGCTGTCGGTGGCATTTTTCTTTTCTACCTCTTCACCTGGATCCTGAACTTCGCCGGCATGCCGGCGCCCATCATTCACGGCAGCTCGGGCTGGAGCATTGCCTTCAGCATCTTCGTGGTCGGGGTCGCCGCGCTGACGCTGGTGGTCGACTTCGACTTCATCGAGCGTCAGGCCGACGGCGGGGCCTCCGCCGGCCTCGAATGGTATGCCGCCCAGGGGCTGCTGGTTTCCCTTGTCTGGCTCTATATCGAGATCCTGCGGCTGCTGATGAAACTCCGCGGGCGGTGAGGGAGCGCGTGGCTGGTCTCGCGCGAGGGAGGGGGCTCACCCGAAGACCCCAAGATCCCAAGGGGCTGGAGTCGCGTAAGGGGCTGGGGAGAGCGGGCGTATCGCGCTGCTTCAGCGAGCGGAAGTCGTCCGTAGACTCGGGTTTGTAATGAATTTTTAGGGAAGGTCGCTTGCTGAAGCGGCGCGGTACGGGGGAAGGTCGCTTGCTGAAGCGGCGCGGTACGGGGGAAGGTCGCTTGCTGAAGCGGCGCGGTACGGGGGATGTCCTGATCGCACCTCGAACCCACCTTTTCCTATTCCCTATTTCCTATTTGCTCCTCCCCCCAGGAGTCGGAACACCGACGGTGAGCGGCCGGCCAGGGGCTTGAAGTCGGGGATGGCATCCTGACCGAGCCGTTGCTTAAGCAATGGAGCCATGCGCTCGCGGGCAACCTGCAGGGCTTTACCTGCCTCCGGATCCCCGCTGCGGTCCTCCAGCTCTCCCGGATCTTCACCGAGGTGAAAGAGCTGCTCCTCACCGTTGGCAGGCCAGCAGAGGTATTTCCAGTCGTCCCAGCGCAGCCAGTGGTGGGGGCCGCAGACGCCGTCGATACAGTCCCGCTCGGGGGCTGGCTCTCCGGCAACCACCGCCGCCAGGCTGTTGCCGTCGAGGCCTGTCGGCCGCTCCACCCCGGCCAGGTCGAGGAAGGTCGGCAGGACGTCCTCCAGCGTCACGAAGGCATCCGAGCGGCCGGCGGCCAGCGGAACGTTGTATCCGGAAATAAAATACGGGATGTGTGCGCTGCTCTCGTAGGGCACGGTCTTGGAGAACAGCTCGTGGTCGCCGAGCATCTCGCCGTGGTCGGACGTGAGCAGGATGTAGAGCGGTTCCTGCTGGCGCGCGGACCCGTACTCGAAGTAGGTGTCGAGCACGTGAGCGATGCAGGCATCGACATGTTCGACAAGGCCGTAGTAGCCGCGTCGGGCGTCGGCCACCGCCTCCGGTTTGAAGGGGCCGCGCGTGTCGGAGCGGGGGACCGTGCCCGGCTGCCACGGCTCGCCTTCGACCCAGTCACCGCGGAGGGGCGGGTCCATGGTGCGGGCGGCATATTTTTCCCAGAACGGTGCCGGCGGGGTAAGCGGCGGGTGGGGATGCACGAACGACAGGTGCATGAAGAACGGACAGCTCGGGTCGCGGCGGTTGACCAGAAAGTCGATGGCTTCCTCGGCCAGCCAGCTCGAGTGGCTGAGCGACTCCTCCAGGACGTCCGGCCGGCCCTGCCAGTGGTTGGCGCCGTGCCGCGTGGCGGAACCGTGTTCGCCCATCCGGCGCAACCAGGGAATGTAGTCGTTGCGCTCGTGAAAACCGCTGTCGGGGCGTTCCCGCGTGGTCTCGCTCAGGATGACGTGATCGAAACCGTAGCGTTTGCCCTGCGGATGCAGGTGCATTTTACCGACCAGCTGTGTCTGGTAACCGGCGTCCGACAGGAGGCCGGGCAGGGTCTGCGGGGGCGTCCATTCGAGGCCGTCCTCGTAATACCGCAGGCCGTGCGTGTCGGGATGCAGCCCGCTGAGGAGCGTCCGTCGGGCAGGGATGCAGACCGGTGCGGTCACATAGGCGCGGTCGAACACCATGCCGCGCCGGGCGAGTGCGTCGATGTGCGGCGTATCGACCACCGGGTGACCGGCGTAGCCGAGCGTGTCGAAGCGGAGCTGATCGAGCGTGATCAGCAGCAGGTTGGGGCGCTGGGTTGGGGGCATATCGATTCAGGCGGTCGCCGGTTTCAGTTCGTCGATGATAGCCTGTTCGACGGGGCTGAGGGCGGTGTATGGGGTGTTGCCGTCGACACGCAGCGGCTCGTGAGCGGACACGCAGACGTTGCTGGCCACGCGAATCCGGTCGTTCGTGTTGGTGCTGGAGCCGTGGTAGACGAAGGGGTGCATCAACAGGACGTCACCCGCCCGGCCGGTGGCCTCGATCATCCGTTCCGGCCTCAGATCGAGTTGGGTGCGCACCTGTTTGGCGAGATCGCCCGGCGCCAGGCCGTCGGGAACGGCCTCGTTCAGCGCGCGTGCGGTGACGTGGTGCGAACCGGGCGCGATCCAGGTACCGCCACCTTCGGGATCCACGTCGGTAAACAGGAAAAGGAGGATGAGCGCCTGCTCGCGGGAATGGATGTGGTGATGAAAATGTGCGCCGTCCATATGCCCGCCATCGATGCCCCAGGGCTTCTCCCGGAAACCCGGCAGGCTGCCGAGGATGTAGCCGGTGCCGGTAGGGAGCGGGTAGCGACCCTCGCCGACGAGGTCGTCCAGGGCTCCGGTCACGCGGTCGGTGTAGAGTTCCGGAAGCTCCAGGGATTTCTGGATCAGCGTCTTCCCGGTCTGCCAGGTGTTGCGGTCAGCGGGATCCACGCCCCATTCGTCAAAAAAGAACCGGCAGACCGGTTCGCTTAAGCCGGGGTCGAATGCATGCGGGACGAGGACATAGCCGTCCTGCTTAAACTGCTCTTCTGAGGGGGTATCGAGGGTTTTCATTACCTGATTTCACTCGCTCCACCGGAGGTGGGCAACGGGAAAGGGCTCCGGGGGCGCAAAGGGAAAAATCGGTCCATCCCCTTGAAATGCGTTCGCTTGGAATTAGAGTATCTTATGATACGCAAAACGAAAACAACGCCCATTAACGCTCTGAAAATCTGCCTGACTGCAGGCATCTGGATGCTGCTGATTGGTTTCGGGACTTCGCTGTCGGCCATGGAGCATGGCGACAGGCACGGCCCCAAGCTCCATATTGAGGTCAATGTCCCTGTGGCCTGGGATCCCATCACGGAGGATGACATCGCCGACGCCTTCTCGACCCATGTGCGCGATGTCTTCATGCGCGACGGTTTTAAGGGTAGCATCAAGATTCACGACGATGCCGCCGACGTCGACGCACGACCCCGCTTGGTGATCGACCTGCAGCAATGGGAAGTCGACCGGATCGGCAACATCGACTGCACCTTCACCGCCATGCTGAAGACGGATGATGCGGTGAAAAACCTCGGTCTGTTCACCGCGACTTCCTTCCAGTGGGATCCGGTCGTCAACCAGTTCACCCTGCGCGACGACTTTGAAGAAGCGGCCGAGGAAGCACTGCAGAAAATGTACCGGGACCTCGCCAAAAGCGGCATGATCGCCGGCTTTGCAAAAAGCTGACCTGCTTTTGAGCTGAATTCAGGCAGACCTTTTACCCTCAAACCGTTCCGGCTTCGCCGGAGCGGTTTTTTTATGTACCTGAGGGCATCCAACGCAAAGCCCCGACGGTCACCGGGGACGGTGACCCTCCCGATGACAGGGGAAATTCTGCCGGGAGGGCCGCCGTCCCCGGCGGCCGCTGGGGCCTGGGTCGCCGCCCGTTCCGCTTCGAAAGAATTACGCCGGATCGGAGCGTCCGGCCTTGAATCTTGGGAAGACACCACCTTGCCTGCTTCCATGAGCCCCGACGCCCCCCGTACTTACGTCGTCAATCAACAGCATCCCCAAGCCGATGATCAGGGCGTGGGGACGGCGGATGCCCCGTTCCGCACGATCAACGCCGCCGCGGCGCTTGCCGGGCCGGGCGATACGGTGGTCGTGCACGCGGGCGTCTACCGCGAGCGGGTCAACCCGCAGCAGGGCGGCGAGGCCGGGGCCCCGGTTGCTTATCGAGCCGCCGTCGGCGAAGCGGTCTTTATCCGGGGTTCCGACCTGTTTGCGCCCACCTGGGCGTCGGTGGACGGGGCGCCGGGGGTGTTCACGGGCAGCCTGTCCGGCGTGACCTTCGGCACTGGTGCCTACGCCGGTCATTGCGATCCCAAGGTCTACGGGGACTTCAATCCCTTCCTGCGCCACTTCAACCGGAACCAGCTGGCGCGGCCGCATGCCGATGTCGTGGCCGACGCCAAGGCCCGGCTCGACGAAGCGCAGCAGGCGATGGCGGAGGTCGACGAGGGCGCGGATATCGTCTTCGGCAAGGCGCAAACCAGCCTGAAACGCGCCCAGGCCGAGTATGATGACGTGGCGGGCGACGACCCGCGGTACCGCCGGACCCTCGGCCAGGTGTTCTGCGACGGACGCCAACTGACCGAGGTCGAGCGCGTCTCCGAACTGCACCACACGCCCGCTTCCTGGATGGCGTCGCCGGCGGGCGACGAACTCCGGGTGCATTTCCCGGACGGCTCCCCCGAAAACCACACGGTGGAAATCAGCACCCGCCACACCTGTTTTGCCCCGCTTCAGCGCGGGCTGGGCTACATCACGCTGGAAGGCTTCACGATCGAGCACGGGGCCAACTGCTTCATCACCTGGGGAACCGGCAACTGGCCCCAGGCCGGCCTGGTCAGTTGCCGGAGCGGCCACCACTGGACGATCCGCAGAAACACCATCCGCTTCGCCAAGAGCGGCGCCATCGACTGCGGGCGCGAAGGCGGCGGGGGCTCGCTCGGCCTCAACGGTGAGAACCCCGGTTTCCTTTACGATACCGATATTCCGCACAAGGAACAGAAGGACAACGACCCGATCCCGAAGGACGCGACCGGCTGGCACCTGATCGAGAACAACCACATCTGCGACAACGGCCACTACGGAATCTGCGGCATTGTTCACACGGGCACACGTGTCCTCGGCAACCTGATCGAGCGCAACAACTACCTGGCCTTTCCGTCCCCCTACTGGGAGTTCGGGGGCATCAAGTTCCACTTCTTTTTTGACGGCGTGATCGAGGGCAACCTCATCCGTGACAACGACGCGCACGGCATCTGGCTCGATAACCAGTACCGCGGCAGCCGCGTGACCCGGAACGTCATCATCAGCAACCTCTGGTCGGGGGTGAACGTCGAGCTGGGCCGCGGACCGGTGCAGGTCGACAACAACATCATCGCCTACACGCGGCACGGCAGCGGCGTCTACGGTCACGACGCCTCCGACGTCCTGATTGCACACAACCTGATCTACGCCAATGCCAGCTGCGGCGTCTGGTTTGCCTATTGCACGCCACGGGTGAAGCCCGAGGACGGCTGCTGGCAGATCCGTGTATTGAACAACATGATACTCGGCAACAATCGCGGCGCGGTCGGTCTGCCGCTGCCCTGGGCGTGTGCCGGCGACAATGAGAGCGAGGGCAATCTGCTGATGGGCCATGGGGAGTATCTGGACGAGGGCTCCGGCCCCTTCCCGCCGCACTTCGTCTACACCAACCGCAGCCATGTGGGCCAGATGCCGCGCTTCATGAAGGATCAGGGCGTCGAGGCACAGACCCCTGACGTGGTCGTGCGCAAGTTTACCGAAGCGCTCAAGGCGGCCGGCATCCCGGAGAGCGAGTGGCCCAACCTCGAACAGTTCCAGGAGAACTACTTTGTGCCGCACAAGCTGTGGACCGCCACCATGGGCATGGACAGGGAAAGCAGGAGCATCTCGATCATCAAGGACATGGCCGGTGCGCGGACCCTCGTCTGGGACTTTGATATGCCCGAGACCGTTCGCGAGGTGACCTGCAAGCCGGTGGACGGCGTCGACAAGGATTTCCACGGCAATGCCATGGACTCGGGGAATCAGTTGCTCCCCGGACCCTGGCAGGACCTGCCCGAGGGGCATCTCCGCATCCCGCTCTGGCCCGTCCGCGGCGTCCCCACCGACTGGTGGGGTTGCTGAGTCTGGAAAGCGTGCCCGGCGGTGCCGGGGCCCTTTCGGGTGAACACGTCCGAGCGCGCTGTCCCGGTCCGGATGCCAGGGGTTTGGAGGGTCGGCGTCCTCGACGACCGCCGCGGAAAAGGGAGTGCCGGGGTGTCCGGCAGACTTGGCAGACTGCCGTTTCGGGGTTCCCATGCTTTGAGCGCAACAGCCCGGAGCGCTGCCTCGGCATACCGAAGTTATGCGATATGCCCGATAGGCCGGTGCTCAGGCGCGGTCCCGTTCCCCGGCTTTGACCTTCAGCGGGAAAGGGTTTTGCTGCGTGCATGGATTCGGTGACACAGGCGGTGTTGGGGGCTTCGGTGGCGCATGCCTGCTGGCACAAGCCGCTGGGCCGCTGGTCGATCGCCTGGGGGTTGGGCCTCGGGACGCTGCCTGACCTCGATATCATCGCCTATCCCTTCCTCGACAAGGTGCAGCAGCTCTACTGGCACCGGGGCGAGTCACATGCGCTCTGGCTGATCGTCCTGCTGACCTTCCTGCTGACGCCCCTCATCTGCCGGGTTCATCGAAGGGCCGATCCGCCCCTGACACGAAGGACTGCCTTTCTCGGCCTCTGGCTTATCTTCAGCAGCCATGTCCTGATCGACGTCTTCACCGTCTACGGCACCCAACTGCTGGCACCGTTCAGCCGCTTCGGCTTTTCGGTCGGCAACCTGTTCATCATCGATCCGCTGTTTACCCTGCCAATGCTGGTCGGGATCCTGGCGGTGATCCTGGTGCCGCCGGACTGGCGGGCCCGCGTCAACCGGACCGGCCTGGTCCTGGCCTGGCTTTATGCCGGATGGAGTGTGGTCGCGCAGGTCCGGGCGCATGAGGTGTTCGAGCAGGCGCTGGATGATCTGGACGTGGTGACCCTCCCCGGCCGGTCGATCACCACGGCCGCACCGCTCAACACGCTGTTGTGGCGGCACCTGGCCGAGGTGGAGGATGGTTTTCTGGTCGGTTACTGGTCGTGGCTGGACGGGGACCGCAACGTGTTTTTCACCTACGTGCCCCGGCAGGCTGACAAGGTGAATCACCTCCGGGACACCCGCGCCTTCGGCGCCGTCGACTGGTTTTCCCGGGGCTATTGGGCGGCCTTTCCGGAAGAGGGCCGGGTCCGGATCGTGGACCTGCGCTTTAACGAGGTGAAGCCACGGGCCATGGCCCCGCCCAACCATTGGAGCGGTCCGTTTTCCTGGGCCTTTCCGGAGAGTGAATCGGCATCCGGCGAGCCCGAGCTGATCCAGCTTCCGATGACCATCGACAGCCGGGGGGACGGTTTTCGCCGCCTCTGGCGCCGGATGCTCGGTGACGAGGACGCGTGGTAACCGGCTGCCGTCAAACCGGTTGTATGGCCACATGATCGAGGTGTGCGCGCAACACCTCCCGTTCAAGAAAGGTTTCCCGAACCGGGTCCTTGAACGGCTCCATGTAGGCGTTGGCGCATTTGGCAATTTCCAGACACTTCCGCTCGTTGGCCAGGGCCCAGTCCACTTGTTCCTCGAGGTCGGAGAAGTCCGGCTTAATGGGGATAAAGTGTTCAAAGGGCCGCAGCCTTCCTTCCATCAGCCAGCTTTCCACGGTGGGCTTGCACATCAGGACGACGGAGTTGCTGGCCAGCATCCATTTCAAGCCGCTACTGACATCGTTGCCCTCCAGACTGATCAGGAACTTGTTCCTGAGCTGCTCGTTCAGGGAAAGCTTGCCCTTAATGAAAGCTTTAAGATGCGGATACCTTTCCACGATGGGTGACGCCCTGCTGTAACCGACATCGAATCGTTTCTTTTTTTCCCAGTAACGACTCACCAGTGCGTGGCGATTGCCCGCGTCTCTCCGCAACCCGGAGGTCGTTCCTCTCCAGCAGACGCGATTCAGTTTTTCCCGGAAAGGAATCCGGTTTTTCAAGGCCTTATCCTGAAGGAGTCCGAAGTGTCGGACGGGCCTCAATTTCAGAAGGCTGGCGGAGGCATCCCCAATCACTCGCGTTTTAGCTAAAATGCCGGCCTGGGGGTGAATGCTTGAATGGTCGCCCCAGACATATAAGAACGGCTTCCGCCGGTAGGCCTCAGGAAGCAGGCGGAACAGGTTAAGGAGGGGAACGGTGTAGCCTTCGCCGATCACCTGTTGTCTGTACCAGGTCTGTATGTCCTTTCCGGTGATGGTCGGGCTGAAAGGCCCCCTCGAGCCAGGCTCGGCTGACAACCTTACCGACAGCGGCCGACTGTTGTTCCCGAGGTAATAGGCGATTCTGGCCCGGTCCCGCGGGGTCGGTGACACCTCGTCCAGATCAACCTCCCCGACCGGCCGGGTCCATCCATAGGTTTTCCGATACAGACGATAAACAGCCTTGTCTTCCGGAGAACCGCTCATTGCCGCCCCGATCCGTTCGATCTCCTATCGCCGCAGACGCCGGAAGCGACGACCGAAAGGCGGAAGCTCCCGAGGTTCCTCCGGCTCGGGGGCCGGGTCTTCGGGCGGGGGCTCAGGACCGCGTAACAGGATCACTGATACAAGGCCCAGCAGTGCGCCCAGGCCTACGAACCAGTCGCCGTAGCGGACGTAGGGGCTCGGCGCCCGGGCCAGAAAACGGTCGCGGGTGATCTGGAAGGAGGAAAAGATGCGACCGTGGATGCTGCCCGTCTGATCAGCCAGGACGCCGCGCTTGATCCCATGGTCGTCGATCCAGCCGGACCAGCCGTCGTTGCCAGCGCGCAGGACCGGTCGCCGGGTCTCCACCGCGCGCAGCACCGAGTGCGCGGCGTGCTGCAGCGCCATGCCTTCCCGGCCGTACCAGCTGTCGTTGGTCGCCACGAAGAAGAAGTCGACGCCCTCCCGCGCGCTCTTCCGGGCGAGGGAAGGGAAGATATCCTCGTAGCAGACGAGGCCGCCCACCCGGTAGGCGATGCCCGCGATCGGGACGGTCATGGGTTCCGCCGAGGCTCCGGCGATCACGTCGTGGTCGAGCGGCACCGCCTTGTCGATGAAGGGAATCCAGCGAAAGGGTACGTATTCTCCGTAGGGTACACGTTCACGTTTGGCGTAAAAATCTGTGTTCAGGCCGGCCGTCGGCGAGACGGCAAAGATACCGTTGTACCAGGCGGGTTCGCCGGGCGATTCCGGCCGGACGGTTTCGGCCAGGCTGCCCACGAGTAAGGGGGTGTCGGTCTCCTCGGCTATGGCCTCCACCCAGGTCCTCAGGTTCGGATCGCCCAGGAGCGGCAACGGAGTCGACGCCTCCGGCCAGAGGATCAGGTCTGGCTCCAGGGTGGCGGCCGCGAGTTTCGTCTGGCGCTGTAGCACGGAGAGGGTTTCCCGCGCGGCGGATACCTCCCATTTCAGTTCCTGGGGAATCGAGGGCTGGATCGGGGCGGCGGTGAACAGGTCGACCTGAGCCTCGGGCGTTGGAAGCACCTTCACATAGGTGCCGATGGTCAGCGCCAGGAGGGCCATCGCGGCGTAAAATTCCGGGCAGAGCCGCTGCGTCCAGTGACGCACCTTGCGCACCACGACGATCTGCCGAAAGTAGGCGGCGATCCCGAGGTTCATCGCGACCAGGACAAAGCTGACGCCCCAGGCACCGGTCCAGCCACTGACCTGCAGGAGCACCGGGCGCTCCCACTGGCTGGCGGCCAGCGGCAGCCAGGGAAAGCCGAAGAGAAACCAGGTGCGTATCCACTCCAGCATGACCCAGACCCCGGCCAGGCCGAGGACCGCCGCGATCCGGAACCAGGCTTTCCGCGGCAGCATGCGGGGCACTGTCCAACGTAACAGGCCGAGGAACAGCACCGGAAACAGCGCCAGCAGGCCCGATACCAGCAGGACCAGACCGGTCCCGCTCAGGCCGGGAGCGGGGGCGTCGGCCAGGACGGCGATATGCCGCAGCCAACTGATCAGCACCGCCCAGGAGGCCCAGAAAGCGGCCAGGCCCACCAGCAGAAAAGTCCGATAGTTCGGTCGCTGGGTCGCCCACCAGACAAAGGGCACCAGGAACAGGTAGGCCGCCTCGGCCATGCCGTAGGGCGGGAAGGCGGCGGTGTGCGCGAGGAGCGCGGTCAGGAAGGCCAGGACGGGCCAGAGCAGACCGCTGAAATCCTTCAGTTGTTCGCCCAGGGATCGGATGCGTACGGGCTCCCGATTACCCAGGCCCCGGCGCTTCCGGGGCGGTGTGGCGTCCTCCTTGGCCATCGGCTCAGGCTTTCCGCTCGAGGACCCAGCCCTCGTCACGGATCAGGGGTTCGGCCTTTTTGAACTTCAGGGTCTGGGTGTCGGCGCCGCGACGGATGACGACCATCTCGTTGCGGCCGATCTTGGGCAGCTCGCGGACCACCGGTTTCGGTGCGGGCCTGGGCAACTCGGGCTGGCCGCCAGGCTGCTCGCCGGCCTGTCGGGGCTGGTCCGCGGTTGCGGTCTGGGCAGGCTGGCGGCCCCGGGCCTGCTGGGCGGCCTGGGCGGCGGATCCCACGAGGGTAAGGTTCTGGTCTTCGGGCCCCTGTTGCTTGGCCACGCTGCTGAGGCGGGACAGCATGTTCTGGAAGGCCTGCACGTTGGAGGCGGTGCGGAAGAACCCGGTGGCGATGCTGCGGCGCACGTTTTCCATCATCTCCTGGAAGTAGACGAAGGCCTCGCTCTTGTATTCATTGAGCGGGTCCTTCTGGCCGTAGCCGCGCAGGCCGACCGAGCGGCGGAGTTCCTCCATCTCGGTCAGGTGATTCTGCCAGTGCCGGTCGATCGGTCGGATGACGGTGATCCGTTCGAGGACGGCCAGCGCGTCGGGATCCTCCAGCTCGGCCTTGGCGTCATAGGCCTCTTCGATGCGCTGGCGGAGAAAGGCCTGACGTCCGGTGGCGGGCACGGCGGCGAGGTCCTCATCCTTCAGGCCGATGGGGAAGCTGCTGTTGGCCCAGGTGGCGAGTGAGGAGACATCCTCGGAGTCGGATTCCGCGAGCCGTTCTTCCAGCTCCTCGTCGATCATTTCGAAAATGATATCCTTGCAGCGCTCGCTCTGGATGGCGTCGTTGCGGATGCCGTAGATGACCTCGCGCTGGTTGTTCAACACGTCGTCGTATTGAAGGAGGCGTTTCCGGATGGAGAAGTTCTGCTGCTCGACCTTTTTCTGCGCATTCTGGATGGACCAGTTGAGCATCGGGTGCTCGAGGCTCTCGCCCTCCTGGAAACTGCTTTGCAGGACCTGCGAGATCTTGCCCGCGTTGGCAAACAGTCGCATCAGGTCATCCTCCAGCGAGACGTAGAAGCGGGTCATGCCGGGATCGCCCTGGCGCGCGCAACGCCCGCGCAGCTGCCGGTCGATGCGCCGGGACTCGTGCCGCTCGGTGCCGCAGACGTAAAGGCCACCCCGGTCGGCCACGCCCTCGCCCAGCTTGATGTCGGTCCCGCGCCCGGCCATGTTGGTGGCGATGGTGATGGCGCCCGGCTGGCCCGCCCGGGCGACGATCTCGGCCTCCTGCTGGTGGAATTTGGCGTTGAGGACGGTGTGCGGCAGGTTGGCGCGCTTCATCATCCGGGAGAGGACTTCGGAGGCCTCGACCGAGGCGGTGCCGACGAGGACCGGTTGTCCGCGGCCATGCACCTCGCGGATGTCCTCGATCACGGCGTTGAATTTTTCGCGCCGGGTCTTGTAGACCACATCGTTGAGGTCTTCGCGGATATTGGGCCGGTGGGTCGGGATGACCATGACCTTGAGCTTGTAGATCTCGAAGAACTCGCCCGCCTCGGTTTCGGCGGTACCGGTCATGCCGGCCAGCTTCTCGTACAGCCGGAAAAAGTTCTGAATGGTGACCGTCGCGTAGGTCTTGGTCTCCTTTTCGATGGTGACGTTTTCCTTCGCCTCGATGGCCTGGTGGAGGCCGTCCGACCAGCGGCGACCAGGCATGATGCGGCCCGTGTTCTCGTCGACGATCTGAACTTTGCCCTCCTGGACGACGTACTGCGTGTCCCGCTCGTAGAGACAGTAGGCGCGGAGGAGCTGACTCAGGGTGTGGATCTCCTCGCTGCGTTTGGTGAATTCGGCCTCCGCCTCCTGCTTGGCCTTCTGTTTGGCCTCCGGGTCCAGGTCGTTCCGGGCGTCGATCGCCTGCAGCATGCTCGGCATGTCGGGCAACATAAAGGCGTCGTCACGGTCCGGTGCGGCGAGCTGGCGCCCCTTTTCGGTGAGGTCGGCCTGCTGCTGCTTCTCGTCGATGACGAAGTAGAGCTGCTCCTTGAGCTCGAACTTCTGGGTCTTGTACATATCGCTGTTGTACTCGAGGTCGTATTTCTCGAGCAGCTTGCGGTACTCACCCTTTTCCATGAGGCGCAGCAGCTGTTTGTTGCGCGGCATGCCCCAGCGGACCTGAAGGAGCTTAAGGATGGCGTCCTCGATGTCCCCGTCCTCTTTTTCCAGCTCCTTTTTAGCCTCGGCAACGAGGGTGTTGCAGAGCTGCTCCTGCGCGCGCACGACCTGGCGTACGACGGGCTTGACCTCGTTAAAGGGCAGGGGGCGTTCCTCCTGCATGGGCCCTGAAATGATGAGCGGGGTCCGTGCCTCGTCGATGAGGATGGAGTCCACCTCGTCGATGATGCAGTAGTAATGATCGCGCTGGACCTGATCTTCCTTGCGGGAGGCCATACCGTTGTCGCGCAGGTAGTCGAAGCCGAACTCGCTGGCCGTTCCGTAGGTGATGTCGCGCCCGTACATCTCGCGTTTGGTGGCCGGATCCATCGCGTTTTTGATGCAGCCGACGGTCAGCCCCAGCATCTCATAAATGTAGCCCATCCATTCGCTGTCGCGCTGGGCCAGGAACTCATTGACCGTGACCAGCTGGCAATTCCGGCCGGTGAGGGCGTTCAGGTAAAGCGGGCAGGTGGCGACGAGGGTCTTGCCCTCACCCGTCTGCATCTCGGCGATGTTGTTCCGGTGCAGCGCAATACCGCCGATCAGCTGCACATCGAAATGGACCATCTCCCAGGCGGTTTCCTGGCCGACGACCTCCAGCGTGCGCCCGCAGAGCCGCCGGGCGGCGTTTTTCACGACGGCGAAGGCCTCCGGCAACAGTTCCTCCAGGGTCTCCTGGTCTTTGTCCTGCAGGGCGGTTTCCAGCTTTTCGCTCTCGGCCTGCTCACCGAGTTTCCGGCGCACTGCCTCGCGCCCGGCCTCGATCCGCTCCTTGAATTCGGCGGTCTTGGCGCGCAACTGTTCCTCGCTCAGCTGCTGATACGCCTCCTCGATCGCATTGATGCGGGCCACGATCGGCTGGCAGGCGCTGTAGAACTTGCGGTAATGACGGCCTTGAAGTCGTTTAAAAAATCGTCCGAGCATGGGTCCGGATGGGCTGGAAAAAGTGAGTGCTACCGTGTCGGTCCCCGGTTCGGGGCAAAGGGTTCCATGGTGGGCCGCACCCGCCCTGAGGCAAGCGTGTTCAAGGCTGGCTCCCGGAAACGAGAACGCCCGCCGTGAAGACTCTCAACGTTCGCTTTTTCAGAATGGGCCTCAGCTCTTCGGATCGTCGGTCTGGCTGGCTTCGGCTGCCTCCATCGGGGCCAGCCAGTCATCCTTCCGCATCGTGTAGCCGGTCGTTTCCAGATTGAAGTTCACCCGGATGCGGTCCTCCACTGGTTCGCCCTCAAAGGAGTAGGAGAGGGTGGCGGTCCACTCGTCCTGATCGCCAAAAGTCCGGTGTTCCCAATGCTCACGTTCCGGTATCCGGTCCTCCGACAGGTTGAACGCGCGCAGGTCCGCTGCCAGTTGTTCCCGGACGATCGCAAATTGCCGGTCCAGAATCTCAGAATCGCGACCGCCCCCCTGCAGGACCAGAACAACCCCCACAGTGATCAGCACGAGCGCGACCAACAGCCCGACCACCGGATAAAAATCCAGGCCCTCCAGACCGCGCGATACCGCGCGTCCGGGTTTACCCGTCGTGTTGCCGTGTTGGGGAGCCATAGAACAGATTATTTGCCATTGCACCGCTGACAGCAACGACTAGCCGATTGAACAGACGTTGAGGATCAGATTTTGGCTTCACGAACCTGACCCGGATGGTTCAGCATCACATCCGGGCTTCATCAGTAAATCCGGACTAAATGGAAAAAGGTGAGATTTTGATGCTTGACTCATGATAGATTTTGGAAGTTTTCTTCCATAACGCCGCACGTAAGCGCCATGGCAGCCCCGTCTTCATCCCCCCCGCCCCGAGCCGTGATCGAGCATCTGGTTCGGGAACAGGTTTACCGCCAGCTGGGCAAGCCGCTGCCGAAACAGGCGCAGGCGCCAAATCCGCTGGTCGTCAATGTCAGCGCCCGGCATTGCCACCTGACCCGGGACGCGGTCGAGATCCTCTTCGGCCCGGGCCACGAGCTCACGCCCATGAAGTGGCTGTATCAGGAAGGTCAGTTTGCGGCCACAGAAACCGTCACGCTGGTTGGCCCGCGCAGCCGGGTGATCAGCAACCTGCGCATCCTGGGGCCCTGCCGGACGCTTAACCAGGTGGAACTGGCTTACACCGACGCCATCGCGCTCGGCTTCGACATCCCGACCCGGCTTTCGGGCAAGATCGACGGAACGCCCGGCGCCATGCTGATGGGCCCGAACGGCTTTTTCGAAATGGACGAGGGGGTCATCCGGGCGGCCCCGCACGTGCACATGCACCCCGATGACGCCGCTTTCTACGGCGTGGAAAACGGCGACTACATGAAGCTCAAGGTGCACGGCGAGCTGGCGACGACCTTCGAACGGCTGCTGGTTCGCGTGGACGAGAGCTTCAAGCTCGAAGTGCACATCGACACCGACGAGGGGAACGCCTGCAACCTGCGAAAAGACACTTTCTGCGAACTCATTCGCTGAATCTCACCGATCCCTATCCAACCCAATAAACAAACATGAGTGATTCCATCGGTATGGTCGAAACCCGCGGCTACGTCGGCAATGTGCAGGCGAGCGATGCGATGGTGAAGGCCGCGAGCGTCGAACTCGCCCACCAGTTCCAGATCGGCGGCGGCTACGTCACGATTCTGGTCAAGGGCGACGTCGGCAGCGTCAAATCCGCCGTCGAAGCCGGCGCCGAAGCGGCCGCCCGTGTGGGCGAGCTGGTCGGCACCAACGTCATCCCCCGTCCGCATCCGGAGCTGATCAAGGCTTTCGGCATCAAATAACCCTGCGTATCCAACGCTTCCCTACGCAACCAACGAAAGATACCCGTCATGGCACAAGAAGCCCTCGGTATGATTGAAACACGCGGCCTGTCCGTCCTGATGGAGGCCACCGACGCCGCCCTCAAGGCTGCCAATGTCACCTTCACCGGCTGGGACAAAGTCGGCAGCGGCCTGGTCATCGGCTTTTTCCGGGGCGACGTCGCCGCGGTCAAAGCCGGCGTCGAAGCCGGTGCCTCGGCCGGCGCCCAGATCGGCGAAGTCGTCAGCTCGCAGGTCATCCCGCGTCCGCACGACGACCTCGGCAAGCTCGGCCAGTGGTTCTGACCCGTTCCGCACATCGGAAATCCCCGCTGATCGCCCGCAGACCGTGAACATCCTCGTCGCCAACCTCGGCTCGACGTCCTTCAAGTACCGCCTGTTCCGGATGGAACCGGCGGACGGGGAGGCCGTGGAAATCGCCCGGGGCGGGTTTGAGCGCGTGACCGACTACGGGCCGGCGATCGACGAGGCGTTGCAGGCATTGCGGGAGGCGGGACACCTGGCGGCCGATGCCACCGTCGACGTGGTGGGGTTCAAAACCGTTCTGGGGCGTAACCTGAGCGGATGTGTGCCGGCCGACGACGCCTGCCTCGCCGCGCTGGATGGATTTGCCGCCATCGCCCCCGCGCACAACCCGCCCTATGCGGCCGGCATCCGCGCCTTTCGCAAGAAAATGCCCGATGCCACCCTGGTAGCGCTTTTCGAGACCGCTTTCTACCAGTGGGTGCCCGAGGCGCGTCAGCGTTATGCGGTGCCCGAAGCCTGGCATGAGGCCGGGGTCCGGCGTTACGGTTTCCACGGCGCGAGTCACAAATTCATTGCCGAGGCTTCGGCTCGCACGCTCGGTCGCGACGACATCGCCGGGGGCGTCCGCCGGCTCTACCGCGATGGTCCGCCCAGCGTGGACGGCCCGCCGCTGCGCGTCATTTCCTGCCACCTCGGCGGCAGCAGCTCGGTGACCGGCATCCGCAACGGCGTGGCCATCGGCACCAGTATGGGACTGAGCCCGCAGAGCGGTCTGCCCCAGAACAACCGCGTGGGGGACCTCGATTCGTCCGCTGTCCCCTACATCGCCCGTGAACTCGGCCTGGACCTGCCGGAAATCGAACGACAGCTGACCAAAGAAAGCGGCCTGCTCGGCGTCTCGGGCGTCAGCAACGACATACGCGACGTGGTCGAAGCGGCCGAGGCCGGCAACGAGCGGGCGCAGCTCGCTCTCGACTTGCTGGTGGACAGCCTGCGCCACTGGATCGGTGCCTTCTTTTTCGAGATGGGCGGTGCCGATGCCATCGTCTTCACCGCCGGGATCGGGGTGAACCAGACCTGGCTGCGCGCCCGTGCGCTGGAAGGGCTCGAAAGCCTCGGCATCCACGTCGATCCGGACGCCAATCAAACGTTGCGCGACGACGGCGCCTTCCACGCCGCCGGCAGCCAGGTCCAACTCCTGGTGATCGACACCAACGAAGAACTCGTCGTGGCCCGTGAGGCTGCGCTGCTGGCCTCGGCCTGACCTTCCCAAGTTTTTTACCCGACTCTCAACCCAACCCATCCCACCTATGGCTCAACAAGCAATCGGTCTCCTTGAAACCAAGGGCCTCACCCCGCTCGTCTATGGCACCGACGCCATGCTCAAAGCGGCCAACGTCGAAATCGCCGGACCGGCCAAGCAGGTCGGCAGTGCCCTCGTCACCGCCATTGTGCGCGGCGACGTGGCCGCCGTGAAAGCAGCCGTCGAAGCCGGGGCCCAGGCCGCCGCCTCCGTCGGTGAAGTCGTCTCCGTGGAAGTGATCGCCCGCCCGCACGACGAGGTGGACAGCATCCTCCCGAAGGCCGCCTCCCGCTCCTCCAGCAACAAATAAGGCCGGCTCCCGACCGGTCCAACCGCACTCACCATGTTTCTCGCACGGGTCATCGGTCGTGTCGTCTCGACCAAAAAGGACGAGGGCATGACGGGGCATAAGCTCCTCCTGCTCCGCCCCATGCTGATCGACGGCGACGACCCGAAGCAGTTCCGCCCCGGCAGCAACACCGTCGTCGCGCTCGACACGGTCGGTGCCGGGGAAGGGGAGCTGGTGATGTTCTGCCAGGGCAGTTCCGCGCGGCAGGCCAAAGGCCTCAAGACCCTGCCGGTCGACGCCGCCGTCACCGCCATCATCGACCACGTTCACGTCCTTGGGCACCGGGTCTATCCGGGCGCCGACGGGCGTGACTGACCCCGCCAACCTTCATCCGAAACCGCCCCATGCCCGCCAACCTCGACGAACAGGCCATCCGCTCCGTGGTGGAGCAGGTGATGAAACAAATCGGCCAGACCAACGGCGCACCCACCCGCAACGATGCCAGGCCTGCCCAACCGGTACCGGGCCCCGGCAACCCGCATCCGACGCCCGGCGCCCCGGCCGGGATCTCCGCCGACGTGAGCCAGCCCGCCGGCTGCTGCTGCCATGACAGCCACGGCGTCTACGCGGAGGCCGAAAAGGCGATCGAGGGGGCGCAGGCCGCCTACGAACTGCTCTGCCGGAAGGGTGTCGAGGCCCGCAAGCAGGTGGTCGCCATCATCAAACGGCTGGCGGAGGAAAACGCCGGCGCGTGGGGCCGCATCGAGCTGGAGGAAACGAAGATCGGCCGGCTCGATCACAAGGTGGAGAAACTCCAGATCGTGAAGCTGGTCCCGGGTGTGGAATGGCTCCGGCCCGACGCCCGCAGCGGCGACCATGGCATCACCCTCGAGGAGTACACGCCCTTTGGTGTGATCGGTGCCATCACTCCGTCGACGCACAGCGTTCCGACCCTGAGCGGCAATATCGTCAATGCGGTGGCCGCCGGCAACAGCCTGGTTTTCAACCCGCACCCCGGCGCTGCCCGGTGCGCGGCCGTGGCTGTGCGCGCCTACAACCAGGCTATCGAGCGCGAGGTTGGTATCCGGAATCTGGTGACGACCATCGAGAAGCCGACGCTCGAATCCTTTGACGCCATCTGTAAGGACGAGCGGGTCCGGTTGCTCTGCATCACCGGTGGGCCGGCCGTGGTTCAGGCCGCGCTCAAGAGCGGTAAGCGCGCCATTTGTGCCGGGCCCGGCAATCCCCCTGTCGTCATCGACGAGACGGCCGACCTCGACAAGGCGGCCCGCGACATCATCCAGGGTGCCGGCTACGACAACAACCTGCTCTGCATCGGGGAAAAGGAAGTCTTTGTTGTTGCCGAGGTGGCCGACGCATTTATCGCCGCGCTCAACAAGCACGGCGCCGCCCAGCTGAACAGCAGCCAGCTCGCCGCGCTGACCGAGGCCGCCTTCACCTACAAGGAAGGCGAGGGCGTCGGCTGTGGTCACCCCGTGCTGAAGCGCGACCTGGTGGGCAAGGACGCATCCGTGCTGGCGAAAGCCTGCGGGGCCTCGGTGCCGGCCGACTGCCCGCTGCTGTTCGCCGAGACCGACGCCGACCATGCCTTTGTCGTGGAGGAGCAGATGATGCCGATGCTGCCGGTGGTCCGCGTGCCGGACTTCAAGACCGCAGTCGCCGAGGCCAAAAAGGCTGAGCACGGCTACAAGCACAGCGCGATGATCCACTCCAGGAACGTCGAGGCGATGACCTACATGGCACGCGAGCTTGAGCCCACGCTCTTCGTGAAAAACGGCCCCTGCGTGGCCGGCCTCGGGCTGGGGGGCGAGGGCTACCTGAGTTATTCAGTCGCCACCACGACCGGCGAGGGTATCACCACACCGCAGACCTTCACGCGCACCCGTCGCTGCGTGATGGTGGACAACCTGAAGATTTACTGAACCGACCCGCGCTCCATGCAACTTGCCCGCATCGACGGCTCTGCCGTGGCCACCCACGCCCATCCGACCCTGGCGGGTTGGCGCCTGGCCATCTGCCAGCCGGTCGACGAACACGGTGCGGAAAAGGGTGAACCGGTCCTCGCCATCGATCCGCTGCACGCGGGCCTGCACACGCTGGTCGCCATCACGACGGACGGCATGGGCACGCGCCAGAAGGTCCATGACGATTCCAGTCCGCTGCGGCACATGGTGCTCGCGATTATCGACGAACCGGAAACCCCGACCAAAACCGCCTGAGCTATGCGTGTGGGCAGAGTCATCGGCAATGTGACCTTCAGTGACGCCGACCCGGCCTACCGGGGCGGACGCTGGCTGGTGGTCAGCCCGGTGCCGAAGACAGCCTTCCGCGCGCTGGACCAGGCCGCACCGGTCAGTGCCGATCCGTCGCTCGTTGTCTATGACAATCTGGGCGCCGGCAACGGGGATGTTATCGGCTTCGTCGAAGGCGCCGAGGCGACCGCCCCTTTCCCCGAACCCATTCCCATCGACGCCATCTGCGTGGCCCTGATCGACCAGCTCGATTACCGGCCGCCGAAAGACGGCGACGACCACCGCCGGCCACGCCCCGCCGTGTCGCCCGGTCCGTCCGGTGTAACCCCGCCCACCTGATCCGATTTTCGCCCATGAAACCCGTGGTAACCGCCAAAATTCTCGAAGAAGCCATCCGCGCCGGTGACGATCTCGATGCGCTGACCCGCAACGCCGTCATCACCCCTGGCGCGCGCGATCTGCTGCGCGATCATCAGGCCGGCAAACCGGTCGGTGGCAGCGTCGGATCCGCCGGCGGTGGCCAACCCGGTCCGGTCCAGGAACCGGTCATCCCGGATTACGAATACAAGTGGACGTCGGGGACCGATCCCAAGACCGCGCAGGAAATCGCCAAGTTCTACGATTCGCCCACGATCCGGACGCTGCGCGAACGGATGGCCGAAATGGGTCGCCGGATCTGGCAGCGCGAATACGTGGACGGCAACGGCGGCAACCTGACCGTGCGGGTGGGGGACAACATGGTCCTCTGCACGCCGACCCTGATTTCCAAGGGTGCGATGACGGCCGATGACATGTGTCTGGTCGACTTTGAGGGCAAGCAACTGGCCGGCCGACGCAAGCGTACCAGCGAAGTGATGACCCACCTCGGCATCATGCGTCGCCAGCCCAAGGCCAAGGCCTGCTGTCACGCGCATCCGGTCCACGCCACCGCTTTCGCCGTCGCCCATGTCCAGCCGCCGACCTGCATGATTCCGGAAGCCGAGGTCTTTCTCGGGCAGATCGGGCTGGCCCCTTACGAAACCCCGGGCAGCCCGGCCAACGCCGAGGCGGTCGGGGAGGTCGGCAAGGACCACCAGGCCGTGCTCATGCTCAACCACGGCGTCATCACCTGGGGCAAGGACATCGAGGATGCCTACTGGAAGATGGAAAACGTCGATGCCTACTGCAAGACGGTCTGGATCGCCTCGCAGCTCGGCAAGCCGCTGCAGACCATCTCCGGTTCGCAGGCGAAGGAGCTGATCCAGCTGCGTGAATCACTGGGGATGGACGACCCCCGGTCCGAGCTGAAGGAATGCGAACTCTGCAACAATCAGGAATTTCGCCCGGGCGTCACCTGCGCTATTCCGGCCTCAGCCGGTAGTGGATCCGTGGATACGCCTTCGTCTGACGTCGATCCCGAGGCCGAGGCCCTGGTCCAGCAGCTGACCGATCAGATTGTGGAGCAGATAGGAAGTACGAAGTAGGAAATACGAAATAAGAAATAGGAAATGTGAAAGGCCTTGCCGGGCCCTTCCCTTTATTTATCCGAACATCGAACCCCGAACCCCGAACCCCGAACACAGAACCGTTTAGAACCATGAAAATCACCATCATCGGCGGCGGGGGCCGCGTGGGCTCGAATGCAGCGTTTGCGCTGCAGTGCGCGGGCGTTGTTTCGGAGATCCAGCTCATCGACGCGAATGCGGCGATGGCCGAGGGCGAGGCGCTGGACCTGTTGCACGGCGCTTCCAGCCTGGCCGACCAGCGCATTTATGCCGGCGACTACGCCCGGGCGCGCGATACCGATATCTTCGTCATCACGGCCGGGTCCCGGCGGAAGCCGGACGAGTCGCGCCTCGACCTGATCAACCGCAACGTCTCGATCTTTCAGACGATCCTGAAAGACATCCAGGCGGCCGGGCACAAGGACTCCGCCATCTTTTTCATCGTGTCCAACCCCGTCGACATCCTGACCCACCTGGCTGCCGATGCGCTCGACGTGCCCTGGCAGCAGGTGATCGGTCTCGGCACGATGCTCGATACCGCGCGCTTCCGCTCGCTTATCGCCGAGGAGCTGAAGCTGGCGCCGACGCAGGTCAAGGCGCTCATCCTCGGCGAGCATGGTGACAGCATGGTCCCCATCTGGTCCTGCGCGACGGTTGGCGGTTTGCCGCTGGCCGAGGTGCCCGGCATGTCCCCCAACAAACAGAACGAGTTGTTCAAGCGCACGCAGGGATCCGGAGCGGAGGTTATTCGTCGCAAGGGCGGAGCCGGCTGGGCGGTCGGGGCCACCATCGCCGAGGTCGTCCACACCATCGCGCTCGACAAGCGCCAGCTGCTGCCCGTTTCCAGCCGCCAGCAGGGGACCTACGGCATTCGCAATCTTTCGCTCAGTACACCGACCATCATCGGTCAGGGCGGGGTCCATCACCAGTGGGCCATGAACCTCTGGCCGAAGGAAACGCTCGGCCTGCAAAAATCCGCCCAGGCGCTTCAGGAAACGCTGAGGAAGGTGCAGGCCTGATGGTTGGACAGACGTTTTTTTTCCGCCGGCGCTTTTGTCGGAGCACCGGCTTTAGCCGGTGGAGGCGTGCCTGGGTGGGGGTAGGGGCCTGGTCTTGCCCGGCTGAAGCCGGGCCTCCTCGTGTTGGCCGGGGCTTTTGTCGGAGCACCGGCTTTTTTTCGATAGCGGCCTTGCCCGCCGTAAAAAACCCGAAGCCGGGTAGCCCGGCTTCGGGTGAACGCCACAGGAGGTTCCGGCGACCTCCGGTCAGACAAAATCAGAGCCCGACATCGAGCCGGACGAACCAGGTAAGGGGCGGCCCGAGGCGGAGTGTGGTCTCCGGGTAGATGTCGTCGGTCAGGTTCTGGACATGCAGGCTGAGCTTGTAGCGTGTGTCGCCGGTCTCCCAGGCGTAGCTCGCACCGGCGTCGATCCGGGTGTAGCCGTCAAAGGTCTGGCGCGGGTCATCCGGATCGGAGAAGAAACTGCTCGTCCGTTCGGGTACGCTGGTGAAGCCGCCGTTGATGGACAGCCCGTCCAGAATCCCGTCGGTGAAGGTGTACTTGGTCCAGGCTTTGAGGGTCTGGTCGAATACCCCGGGGAAGGGCTCGCCTTCCTGGGCGGGGGCGTCGTCGTTGGAGACGATTTCGGTGTCGAGGTAGGAATAGCCGATCAAGGCCTGCCAGTTCTCGGTGAGCTGCAACTGGAGATCGACTTCGATCCCCCGTGCCGCCTCTTCACCGGAGAGCAGCGTGCGAATGGGCGGGACGGTATCAGTGGGATCGCTGCGGGGAATGTTCGTCTTCTCGACGTCGAAGTAGGTGAGGGTGCCGAAGACGCGGTTGCCGAAGAGCCCGTTCAGTTTCACCCCGGCTTCCCAGCCCTTGCCTTCCTGTGGGGGGAACCCCCTCCGGTTCTCCTCGTTGGTGATTGTGTTGGGCGTGAGGGACTCCGAATAAATGGCGAAACCACTGAGGCCTTCGGTGATCTCATAGATGCCGCCCACCATGGGGACGGTTCCATCCGACTCGATGGTCTCGAAACTGGGGGTTCCGTTATTGGGTACCTGACCGCGGACCAGATTGTTGGTGTCGCGTGTGAAGTCGGTGTGGCGCACCCCGAGCAGCAGGTTGAGGCGGTCTTCCATGAGCGAGATCTGGTCGGTCAGGAAGACGGCCCAGATGTCATCCTCGCTCTCCCCGCCGAACCAGGGACCGAAGTTGCGCGAGTCGAAAGGCGGGATACCCTCCGGATACTGGCTGAGCAGGAAGCGACCGTTCCGGGCCGCACTGGGGTCGAAGTTTCCGTTTTCATCGACTTTGTTCATGGCGACCCGGTCAAGGTCGGCGCCAATGGTGTCGATACCGGCAAGGAGGTTGTGCCGGGTGCCGGCGATATCCAGTTTGGCGGACAGTTCGGTACGTGTGTTCCACTGGCGGTCGAACTGGTCGAACTGGCCCATGTTGCTGGTAAAGCCGAAGTCCCCGTTGGCCAGGCGTTCGGCCCGCCCGAAAGTGTCTCCAGTCCACCGGTCCATGATATTCCGGTCGAAGATACCGGTGTGGTGGCGGAGAAAGAGCCATTCGTTGATGCGCCAGTCGACCTGGATGTCGTAGGTGGAATGGCGCAGGTCCCGACCCGGGGAAGTGGCCCGATTGGCGAAATCGTGCCCCAGCTCCTCGGTTTCGAACCACAAGCCGAGAAAATCCTCGGGGTCGTCGTCGCGCTCCGCATTAAGGAATTCCTGAACGGTCCGGGGATTCTCCTTCTCGATTACGGTGTAGTTGGGCCGGTTGAGCGCGAAGCCATGGGCTTGAATCTCGGCGAAGTCGGCGAAGAGCGTGATCTGCAGGTCATCCCCGATCTGAAAAAGCAGGGCGGGATTGATGTAGAACTCGCTGCGGGGGGTGAAGTCGAGATCGCGCCACTGGTCCTGCTGGTCGTAGGAGGCGATGAGCCGGGCGGCCACATCGACGGTTTCCCCGTCGTACAGAAAATGGTTGGAATCGAGTTCGAAGCGGAACCGATTCCAGGAGCCGGCCAGGGCGCTGATGTTGGTGATGGGATCCTTGATCAGCTGCGGCCGTTTCCGAATGGCGTTGACGACGCCGCCGGGGTCCGAAAAGCCAAAGTAGATGGCTGACGGGCCCTTGACCACCTCGTAGCGGGCGATGGCGGTCGACGGAATCTCGTGCACCACGGTCATCCCGTCCCGGTATTCATTGAAGGTCGCCCAGCCGCGCATGTTGAACGACTGAAAGCCGACGTTGAAATCGACGCCCGGCGTGTAGCGGAGGGCGTCCTGATAATTCAGCGCGAAGCTGTCCTCGAGGAATTCCTCGGTGATCACATTCATCGAGATCGGAATCTCGTCGATCGGGGCGTTCAGCCGGGTGCCGGACACCGAAGTGGCCGCCCGGTAGCCTTCGTTGTCGTCGGGGCTGACGGTGAAGGGGCTGAGGGTTTCGATTTCGTTCCCCGGTTCAGCGGCCTGCGCGACGACGGGGTTCTGGCTGCCCAGCGTGAGGGCGGCGGTTAATACGGCAAGGATGCCGGTTCGCTTGCGATTGGGTTGATTCATTTCGGGTTCCTTTGGGGTTGAGGAATGACCCGAAGACGAAGTGCCGTTGTTGCGGACGATGGCGTAGGCCCCGGATCCGGCGTCCTTGACGGCGGACAGGGGCGTATCGCGGAGCAGCCGTCGAAGCGCCGCTTCCGGCGCAAACTGCCCGCTCAGGGGAGGGGTAACGATATCCTCGACCACATCCGGGGAGAACAGGATATCCAATTCCCCCTGTTGGGCCACCTCGCGCAGCGCGCGGGCCGCTTCGCCTTCGGCGATATCGAAGGACCGGCTGTCTTCCGCTGCCGTCAGGCAACACGAAAACAGGCCGGCCAGCAGTCCGATCAACAGCAGGCGGCCTCCCTGTGTGCGGACACCCGGGGGGCGACGGCACAAATACCGGAGTGGCTGGGGTAACATGAAGGAGCATCACTGCGGTCGATCATTCCTGAGACGACCGCAGGGGGGTAATGCACTAAAAAAACTTTTGAAGTCGGAAACCCTGGCGACTGGTCAGCTACCGGGAACCCGGTACAACCGGATCCGGCCGTCCGGGAGGCGTTCGGCTTTCACGCTCACGGTCAACTCCAGCAGCCGGAGAAAGCCATTCAGGTTGTTGGAACGGAAGGCACCCATGATGGGGGTGTCTTTCAGAGCCGGATCGTCGAAGCGGAACGTCACCGGGTGGTGCTCGGCAAACCGGTCGAGGGCCTGGGACAGTGGCGTGCCGTTGAACTCGAACACTTCCGGTTTCCAGGCGAGGGCCTCCGCGATCTCGGCCTCACTCATCGGTTCGGCGATCCAGGCGACCGAGGCCCGGTCGGGTTCCCAAACGGCCTGTTCGCCGGCCTTGAGCGACAGGCGAGGGTCCGGCTTGGCAGGTGAACCGGACGCCTTCGTCGATTGGGGGTCATCGACTTCGACCACGCCTTCAGTCACCAGTACCTTAAACCGTTCCGGTTGGACGCTCACATTGAAAGCGGTGCCGATTGCGCGGATCCAGGCACGGTCGGTCTCGACGATAAAGGGGCGCCCGGGTTCGTCCACGACCGAAAAATAGGCTTCGCCGGCAAGCAGGTGGACCCGGCGTTCTTCCGGGGTGAAGGCGACCCGGTACCGGCTTCCTTCCTTGAGGTCCAATTCCGAGCCGTCGGGCAACCGGGTATACTGCAACTCGGTTACGGCAATCTCTTCCGGGTTGGGCGTCTGGCCGGAGAAGAAGAGCGTACCGCCCAACCCCAAAGCGATCACGAGGACGGCGGCCAGCGTGCCCACCAGGCGCCACCGGCGCTGCCGCGTGAGCCGGGAGCTGTCGAGCAGGTCGGGGTTGGGCCGTGCGCTGTGGGCGGGGCGCCAGTCCTCGAGGCAATCGAAATGGTCCCAGTCCCGGCTGGCGCGTTCGAAGGCCGGCGGGTGCCGGTCATCGGCGGCCAGCCAGTCGAAGAACCGGTCCTGCTCCTCGGGAGTGAGGCCGCGGTCGTGGCGGATGACCCAGTCCAGGGCTTCCTGTTCATGCGGAGAGGGAGAACTCACGTCAGTGAAGGGTTACGGATAGTCGGACGGGTAGTGGGTGGCCAGGTAGGCGCGGCACTTTTTCAGCCCGAGGACCAGTTGAGCGGATACGGTGTTGACGGAAATGCCGAGTTCGTCGGCGATGGCCTGCTGGGACAGACCGTAGACTTTGCGGAGGGTGAAAATCTGGCGGCAGCGGGTGGGCAGGGACTGGATGGCCTCGGTCAGCATGGACAGTTCCTGATCCCGGGCGATCTGTTGACGGACCGCGTCCCCGCCTTCTTCGGAGACGAACGAGGGGTCTGTTTCGACTAAAGCGGTCTGGGTAAATTTGCCGGCCCGGCGCAGACGGTCGAGGGCCAGGTTGCGGGCGGTGGTGAACAGCAGGGCCTTGGGCGCATGAATGGGCCGGCTCTCCCGGAGGCGGCAGACCTTGACGTAGGCATCCTGAATCACGTCATCGACATCGCGCAGGTCCGGGAAGGTTTTTTTCAGCCATGACCGGAGCATCGCTTCGTGCAGATAAACTTCACGAATGAACCAGGGATCCTCGGGCATATTCAGGGGAGTGTCGGGGCAGGGGTAGAACGACAATCCTAACAGACTTGAATAGCCCCGTGTTACTGGCCAACCCCGAAATCCTTGAATCCGTTTCCGGAACCGTACCGACCGGTGTGGACACCACCCTGAGCGGGTCGGGCTATCAGCCGCGTCTCGCGGCCTCAGCCGGGTGGGTCTGCGTTTGACAGCCAGAGCGCCCGGGAGGCGCCGGGCAGGATGGCCCCCCTGCTTTTCAATACGGGCTGAACCCGTGCTCTAAGCTGTGTTTGAAAAGTCGAGAAATGCGGTACAAGGACGGCTTGTACGCTTGTGGCGGGCCAACCTGTCCGCCCTAGCCTTTTAGGCGACGGCGGAAGAGCCCGCCACTCCATGGAGTCGCCGGCTCTTCCCTGTCCGCCGAAGTCCCGCCCGGCGGGACGAAGGAGGAGGCCGGCGTTCACGAGTCCCGGCAGGGGTTTTCAATCACGCCTTAAAGCCGGTGCTCCGGCAAAACCCCCGGCGAACCACGAGGAGGCCCGGCTTCAGCCGGGCAAGACCAGGCCCCAATCGCCAGCCAGGCCCGCCTCCACCGGCTTTAGCCGGGCTCCGGCGCGTGGGCGCGACTCCGGGGGGGTCGGGGGAGGGTCAGACGCTTCTGAATTCAGGCGTCAGGCCTTCCGCCGGCGTCGCTTATGGGCGAGGACGCCGGTCAGGATGGCACCGATAATCAGCGCAGCGTGTTCGGGCTCCGGGACGGGGGAGAGCGAGATATTGTCGAGGTCCATGGTGGAGCCGGTGGGGCCGGAGAGGGTGAATTTCAGCTCGGTATCGCTTAGGTCGGTCAGGCCGGAGGCTTCATCCAAAAGGATCACCTCTTCTAAAAAGGAACCGACGGTGCCATCGGCTGCGTCGATGGAGAGGATGGACTGTCCGTCGAGCAACACTTCGAGCAGTCCGTCGGCGTCCTGAAACCGGTAGTCGAAGGCAAGGTTGAAGTCGACCACCGGCGTGTCGACGGTCTGCGTCAGGCTGACGTCGGAACCAGTCACCATTTCGACGAAAGACTCATCCAGAGCCGTGTCTTCGATGATCCGGGCGGTCCCGCCACCGGCGGTCATCCAGTCGGTCAGGGCGTCATTGAAGGTGCCGTTATTGACTTGTTCGGAGATCAGGCCGGTCCACTTTACGAGGTGGTTGACTCCATCCGGTGCCCGATATTCGAGCGCCACCTGTCCGTCCGGTCCCAGGGCGGAATTGGTGATCACCTCCAGGGGATCGCCATCCAGCATGCTGTCTTCCCGTGTTACTTCAACCAGGCCGAAACGGGGATCGAGCACGGCGAGCACGCCCTTCCCCGAGCTGCCTTCGATGATGCCACTGACAAGAGCCTGTCCGTCGTTGTTGATGTCGCCGAGGATGATAAAATCGACTGAATCGCCGGAAGCTCTCAGCTCGGAACCATCGATCGCCGCGGCGGCCAGCGAATCGGATTCCCAGCGGAAGATGGTACTGGTCACCGTGCCGTCGGGTTCTTCGACGAAGCCGTCAAAGAATACCTGGCCCCGATCGTTTGCCTCGAATGGCCCCATATCGAAAACGGTGCCGGCGATGCCTGTGATGCCCGAATCGCCGTTCCGGGCGACTTCGATCGTGCCGGTGCCGGTCTCGCGGATGATGACGTCGACGGTGGTATCCGCCTGCGTGACCCCGTCGAGGGTGACGTTGCCATTGACGTCGATTTGCGACGTGCCGGGTGAGAGCAGAAACCCGCCGTTGGGCAACGCGTCACCGGATTGCGCAATCAGCGAGGAGTCCTGGCTGGGCGAGGTCTTGTAGAGCACCGTTTCGGGCTCCCGGAAATCGTCGAAGAGATCGAGTTCGGCCTCGTAAGTCACCTGGCCGAAGCGGTTGATGTCCTGCGTCTCGTAGCGTTTCACACCCTCGATGGTGGTGCCGAACACGGAGGCTTCCGGGGCTCCGTTGTCGGCGCCCTCCTCGCTGATGACGAGATCATTGTCCTGAAAGACGGCGCGTGTGGTCGAAGCATCCGGCTTCTCGATGTCGACCGTATAGGCCGTGTTTCCGTTGACCGGGTCGACGACAAAGTTGTCGATCCCGTCGACGCTTCCCGTGGTGAAGCCGGCGCTGTCGCCTTCCTGGACGAAGTTGACCGTGTTTACGGAATCCGACCGATAGTAGCCCTGGCTGAAAGGGGAGGAAGCGAGGCCGGAAACGAAGGAAACGGTGCCCGTGTCCGCGAGGATCGGGTCGCTGACCCCTTCGTATCGGAGCGTCGCGGAGCCCTGCAGCAGCTGCCCGTCCCGGGCGATGCGGTCGATCGTACTGCCGTTGAAGCGGTAGGCGCCGTCCCGGTTGTCGCTTGTTACGCCACTGCCTTCGAATCTGGCCAGGAAACCGACCTGTCCGTCGGCGTTGACGGTCAGCTCGCTGAAACCGGCGATGGTACCTGCGCCGACCGGGGCGGGATCCCCTTCCTTGGCGATGGGATCCGTGTTGGCGAAGGCGCCGTGGGTCAGCCCGAAACCCAGCAAAAGGCTCAGGCCGGCGCGGGCCAGGCCGGTGCCTCGTCCGGGCTTCGCAGGTGGCAGATGACCTGATACAGGCTTGTCTGCACGTTCGTCACTGACGTTTAAGGATAAACGGCGTTTAATTATAGTTAACATATATTTAGATCCTCTTCAGAGATTTATGCAAAATGTATTGAGCGCATTATAGAATCCGCTGTTTGAAGACGCATCCAACCTTTTCATAAGACTCCAATCAGGTCAAATTTACAGAAAGATTGACCGGTGTGCCAGGGTCGAATTAAAGCCTTATATATAGTTGAATGTCATTCGCTGAATGAGATAGTCTGCCCCACGGCGGGAGGGCGAAATCTGAAATGCTGCAAGCCTCTCGACCAGCATCATTTACCGCCCTTTTTACCGATTCTGGTGAGAAATTCGGGCTAAGCGGAAATCTTCAGTCGGTTGATCCTCCGTTTGATTCCATACATCCGCGACAATCTTCCCTATCGCTTTCTCTTTCATCTTCTGGTTTCCGGATCTTGAGCGTAGCGGGCGTGACATTCATCCCTTTGCTGGCCAACAGCTGTCTTTCAGGGATTCCGTCTGCCTTTTCAGGTGCAGGACCGGGCCCCGGCCGAAACAGACCGGACCGAGATCCGGGTGTTCGCGGAGGCGAATCCAGTCGGGCCGGTCGCGGGTGGCGACCCCTTGGTCCGGCTCGAGCCTACGGGAACCCGCGTGCCGGATCCATTGTTCCCGGGAGTAGGGGCCCTGCGGTCGGGCGTCCCGCTGAAGGTCCAACAGGTGGAACCCCGGGGTGGAAGTTGTCATGGCGTCCGCTTGCCAAGGATGCCGGTCGGCCCTAGCCCTGAGCAATCGATTGATTGAAACGTTCATGACGCGGATTTTTACAGGAACCAACCGGAGACGACGCTTTGTGGCGGCCAGCCTGCTCGGCGTGACCCTTCTGGCCGGCCAGCCGGTCGGAGATACGGGTGCTCCCCTTACCCCGCCCGGAGAATCGGCCGCACTCGCCGCGGAGGGCCGCCCTGCCTGGCAACTGCGCTCCGCCGCCTATGCGCTGGAAAGCGGCATGCCCTTTGCCGCCGACCTGCTGCGCGCCGTGCTGCGCGAGCCGAACCTCAATCCGGCGGATCGCCGCCTGGCGGAGCGTCTCCTGATCCGGGCGCTGCTGGCTGAGCAGCGGCTGGACGCGGTGGCCCGGCAGCTGGCCGAGGTGCCCGAGGCCGTGCGCTCGCTGCCCGAAGCCCGGCTGGCATCGGCCTGGGTGGCCTGGGACCGGGAGGACACCGATGCTCTCCGGGAGGCGCTCGAGGATCTGTCCGTGGAGGACCTGGATCCCGAGGTGCGGGCCTGGCTTCCCCTGATCCGCGGGCTGGTGGCTGAAAGCGCGGACCGTTTGTCCGCGGCGGCGGAGGCCTTTGGCAAGGCCCGTGAGCTGGCCACCTCCGACCGGCAGCGCAGCCAGATCGACCTGCTGATCGAGCGCAACCAGCTGATCGGTGGTGAACCGGACGAGGATCAAATCGCCAGCTTGCGGCGCCGGATCGACCAGTACGCGGGGCAGCGGATCGCTTTTCAATATGCGGAAGAGCTGGCGGTGGCGCTGCATCGGGTCGGTCGCGCCGAGGAGGCCCTGACTGTCCTGGAGGAGCAGATCCCCCGGGCGGGTGAGCGCGCGCCCGAACTGGCCGATCATATGCGGCTGCTGGCGGCGCTGATCGCCGGGCCCGGGACCGAGGACGGACGCGCCGCGCTGCGCCGGCTGCTGGAAGCCGGCCAGGAGCCGGCTCTCATGCGCCAGGCACTGCTGTTGTTGACCGGGCCGGCCGCCGAGCCGCGTCAGGCGCTGTTTTCCTTTCTCGACCGGCTGGCCTTCCGCCGTCCGCCGCATCCGCTGCTGGCCGAAATTTACTTTCAGCAGGCGCAACTGGCCCGTGATCAGGACCGGCTGGACGCAGTGGTCCAGTCGGCGCGGCAACTGCTGGAGCAGTTTCCCGGTTCGCCGCTGGTGGACGGCGCCATCCGTTTGCTGGCGCTGGCCTCGTGGGAAGCGGGCCAGTACCGGGAAGCGGCCCGGTACCTGGACGATTTGCGTGAACGGACCACCGATCCGGCCGAGGCAGCCCGGCTGCAGGTCTTCATGGCGGATGCGGCCTACCTGGACGGCGATTATGCTTTTGCCGCCGATCTCTATGAAGGCGCGCTGGAGAATCCGGCCAACCCGCTGCCGGCCGGCCCGATCCTTTACCAGCTGGTCCTGGCCGAGACGCGGGCGGGCCGACTCGATGCCGCGGCCGAACACCTCGACGCGGCCGCCGGGCAGCCGGGGGTGACGCCGCAAATGCGCTGGGAAGGGGAGTGGGCGCTGGCTCGTTCGCTGCGCGAGGCCGGCCGGGTTGAGGAGGCTTTCCAGCGCGTGAACCGGCTGCTCGATACCGGGACGGGCGAGACGCTGTCGGGTTTGCTCAGCCTGCGTCTTTACTGGTTGCAGGCCCAGCTGTCCGTGGAAGTGGGACGAACGGCGGAAACGCCTGCCCTGGCCGACCGGCTGCTGGATTTCATCGCCGCACTGCCGGCGGGGACCATCACCGAAGAGCAGAGCGCCGCGTTGCGATCCCGGACTCAGTTGCTCAAGGGGCAGGCCCTCCTTTCGCTGCGGGAACGGGAGGGCTACGAGGCCGAGGCGCTGCAGGTTTTCCGCGACTTGCGCACCACCTTCCCCGAGAGTCCGGCCGCCCTGTTCTCTTTTCTGCTGGAGGCGCGTTATCTCGCCGATACAGGCCAGACGGTGGCGGCGCTCCAGCGGCTGGTGGAGTTGGCCGATACCTATCCGGACAGCGGCTATGCCGCCCAGGCGCTGTACGAGGCGGCGATCCTGGCGGAGAACCTGGGCAATCTGGAGCGGTCCGCCCGCCTGCTCGAGCGGCTGCTGACGCAGCATCCGGATGTGGCCTACCGGTTTTACGCCCGGTTGAAACAGGGTAACCTGCTGCGGAAACAGGGAGCGTTCGACGAGGCACGGGTGCTCTACGAGGGGGTATTGCGCGACTTCAATGATCACCCGGAGCGGTACCTGGCGGAGATCAGCCGGGCGGACACCTTGCGGGCGCTCGCCGGGGATCGTCCGGCCCGGATGGAGGACGCCCTGTCGGCCTACGAACGCCTGGTGGACCGCCCGGACGTGCCGGAAGATCTGCAGGTCGAGGCGGGCTTCAAGTGGGGCGAGGCGCTGTTGCGGCAGGCCGAGCCGGGCCGGGCCGAGGGGGTCTTCAACCGCATCATCCTCGACTATCTGGAGGATCCGGAGGCGGCGGCCGAGCTGGGAAGTACGGGCCGCTACTGGATCAGCCGTACGCTCTTCGAACTCGGTAACCTCATGCAGAACCGCTACGGGGATGCGGAGGCGGCCCGCCACCTGTTCGAGCGGGTGCTCGATTACAACCTGCCCGGTCAGGCGCTCGCACGTTCGAGCATAGAACGCTTGCAAACTGCGCCCCTCAACGGACCCTCTGACGGCTGATGCTCTCCCTGATGCCCGATCTGACCGTAATGGAACGCGGGGGTCCCATCCTCTGGGTGCTCCTCATCCTGAGTGCCATCGGCTTCGTGGTGTTTGTGGAGCGGACGTTTTTCCTGCACCGCGGGCAGATCAAGGCGTCTGCCTTTATCGACGGCATCCGCAACCTGGTCGGTAAACAGCGACTGGTGGAGGCGTTGACGCTCTGCGAAGAGACACCCGGCCCCACCGCGCGGGTAGTCCGCGCCGCCCTGTTGCACCATGATCGGCCCGCGCACGAGTTGCGGATGGCCGTGCAGGAGGCCGCCGTGGTCGAAATTCCGTTCCTGGAACGGCGCATCGGCACCATCGGCGTCATTGCCCGGGTCGCCCCGCTGGTCGGGTTGCTCGGCACCCTGGCCGCCCTGCTGGAAGGCTTTTTCCGGCTTCAGGCGGAGGGGCCCTACGCGGACAGCGGGGATTATGCCGGGCTGTTCGGCCAGGCGCTGTTGACCACGGTGGCCGGCGTGGCCATCGCCGCCATCGCGCAGGCCGCCTACCATTTTCTCAACGGTCGCGTGCAGTCCCTTATCCACGATATGGAATGGGGCGGGCACCGCATGATCCAGTTGCTGACCACCGAAGGCGTGGGAAACCTGAGCGGCGAATCGAAAGCGGAGGACGCGGATGCCCGTTGACTCTCAGGGTGAACGCTCTGCCGGCGGGCCCGGCCTGCCCGGCAGCCTGGCCAGTCCGCTGGGGCTGGCGCGCTACCAGCGGTGGCCGTCGCAGGGATTCGATCCCGTGCCCTGGCTGGACCTGCTGGTGATCGCCCTTTTCGGGCTGATGCTGCAGTCCGAGCTGGTATTCAACCGCGGCGCGACGGTCGACCTGCCGAGTCTCAATGCCGGCATGACTGAGGCCGCTCGCGTATCCGCCGTTCTGACCTACCGGGAGGGCATGTTCATTTTCGAGGGCGCACCCTACCAGATCGACAATCTGGACCGGGGCTTCACTCGGTTTTTCGAGGAAGCGACCGGCCCGCTCGTCCGGGAAAACCCGGTCCTGCTGGTGAAACTCGAACGATCGCTCGATCTGGAGCGTTTTCTCGAGGTCGCCGTCCTGGCCCGCTCGGCCGGCTTCGATCAGGTGCAGGTGGCGGCATTTACCGAAGAGCCGCCGGCGGCCGATCTGGACGGGTTGATCGAATCCCCCTGATCGAGGTCATGGCCGAAGCCACCCAGGTGCAGTCCATTCACCATCCGGGCAGCAGTGCCGGCCGGCGTTTTGTCATCGGCCTGCTCATGGTGACCGGTGTTCTGTTACATGCCGGCTTCTTCTGGGTCCTGACCATTCCCATCCCGGAGCCGTTGCGGCCGGCCGGCACGGAGGCCGGTATCGTGGTCCTCGACGCCGGCCCGTCCGCGCTCGGGCAACTGGTGTCCGATCAGGCGACCCTGCTCGATTCCGCACCGCTGTTCCTGCCCACGCGCTGGAACTTCGCCAGCCGGATCGACCGGCCCGCCGCTTTTGCCGAAACCAGTCCTCTCTTCGGCGGGGATCCGGCCCAGGTGCTGTGGTCGCCGGGTGCGCTGGTCGCCGGTTTGGGGGAAACGGACCCTGTGGAGCAGCCCACTGAATTGCTGGCGGCGCGCCTCTGGCCCGTCCCGACCGCCGGACTGGGGACACGCGATCGGCCACGGCAGGCCCTTCCCGCGCGCATCGCCCAGGTGCGTATCCGCTCCCTCGAAACGGGCGCCCTGTCCGAGCGACCGGTGATGCCCGACGAGGCACCGGCCAGCCTCCGGTCGCTGCCGGATTCCCTCTGGTCGCCCGCCACCTTCCTGTTGACCGTGCCCGCCGCCGGCAGTCGTATTCCGCCGCTTCTGGTCAGCTCGACGCGTTCGGATGCGGTCGATGCCGCCCTCCGCCGCTGGCTGGGGTCGGGTGATGCCCTGCCCGACCTTCCGGCCGGCAGTTATGAAATCGTCATCGGGCCCTGACCCGTCGGGGCGGTGTGCTTCCTCAGGGATCCCCGTTCACCGGCTCCCGGAGCCGGTTTGAAAAAACGCCGCCTTTTGGGTTGACGGTAAAATTGCCGCCAACCATTTTCTTCCTCTTTCGGCTCACGGCTCTCCAGCAGGACCTGTTGCCACTTTTCCCCCAAGTTCGCCATCGTAGCTCAGTCGGTAGAGCGCATCCTTGGTAAGGATGAGGTCGGCAGTTCAAATCTGCTCGATGGCTCCAGCTTCCCAATCCTAATCAACTACCACTCACCCTCAAAATCCGAGTCAGCGACTATCCATGGCTAAGGAAACCTTCGAACGCACCAAACCGCACGTAAATGTGGGGACCATCGGTCACATTGACCACGGCAAAACGACCACCACGACCGCCATCCTGAAGGTCCAGTCCGACAAGGGCCTGGCCAAATTCAAGTCCTATGCGGACATTGCCAAAGGCGGCACCGTGCGTGACGCAACCAAAACCGTCACGATCGCGGTCGCTCACGTCGAGTACGAGACCGACAACCGCCACTATGCCCACGTCGATTGCCCGGGTCACGCTGACTTTGTGAAAAACATGATCACCGGTGCCGCGCAGATGGACGGCGCCATCCTGGTGGTCTCCGCCGCCGACGGCCCGATGCCCCAGACCCGTGAGCACATCCTGCTCGCCCGGCAGGTCGGCGTTCCCGCCATCGTCGTTTGGCTCAACAAGGTCGACCTGCTCGACGACGAAGAGCTCCTCGAACTCGTCGAAATGGAAGTCCGTGATCTTCTTTCCAAGTACGATTACCCGGGCGACGACATCTCCATTGTCCGCGGCTCCGCCACGGCTGCCCTCGAAGGCAAGCCGGAAGGGGTCGAGGCCATTGGCAACCTGATGAACGCCATCGACGCCGACATTCCGGAACCGGACCGCGAAATCGACAAGCCCTTCCTGATGAGCGTGGAAGACGTGTTCTCCATCACCGGTCGCGGCACCGTTGCCACCGGCCGCATCGAGCGCGGTGTGGTCAAGGTCGGTGAGGAAATCGAGATCGTCGGCATGACCGACACCAAGAAGACCACCGTCACCGGTGTGGAAATGTTCCGCAAGCAGCTCGATAAGGGCATGGCCGGGGACAATGTCGGTCTGCTCCTGCGCGGTATCGAAAAGGAAGCCATCGAGCGCGGCCAGGTCCTGGCCAAACCCGGCTCCATCACGCCGCACACCAAGGCCAAAGCCGAACTCTACGTTCTGTCCAAGGACGAGGGTGGGCGCCACACCCCGTTCTTCAACGGCTACCGGCCACAGTTCTTCTTCGGCACCGCCGACGTCACCGGTGTCTGCAATCTGCCGGAAGGCGTGGAAATGGTCATGCCCGGTGACAATCTCACCATCGAGCTCGAACTCGGCAAGACCATCGCCATGGAAGCCGGTCAGCGCTTCGCCATCCGTGAAGGCGGTCGCACCATCGGCGCCGGTCGGATCACCGAGATCATCGCCTGAACCCAATCTGTTTCGCGGGCCGGGAACCTCCCCGTGGGGTTCCCGGCTTTCGCCGTTCCCCATCCGTCGACCCTTTTCCTGTTAGGAGAGTAGTTCAACTGGCAGAGCAGCGGTCTCCAAAACCGCAAGTTGTGGGTTCGAATCCCACCTCTCCTGCCACTTCCGCCCAATGAAAAATCCCTTTCGCAGCATCCGCCTCTTCTGGGGTGAAATGATCGCCGAGCTCCGGAAAGCCAGCTGGCCTTCCAGGACCGAGCTGCGGGACTCCACCATTGTGGTGATCATTGCGGTGGCGATTCTGGGTGGCTTCATCAGCGTCTCCGATTTTGCGCTCCTCAACGTGGTCGAACTTTTTACCGACCTCGTCGTCGGATCCTGACCGTTTCTCCTGCACCCATGGCTCTTTCCGGACCCAGATGGTACGCCGTCCAATGCCTCTCCAATCAGGAGGCCAAGGCCAAACGCTATATCGACAAGTTCGTCGAGGTGGAGGAGATGAATGATTACGTCTTCGAAGTCCTGATGCCGACCGAGCGGGTGACCGAGGTCAAAAACGGAAAAAAGACGCAGAAGACCCGGAAGTTTTATCCGGGGTACGTCTTCATCCACATGCGGCTGTTCGACGACGACGGCAAATTGATGCAGAAACCCTACTACTTCATTCGCGAGGCTCAGGGGGTCATTAACTTCGTGGGTGGCGACCACCCGGTGCCGCTCAAGGAGGAGGAGATCAACCGTATCCTGAGCCAGGTGAAGGAAGCCGAGGGCAAGGAAGTGCCGAAGGTCCAGTACGAGGTCGGCGAAGAAGTGAAAATCAATGACGGGCCGTTCGCCTCCATGACCGGTCGTATCGACAACATCGATCCCGAGCGCGGCAAGCTCAAGGTCTCCGTCTCCATCTTCGGCCGGTTCACGCCGGTGGAGCTGGAATACTGGCAGGTCGAGCGCGCCGAAGACGCCAACTAGTTTCAGCTGTTACGCACGTGACTCATCCGGCTGGTGGAGATCCGCCTCTGATTTCCCGGCCTCTCAACCCACTCTCCCATGTCCAAAAAAGTCATCGGTCAAATCCGGCTCCAGCTGCCCGCCGGCCAGGCCAATCCCGCGCCGCCGGTCGGCCCCGCGCTCGGTGCCCAGGGGGTCAACATCATGGCCTTCTGCAAGGAGTTCAACGCCAGGACCCAGCAGCAGGCCGGGCTTATTTTGCCCGTCGTCATCACGGTCTTCGCGGACCGCAGTTTCAGTTTTATCCTCAAGAGCCCGCCGGCGGCTATCCTTTTGAAGAAGGCGGCCGGTATTCCGAAGGGCTCGGGTGTTCCGAACCGGGAAAAGGTGGCCAAGGTCACCCGCGCCCAGCTCGCCGAAATCGCCCAGACCAAAATGAACGATCTCAACGCCCACGACGAGGACGCTGCCATCGAAATGATCGCCGGCACCGCTCGCAGCATGGGCATCGATGTCGAAGGTTGAGCTTCCCGCTCATCCTTCATTCAACCCAGACAACCCAATGGTCAAGGTCAGCAAACGATACCAGAAAGCCCTCGAGGTTCTCGAGCCCGAGAAGCGCTACACGCTGGAAGAAGCCGTGTCGCTCCTGAAGCGGATGCCTTCGCCCAAGTTTGACGAGACCGTCGAGCTCTCCGCCCGACTCTCCGTTGATCCCAAACAGAGTGATCAGATGGTGCGCGGCACCGTCTCCCTGCCTCACGGCAGCGGCAAGAAGATAACCATCCTTGTTTTCACCGAAAACCCGGATGAAGCGAAAGCGGCCGGCGCTGATTACGCCGGTCTCGACGACTTGATCGCCAGGATCCAGGAGGGCTGGCTCGACTTCGATGTGGCGCTCGCCACCCCGGACGCGATGAAGCAGGTGCGCACCGTCGCCCGTGTCCTCGGTCCCCGCGGCCTCATGCCCAACCCGCGCAGCGGGACCGTTACCGACGATATTGCGGCCGGTGTGAACGAGGTGAAAGCCGGTCGGGTGGAGTACAAGATGGACAAGACGGCCAACGTGGCGATCGTCTGCGGCAAACGGTCGTTCGACGACGCCAAGCTGAAGGAGAACGTCTCCACCGTCATCCAGTCGCTCGGCAAGGCCCGCCCCACCGGCTTCAAGGGCGGTCGGTTCATCAAGAGCCTGACCCTGAACGCCACCATGAGCCCCGGCATCCGCCTGGACAGCTCTGAATTTGCCAGTTTCTAACCCGGGAGAGTCATGCGTCCTGAAAAAGAGTACATGGTCGAAGCAGTCGACACCCACCTCGGGAAGTCCGACTACGTCTATCTGACCAATTATGAACGGATCACCGTCGAGGAGACTGCCACCCTGCGTGACAAGCTTTCCGAGAACGGCGCCGAGTTTCATGTTGTCAAGAACAGCATCCTGAACGTCGCCGCCAGGCGCCGTGAAATGCCCGACCTCGCCCCCTGGCTGGATGGTCCCACCGCCATCATCATCGGCGGGAACAACCCGTCCGGCGTGGCCAAAACCCTGAGGGATTTCTTCAAGGAGAAAGATAAGGTCGAGATCAAGGGCGGGGTGATGAGCGACAAGACCCTCTCGGCCGAGGAGATCGATGAACTGTCCAAGCTGCCGGGTCTGGAAGTGCTCCGTGCCCAGCTGCTCGGCCTCCTCAACCAGCCCGCCCGGGGTCTGGTCACGGTCATGAACGCCGTGCCTGTCAGTGTCGTCAATCTCCTTCAGGCCAAGGTCCGCGCGGAAGGCGGCGAAGACTGAACCCCGTAGTTTTTCACTTTTCCGGGGAGGTTCCCAGCGGGACACCCCGGTCAAACCAACCAATCCATCCTCTAAAGAACCCGGCTAGGGAACAGCTTCCTTAAATGGCGATCGCCCGATCGTCGCTAGCCTTTCAAGGAGTCATCATGGCTGATATCACCAAAGAAGACGTTATCGAGTGGCTGTCCAACCAGACGGTCCTCGAAATCTCCGGTCTCGTCAAAGACCTCGAAGAAAAATGGGGCGTCAGTGCCGCCGCACCGGTTGCCGTTGCCGCCGGTGGCGCCGCTGCCGCGGGTGGCGGTGAAGCCGCTGCCGAAGAAGAAAAGGATGAATTCGATGTCATCCTGGCCGAAGCCGGCGGCAACAAGATCGCCTGCATCAAGGCCGTCCGCGAAATCACCGGCCTGGGCCTGAAAGAGGCCAAGGATCTGGTCGAAGGCGCCCCCAAGCCCGTCAAGGAAGGCGCATCCAAGGACGAAGCCGAAGAGGTCAAAAAGAAACTCGAGGCTGCCGGAGCCAAAGTCGAACTCAAGTAATCTGCTGAGTCCATCAGGTTTCCAATTTCCCTCCCTTTCGCTGTTTGGCGGGTCCCGGTTTTGGCCGGGATCCGTCCGACAGCTTTTTGTGCTTTCAGGAGCACTGATCCGCGTCTGATCGCGCGGATGTCCTGAATCGTTTATCCATCCGTCCACCCACTCGTCACCGCCCATGTCTGAACGCAAAAACTTCGGCCAGCTGACGGAGGTCATCGCGCCTCCGAACCTGATTCAAAACCAGATCGATTCCTTCAAGGAATTTCTTCAAGTCGACGTGGCGCCTACGCAGCGCGCCAGCATCGGCCTGCATGCCGTGTTCAGCGAGGTCTTCCCGATCGAGTCCTACGACGGCAAGTGCACCCTCGAGTTTATCAGCTACACCCTCGGCGACCCGAAGCTGAGCGAGTTGGAATGCATCCGCGAGGGCGTCACCTATTCGATTTCACTCTACGTCAAGCTGCGTCTCCGCGAGGAGGACCAGATCAAGGACGAGGAGATTTACATGGGTGAGTTGCCGATGATCACCGAGCGCGGCAGCTTCATTATCAACGGCGCCGAACGCGTGATCGTTTCCCAGCTCCATCGCTCCCCCGGTATCTGCTTCGAGGAGTCGACACACACCAGCGGCAAAACCCTCTACAGCTTCCGGATCATCCCCGACCGCGGCACCTGGCTCGAAGTGCAGTTCGACCAGAACGACCTGCTTTACGTCTACCTCGACCGCCGTCGCCGTCGCCGCAAGTTCCTCATCACGACGCTACTGCGGGCGATGGGATACAGCACGGACAGCGAGATCCTGCAGCTCTTCTACACGGTGGAGGATCGGAAGATCGCCGACCTCATCAAGCTCTCCAATGTCTCCAGCCTCGTTCTGGTCGAGGACATGGTGGACGCGGAAAAAGGGGTGGTGCTGGCCCGCGCCTTCGAGCCGTTGACCAAGACCATTCTGCGTTCGATCGAAGCGACCGGCATCAACGACATCCGGGTCATCGACACGACGATCGACGACGGCGCGATCATCCGCTGTCTGAAAAAGGATCCCACCCGCAATGAAGAAGAGGCGTTGAAGGACATCTACAAACGCCTGCGTCCCGGTGAGCCGCCCACGGTGGCCAACGCCAAGGCCCTCCTGAAACGGCTCTTCCAGGACCCGAAGCGCTACGACCTCGGTCGGGTGGGGCGCTACAAGGTCAACCAGAAGCTGAACCTGGATACGGACATCGAGTTCCGGATCATCAATATCGAGGACATCGTCGAATCGACCAAATACCTCACCAAGCTGAAGCGCGGAGAAGGTTATGTGGACGACATCGACCACCTCGGTTCCCGCCGTGTCCGCACCGTCGGCGAACTGCTGGCCAATCAGTGCCGGGTCGGCCTGGCCCGGACCGAGCGTCTGGTGAAGGAGCGCATGACCCTTTATGATCAGAGCGTCGACTCCATCACTCCACAGAAGCTGATCAATCCGAAGGCGCTTTCCACGGTGATCCGCGATTTCTTTGCGCGCAGCCAGCTCAGCCAGTTCATGGACCAGATCAATCCGCTGGCCGAACTGACCCATAAGCGGCGGCTTTCCGCCCTCGGGCCCGGCGGCCTGAACCGCGAGCGCGCCGGCTTCGAAGTGCGCGACGTCCATCCGTCGCACTATGGCCGTATCTGCCCGATCGAAACGCCGGAAGGCCCGAACATCGGCCTGATTAATTCGCTGTCCACCTTCAGCCGCATTAACGAGTTCGGCTTCATCGAAACCCCGTACCGCAAAGTGGTCGACGGGATCGCCACCGACGAAGTCGAATACCTGACGGCCGACCAGGAGGAGCCACACATCGTCGCGCAGGCCAACTCGGTCCTCGACAAGAAGAACCAGCTGGTCGGCAAGGTGACCTGCCGGTACCGGGACGAGGTTCTGGAAGTCGACGGCACCAAGGTCGACTACATGGACGTCAGCCCCAAACAGCTCGTGTCCGTGGCCGCCGGTCTCATTCCCTTCCTCGAGCACGACGACGCCAACCGCGCCCTGATGGGATCGAACATGCAGCGCCAGGGTGTGCCTTTGCTGCGAACCGAAGCACCCTTTGTCGGCACCGGCCTGGAAAGCCGCGTCGCCAGAGACTCCAAGACGGTCGAAGTGGCCCAGGCTGATGGTGTGATCGCCCGGGTCGACGCCAACCACATCGTGGTTACGCCGGACGGCTCGCTGCCGCGCAATTTTGATAAGGATCCCAAATCGGACCCTAAGAAAGACATCCACCTGCACGACCTCCGGAAGTTCATGCGTTCCAACGCCGGGACCTGCTTCAATCAGAAGCCGATTGTCAAACGCGGCGACAAGGTCAAAGCCGGGCAGATCCTGGCCGATGGTGCGGGGACCGACAAGGGCGACCTGGCGCTGGGACGCAACGTCCTCGTCGCCTTCATGCCCTGGAACGGCTACAACTTCGAAGACGCCATCCTGATCAGTGAAAAGCTGCTCAAGGAGGATGTTTACACCTCCGTCCACATCGAGGAATTCGAAGTGACCGCCCGCGACACCAAGCTCGGGCCCGAAGAAATCACTCGCGACATCCCGAATGTCGGCGAGGAAGCGCTGGGCAACCTGAACCACGACGGCGTGATCCGCATCGGTGCCGAGGTCAAGCCGGGCGACATCCTCGTCGGCAAGATCACCCCGAAGTCGGAAACCGAACTGGCTCCGGAAGAAAAGCTGCTCCGCGCCATCTTCGGTGAAAAGGCCGCCGACGTGAAGGATACCTCGCTCATCGTGCCGTCCGGTGTGACCGGCATCATCATGGACGTGAAGGTTTCCAGCCGGGTCGACGGCGAGTCCGAGAAGCTGTCGCCCTCCGACCGTCGCCGCCAGATCAAGAAAATCAACGAGGAGTACCGCGCGCAGAGCGACCGTCTCCGCGAGGAACTGACCGAGGCCCTGTCCAACATCCTGCTGGGAGAAAAAATTCCGCTGGACGTCAAGAACAGCGAAACCAATGAGATCATCATTCCGGCCAACCGGAAGATCACAAAGACGCTGCTGCGCCGGCTGGCCGCCGTTTCCAAAAACATCGACATCGATCCCTCGCCGGTCCGCATCAAGATCATGGAGATCGTATCCAGCTACCAGTCGAAGTTCGACGAGCTGGACGGCGAGCGTGAGCGCAAGATCGCCTCGGTCGAATCCGGCGACGATGTCGACAGCGGCGTGATCAAGAGCGTCAAGGTTTACATCGCCACCAAGCGTAAGGTCCAGGTCGGCGACAAGATGGCCGGCCGACACGGGAACAAGGGCGTCGTCGCCAAAATCGTACCGGAAGAGGACATGCCCTACCTGCCCGATGGCACGCCGATCGAAATCTGCCTCAACCCGCTGGGGGTTCCCTCCCGCATGAACGTGGGGCAGGTGCTCGAAACGCACCTCGGCTGGGCCTGTAAAAAGCTCGGCATCACGGTGGCCACCCCGGTCTTCGACGGTATTTCCGAGAAACGCGTCCGCGAATACCTCGAGGAAGCGAAGTTGCCCTCCTCGGGCAAGAGCCGCCTCTTCGACGGTCTCACCGGCGAGGCCTTCGACCAGGAAGTCGTGGTCGGCTACATCTATATGATGAAGTTGAACCACCTGGTCGCCTCCAAGATCCACGCCCGCGCGGTGGGTCCCTACAGCCTCATCACCCAGCAGCCGCTGGGCGGCAAGGCCCAGTACGGTGGCCAGCGGTTCGGGGAGATGGAGGTCTGGGCGCTCGAAGCGTACGGGGCCGCCTACACCCTTCAGGAACTCCTCACCGTCAAGTCCGACGATGTCGCCGGACGGACCAAGATTTATGAATCCCTGGTCAAGGGTGAGAACACCCTGCAGGCCGGGACCCCGCAGTCCTTCAACGTCCTGATGAAGGAAATGCAAAGCCTGTGTCTGGACGTCCGTCCGATCAGCGAAAACACCCTCGATTTCAACGCCTAAGCCCAGGAGCCCGATCGCCATGAGTAGCATGCAAGAAGTTCGCGAAACCCTCACCGGTGAAAAGGAGCAGTCCTTTGACGCTGTCTCCATCACCGTCGCATCGCCGGATACGATCCGGTCCTGGTCCCGGGGCGAGGTCAAGAACCCCGAGACCATCAACTACCGGACCTTCAAACCCGAGCCGGGCGGCCTGTTCTGCCAGCGGATCTTCGGGCCGGTCCGTGACTACGAATGCGCCTGCGGCAAGTACAAGCGCATCAAGTACAAGGGCGTCGTCTGCGACCGCTGCGGCGTCGAAGTGACCGTCTCCCGCGTCCGTCGGGAGCGGCAGGGCCACATCGAGTTGGCCGTCCCTGTCACCCATATCTGGTTCCTCAAGAGCATGCCCAGCCGCCTCGGCCTGCTGCTCGATGTGACCGCCCGCAACCTCGAGCGCGTCATCTACTACGAGAACTACATGGTGACGGATCCGGGCCGCACTCCGCTGGAGGAAAAACAACTGCTGACCGAGCAGGAGTACCTGCAGGCGCTGGACGAGTACGGCGACGACGCCTTCGAAGCCCGCATGGGCGCCGAGGCGCTGCGTGAAGTGCTGAGCAAGATGGAGCTCGAGTCCCTCGTGGATGAACTCCACGAGCAGATGCACGCCACCCGTTCCAAGCAGATCAAGAAGAAGCTGGCGAAGCGGCTGAAGGTGATCGGCGGTTTCATCGAGAGCGAGACCCGTCCCGAGTGGATGATCCTGGAAGTGCTGCCGGTCATCCCGCCGGACCTGCGGCCGCTGGTGCCGCTGGAAGGCGGCCGGTTCGCCACCAGTGACCTGAACGACCTTTACCGTCGCGTCATCAACCGGAACAACCGGTTGAAGAACCTGCTGCAGCTGAAGACCCCCGACGTCATCATTCACAACGAAAAGCGGATGCTGCAGGAGGCGGTCGACGCGCTCTTCGACAACGGTCGTCATGGTCGTGCCGTGACCGGTGCCGGCAACCGCCCGCTCAAGTCCCTTTCGGATATGCTGAAGGGCAAGCAGGGTCGCTTCCGCCAGAATCTGCTCGGCAAGCGTGTCGACTATTCCGGCCGTTCCGTCATCGTCATCGGCCCCGAACTGAAGCTGCACCAGTGCGGTCTGCCCAAGAAAATGGCGCTGGTTCTGTTCGAGCCGTTCATTATCCGGCGCCTTAAGGAACTCGGTTTTGTCCACACGGTGCGTGGCGCCCGCAAGATGATCGAGAAGCGGTCGCCCGAAGTCTGGGACATCCTGGAAGAGGTGACTAAGGGCCATCCGGTGCTGCTCAACCGCGCGCCGACGCTCCACCGTCTCTCCATTCAGGCCTTCGAGCCGGTCCTGATCGAGGGCGACGCCATCCGCGTCCACCCGCTGGTCTGCACGGCTTACAATGCCGACTTCGACGGCGACCAGATGGCCGTCCACGTGCCGCTTTCGCTGGAGGCCATCATGGAGGCCAAGATGCTGATGATGGCGACGCACAACATCTTTTCGCCTTCCAGCGGTAAACCGATCCTGACGCCGTCGCAGGACATCGTTCTGGGCATGTACTACCTGACGGTCCAGCCGCGGCAGAAACCGGCCAAGGACAAGCGCGTGCCGCTCGTGGCGTCGCTGGAGGAAGCCCTCGTCGCCCAACTCGAAGGCGATCTCGATTACCACAGCTGGATCGACTTCAAGAATCCGGACTACGGACGCGAAGGGACGATCTACGGGGATGCCGGGAAGAAGGTCCTCCGCACGACCGTCGGGCGTATCCTTTTCAACACCATCTGGCCGGACGAGCTCGGTTACGTGAACTTCTCGGTGCCAAAGGGTAAGCTGGGTGACCTGATCCTGAACACCTACAAGGTGGCCGGGAAAGAGGAGACCGTGCACACCCTCGACCGCCTCAAGGAACTCGGTTTCAAGACCGCCACCAAGGCGGGGATCTCCATCGGAATCGACGACATGATCATCCCCGACGCCAAGACCGGTATCGTCGCCGACGCCCGGAAACGGATCGAGGAGGTCGAAGCCCAGTACCGCAAGGGGATCATCACCACCGGGGAACGTTACAACAAGATCATCGAGATCTGGACCGGCACCACTGACAAGATCGCCAAGGAGGTCTTCAACGGCCTGCAGGAAAACCTGGGCAAAGACGAGGTCAACCCCGTCTACCTCATGATGGATTCGGGCGCCCGGGGTAACCGCCAGCAGGTGCGCCAGCTCTGCGGTACCCGCGGCCTCATGGCGAAGCCGTCCGGCGAAATCATCGAACGGCCGATCCTCTCCTCCTTCCGCGAAGGACTGACGGTGCTGGAATACTTCATCTCCACCCACGGCGCGCGGAAGGGGCTCGCCGATACCGCCCTCAAAACCGCCGACGCCGGTTACCTGACCCGGAAACTCTGTGATGTCGCCATGGACTGCATCATCACCGAGACCGACGACGGCCGCCGGGACGGGATCTGGAAAACCGCCATCTACGAGGGCGACGACGAAATCGTCAGCCTCAAGGAGCGCATTGTGGGCCGTTGCTCCGCGGAGGATGTCTTCAACCCGCTGAATCCGGATGAATTGCTGGTTGGCAACGGCCAGATGATCTCCGAGGCCATCGGTGAGCGCATCCAGGAGCTGGGCATCGAGCGCGTGAAAATCATGTCGCCGCTGACCAGCCGCAAAAAGGTGGGTACCACCGCTCTCGAATACGGCATCGACCCGGCCACCAACACTATGGCCGAAGTCGGTTCCGCCGTCGGCATCATCGCTGCGCAGTCGATCGGCGAGCCCGGTACCCAGCTGACCATGCGGACCTTCCATATTGGCGGGATTGCCAGCCAGGTCATGAAGGAACCGGAGATCAAGGTCCGCAATTCGGGGATCGTCCGCTACAAGGGCCTCCGCAAGGTCGAGATCGCGGAAAACACCGTGGTCGTCCTCAACAAAACCGGCTCCATCCAGATCGTGGACGAGGACCAGAAGGAACTCGAAACCCACAACATCGTGGCTGGCGCGGTCCTCACCATTCCGGATGGCGCCACCATCGAGCGTGGAACGGTTCTCGCCCGCTGGGACCCCCACAACATCCCGATCCTTTCCGAGAAGGCCGGTATCGTCACCTTCCGGGACATGATCCCGGGGGTCACCGTGAAGCGGGAAATGGATGAGGCCTCAGGATCCATCCAGACCGTGGTGATCGAGCACAAGGAAGACCTCAACCCGATCATCGAGATCCGGGATGACGCCAACAAGGTCATCGCCAACTACGCCATCCCGACCGGCGCTCAGGTCGTCGTCAACGAGGGGGACACCATCTCCGGAGGGGCGTTGCTGGCCAAAACCCCGCGCTCGGCTTCCAAGACCCAGGACATCACCGGGGGCCTGCCCCGGGTGGCCGAGCTCTTCGAGGCGCGCAAGCCGAAGGAGGCTGCCGAAATGGCCAAGATCGACGGCGTGGTCAGCATGGGCGGCACCGTCCGCGGCAAGAAGCGGCTGATCGTGACCGATGACGAGGGCAACACCGAGGAACACCTCATCCCGCACGGCAAGCATATCATCGTGCAGATCGGCGATGTCGTGCACAAGGGGCAGCACCTGACCGAGGGCGCCGCCGATCCGCACGAGATCCTCGATATCCTCGGCCCGAACGTCGCCCAGGAGTACCTCCTCGCCGAAATTCAGAAGGTCTATCGCCTCCAGGGGGTGACCATCTCGGACAAGCACATCGAGGTGATCATCGCCCAGATGCTCAAGAAGGTGCGCGTCACCGAGCCCGGCGACAGCGACTTCTTCTGGGGTGAACAGGTCGACAAGCACGACTTCATCGAGACCAACGAATCCATCACCGAGGCGGGCGGTAAGCCGGCCGAAGGCGAGCCCGTCCTGCTCGGGATCACCAAGGCCTCGCTTGAGACCGAGTCGTTCATCAGCGCGGCGTCTTTTCAGGAAACCACGCGGGTGCTGACCGACGCCTCCACCCTCGGCAAGGTCGATCGCCTCAAGGGCTTCAAGGAAAACGTGATCATGGGTCACCTGATTCCGGCCGGTACCGGCCTGCCCGCCTACCGCCGCCTGCGGATCGACACCTTCGGGGCGGAGAGCCTGGAAGAGGCCGACGCCTCGGGCTATCAGGCCGGCTGATCACCGCTCAACCCCGTTTGATCAGGCGCTATCCGGGCCATCCGGATGGCGCCTTTTTTTCGGCCGGCCCCTGAAATTTTCCGCGAAAATCCTTGCTTCGAATTTTCGCTCTTCTAGTTTCTTCCTCTTTCGCCGCATCCCAAGGCCGGGATGCCGCATTGCCTTTTTTCCATCATGCCGACCATCAATCAGCTCGTCCGCAAGCCGCGTCGTGCCGTTCGCGAGAAGTCGAAATCGCCCGCCCTCAAGGCGAACGCCTTTCGCCGCGGTGTCTGCGTACAGGTGATGACCCGTACGCCGAAAAAGCCGAACTCGGCCATCCGCAAGGTGGCCAAGGTCCGCCTGACCACGGGCATCGAGGTGATCGCCTACATTCCGGATGAAGGCCACAACCTCCAGGAGCACAGCATCGTCCTGGTTCGCGGCGGCCGTGTGAAGGACCTGCCGGGCGTCCGTTACCATATCGTGCGGGGCGCCCTCGACTGTGTCGGCGTGGAAAAACGTCGCCGCAGCCGTTCCAAGTACGGCGTGAAGCGCCCCAAGGCCAAATAACCCGTTCCGTTCTTTCTCATGTCCCGTCGTCGTCAAGCCACCAAGCGCCCCCTGCGTCCCGACCCGCGCTACAACAGCACGCTGGTTTCGGCCATGGTCAACATGGTCATGCAGCGCGGTAAGAAAACCGTCGCGCAGAGCATCATCTACGGTTCCTTCGAACGCGTCAGCGAAAAGCTGGGCAAGGGGGACCCGGTCGATCTCGTTCTCGGTGCGCTGGAAAACGCCCGCCCCAAGCTTGAGGTGAAGAGCCGCCGCGTGGGTGGCGCCACCTATCAGGTGCCGGTCGAGCTTTCTTTCGAGCGTCAGCAGAGCCTGGCCCTGCGCTGGCTCGTGAACGCCGCCAAGGCCCGCAAGGGCGTACCCATGAAGGTGGCCCTGGCGGACGAAATCATCGACGCCTACAACAATACCGGGGCCGTCGTCCGTAAAAAGGAAGACACCCACAAAATGGCTCAGGCCAACCGGGCGTTCGCCCACCTGCGCTGGTAACCGTCAACGGTTTCCTTCCCTTGCCCCGTCTTACCGATTCCTTCCGTGGACATCGCCGCCGTCAATTCCCCCAAACGCAAGTTCCCGCTCGAGCACACGCGGAACATCGGCATTGCTGCGCACATTGACGCCGGGAAGACGACCACCACGGAGCGCGTTCTCTTCTACAGCGGGGTCGTCCACAAGATGGGCGAGGTCCATGACGGCAACGCCGTGACGGACTGGATGGATCAGGAGCGCGAGCGCGGCATCACCATCACTTCCGCAGCCATTTCCTGCGCCTGGACCACGAAGGAAGGTGCCTTCAAGGGAATCGAGCACCGTATCAATATTATCGATACGCCCGGCCACGTCGATTTTACCGCCGAGGTCGAGCGTTCACTGCGCGTCCTGGATGGCGCGGTCGGGGTCTTCACCTCGGTGGAAGGCGTCCAGCCCCAGTCGGAGACAGTCTGGCGCCAGATGGACAAGTATCACGTGCCGCGCATCGCGTTCATCAACAAAATGGACCGGACGGGAAGCGACTTCCTCTACGCGGTCGATTCCCTGCGGAAGAAGCTGGGGGCCAACGCCCATCCGCTTTATCTCCCGATCGGCGCGGAGGAGCAGTTCAGCGGCCTGGTCGACCTGATCAAGATGAAGGCCGCCATCTACGACGAGAGCGATCCGAACGGCGTCGCCTTCGACTGGGAGTCCATTCCGGCCGACTACCTCGAGCAGGCTCAAACCTTCCGCGAGTCGCTGATCGAGGCGCTCAGCGATTTCGACGACGATCTGGCGGTCAAGTATCTGGAAGGGGAGGCGATTTCGGAAACCGACTTGAAGGTCGCGGTCCGCAAGGCCACCCTTTCGCTCAAGTTCTGCGGGGTCATTCCCGGGTCCGCCTTCAAGAACAAGGGTGTCCAGATGTTGATGGACGCCGTGGTGGATTACCTGCCGGCGCCGACCGAGTTGCCCGCCATCAAGGGTGAGGATTCCAACGAGGCCGTCGTCGAAATCCATCCTGACGACGGCGCCCCGGTTGCCGGGCTGGCCTTCAAGCTCATGGCCGACCCCTACGTCGGCAAGCTGGTATTTTTCCGTGTCTATTCCGGAACCCTCGAGAAGGGGACCGCGCTCTACAATCCGCGCACGCGCAAGACCGAGCGCATCAGTCGGCTCATGATCATGAAGGCGGACGCGCGGGAAGACATTGACCGCGCCTTTTCCGGTGACATCTGCGCGCTGATCGGCGTCAGGGACGTCGTGACGGGGGATACGCTCTGCGACAGAGACCTCGACGTCCGTCTTGAACCGCCGACTTTCCCCGAGCCGGTCATCTCGATGTCGATCGAGCCGGATTCCAAGGCCGATCAGGAGAAAATGTCCCTGGGCCTCCAGCGCCTGGCCGAAGAGGATCCCACCTTCAGGGTACGCTCCGACGAAGAGACCGGCCAGACCATCATCGCCGGCATGGGTGAGCTTCACCTGGAGATCATCCGCGATCGTCTCTTCCGCGAATTCAAGGTCGAGGCGGAGGCCGGTCGCCCGCAGATCGCCTATCGGGAAAGCATCACCAGAGAAGCCACAGGCTCCGGCAAGTTCATCCGCCAGTCCGGCGGTCGCGGCCAGTACGGTCACGCCGAAATCCGCCTCAAGCCGAACGAGCGGGGCAAAGGCATCGAACTGGTCAACAAGGTCGTCGGCGGGGCCATCCCCAGGGAATTCATCAAGCCCACCTTCGACGGTGTTCAAGAGGCCGCCAACAACGGTGTGGTGGCCGGCTATCCGGTCGTCGACTGGACGGTGGAGCTGTACGACGGGTCCTTTCACGAGGTGGATTCCAATGAAATGGCCTTCAAGATGGCTGGCATCTTCGCCTTCAGGGAGGCCATGAAGGACGCCGGTCCGCAGTTGCTCGAGCCGATCATGGAAGTCGAGGTCACCACGCCGGAAGAATACCAGGGCGATATCCTCGGTGACCTCAACCGGCGGCGCGGCCAGATCCAGGGCGTCGACAGCCGCAACGGCCTCTGTGTCATCGAAGCCCACGTGCCGCTCGAAACGATGTTCGGTTACGCGACCGACGTTCGCTCCCTTTCCAAGGGCCGTGCCACCTACAGCATGACGCCCAGCCACTTCGAACCTGTTCCGGCGAGCCTGGTCAGCCAGATCGTCGACTCCACTTCCCGGGCCCCCGCCCGCACCTGACTGTTTTCATTCCATGAGTGCTCCCCGCATCCGCATCCGGCTGAAAGGCTTCGACTACCGTATCATCGATCAATCGGCGACCGACATCGTGGAGACGGCGAAGCGTTCCGGCGCCCGTGTTTCCGGTCCCGTGCCGCTGCCGACCCGCATCGAGCGGTTCACTGTCAACCGGTCCCCGCACGTCGACAAAAAAGCCATGGACCAGTTCGAACTGCGGACGCACAAGCGCCTCATCGACATCCTGCAACCGACCGCCGCCACGGTGGACGAGCTCAAGAAGCTCAACCTCCCCGCCGGTGTGGAAATCACGATCAACGTTTAAGGAAACCGACCCAACGCCGAATCCTTATCCTTTCCCGAACCAACCCGGCCGTCTGACTGGTCCCTCCCGCAGGGATTAAGATTCGGCCGGAGCGACCTCCCAATTCATCGCCACAGCCAACCGAAGACTAACGCAGGTCTCGATCAAAGCCACGGCCGCCACCCGAGACCCCAACACCTGCCTCTTAGCATCATGAGTTTCGCCTTAATAGGAAAGAAAGTGGGCATGACTCAGGTTTTCGACGACGCGAACCAACTGGTTCCCGTCACCGTCGTCGAAGCCGGTCCCTGTCCTGTCACCCAGATCAAAACGTCCGAGAAAGATGGCTATTCCGCTGTCCAGATCGGTTACCGTCCCCAGAAGGCGGGTCGGCTCTCCGCCGCCGAGCGGGGCCACCTGAAGAAAGCCGGCGTCGATCCGGTCAGCGAGCTTCAGGAGTTTCGTACCGAAGACACTGCCGGTTACAACCTCGGCGAGCCCCTGACGGTCGAGAAACTGGAAGGGGTCGCCAAGGTCGACATCATCGGCGTCAGCAAGGGCCGCGGGTTTCAGGGCGTAGTCAAGCGCTACCGGTTTGCCGGCGGCAACAAGACGCACGGCTCCATGACCCACCGCCGCGGGGGCTCCTACGGCATGTGCCAGTGGCCCGGTGAAATCCTGAAGGGCAAGAAGATGCCCGGTCACATGGGCGCCAAGCGCCGGACCGTGCAGAACCTGAAGGTCGTCAAAATCATTCCCGAAAAGAACCTGATTCTGATCAAGGGCAGCCTGCCCGGTTTTAAGAACGGGCTCATCACCATCCGCCCCGCCAAAAAGGCGAAAAAGGAGGCATAATCGATGAAGCTTAAGATCTTTACCACCGATGGCGGTTCCGCCGCCGAAAAGGAAGTTCCCGGTTTCCCCGAGTTCGAAGGCGACAAGGGCGTGCTTGCCCTGCGCCAGGTCGTGCTTGCCTACCAGGCGAACAAGCGCCAGGGGAACGCCAGCACCAAAACCCGCTCCGAGGTTCGCGGCACCGGGAAGAAACCGTTTCGCCAGAAGGGCACCGGTACCGCCCGACAGGGCACCCGGCAGGCCCCGCAGCACTACCACGGCGGTGTCGCTTTCGGTCCGAAACCGCGCGACTACAGCCAGAAAATCAACAAAAAGGTCCGGAATCTGGCCCTGCGTCGCGCCCTCTACGAGCGGGCCGTCGACGGCAGTCTCGCCCTGATCGAGGACTGGAATGTCGCCGAACCCAAGACGAAGCTCTTCGACCAGCTGCTTTCCAGGGTCGCCCCCGAAGGCCGGGTTCTGGCCGTCGCCGATGCCTTTGAAGACAAGGAGGCCCTGGCCGGGCGCAACATCCCGCGGCTGACCCTGACCCGATCGGCCAGCCTGAACAGCTTCGACCTCGTCAAGTATGACCGGATCATCGTTTCCGAAAAGGGGATCGACACCGTCATCGCCCGCATGAATGGAGGCTCCGCCCAATGATCGACGCCAGCAAAGTTTTGAAAGAGTTCCGTGTCTCCGAAAAGGCGACCGAACTGTCCGCCAACCTGAACCAGTACACCTTCGAGGTGGCCACCGGAGCGAACAAGTACGCCGTCGCTGCAGCCATCGAGCAGGTCTTCGACGTGAAGGTCGCTCGCGTGAATATCATCAACAAGAAGACGCGCATCAAGGAAGACCGTTTCCGCCGGGGCCGTCCCGGTCGCAAGAGCGGTTTCAAGAAGGCCGTCGTCACCCTGAAGGAGGGGGACAGCATCGAGCTCATCTGAGTCCGCCCCGCTACCCACCCGTCACCGCCTGAAGAGTCTACACCATGGCTACCATTGAATCCAAACCCGTCACGCCGGGTCAGCGCTTTCTCGCCCGCAACCAGCAGTCGGTCGCCGGGAACAGCCCGCAGCGCCGCCTGATCAAGTCCAAGCACCGCAAGAAGGGTCGTAACGTCTATGGGCGCATTACGTCCCGGCGCCGCGGCGGCGGTCACAAACGGCTTTACCGCCAGATCGATTTCCGGCGCGACAAGTTCGACATCCCGGCCAGGGTCCAGGCGATCGAGTACGATCCGAACCGGTCCGCCAACCTCGCCCTGCTGGCTTATGCCGACGGCGAGAAGCGCTATATTCTCGCGCCGGAAGGGGTGAAGGAGGGTGATACCCTGCTCAATCTCACGAAAAGCAATGGCGACTTCAATCCGGGCTACACCCTGCCGCTGTCCGAGATTCCGCCAGCTACGGCCATTCACGCCATCGAGTTGACCATCGGCAAGGGCGCCCAGGTGGCCCGTTCGGCCGGCCAGAGCGCGACCCTGGTCAACGTCGAGAAGGACCGCGCCACGATAAAAATGCCCTCCGGTGAAATCCGGCTGGTCAATGCCAAGTGTCGCGCCACGATCGGCGTGGTCGGCAACCGCAGCCACATCAATGCTTCGATGGGCAAGGCCGGCCGTAACCGCTGGAAGGGCCGTCGCCCGCGTGTCCGCGGCGTTGCCATGAATCCCGTCGATCACCCGATGGGTGGTGGTGAGGGCCGCACCTCCGGGGGCGGTCACCCGATGTCGCCCTGGAGTAAGCTTTCCAAGGGCTTCCCGACCCGAAAAAAGAGCAAGCCCTCCAACGCCATGATCCTGGTCCGTCGCAACGGCCGGAAAATGAAGCGCTAACCTGGTCCCGATTCGCGAACTGAACTGACATGTCCCGCTCCATTAAAAAAGGATTCTTCGTCGACCCCGGCCTGATGAAACAGGTCGAGTCGGCACAGGCCGCCGATTCCCGCAAGCCGATCAAAACCTGGTCGCGCCGCTCCACCATCACGCCGGAATTCGTGGGCCTGAACTTCACCGTCCACAACGGCCGCCAGTTTCTCCCGGTCTACGTGACCGAAAACATGGTCGGTCACAAACTGGGTGAATTTGCTCCGACCCGCAGTTTCAAGGGGCACGGCAGCCACACCAAGAAATAACCCGTTGTCCGCACCCGTCGCCATGCACCGGTTGTCCGCAAGCCTGTTCCTGCCCTTCCTCGCCCTTGTTCCGGGTGTGGCCGGTCTGGCTGCGTCGACCGGGGAGGCGCCCGCGGCCTCCCGGCCGGCCTTTGTCACTCAGCCCGGTGCAGAGAGCCGGGTGACCGTCACCGGCATCCTCAGCCTGAATCAGGGCGACGCCGTCCGGCTGTCCGGTGGTGCGCTGGGTGACCTGCGTCGCGGCGCCGTCTGCACGGTCAGCCGGGACGGGAAGGCCGTTGCCGAAGTCATTCTGGTGACGGTGGAAGAAAGCCGGGCCATCGGCCTCCTGCTGAAACGCTTCAATGACCGGTCGGTTCAGCCCGGCGATCTGGTCACTTTAAAAACCCGCCAAGTTTCCTGAACCATGGAAGTCCAAGCTTATACCAAATACGCCCGCATGTCGCCGAAGAAGGTGCGTGAGGTCGCCCGCGAAATCCAGGGCATGAACGCCGCAGAAGCCCTGGATGTGCTCAGTTTTATTCCACGCAAATCCGCCAGGCTCCTCACCAAGACCTTGAAAAGCGCTGTGGCCAATGCGGAGAACAACAACAACATCACCTCCGACGCGCTGACTCTCAAGACGGTCGAGATCGGGCAGGGGCCCGCTTTCCGTCGCTTCCGGCCCTCCGCCCGCGGCATGGCCAGTCCCTACAAAAAACGGACCAGCCACATCCGCATCGTCCTGACCGACGAGGCGCCGACCCCGGCCGAGGCTTCCTGATCCGCGACGACACCACGAATCCACCTTTCATCCTATGGGACAAAAAGTTAATCCGATCGGCTTCCGCCTGGCCGTTAACCGCAACTGGCATTCCCGCTGGTACTCCGGCAAGAAGGAGTTCCCCACGAACATCGAGGAGGACTACCGCATCCGCGAGTACCTGAATCGCAAGCTGCGCTATGCATCCGTGCCGCGCATCTTCATCGAGCGCGCCAGCAACCGCGTCCGGATCAAGATTTTCACCGCACGTCCGGGTATCGTCATCGGGCGCAAGGGCGCCGAGCTCGAGAAGATCAAGGACGAGCTGTCCAGGATCATCGGAAAGGAGCTCCTGCTCGACATCCAGGAAGTGAAACGGCCGGATCTGGTCGCCCAACTCGTCGCCGAAAACGTCGCCCTGCAACTGGAACGCCGGATCTCCTTCCGCCGCGCCACCAAGAAGGCCGTCCAAACCACCATGTCCCTGGGAGCCGCGGGCGTCCGCGTTCAGATCAGCGGCCGCCTCGGAGGCGCCGACATCGCCCGGACCGAACAACAGCGTTCCGGCCGGGTGCCGCTCCACACGCTTCGTGAAAACATCGACTACGGCTTTGCCGAAGCCCGCACCACCTACGGCGTCATTGGCGTCAAGTGCTGGCTTTGTGTCGAAGACCCCGAAATCAACTGAACCCCCTGACCGTTCAGCGCCATGCCACTTCTACCCGCACGTACCAAATACCGCAAGGTCCACAAGGGCCGGAACCGCGGCAACGCCAAGCGCGGAGCCCATCTCGCCTTCGGCGATTTCGGCATCCAGTGCATGGGCCGCGGCAAGCTGACCGCCCGGCAGATTGAAGCCGGTCGTGTCGCCATCACCCGCCACCTCAAGCGTAAGGGCAAAGTCTGGATCCGCGTCTTCCCGCAGAAGCCGGTGACCAAGAAGCCGGCCGAAACCCGCATGGGTAAGGGCAAGGGCGGTGTCGAGTACTGGGCCGCCGTGGTGAAGCCTGGCACCATGCTCTTCGAGGTGTCCGGTTGCTCGGTTTCCGTGGCTCGCGAAGCCATGCGGCTGTGCGACACCAAGATGCCGTTTTCCTGCCGCTTCGTCGTCCGCGAAGACCTCTGACCCCTGTCTATCCTTTTCAACCTGATCGCCATGAAGATTTCCGAAATCCGCGGCCTCGCCCGACCCGAACTGGAAAAGCAGCTCCGGGATGCCCGCAACGAGCTGGTGAACCTGAAGCTGCGCAAGCAGACCGGTCAGGTGGAACAGCCGCACCGTATCAAAGAGCTGCGCCGGTCCATCGCCCGGATGGAAACCGTGCTGACCGAGCTGCAGGCCCAACCGGCCGAAGCCTGAACCCTTTTATCTCCCGCTTTCCCCTATGAGCCCAGAAACCCGCAACAGCCGTAAGGACCTGGTCGGCGTCGTCGTGAAGAAGTCCGGCGACAAGACGATCAAGGTCGCTTACGAGTACAAAGTCGCTCACCCGCTTTACGGCAAGGAAGTGAAACGGAAAACCGTTGTTCACGCCCATGACGAAGAGAATGCCGCCAAGGCCGGAGACAAGGTCGAGATCATGGAAACCCGTCCGCTCAGCAAACAGAAGCGCTGGCGCCTGGTCCGTGTGATCGAAGCCGCTCCCGTCCTCGGTGCTTAACCAACCCTTTCACTCAGGTTTCCCATGATTCAGATGAACAGCAGGCTGGAGGTGGCCGACAACACCGGCGCCAAGTCCGCCATGATGATCCGCCGCCTCGGGCAGAACAAGGTAACCGCATCCGTCGGTGATATCGTGGTCTGCAACGTCAAGGAAAGCAGCACCGACGCCGCCGTGAAAAAGGGCGAAGTCGTTCGTGCCGTCGTGGTGCGTACAGCCGCCCCGATCCGCCGCACTGACGGCAGCTACCTCCGCTTCGACCAAAACGCCGTCGTCATTCTCGCCGGTGACGGCACCAATCCGCGCGGGACTCGTATCTTCGGCCCCGTTGCCCGCGAACTGCGCGGCAGGTTCATGAAAATCATCTCCCTCGCCCCGGAGGTTCTTTAACTTAACATGGCACATTCCATCAAACGCGGCGCCGAGGTCGTCGTCATCGCCGGAGCCCACAAGGGCCAGCGTGGCAAAGTCCTCGAAATGCTTACCAGGAAAGACCGGGTCGTCGTCGAAGGCGTCAACCTGGTGAAAAAGCATGAGCGCAAAACCCAGGAAAACCCCGAGGGGGCCATCGTCGAACGCGAAGGCTCGCTCCATATCTCCAACGTGATGCTGGCCGAGCGTTTCGACGCCCGCCAAAACAAGAAGGCCGGCTGACCGTTTTTCAGAAGCCCAACCGACCGGGTCCGTCCCCTTGAGGATACTGCCCGGCCCTTCCCACCATGGCTGATTCCCAACTTAAAAAACACTACTCCGAGCAGGTCGTTCCCGAGCTGATGAAGCAACTCGGCCTGACCAACAAGCACCAGGTCCCGGCGCTCCAGAAGATCGTCATCAACAGTGGTTTCAGCGCCACCGAGGACAAAGGCACGATCAACGACATCACGCGCGATCTGGGTGCCATCACCGGGCAGCGTCCGATCATCACCAAGGCCCGGCTGAGCATTTCCAACTTCAAGCTGCGAGCAGGCATGCCCATCGGCGCCAAGGTGACCCTGCGCGGCGACCGCATGTGGGAGTTTCTCTACCGGTTGATGAACCTCGCGCTGCCCGCCATTCGCGACTTCCGCGGCGTGCCCGCCAAGCTCGACGGCCAGGGCAACTACACGCTCGGCATCACCGATCACACCATCTTCCCCGAAATCAGCGTGGACGGCCAGAAACGGACCACCGGCATGGATGTGACCCTGGTCACCTCCGCCCGGGACGATGCCACCGGCAAGCTGCTGCTCGATCTGCTCGGCATGCCGTTCCGCAAGCCCGCCAGGGCCGCCGAAGCCCAGGCCTGACCCGAAACCCGCCAACGATTTTTTTTATCCATGGCTAGAAAATCCAATATCGCCCGCGACAAGAAGCGCCGCCGCCTGGTGAAGCAATACGCCGCCAAGCGCGCCGAACTGAAGGCGATCCTCGCCAATCCCGAGACCTCCGACGAAGCCTTCTACAAGGCCCAGAGCAAGCTGGCCAAGCTGCCGCGCAACAGCAGCCCGGTCCGTATCAAGAACCGCTGCTCCATCACCGGACGGCCCCGGGCCTTTATCCGCAAGTTCGGCCTGAGCCGCCTGACTTTCCGGGAGCTGGCCAACAACGGCCAGATCCCGGGTGTCACCAAATCCAGCTGGTAACCGACCCGAGTCCCAACCCATTTCTCAAAGCATATGGCCACCCACGACACCATCGGCGACTTCCTCACGATTCTCCGCAATGCCAGTCGCGCTCAGAAAGACACCTGTCGCGCCCAGCACAGCAAGGTTCGCGAAGGCATCGCCGCCATCCTGAAGGACGAAGGTTACATCACCGGTTTCCGCGTGGTGGACGTCCGCCCCGGCATCCGCGACCTCGAAATCGAATTGAAGTATGTCGACGGCACGCCCGCCATCACGGGGATCGAGCGCGTCAGCACCCCCGGTCGCCGCAGCTACGCGGGTTACAAAGAGATTCCGCGCGTGCTCGGCGGTCTCGGCATCGCCATCCTCACCACCTCGAAAGGCATCATGCGTGCCCGGGAGGCCCGTCGGAACAAGCTCGGCGGCGAACTCCTCTGCAACGTCTGGTAACGCTATTTTATCGAATCGAACCCAACCCGAATGCAGGCGCGGGTATCCCCACCGGGATCGCCGTGCGGGAGACCGCTCCCGACCGCCCGCCGCCGTAATTCCCTCCCATCATGAGCCGCATTGGTAAACTCCCCGTCGACCTTCCCGAGAAGGTGACCGCCGAAGTCCAGGGCCAGACCGTAAAGGTCAACGGCCCCAGGGGCTCGCTCGAACAGACCTTCAACCGTAAGGTCCTCATCAAACTGGAAGACAACGCCCTGAAGGTTTCCCCGAAGGACCAGAGTCAGCTCGCCCGCAGCATGTACGGGACGGCACGCTCGATCCTGGCCAACATGGTGACCGGGGTCACTGAAGGTTATACGAAAAACCTTGAAATCAACGGGGTCGGCTTTCGCGCCACCCTGAACGGCAAGGTCCTCGACCTTGCCCTCGGCTATTCCCACAATATTCAGTACCCGGTACCCGATGGCATCACTGTCACCGTTACCGACGGAACCAAGGTGACGGTCGAAGGCATCGACAAACAGGCCGTCGGCCAGGTCGCCGCAACCATCAAAGGTTACTACCCGGTCGAACCTTACAAGGGTAAGGGGGTCCGCATCGTCGGCGATTTCGTCCGCCGGAAGGAAGGCAAGAAGACCGCCTGATCCCGTTCCACCGCATAACGGCTCATCCCATGAAACTTCAGAAAAAACAGGACCTGCAGCAGAAACGTCGCTGGCGGATCCGCAAAAAAATCAGCGGCACCGCCGAGCGCCCCCGCCTGACCATCCACCTCAGCCACAAGCACGCCTACGCCCAGGCCATCGACGATGAGGCCGGCCATACGCTGGTCTATCTTTCCTCGCTCAGCAAGGAGGTCGCCGACCGGCAACTCCGGCCGAACGTCGCCGGCGCCACCGAACTCGGCAAGCTGATTGCCGACAAGTGCAGGGACGCCGGCATCAACCGCGTGGTCTTCGACCGCGGCGGCCGTCGCTACCACGGCTGCATCAAAGCCTTCGCCGACGCCGCTCGTGAAGGCGGGCTTAACTTTTAATCGATCATGGCTACTTTGACCCAGTCCCAATTCTCCAACCCCAACAGCGGCCCCAACCGCGGCGGCCAGAACCGCGGCGGCCAGAACCGCGGCGGCCAGAACCGCGGCGGCCCCAATCGGGGTGGTCCCCCTCGTGGCGGTCGCAACGCCCCGCAACAGGCGGAGCAGGAAACGCCCGAATTTGTCGACAAGGTGGTGTTCATCAACCGCTGCGCCAAAGTGGTGAAAGGCGGTCGCCGTTTCAGCTTCTCCGCGCTCGTCGTCTCCGGCGACCAGCAGGGCCGGGTGGGTGTCGGCTACGGCAAGGCCAAAGAGGTTCCCGAAGCTATCCGCAAGGGTACCGAGCGTGCGCACAAGTACATGACCTCCATCAAACTCAAGGGGGACACCATCCCGCATCCGGTGCTGGGTGAGGCGGACGGCGGGAAAGTGCTGCTGCGCCCCGCCAGTGAAGGTACCGGCGTGATCGCCGGAGGCGGTGTCCGTGCCGTGCTCGAGTCGGTCGGCATCAGCAATGTCCTTTCCAAATCCCTGGGATCGAACAATCACCTGGCGGTGGTCAACGCCACTCTGGCCGGGCTGAAAAAACTCCGGACCGAGGAAGCCATTTCCGCCCTCCGTCAAGCCGAAGGTGATGACGAGGCTCCCCTGTAAGCCGGATCATTCCCGATTTTTCCTCAACCTGATTTTAAGCCATGCGTCTCAACAATATTCCAGCCGCCCCCGGTGCCAACAAGGGCATCAAACGCCTCGGTCGCGGCCACGGCAGCGGTCACGGCAAGACCTCCGGTCGCGGTCACAAGGGCCAGCGTGCCCGTTCCGGCGCCAGCCAGCGCCCCGGTTTTGAAAGCGGTCACATTCCCTTGTACCGTCGGCTGCCTCACCGTGGATTCAACAACGCCAAGTTCCGCAAGACCTTTGCCATCGTGAACGTCGGCGACCTGGCCCGTATCGACGGGGATACCGTCAACGCCGACACGCTCGTCGCCGCCGGCCTGATCCGCGCCTCCGGCCTCCCGGTCAAGGTGCTGGGCGACGGCGCGGTCGAAAAGGCCTATAAGGTCACCGCCGACAAGGTCTCCGCATCCGCGCGGGCCAAGATCGAAGCCGCCGGAGGCTCGGTCACCGTGACCGGCCCCGCTGCCGAACCGGCCGAAGCCGACAAGGAGGAAGGCTGAATCGGGTAGGGTCGACGCGCCTGTCCGCATCCTGATTCGCCAACCCCTCTCCCGCCCGTATCCATGTTATCGGCTTTCACCAACTGCCTGAAAATCCCCGAGCTGCGGAAGCGCATCCTCTTCACCGTGTCGATGCTCTTTGTCGCCCGGATCGGGGCCAACATTCCGCTGCCCGGCATCGACCCGGGACCGATCAAAGACTTCTTTGCCAGTCAGGCTTCCGCTGCGGGCGGGGGCATCGTCGGTTTTTACAACATGTTCACCGGGGGGGCGCTGCTGAACGGGGCCGTCTTTGCCCTCGGAATCATGCCGTATATCAGCGCCTCCATCATCATGCAGCTGATGGGTGCGGTCTTCCCCGGCATCGCCCGCCTCCAGCAGGAAGGCGACATCGGCCGGCAAAAGATCAACCAGCTGACGCGCTACCTGACGATTGCCATCTGTCTGGTGCAGTCCGTCCTGCTGGTACTGGCCCTGACCAAGAACCCGGGTGCCCTGATCCAGGGTTTCAACGTCAATGAGTTCGGCCAGATCGTTATCATGAACCAGCTGTGGTTTCTGGTCATGGCCACCGTGTTTCTGACCACCGGCACCATGATCATGGTCTGGCTCGGTGAGCAGATCACGCAGAACGGGGTGGGCAACGGTATCTCGCTGCTGATCACCATCAGTATCATTTCCGACCTGCCGGGCGCCATCAGCGCCGTCATCCAGATGTACAACGTGCCGGTCGGGTCGGATGCCCAACCGCTCGGTATCGCCCAGGGAGTCCTCATGCTCACCCTGCTGCTGGTCGTGACCGCCGGCCTGGTCGCGGTGACGCAGGCCCAGCGCAAGATTCCCGTGCAGTACGCCAAGCGCGTCGTGGGCCGCAAGGTCTACGGCGGCCAGAGTTCGTTCCTTCCGCTGAAGGTCAACTACTCCGGGGTCATGCCGGTCATCTTCGCGAGCGCGATCCTGATGTTTCCGCAGCAGATCCTGACACAGATGGGCGCCGCCCTCGATGCCCCGGTCTTCAGCCGTCTGGCCAGCTTCATCCAGTGGGGAACGCCGACCTACTACATTACCTACGGTCTGCTGATCCTGATCTTCAGCTACTTCTGGGTCTCCATCATGTTCAAGCCAATCCAGATCGCGGACGACCTCAAGAAGTACGGCGGTTACATCCCGGGCGTTCGCCCCGGCGAACCGACCGCGAAGTTCCTCGACTTCGTGATGACCCGCCTGACGCTTTTCGGGGCGATCGCCCTGACCGTCATTGCGGTCTTCCCGGACGGTCTGCTGAATTTTTATAACATTCCCTTCAAAGTCGCGCTCTTCTTCGGGGGTACCGGCATGCTGATCACGGTCGGCGTCGTGCTCGATACCATGCGGCAGATCGAAACCCATCTCCTGCAGCGCCACTACGACGGCTTCCTGAAGAAAGGCCGGATCCGCGGCCGCAGCACCAACCGCAACCGCCAGCTGGTCGAGACCGGCGACATGCGTGAGTTCTGGAAAGCCTGGCGCCCGCTCCTCATCACCGCCGCCATCCTGCTGGCCGTCGGGCTCCTCGCCTCCCTCCGCTGACCGATTGCCCCCGAGACCACCCGTTGCCTGACGATATTGATCCCGGTGATCGGTGTAGGGCTGTTATGAACCAACCATCCTTCCAGGTTTCCCGGGCCTTCATGCCCGCCCCGGTCTGAGCCATGATTCCGGTCAAGACCGATACCGAACTGGATGCGATGCGGGCCGCCTGCCGGACCGCCGCCAACATCCTGAAAACGCTCGAGTCCAAGGTGGTCCCCGGGGTGACCACCTACGACCTGGACCAATTCAGCCGGGAGCTGATGGATGAGGCCGGCGCGGTCAGTGCCTGCTACAACTACCGCTCCGGTTCGCGGGTGTTTCCCGCCTATTCCTGCATCTCCGTCAACGAGGAGATCGTCCACGGTATCGGCTCCCTGAAGCGCATCCTGCAGGACGGCGACATCATTACCCTCGACGTGAACATCGTCCTTGACGGCTTCGTCGGCGACAACGCCCGGACTGTGCCGGTGGGGGAGGGAACCGATCCGACCGTTCTCGACCTCGTCAATACCACCGAACAAGCGCTCGATGCCGGCATTCGACAGGCCCGTAACGGCAAACGGGTGGGCGACATTTCGTCCGCTGTGCAGTCCCTGGTCGAACGAAAGGGCTACACCATCGTCCGCGATTTTGTCGGGCACGGCGTCGGTCGGAGCATGCATGAAGATCCACAGATCCCCAATTTCGGTCGCCCGGGTACCGGGCCCCGACTCAAAGCCGGCATGACCCTGGCCATCGAGCCGATGGTCAACCTGGGCGGACCGGAAGTGGATATCCTGGACGACGGGTGGACCGCCGTCACGCGGGACCGCCAGCCCTCCTGCCACTTCGAACACACGGTACTGGTCGGTCCGCAAGGGCCGGAAATCCTCACTGTGGCAGATTTTTGAAAAAATTCTTTCCTTGGATGGCGTGATCCCTATGCTAGCCCGTTTCTCCTCATCCGCCCATCAACCTTTAAGCAACCATGCCTCGCCTCCTCGGAGTAGACATTCCCGGCAATAAAAAGCTGCCCTACGCCCTTCGCTACATCTACGGCATCGGGCCGAGTCGCGCGCAAAAAGTCGTCGCCGAATCCGGCTTCGATCCCAACCAGCGCTCGAGTGAGCTGTCGGAAGAACAGGTCAACCGTCTGGCCTCCATTATCACTGAGAAGCAGTTTGCGGTGGAAGGTGATCTCCGCCGTGAAATCACCGCCAACCTGAAGCGCCTGCAGGCCATTCGTTGCAACCGGGGCCTCCGTCACCAGCGGGGTCTGCCCGTGCGCGGTCAACGCACCAGCACCAACGCGCGGACCCGCAAAGGCGGCCGCCGCACGGTGGGTGTGATCAAGAAGAAATAACCTTATCCCGCCGCCAGGCCTTCCGTACCCGCCGATATGAGCGAAGAAACCAAAAATTCCCCGAAGCCCGAGTCCGCTGACAAGGCCGAAGAAAAACCGGTCCAGCCGGAAGCCGCCGCAACTGCAGGTCAGGAGACCCCGCCCGAACCGGAAAAGAAGAAGGAGGAGACCGCCGCCGATCTGCTTAAGAGCGACCTGGGCGACCTCAAAATCCGCAAGGCCAAGGGCTCCAAGAACGTCACCAATGGCGTCGTCAATATCCTCGCCACGTTCAACAACACCAAGGTTACCTTCTGCGATACGCAGGGGAACGTGATCTCCTGGTCCAGTGCCGGCAAGTGCAACTTCCGGGGCAGCCGGAAGTCCACCGCCTATGCCGCCCAGGTCGTCACCCAGGATGCGGGCAAAGTGGCGCTGTCCCACGGCCTGAAAGAAGTCGTCGTCAAGGTGAAGGGCCCCGGCATGGGTCGTGATTCGGCGATCCGCGCCCTGCAGTCCCTCGGCCTGATCGTCACCGCCATCGTCGACGTGACCCCCGTCCCGCACAACGGCTGCCGCCCTCCGAAGCGTCGCCGCGTCTGATTCACCCTCCGCCTTTATTACGCAATGTCCCGCTACACAGGACCCACCACCCGGATCAATCGCCGCTTCGGCATGGCGATCTTCGCACCGAACAAGGCCTTTGAACGTCGCCCGCACCCGCCTGGTCAGCACGGACCCCGCCTGCGCCGCAAGGTCAGCGAGTACGGCCTCGGGCTGAATGAGAAGCAGAAGCTGCGCTACATGTACGGCCTGACCGAGAAGCAGTTTCGCCGTACCTTCGAAGCCGCCAAGCGGCAGCGCGGAGTGACCGGTGAAATCTTCATGCAGCTTCTGGAAACCCGGCTCGACAACGTGGTCTACCGCCTCGGTCTGGCCAAGAGCCGTGCCGCCGCCCGCCAGTATGTCGCCCACGGCCACATCGCGGTCAGTGGCCGGAAGGTCGACATTCCCAGTTTCGTGGTCAACGCCGGGGACGAAGTTTCCGTCCGTGACCGCAGTTCCAGCAAGCAGCTCGCCACCCGTAATCTTGAGGAAAACGCCTACCGGACACCTCCGGCCTGGCTGACCCTCAACGCCGACGCCCTGAAAGGCAGCGTCAGCCGTATGCCCACCGGCGAGGAAATGGATCCCGGCATCAACGTTCAGCTGATCGTTGAGTTCTACAGCCGCTGATCCGTTTCGAACCCGCCAGACGCCTTTTTTCGTCCGCATCGCAATCTCCCAAATCTTCTTCGTATGCCCAAACGACTCGGAAAGTTCGAACTTCCTAAACGGCTCATCAAGGACGAGGAAACCGCCTCGGATACCTACGCAAAGTTTACCGCTGAACCGTTTGAAACGGGCTACGGTCATACCATGGGCAACTCCCTGCGCCGGGTGTTGCTCAGCTCGATCGAGGGAGCGGCCATCTCATCCGTTCGCATCGACGGGGTGGACCATGAATTCCAGGCCATCGACGGTGTCATCGAGGATGTTACCGATATCGTCCTTAACCTGAAAAAGGTTCTGCTGATCGCCCACAAGCGCGAGCCGGTCACGATGACCATCGACGTGGAGAAGGAAGGTGCCATCACGGCCGCCGATATTCAGGAAGATGCCAACATTCAGGTCATCAATCCGGATCAGGTTATCTGCCACCTCGATGCAAAAAAGCGCTTCTTCGCCGAACTCGAAGTGCGGGTCGGCCGCGGTTATTGCCCGGGTGAGGAAAACAAGAAGGAGGACCAGCCGATCGGTGTCATTGCCATCGACAGCCTCTTTTCTCCGGTCACCCTTGTTAAGTACGAGGTTGAAAGTACCCGGGTCGGCCAGATGACCGACTACGACAAGCTGATCCTCGAAGTCTGGACCGATGGGCGTATCACCGCCGACGAGGCGTTGAAGCAGTCCGCCGCCATCCTGAAGCATCACCTCGACGTCTTCGACGAGGTGAGCGCGGAGGAGGTCGAATTCGAAAGCGAGTCGAAGGAAATTTCCGAAGAGCAGAACCGTCTCCGGAAGCTGCTCAACATGAGCGTCAACGAGATCGAGCTGTCGGTCCGCGCAGCCAACTGCCTGAACAACGCCAACATCACCACCGTCGGCGAGCTCTCGATGAAGTCCGAGCAGGAGATGCTCAAGTACCGCAATTTCGGCAAGAAATCGCTCAACGAGATCAAGGCGAAGCTCGAGCAACTCGGCCTCTCTCTCGGCATGAAGATCGACGAGCGTCTGCTCGAAAAGCCGTCGGACAACTGAACCGAGCCGTCACCCTCTTAGGATTACACCATGCGCCACGCCAAACACAGTAACGGACTCGGCCTGACCGCTCCCCACCGGAAGGCCCTCATGTCCAACATGGCCGCCTCCCTGATCCGGCACGGTCAGATCCGGACCACCCTGGCCAAGGCCAAGATCTTGCGTCCCTTTGTCGAAAAGCTGATCACCCTGGCCAAAAAGGCGGACGCCTCGGAAGGTGCCCGCAGCCTGCATTTCAAGCGGGTTGCGCAAACCCGCCTGCGAGACCAGGCCGCTCTCGACCTGCTCTTTACTGAAAAGGTCGCCGACTTCCGGGAGCGGGACGGTGGTTACACCCGCATCTACAAGCTGGGCAGGCGCACCGGCGACGCGGCCGATGTCGCCATCATCGCGCTGGTTCCAGCCGATGACGAAGGCTACGGCAAGCGCCGCAAGTCGGGCGGCAAAGGCAAGGCGAAAGCCAAGACGGGGGCGGAGGAGCCCGGGTCCGTGAGGGAGGAAGCGGCTGCCGACGAGGCTGCCGGGGCGACCGAACCGAAGGCCGAAGAAGTCGAGGCTGAGGAAGCCGCCGAAGAGAAAAAAGCCTGAGCGCACGCGCTTTTCTTTTGCAGAGGACGTCCCCCGGGGCGTCCTTTTTTATTTACCCGGTCCGCACGGGCAACGCATCGTTCGACAAGTCGCCACGATGATTCCGATTCCACTCAGCTGGTTCCTGTTCGCCTACGTCGTATCGGGCCTGCTGCTGATCTTCGGTCTCTGGTTGTATTATGATTTTCGTGACAGCCGGGCCCTTGAAAAGAGTAGGGGCCGGGTTCTCTTCTTCTGCGTCCGCTGCAATGCCCTCTACGAGCGCCCGAAGGGCACGGAAGTAGCTGCCTGTTCACGTTGCGGGCAGGAAAACATCCGTCTCCAGTTCTGAACAAGTTCTCTTTTTTTCGACACCATGCACGAAACCATCGCCGTCCTCGATTTTGGATCCCAGTATACTCAGGTCATCGCCCGCCGTATCCGGGAGTGCAATGTCTACTCCAGAATCTATCCGTTCGATACCCCGGCCGGGACGCTGAAGGCAGACGGGGTGAAGGGGATCATCTGCTCGGGTGGTCCCTCCAGCGTCCTCGCGGCAAATGCCCCCATGCCGGACAAGGGGATTTATAAACTCGGGGTGCCCGTCCTCGGTATCTGTTACGGGCTGCAACTGTTCGGGCATCTTCTGGGTGGCAAGGTGGAAAAGTCCTCCCGCCGGGAGTTCGGGCATGGCCAGTTGACGGTGCGTCGCAAGGGCCGTCTCTTCGCCCGGATGCCGAAAAGCCTGCGGGTCTGGAACAGCCACGGGGACCGGCTGGCCAAGCTGCCCAGGGGCTTTGAACCGATCGGTACCACCGAAAACTCGGATTTCGCCGCCATCGAGAACCGGGAGCGTGATTTCTACGGGCTGCAGTTTCACCCCGAGGTCCACCATTCCGAACGGGGCATCGAGCTGATCCGGAATTTTCTGACCGAGATCTGCGGTTGTGCCGGTGACTGGTCGATGGCTGATTTCATTGAAGAGGCGGTGGCCGATATCCGCCGCGAGGTTGGAGACCAGCGCGTCATCCTGGGCCTCTCCGGCGGGGTCGATTCATCGGTCACGGCGGCCTTGCTGCACAAGGCGATCGGGAAGCAGCTGACCTGCGTCTTCGTGGACAACGGTCTGTTGCGGCTGAACGAGCGCCAGCAGGTGAAAACGCTGTACGGCCAGCACTTCCAGCTGGACCTCAAGGTGGTCAACGCCGCCAAACTCTTTCTGCAGAAGTTGAAAGGGGTGACAGACCCCGAGCGGAAACGGAAAATCATCGGCCGGACCTTCATCGAGGTCTTCGACGACGCCGTCAAACAGCTGAAAAAGAAGGGCAATTACACCTTCCTCGCCCAGGGCACCTTGTATCCGGATATCATCGAGAGCGTACCCATCGGTGGAAACCCGGCCGCCCTCATCAAGAGCCACCACAACGTGGGCGGTTTGCCGAAACGCATGAAGCTGAAGGTCATCGAGCCCGTCAGCCAGTTGTTCAAGGACGAGGTCCGCAAGGTTGGCGGGGAACTCGGTCTGCCCCGTGAGGTCTTGCTCCGGCAGCCCTTTCCCGGGCCCGGACTCGGTGTCCGGGTGGTGGGTGAAATCAATGCACGGCGGCTCAATATCCTCCGCAAGGCTGATGCGATCCTGCAGGAGGAAATGGTCCACGCCGACCTTTACTACAAGCTCTGGCAGACCTTCTGCGTGTTTTTGCCGGTCCGGACGGTCGGCGTGATGGGCGACGAGCGGACCTACGACTACGTGATCGGTTTGCGGCTGGTGGAAAGTGTCGACGCCATGACGGCGGACTGGGCGCGGATCCCCAATGATGTGCTGCGTACCGTTTCGAATCGAATCATCAATGAGGTGTCCGGGGTGAATCGGGTGGTTCTCGACATCAGCTCCAAGCCGCCCAGCACCATCGAATGGGAGTGACGGTGCGGAACAAAAGCCGTTCCTTTCCTGTTTATCGCTAGGTGGGGCGATGCTCGTTCCTGAGCACGCTTCACCCGCCTTACCCCCGCCTATGGTGTACCACCGCCCTTTCCTTGTTCTGTCTGCCTGTCTGGTCCTGGTCGGCCCGTCCGGGCTTTCCGGTGAAACACGGGTCGAGGATGTCATCCGTCTCGCACGAGAACACGTCGGCCCCGAGGGCCGCCTGAACGCCATTGAAGCGCTGCGGTATCAGGGGCGGGTGGAAGGCACCGCTGACGGGCTGAAGGGTACGCTGGTCATGACTCTCAAGCGCCCGCTCAAGCAGTGCGTGGAGATGCGTATGGAATCGGCCGACATCCATGAGATCACAGCGACCAATGGCTACGAAGGCTACATGACCCGGACGCGGATCAGCACGGGAGAAACCCAAATTCGGGTGCTGCCGCCGGACACGGTCCGGAAAATGATGATCAACACCTGGGAGAACCTCAATTTCTTCGCCTTTCCGCGTTCCCGGTACGGGCAGGTTCACTACCAGGGCAAGGAGACCGTAAGGGGGCGCGAAGCGCACGTGCTTAAATATGTTTACCCCAACGGCCAGTACTTCCGGCGGTTCGTGGACGCCGAAACCGGGGATCTCCTCCTCACGGTGACCGAGGGGAATCTGGAGATTATCGAAACCGGCGATCTCTGGGCGGATGGCCTTCGCTTTCCCCGTACTATCACCACCTGGAAGGAAGGGCGGGTCCTCCACACCGTCCATTTTGAAAAAGTGCAGGTGAATCCGGAGGTCAAAGACAGCCTTTTCGAGTTTCCGGAATCCTGACACAGTCCGCGCATGCGCACCCTTCGCTATGCTTCCCGGGGCTTCTGGAAACGCTTCGCCGGACAGGTCGCCGCCACCGGCGGTCGTGCCACCGTCGGTGAAATCGTCACCCGCATCCTGAATGAGGTCGAAGCGGAGGGGGATCCCGCCGTTCTGCGCTACACCCGGGAATTCGATAAGACCGACCTGGCGCGCAAGGGGCTCCGCGTGCCCGTCTCAGCCCTCGCCAACGCGGCCGAAGCGATGCCGGCCGACGAGCGCCGGATCATCCGGCAGGCGCTGGCCGAGGTACGTTCTTTCCACAAACGGTCCCTGCCAAAGGACTGGTCCGGCCAAAACCGGCAGGGGGGCAGCGTCGGCGAACGGCATTTTCCCATCCGCCGGGTCGGGCTCTACATCCCGGGCGGCTCCGTCCCGCTCGTCTCCAGCGTCCTGATGAATACCGTGCCCGCCCAGGTGGCCGGCGTCCCTGAGATCGCGGTGGCCACCCCGCCGGTGGCCGGTGGCGATGGCCTGCCGGCGGCTCCCGTCCTGGCCGCCCTTCACCTCTGCGGCATCGAGGAGGTGTACAGCATGGGGGGCGTGCAGGCGGTCGGTGCGCTGGCCTTCGGTACGTCCACGGTGCCGGCGGTGGACAAGGTCTGCGGCCCCGGCAATGCCTTCGTCAACGAAGCCAAGCGGCAGGTCTTCGGCCGGGTCGGGATCGACCTGCAGCCCGGGCCGAGCGAAGTCATGGTGATTGCGGACAGCACGGCGAAGCCGGCCTTTGTGGCGGCCGACCTGCTGGCGCAGGCGGAGCACGGCACGGGCAAGGAAAAAGCCTACGCCGTCTTCACCGATCCCGCGCTGATCGATCCGGTGAAGACCGAGATCCGCAAACAGCTCCGAACCTTGAGCCATGCCGCCGCTATCCGCCAGGTGCTGGATAACCATACCTTTCTGATCGAGGTCCCGGACCTCGAAGCTGCCGCCGCGGTCGCCAATTTTGTTGCGCCGGAGCACCTGGAGCTGCAGGTCGCGGACCGGGATCTGGAACCCCTCACCCGCAAGATCACCACCGCCGGAGCCATCATGCAGGGCCACCTCACGCCGACGGTTCTGGGCGATTTCACGGCCGGGCCGTCGCACACCCTGCCCACCGACCGGACCGGTCGCTTTTTCAGTGGACTGCGCACCGCCGATTTCCTCCGCCGCAGCAGCGTCATCCGTTACGACCGCAACAGCCTCGAGCAGGCGGCACCGGTGGTGGCTCTTTTCAGCCGGCTGGAGCAGCTGGACGCCCACGGTCGCAGCCTGACCGTCCGCTTGGAAGAACCCGAAAGGTAGTCTTTCATAGCTGCGAGACGTTTAAGCGACCGGTCGCAGACCGTGAGCGGTTCGCAGCGCGTACCATCGCCCAGCACGAACCAACCCTTGAAGTCGAAGCTCCAGACCTCGTTGGCGCGCGTCGGCTCGGTCAAGTGCTCGGGACGGACCCGGTGGACCCCTGCCCGCCGCTTGCACCTCCGGGTCAGGCCATGACGGGCAAGGATGTTCCCTACCGTGTTGACGTGCGGCAGGTCCTCCAACCCGTGTATGGTCCGCAGCAGCACCCGGATCTTCTTCGGACCCCAGGTCGGGTGCTTACGCTTCTCCAAAAGCACCAGCCGCTCCACCCCCTCTGCCGTTGCAGCGGGACTCCGCTTCGGGCGACGGCTCCGGTCTTGAAGGCCAGACCGGCCTTCGGCACGCCAGCAGGCCAGATATTTATGGCCCGTCCTACGGCTGATCCCAAAGTCCAAGCACAGCTCGGTCAGCGCGAAACGGCCCGTCCGGGCCAGCATTACACGAAGCGCGCAAGTGCGGAGATGGCGAAGCCCCCCAGGGGGGAGGAAGCGGGTGCCCTTTGGGCAGCTGACGAACAAAACGTTCTCTCTCGGTCATCGGATCTGTCTCTGTCCAGGGCATAACTGCCACCAGTCAGTGTTACCGATGTCCTTGTGTTAACTGTTACCTATGTCCTTGGGTCGTACCCACATTGGGGCATGTGGGCCGGATCTGGAAACTGGAAATTAAAAACCACAACAGCCGGCTGGATATGACCACCTTCCACTACTGGAATACCACCGGGTTGCCGTGGAAGGTTTATTCCCATACGCCCGTCGGCAGCAGTT
>JBNPEH010000019.1:0-14962 GCA_051117635.1 Opitutales bacterium | reverse complement strand
TCCCCCCAGGTTGGCAGGAGGGCGAGGTAGAGCCCTGCCTCATGCGCCAGTCGCAGCACCGCGCGGAGGTGCTTGATCCATTCGGGATTCATGCGTGCCGCGTACAGATCCGCTTCGGTTGCGAAGGGCCGGACACCGTAGGCGTTGGGTGCGTTCGGCTCGAAGAGGTCGCGGAACACCACCGTCTGCACCGCGTTGAAGCCCTTGGCCGCCCGGTCTTCGAAGTAGCGCCGTGCCTCTTCCAGACGAAGCTTGTTGGTGATCACCCAGGCGGTGTCGGCCAGGTAGAAAAACGGCTCACCGTCTTCGGTTTCGAAAAAATGGCCGTCGGAACTGACTTTGATCGCTTGCATTGAACCTATCGCGGCAACCGAAGCGTTTGCCTGCCTCTATCGACCTCGATTGCCGTTCCGGTGGTGGAGCGGTTGCGCGGGTCGGCTTCCGGGGGCTGGTAGCCCTCTGGTATTCCATTCGCGGAGAGGTCGAGTGAACCGACGATCCGGGCGTTGTCCCGATACGCCTCAGCAACCGCTCGTACGATTCCTGATCGAGCCCCTGTGACAACGGCAATACGGCTATGGTGGGGGCTCTGCATGATCCTCGCTTATGTTTAAACACTGAGGAATGTCTCGTCCTCCAGCAAAAGCGTCAAGAGACAGCCAACGGGGTGGCCGTTGATCGCTTTTGCAGCGCCTTGCGGCTTTCCGCAGCGCATGGCCCGATGAGCGAGGATCAGCGGAGATCAGCGGTTAATTGCCGAGGGGAATGGGGGCCCCAGTCCTGAAACAACGGGTCAGTGATAAAACCCGCCGCCGAGCAGGCGTTCACCGTCGTAGAAGGCGACGACCTGGCCGGCGGCGAGCGCGCGCTGCGGCTGGTTGAACACAATGCGGGCGGGCCGGTCGCCGGTGGCCGGCTCGAACCGGGCGGGCACGCTGGGGTCGCGGTAGCGGGGTTTGGCCAGCAGGTCGGTGGCCCCGGTGAGGGGCTGGCCACACCAGTGCAGGTTCCCGACCGTCATGGCCTGCTGGTACAGCCCCGGGGCATCGGGTTTGTCAAAGGCCACGAGCAGGGTTTGGGTCTCGTAATCCTTGCCGACGACCACATAGGCCTCGTTGTCGGTATTGGAGGGCACGCCGATCCCTTTGCGCTGGCCAATGGTGAACCGGTGCAGCCCCTGGTGCTCGCCGACCGTCTCGCCTTGCTGGTTGACGATCGGTCCCGGCTGCCGGCCGATGTGCTCGTCCAGAAAATCCTGGATGCGGACCTTTCCCAGAAAGCAGATGCCCTGGCTGTCACGCTTTTCGGCGTTGGGGAAGCCGTGCTCGCGGGCGAGGGCCCGCACCTCGGGTTTCTTCAACTCCCCTAGCGGAAAGCGTGCGTCACGGATCTGGTCCTGGTTGAGCAGCGCAAGGAAATAGCTCTGGTCTTTGTTGGGATCGAGGCCCTCCAGGATGGCAGCTGCCCCGTCCGCCATATCGCGGCGGCGCACATAATGCCCGGTTCCGACGCCGTCGAAGCCCTGTTGTCGGGCCCAGTTCCGGAACAGGCCGAACTTCATCTCGCGGTTGCAAAGGACATCCGGATTGGGGGTGACTCCGCACCGGTAACCCTCGACCAGATAATCGACGACGTGCTCGCGATAGGCGTCGATCAGGTTGACCACCTCGAAGTCGATACCGAGTTGTCGGGCCACGGCTCGGGCGTCTTCGATGTCCTGGCTGGCGGGGCATCGCCCGAAGACATCGGTCTCCTCCATCCAGACACGGATGTACGCGCCCGCGACCTGATAGCCCTGTTCCCTGAGGAGCAGGGCGGCGACGGAGCTGTCCACGCCCCCCGAAAGGCCGACGAGTATTTTTTCCATGAATGGTGAAACGTCCTTTAAAGCGGTTTCAGGATTCTATCAAATGCCCGTAGCGGCTGACCCGCGTCTTTGTCTCATGTCCTCCAAGAACCGTATCGATCATGCCTACTGGCAAAATGACGATAGCGGGCTGATCGTTCTCAAGGAAGACTGGAAGGCCTCCCTGCCGCCTCCGCTCAGGCTGGGGCCGGCAGGTGTTCCCTTTGCCGAGCTTAAGAGCGGCTCCCGGCTGGAGTTCGCCCGGTTGTCGCATTACTGCGTCCGCAACGAGCGGGTGTTGTTCCTGTTGCTGCCGGAGCATTGTCCGGGCGTGGATCTCGAGCACGAGGAGGTGTTCATCGCGGGCAACTTCAACGGCTGGCAAGAGGCCATCGGCGACACCAACTGGAAATTGCGCAAGGAAACCCTGGACGGGCAGGCGGCCTGGGTGCGCCGGATCAAGATCGACTGGTTGCGCGAGCAGGAGCAACAGCACGGCGGGGAACTGCAATTCAAGTTCGTGACCCGCCACGGGCGCTGGCTCGATGTTTCGCAGAGCGCGCCGAATCACGCCATCGATCCCTTTGGCCAGGTGAACTATACGCTTAATCTGCGCCAGACGGGGGGGCATCTGTTCTGGTTTCGCATCCCGGCGTCTTACGAGCCCGACGGGCGGGAATCCGTCCTCTGGCAGACCAACGGGCACGCTGAGGAAACACACCCCCTGCCCGCCACGCGCCATCTGGTCCAGGTTTTCTCGGACGCACCGCTCGGCGTCTGGCGGGAGGGCGATAAAACCGGCTTCGGCCTGTTCGCGCCACGGGCCAACCGCGTGCAGCTCTGGGTCTACGACAACCTCGAACGCGAAAACGCGGTCGTTCTCGAGTTGACCTTTTTACAGGGTGAAGGGGTCTGGCAGGGATACCTGGAGGGGGATTACACCGGCTGGTACTACCATTACCACATCGCCGGCGTGAATGCGGACACCTCCACCCATTTCGACTTTGGTTTCCGGGTGATCGATCCCTATGCCCGGGCCGTGGTGAACCGGGCCGGCCCCGGCATCATTGTCTATCCCCAGCCGGCGCCAGTGGTTTCCGGCTTCAAAGTTCCGACCTGGCATGACCTGGTGATCTGCGAAGCCCACCTGGCCGACCTGATTGCCGACGATCCGGTCTTGCACGAAGTCGGCGGCGGTCGACCGACCTACGCTGCCCTGGCCGCCTGGTTGCGGCGAAAGGGCAACTACCTGCGCAGCCTGGGTGTCAATGCGGTCGAGTTTCAGCCGCTGATGCAGTGCGACAAGGCGCATCCGGAGGATTACCATTGGGGTTATATGACCACCCAGTTTTTCGCTCCGGAGGCATCCTACGCCGACCATCCGGAAGCGGGAAGCCAGGTGGAGGAAATTCAAGACATGGTCGCCGCGGCTCATGAAGCCGGCCTCGCCGTCATCCTCGACGTCGTCTACAACCACGTCGGCGAGCCCAATCATTTGTACTTCATCGACGCCCTCTACTACTTCCGGACGGACAGCTTCCATAACCTGACCAACTACAGCGGTTGCGGCAATGATCTGCGGTGCGAAGCCCCGATGGTGGAGCGTCTCATCATCGAAAGCCTGTTGCACTGGGTGCGGGTCTTCGCTGTGGACGGTTTTCGCTTCGATCTGGCCGAACTGATCGGCGAGCCGGTTCTGCGTCGGATCGAGGAAGCCCTGAAGGCCGAACGGCCGGACCTGGTGCTGATCGCCGAGCCCTGGAGCTTCCGGGGGCACATCGCCGAGCAACTCAAGGAAACCGGCTTTGCCTCATGGAACGACGGCTATCGCAACTTCCTGCGCGAGTACTGCCTGGGGCACGGCAATCAGGAGGGAATCGCCCATTTTATTCGCGGGTCGCAACACGGCCAGGCCGCCTGGCCGGCCCAGACTGTCAACTACACCGAATCCCACGACGACCACTGCTGGCTCGATCACATCACGGAAAATCCGGAAAACGACGCCACCTGGCCCACGTCCATCGACCGCCGTCGAACCCACCTGATGTTCGCCACCCTGCTGGCCAGCGCGGGAATCCCGATGATCGCGGAAGGTCAGGATTTTCTCCGGTCGAAGGGTGGGGAGGCCAATACCTACCTCCGCGGCGACCTGAATGCCCTCGACTACGACCGCCTGCGTCAGTTCAGCGGGACGCACCGCTATGTCGCGGAATGGATTGCCTTCCGGCTTTCACCGGATGGTCGGGCATTCCGCCTCGACGGATTTCCGGAGGACGGCTTCTACCGGATGGTGTTTCAGGAAGGAGCATCCGCCCTCGGTGTCGTCATCAACGCCGACCGGCGTCTCGACGCACCCCGGCTGTTGTTTGCCGTCAATCCGCACGGTAATACGGTGCGTCTTCCCGATCTGGAAGCGCAGGCGACCGACTGGCTGCAGATCGCGGACACCGAACAGGTCAACCGCTCCGGCCTGCCGGCAACCACCCGGTTCGCCTGGGAAGGCGACACGCTCCGCCTCCCGGGGTTTAGCTGCGGTCTCTGGATCGACGCCTGACCCGGCAGGCGGCTGTTGCCGGATTGTGACAGGATCCGGGTTCGCCGCGACAAAAGAACCCTTGCCAAGGCAATGCCCGGGTTTTGAACTCGGGGCCCCGTGTGCCTCCACACGAATCAACTGGAAAATTAACGGTAATCCCAACCGAAAGCACCTATGCCGACTAAAATCGGAATCAATGGATTCGGCCGCATCGGACGGCTGGTCTTCCGCGCCCTTGCCGACAAGGGTATGCTTGGAACTGACGTCGAAGTCGTTGCCATCAACGATCTCGTGTCCGCCGAAAACCTGGCCTACCTGCTCAAGTACGACTCCACTCAGGGCCGTTTCAACGGCACCGTGGAAGCCGACGGCGACAACCTCGTGGTCAACGGCACCAGCATCAAGTGTCTTGCAGTCCGCGAAGGTCCCGCCGCCCTGCCTTGGGGCGACCTCGGGGTCGACATCGTGGTCGAGTCGACCGGTCTGTTCACGCAGGCCGAAAAGGCGCAGGGCCATATCGAAGCCGGCGCCAAAAAGGTCATCATCTCCGCCCCCGCCAAGGGCGATGCCAAGACCGTCGTGATCGGGGTGAATGACGACACCCTGACTGCCGACGACAACATCATTTCCAACGCCTCCTGCACGACGAACTGCCTCGCGCCGATCACCAAGGTCGTGCTCGATAACTTCGGGATTGAAGAGGGGCTGATGACCACGGTGCACAGCTACACCGCCACGCAAAAAACGGTGGACGGACCATCACCCAAGGACATGAAGGGTGGCCGTTCCGCCGCCATCAACATCATCCCGTCGACCACCGGCGCCGCCAAGGCCGTCGGGCTGGTGCTGCCCGAGGTGCAGGGCAAGTTGACCGGGATGGCGTTCCGCGTGCCGACCCCGACGGTGTCGGTGGTCGACCTGACGGTAAAGACCACCAAAGCCACCAGCTACGAGGATATCTGTGCCGCCATGAAAGCCGCCTCGGAAGGCCCGATGAAGGGAATTCTGGACTACACCGAAGACCAGGTCGTCAGCTCGGACTTCATTCATGACGCCGCCTCGTCGATTTTCGACGCCGGCTCCGGCCTCGGCCTGAGCGACACCTTCTTCAAACTGGTCTCCTGGTACGACAACGAATGGGGCTACAGCTCCCGTTGTGCCGAGCTGATCAAGAAGGTCGGCTGTTTGCTCTGACCTGTCGTCGCGCCAACCGGCGCTTCTGTTGCGAAGCCAGGAACCCCACCCCCCAGGGTCGTAGTTCCTGGCTTCGCCTCTTTTCATCTCAGAATCCCTGTATCCACTATTTCCTGACACCGTCATGGCCTGCATTCAAACCATCAAGGACGTCGACCTTTCCGGAAAACGCGTCTTCGTCCGCTGCGATTTCAATGTGCCCGTCGAAGAAGACGGCTCCATCTCGGACGACACGCGCATTGTCGCCGCGCTGCCCACCATCAAGCACCTGATCGACCAGAAGGCGAAAGTTATCCTGGCCAGTCACCTCGGCCGGCCGAAGGGTGAGAAAAACCCGAAATACACGCTCGCTCCTGTCGCCGACGCGCTTTCCGAGAAACTCGGCCGGCCGGTCACCTTTGTGTCCGACTGTGTCGGTCCCGATGCGGAGGATGCCGCCTCCCGTCTGGCGCCCGGCGCCGTGCTGCTGCTGGAAAACGTCCGCTTTCATCCGGGAGAGGAAAAAAACGATTCCGCCTTCGCGAAAGAACTGGCAGCGCTGGCCGAAGCCTACGTCAACGACGCCTTTGGCTCGGCGCACCGGGCCCACGCCTCGACCGCCGGGATTACCGACCACCTGTCGCCATGCGTGGCCGGATTGCTGATCGAAAACGAGTTGGCCTACCTCGGGGGCAAGGTCAGCCATCCCGAGCGCCCCTTTACCGTCATTCTGGGCGGGGCGAAGGTGAGCGACAAAATCACCGTGATCCACGCCCTGCTCGACAAGGCCGACACCATCCTGATCGGCGGCGCCATGGCCTATACCTTTAAACTTGCCCTGGGTGAACGGGTCGGGGACAGCCTGTCCGAACCCGACAAGGTGGAGACCGCCAGGGCGGCCCTCGCCAAGGCCAGGGAAAAAGGGGTCACCTTCCTCCTGCCGGAGGACAACCTCATCACCGACAGCCTCGACTTCGCCGCCGGAAAGATCGGCAACAGCCGTGTCGTCGAAGGAGATATCCCAGACGGCTGGGAAGGCATCGATATCGGTCCGAAAACAGTGGCCACCTTCAGGGATGCCATCAAAGAAGCGAAGACCGTTCTCTGGAACGGGCCAATGGGCATTTTCGAAATCGCCGACAGTGCCAAAGGCACTTTCGCCATCGCCGAAGCGTTGGCCGACAGCGATGCCACCTCGATCATCGGGGGAGGCGACTCCGTGAAGGCGATCAAGAGAAGCGGGGTTTCCGACCGGGTGACCTTCATGAGCACCGGCGGTGGCGCCAGCCTGGAATTCCTCGAGGGGAAAACCTTGCCCGGCGTGGCCGCGCTGGATACCACCGATACCTGATTCCATTCGTCCGAATCCGGACGCCGAACACGCTTAACCTATGACGAAAGCAACCCGAAAGTACCTGATTGCCGGTAACTGGAAGATGAACAAAACCGTGACCGATGCCGGTGAGTTGGTAACGGAAATCGCCGACGCCGTCGGTCAGCAGACCGCGGTGGCGGTGGCGGTTTGCCCCCCCTTTGTCGCCTTGGCCGCCGTTGCCGACGCCATGGGGGACTCCAACCTCCAGCTTGGCGCGCAAAACATGCATCCGGAGGCCTCCGGCGCCTACACCGGCGAAATTTCAGCCCACATGCTCCGCGCGGTTTATGCCAGCTTCGTGATTCTCGGCCACAGTGAACGCCGTGCCTATTTTCACGAGGATGACGCTTTCATCAACCGCAAGGTCCTGGCTGCCCTGGAAAACAACCTCAAGCCCATCCTCTGTGTCGGCGAAACGCTCGAACAGCGCGAGGCCGGCGAAACCATGGATGTGGTGCGCACCCAGGTCGTCGAGGGTCTGACGGGGGTCGATGCCAAAAAGGCCGATATGGTGGTCATCGCTTACGAACCTGTCTGGGCCATCGGGACCGGCAAGACCGCGACCCCGGCCATGGCTCAGGAGGTGCACAGCGGCATACGGAGTATTCTGGCCGAGCGCTTTGGCGGGCCGACCGCCGAGAAGATTCGCATCCTCTACGGAGGGAGCATGAAGCCGGAAAACGCCGATGATCTCCTCGCGGAAAAGGACATCGACGGCGGACTCATCGGCGGTGCCAGCCTCGTCGGCAAGTCCTTCGTCAAGTTGGTCGAATCCGCGCGCAAGCAGGCCGAGGCCTGATTTTGCAAGAGCGCTGGATTTTCGGCTCGCACCGGTCATCCATTTCGCGTCGGCATGCCGCCATTCGGCTGGCTCATGGTCCGCAACAAGCGGCAGCCCCACACGGTTGACAGGCTTGTAGGGCCGGCGCTTCTCAGCGAGCCTCAGCGTGTCGAAGGGCCTCGAGCCGGCGGGATATAGGCCGATTGTAGGGCCGGCGCTTGCGCCGTGCCGACGGGCTTGAGGCCAACAGCAAATTCAGCTGATTTACAGCTCATCAGACAGCAGTCTGAGTTTTTACACACTCTACTGAATCCGCGTCTCCAGCGAGGCGATGAGGGCTTCCAGATAGGCGGTGTCCCCGTCGAGGGCCTGGCAGTGGTGGATGGCCTCGCGCGTGTATTGCTGAGCCTGCTCCCGGGAGGCGTCCATCCCGTGAAAGGTAAGGTAGGTTGTCTTCTGGTTCCGTTGGTCAAGCCCGGCGGGTTTACCCAACTGAATGGTCGTGGCGGTGGCATCCAGAATGTCGTCGATAATCTGGTACGCCATACCCAGCGCGAAGCCGAGTTTTTCGGCAATGGCGATCTGGCTCTCGTCCGCCTTTGTACAACGCAACCCCATGACAATCGGGGTGGTGACCAGCGCAGCGGTTTTGTTTTTGTGGATGAACGTGAGTTGCTCCTCGGTGCACTGAGACCGTTCCGCGAGGATGTCCTCCATCTGACCACCGATCAGTTTGGTGCTGCCGGCTCCTTCGCTCAGGTCGCCGATCAGCTTGACGGCCAGGTTGGGATTCGCCCCGTAAGCCCGCGTGAGCAACTGGAAAGCATAGGTCAGCAGGGCGTCCCCGGCCAGGAGGGCGGTGGCCTCGTCGAACTCGACGTGACAGGTGGGGCTGCCCCGGCGCAGGTCGGAATCATCGACCGCCGGCAGATCATCGTGAATGAGGCTGTAGGTATGGATGCATTCCACCGAAACGGCGGCCGGCAGCGGGTCGGCGATCGCGTCGTAGACTTCGGCCATGGCCAGCGTGAGGATTGGCCTGAGGCGCTTGCCGCCGACCTCCAGGCTGTAACGCATGGCGCCGTGGAGCCGTTGCGGCCGGGTGAAGGCGGGGGGCAGGAGTGTGTCGAACCCCTCTTCGATCCGTTCGCGGTAAGCCTGTGATTTTGCTTTAAAGTCCATACCGGTTGGCCTAGAGACTGCAGCCCATGCGGAATGATCGACCGGCCTTCGAGGAAACCCTGACTGGAGTGTTTGCGGAGGCTTCCCTGCGGAGCAAGCTCTTAGTCGGCGGTCTGCTCTGCTTCCTGCCCGGCCTGCACCTGTTCGCCTTCGGTTGGCTGGCTCGTCTGCTGATGCGCACGCGTCACGGCGGACGGTTGGAAGCTCTCCCGTTCGAACCCTTTCCCGAAACCCTGGTGGCCGGTCTCCGGCTGACGGTCATTTTTCTGGTCGTACCCGGTATCCCCCTGTCTGCGGGCATCCTGATCGGTTGGGCCCTGGCCGGGCTGACGGGCGGATTACTCGGCTGGATCGGCTGGCTGGTGGGGGTGGCCGGTGCGGTCATCGGGCTGACCGGCTGGGCCTGCGCCATCGACCGGTGGTTGGCGGAACCGGACAGTTGGCGATGTCTCAAGCCGGACCGCCTGTTCCGGGAGACCCTGGCCTGTTTTCAACCCCTGCTCGTGCCCGTGGTCGGTCTGACCGGCCTGGTTTTCCTGCTTTCACCCCTTTACGGACCGGCGGGATTTCTCGCCCTGGTCGCCCTCAGCCTGCACAGTCAGCGTCTGTTTCGTCTGGCGCGTCAGCGGGCGGACGATCCCCGGGGCTGATTTCTTCTCCTGTTTCTGTAACCAAATTATGCCTACGTACGATTATACCTGCTCCGCCTGCAACGCCGCGCTGGAGATTTTCCAGTCGATGCGGGATGACCCGCTCAAAAAGTGCCCGGAATGCGGCAAGCCTGCGCTGAAGCGCATGATCGGTACGGGCGCCGGTATTCTGTTCAAAGGTAGCGGTTTCTACGAGACCGACTACAAGCGCCCGGCTGAGAAAACGGCCGATTCGGGCGGAGGGGATGCCAAAGACGGCAAACCGAGCTCCGAGTCCGGCTCATCCTCCGAGGCTGCCAAAACAATCAGCCCTGCAAAAAAGACTGACAAAGCGAAAGTGGATTGATGGGTTGGTGGCAGCCTGCAGGAAACCGTCATGGCCAAGCCCTCAAAGAATGCTTCGAAAAAGTCCGGCAAAGACACTGACGAAGGATCCGCCGGTTTCGGTGGCCCCCTCTTCCTCGGTCTCCTGAGCCTGCTGCTTGGAGCGGTCCTCAGCTTTGGTCACCTGGCGCGGACTGACGCGATCCAGTACAATGAAAAGACGGCCCGGCTGCAGGCCGAGCGAGCGGCAAAAGGGGAGGGAAGGGAAACACCACCGCGCGGCCCGGACATTCCTGTTTATTATGTGGGTTCCGATACCGGCGGCCAGGCCTGGCAGGCCAAACGAGAAGCCATCCTGAGCGGAGAACCGGGCGAGATTCGGGTTTCGGAGGGGGAGCTCAATGCCTGGGCCAGGCGTTCGTTCAACCTGGCCTCCCTCAAGGGTGAAGGCGGTGGCCTGATATCCATTACCCCGGGAACCCCGAATTTCCACCTCCGTGAGGATCAGCTTCACCTTTCCATGCCGGTCACGGTTTCCGCTTTCGGTCTGAATGGTAATTACCGGCTGATCGCACGCGGCGGGTTCAGCGTATCCGGCGGAAAAATGGCCTACGAGGCGGATAACCTGTTTCTCAGCGCGGCCAAAGTCCCGCCCCTCGGGCCGCTCCGGAATATGATCCTGAAAGGGGCTTCGGCCGCCTTTACGGTTTCCGATGAGTACGCTGAGTTGTCCTCGGCCTGGACAGATGTATCCGATGTTCGGGTACAGGGCGATGTCCTGGTCCTGTCCGTGAACTGACCACTGCGGTTTGGGTGGACGTATGTTCGGATTGACGGGTCGCCTCAGGGGACCAGGCCGGCTCCTCCTTTGCGGGCTCCTGCTAGCCAGTGGCCTCCTCGCCCGGGATGTCGATGTGCGCACCGCCTCGGGTCGCTATTTCGATGCGGTTGCCGTCGATCTCGGCAGTGCGCGCGTTGCGGTTCGCCTGGGCGACCTCATGGCTGAGCGTGCCTCTGCCTGGCTGCCCGTTCCGGCCCGTTTCCCCAGACCGGTTCTCGTTCAATTGATTCCTCCGGAACACCGGGCAACTCCAGCCACCGCTCGACTCTTTGTCGGTGAGCAGAGTCAGGTGACGGTAGCCGTTCGCTGGGCTTCGGATACCACCGAGGCCGAATTATCAGCCGCGCTCGGCCGGGCTCTGCTTACCCGGCTGTCGCTTTGGCATGGCGGTGATCCTGCCCGTCCGGTTCCCGTCTGGCTGGAAGCCCTGCTCTGGGCCCGCTACCGGGCTGAGAATCATCCCGCGCTCCGGGAGGTATGGGCAGCCCGTTATCCATCGCTGGACCAGCCGTCTCTCGAGCGCCTTCTGGATCCGGCCGCCCCCGGCCTGTCGGAAGCGGAGGTGGTGCACCATGCGTGGTTGCTCGGGGGCCTCATTGATCGTGCCGTCCCTTCGCGACCTACCCGCCGCGAACTGTTTCGGCGCTGCCTGATCGGGGAATCGGGCGTTCTCCGGCTGCGTCAGGCGCTACGCCTGGAGGATCCCGACGCCTTGTCTCTCTGGTGGCGCGCGCGGGGGGCGGCCCTTGCGCAGCGCCTGGGAGGAGCGCTCGAGTCCCCGGGCCGGTCGCGCGAGCGAATCGGCGGCTTGCTTTTACTGACTGTTTGGGACTCCGGCGATTCCGGACGCTGGTCCACCTGGCCGGATTTGGGCGCACGGGGTATGGAGGATCCGGCGCTTCGGGAACTGGCTGACCGGCGCTTGTCGGCAGTCAAGCGCGCCTTCATTCAGGTGAACCCGCTTTACCACAACGCGCTGCACGCGCTGGGGCGGATCCTTGAGGCGCGGGTGAACGGCGACGAGCAAGCTCTGGTTGACGCGCTGGCCGACTGGGAACGCGACTGGCAGGCAGCCCGGGAGGATGAACGCACCGTGATGGATGCGGTCCGCCTCAGGTAAAGGATTCGCAGATGCGGTCCAGGTCGACGTTGGCCTGGATGGTGCGCCGGATGAGATTGATTTTCTCCGTATCTCCGGGCCGTGTTTTCACCGTCATGGTATTGATGCGGGAAGCGACCTCGTAGCTTTCTCCATCGGCCAGCATGACCGGGATGTTGGCTTTCTGGAGCATATCGAGCATCAGGCGGGAGGGCGTCAGGCCCCGGGTGAGGACGATGCCGGCGATGGGGCTTTCCCCGCGCACATCGGTTTGGGAGGTGATGGTCAGCAGCAGTTCCTCCCGGTCGCCGGGTGTGATCAGGAGCGTGTCGGGGTGGAGCAGGTCCATCAGCGTCTGGGGAGTCATGGCCCCGATGACGACACGGCCGACGCGCCGGTTTTCACCCGTCTCCCTGCCGATCAACCACTGGCCGCGGAGGCTGCGCGCAATCTGATAGAGCGTGGGACTGGCCAGCAGCTCCTCGCTTGGCACCACGCCGAGGAGGGGAACGCCCATGCGCTCCAGCGCCTTACCGGCATAGGTGCGGACCAGGTCCGCCTTCTCGGGTACCACTTTGTTGAGCACCGCGCCGATGACTTCGACCCCTTCCTTGTCGAAGAGCGCCTTGTTGATGGCGATTTCATCGACCGGCGATCCGATCCCTCCGCGCGCCACCAGGATAGCCTTGGCGTCCAGCAGGTTGGCCACCCTGGCGTTGGACAGGTCGAATACCGAGCCGACGCCCGCATGGCCGGTCCCCTCGATGATGATGTAGTCCTTGAGGTAGGCCGCCCGATCGAAGGCCCGGCTCAGTTGATCGACCAGCTCGGGGTGAAGGCCCGCCGGATCGTCGAGGTAACGACGCGTGAAGGTGCTGTCCACGGCGATGGGGCTCATCGCGTCCAGGGGAACCCGCGTCTGAAAAATACGATCAAGCAGCACCGAATCTTCGTCGATGCGGAAGCCGTCCACCTCCACGAACCGCTGCCCGATGGGTTTGATGAAGCCAACGTTGTCCGTCCGCGTGCGCAGGGCGTGAAAAAGCCCGAGGCAGGTGGTGGTTTTCCCGTCGTTCATCCGCGTCGCGGCCACGTAAATGCGCCGGGTAAACCGGTTGAGGGGCCGCCTCATCAGCCGATCCTGGGGCAGGGGTGGACCACCGCTGGGAGCCGGGTCCGGCATCAGGAGGCGGGGAAGGGAGTCGTGCTGCCTCGTGGAAAGAGGAGCGTGTGATCCATCGATTGGCAGCCCACCATCACGGCGGTGCCGAAGATGTCGTGTGCGCTGGCCCCGCGGCTGATCTCCGCGGCCGGATGTTCCAGACCGGTAAGGATCGGACCATAGGTGCGGCAGCCGGCCAGCATCTGAACCAGTTTCACCCCGATGTTGGCACTGTGCAGGTCCGGGAAGATGAGGACATTGGCTTCGCCTCCTACCGGGCCTTTGGGGCCTTTTGCCTCGGCGATCACGGGGTCCAGCGCAGCGTCGACCTGGACATCCCCCTCGATCGCCAAATCGAGTTTCAGGTCATGGGCGGCCTGCCGGGCGAGCCGGGTGGCGGCTTGAATCCGCTGAATCGAGGCAGGGGCCTTTTCCGGATCCGCGCCGGTCGTGTAGCTGAGCAAAGCCACCTTGGGCTGAAGATTCGTGAGGTGAAAACTGAGGCTGGCGGTTGTGATGGCGATGTCGGCCAGCTGCTCCGCCGTGGGCTCGGGCAGGACGGCGCAGTCGGCCAGGAAAAAGGTCTTATGGTGGGTGACGCGCGGGTCCTCGAAGTCCAGAATCTGGAGGGATGATAGGGTGTTGACGCCCGGTTGGCGTGGCATGATGCGCAACAGGGGTCGCAGGGCACTGGATGCCCGTTCGGTGGCACCCGACACCATGCCGCTGGCCTGTCCGGTCAGGAGCATGCAACAGGCAAAGGTGTTGGGATCGCAAACCTCCCGACGCAGGGCATCCCGATCCAGTTGGGCGTAGCGCGGATTATCGGCGAGTTGGTAGACAAAGGCATCGACCGAGTCACTGCGGCCTGGTTCGAGCAGGCGCATGCCTTCGGTCCGGATGTTCAGGGACAGGGCGTTCGTTTTAATCCGCGTGCGATCACCCAGGAGAATGGGCACCCCGAGGTCGAGCCGCACATACTGGCGGGCCGCCTGAAGGATGCGCGGATCGTCACCATCCGGAAATACGAGGCGCTTGGGATGCGAACGCAGCTTGTCGGTCAGACTGTCGATGAGAGGCATGGAACGAAACGGCGAAGAGGTAACTCAGTGGCGTCGGCAAGGGCTGATCATGAGAGGGGGAGGGGACCGCCGCCCGCAAGGGCAAAGACAGGGGCGCACAGGGTAATTTCCATTGCCTTAAGCGGGCGGCGGGCCAATCCCTCGACGACATTTATGGCGCGTCGTTTTCGAAACATCAGCGTGGTGGCCGGTTCGACCATCGCCTCCCGAATCCTGGGGTTGGTCCGGGATGTCCTGATTTACGGAGTGCTGGGAACCTCCGTCTTCAACTCGGCCTTTATCCTCGCCTTTACCTTGCCCAATCTTTTCCGGCGGTTGCTCGGCGAGGGTGCATTGACCAGTGCCCTGATTCCGGTCCTGAGCGATGCCTGGGCCCGGGATCCGGATGCGCCTTCCGGGTTTCGGTTGCTCAACCAGGTCCTGACGCGGCTCGGCGGGGTGCTCCTGGGGCTCACGCTGCTCGGTATGGGGCTGCTCTCCCTGGTGGCGGAGCTGGTGCCAGAAGCGAACCGATGGCAGTTGGGGGCGCGCTACGGCCTGCTGCTCTTCCCCTTTGTCGGTCTGGTCTGCGTAGCCGCCCTCTTTGCCGCCGCCCTGAATGCCCGCAACCGGTTTGCGGTGCCGGCTTTGAACCCGGTCTTCCTGAACCTGTGCATGATCAGCGGTCTGCTGCTGGGGGGACTGGCGGTGGGCGGCGTTTTAGACCAACGCGTCATCTGGCTGAGCATGGCGGTGCTCCTGGGTGGGGTGATTCAGGTTGGCGTCTCCGCCTGGGCGCTTTGGCGCGATGGCTGGCGTCCGGCTATCGCGCCGGAGACGTCCCCCGCTATTCGCGAAGTCTGGCTTGTCTTCCTTTCGGTCTGGCCGGAGCAGCGATCCTGCAGGTGAACCTCCTGGTTTCCCGCCTGTTC
>JBNPEH010000012.1:0-15257 GCA_051117635.1 Opitutales bacterium | reverse complement strand
GCCAGCTTGAGGGCTTCATCCTGGTCGGGCTGCTGGTGGTGTATATCTTCACCTCGATCAAGTGGGTGAACCACGACGGTGATCCGGCGGTCCTGCCCGATGAGGCGCTGGAGGGTCATGTCCCGGACGAAAAGGCCAGCAACCTGAGAATCCTCGGCAAACTGGTCCTGGGCATCGCCCTGGTGCTGGTGGCCTCCCAGATCCTCAGCCCGGCGGTGGAGGAAACGGCTCTCCGCTTCAACGTGCCGGACAGCATCGTGGCCGCCACGCTGGTGGCCTTCGGCACCTCCCTGCCCGAGTTGGTGACCGCCCTGACGTCGGTCCGGAAAGGCCACGGCGAGCTGGCGGTGGGCAACGTCATCGGGGCGGACATCCTCAACGTGCTGTTTGTCTCCGGGGTCAGCGCAGCGGTCACGACGACGGGCCTGGTCGCGGGGCCTTTCTTTTTTTCGTTCCTCTTTCCGGCCATGCTGGTCCTCCTGGTGATTTTCCGGATCGGGATCTTCGCCGGAAAAACACACCTCGGCCGTTCCTTCGGGGCGCTGATGCTGGTCCTGTACTTCCTGATCGCCGCCCTCAGCTACAAACTCGGCTCCGGGCTCCACTGAGTTCGCCCCGCCCCTCCCTGATATTTCCATGTCCGACAACCGACAAACACCCGTCCTGCTGGTCATCCGTGATGGCTGGGGAATCAACAACGACCCGCTGACCGAGAAGTTCAATGCGGTCAAACAGGCTGAAACCCCCGTCAGCGACCGCCTGACGCGGGACTGGCCGTGGACGCAGTTGGCCGCGCACGGGCCCGATGTCGGCCTGCCGGAGGGGATCATGGGCAACTCCGAGGTGGGCCACCAGAACATCGGCGCCGGCCGGATCGTCGACCAGGAGATCATGCGGATCAACAAGGGCTTCGCCGCCGGGACGTTGCTCGACAATCCCGTCCTGAAACAGGCCTTCGACCGGGCGAAGGGTGGGGGAGCGCTGCACCTCTTCGGCATCGTGAGCGACGCCGGGGTCCACGGTATGCTCGACCACTTGTACGGCCTGCTGGCGCTGGCCAAGGACGCTGGGCTGGACCAAGTCAATATTCACGCCTTCACCGACGGCCGGGACACGCCACCGAAAAGCGGCCTGGGCTACATCCGCGCGGTCGAGGCCAAGTGCCGGGAGATCGGCATCGGCCGCGTCGCCAGCGTCTGCGGTCGCTACTGGGCGATGGACCGCGACAACCGCTGGGACCGCGTCGAAAAGGCTTACCGCATGCTGGTCGGCGAGGCGGGGGACCGGGCCGGCACGGCCGAGGAGGCGGTTCAGCGGTACTACGACGAGCCGGCAGGCGACTCGATGGTGGGCGACGAATTCATCCAGCCGACCGCGATGACGGGCGAGAAAGGCGGGCCGCTGGCACCAGTCCGCGACGGCGATGCGGTCGTATTCTACAACTATCGGGGAGACCGGCCCCGCGAGATCACGCGCGCCTTCATCGACCCGGCATTCGATGGCTTCGATCGGGGAGAACCGCTCGACCTGTTCTACGCCACCATGACGGACTACCAGAAGGGTCTTTGCCCGAACATTGTGTTCCCGAAGCCCCCGAAGATGAAGGGTACGCTCGGCGAGGCGGTGTCGGCCGCCGGCCTGAAGCAGTTCCGCTGCGCCGAAACTGAGAAATACCCGCACGTCACCTTCTTCTTTAACGACTACCGGGAGGAGCCCTGGCCGGGGGAGGACCGCAAGGTCGAGCCCAGCCCGCAGGTGCCGACTTATGACGAGCAGCCCGAGATGAGCGCCGCCGCCGTCGCGGCTTCCGCCGCCGAGGCCATTCGCTCCGGCCAATACGCCCTCGTGGTCGTCAATTTTGCCAATCCGGACATGGTCGGGCACACCGGCTCCATGCCCGCCACGATCCAGGCCTGCGAGGCGACGGATCAGGGCCTCGGCGTGCTCCTCGAGGCCCTCGACGCGGTGGGGGGCAAGGCCCTCGTCACCGCCGATCACGGCAACGCCGACCTGCTCTACGACGCCACCGTCGACGGGCCGCACACCTCCCATACGCTGAATCCGGTCGAGCTGATCGTCTATGGCGCGGGCTGCCGCGACCTCACCATCCAGGCCGGGGATCACCGCCTGGCCGACATCGCCCCGACCGTCCTCAAGCTGATGGGCCTGGCGCAGCCGCCCGAAATGACCGGCGAGTGCCTGATCGAGGCTTGATGCCCGGGTGGGACGCGCAAGGATAACTACCATGGATCAGGACTTCGGCTCTCTCACGCGGCAGTACGTGGCCGCCTTCGACGCCATGGACATCGACGCCTGCGCGGCGCTGTTTACCGACGACTTCGTGCTTGAGGACCCCGCCGGTCGGTTCGCCGGCAAGCAGACCGTCGTCGATTACGTGAAGGGCCTCTTTGACCAGCAGACCGAAAAGCTGTCCTTCGTCGCCGATAAGATCGTGGTCGATCCCGAGACCGCCAGCTCGGTCATCGAGTTCACGCTCAAACTCGGCGACACCACCCTCGTCGGCACCGACGTGATCGAGTGGGCGGGCCCCCAGATGAAAGCCCTTCGCGCTTATTTGTACGAGACGACCGGCAGCTGAGCGGCGCAAAGGTCTCCTGCGGTCGGCTGCTCCCCGTTTTGGAACGTCAACGGTCAGAGACGGAAGGGGCGCAGCCCTGAAGTTATGAGTGCCACCTGGTCGGCTATCAATCGCCATAGTGAGTCCACATTCGGATGACCTTCACGACCTGTTGCTCTACCATGACTTGGTAGACCAAACGGTGCTGAATGTTGATCCTGCGCGAATACGCTCCCTTTAATGCTCCCACGAGTGCCTCGAATGGAGGCGGTGACTGGAACGGGTCATTCTTCAGCAACTCGATGAGTTCCGCCGCTTTCGCCTTCAGGTCAGTGCGCGCGATCTTCTTAGCGTCTTTCTGTGCCTGCTTCGTGAAGACGACACGATAGCTCACCAGCCCGGGTCCTCGCTACACGATTCAATCGGTTCACTCATCCCCTCCTTGATCAAATCGACCATCCCAGGAATCGAGTTGAGATACAGGGTCTCCGAGATTGCTCTCCAATCGTCCTCGGAGATCAGCACGGCGTTGCCTCGCTTGCCCGTAATCTGAATCGGTTGATGCGAGCTGTTCGTTTCGTCAATCAGGCTGTAAAGCTTTGATCGTGCCTGAGTTGCAGTGATTGAATTCATTTGAGACAAAGCGTACGTTATCACGTACTTCTGTCAAATCTTTTCAACGTCGAGCTCACTCACGCGGCTGGTCCGCGTTGAGTGCAGCGCCTGGTTGGGATTTAATTTCATCGGGATCGAAATCGCTATCGAAATCGGAATCGATTCCATAGTTTGGGGATTCCTCTTGCATTGCATAACCTCGCTTCCCCAAGCGGCTCAGCATCGCCGCCATGCGATCCAATTCATTCTTCCGCTCATGGCTTTGCTTTTCGTCCAAGGCCTTGCCTACGACGAGAACATCTTGGATGGCCGCACACTCAAGGGCTGAACCACGGGCAATCTCGAAATACCTTCTTCGATCTCCTTCGGCTGTCTTGCCATTGCCTTCGGCGATGTTCAACGGAATTGATTGGCTTGCGCGAAGCCATTGATCTCGGGCATGCCGGTGAACACCATTCAATTTTTCTGAATGCTCAAAAACCCATGACACGTAGCCGATGGCCAAGCGGTATACGTCGAGCTTTTCGTGTCCTAAGGCCATGATTTTTCGATTTCAATAGCGATCCCGATTTCGATTTGGATTTTTTCTCCCAACGTCAGCCGTCATGCGCGAGCGACCGCAGGGAGCGAGTTGCATGAACGGCTTTGTTCGGCCTCCATTGTTCGATGAGCCTATGCGTATTGGACCGGAAAGTCGAGTCTCCGGTAGGTTCCTGAAAAATTAGACCTAAAGATAGGGTTTGTAATTCTCCGATGTTTTCGGAATCGGACTACTCGGGGGATCGCAAATGAAGTCACAAGGCAGGGCATGAATCCAAGGATATTCACTGTTCTATTTTTCTTAAATTATTTTTGCCCAACGTAGAGGTGTGGCGACGGCGGCGGTAGCCGACGTTGCCAACACCGATTTGTTCGAATTAGTGTTTTGTTTTTTCTAGGATGGCCTTGATTTCGGGGTCGTGGATTTGATTTTCGAGAAGCAAGAGGGTGTTCGATTCAAAATATGAGGTTAGGTAGCTATCCAAGTCCTTTGAGTCTTTGGAATGAGTGTAAAAAGTCCCTAATGATGGGTATCCCCAAGGATTCTTTGGGAGCTTTTCCCACACCTTCTTTTTAGATAATCCCTCAAAACTCTGTAACCAAATTTTTAAGTGACGCTTTTTTGCTAAAGTGATCGCCTTATGTCTTAATTTTTCTTTTCTTTTCTCTTCTTAAATTCTTCTTTGGTAATCCATGTGTAAGAGCTGTAGCTGATACCGGAGGCATATCTGGTAACCGGATCTAAAATATAATTTTTACGGCATGAGGAGCAGAGCATCTCCCACGACTCGTTTGTCTGCATCCAGTCGTTACTACTATGAGTGACGCGATAAAGACCCTTCCCGCATGGGCAAGTGTGGTCTCTAATACTATCGACTTCGTAACTCATCTTGTCTTAGCGAACGTCGAGGACTGGCACCCCAGCCCGAGTGATTAGTAGTCTAAGTGGTTGTCGAATTACGGGCGCGTAAATGGGGTTGACCAGCTCCGTCTGGTTCGCTCTCAGACATGGCCGATAGCTTAATCATAGCATCGACACGTCCACTATTCCTTTTTGATTCCATTAGTGCTGTCATAGCCATCGCGAGTGACAAGACTCCCCAAATCGGAATATTTCGATTGATCGAGACATACACTAAAACCCCGATGAAAAACAAACCTGCTGCAACTCCAAATAGGTGCCGCCCAGTGTAATAGTCCAAAGCAGATTCACTCATTCTTTTTTTGAGGGATTCCTTTATTTCAACCTCCTTGAGGAGGAACTCTGCAACGGCGTCTTCGTTTTTCATTCTATTTCAGCGAACTTAAGGTATGCATGAAATCGTTCATGCGTAAAATTTCCGGATTTTATGGATTAAGGTTAGGATCGGTTGGAGGGGCGGGAAAATCAAGGGTCTAGCCTGAAGGCCTTGGGAATGGGCTTTCCGGAGCATGGGGCGGCGGATGTCGGGTTGTGCGGGGAACGGGAACCTACCGTTTGGAAGGGCGTCCGGAAGTCTACGAAAAAGCCTGGAAATCATGAAAGGCTGTCATGTATTGTTCGTAGACATGCTGGGTATTGTGGAGGGGCTGTTAACGGACCGCGGATTGGACGCGGCGACTCGGGAGCGTTGGCTAATTGTCCTGCGTTGGTATCTTGGTTATTGTGCGAAACATGGACTGAAGGATCCGACCGACCGGGAGCATGGTCGCTGGTTTTGGCGGGATGCTGTTTTGCCGCGTGAGCCGTCGGACTGGCAGCGGGAGCAGTGGGGGCAGGTCCTCGCCTGGTTTTTTGATACAATGGAGAAACGGGATCGCTCGGTCCGGTTGATGCGATCGGTTATCCGTCGGCGGCATCTCCGGTATCGAACTGAACAGAGTTATCTGGGTTGGTTGCGTCGGTTTCAGGCTTTCGTCGATGGCAAGGATGCGATGGATGCGGACGAGGGAGACGTGGTGCGCTTCCTCTCGCATTTGGCGGAGGAGGAACAACTCGCCGCTTCGGGGCAAAGGCAGGCCTTCAATGCGTTGCTGTTTTTCTTCCGACATGTGTTGGAGCGGCCGGATGTGCGATTCGAGGGAGCGGTCCGGGCAAAGGAGCGCAAGCGGGACCCGGGTTTTGAGCCTTAACCTACCGTTTTCCGCCGTTGGCGGCGCGGTAGTCGTTGAGAAAATCGGCCATCAGGCTGCGGGCCTGGTTCTTGATTTCGGTCAGCAGCGCCAGTTCCGTACTGGTCGACCCCGATTGGCTCAAACCGTAGGTGGTGGCGGTGGTGACGATGTCATTGCGTTGAATGATGACATAGTCGCGCACCGCCAGTTGCAGGGTGAAGGCGTTCCGCCCGGCCTGGCGCTGAATATCAACCACGATCTCGAGGAGCGGGTAATTGCGATCCGGCTCGTTGGCGATGAAGGCCCGCAAGGGTATGCCCTCCCGGCGTAACTCCAGTTCCACCAGGTCACTGACATCCTGCCGGATGATTATGTCCTCGTCGCTCAGGGAGGTGGCCATCACATTCATATGAATGAAATTGATGTTCCGGAGATGAGCGATCTGCTGATCCGGATCCAACGGTTGGGCGTGCCCCACCGCACCCGATAATGCTAAAACCGTAAGGAGCCCGAACATCCGGAAGGAACCCAAAGGACTGCGTCTGTTCATAATGCCCTCGATGCTGTGTAAGCCCTCTTCCCCGCGCAAGCTCCAAGCCCTGCGCCGGTATGCGCCGATTTTGATCGGTTTCGGCCTGGTGTGCGCTCCGCTTAGCGCCCGCTCCGCCGCTCCGGCTCTGGCACCCGAGGATCAGGCCATCCTGCCGCTCAGCGAGATCGAGCCCGGCATGGAGGCCGTATGGCGGACCGTGGTGTCCGGGACGGAGATTGAAACCTTTCCGCTCCGCATCCTCGGTGTGGCCACCCACTTCATCGGGCCTCGCCGGTCAGTCATCATCGCCGAGGCGCTCGATGACCGGAATATCCTCACCGGGCCGGTCGCGGGCATGAGCGGTTCCCCCGTTTACATCGACGGCAAGCTGATCGGTGCCTACGCCTATGGCTACACCTTCGCCAAGAAGCAGGCGCTGATCGGTATCCAGCCGATCGAATCCATGATGGAAATCCTGGAGACCTTTCCGGTCGACGGCGGGTCCACCTGGCAGCCGATGGAGAAAACCGCCGGTACGGAAGCGCGTCGTCCGCCGGCCCGCGGTTGGGCGATGACCGCCGGCCCCGACCTGCCTGACGAGGTGCTCGGCCAGCTCCTTCAGCCCCTGCCGACTCCGCTGTATGCCGCCGGTTTCTCCGCCCGGACCCTGGCTCCGTTTGAGGATTACCTGCGGGAGCGGGGTATTACCGTGATGCAGGCCCCCCTGGGGCAGGGTACCGCCGATCTGTCCGCCGATGCGCTGAAGCCCGGGGCGCCCGTGGCGGCCGTGCTGATGGACGGTGATTTCCGTATCGCCGGTGTCGGCACCGTCACCTGGCGGGAAGGCGAACAGTTGCTCGCATTCGGCCATCCCTTTTTCCAGATGGGGCCGACCGCCTTGCCGATGGCCCCCGCCGAAGTCATCACGGTGGTCCAGTCGATCATCAGCTCGTTTAAACTCTCGAGTGTCGGCGAGCCTGTCGGGGCGATCACTCAGGATCGCCTGACCGGGATCGCAGGGTCGATCGGTGACCTGCCGAAACGGACGACTGTCACCTATGGCGTCACCGGGCCGGACGGCAAACCTCAGTCGTTCCGCGGTCATGTCTTCGATCACCCTCAACTGACCCCGTTCCTGGCTTCGGCCGGTCTGTTGCAGTCGCTCCAGGCGACCTTGACCGCCGAAGAGGAGGAAAGCCTCGCCGGCACCGTCACGCTGAACCTGGCAGGGCACGATCCGGTCGTCCTGCACCAGCACGCCAGCGGACCGGGCGGCGGGGTCCGCCTGGTCATGGAGACCCTGAATGTCCTCGCCGGGCTGATGCAGAACCCGTTCGAGGCTCCCTTCCTGGAAAGCCTGGAGAGCGACTTCACGGTCAGCCGCGGCTGGGAAATGGCCTCGCTCGAATCGGTGAGGCTGGCTGATCGCCGACCGAAAGGCGGCGACCTGTTGCCCGTCGATTTGACGGTGAGGGACTACCAGGGAGCAGCCCGTCGCCTCACCGTGGAGGTCCCGGTGCCCGCGGGTCGGGCCCGGGAAACGCTGAGTCTTGTCGTAGCCGATGCCGAAACGGCGGATACGCTCGCCGGGCGTTCCAGCCGTCGGGGCATCATCCCCGCCGGGGCCGATGACCTCGCCGACATCATCCGGCACCTCAATGACCGGCACGCCGCGAATGCCGTCCACGTCATGCTGACCCGACCGGCGCACGGGCTGGCCGTCGAAGGCGCCGAGCTGCCGGATCTGCCGGCTTCCGTCCTCGGGCTGATGGACGGTCCGCTGGTGGCCGAGGCCCGCGACCGGCTCGACCGGGTGGTGCTCTGGGAAACCACCATTCCTGTGGACGGCGTCTTCCAGGGCAGCGCCCGTATCCCGGTGACGGTGCATTGACCGCCCGGGAACCTTTCTCTTTCCGCTCATGCATTCGATCCTGATTTCAGGCCGCCTCAGGCGGCTGCTCCCTGTTTGTTTAACGGCCCTTCTGGCCACGCTACCTGTCTCGGCGCAAACCCGGACTTTGAGCCTGCGGGGCACCGAGGCTTTTGAAGCGGCCGACCTGGAAGGCCTGAGCATCGATCAGGACGGCATCATCCGTCCCGCCACGGCGTTGGGGGAGGGTATTCTTCTGCCGGAGTCTCTGGTCTGGGACGCCCTGTTCGGTCCGGACGGCCACCTCTTTCTCGCGACCGGTCCCCAGGGGACGGTCCATCGCCTGAAACCCGGTGAACCCGCCGAGACCGTCTTTACGCCGGAAGAGGTGTTTGTCCGGAGCCTGGCTTTTGGCGCGGACGGGCAACTGTACGTCGGCGTGGGTCCCGGCGCGCGCGTCTACCGCGTCAGTCCGGATCCGCAAGCAGGTCAGGATCCCGTCTCTGTCGTGCTCGATGCCGCCGGGACCTATGTGTGGGATATGCGTTTCGGTCCGGAAGGGCGGCACCTGTTTGTCGCCACGGGCAGCCCCGCCGCGGTTTATCGGGTCGACACCGAGCAACCGGCGGCCCGTTCCCGGCCCGAGCCGTTTTTCCAGCCCGGGCAGGACCATGCCTATGCGCTGGCACACGAGGCGGACGGTAGCCTGCTGGTCGGTACCGGCCCCGGCGGCTATGTGTTCCGGGTCGATCCCGATGGCTCGGCCCGGGCGCTGTTCGATCTGCCCGCCGATGAAATCGCCGGTATCCTTCCGCGACCGGACGGCTCGGCCTGGGTGGGGGTCTATGCCGCCGGTTCCTCCAATGGGGGGCGCGGCGAATCCTCCGCCCCGTCGCCCGGCGGAATCGGTCTGCCGTCGCCCACCGCGGAGGGGGCTGGTTCGGCTCCCTCCGGCTCCTCGGCGGACGCTGCTCGCAACGGATCCGGAGGTGCCCTTTATGCCATCGATCCCTCGGGCTTCGCCGAGCGTTTCTGGGTCGCTCCGGGGGAGGGCCTCTACGGGATGGAGGCCACCCCCGAGGGCGATGTTCTGGTGGGGGTCGGGCGTGAGGGCCGCATCTATCGGGTGGGCGGCCGGGACGACTGGTCTCTGTTGCAGACACTGCCGGCCGGAGGGGCGGTGACGGCCTGGGCGACCGATGAGGCGGGAGCCACCTGGGCGTTTTCCAGTAACCCGGCCCGCCTGTACCAGCTGACATCCGGGGGCAAGGTGACCGGCCGGCTCACCTCCGAGCCGCTGGACGCCGGTCAGCCGGTGGAGTGGGGAGCCCTCCACGTCAAGACGCTGGCCGGACCCGCTCCGCAGAACGGCCTGGCGCTCGAAACGCGCTCCGGTAACACGCCCGAGCCCGACGATACCTGGACCGTCTTTTCCCCGCTCAGCGAGGACGGGCGCATCCGCAGCCCGGTGGGTCGGTATCTTCAGCTGCGTGCCGACTGGGCGACGGACGGCCCGGCGGTGCGTAGCTTTGATGCCTTTTACCGACTGCCGAACCAGGCGCCGGTTGTCCGCAAGATCCGCGCGGTGCCCGCCCTGCTGGAGCCGCGGCCGAACACGGCCAACCGGAATTCAGTTCCCCTGAAAAAACTGCTGGAGGAAGCGGACCCCCGGACGGCGCTGGCCGATCCCAAACCCAGCCCGCAACTGCAGATCCTGCGTGAGGATGGCGCGATGACCCTGGTCTGGGAGGTCATCGATCCCAACGGCGACCGTCTGCGTTACGACCTGGATTTGCGCGGCCCCGGGCTGGACAGCGCCTGGTTGCCGGTGGCGCGGGATCTGGATACGCCCCTTTTCGGCTTCACGCTCAACGGCCTGGCCGACGGGTTTTACCAGGCACGGGTAAGCGCCACCGACGCCCGGGATCAGCCGGAATCCGAAGCGCTGACCGGCGTGGGACAGTCCTCGCCCTTCCTGATCGACGGCACGCCTCCCAGCCTGACGACCCGGCTGGACAACAGTGGCGAGGAGCCCGTTCTGGTCATCGAGACAAGGGATGCCTTTGGTGTGGTTACCTACCTGCACGCCATCGTGGACGGGGCCAAGCCCGTCCGCCTGCTGCCCGAGGACGGCTTGCATGACCAGTTGACCGAAACCTTCCGCCTCCCGGTCGAGGGGGTGTCGAGTGTCCTCCTCGAAGCCTACGACCAGAACGGCAACGCCGGTCTCCTGACCTGGCGCGCGCCCTGAAGCCGATCCCTCCTGACCGGGAAGCGTTCCCTTTGGAAAAAACGTTGCCGGCGGAGGGTGAGACCGGCACCAATGGCCGTTTTGCACCGGGGCGGAATGCCTCTCAAGCCACCCTTCTTACGATGAAACGCACCCACAGCTGTGCCGCCCTCCGGAAAACCGATGCCGGGTCCACGGTGACCCTCGCCGGCTGGATCGATTCGGTCCGTGACCACGGAGGCATTCTGTTTGTCGACCTGCGCGACCGCGAAGGCCTGACTCAGATCGTGATCGATCCGAATCAGCCGGCCTTCGCGGACCGGGAGTCGAGCCTCAAGCCGGAGAGCGTGATCGCGGTCGGCGGGGAAGTCGTCGAGCGGTCGGCGGAGACGGTAAACACCAGGATGCCGACGGGGGAGATCGAGGTCGTGGCGGCCGAACTGGTCATCCACAATGTGGCCAGAACCCCGCCGTTTCCGATGGACGCGACCGGGGACAAGGTGAACGAGGATTTGCGGCTGTCGCACCGCTACCTCGACCTGCGCCGGCCTTCCAATCTGCGGGTGATGAAAATCCGCCACCAGACCAACCAGGCCATCCGCGACTACATGAACGAGAAGGGGTTTTACGACATCGAGACCCCGGTCCTGTTCAAGAGCACGCCCGAGGGGGCGCGCGAGTACCTGGTGCCGAGCCGGGTCAATCCGGGCAAATTTTACGCCCTCGCGCAGTCGCCCCAGCAGTACAAGCAGATGCTGATGGTGGCGGGCGTTGAAAAGTATTACCAGATCGCACGCTGTTTTCGCGACGAGGACAACCGCGCCGACCGGCAGCCCGAGTTCACCCAGCTCGATATCGAGATGAGTTTCATCGACCGGGAGGACATGTACACCCTGATCGAGGGCCTGTTGAAGCGCGTCTGGAAGACCGTCCTGAATGTCGATATTCCGACCCCCTTCCGCCGCATGCCCTATCAGGAGGCGATGGACAGGTATGGAGTCGACAAACCCGACTTGCGGTTCGGCTGCGAGATCCAGGAGTTGACCGATATCTTCAAGGCATCCGCGTTCAAGGTCTTCCGGGGTGTGGTCGATGGCGGCGGTGTCGTCCGCGGCATCAACATCAAGGGACTCGCCGACATCAGCCAGGGGGAGCTGAAGAGCCTGGAGGACGCCGCCAAAGCCTTGGGCGCCAAAGGCCTGGCCTACATTCAGGCCCGCGAAAACGGCTGGCGGTCGCCCATCCTGAAGTTTCTCTCCGAAGCCGAGCAGGCCGCTCTCCGGGAGCGTCTGGAGATCGAGGCGGGCGATATCGTCTTCTTTGCCGCCGCTCCCTGGGAGCAGGCCTGCGCCATCATGGGCCGGGTCCGCCTGGATGCGGCGCGCATCCTGGAAAAGCGGGACCGTCTGGAAATCCGATCCGACCCATACGCGTTTCTCTGGGTGGTTGATTTTCCGCTCATTATCTATGACGAGGAAGCGGGGCGTTACGTGGCCGCACACCATCCCTTCACTTCGCCGGTGCCCGAAGATGCCGACAAGCTGGACACCGACCCGAAGGCGGTCCGCGGCCAGCATTACGATTGTGTGCTCAACGGCACGGAATTGGCCGGCGGGTCGATCCGTATCCACCAGCCCGATCTGCAGCGGAAGGTTTTTACCGACGTCATGGGCATGGATGCCGACAAAGTGGAGGACTGGTTTGGCTACATGCTCAAGGCCTTTGAATACGGAGCGCCTCCGCACGGCGGCATCGCCATGGGCCTCGACCGGCTGGTCGGTATTCTGGCCGGGAAACCCGGTATCCGCGATGTGATCGCCTTCCCCAAGACCCAGAAGGGACAGGAGCTGATGACCAACAGCCCCGGTCCGGTGCAGCCCAAACAGCTCCGTGACCTCCATATCCGGACGGTCGAACCGGCCGATCGCTGATGGCCCGGCTACCCCGCATTTCTCACCAGCATCGGGAAATTGGGCGATAAATCATGCTGGCCGGATGATTTGCAGCCTTTCTTCGAAAGGCACCTTCGTGGGGGTGCCCTGTTTCCCGGTTTTTTTCGCCCACATGCGCGATCTGCGGCGTGTTATTCTCGCTGCGCTCGTTGAGGTGTCGCCCTGCGGGCTCGGTAGTCGGGCTGGAAACCGCCCGGTTAAGCACCTGAGTGCGCGCCCAGCCGGTTTCGCCCTCCCGCCGTCACCCTCCGGGTTATGGCGGACACGCCGCCCTCCCGCCGTCACCCTTCGGGTTATGGCGGGCAAGCCGCCGTCGCCCCGCCTGGCGGGACTTCCTCCTACGCCAAGGCTACGGCGGACATGATGGCGGACAGGGGCAGCTCATCACATCTGGGCTTCATGAGAAATCCGGGCTAGGGCCATCCATCGGCCGGTTTTTTACAAAAGTTTCGCGGTATTAGCGGCTCTTCTGACCTTGGCATGTCAGTTGCTCCCTGATTCGACGACCGCAACCAGCGGATCACGCGAGCGTCGCTGATGCCTTTCTGTAAGGGAGGCTGCTCGTGCTCACAGCTCAAACCATTGAACCCGAAGATTATGATTAAAAGAGTACTCCCAACCTGGATGATGCGCTTTCCGTTCGCCCGTCCGGCTGTGGCTCTGATGGCTTTTCTTGTGCTGGGATCGTCCCTGTACGCCCAGGAAGAAGAAGCCGCCGAGGCCATGGCCGCGGCCGAGGAAGCCGTTGAAGCCGTTGAGGCTGAGCCAGCCTTTCCCGGGGAAGCCGATTACATGGCGTTGATCGAGGCGCAGGGCGATACCGCCTACGCTTTCGACTTTTTCACCACCAGCATGCTCTGGACGGTGATCGCCGCCGCTCTGGTGTTCCTCATGCACCTCGGCTTTGCCACCCTCGAGGCCGGCCTCACGCAGGCCAAGAACACGGTCAACATCCTGTTCAAAAACTGCTGGATCATCAGCATCGGTCTCATCACCTATGCCCTGCTCGGCTTTAACACCCATTATCCGGGGGACTTCAACGGATGGATCAGCTTCGGCGGGTTCATCGGCGACCTCGGTGGTAAGGGCATGGACGACTTGACCTACGGCGGCTTCGGCCTGGCCATGACCGCCTACGGTGACTTCATCTTCCAGGCCATGTTCGCCGCCACCGGCGCGACTATCGTCTCCGGTGCCGTCGCCGAACGTGTCAAGCTCTCCAGCTTCATGATCTTCGCGACCCTGCTCGTCGGGATCGCCTACCCGGTCATCGGCTCCTGGCACTGGGGCGGTGGCTGGCTTTCCGGCCTGGGTGAAGGCGGTTTCTACGACTTCGCCGGTTCCTCCGTGGTGCACGCCTTTGGCGGTTTCGCCGCGCTGGCCTGCGTCATGATCCTCGGGCCCCGCAAGGGCAAGTATCTGGAGGGCGGCAAGATCCGCCCGATCCCGGGGCACAGCATGCCGATGGCTACCATCGGGGTGTTCCTGCTCTTCTTCGGCTGGTTCGGCTTCAATGGTGGTTCCGTTCTGTCCGCCAACCCGGGTCCGCTCGGTCTGGTCTTCACGACGACCGCTCTGGCCGCCTCAGCCGGCTGCATCGCCGCCATCTTCACGTCCTGGCTGGTCCTGAAAAAGCCAGACCTCTCCATGGCCCTGAACGGTTTCCTCGCCGGTCTGGTCGGCATCACTGCCGGTGCTGACAGCGTGTCTCCGGCGTTTTCCATCGTGATCGGCCTGATTGCCGGCATCATCGTCGTCTTCTCCATCCTGTTCTTTGACAAGGTGAAGATCGACGACCCGGTCGGCGCCATCTCCGTCCACGGTATCTGCGGCATCTGGGGCACCCTGGCTGTCGGGATCTTCGGTGGGGGTGAATTCGGGGTTCAGCTGATCGGCACCTTGTCGGTCTCCGCCGCCGCCTTCATCTTCGCCTTCGTCTTCTTCTATGTGATCAAGTTGATCATGGGCGTGCGTGTCACGGAAGAGGAAGAACAGGAAGGCCTGGATATCTGCGAGCATGGCCAGGAAGCCTACCCGGATTTCGCGCCCCGCACGCACTAAGCCCGTCCTGAACCCTCAACACGAAGGAATAGATCAACCGATCTGAAGAGTTATGAAACTCGTCAAAGCTATCATCAAACCCTTCAAGCTGGAGGAAGTTAAGGAAGCCCTTAGCGACATCGGCATTGAAGGCATGACTGTCACCGAGGTGAAAGGTTTCGGGCGCCAAAAGGGCCACACCGAAATCTATCGCGGAAGTGAATACACCGTCGATTTCCTGCCCAAAGTGATGCTCGACGTGGCCGTGGCCGACGATGTCGTCGCCAAGGTCGTCGAGACCATCGTGAAGGCTGCCAAAACCGGTAAAATCGGCGACGGCAAGGTCTTCGTCCAGCCGATCGAGGATGCGATCCGCATCCGGACCGAAGAGCAGGGCGACGGCGCGATCTGACCGGCGCAGTCCGCTGAACTTCTCAGCCGGCCCCGTTTTGCGGGGCCGGCTTTTTTTTTGTCCTGGCGACTGGACCGGGCGGTGCGTTGTCGGGAGGCTAGGGCGGGCAGGCGCTCCCCGGCGAAAGTCCTTGCGCAGGGACCGGCTATGGTATGGCATAAGGTCTTAACATAGCCAGACTTAGCCGGTTTTCCGGCCAACCCCCCATCTATCTGAATTCCATGAAACTCGTTAAAGCCATCATCAAGCCCTTTAAACTGGATGACGTTAAGGACGCCCTGGCCGAAATCGGCATCGAGGGCATGACCGTGATCGAAGTGAAAGGCTTTGGCCGCCAGAAAGGGCATACCGAAATTTATCGGGGCAGTGAATACACGGTCGATTTTCTGCCTAA
>JBNPEH010000043.1:0-15341 GCA_051117635.1 Opitutales bacterium | reverse complement strand
TCGAGGGTTGCTGGAATCAGCCTATCAGCGTTGCCTGAGCAGAGAATTGGAATTGAACGAAATCGCTCATGCGTGATGTCACCAAACTGAAAGACGGAATGAAGAGACATGTCCTTTGAGCCCAGCCCAGCCAGGCCTTCGTGTCCTTCGTGGTAAAAAGAAAACTCGAACCAGTCGGTGATGGACAACGTCGCAGATCGCGCATGTGGGCGAAAAGAATCGGGAAAATGGGCAACCCCACGGACGTGCATTTCACAGAAATGCTTCAAACCCTTCGACCAGAATCACTTACCGCCCTTTTTCCCGATTCTGGTGAGAAGTTCGGGCTAGCGCGCCGTGCCAGACCTCGACGACCGCGGCGGCATCCCGCAAGCGGACGCCCGGGAGAACCGCTATGCCGCCCGCCGCCTGCTGAAGACCTATCCCTTGATGGCGCCGGCGGCGATGCCCTTCACGAAGAGCTTCATGGCGAGCAGGAAAAGGATGAGGAGGGGGACGGAGGCGATGGCGTAGCCGGCCATGAGTTCGCCGTACTGCTTCACGTACTCGCCGTCGAGCCGGAGCAGGCCGACGGGGATGGTCAGGAGTTCGTCATCCCGCATGAGGAGGAGGGGCAGGATGAGGTTGTTCCAGCTTCCGAGAAAATCGAGGATACAGGATACGGCAATGATGCTGGCGGACATCGGGATGATGATATGCCGGATCTGCATGAGGTGGCCGGCGCCGTCGATCTGCGCGGACTCGAACAGCTCGCGGGGGATGTCCTCGATAAACTGCTTCAGGAGAAAGATACCGGCGATCTGACCGGAAACGGAGGCCATGACGACGAGGCCCCAGAGCGTGTTCACCAGATTGAGGCCGCGCAGGAGGTTGAAGGTGGTGACGAGCGAGGCGACCGTACCGGGCAGAAACATCGAGGCGATGATACCGTAGTAGATGATGTTGCGACCGGGAAACCTGAAGCGGGCCAGCGCGTAGGCGCACATCAGCACGATCAGGATGGTCACGAAGGTTCCCGAAAAGGAGACGAAGATGGAGTTGGAGATGTAGGGGGAAACCGTTTCCCAGGCGATCGCCCAGTTGTTCCACTTCCATTCCCCGATCGGATCGAAGAACCAGGGATTCGCCACGTACTGCTCGTTCGTTTTGAAGCTGACCACCACCATGATGAACAACGGCAGGAAGGCGAAGAAGAGGACGAACAGGACGTAGCCGATTTTGACGGCTTCACCGATTTGCTTGCTGCGTTTGAGGGACATGGCGGTCGGACGGGTAGGGGAGAGGCGATCGGTCGGCAGGGTCACTTGTCGACCTTGACGTACTTCTGGTAGACAATGGTCAGCGCCAGGATCATGAAGAACAGGACCATGCCGAGGGCGCAGGCGAAGCCGAACCGGCCCTCGGAGAAGGCCTGGCTGAACATGTAGAGGCCGGGGACCATGCCCCGGTTGCCGGGCCCGCCTTCGGGGCCGAGCAGGATCAGGAACATCTCGTAGCCGGTCAGCGTGCCGATGGTCATGAAGATCAGGTTGATCCGGATCTGGGTCATGATCAGCGGCAGCTCGATGTGGAAGAGCTTGCCGACCGGACCGATCCCATCCAGATCGGCCGCTTCGTAGACGTCCTGCGGAATCTGCTGGAGCCCGGCCAGGTAGATCAGGACGCCGATGGTCCCGACCCAGGGAAAGCCCCAGAGCAGCAGGGCGGGGATGACCAGATCCTCACTCCCGAGCCACGCGGGGGTGCCGAACCGGAACTGGTGGGTGGGCTCCGTCCAGACGTGGCCCAGCAGAACCAGCGTCGTTCCGGCCAGCACCAGGCCGAGGCCGATTTTGAAGAGAGAGGCGTCGCCCCGGAATTCGCGTTGAGTGGCCCGGATCGCCTCATTGATCCCGCAGGCGAACGCGAGCATGACCGGCAGCCGAAAGAGCTCGCCCCAGTAAACGACCGTGCCCCCGATGACGATGAACGGCCAGATGATCCAGGCGTTGCCCATTTCCCGGCTCATGGTCCTGCTGAGGACCACCAGGACGGCAGCCGCGATCAGCAGGCCAGGCGCGCCTTCGAATACCCCCAGCAGCAGGCAGAAGGGCATGACCAGGGTCAGGGCCAGGATCAGGCCGTAGGACCGCAGCCGTTTGGGGCGCGGTTCTTTGTAGGCACGCAAGGCCAGAAGGAAGGCGCCGAAGAGGATCAGCCCGCTGACGCCGCCGAAGACGGGATTGACCGCATACGTGAAGAGCGGCTGCAGGCCGGCCGCCACCCTGGGCATGAAGGTGTCCAGGGCATGGAGGAAATCCATCAGACCGGTAAAGTTCAGGAAGCGGTTCAGCAGCCCGAGATCCGGATCGTAGAAACTTTTCCAGATCAACAGCCAGACCATCATGGGGATGACCATCGGCACGACGAAGAGGACCTGAAAGAAGTAGCGTGTCTTGTCGTTGACGAGCCGGTGCAGCGCAATGGCGGCGAAAATGCCCGGCCACATCTTGACGACGTTGGCCACCAGCATGATCCCGACGAGTTGGAAAGACTGCCAGAAGAGGTTGTCGCTGAAAGCGTCGCGGAAATTTTTGAGGCCGATGTACTCGAGGATGTCGGGCGGTTGCCACGTGTAGAGGGACCGCCAGACCACGTCCAACTTCGGATAATAGTTGAACACGATCATGGTCCCCAGGGTGGGCAACATGAGCGCGTAGAGAATCAGGACCAGCCGGAGTTTCGGCCACCATTTGTCCCGCCAGGCGTTCATTTTCGCCCCGCCTTCGTGCATCGGGGAGGGTTCGGCCATGCGGGCTGGGTCGTTTTTCGTGGGCATGGGAGAACGTCGGGGAAGAAAGAAAAAGGGTGCGGGTGAGGCGGTTGGCCGTCAGTTGAAGTCCGGGTAGGGCTCCTCGGGAAAAAGGTTTTCCCAGAGCACCAGCGGCTTGATGCCGGCATTGAACTTGGCGGACTCATTCAGGGTCATCCGATACCGTTTGGCCGCCCCGGGGTCGTCCATCTCGAACTGCCGGATTTCCTCGACGGTGAGAGCCCGCTCGCGGGCGCGATCCTGATTTCTCAGGTCTTCGTAAATGCGGGCCCAGAAGCGGTCGCCGCCCAGCCGCGGGTCGGCGATCGTCTCCGCGACCGTCTCGGAGAACTCTTCGTAAGTGGCATCGTTGCTCCAGAAGCGCAGGCGCTGGCCGCCATAAATGGTTTTCAGTCGTCCCTGGCTGAAGTTGAGGGCCATCCCGGACGGCCAGCCTTCGGAGATGGGTTTGAAGGCGCGCATCTCCTCGACAGGTTCGGTCCCCACGATGCCCGGCAGCCAGCCTGCTTCATTAGTAAAGGCCTCGTTGATCGTGAAACTGGTCACAAACTTCAGGAAATCGAGCGCCCAGTCCGGATGAGGGGTGGCCTTGTTGACGGCCAGCGGGACCCCCACATTGCTGTTGGCTTCGCTGCTGCGACCGGCGTAATAGGTATACCAGCGTTCGCCCGGAGCGGGCATCGGAGGGGCGCCCACCCGTACGGCGAACCGGTCCTCCGGATCCGAGTGCTGGCGGGCTCCACGGAAAATGCTGCCCGCATCCCAGCCGCCCGAGGTGATGATGGCGGCATTGCCGAGGACGAACCGGCGGTTGGCCTGTTCACGGTCCAGCCCGAGGAAGCCGGCCGGGAAAAATTTGGTGAACTCCTTGGTCAGCTCCCAATAGGCCTTGATGGGGGGTGACTCGAAGGACCATTTGCCGGTCTGGAAGCCGGCTATGCTCTCCAGCTGGTCGACCCCGAAGCTCCCGTCCAGGTCGATGCCGGACTCTTGGAGGAGCTCGGCCTGAAAGGGCACCGGATACCGTTCGGCGGGGTTGTTTGCGCTGTAGCTGCTGCCGGCGATCGGTACCAGATCGGGTAGGTTGTTGGCCTCGGCATAAGCCTGGACGGCCCGACAATACAGAAACAGGTGACCGAGGCTTTGGGGCAAGGTGTCATTCGCCAACCATTCGGCCACTTCGGGATCGGGTTTCAGGTATCCCAGAGGCTGACCGTCCTCTTTCCGCAACCAGACCTGTTGCATCCAGGTCGGGCGGGTTTCCCGTCGATAAGCTTCGAGGGCAAAGGCCTTCACCTTTTTCAGCAGGCGCGTGTTGTAGTAAAAGCGTTGCGGTCCCCAACTGGCGATGGGGACGGCGTAGTACTCCTGCATCGTATCGTCCCACCCGCCTTCCATGCCGTCCACGAAGGTTTCCCGCCAGGGAGCGGATCCCAGGTAATCGGCCAGCTCCGGATCGATCCGGTCCGGCAGGTATTCCGGGGCGTTGTAGGGATTGGGCTCGTTGATCAACTCCCCCAACGGCATGTAGAACTTGGCCACACTCGTACCGGTGATCAGCGAGGTCATGCCCTTGGCGGCGATATCGGGCGCGGTGCCGCTGATCAGGTGCACATTCATGAACTGGTTGTAGACGCGTTCGGTCACGGCCAACTGGATGACCTCGACGTTGGCGTCCTGCACGTGCGGCAACTGGTTATAGATGTCCATGGCTGCCTGCAGACCCTCGCGGAAACCCGGTTCCAGCTGCCAGTGGGTGACGCGGATGAACTTTTTCCCGCCGGCCTCGACGATTTTTTCGGGTTCACCCGTATCCACCCGCTGGTGAATGATATATACCCGGACGGCGCTGAAAATGTAGGCAATGGACAGCAGAACCAGCGCGATCCAGTTTGTGTTGATTTTGAATGACTTAGCCATCTTCGGGGAGGGGTTTGCCGAGGAAGATCCGCTCGGCTTCAGGTACCAGGATCGGCTCTCGGGTAACCTTCTGGCCGAAGGTCACCAGCGGCGGGATTTCGTCAAAGGTACCGGGATGCTTCTCCTCGATTTCCAGCATCATCTGGCGGGACACCCAGGCGACCCCGGACCGGGGTGCGTCGCGGATGCTTCGGCTGAACCAGATGCCGGCCTCTTCGTATTTGCCCAGGCTCATCGCCAGTTCTCCCATCCGCTGCAGGCTGACGCCCATCCGGCTTTCGTTGGTGAAGCCGATACGGGCCACTTCCTTCCAGGCCGCATAGGCCCTGGCGTCATCCTGCAACTGTACCATATAGGTCATGGCCAGCCATTCCCACATGACGGCGGCGTAGTAGTTGTCGGGGTAGCGCTCGAGCCAGTCTTCAAGGAAGCGACAGCCCCGCAGGATTTTTTCATCCTCCCCGATGTAGCGGGAAAAGAGGCTTCCGTACCGCAGCGCGATGACATGGTGGTGAATGGCCGCCTCGCCCTTCCCGATAGCATCCAGCGCGGCTTTATACACCTCCGCCGCGCGCTCCAATTCGATCGGATCGCCCGGATAGTCCTCCAGTTCCAGAATGCGCCCGATGATCGCCGGCGCGCGCCGGGCGTACATGCTGTCCGGGGCGGTCTCCTGCAGCTCGCGCAGGAGGTCGAGGGCCTCGGTTTCATAGGCATCGGTGCCCGGCGTCCGGTGCCAGCCGGCGGTGGCGGTGAAATACGTGGCCCGGATCCATTCCTCCGAACCGGGCGCCAGGGCCTGCCGGGCCCGGGAAAAAGCGTCATAGGCTTGTTCGAAGCTGTAAAGGGCGAGGTATTGCTCCGCCTCGTCCATCAGTTCCCGTGTTTCCTCGGGGTCGGTAACGCTCTGACCGCAACCGGCCAGGCCGAGGGCCAGCGCTCCGGCCAGTCCGAGTACGAACGGGCGAAAGGGGCGGGCAGGCGGGGAATTGGGGAAACGCATGAGGTTCTGAGGGAAGGTGACGACCTGAGGACCGGGCGCCGATTTAGGGAAGGAACCCCTGTTAATACAACGGGAAAAGGGCTGGTGTTTCCCGAAAACGCCCAACCCGCGAAATCCTGGCGCCTCCTGTTCTCCTCGGATTCGTCATGGAGCCGTCACCATGATTTAACGGCGGGTTGCTTGCCCGATCCGGGTTTGTGCGGACTAGACTGATCGCCCTGTGAAGTGCGTCGTCGTGATTGAAGACGAATCCGATATCCGGGATTCGCTGGTCTATAACCTCAGCCGGGAAGGTTACCGGGCGCAGGGTGCCGACGCAGGAGACACCGGGTTGGCCCTGATCCGGGCCGAACAACCGGCCGTGGTCCTCCTTGATCTCATGGTGCCCGGCCTCGACGGGCTCGAAGTCTGCCGGATCATCCGTTCAGACCCGGACCTGCAGGGCTGTCGGATTATCATGATCACGGCCCGGGATGAGGAGACCGACGTCGTGCTGGGTCTGGGGATCGGCGCCGACGATTATGTCACCAAGCCGTTCCGGGTCCGCGAGGTCCTGGCCCGCATCCGGGCCGTCCTGAATCGCGGCCCCTTGAAAACCGGTGCCGAGCGGCCCGAGCGGGTCCGGCACGGTCCCCTGATCATCGATCGGGGGCGGCATGAAGTGCTGGTCGACGACCGCCCGGTCAACCTGACCGCCACCGAATTCCGCATTCTCGCATTCCTGGGCCAAAATGAAGGCCGCGTCTTTACCCGCGACGCCTTGCTCAATCACGCCATCGGCGAGCACGCGTTTGTCATCGATCGCAACATCGACGTGCACATCCGGGCCATCCGCAAAAAACTGGACCACCCCCATGCCTTCATCCGGACCGTCCGGGGCGTGGGCTACCGGTTTGTCGCCCCGCGTTCCTGACGGGGACCGGATCTTTACCGGATCTTCATCTTCTACCGTTAGCTTGCGGATGGATGAATCCCTCCATGAAATCGGCCCCATCAGGCGACCGGCCGGCCCGGCCCGGCGCCCCCAGTGGCTTTTTCTGGAAGCTGTTCCTGAGTTACTGCGGCGTGGTGGCCCTGTCCACGGGAATCATCGGCTGGCTGGTCCATCAGTACCGCGAGGATCGGGAGATCCAGCGCCTCGCCGATGCCGTTACCCGCACCGCCCACATCCTCGCCGCCACCGAGGCCGCCAATCCCGCCCATCTCTGGTCGGAACGCCTCGAGGATCATATCCGGGAGGTGGCTCAGGAAACCGGCTCCTGGATCGTCCTGACACGCGCGGACGGGGCCCTGCTGGCCGATTCCCATGGCTTTTTCGGCCCGGGCGCCCGACTGGCCGAACGCCCCGAATTTATCGCCGCACGGCGCCAGCAAGCCACCGTCGACCGCACGCGCGGACCCGGGCTTACCTCCTGGCTCGTGGGTGTCTCGCCCATCCTCGTGCAGAACGAACACCTGGGCTATGTCCGGGTCGGCCTGCCGTTGGCGGGGGCCCTGCAGGCCCAGCGGCAGCTGGGCCAACAAGTCCTGCTCGGCGCCTTCGTCAGCGCGTTGGCGGCGATCGGCGTGGGCTGGTTCGCCGGTCGGCAGGCCACCCGGCCATTGCGGCGGCTGGCCGAAGCCTGCTCGCGGCTGGCGGCGGGGGACTTTTCCCAGCAGATCCCGGATCAGGCCCGCGACGAATTCGGCCTGGTGGCCCGGACCTTCAACCGTATGGTGCGGGATGTCCGGGAGCGGGTGGCCGCCCAGGAGCGGGAGCAGGCCCGGCTGGCGGTTTTGCTGCGGTCGCTCAGCGACGGCGTGGTGGCGCTCGATGCCGAAGGTCGAATCACTTTTGTCAATCAGCGGGCGCTGGCTCTGGTCGACCCGACCCGTGACCGGGACGCCCTGGTCGGGCGCCGGGTGCAGGATTGGGCGAGGGCCGCGGCGATCCGCCGCACCCTGCAGATGGACCGTGACCTGCCCGCGCCGGGGTCCGGCGAATGTCGGCTGGAGGGACCGGGCCGGTCCGTTCACGTCCACATCCAGGCTTCGTTTCTGCCGGCCGAAGCGGCGGGCCGGCCCGGCCTGCTGATCGTCCTCCACGACATTACCGAGATTCGGCGGCTGGAGCGGGCCCGCAAAGACTTCATGGCCAATCTTTCCCACGAGTTGAAAACGCCCATCGCCGCCGTCGGCGCGCTCATCGATACAGTCCTCGACGATCCGACCATGGACGCCGAGACGCGCCAACGGTTCCTCGACCGTATCCGGCGTCAAAACCAGCGCCTGTCCGGACTCGTACGCGACCTCATGACGCTGGCCCGGCTGGAAACCGCCGAGACCATCCTCGACCGTAATCTGCTGGAGCCGTCGGAAACATTGAAAGCCGTCCGGCTGACCTTCGGTCCGGTGGCCCGGCGGCGTGGCATCCGGCTGGGGCTGCTTCTGCCGGATGGACCGCTTTACCTGGCCGGCGATGCCCAGGCCCTGGAAATCGCGGTCAACAATCTCGTCGCCAATGCCATCCAGCACGGTGCGGCGGGGGACCGGATCGATCTGGTGCTGGCCGCCGAGGGAGCGGAATCCGTCGTCATCCAGGTCCGCGACACCGGCCCTGGAATTCCCGAGGAGCAGCGGGAGCGGATATTCGAGCGTTTTTATCGGGTGGACCCGGCCCGTGATCGCGGGCGGGGCGGGGCTGGCCTCGGTCTGGCCATTGTGAAGCACCTCACGCTCGGGATGGGCGGCGCGGTGCAGGCGGAAAACCGACCGGAAGGCGGGGCTTGTTTCACCCTGTGGTTCCCGCGTGTGATGCGGCCGGATCAGGATCAGGTGGTGCGTCAACCGGAACGCTCGGGTGTTTCAACGCCCCTTTCGCCGAGCTTTACGCAAGGTTAACGGGGCTGATGCAGGGTGGGGTTGGACGCCTCCCGCTCCTTGAGTTAGGCTGGGCGGTTGTCCGTTTGACCCGCTTTCTCCGTGTCCGCTGCCGCCGCCAAACACCGTCCCGCCGCCTACTGGCTGTTTTTCTGGCCGCTGGCGCTGATGAGCGTGGCCTGGCTGGCGGGCAAGCTGGGCCAGAACGCCATCCTGCTCAGTTATCCGGACGGGGACAACGAGCTGGCCGTCTTTTCGCTCGCCAGTTCGATCCTCTGGCCGCTGATCGCGAGCGTCGCCTTCCTCCCGCAGGCCAGCAACGTCCTGGTGCGGAGCCGCCAGGCGCTGGGTGTGTTCTGCCGCTTCGTCCTGATCGGCTGCGTCCTGTTGACGACGCCGCTGGTGCTGTTCGGCTGGACCCCGCTCGGCCGGATCTGGATCCCGATGCTGTTCACGGTGGACGCGGAGACGGTCGAGCGGGTCATGAGCTATCTGCGCTGGTTCACCCCGATCCTGCCGCTGATGGCCTTCAACCAGGTGCTGGGCGGGATCCTCATGCAGCGGAAAATGACCGGGCGGGTGACCACTGCCCGGATCGCCGATCTCGGGACGATGCTGCTGCTGCTGATCCTCGGGCTGAAACTCGGGCTGCCCGCCATCCCGGTCATCACCGTCTCCTGGGTTGCCTCCAACCTGGCCGGATTCGTCGTGACCGCGGCCTTCTGGCTGCGCGCCGGGGGCACCCGTATCTGGAAACCGGATACAGCTGGCGGGGAGGAGGAGGCCGGAATCGACCGCCTGCCGGTGGAAGCCCTGACGGTCGGCGCGGTGTTCGGCTACTACTGGCCGATGGCGCTGACCTCGATCATGTTCGCGCTGAGCCGGCCCATCATTTTCAACCTGGTGACCCGCCTCAACCCGACCGGCGACCCGGCCGGCCCCGACGTCGATGCGATCATCGCCGCGCTGACGCTCGCTTTCACCTTTGCCATGCTCTTCCAGGGCATCGTGAACCAGTTCCGCAACGTCTCGGTTACCTTCGACGACGATCCCGTTGGGGTGAAGCGCTTCATGGTCCACGCGACCGCGCTGCTGACCGGGGTTATGGCGCTGATGGTCGCCACGCCGGTGGACACGGTCTTTCTCCGGATTGTCCAGCAGGCCGACGGCCGCGTCCTCACCTACGCGCTCGACACGCTCTGGGTGCTGCTCCTGGTCCCGGTCACCGTCGCCTGGCGCAACTGGTATCACGGCCGGGCCATGATCGAGCGCAAGACCGCCATCATGGGCTTCGCCGCCGTCTTTCGGAACCTGGCGATCTACCTGGCCGGCTGGGGTTTCCTGGCTACCGGGACGCTCGACGCGCTGACCGGCGCCTTCCTCATCGTCCTCGGTTTCTTCGTGGAGGGTCTGGTCGTGATGCTCCGGGTTGAGGGTGGGCGCCTGCTCCGGCGACCCGCGCCACCTGCCGTCGAGCCCGACCCCGCCGAATCGGTCTCGGGGTGAGAACCGCGGTCATTGCGGCGGTCGGGGACGACCGCCCTCCCGGGGGGAAGGCGGAACCCCCGGGAGGGCCGCCGTCCCCGGCGGCCGCCTCGGAAGGTCCCCTGGCTCGAATGGTACTAACTTAACAGCGTTTTCATCGGTATCGCTATCGAAATCGCTATCGAAATCGCTATCCAAATCGCTATCGAAATCGCTATCGAAATCGCTATCGAAATCGATTACGTAAGCCAATGCATATTATTTCCTTATGCATGTTCGATCCCGATTTCGATTTCGATCCCGATTTGGATCAGGACCCTTAAGTTAGCGCCATTCCCCCCTGGCTCAAAAGCGCAGCAGGTATTGGCGCTGGTCCCTGGTGAACCGGAAGCCCAGGCGTTCGTATAGCAGGTGGTAGGGCGAGCCGTGGATGTAGCCGATCGGCGATCGACCCGCTTCCGCGACCAGGATCACGTCCTGCGTTTGGGTCAGGATCCGGCCCAGCCGGCGCGCCATGGCCTCCGAGGTCAAACCCGTCAACTGCGGGTTGAAGTGCCCGACCAACCGGGCCATGCCAGCCGCATCGCCTTCCCGCACCCGCCGCATGGTCCATTCCGAAGTCATCAAAATTGGCTCATACTTCAGAATCCTTCGAGGTTGCCGTGGATTTACCACGACGGGCACAAAGGGCAAAAAGGAGAGGCGGTTTCCATCGTTTCCCTCTTTGGGTCTTCGGGTCTTTGGGTGAGCCCCATATCGTTTTCCTGGGCGCGGGGTCTTCTCCCCGCCTTACGCGGCTGTGGCGGCGATGAACTGGCGGTAGAGGTCGGCGTAGGCGCCGCCCTGCTCGAGGAGTTCGCGGTGGTTCCCCCGCTCGATCAGCCTGCCATGGTCGAGGACCAGCACCTGATCCGCATGGCGGATGGTGCTGAGCCGGTGAGCGACGATGACGCTCGTGCGGCCCGTCAGCAGCTTGTTGAGCGCGGTCTGGATGCGCGCCTCGGTCAGCGTGTCGATTGCGCTGGTGGCCTCGTCGAGCAGGACGATGCGGGGATTGGCCAGTAGCGCGCGGACAAAGGCGATGATCTGGCGCTGCCCGAGCGACAAACTCTTGCCCTGTTCGCCGACTTCGGTGTCGAGCCCGTCGGGCAGCGCCTCGAGCAGGTCGAGGCAGTCGAGTTCGCGGGCGGCGGCGCGGACGTCCTCGCGTGTCGCATCGGGCTGCCCGACCTGAATGTTCTGGAGGACGGTACCGGTGAAGAGGAAGTGTGTCTGCAGGACGAGCCCCATCTGGCTGCGCAGGCTGGGCTGGGTGACCGTATCCAGGTCGATGCCGTCGATGAGGATGCGGCCCTGCTGCGGCTGGTAGAACTTCGCGATCAGGTTGACCAGCGTGCTCTTGCCCGAGCCGGTGTGCCCGACCAGCGCGATGGACTGCCCGGCCCCGGCCTCGAACGAGAGGTCGTGGATGACCGGGGTCTCCGGATCGTAGCCAAAGCTCACGCCGTCGAAGGCGAGGTCGCCCCGGATGCGCGGCATGGGCCGGGCGTCGGGGGCGTCGGTCCAGCTCGGGTCCCGGTCGATCAGGCGGAAAATGCGTTCGGCCCCCGCCATCGAAACAATGGCCGAGGTGTAGAGCCTTCCCATGCTCTGAAACGGCTGGAAGAAAATGTTGGCCAGAAAGAAAAAGGAAATGAGGTCGCCGAGGTTCAGCCCGAAATGGCCCCCCAGCACACCGTAACCGCCCGCGCCGAGCAGCAGCGCCAGAAAGATCTGGGCGTTGAAATCGAGGATGGGCGTATAGACGGCGGCGTTCTTGTGCAGGTCGAGGCTGCTGTCGGCGTAGGCGTCGACCCGGTCCGAGAAGGCCTGCGCATTGGTCGTCTCGCGGACATAGCCCTGGATCTCGCGCATCCCGAGGACCGACTCCGCGATGGTGCTGGTTACCCGGCTGTGGCGGCGTTGCGCCTCCCGCGAGGCCCGGCTCATACGTCGATGAAAATAGCGGCTGATCCCGAAGATGGTCGGACCGAGCAGCAGCAGGATGCAGAACAGCACGGGATTCAGGTAGAGCATGATCGCTCCCGAGATAAACATCTGCCCGAACATCAGGATGCTGAAGAAGAAGACGTGCTGCACCCCGCGCCGGATGTTGTTGATGTCGCTGATCACCCGGCTCAGCAGGCCGCCCAGCGTCATTTCGTGGAAAAACGACATCGGCATCTGCTGCACGTGCCCGAACAGATCGCGGCGCAGGTCGTGCACCACCGCCTCGCCGATTTCCAGCTGCCAGCGCTGACGGAAATGGAAGAGGAATTCGGTGCTCGCCGCCAGCAGCGCGAAGCCCGCCGCCCCCCATAAGGTGGCCGCCCAGTTGCCGCCCGCGATCGGTCCGCTGATGACCGCCCCGATCGCCCAGCCGACCGCCGGCTTCTGCAGCGCCCGCAGCCCTGTCACCAGAAACAACAGGTTGCGTTTTTTCGCGTAGGGCCGCGTGTAGTGGAAAATCCGTATCAGCAGTCGCCAGTTCAGGGAACGCAGCGAGCGGTCCCGGTCCTCGGGCGCCAGGCCGCCGCCTCCGCCGACGCCCCCGCGTCCGCCGACTGCCGCCCAGAGGCTCACGTCGTCACCTCCTTCGGTACGTGGGTGCCCATCTGCTCCAGCAGGCGTTTGCTCTCGGGGTCAACCATCTGAATGGCGGCCGCTTCCCGGTAAAGCCCGCCCTGCTCCAGCAGCTCCGTGTGCGTGCCCGCCTCCACGATCCGGCCCTGCTTCATGACCAGGATGCGGTCGGCGCGTTTGAGCGTGGAAAGCCGGTGCGCGACGACGAAGGTGGTCCGGCCCGCGATCGCGTTGTCGATGGCCTGCAGGATCTGATCCTCGGTCTCCGGATCGATGGCCGAGGTGGGATCATCCAGCAGCAGGATGGACGGATCGGTCAGCAGAGCCCGCGCGATGGCGATGCGCTGGCGCTGGCCGCCGGAAAGGTTTTTGCCTCCCTCATCCAGAAAAGTGTCATAGCCGTCCGAAAGCTCGGAGATGAAGCCGTCGGCCTGGGCCCTTTTTGCCGCCCTGACGACATCTTCCATCGTGGCGGCGGGATGGCCGAACCGGATGTTGGCCGCGACGGTGTCGCTGAAGAGGACGTTCTCCTGAAAGACGATCCCGATGTTATGGCGCAGGTCGTCGAGCGCATAGGCGCGGGCGTCCACGCCGTCGATGAGCACGCGTCCCCCGGCCGGATCGTAGAAGCGCGGGATGAGGCTGAGCAGCGCGCTCTTGCCGGCGCCGGTTTCGCCCACCACCGCGAGGCACTGGCCCGCCTCGTGATGGAAGCTGACGTTTTCCAGCGTCGTCCGGTCCTCGATATGCCGGAAGGTCACATCCTCGAAGACGACGCTGCCGGACAACCGGTCGGCCCGCACCGGGTCGGGCGGGGACTGGACCCGGACGGGCTCGTCCAGGATTTCGAAAACACGCTGCGACCCGGCGAGCGACTCCTGCACGCTGTTCACGACCTGTGCCAGGCTCGTTACCTGGTTGCCGAACTGCTGAAGCAGCGTGGCGAACACCACCAGCCCGCCGCCCAGCGTGATCTGGCCCTGGATGACCATCCAGCCGCCGAAAACCAGCAGCAGGACCAGCGTCAGCTGCGACAACCCGTTGATGATGGGTGTGAAAATGCTGATCCGCCAGAAGATGCGGTGCTGCTGGTTCTGGACGTCGTCATTGCGGTCGCGGAAGGCCGCCACCATCTCCGGTTCGCGGACAAAGCCCTTGAGCGTCTGTGCACCGGAGATCGTCTCGCTGAAAAACAGGATCAGCCGGTCGAAAAGGCTGCGGTTTTTGAGGAATTCCGGCCGGACGATTTTGGAAAAGGCGGCGGACAGCACCGCCATGATGGGCACCGGCAGCAGGCAGACCAGGGTCAGCGTCGGGCTGATGGCCAGCATGTAGGCGGTATAGACCGCCAGCGTGATGATCATCCGCAGGCCCTCGATCATCACCACGTCCACAAAGCTGCGGACGCTCTGCACGTCGCCCGTCACACGGTTGATGATCGCCCCGCTGGCCCGGCTGTCGAAAAACCGGAAGTCGAGCTGCTGCAGCTTGCGAAAGACCCGCCGCTGCAGGTTGGGGACGATGCGGCGGTGCACCAGCCAGGCCAGCGATGCCTGGGCCCCGTAGGTCAGGACACCGCGCAGGATCGCAAACAGCGCCACCAGCCCCGCGATCAGCAGGATCTCATTGAGGGGATCCCAGCCCTGCGGACCGGTCAGCCCCAGCGGCCAGTCAGGTGCGGGGGCCTCGCCGACCCGGGCGCGCAGCGTATCAATGCCCAGGCCCAGAAAACTCAGGCCGCCCAGGGTCATCGCCAGGAGCGACAACTGCAGGGCGAGGATCCCGAGCGAGGCGGTGTGGTGCTCCCAGAACAGACCGAACAAGCGACGCAACAGGGGGCGACTGCCCGCCGGCAGGGAGGAGTCATCCGGCCGGCCCCGGTCAGTGGGAGGCTTGGAGGCTGAGGAAGGCATGCAAGGGGTGGGCCCAGGATAGCTTAACCGACGGCGAACCATCCTGGCAAACCACAGGCCACGAACAACCTAGGTCTGTGCTGTGAAGGCCCGGTTAAGGCCCGATGAAACGTCACCTGCCGTACCCCGCCGCTTCAGCCAACCGGAAACGCCTGCCGTAGCGCGCCGCTTCAGCAAGCGGATCTCGCGGGGCATCCCTCGCTCCTCCCCCGAAAAGAGACCATGCGCGTGCGCTCGCTGAAGCAGCGCGCGACGGGTAACCACCATGCTAATATGAGCTCAGCCATGTTTGAAAATGATCAACGGGAGTCGTGGTCGCCGGCCGACCTGTCCGCCATAGTCCCGCTTAGCGGGACGAAGGAGGAAGAGCCGGCGTCTCCATGGAGTGGCGGGCTCTTCCGCCGTCGCCTGAAAGGCTATGGCGGACAGGTCGGCCCGCCACACGCGTACAAGCCGTCAGTTTTTCCGCATGTCTCGACTTTCCAGACAAACCCTAACCCGGACTTCTCATGAAGCCCAGATGGGATGAGCTGCAAGGCGGAGGGCGAAACCGGTTGGGCGTGCACTGAGGTGCTCGTCCAAGCGGTTTCCAGCCCGACAACGCCGCAGATCGCGCATGTGGGCGAAAAGAATCGGAAAAATGGGCACCACCACGAACGTGCATTTCAAAGAAATGCTTCAAGCTCTTCGGCCAAAATCCCTTACCGCCCATTTTTCCGATTCTGGT
>JBNPEH010000006.1:0-94427 GCA_051117635.1 Opitutales bacterium | reverse complement strand
TGGATCAGGACCCTTAAGTTAGCGCCATTCGGGTCAGACGTAGATTTTAAACATCATCGTTTCTACCGGTCGCCTGGCCGAGCGCGTGCGCGAAGGCCGCGCCGTGAGCCGACAGCTGGGAGCGGTCCCCCGACCCATTCCGGCTTGTATCCGTCGATTCGGCAGGGCAGGGTACCCTCAGGATTCATCCGTTAGGCCCATGCAACCCAACTCAATCGCGAAGGCCGGCTTCGGCTTTTCCCGAAAGAAAGCACCGGAACCGGTGTACGGATCCGGTGTGATCGAGCCCCCTGCCCGCCACAGCCCTGGCGACGGCGGGTGGGTCTGGGAGGATGCCTTCGGGGCCGGCGGCGCACCGCGTGGCGCGCAGGCGCTGCTCGCCCGGGGCGAGGCCACTTGGGCCAACGCCCCCCACGTCTCGGGCGGCGTCCCGGTCGTCGGCAGCGCCATCGCCGACGAGGACGAGACGGTCTTTGTCAGCTATTTTCTGGGCAATACGCTCCTCACGCTGCCCGGCGAGGCCGCCACCACCGTCGCCAAGGGCAAACGCGCCACCACCGGCTTCAGCTACCTGACGACTGCGTTGGGGGTGAACGTCGACGAGGATACGGACAGCGCCTCACCCCGTTTCATCCGACTCCGCTCCGGTGGAGCTACGCCGGACAGGCAGGGAAAACCCTACGACGCCGACCTGCAGGCCCACGTTTTCCCCTACCGGAACTACGCCACCGCCCTGGGCCGCTGGACCAGCGCCGACCCGCTCGGCTTCCCCGACGGGCCCAATCGGCATTTCTATGCTCCCGTGCCGACCATGGGGCTGGATCCGCTGGGGTTGAGCACAATCGACGGGATGGAATGGCGATGGTCAACAACGCCAGTCTACGTTTTAATAGGCCCATGGGAGGAAGTTTCTCAAAGTCCTAGCCCAACAATAGGAGGCCAATGGGATGACTGGGATAACAACCCTAATGATGAAGAGCGTCTGATGAATTTAGATATGGAGGCAGATCAAGAGCGAAGGTACTATCGTGAATACCGTGGTTACGGTTGGAACATTGCAGAGGTGGCAACTGGCGCAATAGTATCTGTTGGCGTTGCGGCTAGTACTGCAGGTGCAGGGACTGCTGCCCAGTTGGCCTTGTCTGCTTTGGCACGAGGTGGCACGACGGTTGCCTGGAGCGTAACAACCAACGATTTCGGCTGGAGTACAAATGGTGATCCGCAGGATTATACGGCACAAAATTCTATCGATAATCCCAATTATGTGGATAGAGCGGAAACTGTCATGACGGAATGGGAAGTGAGGGAATTGTAGAATGGATAAATTACTCAAAGCAATGATTGCAATACTGTTAATGACTCTTTTAAATTTTGGGAAATCAGAGTTTACTGCCAAGGTCGATGGCTACTTTCCTGAGCAGGAATTAATTGATAGGAGAGGGAATCCGACAGTTTCAATTCCACTGGCCGGGGGAGAGTTTGATAAGGTTTATTATTACAAAGGAAAATTAGATGATGGGATAACCATGATGTACTTGATCGATGAGGGAATAGTGGTGGGTATGGGATCCATCCGGAAAGATCTTTCTGAGCTGACTCTGCCCGGGCAACATGCGATCAAAGAAAAGAAACATGCCAGCCGTTCGTCTGGGGCGATGGCTCATCCCTATCTTTACTACAGTCGAAGCCAGTCCGCCTGGTTAGCTGGGTTTGATTCTGGGCAGGGATTTTATTTACTCGTAAAATCTAGGGGAATAAATCGAGTACCACACATCGTTCTCTCAGGAGACACAATATGGAAGGTAAACGGAGTCAGGGTAGAACCTTTTGATACGTCGGCGCAAACGGGCATTGGAACTGTCGTTGATGGCAAAATCCGCCTAGTGGATAAGCCCTCTTTGAATTTACTTAAAATAAGAAATGCCTTAAAGGAAACAGAACTCTTTGAAGAAAATGATTTACTGGAAAAAGTTTTAAGGTCGCTTAAGGAAACCGGTCCTATTAAAGACAAAGCTAAAAAGAAACAGTAGACATTTTACATCCTCAGGTATAGGCATACGAGTCAGACGTGAATGGCGCTGACTTAAGGGGTCGAAAGGACGGTGTTTAAGGTGAATTTGGTCTTGTCCCTTGTCGTGAAAGGGACTGATTTTCAGGCTTCAGCGTGTCAGCCTGCCCGCCACAGTTCTGCGGAGCGGAACGACGGCTGAGAGACCCGCCTTTTTAAAGCGGCGAGAGATACGCCGCACTCAAAAGGGCCTCCGCTGTGATTTTAGCTCAAAGGGTGGGGCTACAGTCTTTTGTAATTGAGCTTAAGTATGTGTCATTCGGGGCAGCCGGAGATTTTACACATCGCTGTCAGAGATAATTATCGGTTGATTGCTGTGCCTGCTGGCGCCGCAGCAGGCGTCGGGCGGGTGTGGTGGGTGGTCCCGTATCCAGCAATGCCGGGGGCAGGGTGGTCCGCACGCGCCGGATGTCCGCGAGGCGGTCCAGCAGGGTCTGGCGGAAGCGGTCCCGGTGTGCGGCCATGCCGGGATCCCCGGCCCGGTTCTTCAGTTCGTGCGGATCCGTCTCCAGATCGTAGAGTTCCTCGAAGGCCGTGTCCGGATAATCGGGGAAGAAGCCGGTGGTGTATCGGATATAGCGATACCGGCCGTCGAAGAGCGCCCGGCTGAGCGGGAACTCGGTCAGGCCGGTGTGGGCCGGTGCGGGCTCGGCTTGGGTCAGCGTGCCGGCCAGGTTCCGGCCGTCGGCCTCGGGCAGGGGATCGATGCCGGTCAGACCGAGGACCGTCGGGGCAAAGTCGACGCTTTCGGCCACGCCGTCGGCGACCTGCCCGGCGGGGATCCGGCCTGGCCAGCGCCAGATGAAGGGAATCCGGCACACCGCGTCGGCGGAAATGCCGGGTGCCTTTTCGAGCAATCCGAATTCGGCGGCGAAGTCCCCGTGGTCCGAGCTGTAGACGACGATCGTGTTGTCGGTCAGCCCGCGTTGGTCGAGGTGATCGAGCACCCGGCCGATGGCGGCATCGGTTTGCGTGACCAGGCCGAGGTAGCCCCGCAACCGCCGGACGGCTCCGGCGCGGGGGTCCCGCGGCTCGAAGACGGTCCAGTCGGGCTCTTCATAGTGCCGGGCCATCGCCTGCAGCGAAGGCGATTTTCCGCTGAGGTCCGCGCCGTACGAGGCAGGCAGGTGGTCCTCCGCGTCGGGGTACAGGTCCCAGAATTCCCGGGCGGGTGTGAAGGCCTGGTGCGGGCGCGGGAAGCCCGCGACGGCGAAGAAGGGCTGGCCAGCCTCGACGGCATCGCTGATCGCCCGATTCGTCTCACGCGCGATAAAGGCCTCGACACTGTCCTCGAAGGCAAGGGCGGAGGGCCGGCCGTCGACGGTCATTCGGCCGCCGGCCTCGGGGACGCGGCGGTCGTCGCGTTTTTCGGCCAGGCCTTTGGCGGCCAGGTAGTCGTCGTAGGCGGAGCTGTTGTTGATCTCGCTGGTACCCACGACGTCGAGAAAGACGTCGCAGGTATCCTCGATCCAGCCGCCGGGCAGGTGGGACTTGCCGATGTTGATGGCGCGGTAGCCGGCACGCCCCAGCTGCGCGAAGAGCGAGCGCGGGCCTTCCGGGTGCCAGTCGCCGCCCAAACCGTAGTACCCGTGGTTCGTGCAATACTGTCCGGAAAAGAAGCAGACGCGGCTGGGCGTGCAGATCGGGTTGTTGCAGACCGCGTTGGTGAAGCGCGTGCCCTCGGCCGCCAGCCGGTCCAGGTGCGGGGTCTTTGCCGGGGAGCGCCCGGTATGCCCGAGGTGGCCGGCGTGATGCTGATCGGAAAACAGAAAAAGGATGTTGGGGCGGCCGGTCATGGATTCCAGCAAATCGGTTGGTTGGCAGTCGGGAGGCTCGACTGGGTTTTCCCGGCGTTCAGGCCAGCTCCTTCAGCGGGAAGCGGACAAAGGCGATGTCCTCCTTGTTGATCGAGTAGATGATGCATACCTGGTCTTCCGCGAGGCACAGGTGCGGGTACCCGTAGCGGCCGTACTTGTGCATGCCCGGCAGACGGGCCAGGAAATTGGGCTGGTCACCGATGACGAAATGCCGGCCGAAGCGGATGCCGTCCTCGCTGATTGCCAGGACCAGCGGCGTGCGGGGGCTCTTGGGCTCCGGCGTGGTCAACCCGTAAAAGCGCCCGTCGGGCAGGCGGCCGAACTTGTTCTTGGATACGGCGTCGGTGTAGCGGGTCCGTGCGGGCCGGCTCCAGGTGGCCCCGTTGTCGCGGCTTTCCGAGACCGAGAGCCACGGTTGGCCGGTCCGCATCATGAGGTGAATGACGCCGTCGTCGGTGACGAAAAACGATGCCTCGTGGTGCATCTGCGCATAGCCCGCCTGCCTGAGGTTGATGAGGTGCCCCTCCGTATCGTCCGACTCGTCCATGAAAAGCCCGGGCAGGCCACTGCGTTGCCAGCCCTCGACGCCGCGCGGATCGGTTGTCCGCAGGTGTGTGGCGAAGCCGGGGAGCAGCAGGCTGCCGTCGGGCAGCGGTTCCGGGCTCAGGTTGAGGAAGGCCTTGGGAACCCGGTGCGGGGTTTCGGTCCAGGTTCGGCCGTCGGTTGAGGTGAGGCTGCCGACGTAGCTTTTTTCCGGATCGATGGAGCGATCTTTTGTCTGGCCGAGGGTGCCGTTACCGCCGGCCGCGTAATACATCAACATGCCCGTGTAGGTGCGGTCGTAATACGCGTAGTAGGCGGTCAGTCCCTCGGCGTGGCTCAGGATGCCGCCATTGGTGACGATGCCGTGGCGGTGTTCGCCGGGCAGCCGGTCCACCAGCGGACGGGCCTGCGACCAGGTGCGGCCCAGGTCCCGGCTCTCGGCAATAAGCGAGCGCTGCCCCGGTACGTCCTCATCCCGGTAGCCGTTGGACCAGGTGGCGAACAGCGAGCCGTGGTGGTAACAGAGCTGCGGGTGATGGTTGTAGGCCGCCTGGTCGGTGCCGCGATAAAGGATGGTCTCAGTCAGCGCGAGGGAGCGCCGCTCTTTGGGGTGCTCCCAACGGTTGGTGATCGGCGAGGTGGGCAATGGGTCTTTTTCGGTCATGGGTGGCGGTCAGCTCAGGTTGGCAAGCGGGAAGCGCACGAACAGAATATCCTCCTTGGCCATCGAGTAGATGATGCAGACCTGATCGTCCGCGAGGCACAGGTGCGGATAGCCGTAGCGGCCATACTTGTGCATGCCGGGCAGCCGGGCCAACTGGTTGGGTGCGTCGCCGACCACCCAGTGCCGGTCGAACCGGACACCGTCTTCGCTGACGGCCAGGACCAGCGGGGTCCGGGGGCTGGAGGGCTGCGGGGAGCTCAGCCCGTAGAAACGGCCGTCCGGCAGCCGACCGAAGATGTGCTTGCTTGAAACATCGGTATAGTCGGTCGGCACGGGCTCGCTCCACGTTTCGCCGCGGTCCCGGCTTTCCGAGACCGACAACCAGCCCTGGCCCGTCCGCATCAGCCGGTGGATCACCCCGTCGTCGGTCTGGAATGCCGATGATTCGCAGTGGTTGTGGCTGTCACCCCGGTTCCGGCAGGCCACGATAAAGCCCTCCGGGTCGTCGGTTTCTCCGGGATCGATGCGTGGCAGGGTGGAGCGTTGCCAGCCGTCCATGCCCGCCGGGTCGTCGGTCCAGGCCACGCCGGCATTGCCGGGCATTAGAAGCCGGCCGTCTGCCAGCGCCGAGGGCGCCCAGTTGGGGAAGCCGCCGTCGATTCGGCTGATGGGTCCATGCCAGGCCTCACCGTCCGCCGAAGTCAGGATGCCGGTGTAGCTGGTGGCCGGGTCGAGCTGGCGCTCGGGCAGGTCTCCCAGCGAGCCGTTACCCTTCCAGGCATAATACATCAGCATGCCGGTGTCGGTCCGGTCGTAATACGAAAAACAGGCGGTCAGGCCGCCGGCATGGCTGAGCAATCCGCCATTGATCACCGTTTCCTCCAGTTCGAGGCGTTCGCAGGTTTTCGGGTTGTCCCGGCAATTGGTGATCGGGGATCGGGGCAGGTCATCAGCCATGGCCGCTATTAGAACGAGCGTTCCGGAGCTTGACCAGTTTCGGGTACCACGGCCCTTTGCCCGCGTTCAAAGCGATGGCTTGCCGGGGCAGCGTCCGGACCCCCTGAACGCTTCAGGCCTCGTCGAACAGCCGATTGACCTGATCCCAGTTCACGACGTTCCACCAGGCCTCGAGGTAGGCGGTGCGGCGGTTCTGGTACTTCAGGTAGTAGGCGTGTTCCCAGACATCGACCCCCAGGATCGGGGTGCCCAGGGTCGCGTCCGGCACGATGCCGGCCATCAGCGGATTGTCCTGATTGGGGGTGGCGGTGACGGCCAGCTCCCCCCTTCGGACGACGAGCCAGGCCCAGCCGGATCCAAACTGCGACCGGGCCGCCCGGGTGAACGCCTCCTGAAACTGCGTCAGCGAGCCGAAGCTGCGCTCCAGGGCGCGCCGCAGCGCGGTGGAGGGGCTGCCCGTCTCGCCCGCCGGAGCCATGACCTGCCAGAACAACCGGTGGTTGTAATAGCCGCCGCCATTGTTCCGCAGGCTGGTTCGGATATCCGGATCGTCGATCTGTGCCAGTGCCTCCATCAGCTCTTCGATGGAAGCGCCCCTTAACGCTGGAGCGGCTTCCAGTGTGGCATTCAGCTTCGCGGTGTAGCCGGCATGGTGCCTGCCGTGGTGGATGCGCATCGTTTCCGCATCGATATGAGGCACCAGCGCATCGGGCGCATAGGGGAGCGACGGCAAGCGGAACGCTTCCGACGACGGGCTCTCAGCAAACAGGCGCGGCCCGGCGACCAGCATCCCTCCTGCCGCGACCATTTTCGTCACAAAACCGCGTCTGTTGATGAGGTCCTCTTTCATGCTACCAGCAAACCCGACGGCCCCCGCGGATCAAGCCGGTTCGGGTCAATTCTCAAACGCGGTACCGGTTGGATCAGGCCGGTGTTTCCACCCTTGGATAGCTGATGCGCAGGGACGGCGGGTTGATCGTCTGGCGCAGCTCCTGTTCGAGGCAGTGGGCGGCTTCGAGGAGCGGTTTTTCCTGCCAGTGACGCCCGACCAGCATGAGGCCGACGGGAAGGCCCTCGGCGAAGCCGGCATTGATCGAAAGGGCGGGGTGGCCCGTGATGTTGAAGGGCGCGGTGTTCAGAAGCGGTTCGTTGGCCCGGCGGATCCGGTCTTCGATGCCCATGGCCGCTTTCGGGAAGGCAGGCGGCAGAAATGGTATTGTGGGCATGACCAGCAGGTCATGGGTCTCCAGTGCCTGGTCATAAGCCCGGCGGAGGTGGCGGGCCGCGTTCTGGGCGCGCGCGTAGTGTCGGCCGCGGTAGCGCTCATGGAGGTGCTGCCCCATGAGCGCGAGGATCTTGGCCGAGGGGTAAATGGCGTCGCCGTGCTCACGGCGCCCTGTCGCGAATGCCTCCATCATTGAGGTCGGATAAAAGCCGCGCCAGCCCATTGCGGCTCCTTCCTGCGCGAACATGGTCCGCCAACCGCCCTCGGTCCCGATCACGATCATGACGTGAATGCCCCACCGATGCTCGGGTATTGAAATTTCAGATACGGTTGCACCCAGCTTTTCCCATCCCGCCGCCGCTTCGCGGACCCGTTCATTGACCGCTTCCCGGCTCACTCCTTCCCAACTGAATCCCTCCCGGACCAGCGCGACCTTTAGGTCCCCGGGAGCCCTGTCGAGATCGGCGCTGTAGGAATCGGGCCGGTGAACCTCGCCCTGACGCGGGTCGTCGGGATCCTTGCCCGCGATGGCATCGAGCATGCGCGCGACGTCGCGGACCGTGCGGGCCATGGGGCCAGCGTGGTCCATGGTGGGCTCAATAGGAAAGATCCCTGTATAGGGCACGAGCCCGTGGGTTGCTTTCAGGCCGACGGTGCCCGACCAGGCGGCCGGGAGCCGGACCGAGCCACCCTGGTCGCAGCCGATGGCGAGATCGACTTCGCCCGCAGCCAGCAGGACGGCGCTGCCGCTGGAAGAGCCGGCGCAGGCGTGATCGGGATTGTAAGGGTTGGGAATCGGGCCGGTGGCGGCGGTCTCGCTGATGCCCGATATACAGAGGTCCTCGCAGACCGCCTTGCCCCGAATGGTGGCACCCGCATCGAGCAGCCGCCGGACAACGGTTGCGTCGAATTCAGGCACGTAGCCTTCGAGGCTGCGGCTGCCGTTCATCATGGGCACGCCGGCGAGGCAGACGTTGTCCTTGAGGGCGACGCGCAGCCCGGCAAGGGGGCCGTCGGGAGCTCCCGGGACCTCACAGTGTGCATACCACCCGCCGCAGGGGTTTTCAGCCGGGGCGGGTTCCCGGGCCGGGCCGCGGGGATAGCGCACCGCGGGGATATCCTGGGGAAGCTGCTCGACCGAGGCGTAAGCGGGGGCGAAACCGGCGCTGGCACGGCTGTACGCCTCGGCCTCGGCGTCGCTCAGGTGAAGTGAGAGCCGGCGTGCGGCTGCCTGCAGGTCGGCGGGCGTGGGGAGGTCAATCGGCATGATTCGTTTTCAGGTTCCAGTCGACGACCGCAAAGGCGTCGGCCCAGTCATCGGTCGGTTCCGTGAGTCCGGCGGCACTCAGTACGTCGGCGGTGCGCTGCCATTTTCCGGGCGACATGCGCATGAGGGCATCGCTTGTGCCGGGCGGTCGGATGAAAGGTTGGACCGCGGCGTGAATGGCGCGCAGATCGGCTTCCCCGAAGTCCTTGGAGCGTTGTTGCATGGCGGCCACAGCGGTTTCCGGCGAGGCGAGGGCCCGCTCCCAGCCACGGTACGTGGCACGGAGGAAAGCGGCTACGATTGACGGGCGTTCACGCAGGGTGCTTTCGGTCACGAAGTACACATTTCCGTAGATATCGAATCCGGATTCCCTGGCCGTAATCACCCGGACGGGAATGCCCTGGTTGGCCAGCGTGATGGGCTGGTTGCTGACATAGCCCGGTAACACGTCGATGCGCCCGGCGACAAAGGGAGTGGGGTCGTATTGTATCGCGACCTCCTGGATCTCCTCCGCTCGCATCGCATGGTGATGGAGGAGCGCGCGGTAAAGGGTGTCCGTATCGGTGCCTGTTTGGACGCCCACCCGCTTTCCGATGAAATCGGTGAAGCCGTCGATGCCGGAGTTGGTCCGGACGATGAAGCCGACAGGCGTCTCCTGAAATTCGGCGGCGACGGCGACGACAGGTAGTTCCTTTTGTCGGGCAAGGAGCAGATTGACGGCACCGCCCACGCCAAAGGTATCACTGCCAGCCGCCACCATTTTAAAGGGATCGAGGCCGAACCCACCCGGTTTCACGTCGAGGTCGAGCCCTTCCTCGGCGTAGAATCCCGCGTCCTGAGCGACGAAAATGCCGACCTCCGCCATGTCGTAGACCCAGGCGAGGCGGAGCGACACGGGGGTGAGGCCCTCGGTGGCCGGCGGCGGATTCCCGCCGCATCCCGCGAGCCCGGTCAGGAGGCAGGCAGTGACCCGGAGGAGCCGGCCGCGGCGAGCACGTGCCCTTCCGCGGGGAAGCCCGTTTGCGGGGCGGTTGTTCAGGACGCCGTTGTTCAACCGGAGGCGGCTGCAACGGTGTTGGGGGAAGATCGACGATGAAGGCACAGGTTTATTGGCGGGCGGATTCCCAGAAGCGGGGCAGCAGCCAGCGCACCAGGTCGGGCAGGGTATAGGCGATCCAGCCGAGCGCACCGGACAGGAGGATGGCCACAAAGAGGATGGGTGTTTCGAGGCGGTAGGAGGCGTTCAGAATGAGAAAACCCAGACCGCGGTCGGCACCGGTCATCTCAGCGACAATGGCACCGAGTATGGCCAGACCCGCGCTGATTTTCACCCCCATCACCAGTGTGGGCAAAGCGGAGGGCAGAAGAAGGTGAAAGAGTTGTTTCCCGTATCCGGTGCGGTAGATACGGAAGAGGGCCGCGCGGTCCCGGTCCACCTCGGAGAATCCCACGAGGATGGCGTTCAGGATCGGGAAGAAGGAGATGATCGCGGACATCACCACCTTCGCTGTCAGGCCCGCTCCGAAACAGACCACCAGCAGGGGGGCGATAGCGACCACGGGGATCGCCTGGAGGGCAGACGTCCAGGGCAGAAATGTTCGCCTCAGCGATTCAAACCGGAAGAGAACGATGCCGCCCAGCAGCCCGGCCACCAGCGCAATGCTGAAGCCGAGCAACCCTTCCAGCGCGGTCTGGCCGGTGTGTCCAAAAAAGACAGCGGCATCGGCCCGGAAGGCCGCTGCTACAATCCGCGGGCCGGGTAGCAGGTATTCGGGCAACGAAAACAGGGTGACACTGATCCCCCAGACAGCGACCAACACCGTCAGGGTTATGGCTGGGTTGAGCAGCCGTTTAAGCATCCGGGTCTCCCTGTTCTGCGTGTCGCATATCACGCTGGAGGCGCGCCACAAGGTTCAGGAAACGGGGCTCAGCCATGATTTCCAGGCTGCGCGGGCGCTCGAAGGGGACGTCGATCTCGCTCAGAATCCGGGCACCGGGTGATGCCAGTACGGTGATGCGATCTGACAACAGCACCGCTTCCGAGAGGTTGTGGGTGACAAAGACCACCGTAGCCGGGGTCTCCAACCACATCCGTTCCAGGAGCTGGCACATGCGCTCTCGAGATACTTCGTCGAGTGCGGCGAACGGCTCGTCCATCAGGATCAGCTTCGGGCGGGGCAGGAAGGAGCGCACGACCGCAGCCCGCATGGCCATGCCGCCCGACAACGCGTGCGGATAACTCTGGCGCACACCGGCCAACCCGGCGGTTTCGAGGAGAACGGACAACGTTTCCCGGTCCGTCGGCGTCGGGGTTTCTCCGGACAGTCGGAAAGGCAGCCAGGCATTCTCCTCGATCGTCAGCCAGGGGAGAAGGGTCGGTGACTGGAAGGTAACGGTCAGGTCGCGGGCACCCGGTCGCTCGGGCAAGTCGATCAGGAGTTCGCCACCACCCGGTGCCGCCACCCCGCAAAGCAGGCGGATCAGGCTGCTTTTGCCGCAGCCGGAAGGCCCGACCAGCGAGGTGATTTGCCCCTTACGCACCGACCAGTCGAGGTTCGATACGACGCGGACCGGTTCGGGTTTCCCCGGATAAGACAAGCTCACCCCGCGGGCGCGTACCAACGGCTGGTCCGGTCCCCCGGACAGGGAGTTCGGCGAGGACGGCGATTCGATATCCACGAGTTGGTTTCGGCTGATCTTGGGCTCTGTCCGCTAAAGACGCTCATGACGCCGGCGGTACGCAACGCCCTGCGCAGTTGCCCGCTGTGATCCCTGCTTCAGCAGCTGGTGTGCCGTCCAACAGATGGCAGGCGCGGCGGAGGGCGGTGCGGCCCGGGCCGAGTACCTGATTGAGGCGGTCGGCGGCCTGAACGAGGTTCCGGCGCCGGTCGCGCGGGTCGTCGAAGAGCAGGGGTTGCTCCCAGACCGGATAGACCTGGGAGAAACGGACACCCACCAGCCGGAGATGGACCCGGCGCAGCCAGGCCCGGTGCAGGAGCGGGCGGACCTGAGCATAGAAATCGTCTTCGAGATCACTCGGCTCGGACAGGCTGGCGGCGGCGGTCTTTTCCTCCATATCGGTATAGCGGATGCGCAGCGTGAGCGTCCGTGCCTGGACCCGTTCCTTGCGCAGCCTGGGCATCAGCTGATCGATCATCCGTTTGGCGATGCGGTCCACCTGGTCGAAGTCGCCGATGTCGGAGTCGAAGGTCTCCTGCTGCCCGTAGCTCCTGGCATCGGCCCGCTCCGTCACCAACGGCGTGGTGTCGATCCCGCGCGCCTTGTCCAGCAGGCCTTCGGTCTCCCGCTGGAAGAACGGACGCAGACCGTCGGGCCCCAGCGCGATCAACTGACCGATGGTTTGCACGCCGATCCCCTGCAAGGTCGCCGTCGCCTTCGGCCCGATCCCCGGCAGACGCCGGACTGGCAACGGTGCCAGGAAAGCCGCCTCCCGCCCCCGGGGCACGGCGACAAAGCCGTGCGGCTTGCGCAGCTTGCTCGCCACGCCCGCCACCAGTTTGTTCCCCGCGATGCCCGAGGACACCGTGATCTTCAGCCAGCCGTGGATATCGGTATCCAGTTGACGGACCGCCCGGGCGACGGCCTGCTCGCGACCGCGCACGGCTGCGCCGCGCGGCCCGCGCTCGTCCACCCGCTGCAGGTCGACCGGATCGGGCGGCATGAGGGGCCCGCGCTGAATACCGCCGAGGTCCAGATAGCCCTCGTCGATCGACGCCCGTTCCACCCACGGCGTCAGGTCCTCGCAGAGGCCGAAGATCGAGTCGCTGAAGCGCTCGTATAAGTCGAAATGGCCTGGGACCACCGTCAGGTCGGGACACAGCTTCAGCGCCCGGCTGGTCGGCATCGCGGTCACAATCCCCCGCGCCCGCGCCTCGTAGGAGGCACTGGCGATGATCCCGCGCCGTTGGCCGCCCACCGCCATCGCACGTCCGCGCAGGCGCTTGTCTGCGGCCTGCTCCACCGACGCAAAGAACGCATCCGCATCCAGGTGAATAATGTGTCGCGGTTGGGCACCCATGAGACTGATGAACATATGATCACTTTTCCGGAAGGCAAGCGATGGCCGTTGCAGGTTACGGGGGTGGGCCGGGGCTTTTCCCTTGCCTCGCAGGGGGCCTGACCCAGGCTGCGAGCCGAAGCATGAATCTCCTCTGTCTCAACTGCTGGGGAGGGACGCTGCACGACCGGCTGTTGCCGTACCTGGCGTCGACCACCGCCGATGTCCTCTGCCTGCAGGAGATCGTGCATACGCCGGTCTCGGACAAGGCGATCCTGGTCTACCGCGACGGCGACCATGTCCTGGACCAGCAGGCGAACCTCTTTCAGGAAATTCAGGACGCGCTGCCTGACTTTACCGGAACCTTCTGCCCGGCCGCGCAGGGCGTGCTCTGGGACGGCGATGTCGCGGTGCCGTCGCAATGGGGCCTGGCGACCTTTGTGCGGAAGGCGCTGCCGGTGGTCAGTCAGCACCAGGGCTTTGTTCACAAGGCCTTTTCGCCGCACGGCTACGGCGACCATCCGCGGTCCCGGAGTGCGCATGCCATCCGGGTCTTCGATTACGCGCAGGACCGTTTTGTGAGCATCGCCCACATGCACGGGTTGCGTGATCTCCAGGGGAAAGGAGACACCCCCGCGCGTCGCCGTCAGGCCGAGCGCTTCCTGGCCTTGCTGGACTCGGTTGCGGAGGCGGGCGACCTGCGGATCCTGTGCGGCGACTTCAATGTCCGGCCGGACAGCGAGACGCTCGCCCTGCTGGGCCGGGCCGGGTTCACCGAGCTGGTGACGACGCGAACGAACCGCGGCACGCGTAACTCTTTTTACAAAAAGGCCGAGCGGCATGCCGACTATCTGCTGGTCGACCAGCCCGATCGGGTGAACCGCTTCGACGTGGTGTTCGACCCCGAGGTCTCGGACCACTGCCCGCTGGTGGCGGGGCTCTGAGAGCAGGGCCGGCGGCCAGGAAAACGATTATTTATAGTTATATATAGGCATTCTTGTTTAGCGGGAAACGCCATGGAAACAGGATCGCCCGGCCCTTCGCTATTTGACGACTGTTCGGGGTGTCTCTACCGGTCGAAGCGTGAACCCACCCAACCTGATTTCAAGCATACGGGCCGCACGCTGTCTGCTGATTGCCGGCGTTCTTTCCTTTTTATTTGTGTCGACGGCGGGCGGAGCGATTCTCTCCACTTTCGACAGCGATGACGAGGGCTGGCGGGCGGTCGGCGACTCCGCGTCCTCGGATCCAGACTGGCTCAGCTCGGGAGGGAATCCCGGCGGCTATGTCGAGGTGGAGGACAGCGTTGTCGGCGGCGTCTGGTATTGGAGTGCGCCGTCCAAATTTCTGGGAGACCGCAGTTCGTTTCTGGGCAACACCCTGAGCTTCGATCTGCAACAGTCATCCACCAACAACCAGTTCAGTGCGGTGGATGTTTACCTGAAAAACAATACCGATGTCGTGGCTCTGAAGATCAACGACCATCCCGGCACGGACTGGACCTCCTATGCGGTGACCCTGCACCCCAGCGCGGGGTGGCAGCAGGACGACGGCAATGGCGCCCCGGCCACGCTCAGTGATTTCCAGACCGTTCTCGGAAACCTGACCGCGCTCGAGATTCGCGGAGAATACGTGACCGGCTCGGATACGGGTGGTCTCGACAATGTGATGCTGGTCCCCGAACCCGGCACCAGTGCCGCCCTGGCTGGCGTCCTCGGTCTCGGGCTGGCGCTGGCCCGTCGCCGCCGTTGACCCGCCGGTTCGCTATCCCGGACTTCTCACCAGAACCGGCATCCCGGCAAGGACTGATTCCACCAGGCAGGGTAAGACCAACCTCAAGTCCATGAAGCAGACACTGGCCGGTATCGTGGGTGCCGCTCTTTAGCCCGAATTTCTCACCAGAACCGGAAAAATGGGCGGGCAGCTCATCACATCTGGGCTTCATGAGAAATCCGGGCTAACTCCTCAAGAACCGAACAACCGCCCGGGGTCGTTGACCTGCCAGTGGCTGGACGGGATACTGGTTGTTTTGCCTGATTGCCCATGGCCGCCCGCACCCGTCAGCCCACGCCCCCACGCACCCAGCGTCGGCGTCACCGCATCAACGCGGGGCGGGTGGCAGTCGAGGCACAGGTGGCCTTTTTCCACGACCAGTTCGGCGAGGTGGCCAGCGAGTGGAAGGAAGACAACACACGGGTGACCTTCGCCGATTTCGCGATTTCCGAAAAGGTGTTTGCCGCGCTGCGTCGCGATTTTCCGCACGACGATTATTGCAGCGAGGAGAGCAATCCTGCTGACGAAGTGCAGCAGCTCGAGGCGGAGTACGCCTGGGTCATTGATCCGATCGACGGCACGAACAACTACGCGACAGGGTTTCCGGTCTGCGCCATCTCGCTGGCGCTTCTGGAAAATGGCGAGCCGCTCTACGGCTTTGTCTACGACATGGCGCGTCGGTCACTCATCGAGGGTGGACCCGGTTTCGGCCTGAAGGACGGCAAGCACACGATCCGGGACCTGGACGATCCCGGGACGCTGGATCACGCGGGGGCGACCATTGGCCTGCACTTTCCGCTGCCGCCTACGGTGTATCAGGCGCTTGAGCCCATGCTGACAAAGCACCGCATCCGGTCGATCGGCAGCGCCACGCTCGGTCTGGCCTACACCGCGCTTGGTCAGGTCGACGGCTCCATCGAATTTAAGGCCAAGGTCTGGGATATCGCAGCAGCCTGTGCGCTGATGGCCGCGACCGGCCGGCCCATGACCTTTATCGGGGAGTCGCCGTTCCCGCTCAAAACCTTTCATGTCCGCGCGCCGGCGACGCCCTACTACGGCGGTACGGCGAGTTTCTGCGCCGCGGCGAGCGGCTGGCTGTCGGCCCTGGATTGAGCCGGTGGATGGGCCTGGTCGACTGCGCGGATCCCCGGTCGCCGACCAGCAAAAAGGCCGCCCCGGAGCAGGACGGCCTTGAAAGGCATTCAGTTGCGACAGCTTCAGGCCTGGCCAAACAGCGTCTTGCCGGAACAGAGGAGCGCGTCGCAGCCCTGAGCGACGCGCTCGGCCATGCTGGCCTCGGCCTTCTTCAGGTAGCCGCGCGGATCATACATCTTCTTGTTGCCGACATCCTGGTCGACCATCATCACCCCGTCGTAGTTCTTGAACATGTGATCCGCGATGGGGCGGGTGAAGGCATACTGCGTATCGGTGTCGATGTTCATCTTGATGACGCCGTATTCGAGGGTCTCGCGAATCTGGGACAGCTCGCTGCCGCTGCCACCGTGAAAGACCAGATCGAAGGCGGCGTCCTCGCCGTATTTTTCGACGACGGCGGCCTGCCCCTGCTTCAGGATATCCGGCCGCAGTTTGACCGCGCCCGGCTTGTAGTGGCCGTGCACGTTGCCGAAAGTGGCTGCAAAGGTGAAGCTGCCGGTATCGTGGAGGGCCTCATACACCGCGACCATGTCTTCCGGCGTGGTGTAGAGCTTGTCCTGCGGGGTGTCGTCTGAACCCGCGGCACCGTCTTCCTCGCCGCCGACGACGCCAGCCTCAACCTCCAGGACGATGTCATTCTCTGCGCATAGCGCGAGGTACTCCCTGGAAATCTTCATGTTCTCCTCAAGCGGCAGGCCGGAGGCGTCCAGCATGTGATTCTGAAAAAGGTTGGGCTCGCCCTTGGTGCGGCGCCTGGCCGTCGCCTCGATCAGGGGCTTCAAAAAGCTGTCGGCCTTTTCCGGCTGGCAATGGTCGGTATTGAGTGCGACCAGGACGTCGTACTGCTCGGCCAGCCGATGCGCGGCCTCAGCCAGGATTTCGACACCGTAGGCGGCGTTGCCATTGTTCAGGCCTGAGGCGAACTGACCGGCGCCGGTGGAAAACTGAATAATGCCGTCCGACCGGGTGTCTGCAAAAGCCTTGAGGGCTGCGTTGATGGTGATGATCGACGTGCAGTTGATGGCCGGGTAGGCGTAATTGCCTTCCTGGGCGGCATCGAGCATGGCACGGAATTGTTGAGGCGATGCGATAGGCATAAGAGGCTCCTTTCGGAGGAACGGTGAATCGTGATGATGGGCGTTAATACGCCATCACAAGTAGAACCCCGTAGAGGCAAGCGATTCAAGAACCTATGAGGTCTTACCAGCCTTTTTTTTCTTCGCCGGGCGGGGCGGAAACTCGAAACCGATACCGGCGCCCCTGGTGACCAGGAAGGCGTCGAACAGGCGGTTGGTCCGCTTTGAGCGGAACCCCTTGATGAGGTCGGTCTTCCCCTCCGACAGCAATTTTTTCACCTGATCGGTCTCGATCGCCTTGCCCAGCAGCGTACGGCTCATCCGGAACCCACTGTCGCGATTCCCGTTCTCATAGGACTCACTGATATAGGCATTGGGGGCGGCGTGAACCGGCGCACCGGTCTTGGGATCCTTGCCCACGACCTCGAACTGGCTGAGGTCGATGTCCTCGTCACCATTCGCTCCGTCGGCCCCGCCACCGAAATCGAGCTTTGGCTTGCCGTTGTCGAGAACGAGCATGGCGGAGAAGGGCTTGCCGGCCTTGGAGCGGAATCCGTCGAGGGGCCCGACCTTTCCTTCCTTGAGCAGGGTTTCGATCTCCTCGTGCTCGAGTTTTCGATTGGAAACGACTTTGTAGACCGTGAGCTCGCCGTCCTGGCTCCGGTAGGCGCGCAGGGCTTCCTTCATCGGCTTGCCGTCGGTCGGAGAAACGAACGGCGCATCCGGCAGATCCTCGTCCTTCTCCTCGAAATTACGCGTCCGGTCCACCAGCGCCCGCGTTTGCTCGGTGATGCCTTTCATGAAGGCATCGCGGCTGATTTCGCCGCTCTCGACCTGACGGAGCTTGTACTCCCACTCGCCGGTCATGCTCGGTGACGTGAGCTGTTCGGCGCGGACCGCCTCGAGGAAAAGCAGCAACTCCTCCGCTTTGGCTGAGGGGACCAGCTCACGGCCCTCGCGTTCAACGTATTTCGTACGGATCAGGTTGTCGATCGTGTCGGCGCGGGTGGCCGGGGTGCCCAGGCCCTTCTCGCGCATGGCCTCGGCCAGTTCCTCGTCGTCGACGAGTTTGCCGGCCCCTTCCATGGCGGACAACAGCGTGGCTTCGGTGTAGCGCGGGGGCGGTTTGGTCTGTTCCTCGAGCAGGTCGACCTCGGCAATGCCGGCCTGCGCGGGCTCTCCGTCTTCCTTCGTCAGCGCGGGCAGGGTGTCGTCGCCGCCGGCCTTGCCGTAAAGTTCCAGCCAGCCGGGGACGACGAGGACCTTGCCCTCGGTCTTGAACGCGTGGTCGCCGACCCGGCTGATCCGCGTGGTGATGTCGAATTCGGCGTGGGGATAAAAGGCCGCCACGAACCGGCGGGCGACCATGTCGAAAATCTTCTCCTCGTCGGCCGACAATTTTTTCGGGACGGTGCCCGTCGGGGTGATGGCGAAGTGATCGGACACCTGCGCATTGTTGAAGATGCGCTTGTTGCCGGGCCGAATCCAGTCCTGGTCGAGCACCTTGCGGGCGGGCTCGGTGAGGCTGCCGCCCAGCTTGCCCAACACCTCGCGGACATTGCCGACGTAATCCTCAGGCAGGGCACGGGAATCCGTCCGGGGATAGGTCAGCACCTTGTGCTTTTCATAGAGCGCCTGGGCAATCCGAAGCGTCTTGCCGGCGGGCAGGCCGTAGCGGCCGTTGGCCTCCCGCTGGAGCGAGGTCAGGTCGTACAGGCGGGGTGCTATCTGCCGGGAGCGTTTCTTCTCCTCGGTGACTTCGGCTTCCCCGGCCTCCTGGACCGCGGCAAGAATGGAAGAGGCGCTTTCCTTGTCCCAGATACGATCGATCCGGTCATGCGGATCATCTTCCTTTTTCTTGTAGTCGGCACGTTGATACACGCCCTCATACTGACCCTCTTTGACGTCGAACCGGGCGGTGATGCGCCAGTAGTCGCGCGGAACAAACCGGCGGATCTCCATTTCGCGATCCACCACGAGCGACAGGGTGGGGGTCTGCACCCGACCGACCGTGGCGACATTGCGCCCGCGCATGCCGTACATCCGGTTGGTCAGCGCGCGGGTCCCGTTGATGCCGATGAGCCAGTCGGCCTCGGACCGGGACCGGGCGGCCTCGGAGAGGGGGGTCATGCGCTCGGCGTCGCGCAGGGCGCCGAAGGCCTTGCGGATGCCGTCCGGGGTCATGGAGACCATCCAGAGCCGCTTGAAGGGTTTTTTGCAGCCAGCCAATTCGTAGATGTAGGTGAAGATCAACTCACCCTCCCGCCCGGCGTCACAGGCGTTAATGATCAGATCGACATCCTTCCGTTTCATGAGCTTTTTCAGCTCGTTGAATTTCTTTTTGGTCTTCTCGATCGGCTTGAGCTCGAACTTGTCGGGTATGATCGGCAGGAGTGCCATCCGCCAGGCCTTGAGCTTTTTGTCGATGTCGTCGGGCATGAACAACTCGACCAGGTGCCCGACCGCGGAGGCGATGATGAGGTGCTCGCCCTCATAAAAGTCGCCGGTTTTCTTCACACGGGGGGCTCGCCCGCCGCCGTATTCAGGGATCTGTTCAAGCGGGGCGTCGGGGAGCACGCGCGCCAGGTCGGTCGCCACGCTGGGCTTTTCGGCGATGATGAGGGTCTTCATGGGCAGGGAACGGTCAGGGAAGGCGGGGTGGGTCAGCCCCCGTAGTCGTTTTCGGTCAGGAGGCTATCCAACTGGTCGAGGAGGGTATCGATGGTTTCATCGGTTTCGTCGCCCATATTGGAGATGCGGAAGGTCTTGCCCTTGATTTTACCGTAACCGCCGTCGATGATGCAGTTATACCGAGCTTTGAGATCGGCGATGAGCTTGGGCAAGTCGATGCCGCGATTGTTGGCCACGCAGGTGAGGGTCCTGGACCGGCATTCGGGCGGATTGGCGAAAAAGGCGAACCCGTTTTTCTCCACCCAGGCGTGGACCTTGGCGTTGAGACGATCATGTCGCTCGTAGCGGGCTTCCAGGCCCTCGGCCTCGATATCTTCCAGCTTGGAGGCCAGGGCGTAAATCAGCGGAATGACCGGGGTGCTCGGCGTCATGCCCTTGTCGTGGTTCTTTTTGAACTCCAGAAAATCGAAGTAGTAACCCCGGCCTTCCACCGTATCCGCGCGTTCGAGGGCGCGGTCGGACACCGAGCAGAGCGCCAGACCGGGCGGAAGCGCCAGCGCTTTCTGGCTGCCGGTCAGCATGACGTCGATCCCGAGCCCGTCCTTGTCGATCGGGACGGCGGAGAAAGAACTGACCGTATCCACGATCGTGCGGACTTCAGGAAATTCGCGGACGACGGCCATGATGTCTTCCAGCGGGCTCATCAGGCCGCAGGAGGTCTCATTGTGCACGAGCGTCAGGACATCGTACTGCCCGGTCTCCAGGGCTTCGCGGACCGCCCCCGGCTGGACAGGTTCTCCCCATTCGAAGCGGAGCGGATCGGCGGGCAGGCCCATCCGGGTGGTCACATCGTGCCATTTGTCGGAAAAGGCGCCGTTCATGCAGTTGAGGACCCGCTTTTTGCAGAGATTGCGAACAGCACCCTCCATGACGCCCCAGGCACTGCTGGTGCTGAGGAACACGGGGTCCCGGGTGCCGAAGAGCCGCTGCAGACCGGGTTGGACGGACTGGTAGAGATCGACGAAATCCTGACTTCGATGGCCAATGGCGGGGCCGGTCATCGCCTCCAGGGTCTTGGGCGAGACCGCTATCGGCCCGGGAATGAATAATTTCGGTTTGTCTGGCATAATAGATAAAAAGCGGTTTCCGCCGGATAGCGGCGGGAACAGGTAAAGCCGGGTGGAGACCCGGCCTGGATTGAGGTTACAATAAGGCCCTCCTGCTGCCGTCAACCTCAATGGCGGATTCCCCGGACGATGGGAGGGAGGAGTATTTCGTTGCAGAAGCCGGGGCATCGGCCCACGTTTCACCCGGTCGTAAGCTGGCCATACGCCCCGATGGAACAGCCATTACCTGCCTGGTCATGCCCTCTCTGAAAACGCGCCTCGACCGGCGGTTTAATGCCTTCGCGGAGTTTACCGCCGATGTCATTTACGACCGGCGGCAATCCCGGGGCGCCCGGATCCTGGGTCGCTTCCTGCATGCCCTGTCCTACCTGTTCAGCACCATCGCGCAGACCCGGGTGCTTCTCTATGAGAAGCGGATTATGCGCAATCAGCCGCTGGGCTGCCTGGTCGTGGTGGTCGGCAACCTGACCGTCGGCGGCACCGGCAAAACGCCCGTGGTGGAGGTCTTCGCCCGGTCCCTGGCCGAACGGGGCCGCAAAGTGGCCATCCTCAGCCGCGGATACAAAAGCAAAAAGGAGCCACTGCTGAAGAAGGCCTGGCGGAACATCACCCACACCGAGGCCCCGCCGCCCCGGGTGGTCAGCGACGGCGAAACGGTCTTCCTCGACTCGGAGACCGCCGGAGACGAACCCTACATGCTGGCGCGCAATCTTCTTCGTCACGGGGTCCTGGTGCTGGTCGATAAAAACCGGGTGAAGGCCGGCAATTACGCCATTCGCAAGTTTGGCGTGGATACGCTGGTGCTCGATGACGGGTTTCAGTACCTGCCCCTCAAGGGTCGCCTGAACCTCCTGCTGGTGGACAAAACCAATCCCTTCGGCAACGGGCACCTGCTGCCCAGGGGAATCCTGCGCGAACCGGTCAAACACCTCAGGCGCGCCTCCTACGTGTTTCTGACCAAGTCGGACGGTCGGCCGGACGAAACCCTCCGGGCGCTGATCCGGCAGCACAATCCGGCGGCGGAAATCATCGAGTGCGCCCACCAGCCGCAATTTCTGGCACCGCTTGACCTGAGCGAGCGCATCCCCCTTGACCGGCTCCGCCGCGCCAGGGTGGCGGCCTTCAGCGCGATCGCGGTTCCCGAAGGCTTCGAGGCCTTTCTCATCAGGCATGGAGCGGAGATCCGCTACAACCGGCGTTTCCTCGATCACCATCGGTTTACACCGGATGAACTGGAGGGGGTCTTCCAGGCCGCCCGGGAAGCCGAGGTCGATTTTATCGTCACCACCGAGAAAGACGCCGTTCGCCTGCCGGTGGATTGCGATCCCGGTTTGCCCCTGTATTTTCTGAGGCTGGAAATCGCTATTCTGGACGGCGCGGAGGACTTCGACGAGGCGGTGGAACGGATCTGTTTTCCGCCTCAGTCAAGGGCGGGCGTATCCTCCTGAGCAGGACAGGGCAGGCCCGGCCTCGCCATCTCCTGCTTGCCCCGAGAGCCGACCTCCCGTTTGCTTCAGGTCATCTATGGGAACTGAAACCAGCTCCGCCCCCAAAAAATCCGCCCAAACCCAGCCCCTCAGCGACCTTGAGGTCAAAGACGCCGCGTTGATCTTCAGCAGCGTCTGGCAGGCTCTCGAAGAGGACATCGGCCGGGAAAATCTCCGCTTTCCCAAGGAAATTTTCTGGCTGAACGGCGCGCCGGGATCGGGCAAGGGGACGCATACCCAGTTTATCATGGAGTTCCGGGATCTGACGGCAAAGCCCATTATCGTCAGTCAGTTGCTGAACAGCCCCGAGGCGCAGAAAATGATCGACGCGGGGATGCTGGTGGGGGACCGGGAGGTCACCGAGCTGGTCTTCCGCGCGCTTCTGGAACCCGAGCACCAGACCGGCGCCATCGTCGACGGTTTTCCACGCACGCTGGTGCAGGTGGAGTGCCTGAAAATGCTCTACAACCGGCTGATCGCGCTGCGGAGCGAATACCTCAACACGATGCGCGCCTCTCAGTTTCCCAAGCCGCAATTCCACATCGTCATGTTGTTTGTCGATGAGCGGGAAAGTGTGCGCCGCCAGCTCGAGCGCGGCCGGCAAGTGCGCGAGCATAATGAAAAGGTACGTCTTACGGGGGTCGGGGAACTGAAGGAACTGCGCAAGACGGATCTGGACGAACGAGCCGCGCACAACCGCTACCGGATTTTCAAGGAGAAGACCTATGACTCGCTGAAGGAACTGCGCGAGGTCTTTCACTACCATTTCGTCAACGCGCATGGCACCATTCAGGAGGTCCAGGACCGGATTATCTCCGAGCTGAAGTACCAGAGTTCGCTCGAGCTGGATCAGAAGACCTACGACCGGCTGATTCCGATCCCGGTCGCCTCCCAGATCGTCCAGCATGCCCGGCAGGAGCTGATCAACCGGCTCGACACCTACGAGCAGCATCATACCGCGCTGTTTGCCCGGGTCGTGCACGTCATCGACGAAAAATTCATGCCGATCATTCACCGGCACGCGATCGCCGGGCGTGCCTACATCAATTCCGAGGACACGGTCTTCGAAGACCCGCTCGCGCTTGCCATGCTGATCGATATTTTTTCCGAACGGGGCTACCAGGCGGCGGTTGATGTGCGCCGGGAGGAGGTTCCGGTTCGGATCGATCCCAAGACCTTCGAAATCCATACCCGGATTAAGAAAGTCTACCGTTTCTCGGTCTACTTTCAGGGCTCTGAAATCCGTCGCGGCACCTGACCGGCCCTGAATCCGTCTGGGCGGAATCCGGTTTGCCCGCCTCCCTCCCTTTCAACCGTATGAATCCGAACTATACCCAGTTGGCCGACGTCCTGACCGGCCATTCGACCTCAATCAAACGCGGGGACCATGTCCTCATTGATGCCTACGACATCCCCGAAAGCTTTGTTATCGCGCTGGTTCGGGCCGTCCGGAAGAAAAAGGCCCATCCGCACGTGAACCTGAACAGTGCGCGGGTCGGTCGGGAACTGATGCTGGAGGCGACTGACGACCAGTTCTCCAACCGGGCCGACTGGATGCTGGCCCAGATGAAGAGCATGGACGCCTATATCGCGGTGCGCGGGTCGCACAACATCTTCGAAACCTCCGACGTGCCGGCCAGCGCGATGAAGACGGCGATGACTCATCTCCGGCCGGTCCTCGACTGGCGGGTCAAACAAACCAAGTGGGTGGTGCTCCGCTGGCCGACCGGCGCCATGGCTCAGCAGGCGTTGATGAGCACGGAAACCTTCAAAGATTTTTTCTTCCGTGTCTGCACCCTCGACTACGGCCGGATGAAGGCGGGGATGAATGCGCTGAAACGCCTGATGGACCGCACCGATGTGGTGGAGATCAAGGGTCCCGGCACGGACCTGCGTTTTTCCATCAGGGACATCCCGGCCATCACCTGCGGAGGCATCCACAATATTCCCGACGGCGAGGTCTTCACCGCCCCGGTCAGAGACTCCGTCGAAGGCGTGCTTCAGTACAACGCGCCCACGGTCTATCAGGGCGTGAGTTTCGACAACGTCCGGCTGGTCTTCGAAAAGGGCAAGGTCGTCGAGGCGACCGCCAATAAGACCAAACGGCTCAATCAGATTCTGGACTCGGACGCCGGCGCCCGGTTCATCGGTGAATTCGCCATCGGGTTCAATCCGCATATCCTCGAACCAATGCGCGATATCCTCTTTGATGAAAAGATCGCCGGTTCGTTCCACTTCACGCCCGGCCAGGCTTACGAGGACGCCGACAACGGCAATCGCTCCCAGGTCCACTGGGACATGGTCTGCATCCAGCGAAAGGACTACGGCGGCGGTGAAATCCGTTTTGACGGAAAGCGGGTCCGCCAGGACGGGCTGTTCGTGCCCAAGTCCCTTCAAAAGCTGAATCCAGACTACCTGCTGGGCAAGGATCCCAAAACCGGGAAGAAAAATACAAAAGCGAGCTTGGCCAAAAAGAGCAGCAAGTAATCGAACCATGGCCGCACCCTCCGACGACCTGCGGGCGTTTATCCGCAGCCTGCCCAAGACCGAGACGCACCTTCACATCGAAGGAGCCCTGCCGGTCGAAATGCTGCAACGGCACAACCCGGTTGCCTTCCCTGAGGACTGGGAGCCGATCGGCTGGCCGCCGGACTACAAGTATCCCGATTTCAAGACCTTTGAGACCTATCTGCTCGAACATGCCACCCAGGTCTTCACCAGTGCCGACCAGTACCACGAGGCGGCCAAAATCATCCTCCGGCGGTGCGCCGACGAAGGCTGCCGTTACGTCGAAACCAGCTTCCACTCCGGGATCTGCAACTGGCTCGACATTGCGGGCAACGACATCGTGGAGGGAATCCTCGCCGCCGCACCGGCAGGCATGACGGTCCGCGTCTACACCGGCATGCTGCGCTTCGACGATTCGCCCGAAATGATGGCCGTCCTGAATGACACACCCAACTGGGAGCACCTGGCCGGGGTGGACCTGCACGGTCCCGAGCCTTATCCGCTCATGGACTGGACGATCGATATTTTCCGGGCCAACCGCGAAGCGGGAAAGGTCAACAAGGCGCATGCCGGCGAGTTCGGTCCCGCCGGCAACGTGCGCGAGGTCATCGAAAAGCTCGACGTGCGCCGGGTGGAGCACGGCGTCCGTGCGGTGGAGGATCCCGAGGTCGTCCGGTTGCTGCTGGATCGCGAGGTCACCCTGGATGTCTGCCCGATCAGCAACGTAAAACTGAATGTCTACGATCGCATGCCCGACCACAGCCTCCGCCAACTGGTCGATGCCGGCGTGCGGTGTACCATCAACACCGACGATCCCTTCTCGTTCGGCAACCGCCTGAGCGACGACTTCCTGGCCATCGCCAATGATCAGGGTTTTTCACGAAGGGAGCTGGTCCAACTCGTCCGCAACGGCTGGACAGTCGCCCTGATGGATGAGGCCCACAAACAGCCCTTCCTCGACGAACTGGACAGGATCGAGGCCGGGTTGAGCGACTGAGGGTCATCCCGGATGTCCGAGGATTTTGAATACACGGTTCCGCCGGGAATGGCCGGGCGGGCCGACAAAATCCTGGCGGCCGCTTTCGGGGATCTCAGTCGCTCTCGTATCCAGAAGGTTTTCGATGCCGGGCTGGTTTTCCGGGAGGACGTGCCGCTGGTCCGCAAAGCCAGGGTGGAGCCGGGAGACGTGCTTTCCGGACGCTGGCTGCCTGCACCCGAACTCGACCTGACCCCCGCGGCGATTCCCCTCGCCGTCCTCTTCGAGGACCAGTACCTGATCGCCGTCGACAAACCGGCCGGCATGGTCACCCACCCGGGTAGCGGCACCGGCCCCGACACCCTGGTTCACGCCCTCCTGCACCATTGTGGCCACGCGCTGCAAGCCCCCGGCGGGCCCGAACGGCCCGGTATCGTCCACCGCCTGGACAGGGAGACCAGCGGGGTCATCGTCGTCGCCAAGACGGATGCGGCCTATCACGGGCTGGTCGAGCAGTTTTCCGCGCGAAGCCTGCATAAGCGCTATCTGGCCATGGTAACGGGTATTCCGGCCCGACCCGAGGGCCGGATCGAGGCTCCCATCGCCCGGCATCCCACCGCCCGTACCCGTATGGCCGTGGTGAATACAGGTAAGCCCGCCATCACCGAATACCGGGTGGAAACCGTCTATCCCGGGGCCGATGCCGCACGGCTGGCCTGTCGGATCCTGACCGGGCGCACGCACCAGATACGCGTCCACTGCAGTCACCTCGGCCATCCGCTGATCGGGGATACCATCTATGGATACAAACCGGGACGGCCCGGGCGACCCGCCGCTCCGCGTATCCTCCTCCATGCGCACCGACTCGCGCTGCGCCATCCGGTGACCGGGGCGCCCCTGGAGCTGGAGGCCCCCGAACCGGCGGATCTGGCCGCCTGGTGCCGAGCCGTCGGACAGGGTTGACCTCCGGCCCGTTTCCCGAACGGGTTCAATCGTCGGGGACTACCCGGTTCCGGCGACTTGGCCATAGCCTGCCGGGATGCATTATCCCCGTTGGTTGTTTTTCGGCCTGATGGTTCTGGTTGTCGGATGGGCGCTTGCGCCATGCTCGTGGGCCGAACAGCGTTTTCCGCTGCCGGCGGGTCTCAAGGTAGTCAACGTCAAGGACCTGGGGGCGGTCGGTGACGGCCGGACCGATGATACGGCGGCACTCCAGGCGGCCATCGGGGGCGGGGAGCGCTACAAGCTCGTGTACCTTCCGCCGGGCACGTATCTGGTCTCCGAGCCGATCAATTTCGGGCAGCGCCGCGTCTGGGTCCAGGGACACAGCCGGGCGGATACCGTGATTCGGCTGAAAGACCGGGCGGCGGGGTTTCAGGATCCGGACAGGCCGCGTCCGGTGCTCGCGACCTGGGGAGCCTGGGATCGCGAGCGTTTCGGCAACGTCTCGAGCGCGGTCATCTTCAGGCAGGAGCTGTATCACCTGACGATCGACGTCGGGACGGGCAACCCCGGTGCGGCCGGTCTGATCTTTCACACCAGCAACGCAGGGCGGGTGTTTGATGTCACGATCCGGAGCAGCGATCCGGCCCGCCGGGGCGCCTTCGGGCTCGGCCTGACGATTCCCTGGCCGGGCCCGGGGCTCATTGACCAGGTGACGGTCGAAGGCTTCGACTACGGCATTTACAGTCAAATCAACCAGTACAGCCTGACTTTCAAGGATCTGACGCTGCGGAACCAGCGCAAGGCGGGCATCTACAACCGGAAGCAGGCCCTGCATTTCCACCGTCTGCTCAGCCAGCAGCGGCGGGGCGTACCGGTTCTGGATACGGAGCGCAGCGCCATCACCATCGTGTCCGGCCGCTTTTACGGGGACGCCCCGCTCGCCATCGATGCGCGCCGGACCCGGCTGTACCTGAGGGACATCCTGGCGGAAGGCTACGGCACCGCCGCGCAGGTCCGAAACGGCGGGAATGAGCAGGCGGTACCCGGCCCGGTGGTTGAGGCCTTCGCCTCGGGCCCCTGGACCAGCCTCGAAGGGAACGGTGACGTGCAGGGCTCACTGCACCTGCCGATCGAGGAGACGCCCGAGGTGCCCTGGGGAGCGCCGGAGGGGTGGGTGTATGTCGGCGACTTCGGCGAAGTGGGCGCCAACGTGGACAGCAGCGTTGCCTTCCAACGTGCCATTGATTCGGGCGCGCACACGGTCTACTTCCAACCCAAGGACATGCTGCACTTCCGCAACCCGGTCCGGGTCCGGGGGAATGTCCGGCGGATCATCGGTTTCGGCGGCCGGATTGACGCGGGGGAAGTCCTGGGCGAGCGGCCGGTCTTCCACGTGGTCGATGGTGAGGCGCCCGTCGTCGTCTTTGAGCGGATGGGCCAGTATGGCAGACATGCCGGACCTGTGTTCCTGCACGACACGAAGCGCGGGGTCGTCCTCCGGTCGCTGATTGTCGGCAGCTACACGGCGATCCGGCCCGGGGACCTGTTCGCCGAAGATGTCTCGATGATCGAGTGGCGGCTCACCCCCGGCCAGCGGGCCTGGATGTGGCAGGTCAACCCGGAGGCGGGCAAGACCTTCAATTTCGACAACCATGGCGCGGACCTCTGGGTCATGGGCCTGAAAACCGAAGGCGGCCGGACCTCCATCGCCAGCCGGGGAACAGCCCGGACCGAACTGTTGGGCAGCTACATCTACAACAACAGTGGCTGGCGGGATCGTGCTAATTTTGTCCTGAAGGACCAGGCTATCGGATCCTTCGTAGCGAACAACAGCGACTTCCCGGTCGCCGTTTCCGTGGAGCGGCCATCCGGCAGCCGGGAACTGCCGGCCCGGGACTTTACCGGTTTCTACACCTCGGCGCCCCGCTCGGTGGGAGGGTCCTCCACCAGCGCCGTGGCCAGTCCATAGCGCAGGTTGCACAGAGAGTGGTGGTACCCCTCCACCTTTCGCGCCTGCCCGTAGGCCACCAGCGCCACCAGCGCCACCGGCAGGATGTCGGCCCGGGCTGCGGGTAAACCCGGTATGCGCATCCTTGCCTCCATTGGCAGGGCGCACAGTTCCCGGCACAGGGCGTCCAGATCGGGGAGAGACAGGAAATGCGACTGTTTTTCCAGGGCCAGCCCGGCGCGTTGGGCGAAAATCGCCCGGCTGACCGTAAACGCGCCACCGGTTCCGACCGCCTGCCAGCTTTCCTCCGGGTCCGGGGCAGGCAATGCTGTCAGGGTTTCCTGGATACAAGCCTGGATGCCCCGGACGGCCTTCGGCGTGACCGGTTGATCGGGGTCCGGCACATACCGTTCCAATAACCGGACCGCACCGACGGGAAAACTCCGGATCAGATCCAGGCGGCCCCGACGAAACCGGATCACTTCCAGGCTGCCGCCCCCCAGGTCCACGACTTCGAAGGCGGGCAGGGTGGCGCAACTCGGGTCGCCGGCGACGCCGCGCGCAATACCCAGGGCTTCCTCTTCGCCCGACAACACCTCGAGGGTAAATCCGGTCGCCTCGCGGCAGGCGGCTTGGAGGTCCCTGCCATTCCCGGCCTCGCGGACCGCGCTGGTCGCGACAACCCGGAGGCGATCGGGCGTGAAAGCGGCGGCCTCGTCCACCAGCGTCCGGATGGCTTCCGTCCCGGTACGAATGGCCTCCGGGCTGAGGCCATACGCACCGCCGGTCAAACCACCCCCGATGCGGACCTCTAGCGTGTTCTCGTGAACCGGATGCAGGGGCGGCCCCTCGGCCACCAGCAGTTTGATGGAATTGCTGCCTACATCGACAACAGCGACCCGCCGCATGGAGGAAGCCTCAGCCATGGGCGACGTCGGGTTCCAGCCGATAGTCCTCGGGCGCAATCAGAAGAACGAACTCACCTTTGACCGCCCGGTGCTCCACCTCCGGCCGGACACGCGCGAGGGGACCGGTCAGGATCGTTTCAAAACGCTTGGTTACTTCGCGGGCGACACAGACGATACGTTCACCGCCGACGGTTGCCTCCAGATCATCCAGGGCTTTCAGGATCCGGTGGCAGGATTCGTAGAGGACCAGGGTGTGAGGCGCTGCGCGCTGCTCATCGAAAAACCGTCGCCGCGCCGCCTTTCTGGCCGGCAGAAAACCGACAAACAGAAAACGGTCACTGGGCAGACCGGAGGCGGACAGGGCGGCGATGGCGGCATTGGGACCGGGGACCGGCACCACGTTGATGCCTTTGGCCCGGCAGGCTCGCACGATACGGAAGCCCGGGTCGCTGATCCCGGGCATGCCGGCGTCCGAAACCAGACCGACCCGCTTGCCCGCCTCGAGGGCATGGATCAGGGCGGCTACCTGGCGCTGTTCGTTATCGTCCCGATAGGCGAGGGTGTCCGGCAGGGCGCCCGGATCTGCCGGGAACAACCGCCGGGTGATGCGTGTGTCCTCGCAGGCGAGGAGATCCAGACGCCGCAGAATGCCCGCCGCCCGGGGGGAGAGATCCCCGCGGTTGCCGATGGGTGTGCCGATCACATACAGGACACCGGGGGAAGGCTCCGCAGTCTCGTCGACCGCATCCGCCGCATCGGCCTGATTCATCAAATACCCAGGCCGGGCTGCTGATTTTCAAAATCGGCGGGGCGGCCCCAGGGAATCTGCGAATCATCCTGATCGGCAGTAAAACAACCGGTCAGAAGCAGGGAGGCGGCAAGAAGGAGGCCAAGGATGAGTTTTTTGGTCATGAGGAAGCGGTGAAATCCGGTTTAGAGGGCAAGCAAAACGCGGTCACCCTTGCGCAGGGCATCGGGCGTTCCGATGTCCGGCAGCAGGGCGAGGACCGCCATCGAGGACTGCAAAGTCTGTACGCGTGCGCGACCGACGGTATAGCCACTTTGTTCCAGAGTGTATTCGCCGGAGGAGGTCAGACCGTTGTTCGAGCCGACATCGACCACCAGCAGGCCCAGCTTTCGGTCCAGACTGGCGATCGTGGCTTGAATCGTGCCGGAAGCGCCAAGACTACCCCCGGAAGGGTCACCTCCAGACGAACGGGAAGCGGTACCGGCAGAAACGGTTGTGCCGGATGAGGCGGGAACCGTATCGCGGGCGTCGACCAGAGCAGCCTGAGCATCGGCCAATTCTTCGGACAGGTCTGAAATCTGCCTTTTCAATTCCGAGATCTGGTTCTCGTAGGCCTTGCGATCCTCGCTGGCCAAACCTTTCGCGGTCGTGGGGCCGGTGGTGGCATTAAGGATTTCCTGCCGCAGGTTTTCATTGTCCTGTTGAAGGGTGTCCCGTTTTTGGCGGACGTCCTGCAATTGATTCCGGACCTGCGCCAGTTCCTGGCGTGCCTCGTTGAAATCGGTCTGAGCCCGGGTCGTGCGGCGTTTAGCATCGGCGAGATCACCCTGAAGTTCCTTGATGGACACTTCCTGTTCTTCGATCCGCTGTTGGGCTTCGGCCAGTTGACTCTGGAAAGATGAGGCGGAGGCTCGGGCGGATCGGAGCTGTTGTTGGATGTCATCCAGTTTGCCGTTGGTGAGGAACCAGGCGACGCCGGCGAGTGAGGCGCCAATCAGAGCGATGACGCGTAGGGTTAGGGACAGGGGTTGCATAGGTCGGGGGCTGGGGGTAATCGGGAACACACAGGAAGGAAAGGGAAGCGGAACCAGGCAGACCCGCTAGCTGGACCGGGCTTGATAGGTCCAGGTGGCGGGGCCGTCGCCATCCAAACACTGAACTGCTTTATGAGGATTGGCGGCCAGCCGGTCGAGGATTTTGAAAACCCGCTCGGCCTCGGCGGGCTTCAGGCCAAGCTCGTCCGCCAGAGCCTCCGCCGTGAAAGACCGGTCAGCCTGGTCCGCGAGGGTCTGCTGGATCCTGGCCTGTAGCTCGAGAATGGCCGCAGCCGCCTTTTTCCCCGCTTCAACACCCGGCTGGTGATAGGCATTGATATGGATGAGCGAGGCGTAAAGCCCGACGGCGCGCTCGAACAGGGCAATGAGCATACCGACCGATTCGGGGGTCACCGACCGAATGGTGAGGGTCAGCGATTCGCGGTTCTTTTCGCTCAAGGCGTCACGCGTTCCCAGGTAGAACCCGTGCAGGTAATCGCCGCTGGTGATGCCGTCCTCGACTTCGAACGGGTCCGACACCCCGTCCTCCAGGACTTCGATAAAGGTGACGAAGAAATTGTTGATACCCTCCCGGAGCTGCTGGACGTAGGCGTGCTGGTCGGTGGAGCCCTTGTTGCCGTACACCGCGATCCCCTGGTTGACCACTTTGCCGTTCAGGTCCTTCTCCTTGCCAAGCGACTCCATCACCAGTTGCTGGAGGTACTTGGAAAAGAGCATCAGGCGGTCCTTGTAGGGCAGCACCACCATGTCCCGTTCGCCCTTGCCGCGGGTGGCGTGAAACCACATCACCGCCAGCAACGCGGCCGGGTTGTCCAAAATCGACCGGGTGCGGGTCAGGTCGTCCATCTTCCTGGCGCCGGCCAGGAGCGCGCGGATGTCCACGCCCTGAAGCGCGGCCGGCACGAGCCCGACGGGCCCGGTTTCACTGGTACGACCACCCACCCAGTCCCACATGGGGAAACGCTCCAGCCAGTCTCCGGCATCGGCGACCTGATCCAGCTTGCTGCCTTCACCCGTAATGGCCACGGCATGACGGCCAAAATCGAGGTCCACCTTCCGGTAGGCGGCCTGAGCCTCCAGCATGCCGTTCCGCGTTTCGGGTGTGCTGCCGGATTTCGAGACGACGACGCAGAGCGTACGTCCCAGTTGGCCGTCCAGCTCCGCCAGGGTTCGCTGCAGGCCGTCCGGATCGGTATTGTCGAAAAAGTGCAGGCTCAGCTTGTCACCACCGGGCTGCCCGAGCGCGTCGCTGACAAACTGCGGACCGAGCGCCGAGCCTCCGATACCGATCAGCAACAGGTGTTTGAACGGCCCGTGTGCCCCGGTGATTTTGTTGCCGTGGATGGCGGCCGCGAAGCCGGCGATCCGGTCCACCGTGTCTTCGATGGCCTGGGAGAGCTTGGCCTCGGGAGCCAGGTCCGGATTACGCAGCCAGTAATGGCCCACCATGCGTTGCTCGTCGGGGTTGGCGATGGCGCCGCCCTCGAGGGCTTCCATCGCCTTGAAGGCCTGGTGAATCGGCTCCTCCATGGCTTCGATGGTCTGGTCGTCGAAGCGCATGCGACTGGCGTCGATGGCGAAGCTGAGATCGGGAAAAAAGCGGGCGTACCGGGTGTAGCGTTGCCAAGTCATAAAGCATACAGGGAAAGGCGACCGGGCCGGGTTGGCAACGGTTCAATCGGGAAGCGACCGGCGGGTCAGAGGTTCTTGTCGGTGACCGCACCCTCGCTGGCGCTGGCCACCAGTCTGGCATACTTGCCCAGGACACCGCGCGTTTCCCCCGGCCCGCTCGGGACATAGGCGGCCATCCGCTCCTGGTATTCCTCGTCCGGGATCAGCAGCGAGATGGTGTTCTTCACCGCGTCGATTTCGATGGGATCGCCATTCCGGACGATGCCGATGGGACCGCCCTTAGCCGCTTCCGGCGTGATGTGACCGACATCGAACCCGTGGCTGCCCCCGGAGAATCGCCCGTCGGTGATGAGGGCCACCTCCTTGATCAGGCCGCGACCAGCCACGGCACTGGTGGGGGAGAGCATTTCCCGCATGCCCGGGCCGCCGACCGGCCCCTCGTTGCGGATGACCACCACGTCCCCGGCCACGACGTCGCCGCGCAGGATGCCCTGCAAAGCATCTTCCTCGCTTTCATAGACCTTGGCCGTGCCCTTGAAATAGAGCCCCTCCTTACCGGTGATCTTGCCGACCGCGCCGTCGGGAGCGAGGTTGCCCCGCAGGATGCGCAGGTGGGAAGAGTCTTTAATCGGATCGTCCCAGGGCCGGACAATGTCCTGCTTGTCGGGAAAAGCCGGATACGGCCCGGCGTCGGCCAGGTCTTCCTTCAACGTGCGCCCCGTGCAGGTCAGGCAGTCGCCGTGCAGCAGCCCACGGTCGAGCAGATCCTTCATCAGCGGGCGGATACCGCCGATCCGGATCATGTGGCTCATGTTGTATTTGCCGAAGGGCTTCACGTCGCAGAGAACGGGCACTTTTTCGCCCAGCTCGGCAAAGGCGTCGATAGTGAGGGGCACATCGGCGCTGTGCGCGATGGCCAGGAGGTGGAGCACCAGGTTGGTCGAACCGCCGAGCGCAATACAGGTGAGGATGGCATTTTCGAAGGCCTGGCGCGTCATGATGTCGCGGGGCCGGATCCCCAGATCGAGCAGCTTGAGGACGGCGGCGCCGGCGGCCGCGCAATCCCGTTTCTTGGCCTCGCCGACCGCCAGCTGAGCGCTGCTGCCGGGCAGGCTCATGCCCAGGGCCTCAATCGCACTGGCCATGGTGTTGGCGGTATACATGCCGCCGCAGCTGCCCGGCCCGGGGATGCAGTGCTCTTCGATGGTTTTGAGCTCCTCGTCATTGATCTGGCCCTTGGCGTGTTTCCCGATCGCCTCGAACACGCTGACGATGTCGAGCGGCTTCTCCTCCTTTTTATCCTGGGGCAGGAACCCGGGCAGGATGGACCCGCCATAGACAAAGACCGCAGGCCGGTCCATCCGCGCCAGCGCGATCAGCGCCCCCGGCATGTTCTTGTCGCAACCGCCCAGCGCGACCACGCCGTCGAAGCCCTCGGCGCAGACCGCGGTTTCGATGCTGTCCGCGATCACGTCGCGGGAGACCAGGCTGTAGCGCATGCCCTTCGTCCCCATGGAGATTCCGTCGCTGACCGTGATGGTGTTGAAGGTCACCGCCTTGCCGCCGGCGCCATTGATGCCGGCGGCGGCATGGCGCGCCAGCTCGTCGATATGCATGTTGCAGGGCGTCAGGTCGCTCCAGGTGGAGGCGACCGCAACCTGCGGCTTGGTGAAGTCGTTGTCCTCGAAGCCGGTGGCACGCAGCATGGCGCGGGCGGCGGCGCGGTCGGTCCCGTCGACGACCGTGGAGGAGTAGGGGCGATTGGAGGATTCAGCGGCCATGGATTGGATGGGGGGGGATAAAATCAGGCTGAGGTTTGGGTTGGCGCGCAACCCGGTCACACCATAGAAACCGAGGTTTTGAGAGTGACCAATCTTTATCCGCAAGCCTTTCCGTTTCGCGTCCGTTCATGGATTTCGACCTGAAAAACATCCTCAAAGCCCTGCTGCTTTCCACGTCCGAGCCGCTTGATGTTCAGGCCGTCCAGAAGGTGGTGACCCGCTACCACGACGAGCTGGAGGCCGGGGCCAGCCAGGATGCCGCCGAGGCGGCCACCGCTGAGGATGACAGCGCGCAGGACGACGCCCCGGACGCGGAGACGCCGTCCGATTCCCCCGCGCCCAGGGTGCCGCGGCTCGTCACCGCAGCGCAGGTGCGTGAGGCCATGGACGCCCTGTCCGCCGAATTCCTGGCCGAGGACCCGGTGTTTCGCCTGGTCGAAACCGCCGGCGGCTACCGGCTGGCCACCGCGCCCGCCTTCGCCGACTGGGTGCGCATGCTTCGCGACGAGCCCAGGCCGCAGAAACTGAGCCAGGCCGCGCTCGAAACACTGGCCATCGTGGCCTATCGCCAGCCGGTGACCCGCGCCGAGATGGAGTCCATCCGCGGCGTCTCCATCGACTCCGCCATCAACCGTCTGATCGAAATGGAGCTGGTCCACGTCACCGGTCGCGCCGATCTGCCCGGGCGCCCCCTCCAGTACGGAACCACCCAGGGCTTCCTCGAGTTCTGCGGCGTCACCTCGCTCGACGACCTCCCCGCCAGCGATGTCCTTTCCGGCCAGCGGCTCGACTCCCTCCTGCACGACCAGCAGGCCGGCCAACAGGAGCTGTCCGATCAGGATATGGGCCTGCCCGGCGAGGATCCGACCGCGCCGGAAACGGAAGAAAGTTAAAGGGTTAGGGAGTTAGGGCGTTAGAGGGTTAAATGGTTCGGCGTTCTGCGTTCGACGTTCGACGTTCAACGTTCGCCGTCGTCTGAGGTCCTGAGCTTGTTGGACCGCTCCCATCAGTGGCCTGTCCCTTTCGAAACCCTCGCAACTCCCAATGGGGTCAAACGTAGGTGATCAACCTTGTCTCAGGTTGAAAACCGAGGGGCGGCTGCCCCGCATCAGGGCCGAAGGATAAAAGACATGTTTACCTTCTAAATGGCCCGATCGGTCAGTCCATGCATCAAACGCTTTCAGGATTAACCGGATAAGGCGTAGGTGTCTAAGGCCGGTTACCTTTGATCCGTTCGGGTCCGGTGCCCCCGGACCAGCTGTTGCCAACAAAAGTATTATCGGCAACAAGCGTATTGAGAAAACACAAAGAGGATTGAATCACCATGAGTCCTGATACAAAACAAGACGACGTACGCTCAAAGGTTCCTTGGCTCGAACTTCCCCGCCCTGAGGGCGAGGCGGGCACGCGACACCTCTTGCGACGGAAGATTAACCTGACGGAGGTTCCGGCCGAGGCACGGGTCGCCCTTACCGCCAGCGCGACCTATCGTCTGTATGTCAATAGCGTCCTGGTGATGGTGGGGCCTTGCCGGGGCACGCAACGGTACCTTTTTGTGGATGACGTGGACATCCGGTCGATGTTGCGACCGGGGGCGAACGTCGTGGCGGTAGAGGTGGCATTCTTTCCCGACCTGACGCCGAAGGTCTTGCAGCATGAGTTCCCGTTCCCGGTGCCCGGGGTCGGGCTGAGCCTCGACATCGACGAGGGTGAACCGCCCCTTGGTTTGGATGAGCGCTGGCGGATATTGCCGGTGGATGACGCATTCAATGCCGACAGCGTCTGGGCGCGCGGTCAGCGCAGCGAGTATTTCTACGCCGGCCGTTACTCCGTCGGCTGGATGGACCTCGGGTTCGACGATGCGGGATGGTCCGCAGTGAACTCGGATCACGTCGGTGAGGCGCCCGGTGAATTTCGACCGCGCCCGGTACCGCTGCCGGTTCCGATCGACCGTGGGCCAGTCCGGCTAAGTGACGCAGGGTGGTTGCGTTTGCCCGATGCGTATCACGATCAACCCATTCCCGCCAAGACACTGGATTGGTTTGGTGGGCGCATGGACGGCAAGCAGGCGGCCTTGACCGAGGATCGCCTGATGTCGATCGATGACCTGGATCGTACGCAACACCGCCACGTCTGCGACGCGATCAGCGGCGGAGGTCTGGTTGAAAACCCATCGGGCCTGCTACACCCGTGTCAAGGCGGGCCGTTGGTCCTGCACGGCCACGCCGACGGCGACGCTTACGCGACGTACGACCTGGGTGAGATGATCGCGGGTATGGGTTATGCCGAAGCCACGATTCCGCGGGGTGCCCGGCTTGAAGTCTGTCTGCTGGAATGGCTCGATATCGAGTCGGGTGGGCCGGACGAGACCCGTCGGCGCGTCTGCCGGCCCATGTGTGGCTATGGTGGATTCACGATTGAGGGCGACGGCGAGCGGATCCGCTTCGACAGCATCTTGTACAATAATTTCCGATACGTTTGTCTTGTCGCCCGAGGGCTGAATGATGGCCAGCGCATCGAAGTGCATGCCGCCGGTGCCACGGAACTGAGCGCCTTGCATCCGTCGCAGGTCGCGGCGGACGTGACCTGTTCCGATCCCCTGCTCAACCGTATCGTCGAGGCGACAAAGCAGACGATCCGCGTAACCAGCCACGACGTGTTCGCCAGCGGCGGCACGCACGAGCGGGTGGTGACCGCGGGTGATTGCCTCCAGGCCAGCGAGGTTGGGCGGTTGTTCTTCGGGGAGGTAGGACGGGCACTATCCGAAGCAACCTTCGACCTGTTCGTGGATAAGGGGCCAGCGGGAATTCGCGGGTGGCCCCATACGCTCGCACCGCGGGCCGGCGGCAGTGCGGGCCGGGAGGAGACCTTTCTCTGGCCCCTTGCGCCGTGCATGCTGTTCATCGACATGCTCGCCTGGGCCCGCGAGGCGCACGAGCGGCTGCCCGATCGCTATCTCGAGGCCGCACGGGGTATGGCACACGATGTTAACGCCCATCTTGGCGAAGAGGGGTTGATCGAGATCGAGGACATCGACACCCTTTCGAATTGGACCGACTGGTCCAAGATGGTGGTCGGCGCTCGGGGATCCAACCAGCCGGGCATGTGCAATGCCGGGACGAACGCCTTCTATCACCGCCTGTTCGCTGAACTGGCCCAGGCAGTACCCCATGAACCGCTGTTCGCGGAACTGGCCGAACGGCTGCGTCAAGGCCTGCAAGCCGTGGCCGGGCCCCGCATCGCCAGCCCCGATTTCAGGGTCAACCGGTTCGTGCCCGATATGTTTGTTCGCGACGACACGGGCAAGCTCGTTCCCTTCGAAGTGAAGGAGGCCAACGTTTTCGGCGGGTGCACCGTTATGATAAGCGAGACGACACAGTATTGGATGCTGTGGTCCGGCGCATTGACCGATGAACAGGAGCACCGTCTCTGGGAAGTCCTGCGCGACTGGCGGAGCTTCGAAATCCCGCTGCGCGACAACACCCGCATGCTCAATCCCGCACGCAGCAGCAGCGTCATGGGCCTGTGCCCACGTTTCAAGGTCGCCCGTCAGCTTCGGGACTCTGTGGTCTACCGGGACGCCCGTGACGCGTTCGGCCCGAACGTGCTGCGGGAGAACGTCCTTTGGGAATCACTCGAACTCGACTCGCGGGCGGTCGTTCACCCGACAACGCCGTACGTGGGCAAGGCGCTGTACGAATGCCTGACCGGCATCCTCCCCGGCGATGGGGCAGATGAAGTGCGCATCGAGCCGGTGATCGATGAAACCATTGAGTGGGCGCGGGGTTACAAGCAGGTTGAAGGCGGTCTGATTGGCGTGAGCTGGCAACAATCGCCGCAGCGCTTCCGGATCCGCATCGGTCTGCCGGTCGGCGTCCGAGCCGTTGTCCGTCTGCCGGAGCCTGTCGTCGGCATGCTTGTGGGGGCGGGACATGCGTTGTCCGACTCTGGAACGATCCACATCGATCAATCTGCTGAGATCCTCGCCGATCGTGCCGGAGGGATGAGGGTGACATCACTGATGGGATCGGAGACATAAACGCCTGCCGCGGATCACCAAACAGGTGCTAGGTTTGGCAAAAGGGGGCAATCGTGGATGGCTTTAACTTAAGGCGTGGAAACGACGGTCCTGGGGATGGCATCGTTTCTCTCTTTTTGTGAAAAAAACTGATCTCCATGGGTTCGGTGTGTCAGCCTGCCCGCCATCATGTCCGCCGTAGCCTTGGCGTAGGAGAAAGTTTTGCGGAGCGGAACGACGGCTGGCCGATCCGCCTGCTAGTTCCCCGTCGATTTCGATAGCGATGTCGATCCCGATAAGGTCAAATCCCAACCGAACCACAGTCTACAACGCGGACAATCCGAATGAGGGTATTCTACGTTCTCCGCAAAGGTGGTTTCCAACAGTGGCCATGAGTGGTTCGTCCTTATTGAAAGCCTCGGGTAAATTACCCTTACGCTGTGGCTTCCGGGTAGGTGGCCTCCAAAGATGCCAAGGGTGCGGTCAGGCGGATTTTCGGAATCCACCCTTACATCCCCCGGTTCTCTAACCAGCCGTACTCCATTCCGGAGCGGGAGCAGCGCTTATACGCCGGGCGGAATAAGCGGGATCAATCGGAATGAGCGCATCATGCGCCATCGGTGGGTTCCTCCACGAACTGACCCTGTGCGGCGAGCAGAGCCCGGATCTCCGTGGCCGGGGTCTGCCGAACGTCGGAGCGGTCGCGCGTGCTCGTGAGGCAAGCCGCAGCTCCGGCGGCCATGCCAATAGAGGTGATGCTGGAGATCACCCGGTACGATGAATGGGCCTCATGCGTGCCACTGATGCAACGCGAGCCGAGCAGCAGATTATCGAAATCGCGGGCGATGAGACATCGATAGGGGATGTGGTAATACCCGCTGCCGGGAATGCCGACGAGGCGCGTGCCTTTGCCGTCGGGGTTGTGGATGTCCATGGCATAAGCCCCGGCCGCGACCATGTCGTCGTAGCGCGCTTCGCCGAGGCAGTCCTGTTCGGTCAGCATATAATCGCCGATGATCCGCCGGCCTTCGCGAACCCCGAGCTGGGCGGAAATCTTATCGATCTGCGCGTCGGCAAAGGCAGGATGCTGCGCCTGGATCGCCTCGAAGAACTCGCGCACCTGCTGCTCGCCCTCGGCGCGAGCGCGTTCCACGCTGCCGGGATCGGTTGGGTCCACCCCGGTGACGCGGGTCTGGTTGAAGAGCGCCCGTGTCGGATCGTTGGGGTAGGGTGTCAGCAGCACCGACTCCTTGGGGTTGTTGGTGCCGCCGGTGCGTTGCAGTTCGTGATAGATGGTGGTGAGTTCGCTGCAGACGGCCTTCGCTTCGGTCCAAGTGGTGATGGTGCCGTGGGGCAGCTCAACGTGACACTTGCTCAGGTCGATACCGGAGACCGAAAACATCAGCGAAGCCGGCTGCATGGCACCATCACCGGTGCGGCCCTTTTCAAATGCCGCGCCCGCCATGGCGGCCAGGTTTCCGTTGGCGGTCGAATCGATGTAGGTCTCAGCTCGGAAGGTACCGATCTCGGCGCCCTCGGCTTCGATCGATTCAATCCGCCTACTGTTTGTCCGAACGGCCGTGACCCGCGTATGCGTTCGCAGCAAAATGTTCGCTTCCCCAGCAAGCAAAGACCGGTAGGTCTTGAGCAGTTCGTCCTCGTCGTAGGTTGCGATTCGATCAGTGGCACCCGGTTCGTAGCATTGCGGGAAGAACTCGCGGTGAACGCCATCGTTGATGTATCGCCCCGATTTATCGAACCACGAGCAGCAGCATCCGACACGGGCGTGAACCCCGGTACCGCCGACCTCGTCGCCGGCTTCGAGCAGGAGCGTTTTTGCACCGCCTCGTGCGGCGGTTAGTGCCGCGCTGATCCCGCCGGCACCTGCACCGACCACAATCACGTCAAAGGTCTGATCGTCACTCATACTGTTCTGCTTTCTGGTGGATGCTGCCCGCGAGGGACACCTGTGTCTGCGCAGTGGTAGAACGTCGCAAGACCCTGAATTCCTTGCCAGAGCAGGATCGACGGGTCCAGCTTGATCCCTATTTGCTGCTTGATGGTAGTGAAAAGGCGTCAAAGGTGGTTTCCATCAGTGGCCCATCAGTGGCCATGAGTGGTTCCTTCTTTCGAAAGGCCTCGGGCCATTCCTTAGGCCGTGGCGTTCGGGTAGCTGCCGAGCCATTTGACGAAGGGGCAGCGTTGTTCGAGTTCGGCCATGGCGGCCTTCACGTCGGGATCGTCGTAGTGACCGATCAGGTCGACAAAAAAGTAGTAGTCCCAGGCTTTGCGTCGGCTGGGCCGGGACTCGATCTTGCAGAGGTTGATGCCGCGTGAGCTGAAGGGCTCGAGCGCCTTTTGGAGGGCGGCGACCTCGTCGCGGATGGTGAACACGATGCTTGTGCGGTCGCGGCCGTTGCCGGTGGGCGGGCTGACGGCACGGCCGATGACCAGGAAGCGCGTGCTGTTGTCGTTGGCGTCCTGGATGTTTTCGGCGACGACCGGCACGCGGTGCTGTTCGGAGGCCAGGATGCCCGCAATGGCGGCGGCGCCTTCGGTTTCCTTGGCGATGACCACCCCCTTGCTGGTGGAATCGACCTCGACCTGTTTGGCGCGGGGCAGGTGGCGGCGCAGCCAGTCCCGGCACTGATTGAGCGCCTGATCCTTGCTGTAGACGACCTCGATGGCCTCCAGCGGATGATTGGAGATCAGGCAGTGCTCCACCTTGAGGAAGACCTGCGCGATAATCTTCAGATCGCTCTCGACGAGGCGCTCCTGCGAATGGTTGACCGCGCCGCCGGTACTGTTCTCGATGGGAAAGACGCCGTAGTTGGCCTCGCCGCGCTCCACCTCGGTGATGACATCCGGGATGGTGTTGAGCGCCCGATACTTCTGGCTGGAGCCGAAATTCTTGACCGCCGCCTGCTGGGTGAAGGTGCCCTCCGGGCCGAGGTAGGCGATGACGATCTCCTCCTCGAGGCGGATGGAGGCGGAGATGATCTCGCGGTAGATGAACCGCAGCGCGGACTCCTCCAGCGGCCCGCCATTGAGCGCGGCAATCTTTTCGAAAACCTGCTGCTCGCGGCTGGGCACATAGATTTCCTCGCCGCGCTCCTTTTTCAGCCGGCCGATCTCGCTGGCCAGCCGGACACGGGCATTGAGCCGCTCGACGATTTCACTGTCGATCGCATCAATTTGTTTCCTGAGTTCCTCGAGGGTCATCGGGAGGGGAGTGTGCCGCCTGGCCCCGGCTTTGGAAAGCCCGGGATTATGCGTGAGATTCCTTGGCTCGGGGCCGGGTGCGCGTCATCAGGGAAGCATACACAGCTTCCTTTCAATGGCCTGGGCATGCATCAGGTGATCAAGCCGGACAGCTGCTATAAGTGCCAGCACCGGCACGCGATGTATCGCTGGCACGCCTTGGATCCCATCCGCTTCAAGGAGGATCTGCGGATCACCAGCCAGGCACTGGGCTGGTGGAGCGGCGGCCGCTATCTGCCCGGCCAGCCCCCGATATCTGCAGCACCGCGTTCTGGTATCAGACGCTGCCGACCGCACCGTTTCCCGAGCTGCCCGATCCGGACGGGCTGGAGGTGCTTTAGACCAGAGTGAACCGGGCACAACCGCCTGCACGTTCCCCGCCTTTTATCAGTCTTCTGCCAATTTGGACGTGGCGGGTCCGGCGTTCCGCGGCGACAGCCTGCCCGGCCGCAAGCATTGCCTTAGCACACTGGAAACCCGCTCCGACGCAGGTGGGGGAATAATGGGCGCGTACCGAGCCTCTTCCAGATATGCCTGGCCCCGTCTGCAAACAACCCAACCCGCGTTTCGGGTTGCTGGCCGCGGCCGGATTGGTTCTTGGGTCGATGCTCACCCTTCCCGTCCACGGCCAGGGCGAGGAAAGGCGGATCTTTCATCCCTTCGAGCATGCGGCCGGTGTATCGATCACGACAGGTGGCGAGTTGAAACAGATCCTGGGAATACCCACCATCTGGCCGATGCCGATCGGCCTTCATGCGGCCACGAACGGCCGTAAGCTGGCTGCCGAAGATACCTGGCCTGTTGCCTGGAAACGGACGGTTACCTTTGATGTATCGTCTGTTACGGAGCGCACCGGGCGTGAGGTAATTGGTCTTCTGGATGCCTGGGGTAACCAGTACGCGGCTGCCAGCATCGGTCCAACCGGCAAAGGGGAACTTACCTTACTGGTGGGGCACCGGGCAGCCAATTATAGTTCGCGACTGGGCCTGCAAACGCGACTTTTCGTTACGATTTTCGATCCGGATACCGAATATGTCCATGTGCTGGAATCCCAGCCGGTGATTGATCTGGCCGAGTCCTTTCGGGAAATACGAAGCCTGTCGACTTCATGGGGCATCGTGGTCGCCTCGGTGGACCGGGATAACGACGGCCTTACCGACTATGAGGAGGTCCAGCAGGGGACGGATCCGCTCGATGGTTTTTCCGATCTGTTCGGCGAGTACGATTACGACGGTGATGGCATCATCAATATGGATGAGGAACAGAATGGCACAGATCCCCGCGATCAGTTCGATCCCAACGAGCCGGCGGATAATGATCAGGATGGCTTTGCCAATGTGCATGAAGCTGCAATGAATACCGATCCGGAGGATCCGCTCGATCCCTTCGTCGGACGACGGGACTGGGACCGGGACTCGATGCCGGACGAGGCCGAGGTCAGCCTCGGAACGGACCTGATGGATCCGTCGGAACCTTCCCTCGAGTCCGATAGCGATGGAGACGGGTGGCCCGACGCCCTCGAGGCCTGGCTCGGGTCCAGCCCGGCCAATGCGCTCGATCCACTGGCAGCTATGGCCTGGGCCGACCGTGGATTGGGTGAGGCCCGTACCTTTACCGGGGACCGGAGGACAACCATCACCGTGGATGATTCCCTCATCGGTCCCTATTCCCTGTCGCCTGACGACGCCCCCTGGGTCCAACTGCCGGATCTCGGCGCCGCCTACCTGTGGGCCTCCGGCGACTCCCGCCTTTGGGCCTTTATGGAGCGCTGGGACAGCTGGACCTACCTGGATGCCTGGCCCTGGCTGTTTCGGGCCCGGCAGGGTGACTGGGTCTGGTTGGGTGACCGCCCGTGGATCTACTTGGCCGGGGAACGCCGCTGGGTCCTCCCCGGTTCGGGCGATTCTTGAGCTTTTGGTCAGCCTTCGCTCTATTGGGGCCATGGCAGCAGCAGCTCCTATCCGCGTCGGCTTCATCGGCGCCGGCGCCAATACCCGCAGCCGGCACATCCCCGGCTTTCAGGCGATCGACGGCGTCGACCTCGCTGTCGTCGCCAACCGCTCGGCGGCCTCCTCGCAGGAGGTCGCCGATGCCTTCGGTATTCCGCGGATCGCGCCGGACTGGCGTGCCGTGGTGGAGGATCCGGAGGTGGACGCGGTCTGCATCGGCACCTGGCCCTACCTGCATGCGGAGGCAACGATCGCCGCGCTCGAAGCCGGCAAACACGTCCTCTGCGAGGCCCGGATGGCCATGAATCTGGAGGAGGCTGAACGCATGGCTGCAGCCGCGGAGAAACGGCCCGACCAGGTCGCCCAGCTGGTACCCGCGCCCTTCAGCTTCAATGTGGATGCGGGCATTCGCCGGTTTATCGACGAGGGGGCGTTGGGGCAGCTGCGCGAGCTGCGGCTGGAGCATATCACCGGCAGCCTGGCCGACGCCGACGCACCGTTCAGCTGGCGTCAGGATGTGACGCTCAGTGGCATCAACGTCCTGACGCTCGGCATATTCCACGAGCAGACGCTCCGCTGGCTGTCCGACAATCCCGAGCGCGTGCTCGCGGATGCGGCGATTCATACCCGGGAGCGCACGGATCCCGAGTCGGGAGAAACGCAAACCGTGGCCATGCCCGACAGTTTGTCCGTGCTGGGGCGCTTTCCCGGCGGTGCCCGGTTGATTTATCATTTCTCGGCCGTCGAAGCCGGGGCCAACACCGTGACCATCCGGATTTCAGGATCCGAGGGCACGCTGACCGTGGAGCCGTCCGCCGACCGGCTGGTGTTCCATCCGGTGCAGGGCGAGGCCCGCGAGGTCGCCATTCCGGCGAAGGAAAAACGCGGCTGGCAGGTGGAGGCCGATTTCATAAACAGCATCCGGGAGAAAAAACCGGTGACCCTGACCGCCTTCGCCGACGGCCTCCGTTACATGCGTTTCACCCAGGCCGTCCATGACAGCTGGCAGGCCGCCGGTGCCTGGAAGCTGGTGTGAGGGGGCAAACGCATCCGTACCGCGTCGCCCAAGGCTCTGCCGAGGCGCGCGTTGGCCCTCCCGTCGAGGATCCAGGCCTTGGTTTCATCCTGGAAAACGGCAACGGGCGTCGACAAGCGACGCCCCTACGGAGCGAAAGGCTGAGCGTATTCGAACCGTCCCATCCGCGTTGCGGTCGTTGAGCCGTTGCGTAAACCACCAGCAGGCCCTCGCGGTCTCAATCGTAGAGGAAGAACGGCAGGCCAAAGAGGAGGAAAAGCGCCAGGCCTATGGCAACGGCAAGGGCGATGCCACAGCCCAGCCTGGCCTGACGACCGGAAGCCTGAGGATCCCGGACAAATTCCTCCGGCAACGCATCGATGCCGGATTCCGTGGGCTCGGATTCGGCCGAGGTCGGCGCGCGCACAAAGGCGGGACCTGTCGGCGCTTCCGGGACACTGTCCGTCGTGCCGGGTGTCGCTTCCGGGGTGGGTGCCGATGTGCGCTGATCATCCGCCGCATCGAGGGCAGCCAGCTCGTGTTCGAGCCAGCGCAGATGTTCCTCGATCAACGCCTTCTGGCGCTCCAGTGCGGCCTTGCGGTCCGGGTCACCCATGGCAGGCAGCTAAAGTGCGGGAACTGCCAGCGGCAACGGTTTTGACGCCCGTGCAGCCGACAGGAACAAAAAAAAGCCCGCAGCCGAAGGCTGCGGGCTTTCCAGAAATGGGGAACGCGGCCAATCAGGCAATGGAAACGCGGCGGCGCTCCTTGTCGAAGGCGACCGTGCCGTCTTCCAGCGCGAAAAGCGTGTGGTCATTACCCATGCCCACGCCCTTGCCGGGATGGAAACGCGTGCCGCGCTGGCGAACGATAATGTTGCCGGCGATGACTTGCTGGCCACCGAATTTCTTGATGCCGAGTCGCTTGGCGTGGCTGTCGCGACCGTTCTTGGAAGTACCTTGTCCTTTTTTGTGTGCCATGAGGTGGAAGAAAATGTGAACGGTGAAAGGGGAGGCGGGGAGGAGGTGTCTGACCGGTTCAGGCGTTGATGGCCTTCACCCTCACGACGGAAATTTGCTGGCGATGGCCGGCGTGACGCCGGTAGCCCTGGCGGCGCTTCTTTTTGGTGATCTCGATCTTCTTGTCCTTCTTGTTTTCGAGGACCTCGAATTCGACTTTGGCCCCATCCACAGTAGGGGTGCCGAAGCGGGTGTTGGCCCCGTCGATGACGGCGAGTACATCGGTCACCTCGACCATGGCGCCCTGATCGGTGCCGGTAAACCGGTTCAGTTTGAGGATGTCGCCTTCGGAGACGGTGAGTTGGCGACCTTGGGTCTGAATGGTGGCTTTCATTTGGAACCTGCGAAAAGGATTTGAAAAAAACACGGAAAACGCGGATGGCAAGGGTTTTATCGTGATTGACCCCCGATTCCCATGCCCGTCAACCCAGACAACGTTCGCGCTTACTTCGACAGCCAGCCCGTCACCGACCACTACGTCGACGCCACGATCCGGATCGGTCTCTGGAAAAGCGAGGAGGCCATCTTCCGGAAGGTGTTTCAGGACCCGCAAGCCAGCCTGATCGACATTGGCTGCGGGACCGGGCGCATCGCCATCGGGCTGCACGAACTCGGCTATCGGCACATCATCGGGGTCGACCTCTCCAAAGGCATGATTCGGGAAGCCCGGCGGATCGCTCAGATGCTGGATTACCGGATTCCTTTTCACGTGGGAGACGCCACCCGCCTGTCATTTGAGGACAACCTCTTCGACGGGGCCATTTTCGGGTTCAACGGGCTGATGCAAATCCCCGGGCGAGCCAACCGTCAGGCCGCCTTGCGCGAGATTTTTCGAGTCCTCCGTCCGGGTGCCTGGTTTGTCTTCACCACCCATGACCGTGACAACCCGACATTCAAAACCTTCTGGAGCGAAGAACAACGACTCTGGAATCAGGGCAAACAGGATACGGACCTGCACGAATTCGGCGACCGGTACGAGGATACCCCCCTGGGCCGGCTGTTTATCCATGTGCCGACCAAGGCAGCGGTCATTGAGGACGCCAAAGCCGCCGGTTTTCGCATCGAGGCGGATGTCCTCCGTTCCCAGGTGGCGGTGGAGCGACCCGAAACTCGCGAATTCTCCGACGACTGCCGGTTCTGGGTGGTGCAGAAGCGGGACGGTTAACCGCAGATTCCCTCAAACCAGCTTCGGGGAAAAACGGAGAAACGTGGCCGCGCCTTCAGACGTGGACAGTTGTATCGGCCGCCCTGCCACGCCTGAAGGCGCGGCCACTTGGGGTCGCCAGGCGCCCTATACCGAAAACCCGAGCGCCTCCGGGTCGAAATCCATGGTGCCGACCCGCGTGGCCGGACCGGTCATGGTGATGGCGTAGGTCTCGGGATCGATCCCGATGGTCAGTTGGCCGCCCGGCATGTGGACGGTCAGGCGGTCGTCGACCAGGCCGAGCTTGTGGGCGACGGCGGCGGCGGCGCTGCTGGAGCTGCCGGAGGCGAGGGTGTACCCGGCGCCGCGTTCCCAGATCTCGATGCGGATGTTCTGCCGGTCCAGGACCTGCAGCAGCTGGACATTGGTGCGGTTGGGGAAACGGGCATCGGTTTCGACGACCGGGCCGATCCGGCGCGCTTCCGCCTCCGAAATCGTTTCCATCGGGAAGACGGCGTGGGGATTTCCGATGGTGGCGGCGCAGAAGGGGAGGGATTCCCCCTCGATTTCAAAGGTTTCGTTGATGACCTCGCGGGCGGGACCGCTGACCGGAATGACCGCGCTGTCGAAAGAAAGGCACCCCATTTCGACCTCGATGGCGCGGGCGGCCGCCCGCACTTCGATCGACACGGTGCCACCCGGGGTTTCCACCGCAAAGGCCTGATCGCTTACCCGACCGGTATCGAAGAGATAGCGGGCGAAAATCCGCAGGCCGTTACCGCTTTTCTCCGCCTCCGAACCGTCGGGGTTCAGGATACGCAGACCGCAGAGCCCTCCTGCTTTCGGCTCGAGCGGGCCGTACAGGATGCCATCCGACCCCAGGCCGAAGTTGCGGTGGCAGATCCGGACAAGGGCGTCGACCTCGGGAAGCGTCGGAGCGTCCGCCGGATCGAGCACCAGATAGTCGTTTCCGAGCGCGTGGTACTTGGTGAACTTCATGGCCTGAAAAAAAGGGAGACTCCGGTTTCTGCCGTTGCCAGGGAATGAAAGAGTGCCCTTTCCTTTCCCGTTTCCAGATCAAACTCACGCCGGACAGACCCCGACCATGACCAAAAAAAAACTTCGCTGCGCCGTTATCGGCCTCGGCATGGGCAAAAGCCACTGCCGATCCTTCCACAGTCATCCTGACGCCGAACTGGTCGCGGTGGTCGACAAGCAACCGGAGCGCCTGGATGAGTGGAAGGAGGTCGTCGGCGCCGGGGGCCAATACGATGACCACCTCAAGATGCTCGAGAAAGTGCAGCCGGATGTCGTCGGCACCGCCCTGCCGAATTTTCTTCACGCTTCCGTCGCCATCGATGCGTTGAAGGCCGGTGCCCACGTCTTCGGGGAAAAACCCATGGCCATGACGGTCGCCGAATGCCGGGAGATGATCGCCGCCGCCGAAAGGGCCGACCGCCAACTCGGTATCAACCTGTCCTATCGGGCGACCCCGGCGGCACAGGCGCTGAAGGACCTCGCCGACGACGGCTTTCTGGGTGAGCCCTACCATGCCTACACGCGCTGGACCCGACGGGACGGTTTCCCCGGCTTCGGCGGCTGGTTTGGTCAGAAAAAGCTGTCCGGGGGCGGTCCGCTGATCGACCTCGGCGTGCACCGGATCGACCTCGCCATGTGGCTGATGGGGAATCCGCAACCCCTTACCGTGAGTGGGCAGGCTCATCGGAAAATCGGGATTCCCCGGGCCAAGGAGCAGGGCAAGGATTTTGATGTCGAGGATCTGGCGGCCGGCTTCGTCCGTTTCGACAACGGGGCTTCGCTGGTCTTCGAAATCTCCTGGGCCGGCCACCAGAACTGGAAAGAAGACCAGTTCACGCGGGTGATGGGGACCGAAGGCGCGCTGGTGCAGCGCAACACCGACGGGAACTATACCTTTACGGCCGAGGCCTTCAATCGGGTGGGCGACATCACCCTCAACCTGCGACCCTACGAAGCGACCGGCGCCAATCAACCGGCCCGGTTTATCGACGCCGTGCGTGATGGCACGCCCTTCAACCCGGCCGGCCACGACGGCCTGCGCATGCAGGAAATCCTGGAAGGCCTGTACCGCAGTGCCCGGGAAAGCCGCGAAATCCAGGTCAGCGAGTTGTAGAAAGGACGAGTTGTCGAGAGAACGAGGGCGAATGGCGCTAACCCGGATTGCTCATGAAGCCCAGGTGTCCACCGTCGCTTGATCCGGGGCGTCCGCGGTTGCAACCTTGAGCATGGCAGAGGCCTCAGCAGCAAAACCCGGGGAAGCACTCGTCGGGCTGTGGGTGGATCCCGAAACCTCCCGGGTGTATCAGGCCTTCCGGGATGAGGCGGGCAACAGCCGGGAGGGAACGAAAGCGCTGCAGCCCTTCGCCTGGGCTGCCCTGAAAGAAAAGCCCGAGGTTGCCGAGGCGGTGGCATCCACGCTGGCGGGCAGGGGAGTGCTCAATCATCTCCTTCGGTTCAACACCGTTGAAGCATGGCTGACGGCCCTCTTTCGGGAACGCCCGGCGTTTGCCTTCGAGGCACCCAGGCCGTTGGAAAGTCAGGCGCTGCTGACCTTCGAGCAGAATCTGTTTGCCGGCATCACGGTCCCGCAGGTGCGGCGCATGCAGCTCGACATCGAGACCCGGTGCGAGCAGACCGGCGGCTTTCCCAGCGCGCGCCGCAAGGGAGATCGTGTCCTCGCCATCGGGATACGGCATCACCAGACCGGGGAGACCCGCCTGCTCAAGCTGGAGGAAGACAGCGATGCCGCGGAGCGTTCATTGCTCAAGGCCTTCAACGCCGTGCTGGCCGACTGGGATCCCGACATCATCGAGGGCCACAACCTGTTCAACTTCGATCTGGATTACCTGAAGATACGCATGAAACGGTTCAAGGTACCACTGGCCTGGGGCCGCTTCGGGCAGGAGCCGACGTTCCGGAACAGCCGTATCCGCATAGCCGAGCGCTGGCTCGATTTCACCCGCTGCGACATACCGGGCCGGACGGTGTTCGACACCTACCTCGCCGTGCAGGCTTACGATGTGACGACTCGCGACATGCCCGCATACGGCTTGAAGGATGTCGCCCGGTATTTCGGCGTGACGCCCGTCGACGGCGGAGACCGCACCTATGTATCCGGCGACCAAATACAGGAGATCTTTTCGACCGATCCGGAAACCTTCGACGCCTATCTGGCGGACGACCTCCGGGAAACAGCCGGGGTGGCCGACATCCTCTTGCCGACCTACATTGCCCAGGCGAAGGTCTTTCCCACCACGCTTCAGGAGATCTGCCTGCGCGGAACGGGATCGAAGGTGGACCTGCTGTTCCTGCAGAAGTATCTGAAGGCGGGGCGCGCCCTGCCGGAGCCGGAGAGCGGCAGCTCCTTCGAGGGCGCCTTTTCCAGAAGCTTCGAAACCGGGGTCTTCCACCACGTGCTGCACTACGATGTGGCGTCCCTTTACCCGAGCCTGCTTCTGGTCATCGACCGCAATCCGAAGAACGACGACCTGGGCGTGTTCATCCCCCTGCTGAAGGAGCTGCGGACCGCCCGCCTGGAGTACAAACGTCTGGCGAAGGAGGCGGAATCGGCGGAACTGCGCCAGGAATACGCCGCCCGGCAGAACGCCTTCAAAATCCTGATCAATTCCTTCTACGGCTATCTCGGGTTCCCGGGCGCCCGTTTCGGTGACGCCGAGCTGGCAGGCGAAGTGACCCGCCGCGGACGTGAGTTGTTGCGGGACCTCATCGATGGCTTCGGGGAGGCCGGTGCGACCGTCCTGGAAGCGGATACGGACGGCATCTACGTGTCCTGCCAGGAGCACTACGACCAACCGGAGGCGTTGCTGGAGTCCGTCAAGGCCCGGCTTCCGGTTGGTATCGACCTCGAATTCGACGGCCGGTACGCGGCCATGTTCTGCTACAAGGCAAAGAACTACGCGCTTTTCGACGGGGAGCGGATCACCGTCCGCGGATCCGCGCTGAAGGCACGGGGAACCGAACCCTTTCTCAAGGAGCTCACCGATCACCTGATCGCGCACCTGCTCGGGGTGGAGCCCGAGTCACCGTCGAAAAAACTGGCCCGGCTGTCGGCGGATCTGGACACGGGGGACCTACCGATTGCGGCCCTCGCCAAGGCCGAATACCTCAGCCAGAACCCGGAAGCGTACCGGCGCGACATTGAGAACCCGGACAAGAAGAAGTCCCGGCGGGCATCGCTGGAAGTCGCCCTGAAGCTCGACCCGATGCCGCGAATGGGCGACCAGGTGAAGTACTTCCTCGGGCCCAGGGCCAGCGGCCAGACGAGCGACTGGCAGCGGGCGTATCCGCTTGAGGCACATGATCCCGAAACTTGTCCCTATGATCCGGCCGCCTACCGGAAAAAGCTGAAAGACTGGGTGGAGCGCTACCGGGCCTTTCTCCCGCCCGACGCCGAGGACGCGCTCGACGGGCAGGGGCAGTTGTTGTGAAGCAACTGCTTCGCCCCCGAGCGAGCGCTGAAGCGCACGCCTCCCACACGGCCGCCGGGGACGGCGGCCCTCCCGTGGGGTCGGGAAACAATCGGGAGGGCGGTCGTCCCCGACCGCCGTTGTGTTTCGCAGTCGTATGAACATGCAGGCGCTGAAGCGGCCCGGTACGGGACGAAAAAAAGCGCCACCGGTTCGGGTGGCGCTTTGAGAAGGATAGACAACCAGACGCTCAGCTGGGCGATTCGACCGTCTCGCGTTCCTTGCGGCGCCGGGCCACGTAGTCGATCACCTTGCGATCATCGCCTTGGGAATTCCAGACCACGCTGAGGAACTCGGCGGGGTGCAGATCGTTATCTTTGAGAAATTTCCGGTCACCCCCGCAGCTATACATGAGATCGGCGGGCAGTTCGCCCCGCAGCTTGCCCCTGGCTTTAGGTAGGATGCGTGGCAGCCAGACGATGCCCTCTATTTCGGAATCCTTGGCCGGCAGGTTATCCATGTCCACCTGCTCGTCGCTGGGCACGCCACTCTGTTCCTGGAAAAAATAGTCGCGGCGGATTTCGCAGATCTGCGCGAAGGTGGTGAAATCGGGCTCGCCGGAACCGACATAGTCCTCGGCGTAGTCATAGACGTCCATGACATCCAACCCGTTGGACTTGAGCCAGTTGAGGGTGTCTGCGTCGAAATAACCCTCGGGTTCGCGATTACCCGCTTCGTATTTGGATACGGCATCTTCCCAGATGCTTTTAAGACGTTGCTGATAGTTGTAATGCTTCATGATGTCGTTGGCTTGGATTTCGATTTTACCCATCTCAGGAAAACCGAAAAGCGTCCGCCTTTCAAGGCACGCGCCCAATCAGCGGTTGCGGCGCTTTTTACGTTTGGTGCCCGACGTCGGCTGATCACGTTTGGCTGGTTTGGACTCGCCACCGGCTTTCGGTCCGTGGCGGGGTACTTTTTTACCTTTGCTTTTTTTGGGCGGTCGATGGCCGGGGCCGGTCGACTGGGGCTTGCCATCCTTGCCGGAACGACGCTTCGGCTTGCCCGAACCCCGTGGTGAAGAATCCCTCGACGCCGCGCGGGCTTTTTTGGCGTGCGGACGCATGGGCGGTTTATTCGAACCACTGCCCTTGGGTTGATCCGGGGCCAGACAAAAGTCCATCTGCCGTTTGAAGCGGTCGACGGTGTCGATCTGGATGTTGATTTCCTGACCGATCTTGAAGCGCCGCTTGTGTTTGCGGCCCACCAGCTCGGTACCGTCACCGGACAGGTAATACATGTCGTCGCGAATGGTGCTGAGGTGAATCATCCCGAAGGCCTGGGACTGGCTCAACTCCACGAACATCCCGTGGTTGCGGATGTCGGTGATGATCGCCGCGAAGGTGCTTTTGTCCTCCCGCCTGGTTTCGCGCTCGAAGAATTCCAGCAGCTTGGTTTTCACCGACTCCCGCTCCGCATCCACACTGTTGCGTTCAGTGATGCTGATGTGCTCGGCCAGCGACGACAGCTGCTCCTGGGTGTAGCGCACCTTGGGGTCCGGCAGCGCCGTCTTGTCCTTGATGTCGTTGAGATGCCGGTTGAACACCCGGTGAACGACCAGATCGGCGTAACGGCGAATGGGCGAGGTAAAGTGGGTGTAATCCGTTTTGGCCAGGCCGTAGTGGCCGTCCGGGCTGGCGCGATAGCAGGCCTGTTTCAGGCTGCGCAGGACATGCAGCTTCAGCGTGTATTCCTGCGGATGGCCCTTCACCAGCTTCAACAGCTCCGTCATGTTGTCGCGGTGCGACAGATCGCCCGTCAGGATGTCCATGGCGGCAAAGGTTTCCTCGGTCTCAGCCAGTTTTTCGGGATCGGGGGCGTCATGGACCCGGTAGATGGCGGGGCGGTTGCGTGCCTTGAACGTCCGGGCCACGGCCTCGTTGGCCGCCAGCATGAATTCCTCGATCAGCTGGTGGCTGATGTCGTTTTCGACGGTCATGATCCGGTCGGCATAGCCCTGTTCGTCGACGAGGATTTTCACCTCGGTCATGTCCAGATCGAGACTGCCGGCGGCAAACCGCTTGCGGCGCAGGCCCGAAGCCAGTTTCCACAAAGTCCGGAGCGCGTCCCGGATGGCCGTCATGTCCGCATCGGACAGCTCCGCCAGAGGACGCCCGGTCGATCCGGTCTGGTGCTTGGGCGGCAGGGGCGTGCGGCGGACCGCTTCGAGGTCGTCCTCCTGAAGAAAGGCGAGCGCCTGCCCGTAGGTCAGCCGTTTGCGGCTGCGGATCACCGTATTGGCAAAACGGGTCTCGCGGATTTTCCCGTTGCGGGTGAAGGTGAGGAAGACGGTCTTGGTGAGGCGGTCCTCCGCCTCGACCAGACTGCACAAGCCGTTGGACAGTTCGTGCGGCAACATCGGGATGACGGAACCGACCAGATAGGTGCTGTTGCCGCGCTTGCGCGCCTCCTTGTCGAGTTCGCTGCCGGGCTTCACGTAATGGGCGACGTCGGCGATATGGATACCCACGCGGACCTCGTCCCCGGGCAGCGCTTCGACCGACAGCGCGTCGTCAAAGTCCTTGGCATCGTCGGGGTCGATGGTGACGGTCAGGAGGTCACGACAATCCAAACGGCCCTTGCGGTCCGCGTCGGTGACATGGTCCTCCAGTTGGGCGACCTCCCGGCGAACGGGTTCGGGGAATTCGGGATCGAGGCCGTACTTGACCAGAATGCCCTCGAACTCGGCACCCGGCTCGTGGGTCTTGCCGAGGACGCGCACAATGTCGCCTTCGGGATTGAGGTGCCGCTGGACCCAGGGGTGCAGTTTGACCACGACCTTGTCGCCCTTGCGGGGTTTGGGTTTCAGGTCCGCCTGCCGGGGATCGGGCACCAGGATGTCCTGAATGATCCGTGGATCGTCGGGGATGACATAAAAGGCCGCTCGGGATTGCATGAGCGTACCGACCAGTTCGGTGCGGGCGCGCTGCAGGATCTGGATCACCCGCACATACTGCCGATCACTGCCGGGCAATACGGGGGCCGGGTCTTTGCCCTTTTTTTTCTGGCGGTACAGCGCCCGGCGTGTGCGTTCGTCGCGCACCCGGCGGCACATGACCCGGTCGCCGTGCATGGCGACCCAGACATCTTCCGCACGGACGTGGAAGGGCTCGGCTTTGGCCTGGCCGGGAGCGGTTTCCGGAAACAGGAGGGCGGAGCCGCTCTGGCGAAACCGGATCTCGCCACTGACCAGATCCGCATCGCTCGGCAGGACCAGCCGGTCCTTCTTGATTTTTGCCAGCGACCCCATGTCGAGGCGTCGTTTGACGATGGTGTGCAGGCGCCTGGTGGCGCCAGGGTCGAGGTCGAGAGCCTGGGCGATCTGGTCCGCGCGTTGCGGGGTGTAGTCGGGCGCTTCGAGGTGCTCCTGGATTTGGCGTTCGAGTTCGTGCATCAGACACCGGCCCCCAGGCCGCGCAGGATTGTAGTCAGGTAGGGAATCAATTGCTTTTTGCGTGAAACGACACCGGGCAGGTCGAAGATGCGACCCCGTTCAACCGGTGCGTAGGTGATCTGGTCCAGCATTTCGTCCGGACAGTCGACGACCAAAAGAGAATTCTGCGAGTTGATATCCGTCACCAGCAAGCCGCTGAAATAAAGATCCTCCTGCTGGCGGTAGGCCTTCAGGGCGTCGACAATGTCGGCTTTGCGGTTCCAGAAATTCTCGAACCCGAGTTCCTCCACCTGCGCCACCGAGTAGGCGAGCGGGCCTTCCTCGTAGACCTTGCAGTCGCTCGTGATGACTTCCTCGGGGGGGTGGGAGAGAACCACGCTCCCGGAAGCGAAGATTTCCCCCGCCAGCGTGTCGGCCGGGACACCGGCAATCTCCTCCAGCCAGGCCAGAAGCTCGCGATCCTTGTCGGTGGTCGTCGGGCCCTTGAGGTTCAGCGTGTCGGAAATCATGCCGCCCATCAGGACACCGGCGATGGCGGGCTCGGGGGTCAAACCGTCGCGCCGGAAGAGGCCCGCGACGATGGCGGAAGTGCTGCCGACCGGCTCGTTGATGAACAGGATCGGCTGCTCCGTCGGTGAGTTTCCGAGCCGGTGGTGGTCGATGATTTCAAGGATCGTGACCTCGTTGGCCCCGTTCACGGCCTGACCAAGTTCGTTGTGATCGACCAGCATGATCCTGGTCGGCACCGGCTTGAGCAGATCGGTCTTCGAAAAGATGCCCAGCAGTTCCTGTTGGTCGTTCAGCACGGGAAAAGCCGCCAGAGCCGGATATTGCCCGATCCGGCGCCGGACGGAGGCGAGGCGTTCCTCCGGACCGAAGGTCATGATATCGCGCTGGACGCTGCGCTCCACCCGGGCAGCCGAACGGATGATCCAACTGGTGGTGGCCGAATCGTAGGAGCTGACGATCAGGCTGATCCCGTTCTTCCTGGCCCGGTCGACGATATCCGGCTCGATCTCCAGGTCGCCGGTGATGACGAGGAGCCGGACGCCGATCTGGATCGACTTTTCCTGAATGTCCCAGCGGTCGCCGACCACAATGATGCTCTGGTCGGCTCGCGTTTCCTCCTGCTGCTGAAAGCGCCCGAAGGAGCGGATTTCCATCGCACCGACCCGGACGAACAGTTCCTCGATGCGGTCCTCATCGACCAGGTTCAGCACTTTCGCTCGCAAGCTGTGAACGATGCTGGCAAGGCTGGTTTCGACCCGACGCATTTCCCTGGTCGCCTTGGGCTTGGGCAGAAAAGTTTCCCCGAGGTCGAAAATGTTGACCAGGCCCTCAACCTGCCCGCCATCGTTCACCACCGGCAGCGTCCGGAGGTCGTGGATGTCCATTAACTCCAGGGCCTCCGAGTAGGTGGCGTCCGGCTTTACGGTGATCACCTCCGTCTGCATGATATCCTTCACCCGCGGCGTCACGTCGCTGATGAAAGGAGGCAACGGCACGGAAAACCGGTCCAGGATGGCCTCGATGCGGGCGTTGGAGTTGCCGCACCGCGCGGGCGCCGCCTCCGCCATGCCGGTGGCATTCTTATAAGCAGCATAGCCGATCGCCGAACAGATGGCGTCGGCATCCGGATTCTTGTGGCCGAAGACGTAGACGGGGCGGTTCATGGTTATTTGCGTAAGGCGATGGTAACCCAGCTTGCGGGCGCAAGCCGCTCCGGTAAAGCCCGCGAAGCGGATTTATCCCCATGAAAAAGCCGGATCCCCCCGGGCGGGAATCCGGCCTGGCAGGAGGTCCTGATCGCATCAACTGCCGCCACCGGCGTTGGTGAAGTTGTTAACCGCCTCCACGGCATTGGGGCTGGCGGCCTCTTCGATATTATTCGTGAGGGTGCCTGCCCCGTAGGTGACCAGAGCGCCGTCTTCCGAACCGGATCCCAGATCGTCGTAACGCACGACGTGTCCGTCCAGATAGGCGATGTGGCCGCCATTCGTTTCCCAGGGGTTGATCGTCGGATCCCAGTTGCCGTCATCCTGCAATCCGCGGGTCCAGATCAGCGGCGTGGTGGAGGTGGGAGCGTTGGCGCTCAGGGCGGAGAAAGCCGCATAGGCAATGGGCGTGGTGGCCCAGAGTGGATCCACCGTGAAGGTGTTGTTTTCGGTCGTGCCGATCACGCGGGGCACCCGCTCCACGGTGGCGAGGGCCGGATCCGAGGGAATCAGGTAAAGGTCGGCCGTGGTCAGATCCACCCGCTCGGCGAGGTACGCCGCCCAGGCGTCGATCGTCGTCACCGTCGCGGGGATGGTCCGCGCCCGGCCGCTGCCGGTGGCGAAGGTGACGTAGCCGAGGGCGATCTGCCGGAGGTTGCTGGCCGCGGCCTGTTGCTGTGCCCGCAACTGGACGTTGCCGACCACGGGAATGATGATCGCGGCCAGGATGCCGATGATCGCGATGACAGTGAGAAGCTCGATCAGGGTAAATCCCTGACGGCGTGAACCGAAGGCTTGATGGGACATGGGGTGTTTAGGGCTGAGGATAACCGATCGACCGCAGGGAACGGTGATGGCAAAAAGGAACACCGGCGCGCTTCCGCCGGTAATGATCAGTAGGGAAGCGGGAAGCGCGCACAAAGGTCAAGCATGCGTTGGCGGGTGCCCGCGAGCACCGATTCGTCTTCCGGCGCCCCGAGGACATCCCTGATCGCGGAGGCGATGCTTTTCATGTCATCGGGCCCCATGCCGCGCGTGGTGACGGCAGGTGTCCCCAGGCGCAGACCACTGGTCTGGAAGGGACTGCGCGTCTCGCCGGGCACGGTGTTGCGGTTGGCGGTGATGTTGGCCTTTTCGAGCGCAAATTGAGCCTGCTTACCGGTCATATCCGGATGAGTCGGGCGCAGATCCAGCAGCATGAGGTGATTGTCCGTACCCCCGCTGACGATGACGCAACCGGCGTCGCTCAGCGCGGTGGCGAGGGCCTGCGCGTTTTCGACGACCTGCCGGGCATAATCGGCGAAGGCGGGCCTGGCCGCTTCACCAAAGCAGACGGCCTTGGCCGCGATGACGTGCATGAGCGGTCCGCCCTGCGTGCCGGGAAACATGGCGGAGTCGATTTTCCTGGCCCAGTCTTTGTTGCAGAGAATCAGGCCACCCCGCGGCCCGCGCAGCGTCTTATGCGTGGTCGTGGTGACGAAATCCGCGTGACCGACGGGAGAGGGATGCACCCCGGCCGCGACCAGGCCGGCGATGTGCGCGATGTCGGCCAGCAGGAGAGCGTCGTTGGCCCTGGCGATCTCAGCCATCCGCTCGAAGTCGATCGTGCGCGAGTAGGCGCTGGCCCCGACCGTTATCATTTTGGGCTTTTCCTGTTCGGCCGTCCGGGCGATGCCGTCGTAGTCGATCCGGCCGTCTTCCTCGCTGACGCCGTAGTGGACCACGTCATACAGCTTGCCGGAAAAATTGTACGGGTTGCCGTGGGTCAGGTGCCCGCCGTCGGACAGGCGCATGGTGAGGATCTTGTCGCCCGGTTCGAGGGTGGCGAGGTACACGGCGGCGTTGGCCTGGCTGCCGGAGTGCGGCTGCACGTTGGCATGCTCGGCGCCGAAGAGTTGTTTGGCGCGCTCGATGGCCAGGGTCTCGACCGTGTCGACGTGTTCGCAGCCGCCATAGTAGCGCTTGCCGGGATAACCTTCGGCATACTTGTTGGTCATGATGCAGCCGGTCGCTTCGATCACCGCGGGCAGCGTGAAATTCTCCGAGGCTATCAGCTCGATGTGGGTTTCCTGGCGCTCGCGTTCGGCGTCGATGGCAGCCTGGATATCGGGATCGAGGTCGCGCAGGGATTGGGCGTTGAGGGTGTTGGGTGCGCTATCAGTTGTCATAGAAAAGAGAAGGATGGGATCAGGCTTTGAGGGTTTTTTTGAGAAACTGGATAATGGAGGGTACCGCCTCGACCATGCTGTCGCGAGTCAGTTCGTAGGCGTGGATATCCTGGCCGAAGGGATCCGGAATCTCCGGGTCCGCGTCCAGGAACTCGCGGAACAGGTAAACATGGGGTGTCGACAGCTGGTAGTGCATCTGGAGCAGCGCCTTATGCGATTCAGTCATCACGAACAGCGCGAGCGACTGGTCGATCATTTCCTGCGTCAGCCGCTGGCTTGCGTGATCGGTCAGCGGAATCCCGACCTTTTCAAGCGCCACCACGGAATTCTCGCTGGGCGGATCGCCGGGATAGGCGGACACCCCGGCGGAACGGGTCCGCAGCTTGTTCAGGGGCGGTTCCTCCGCGTCGAGCGCATGGCGGACCAGACGTTCAGCCATCGGACTGCGGCACACATTGGCGGTGCAGACGAAGGTGAGGAAGGGGCGCTCAGGGTCGACAGGCATGCGAAAATTAACCAGGCGGGAAAGGGTCTAGTGTTACCCTGCATCCGGCGATTGTAAAGCAGGCTCCCGGATGCGGCGGACCCCCGTCCTGTCCGTTGTCAGTCAATGCGGGCTAAAGCGTTGTTTGAAAAGTCGAGATATGCGGAAAACGGACAGCTTTTACGCGTGTGGCGGGCCTCCTCCTACGCAAAAAGCTTCGGCGGACGGGGAAGAGCCCGCCATTCCATGGAGACACCGGCTCTTTCCTGTCCGCCGAAGTCCCTGGACGAAGGTGGAGGCCGGCGTTCGCGACTCCAGGGAGACTTTTCAAACATGCCTTAAAGCGCCCGGTACCCGATGTCCCGCCGCAGGACGTGACCCGGGAAATCGATCATGCCGCAGCCGGCATAGGCCCGGTCCGCCGCCGTCCGGAGAGTTTTGCCCAGGCCGGTGACACCCAGCACGCGACCCCCGGCCGAAACCAGCTTGCCCTCGGCGTTCCGCCTGGTTCCCGCCTGGGTAATGATCAGGTGGTCAGGCGGTTCTTCCGGGAGGCGGATGGGCCGGCCCCTGGCATAGGACCCCGGATAGCCCTCGGCCGCCATGACCACGATCAACGCATGCTGATCCTTGAGCGGCAGGCGATCGGGCGGCGCCTCGCCCCGGGCGACCGTCGCCAGCAACGGTACCCAGTCCCCGTCCAGCAACGGCAGCAGCACCTGTGCCTCCGGATCCCCGAAGCGCACGTTATACTCGAGCACCCGGGGCCCGTCCCGTGTCAGCATCAGGCCAATATAAAGCGTGCCCCGGTAATCCAGACCGTCGGCGGCCAGCCCGCCGAGGGTGGGGCCGATGATATCCGTCACGGTTGTCCGCCAGGTCGCCTCGTCCATGACCGGAGCCGGCGCATAAGCTCCCATGCCGCCGGTATTGGGGCCGCTATCCCCCTCGCCGATACGCTTGTGATCCTGGCTGACCGGCAGGGCCGCCCAGCCGCCACCCGAGACCAGTAAATGAACCGACGCCTCCGGGCCCTCCATAAATGCTTCAATGACCACCTCGCGGCCGCTGTCCCCGAAGGCCTCCCCGGACAGCATGTCGCCCACCGTTTTCCGGGCCGTCGCCGGGTCGTCCGTGATGATGACCCCCTTGCCGGCGGCCAGGCCGCTTGCCTTGATCACGATGGGGTAGGTCGATCGTTCCAGGACCGCCTCGGCTTCCGCCATCGAGGTGACGGTGTCGAAGGCCGCGGTGGGAATGTCGTGGCGCTTCATGAAGGCCTTGGAAAAGGCCTTGCTGCTCTCCAGCTGCGCGGCCGCCCGACCGGGACCGTACACCTGTACGCCCACCGCGCGCAGGCGGTCGGCCAGCCCGAGGCTGAGCGGCACCTCCGGGCCCACCACCACCAGATTGATTTCGTGCTCCCGGACGGTGGCCAGGAGGCCCTCGATGTCCGTCGCCGGGACGGGCAGGCAAGTGGCCTGTTCGGCGATGCCGGGGTTGCCCGGGGCTGCGAAAAGGGCGGCGGTCCGGCTGCTGGCGTCACAGGCCTGGACCAGCGCATGTTCCCGGCCGCCGGAACCGACCACCAGGATACGAAAGGGAGCGTCAGGCTTCATCGGGGACCGATCCTGAGACCTGGAGCTCAGCCAGGGCAAGTCCGCGCAAGAGGATCGGCTGCCCTCCAATCTGGACCTGCGGGAGCGGGTCCTCTATCGAATGGACATGCGGCTTTATTTCATCGGCATTTGTGGAACCGCGATGGGGCATGCCGCCCTGTTGTTGCGGGATGCCGGCCACGCGGTGGCCGGATCGGATGCGCAGGTTTATCCGCCGATGTCCGACCTCCTCCGCGAGCAGGGAGTCACCCTTCATGAGGGTTATGATGCCGGGCGTCTGGCCGGCGATGCGCCCGACCTGGTCGTGGTGGGCAACGCCGCGAGCCGGGGCAATCCTGAGATCGAGTGGCTGTTGGACCAGGATGGCGTGCCCTACCTGTCCCTGCCTGCAATCCTCGCCCGCGAACTCCTGCCGGGGCGACGGCGGATCGTCGTGGCGGGCACCCACGGAAAAACCACCACCACGGCGCTGACCGCCCAGCTGCTTCGCGCCAACGGGGAGGACCCGGGTTGGCTGGTCGGCGGGGTGCCGCTCGATTTGCCCGGGGGCGCCTGTTCCGGCAAACCGGGGAGTCCCTTTGTCATCGAGGGCGACGAGTACGACAGTGCCTTTTTCGACAAGCGCAGCAAGTTCATCCACTACCGGCCGCACATCCTCGTGCTGAACAACTGCGAGTTCGATCACGGCGACATCTTTCGGGATCAGGCCGACATCGAGCGCACGTTCCGGCATCTCTTGAGGACCGTCCCCCGGTCCGGGACCGTCATCACCAACGCCGATGACCCGGTTCTGGAACGACTTGTCGCTGAGGTCGACTGGGCACCCGTGGTCCGGGTCGGTCTGGATGCCAGTGCCGACATCCACATCGCCGATTTCCGCGAGGACCGGGACGGCACCCGGTTTCGCATCGAGCATCGGGACGGGGCCCAGGCCGTGGCCTGGCGGCTGCCCGGGCTGTTCAATGCACGCAATGCCACCATGGCCGCCGCGGCCGCCGGCCTCGCGTGCCCCGGTGGTGAGATCGGACACCTGGACCTCCAGTCCCTGACCGAGGCACGGGGGGTTCGCCGCCGTCAGGAAATCCGGCTGGAAACGCCGGACCTGGTGGTCATCGAGGATTTCGGTCACCACCCGACGGCCATCGCCGGCACGCTCGAGAGCCTGCGCCTGCGCTACCCCGAGCACCGCCTGACCGCCTGCTTTGAGCCCCGGAGCAACACCGGCGTGACCCGGGTCTTTCAGGAGCGCTTCGAAGAGGCCTTGCGCCTTGCCGACGCCTGCTACCTTGCGCCGCTCTTCCGGGCCGAACGCCTCCCTTCCGGCGAACGGCTCGACGCGGTCGGCATGGCCGAACGCATGACCCAACGCGGCACCTGCAGCGGCGCCTTCGATTCCTTTGAGACGCTGCTGGCCGAACTCACCGAGGCCACCCGTTCCAAAACCGATCACCCCCGCTGCGTCGTCTTCTTCTCCAACGGTGCCTTCGGCGGCATCCTGCCCCGATACATCGCCACCGTGACCCAAGGCTGAAAGGACCAGACAACGCCGCCGATCGCGCATATGGGCGAAAAGAATCGGACTATCCCCGCAGGCGGACCTGCCCCTGCCCTCGGGTGTCTCCCATTTGGGCAAGTCGGTTTGACCGGGTTGAGGCAGGATCCCTCTGACAGCTTTAAAGGGTAGGCCCTGGATTGTCCGGATTCAGCCGGATGATCGTCGGAGAGAACTGTTCAGGCTCCATGGCGGTCATCGACGCCGCGGCCTGTTCCTTCAAAATAAGATTCAGCCGATATCGGTCGATCGATGCCCTGCCACAAGCGAGATCCGTTAACTTCGGATCGGGTATCCTGATAGACTTCAAGGCCGTTCTGGTCAGGGTCGGCGAAATAGATGGCGACGCTTATCCGGTGATCCACCAGAACATGCGGGATACCATCGGCCACCAATCGTTCATACAATTGTCGCAGCTCGTCCTTCGATTTTGCCTCGAAGGCGACATGATACAAACCGACCGTATCAGGACGCGGAGAAGACGCGCTGGCCCCCAGCTGCTGGAGAGCGATTTCATGGTGCATGTCCGTCCCGGAAAGAAAGGAAAAGGTTTCTCCGATCCGCTCACGTTCTTCCAGCCGCAGGTAGCGCTTATAGAAGCCGACGGATTTCTCGAGATCCCGAACCTTCAAATGGGTGTGACCGATTCTCACGACGAAAACAAATTACCCGGTTCCTTACGACTCGGAGAACTGGTTGACAAGGGAATTGTCGGGCCGGGGCTTCTGCCGTGCCGGACCGAATAAATTCCGCCCTCCGGGGCTCCTACAGCTCCCGGACGAAGACCCGGCTCTGGCGGCCGCTGGCCGTGAGCTGGTCGCGGCGCCGGGGCAGCAGGTCCTCCGGCCGGGCCTCCGTGAAGTGGCAACTGTCCTGAAAAAAACGGGCGGCCTGCGTGGTGAGGGCGAAGAGCCGGGTGGCACCGCGTGCGCGCGCCTGCTCGGCGACGAAGTCGACCATGTTCACGCCGACTCCGCGCTTCTGGTAAAAAGGTTGGACGAGCACCATGCCGACCTCGGCGACCGAAGCTTCGGGGAACAGGGTCAGCGTGACCGTGGCGATGATCGTTCCGTCGATCTCGTAAACGAAAGTGTTGTCGATATCCGCCTCGATCTGCTGGCGGGTCCGGTTGCGCAGGGTTTCGGTGCGGGCAGCGTTGCGGACGATGTCGTAGATGGCCTGGACGTCCTTTTTCCGGGCCGGGCGAATCTCCTGATAGGCATCCGCGTGGATCATCGAGCCGATGCCCACCTGGTCGAACAGCTCGTTGAGGAGGCTGCCCGGCTGGCGTCCGTCCAAAATGTGGGCCCGGCCCACGCCGCCGCGCAGCGCCTGCACCACCTCGCGGGCCTTGCCCCGGGTCGTCTCGTCGATGCGATCTGGCGCTTTTTCCAGCAACTGCTCCAGCTCGGCCACGGGCAGATTGACCGCCTTTTCGCCGTCCAGCACCAGGCCGTCGGCGGGCGCCAGGTAGACCAGCTTCGAAGCGCGGAGACCGAGGGCCAGAGCGGCGGCCAGCGAATCTGAATTCAGGCGCAGCGCCTGCCCCTCGCGGTTATAGGCGATGGGCGTGACCAGCGGCACCGCATCGGCTTCAAGCAGGCGTTCCAGCAAGGCGGTATCCAGTTTCTGGACACGGCCGGCAAAGCGGCGGTCCTCCCCGGCGATGACCCCGACCTCCGTCGCCCGGACGGCATTAGTCTCGACGCAACGCAGGCCGGCCCGGGTGAGCCCGCTGACCAGCCGGTGCCGGGCCTGACCTGCCGCTTCGATAGCCAGTTCGAGCGTCGCCTCATCGACCCGACCGTCGCCCCGCAGGTTGCTGGGGGTGAGCCCGCGCGACGCGGCCAGTTGAGCCAACTGATGGCCGATGCCGTGAACGAGCACCACTTTGATGGCGAGGCTTCGCAGCACGGCGATGTCCAGCATGAGCGTATTGACCGTCTCCTCGGCGGCGATATGCCCGTCCAGCGCGATGACAAAGACCTGCCCGCGGAACATCGGGACATAGCGAAGGATGCCGCGCAGCTGGGCGGGTTTCAGGATGCCGGTATCCGGCAGGTCAGGTGCTGGGGCGTCGGCGTCCATGAAAACCAAGCATGGCGTCCTTTGTATTCATGGGTGAAGGACAATTTGCACCCGTCCGCCGGATGGCTCAAAAAGGATTTCATGGCCGATTCACCGCGCGTCGAAGAATCCCTGCCCTCCGGCCTGACCGAGCCGGTGGAGGCCTTCCTTGCCTGGATTCAACTGGAGCGTGGACTGGCCGACAACACGGTCGCCGGGTACGAAACCGATCTCGACCAGTGCGCCCGCTGGCTGGCCAAGCAGGGCATCCGGGACTGGAAGGATGTGGAGGCCGCGGACCTCTCGGCCTGGTTGTCGGACCTGAGCAGGCGCAAGGCGGCGGTGACCACCCTGGCGCGGAAGCTGTCCGCGCTGCGGATGCTGGCGCGGTTTCTCGTACGGGAAAACCGACGCCGGGGTGATTTTACCGAAATCCTGTCGGGGCCGAAGCTGCGCCGGCAACTGCCCGAGGTACTGACTGTCGAGGAGATTGGCCGGCTGCTGGAACAGCCGAGCCTGAGCACGCCGCGGGGGCTGCGCGACCGGGCGCTGCTGGAGCTGTGCTACAGCAGCGGGCTGCGTGTCAGCGAGCTGTGCGATCTGCCGCTGACCGGGGTCGATCTGGACCAGGGTTATCTGCGTGTCTTCGGCAAGGGGGCAAAGGAACGGGTGGTACCGGTCGGGGGTGCAGCCATCCGTGCGCTCCGGGACTACCTGGCGGTGGGGCGCCCGCAACTGGTGAAACCGAAGACCGGCTCGGCCTGCTTCATCAGCCAGCAGGGCAAGGCGATTTCGCGGAAAACCGTCTGGGTCTGGTTGAAGCGTTACGCGGAACACGCGGGCATCGGGAAAAATGTCAAACCGCACCTGTTGCGGCACAGCTTTGCGACGCACCTCCTGTCCGGCGGGGCGGACCTCCGCGCGATTCAGGAAATGCTTGGCCACGCCGACATCTCCACGACCCAGATCTACGCCGCGGTGGAACAGGAACGACTGCTGGACGAGCATACGCGTTTCCATCCGCGGGAAGGGTTTCCGGAGGACTGAGGCGTGTTTGAAAAATGTCGAGATAAGCGGAAAACGGACGGCTTTTACGCGTGTGGCGGGCCGTAGAGCCCGCCACTCCATGGAGACGCCGGCTCTATGGCCGGCGTTCGCGACTCCAGGAAGACTTTTTCTCCTCCTAGTCGTACTCAGGGCCAAGCCCGGTGCTCGTACTCGTAGCGCGACTCGAGCCTCTCGCCTGATCCGGGAAAAGGCTCATTACCCGGTTACGAGTACGAGTAGGAGTACGATGTCCCTGTCCCGTCCTGAAATAGGTTGTCGGTAATGGTTCGGACCGCAGACCCGATGAAAGAGAGGGCAGCGGTTGCTCTTCCTTGCGGGCCCGGGCCGACCTGTCCGCTCATGCCTTTTCTTCGATGACCGGATTGGTGAGGCGGCCGATGCCCTCGATCTCGACGTCGACCGAATCGCCGGCCTCGAGGTAGCGTGGGGGCTTGCGGGTCCAACCGACGCCGCTGGGGGTGCCGGTCAGGATGACGGTGCCGGGGAGCAGGGTGGTGCTGCCACTCAGGAAGGCAATCAACTCCGGAATGCTGAAGATCAGATCGGCAACCGACGTGTCCTGCATCAGCTCGCCGTTCAGGAAGGTCTTCAACTGGAAACGGGTGGGGTCGACGGCTTCATCAACCGTCACGAGGCAGGGGCCCAGCGGACAAAAAGTGTCGAAGGTCTTGGCGCGGCTGAACTGGCCGCCGCCCAGCTTGAATTGCCAGTCGCGTGCGCTGACATCGTTGGCGCAGGTATAACCGAGCACGTAATGCAGCGCTTCCTCCGGTGGAACGTTCTTTGCCTTGCGGCCGATCACCACCGCCAACTCGCCCTCGAAATCGACTTCCCGGCTCGGCAGATGTCGGGGCAGGACGATCGGCGCGCCCGGGTCCTGAACCGCGCCGGGCATCTTCAGGAAGACCATGGGGTGTTGGGGCAGCTCCTTACCGGTTTCCTCCGCATGCGCCCTGTAGTTCAGCCCGATGCCGATAATCGCGCGGGCGTCGACCGGTGCAAGCAGGCGGGCTACATCCGCGGGTTCCCCGGTCACTTCCCAGGCGTCGGCGTTGCCGCGGATGACCTTTGGGTTGCCGGCCGGGGCGTACTGCGCAAAGCCGATGTTCCCGTTCGAATCCTGATAGCGGATGATCTTCATGCCCCCGAAACAAGCACGGGACAGGCCCCGAGAGAAGGCACAAAATGGGTTTAACCCGCCTCCGGGGACGGGTTCCAGGCTTGGTTGGCTAAAGGCGCTCCCGGCTGTTTGTCGCGGCGCTTTCACCGGCTGAAACCGGTGCTCCGCTGCAGGCGTGCGCCAACAGGCAGGCGCCGATCGGAGGCCCGGCTTTAGCCCGGACTTCTCATGAAGCCCAGATGGGATGAGCTGCACCTGTCCGCCATAGCTCGAAGAGCGACGGCGGAAGGCGGCGTGTCCGCCATAACCCGAAGGGTGACGGCGGGAGGGCGAAACCCGGCTGGGCGCGCACTGAGGTGCGTAACCAGGCGGTTTCCAGCCTGACTACCGAGCCCGCAGGGCGACACCTCAACGAGCGCAGCGAGAATAACACGCCGCAGATCGCGCATGTGGGCGAAAAGAATCGGGAAACAGGACTACCTCACGAACGTGCATTTCAAAGAAATGCTGCAAATCCCTCGTACAGAATAATTTACCGCCCTGTTTCCCGATTCTGGTGAGAAGTTCGGGTTAGCCGGGTAAGACCAGGCCCTTGCCGCCAGACCGGCTCGTGACCACCGGCTCAAGCCGGGCCTCCGCTTGTTCCCCGGGGGTTATCGTCGGAGCCATTCGCTTGCTGAAGCGGCGCGGTACGGATGGTCAGGCGGAAACTGCCGCTTGCCTGGGAGGCGCGGTACCGGTGCGGGTGAATCGCAAACGATCAGCCAATACTTCCCCTACCGGAACCAGCTTACCCCGCCTTCGAAAATCGGCTGGTGTTTGTTGCCCGGCACGTTGATCGCCCGGTCGGGGCCGGTGCGTTCGGTGTGGGCCATTTTGCCGAAGATGCGGCCGTCGGGACTGGTCAGCCCTTCGATTGCCGACACGGACCCGTTGGGGTTGATCGCCGGGTCCATCGACGGGCTACCTTCGGCGTCGCAGTACTGAGTGGCGACCTGGCCGGAAGCGAGCCAGGCACGCACCGTTTCGGCAGATGCAACCAGCCGGCCCTCACCGTGCGACACCGGCAGGGTGTGGACCTCACCCGGTTCACAGCGGCTCAGCCAGGGAGAATCGGTCTGGCAGATGCGGGTGTGGACATACCGGGCCACATGGCGCCCCAGGTGATTGGCAGCCAGGGTGGGGCTGTCCGGGCCGGCCTCGCGGATTTCGCCGTCGGGCAGCAGGCCGCTTTTGATCAGGGCCTGAAAGCCATTGCAGATTCCGAGGATGAGGCCGTCGCGGTCGCTGAGCAGGCGTTCCACCGCCGAGCGGATGCGGCTGTTGGCCAGCACCGCGGCGATGTACTTGCCCGAGCCATCCGGTTCGTCGCCCAGACTGAAGCCGCCCGGCAGCATGAGCATCTGCACCTCCTCCAGGGTTGTGGCGAGCGCCTGCAGGCTGTCTTCGACGGCCTGCGGGGACTGATTGCGGAAAACCAGCACCCGCGGGTCGGCGCCGGCCCGTCGGAAGGCTTCGACGGTGTCCCATTCGCAGTTGGTCCCGGGAAAGACGGGGATCACTACCCGGGGCCGCGCAACCGATGACCTCGATCGGACGGGGTTTTCGCGGAGGGGGCCATCAATGGCATCGACCGAAACATTGCCGCCGAATCCGGTGGGACGCATCGGGAAGACCGGCTCCAGCGTGCCGGTCCAGGCGGACCAGAGGTCATCCAGCGTGACCGGCCGCCCAGTCAGCGCAATCACCGGCTCGGGGGTCAGGGTGGCCAGCCAGCGACTGCCTTCGGGGAGATCCGGCGTTTGGTCCGCCGGCACCTCGACCACCAGCCCCCCGGGATCCGGACCGAACAGGGCATCCCGATCCTCAGCCCAATCCGCTTCCCAGGCCAGGCCCAGGTTTTCGCCCCAGGCACCCTGGAGACAGGCGTCGACCAGACCACCGGATCCGACGGCACGGGCAGCGAGCAGGGTACCCGCCTGCAGGCCTGCAGCCGCGGTCCGCCAACTGGCCTGCAGGTGGGACCAGACCGGCACACCCTGGGTGTCTCGTGGGCAGGGCAGCCAGGCCAGTCGCGAGCCGGCCCGCCGCCAGAAACCGGCCCGGGCCCGCTCGGCCGGACCCCAGGTGACGGCGAAGGCAATCAACCCCGGCGGAACATCCCGATCGTTGAAGGAACCGGACATGCTGTCCTTGCCGCCGACCGCCGGTGCCGCGAGGTGGGTCTGGGCCAGGTGGGCGCCGAGCAGGGCGGCGAGCGGCAGCCCCCAGCGTTCGGGATCCTGCCGCGGGCTGGGAAAATACTCCTGCAGGGTGAGGGCCACGTTGTCCGGATCGCCGCCCGCCGCGACCAGGCGGGCAATCGCTTGCACGATGGCATAGATGCCGCCATGGAACGGGCTGACCCGGGCCAGGTCCGGATCATAGCCGAAGCTCATGAAGGAGGCCGTCCGGCTGGGCCCGTGGTGGCCCGGTATCCGAAAAACCATGACAAGCTCCGGCGTCCGGCCGGTTTTGCCGCCCCAGGGGTTGAGGACGGCGCCCCCGCCGATGGAGCTGTCAAACCGGTCGCTGAGCCCCGGCTGGCCGGCACGGGGGAGTGCGGCCAGAAAATCGCCCCAGTTGGCGGGAGCGGTGCCGTCGGGCGCATCGGCCGGGGCCCGGCCGAGGGGAAGCGAGGTGGCGTCAACGCCTTTGAGGCGGAAGGCCTGCTGGCGCCGGACGCCGGACGTATCGAGGAAGCGACGGTCCAGATCGGCGACGGTTGTCCCGCGCCAGGTCAGGCGCACCCGCGGCTCTTCGGTGACGGTGGCAATGGTGGCACAGGCGAGGTTTTCGCGGGCGCAGGCTTCCTTGATCCAGAGCACATCCGCGGGATCGACCACGATGGCCATGCGTTCCTGCGATTCGGAGAGCGCGATTTCGCTGCCGTTGAGACCGGTATATTTCAGGGGCACTCGATCCAGGTCGACCTCCAGGCCGTCCGCGATTTCACCGACGGCCACGCTGATGCCGCCGGCGCCGAAATCGTTGCACCGCCGGATGCGACGGCAAAAGGCGGGATCGCGGAACATCCGCAGCAGCTTCCGCTCCTCGGGTGGATTGCCCTTCTGGACCTCGGCGGCGTTTTTCAGCGCCGTGGTTTCATGAGCCTGGGAGCTGCCGGTGGCGCCGCCGATGCCGTCGCGCCCGGTCGCTCCGCCGAGCAGCAGGACGCGGTCACCGGGGCGCGGTTCCTCGCGGCGGACCTGGGCCCGGGGCACCGCCCCGATGACCGCGCCGATCTCCATCCGCTTGGCCACATAACCGGGGTGATAACACTCGTGAACATGGCCTGTCGCGATCCCGATCTGATTACCGTAACTGCTGTAGCCGCGGGCCGCTTCGCGGGTAATGACACGCTGGGGCAGTTTACCGGGCAGGGTATCAGCAAAGGCCTGCCGCGGATCACCGCTGCCGGTCACCCGCATCGCCTGATAAACGTAAGCCCGACCGGCAAGCGGATCACGGATGGCCCCGCCCAGGCAGGTAGCCGCGCCGCCGAAGGGTTCGATCTCGGTCGGATGGTTGTGCGTCTCGTTCTTGAACTGAAGGAGATATGGCTCGATGGATCCGTCTTCCTCCACCTCGACGATCAGGCTGGCGGCGTTGACCTCGGCCGAGACCTCGAGGTGATCGAGCTTGCCGGCCTGGCGGGCCCCGCGAGCAGCCAGGGTCGCCAGATCCATCAGACAGGCCGGTTTTTCCTCGATCCGATCGCCGTGAATACGCTTCCGGTCGGCCAGATAGGCAGCCCAGGCATCGCGCAGGGGCTGGCCCTCCAAGCCGTCGGGAAGATCCACCGACGCGATCTCGGTCAGGAAGGTGGTATGCCGGCAATGGTCGCTCCAGTAGGTGTCCAGCATCCGCAACTCGGTCTCGGTCGGGTCGCGTCCCGCCTCATCGCGAAAATGAGTCTGGACGAAGGCGAGGTCGGTGCCGTCCATGGCAAGGCCTCGCTCGGAGGCCAGCCGTGCCAGGCCGGCCGGATCCAAGGAACGAAACCCCTCGAGGATCGGAACGGGCGCTGGCTCGGCCGTCGCGTCAACCAGCGTTTCCGGGATCTCCAGAGACACCTCATACGTATCGACAGGATTGATACAGCAGGTCTTGATGCGATCAAAGGCCTCCGCGGCGATGTCGCCTTCCAGGGTGCAGACCCGGGCGCACCGGACGACCGGGCGGCTGTCCGGCGCCAGCAGGCGCAACGCCTGTTCGGCGGAATCGGCCCGCTGGTCGAATTGCCCGGGCAGGTAGGCCCAGGCGAAGCGCCGGCCCGGGTCCTTGAGGGGAGGCAGAGCGTCGCCGATCGTATCGACGGGTGCCTCGCTGAAGACGCGGCTGACCGCCTCCGGCCAGCAGGCGTCCGGCAAGCCCTCGACCAGGTAGCGCTGGTGCAGCCGGACCCGTCTGACGGAGAAAATTCCCAGTTGGTCGGCGAGGATCCGGTGGAGGGCGTCGGCCTCCCCGGCATGGGCGGGCTGTTTCTCCGTGAAAAGGCAGCGGATGGACATGGGCGACGGAACAGTTGCGGCAGGCGGCTTTCCATTGGTGTGGGCTCCGAGAGCAGGCGGGGCAAGCTGGAATCGGGAGGACGGCGGCACCAGTGTTTTTATGGGCTTGCAGCGCCTTTCGGAGGCTCGCCACGATACGCCGAGCGTTGGGGTGACCGACGGCCCCCCCCTTGTTGGCCTGAAATGGAATAAACCTCACGCCCGCTTCGCCCAAGACCCGAAGACCCAAAGATGGAAGAGAATGAAATAGGAAAGATAGTCGTGGATGCGGCAGTGAAGGTTCACTCAGCACTCGGGCCTGGCTTGCTCGAATCGGTTTATGAAGCCGTGCTGGCGAAGGAGTTGGAAGGCAGGAGTCTATCGGTTGTCCGACAGGTGGCTGTGCCGATTGAATACGCAGGCATGAAGTTCGACGAGGGCTTCCGTGCGGACCTCATCGTTGAGGGTAAAGTGATTCTTGAACTGAAGTCCGTGGAGCAAATGAGCAAAGTCCATCACAAGCAGCTCTTCACTTACCTCAAATTGAAGGAACTCAAACTTGGATATCTCCTGAACTTCGGAGCGCCTCTGATAAAAGATGGCATCAAGCGAATGGTCAATGGGCTCGAAAACGACAACCTTGGGGTCTTGGGGTCTTTGCCCTGCGGCAGGCTCAGGGCCTTGAGCTTGTCGAAATGGCGTGACTCCAAAATGAACGGCCAACCCGGTGGTGATCTCAACTCCGATTCGCTGCGCTCCTCTCCGTGAAATACCTCGACGATGAGCGACACGATTCACCACGAGTGCGGCATTGCGCTGGTCCGCCTGCGGAAGCCCTTGAGCTATTATCAGGAGCGTTACGGGACGCCGCTTTACGGCTTCAACAAGCTGTTCCTGCTGATGGAGAAACAACACAACCGGGGTCAGGACGGCGCGGGGATCGGTTGCGCGAAACTGGGCATGCCGGCCGGCCGCAGCTATCTGTTTCGCGAGCGCAGCGTGGCGCCGAATGCGCTTTCGGCCGTCTTTAACAGCCAGTTGCAGATTTACGAGCAGATGGTGTCAACGGGGGAGATCCATCCGGAATTCGCGCAGACGGTGAAGGAGCGCTTCGATTTCGGGGGAGAGGTGCTGTTGGGGCACCTGCGTTACGGCACGTCGGGCAGCTACGGGACGATGGCCTGTCATCCCTATCTCCGGCGCAGCAATTGGCCGACGCAGAACCTGCTGCTGGCGGGCAATTTCAACATGACGAACACGGATGCGCTGAACCAGCGGATGATCGACCGCGGCCAGCATCCGATCTTCGAGGCGGACACCCAGACCATTCTGGAGGAGGTCGGCTTCGTCCTCGATCAGGAGCACCACCGGCTCTACCAGGAGATCAAGGGTGGGGTCGGGCCGCTGGCGGGTGACGAAATCCAGGCCGAGATCAGCCGACGCCTCGATCCCGGCGCGGTCATCCGGCAGGCCTCCGAAGCATGGGACGGCGGTTATGCAATCGGGGGCGTCATCGGTAACGGCGACGCTTTCGTTTTCCGCGATCCCCACGGCATTCGGCCCGCCTTTTATTTTGCCGACGACGAGGTGGTGGCCTTCGCCAGCGAGCGCGTGGCCCTGATGACGATTTTCAATCAGTCCGCCGAGGCCGTGCGGGAGCTGGACCCGGGTGCCATTGGGGTGATTCGCCGCGACGGCTCATTCACCATCGACCGGTTCAAGCCGGAGGCGGAGCGGCATTGCTGCTCCTTCGAGCGGATTTATTTCTCGCGTGGCAACGACCCGGAGATCCATGCGGAACGGAAGGCACTCGGGGCGGCCCTGGCCCCGCAGGTTCTCTGGTCGATCGATCACGACCTCAGGAACGCGGTGTTCAGTTACATTCCGAACACGGCGGAGACCGCTTACTTCGGGCTGCTGGACAGCCTGCGCCGCTACCGGCGCGACTACGTGAAAAAAGCGATTCTGGAGGCTCAGACGGCCGGAAACCTGAACGAAGCGACCCTCGACAACCTGATCCTCGAGAACTGGCCGCGCGGCGAGAAGATCGCCAACAAGGACATCAAGCTCCGGACCTTCATCAGTCAGGAGTCCGGGCGCGCCCAACTCGTTTCCCACGTTTACGACATCACCTATGGGGTGGTGAAGGACAGGGACAGCCTGGTGGTGATCGACGACAGCATCGTGCGGGGGACGACCCTCAAAGAATCGATCCTGCGCATCCTGAGTCGGACCGGGCCACGCAAGATTGTTATCGCGTCAACCGCGCCGCAGATCCGATACCCTGACTGTTACGGCATCGATATGAGCGAACTTGGCAAGTTCATCGCCTTTCAGGCCGCCATCGCCCTGCACCGCGAACACGGCTCGGAATCCGTGGTCCTGGAAACGTACCAGGCCTGCCTGGAGGAGCTGAACCGGCCCGTGAGTGAGCAGCGCAATCCGGTAAAAGACATCTACAGCCCGTTTACCGAGAACCAGATTTCGCGGAAAATCGCGGCTTTGGTGCGACCGGCCGATCTGGCCTGGCAGGGGGAGCTGGAGATCCTGTACCAGACCGTGGACGCGCTGCACCAGGCCTGCCCGAACCACAACGGCGACTGGTATTTCACCGGAGATTATCCGACGGCCGGAGGCACGGCGGTTTGCAACCGGGCATTCGTGAATTTCTACGAAAGCCGGAGCGGACGGGCCTATTGATTCAGGCGTCAGCCTGCCGCCGGCACGTCACCGGCCGCCTGGCCGCCCGGTACCGGGAAAGCGAAGTTGATCCGGATGGTGCCGTTTTCCTCCGGATGGGAAATCAGGGTCAGACCACACCGGCGAGCCGTCTGGAGCAGGTTTTCCAGCCTCCGGCTGTTTGCCAGCGCACGCTGGACCGGACAGGTCAGGCCGCCGAATCGAATGCTCAACAGAACGCGCGCCTCCTCCTCATCGCGGTCGCCCCCGGTGAGGGTCAGAAACACAAACAGCGGTTGGCCCCACGGTCTGCGCCACACGACGCCAACGACCTCGTCGAGGAAAGCGAGCACTTCCGGAGGAATCGGGGCGGCCAGCCTCAGCAGCCTCGGGTCGGTCCAGATGTCGATATCGCGAGTGGCCATGCCGGCGGCAATCAGGTGCTGTTGCAGCCAGGGGCTCAACTGATTGCAGCGGGGGCGGTTCAGGTCCTCGGCGGGCGATTCGTCGACTTCGGGACCGGCTTCGGTACGGGCAGGGTTACCAAGGTAGTGGTCACAGATGACCTGCAGCTCGCGGGGATCGGCTGTCTTGTCCCAAAATCTCAGGCTGGGGATTTGGTGGACTTTTTCGCGCAGGGCGGGGGTGGCCAGGGTGGTCATGATCAGGCAGGGTGGTCTGGAATGGCCGTTTGTTCCCGGCCAGTTTTGGACAAGGGACAGGCCCTCCCCGTCCGGGAGATAGTGGTCGATGAGCGCAAGCCGATAAGGACCTTTGTACGCTCGTTCCCGACCTTCATGCAAAGTCGCGGCCGCATACACCGGGACGCCATAGCGTTGCTGGATCATGCGGATCAGTCGTTCACGGACATGCCGGTTGTCCTCGACGATAAGTACGGCCTGTTTCATCGGAAGGCAGTTTACGGTCGAACTCAGCGGCCGTCTATCGGCGCAGGCCCGCCTGAAGGGGGTAACGCTCCCTCGATGCGTTGTAGGATTTATCTGACAGGGTCTTGCCCCCGGGACAAGGCCTCCCCCGCCGGGCAGCCCGGCGGTCTGAATGCCGACCTATTCCGCTTTGGGAGCGTCCGCGGAGCCGTTCAGCAGATCGTGCTGCAGGCAGTACCGGACCAGATCAGCGGTCGTTTGCAGGCCCAGTTTTTCGAGGATCCGTGTGCGGTAGGTGCTCACCGTTTTCGGGCTGATGCCTTCCCGGCGGGCTATCTCGCTCTGGGCCTGGCCCTGCCCCAGGGCCAGGAGGATGGCATATTCGCGGTCGGAGAGGTGCTTGTGACCCGGTCCCGATTTAACCTCATCCTGACTGTGGAGCAGTAGTAAGTGGCTGACCTCTTCGGTCAGGTAGTGTCCGTTCTTGAGCGTCTGTCGAACGGCGTGAACGAGTTCCTCCGGTTCGGAATCCTTTTCCAGATAGCAGGCGGCGCCGGCCCGCATGACCCGAAGCGCCACCTGGTTCGTCTGTGAAACACTCAGGACCAAAACCGGTAATCCGGGAAACCGAACCCGGAGGTCTTTGAGCACTTCGATCCCGGACCGGTCCGGGAGGGCCAGGTCCAGGATGATCAGGTCGCACGGTTCCCGGTCGAGGATCGCCATGCCGGCGCGCCCGGAATCGGCTTCAAAAATTCTGCCGGACAGGTTGTGTTCGAGTAGGCGGGCCAGGCCCTGACGGACAATCGGATGATCATCCACCAAAAGGATACGGGGATTCAGCGAGGTCCGTTCAGTCATCGCCGGAGACCTCCCTGCATTTTGCGGGATCAAACCGGAGTCGAGCTCTGGTCCCGCCTCCTTCACGATCGGAAATCTCGAATTTCCCATGAACCGCTTCGGCCCGTTCCTCCATGTTGAACAACCCGAAAGAGCGCATGGACCGGTTCTCCTGCCAAGCCGTTGAAATACCACGGCCGGCATCCTCCACGTCGAGGATCCAGAACCCGTCCCCGTCGGGTTCCAGCCGGACCAGAGCGGCCGTCACCCCGGCATGTTTACGGACATTGGTCAGGGCTTCCTGGACAAATCGGAACAGCATCAGGCCGGCCTCCGCTGGAACTGGCTCCCAGCCCGGAGCAATTTCCACGTCGATGGCCATGTCGTAATCCTGCTCCAGATTCTCGGCCAGCCATTGAAGGCCTTCCGGCAGATTGCCGTCTTCTTCCAGAATGAACGGGCGAATGTGTTGGGTCAGGTTCCGGGAGCGCTCGATGACCCGCTCCAGCGTCATCAGTGCCTCCCTCACCTTCGGGTTGTCCGGCTGAGCTTCCGCCAGCTCGTTCATGTCCAGCCTCAAGGCAACCAGCCACTGTCCCAAATCGTCATGGATCTGCCCGGCAAGCTCTTTCTTCTCCTCCTCCCGGACCGTCTCCAGACGGTGGCTGAGTCGGCGCAGTCGATGAATGGCGTTCTGGAGGTTGGCACGGTTGCGAATCAGGTCGGACAGATCAAGCAGCGCTACCGGCTGCCGGTTGTCCGGCTGATCCGGATCGACGGTTCGATGCATGCTGAGTATCTGGCGATCACCGTCGCGAGTCCAACGCTCGTAGAGACCCGATCGCGTCGACTCGCCGAGAGCCAGGCTCTCGCGTTCGAGGTCTTTACCATCGTCCAGGGGACGGATCCAGTCCCAGACCGAGGAGCCGACCAGATCTGTTGAAGGGGCACCCATGAGTTCTTCCGTGGCTGGATTGACTTCCCGGATCCGTTCATCCGACCGGTCCAGCAGAACCAGGCTGACCGGACTGCGCTCGAACAGAAAACTGAAATAGGCCCGGCCACGCCGCAGGTCGTCCTCCAGAGCATCGCGTTCTTTCAGGTGGCGGTTCAGGTGGATCCCCAGGCAAAGAGCGGTCACCAGAACAAAGCCGATTCCCTTGAAGGACTGAAGCTGGGTCAGCAGGTTGGAATCGGAGACCGCAGCTTCCAGGACAGCATCGGACGTGAGGATATAGACACCGGCTACTCCCGCGTAAACACCCACGATCCTCATGGCTTTGGGGTGGACTTTAACCACAATCAGAAAGTACAGCGCCGTGGCCGCGCCGACAACTGATTTTGCGCCGGAGGCGCGTCAGGGCTGGTTCAACCGCCGTCGCAGGGCCTCGACCCGACGCCGGTTCACGCCCAGATCGCAATAACCCAGGCGCGCGGCGGAGCGCACGGCGACCCGCGCTGCCTCCGGGTCCAGGTAGCACTCCAGATCGTCCACAAAGCCGAAAACCGCACTGCGACACTCCGCATGCAGGTAGCGGTCGGAAGCCGTCACAATGGTCGTGCGCGGCAGGCGGCAAACGGCCGACAACAGAATCGCCATCGGCGTGTCGCCACCCCCCTCGGGATAGGGTAGCGGTTCGATGTAAGCCCGGCGATCCGGGGATTCCCGCGAACTGACGCAATTGGGGCGGGATCCGCAGGCTGGGGGTCGGGTCCCGGGCGCTTTCAGGTGGTGGGGCAGTTTTCCGGAGAACAGGCCCATGATTAGCCTTACTGCAGCATCCCGGCCAATGGTGTCATTTCTGTGAATAAGGGCCGCGAATCCCTCGCTGCTAAGGGTTTAAGTTGACACCCCATAGGCCGAACAAAGTATGTACCATCCCGAATGGTCGATACGACACAAGGGAGAATTCTGGTCCTCAACCGGGTTTGGCAAGCCGTCAACATTGTCGGGATCAAACGGGGGTTCAGCCTCCTGCTGCAGGATCATGCCCGGGTCATCCACACGCGGGACGGCAGTTTTCAGGTCCTCAACGCGGAGGATTGGCTGACGCTGTCGCAGGCCGATCCGCCCACCGGGAAAACGCCCGCCATTTCGACCGTGCGGCTGCGTATCCGGATTCCCTCCGTGCTGCTGCTGCGCAGTTATGACCGGCTCCCGGTCCAGGAAGTGAAATTTAATCGGGAAACGGTGTTCCAGCGTGACCGATACCGCTGCCAGTACTGCGAGCGGCAGTATCCCTCGTCCGAGCTGAACCTGGATCACGTCATACCCCGCGACCACGGCGGACGGACCACCTGGGAAAATATCGTGACCGCCTGCCTGCGCTGCAACACCCGCAAGCGCAACCGGCTGCCCCACGAAGCCGGCATGCGCCTCAAACGGAAACCCGAGCGCCCGAAATGGCGCCCTTTTGTCAGCTCCATTCGCGACGAGGACATGGAGGACGGCTGGCATTATTTTCTCAACGCGACGCAGGCGAGTTGAGGCACCGGCAGGCCTGTTCGCGGCTCGTGGACGTGGCTTTCGCCAACATTCACCCCTGTGGATCCACGACCGGCAGGAGGATCCGGAACGTGCTGCCGCTGTCGTCGCTGCGATGGAGCAGCAGGTCGCCCCGGTGACTGCGCAGGATGCGTTTGGATACGGCAAGCCCCAGGCCGGTGCCGTCCTTGCGCCCGGTGAGGAAAGAATCGAAGATTTCGCCCTGGATCTCGCTCGGAACGCCGGAACCGGTGTCGGTGATGTCCAGCCCTACGGCGGGCTGTCCGTCCCGTTCGGTTTCGATGAAGGTAAACTTCAAGTGGCCGCCGTTGGGCATGGCCTCCACCGCATTGAGGATCAGGTTGAGCAGCACCTGTTGGAGCTGACCCTTGTGGCCGTCGATCCAGAGGGGGGCCTGCTCCGGTATGGACTCCAGATAAATGCCACTCTGGCGGATTTTCAGCCGGACCAGGCGCAACGTGTCCTGAAGGATGTCGACCAGGTTCCAGCGGGCGTGCATGGACTGCCGGGCCTTGCCGAACTCCAGGACACGGCCGACGATATCCTCCAGCTGGTCGAGTTTTTCGGTGATGATCTGGACGTCCTTCCGGCGGGCGTCCTTTTCATCGAAGGACAGGTCCAGCGCCCCGAAGAGAAGTTTGATGACGGTGAGGGGGTTCCGGATCTCATGCGCGATCTCGGCGGCGAGCAGCCCGAGAGTCGTCAGTTTCTCGTTTTTACGGAGGCTCTCCTCGCTGGCGAAGACGCGCCCGTACAGCCGCGCATTCTGGATGGCCAGGGCTCCGAAGCGGGCGAGGGTGGAGAAGATCCGTTTCTCGTCGTTGTTAAAGCGGTGGGGGCTGGCGGTATAGGCATTCAGCAACCCGATAACCTCGTTCTCATACACGATCGGCGTGGTCAGCATCGAAGCGAGGCCGAGTTCGGACGTCAGCCGGACGAAATGCGTTTCCTCCGTCCGGGCCAGGTCGTGCACCTCCACGGTTTTCAGCCGCTGAATCGCCACGCCCATGGAGGATTCGGCCGGCTCGATGGTTTCCGCGACTTCATCCACGGAGCCCTCTTCGTCGATCAGGGTGGACAGGCTGAGCCGGTTGCGGTCCGCATCGTAGAGGTAGACGGCTGACAACCGGCAACGAATGAGCCGGCGGGCTTCCCGCGCGATGCCCACGAGAATATCGGGTTCCTCCAACTTCCCCACCAGGTTCTGCCCCACATTGATCAGGACCTGCAACTGCTCCGCCTTGATCTTCAGCTGGTTGATCAACCACAGTTTGCTGACAACCCGGCCCGCTTCGTTGGTCATCAGGCGGAGCATTTTCAGCGCGTCCCCGTCAAAGGCATCCACCTGTTCGCTGTCGACATTGACCACACCGATCACGACGCCCTGTTCCTCCATCGGCACAGCCATCTCGGACCGGACCGACGGCCTGACCGGAATGTAGCGGTTGTCCACGCGTACGTCCGGCACGAGCAGCGGCTGCCCGTGCAGGGCAACCCAGCCGGTTACGCCGACGCCAAGGGGCAGGTCCATTTCCGCCTTCTCGGGCGGTAGGCCGCGGGCAACCTCGATTTCCAGGCGGTTCGAATCCGGGTTGATGAGCGACACGGTGGCGCTGGAGGCCTTCAGGACGCGCTTCACCTCGTCCAGAATGAAGTTGAGGGCCTCCTGCGGGGTCTCGCTGCTGCCCGCCAGGCTGCTGATCCGGTAGAGCGCGTCGAGAAAGGCACGCTCCTGGGTCTGGACTTCAGCGGATGAGGACATGATCACGCGGCTCGCGGGGTCCGAACATGCCCGGGGAGGGGCAGGACCAGCAAGGGCATTTGCTCGCCGACGGGACGCTGGCTGTCACGCCGCGGCACAAGGATCGCCGGGCATCAGGTATGCTCGGCGACGATCCGGTTGAGGCTTTCCTGCAGGTTGAGCAGCCCGGTGGTCCGGGCTTCGTCGCCGCCCCGGATGGACTCGATGTAGAAGGTATCCATGGCGACGCCGTTTTCGGTGCCGATCCGGGCGAAGGTGATATCGAACCCCGCCTCGTAGATGGCCTTGGAGAGGTGGAAAAGGAGCCCCAGATGGTCGGGTGCCTGAATTTCGATAATCGTACGCTTGAGCGAAAGCTCGTGATAGACGTCGACTTTCGGGGGAATCGGCGCGGGCAGGCGTTCTTCCTTCGAGGTGGAAAAGCGCGAGGCGGCGGCCCGCTTTTTGGCGGTCTGGCGGATTTCCTCTGACAGGTCCTTGTTGTGCAGGAGCGCGTCGGTGACGCTGGCCTCGAAGACCTGCATGGCTTTGTCGTCCTGGACCACGCCGCCACCGGGTTCGACCACGTAGAAGGTGTCGATGGTGATATGGTCCGAGCGGGAGATCGCCTTGGATGACAGGATATTCAGACCGGCGACACTGAAGGCCCCCGCCAGTTTGCAAAACAGGCCCGAACGGTCCCAGGTGACAATGTTGACCACGGTCATGCTCTGATCGAGGTCGTTCTGCCAGTCGATGACCGGAACCAGCGAACCGATTGAATCCGCCTCCTGGATGTTCCGCAGGAGCTGGTTGATCATCCGCAGGTGCAGATGAATTTCATCCCGCCCCGAGTGAATGAAGTAACGCTCCGGCAGGAGGTTGAAATGGGCTTCGATTTCCTCCTTCGAAATACCTTCCGGCGGAAGGTCGACGACTTCCTGGTAGCAGACCATTTTGCGTTCCTGGCTCCTTTCCTCGGGTGATCGCTGATCCTCTATGAAGTCGCGGGTATTGCGGTACAACTGGGTGTGCAGACTGTCCTTGTAGCCGTTCCAGAGGCCCGCCGCCGTCCCCTGGGCATCGCAGTAGGTATGCACGTAGAGCAGGCAGAGGTGCTCACTGCTTTCCACAAGGTCGGCAAAGGATCGGATGGTACGGGGATCATCAACGTCAAACTTTTGCCAGAATCGTGCCATTTCCAGGTGATTCCGGATAATGAACAGAATTTTACGATGCAGGTTTTCCGGCACCCCGAGCCGCTCCAGGACCGGTTTGGCGATGCGGGCGCCAATCTCGGCATGGCCCTTGATACCTTCCGACTTGCCGATGTCGTGAAGGAGCAAAATGAGGTAGAGGAGCTTGGGGGTGTCCAGATCCCGTAGCGCCTCGCGATAGCGTGCCGCCTCGGGGTTGCTTTCCTCGAAAACCCGATCCAGCTGGCGGATTGTATTCAGAACGTGGATATCCGCGGTGTACCGGTGGTAATACTCATGCTGGACCAGGCAGGTGAGTTCGCCAAATTCGGGGATAAACCGGCCCAGCACTCCCAATTCGTGCATGAGGAAGAGGGCATCAGCCACCTGCCCGGTGGTCTGGAGGATGGATCGGAAGGCGCGGTTGGCCGATTCGCTCCGGATCATCCGATTGGTGATCAGGTGGGTGTGGCAGGCAATCAGATCCTGCAGTTCCGGGTCCAGGCGGGCCCCGTACTGCTGGGCGTGCCGGAAGATGCGGACGAGGCGCTCGGGGTCGTTGCGAAACACGTCCCCGCTTTCGGCGGTAAAGATCTTTTCCCGGAGCAGGAAACCGTCGACTACCTGGCGCCGGTGGTAGGAATGCGCCTCGATGACATTCCGGAAGGGGATGCGGCTTCTCCCGGGCGGGGTGGCCCGCAGGAGGTGTGTTTCCATCAGGCGCGTGGTGAGATGGATATTCCGCGCCGCCCGGTAATAGTCTCGCATGAAGATCTCCACCCGCCGGAAGATGTCGCGCTGCCGGTAGCCGAGCTTGAGCGCGACCTGGGGCTGAATTTCGAGCGTCAACAGGTCGGTCGGCCGCTGGCTCTGGAGATGGAGCTCGGTACGGACCCGGAGCAGAAAATCGTAGGCACGAACGATTTTCCGGTACTGGTCCTCGGATAAGAACTTCAGTTGTTGCAGGTTTTCGATCCCCTGAACGCCCAAAATAATATGGGCCATCCAGAGAATGGACTGGAAGTCGCGCAGACCCCCGACCCCGTTTTTGATTTCCGGCTCCTGCAGATAGATCGACCCGCCATACTTTTCATGGCGCACCCGCTTGTCTTCCAGTCGGGCGAGCGCATAGGCGTGCGGGTCGTCATGGCGGACGAAACGGTTGTACCCCTGGATAAACCGCTTGAACAGACGCTCAGAGCCCGCGATCCGGCGGGCGTCCAGGCACGCGTTGCGGGTTTTGATGTCCCGCCGCGCCTCGGCGATGGTCTCCTTGATGCTCCGGACCGCGTAACCCACCTTCAGCCCGATATCCCAGAGCGGATAAAGTATTTCCTCGGTGATCTCCTTTTCGTAGGCATCGTAGACGGGCTGCTTCCGCTTGGGCGGAAAAAGGAACAGCAGGTCGATGTCGCTCAGGGGGCTCAGTTCCCCGCGTCCGTAACCGCCCGTCGCCACGATCGAGACTTCGGCCGGGGCGGCTTTCAGGCCGTGCCTTTGCAGGAAATGCGTCGTGGCGTCGCGGCAGATCGTCTCCAGCAGGACATCCATCATGAAGGCGCGGGCCCGGGTCACCCGAAGCCCGCTGTCACCCTTCTGGTGGTAGCGGGCCAGCATCGTTTCCTCCAGCTCCCGGTAGCGCCGGTAGGCCGGCACGCGGGCCTCCCGCGGTTGACCTTCCTGGTCTGAAAGGCGTTGCCGGGCATGCTGGCGTAAGCGGCGAAACAGGGGATCTTCCATGACAGGGCGCGAAGCGGGCGCGAAAGGGTGGCTGAGCAGAAGATGCCCCCGCCGGTCCGGATTCAGCAAGCGCCAAACGGGCGCCTCCCCGCAACGGAGCGCAGCCCGGGGGGACGGGCTTTATTACAGATTGAAAAGCCGGGGGAGGGCTGTCTTTTTGAGCCCTTTTCCCGATGCCTGAACTTTCCAAAACCTACGACCCGGCCCGGGTCGAAAACCGATGGTACCAGGCCTGGCTGGATGCGGGTTGTTTCCAGGCCCGGCCGGACCCGGAGAAGGCGCCCTACGCCATCATGATTCCCCCGCCCAATGTGACGGGCATCCTGCACATGGGGCACCTCCTCAACAACACCTATCAGGATATCTTTATCCGGCGGGCACGTCAGCGCGGCCACAGCGTCCTCTGGATGCCGGGCACCGACCACGCGGGTATCGCCACCCAGAGCCGTGTGGAGCGCAAGCTCAAGGAGCAGGGAACCAGCCGTCATGAAATCGGGCGGGAGGCCTTCGTCAAAGAAGCCGAGGCCTGGCGCGACCAACACCGCAACAGCATCCTCAATCAGCTCAGGAAACTGGGGTGCTCCCTCGATTGGGACCGCACGGCCCACACCCTCGATCCGGATTATTCGCAGGCGGTCCTCACTGCCTTTGTCCAATTGTACCACCGTGGCTACATCTATCGCGGTAAGCGGATGGTCAACTGGTGCCCAGTCAGCCTGACCGCGCTGTCCGACGAGGAGGTTGTCATGAAGCCTCAGCAGGGGCATCTGTGGCACGTCCGGTACGAACGGGTGGACGAGCCGGGAGAATACCTGGAAGTCGCAACCACCCGCCCGGAAACGATCATGGGCGATACCGCCGTGGCGGTGAATCCAAAGGACAAGCGGTACAAACAGCTGATCGGGAAGCAGGTTTACCGTCCTTTCCCGCGCGAGCCTATTCCGGTTATCGCCGATGAGGCCGTCGACCCCGCATTTGGCACGGGAGCGCTCAAAGTGACCCCGGCCCACGATACGGTGGACTTTGAGATCGGGCAGCGGCACGACCTGCCGGTTATCGATGTCTTCACGCCGGAAGGCGCCATTTCAGAGGCGGCCCGGGAATTTGTGGGTATGGACCGGTTCGAGGCCAGAAAGGCTGCGGCCGCCCGCCTCGAGGAGACCGGTCTCCTGATCCGGGCGGAGCCCTACGAGAACAATGTCGGGTTCAGTGAGCGGGCGGACGTGCCGATCGAGCCGCGTTTGTCCGAACAGTGGTTTGCCCGGTATCCCAAGGTGGAGGAGGCGATTCGGGCCGTCCGCGAGGGCATCATCCGCATCTATCCCCGGCGCTGGGAAAAGACCTACCTGCACTGGCTGGAAAACATCCAGGACTGGTGTGTCAGCCGGCAGCTCTGGTGGGGGCACCGCATCCCGGTCTGGTATCGCAAGGACACGGACCGCGACGATCCCGCCAACCGCCACGTGTCGGTCGACGGACCGCCCGACCCGCAGAACTGGGAGCAGGACCCCGATGTCCTCGACACCTGGGCGTCTTCCTGGCTCTGGCCGTTCGCGACGCTGGGTTGGCCCGATTTCAAGGCGGAAAAGGAGCGCGGCCTGGATTACTTTTATCCGACCAGCGTTCTGGTGACCGGGTTCGACATCATCTTTCTCTGGGTCGCGCGCATGATCATGGCCGGTCTGGAATTCATGGGGCCTCGCGAAGAGGAGGCCGGCACCGGTCGTCCCGAGAAAAAGACCCTCACGGACGAGGAGATCCGGGAGCGCATTCCCTTTCACGACGTATACTTCACCGGGCTGGTCCGTGACATCCGTGGCCGCAAGATGTCCAAATCGCTCGGCAATTCCCCGGACCCGCTGGAGCTTCTGGAGAAATACGGCGCCGACGGTACCCGCCTGTCCCTGGTTTCGATCGCGCCGCAGGGCGGAGACATCCGTTTCGACGAGAGCCGGATCGAGCTGGGACGCAATTTCTGCAACAAGCTCTGGAATGTCGCCCGGTTCCGGCAGATGTCCGGTGCGACCGGAGACAACAGCAGCCGGGAAGCGATTCTGCAGCGCATCGACGCCCGGGCTCTGGATGCGGACGACCATGCCATCCTGGGACGTTTCCGGCAGATGCTGGAGGATCTGGAGCGGGACTTCGGCCGCTACGAGCTGAACAACGCCACCCAGACGATCTACAGTTTCTTCTGGAACGACTACTGCGACTGGTACGTCGAAGTGTCCAAGACCAAGGTGCAGGACCCCGCCACCCGCGACAATTGCCTCGCCCTCCAGGATTTCCTCCTTCGTGAAACGCTGCTGATCCTTCATCCGTTCATTCCCTTTATCACCGAAGAGCTGTATCACGAACTGGGATACGCTTTGGAAGGCACCTTTATTCAGGACACGCCGGCCCTGACCCCGGAGGCCTTCGAGGAGCTCTTCGATATCCGGCAGGAGGCGGTCGAGGAAATCGGGCGCCTCCGCGAAACGGTCAGCCGCGTCCGTGCGCTCAAGGCGGAGTACAACCTGGCCGCCAGACGCGACGTTTCACTGGTCTACGAATCAGGCAAACCCGAAGCGGCCCTCCTCCAGGCACACATGAACAAGTTCAAACGGATCGCCGGGGCCGAGCGGGTGGACCCCGTCGGGGAGGGCGGCGCGCCCGCGGGATCCCCCGCCTCGGTCACGCCCCTGGGCACCTTCCACCTCGATCTTGCCGGCAGCATCGATGTCGAGGCCGAGCGCAAGCGCCTGACTCAGGAAAAGGCCAAACTGGACAAGCTGGTGAAGGCCGGAGAAGCCAGGCTTTCCAACGAAAAATTCCTCGCCAACGCCCCCGATGACATCGTGCGGGGAGCCCGCGAGCAACTGGAGGCCACCCGTGCCAAGCGCGACGAAATCGAGCGGCTGCTCGCCGGGCTTGAAGCGTAATACCCGAAAAATGGTGGTAGGAACAGGATTCGAACCTGTGAAGGGCTGAGCCCGGCTGATTTACAGTCAGCATCCTTTGGCCGCTTGGATATCCTACCGGAGGCAAAGGCGAAAGGCAGGAACGTGCGGATCGGGCCGGACCTTGCCAAGTCATTTTTTGCGGTTCGCCCCGTGTTTCCGGAGAGGATCCGCTTGTGCTGCCCCTGGCAATAGCCTTAAGCCTGTTGCCGTTCATGGCCCCCACAGTTGCAGCGCTTCTCGGCGTCCGTCTGATCGGTCTCACCCTCTGTGTTGTCGGGCTTCAGCTGGGCATGGCCAACCTGATCGAGGGCGGCCGCGGCTTCAATCCCGCGCACTGGCGGCATTTTTTTCTGCAACTGCTGCTGCGACCGACGCTGTGGTTGCTGTTCGGCCTCCTTTTGTTGGCGGCGGCCCCGCTGATCGCCGGATTCCTGGTGTGACCGCCTTTCCCGCCCAACCGCCGGTGACGGTCCAGGACCTGCCCCGGTGGCGTCCCGAGCCACGCTGGGTTCAGGACCATCGCGAGCGGTTGGTGCGTCTGTTGAGGGCGTTGGCACCGGAGCATGTCGACACGGGCACGATCGATGGTTCGCCGCCCGCGGCCGTCGACGACCTGATCGAAGCTCTGGCACGGCTCCATCGTCATTGTCTGCAAAAGCCACCGGTCGCGGCCTGTCTGCCCCCGTTTCTGGATCACGAACGCCTGCACCAGATCAACGCCGGGCGCGTGATGAACGACACCTTTGTGATCCAGCACATCATCGCCCGACAGCCCCGCCGTCCGGATGGGGGCCTGGACTGGCGACACCGCGGACCGAGACGGGACAAGGAATGGGCCTGGATCCTCAACCGGCAGGGGTTTCTCCGCTCCCTGGTCGTGGCCTGGCGTACGACGGGCAATCCGCGTTACCCCGAACGCGCGGACCGACTCATCGACGACTGGATTCGCTCCCATCCGCATCCGGGCCGTTTCACGTCTTCCGCTGCCTGGCGTCCGCTCGAGGCGGCCCGGCGCATCATGGACAGCTGGGTGGAAGTGTTCTTCGCTTTTGCCGGCGAGCCGGCCTTCCGGCCCGAGACCCGGCTGCTGATGCTCGCCAGCCTGCACGACCATGGCCTCCGGTTGAGACGCCACCACTATCCGGGAGGCAATCACCTGCTGACCGAGATGGCGGGGCTGACTACCCTGGCCGTCACCTGGCCGGAATTCCGGGATTCCGAGGACTGGCTGGCCTATGCGGAGACTCGCGTGATGGAAGAACTCGAACACCAGGTCTATCCGGATGGCAGCCACCGCGAATTGGCCAACCACTACCAGCGGCTCGCCATCGATGCGTTCGAACAGATTGACCGGATGTGGGCAACCGGCGGGCGCCGGGAGGCATATGCCCGCTTGCGCGAACACCTGGTCCGCCTCTGGGGCGCCCTCGCCGACGTCCGGCTGCCTGACGGCTCCGGCCCCATGAACAACGACTCCGGCGAAGAGCCCAATGCCGCCTTGCTCCGAAAGGCCGTCGACCGCTACCCGGAATCGGACTGGGGAGCGGAAGCCGCTCCCGGTCACCGGTTTCGCCGCTGGGCCGGCCAGGTCATCATTCGATCGGGCTGGGAAGAGACCGCCGACTGGCTCTGGTTTGATGCCGGACCCCGCGGGTCGGATCACCAGCACGAGGATTTTCTCCACGTTTCCCTTTGCGTGGGCGGAGTCCCGGTCCTGGTCGATCCGGGACGCTTTCAGTACCGGCCCGGTCCCTGGCGGAACGCCTTCACGGGGGCGACGGCCCACAATGTCCTGCTCTGGAACCACCGGGCCTGCCTCCCCCCGCCGGACACGGTTCGGGAACCGCTGCCGGTGACGGTTGAATTCGAGGCCAATCGAGCCTGGGCGGCCGCCGAGGCCCGGTTCCCCCCCCAGCCGGCTCAAGGAAGGGCCGGCCCGCGCTGGTCCCGGACGGTACTCTGGCTGGCGGACGGTCGTTGCGTGGTGGCGGATTGGATCGACCCACGGGTCCGTGGAACCTTGACCGCCTGCTGGCAGTTCCACCCCGATCGTGCCGTTACGCCCGAGGGGTCCGGACTTCGTATCCGGCTTTGCGATACGGAAGACTATTTCTGGCAACCGTGGCCGGATGACCGTCGGGATGCCTGGAGCCTGGATGTGGCCAGGGGCCGACGGGAGCCTGAGCCACGCGGCTGGTACAGTCGGGAATTCAACCGGCGAATTCCCGCGGCATCCGTGCGGGCGTGCCTTCAGGTGGACCGCCCGGGGTATCACATCTGGCAGGGTTGGCGATCCGGCGGAAAACCCGGGTTGCTGGGGATGGAATCCCGAACCACCGACAGCCTGGAGGCCCTGACCCTGTCGACCGTAGCCGGCGCCTTCCGGTTGGTCGGTCCGAATCCCGCCGCCTCGCAGTGGGTATGATCAGCTGGGTCAGCCCTGCTTCAGGCCCCGACAACCGATGGTTCCGATTCGGAAGCGGTCGGAATCGTCCAAACCCGAACCCCCTCGCAAAGCCATTGCCTTGGGCCGGGCACCCGCGCAGGCTGTGCGCTCAGCCGATGTCCCCCGAAACAGCGCAGACGGATTCCGGACAGGACCCGAAAACGGCGGCCCGGCAGGCGGGGCCCCAACCCTGGGGAAAGGCGCTGACCCATTTTCCGGACTGGATGCGCGGCCGGTTCAGCGACAACCAGCGCTTCATGATCCTCTGCGTGGTGGCGGGACTGGTCTGCGGCCTGATCGGCGTCCTTTTTCACCTCACCATTCAGCTCATCTACCATGATCTGCTGAAACTCGGGTTCCGGCCCGCGCCCGACAACCCGATCTGGCTGCTGTTTCTGCTGGCGCCGGCCGGAGGCGGGCTGATCGTCGGGCTGATCGTCACCTTCCTCGCCCCCGCGGCCGCCGGCAGCGGAATTCCGCAGACCAAGGAGGCCTACCACAACAAGTTCGGCGTGATCCGGGGCAGAGACGCCTTCTGGCGCTTCGTCGCCGGCTCGATCTCGGTCGGGTGCGGGAACAGCCTCGGGCGGGAGGGACCGACCTGCCATATATGCGCCGCGGTCGCGAGCAAACTGGCTCGGCTGTTCGGCCTGGCCAAGGTGCGGGTCCAGGCGATGATCCCGGTGGGAATGGGCGCCGGAATCGCCGCCGCCTTCAACACGCCCCTCGCCGCCATCTTCTTCGTCTTTGAAAAACTGCTGGGCACTTTTTCCAGCAAGGCTCTCGGTGGCATGGTGATGGCGGTTGTGGTGGCCGCCGTGGTCGAACGCAGCCTGCTTGGCGGCAAAGCCGCCCTGCAAGTCGAACCCGTCGCCTTCGCCACCGAACCCTGGATGCTGCTCTGCCTGCCCCTCGGTCTGGTCGCGGCCGTCGTCGGGCATCTCTTTGTCGAAGCCATCCTGACGGTGCGCGGCCGCTTCAAGACCTCGCCGCTGCCACCCTGGCTGCGTCCGGCCGTCGGCGGCCTGGGGGTGGGGGTGATCGGCTGCTCCGTGCTCTGGGTGACCAACGGGCATGACGGGGTGTTCAGCGTCGGCTACGCGGACCTCAACCACGCCCTGTCCGGTAACCTGACCTGGCATATCCTGCTGGTTCTGCTGCTCGGCAAGCTGATGGCCACCACACTCTGTTTCGGCGCCGGTGGCTCGGGCGGGGTTTTCGCGCCGACGCTGTTCATCGGCAGCATGTTGGGCGGGTTGGTGGGAACGTCCGGCATCGGAACGCTTTGGGTGGATCCGCAAATCCTCGAGGCCTCGGCCCTGCTTGGCATGGGTGCCTTTTTCGCCGCGGTCATCCGGTGTCCGCTGACCTCGGTTCTGCTCATTGTCGAACTGACCCGCAACTACTCGCTGATCCTGCCCCTGATGGCAGGCAATGCGCTCGCGTATTTCCTCGCAAGCCGGTGGCGCTCCGTCCCGATCTATGACGCTCTCCTGCTGCAGGATAACATCAGCCTGAAACAGATGCCCAATTACCAGGGCGAGCAGGACTGGCGGAACCTGCCGGTCAGTACCATCATGACCTATGAGCCGGTCACCCTGAACGGCCGGAACACCGCCCGGTCCGCTCTGGGCAACCTGAAGGAGCGCTGCCACCATGCCTATCCCGTTCTCGACAAAGAAGACCAGCGCCTGATCGGCATGGTCACGCATCACGAGCTGCAGGAAGCGCGAGATCAGTGCGATGAACGCCCGCTCGAGGAATGGGGCCTCCGGGAGAACCTCATTACGGTCTGTCCGGGCGATTCCATCCGGGACGTGGCGCGAACGCTTGTGGTGACCGACGTCCTTCAGGCGCCGGTGGTCAGCCGAACCGATCCCGGGCGCCTCATCGGCGTGGTTACGCTGCACGATATCGCCCGTCAGCAAAATGCGATTGCGGATTCCTTCGATCGCACCGGCGGGGCTTCCTGATCCTGTCAGGCTGGTGAAAAGGGTTGCCTTCCAGATCGTTATCACGCATCTTGTTTAAAGTGCCGGTGCTCCCGCCATGGCGGTCAATGATTGCCCTGCAGGGTCCTCGATTCCCGATGGCCGTGAAGGTGCCCGATGCCAGCGCCCGGGATCGGGACCGGGCCCACGGTTCTGATTTCTTAGGATGGACAACGTTGCGCCGCCGCCGGGCGCGCAACGCCTAACGGACAACCAGCTTCAAGGCTGTCGGTGCCCTCGCCTCCCGGGGGGTGCCTTTTTTTGCCGAACGGATCCGGCCTAGAGCAATCCGCTGTCGGAAAAGCTGTACCAGCCCAGGCCCAGCGGATCCCGGCCGCGCTGACCGATGATGACATGGTCCAGCAGATCCAGATGCAGGGTCCTGGCGGCTTCCCGCAGTTGGCGGGTCACCTGAATATCCGCCTGACTGGGGGCCGGATCTCCGCTCGGGTGATTGTGCGCGCAGATCGCGGCGCTCGCGCCCTCGCGGATGACCAGACGAAAGACCTCACGCGGATGGACGAGGCTGGCGTTGGCCGTACCCGAGGTGACGGCCTCCGCCCGAATCAGGCGGTTCTTCCGGTTGAGGCAAAGGACGAAAAATTTTTCGACGTCGACGCCCGCCAGCAGGGGATGGAGGTAGGCGTGTACCTTGTCCGGCGTGTCGAGTAGTGGAGGCGCCTGAATGTCCTGCGCGAGAACCCGCCGGGCGATCTCCATCACAGCCAGTAATTGAAGCGCTTTTACGCGACCAATGCCATGCACCGCCTCAAAGTCCCGGGCGGACCAGGTCAGCAAAGCCTGAAGCGATCCCGCCCGCCGAATCAAGAGGTTGGACAACGTGAGAACGTCACAGGTCGCGCTGCCACTCCGGAGCAACATCGCCAGCAGCTCGGCATCGCTCAGCGCCGCCGCGCCCAGCCGTTGCAGCCGCTCCTGCGGGCGTTCCGTGCCGGCCATCTCCCGCAGCCGCAACACCGGCGACGGGGCTCCATCCCGTAAAACCTCCTCCATAACCCCAGACCTTAGGAATACGGTCTGGTCGAGCAAGCCCGGGATGCAGAGGACATCAGAAAAGGCTGCGTATGCCCCGGGTATGATCCGGGGACATCGGTAACAGTCTTAAGATTGATCTTAATATTCTCTAATCTCGTTTGGAGTATGAACACGACAATGTCCTTTTGAGTGCGGCGTATCCTACGCCGCTTTGAGAAGGCGGGCCTCCCAGCCGTCGTTCCGCTCCGGGAACTGTGGCGGGCAGGCTGACACGCCGAAGCCTTGTAAATCAGCTTTTTCTCCGACCAGCCCGCCACACGCGTAAAAGCCGTCAGTTTTCCGTTTTTCCCGACTTTTCCAACACGGCATAGAGGGGCGATCTGCAAGGGTCACCGATGCCGCGTCCTTTGGTAAGGAGGGAAGCATCAGCCAGTAGGCCTACTCGCTTGTGGAAAGGGCAGACATCAGGACCCCCGGCCATGGGGAACGTAGGTCAATCCCGGTCCAGCCGGTAGAAACCACGCTCCAGTCCCGCGCCCGGGCCACTTGTCGCCAGAGGTCTTCGTAGCCGGCAATGTCGAGGTCTGGCAGAAAGATGGTGACAGAATCTCCCTGCGATTGGCTGCTTTCCACTGCCGTCCAATCCGGCCGGACCGTTGGATGAATCAGAAGGATTCGACCGTTTCCGGCCAGCAGGCCTTCGTTGACCCGGCTGCCCATGGCCAGTCCCGCGCTGCTGACCCGCGTCAACGACACGGAATACGCCTACGCCTCGCGTCCGAACGGCGTCGATCTGACCGAAAAAGACGCCAATGGGGCCGTCAGCCGCCTGCGCTTGGACTTCCGGGCCAATGAATCGACCTTGCGCCGTCCGGATGGCTCGGAGCTGAATTATCAGTACTTCAGCCACAACAAGGGCCCCGCGGCGGGCAAGCTCGCCCGGGTGACGTCCGGTACCGGGGTTGAACGGCTCCGGATCAAATACGATGCCTTCGGCGATGTCATCGCCGTCAAACGGGGCGAAGCGGCCACCACCTTGTTCGCCTACGACGAGGCGGGGCGCCTCGTGCGCCGCGAGCAGATCGGCCGTCCGCCGACGGTCTGGAGCTATCCGGAAGGATCGCGCCAACCGGTCAGCGTGACCAATGCCGCTGGCGACCAGGTCCGCTTCCGCTACGACACCAACGGCGACCTCCTCGAAATGGAGGACCTGCGGGGTGAGAAGCACCGCTTCCACTACGACGCCCTGGGGCGGATGACCCGCCACGACTACCCGCTGGGGTATCACCGCACCCTCGCTTACGACGATTGGGGCCGGGTCGTCCGGATGACCGACCTGGACGGCACACGGACCGAAATCGCCTTTGGCGAGAACGGTCGCGTTGCGGCCCTGCAAAAGGGCGTGCACCGATGGGCCTACACCTACGCGCTCACCGGTGAGCTGGCCGAAGTCCACCGCAATGGCCGGCGCATCCTCGACCGGTCCCTCGAACCGCTGGTCGGGGGAGACTGGCGCCTGCTGCTCCGCGACGTCCACGGTGCCGAAACCGAAAAGCGCTACGACGCCGACGGTCGCCTGGTGGCCACCCGGGACGCGCTCGACCAGCCCATGAGCTACACCTACGACCCGGTCGGCCGTCTGGCCGGTTGGACCGATCCGCGCGGCGGAACCGTCCGCTTTAAACGCGATCCCCTCGGCCGGATCACCCTCGTCGAAAACAGCCTCGGCCAGGGCGAGAGCCGCCGCTACGACAAGGCCGGTCGCCTCATCCACCGGGACAACGGCGAACAGCAAATCGACTACGCCTACGACGAGGCCGGCCACCTGACCGAATCCGATTACGGGAACGGCGAAGGCGTCGAGCACCGGTACGACGCCTTCGGGCGGGTCACCGAGACCACCGCCGGCGAGGTCTCTACCCGCTACCGGTACGACGTGCTCGACCGGGTGACGCTGAAGGCGACCCGGTTGCCCGATGGCTCCGTCCACAGCGTCGGCTACGCCTACACGCCCGCCGGTCAAAAAGCCGCCGTGCGCTATTTCCGGCGCGCGGCCGACCAAGTCGACCCCACGCTGGTGAGCGAGACGACCCACGAATACGACGCCCTCGGCCGTCTCCTCCGCATCGCGGTCGACGGCGAACCCAAGGTCCTCTACCAGTACGACCCGGCCAGCCTCCGCCTGGCCGCCAGGCACTTCGCCTCCGGCCAGCGGCTTGCCTACTCCTATGACCGAATGGGCCGCACCACCTTGCTCCGGGTCACCGACGCCGCGGGCGATCTGGTCGAGCGCGTGTCCTACAGCTGGTCGCCCGACGGCCGCCTGGCCGAGCGCGTGCGCGAAGGCCGCGCCGTGAGCCGTCAGCTGGGAGCCGATCCGCCCGACCAGATACGGCTTGTGTCCGGGCTGACCCCGGCGCAGGCTCAGGATACTCCCGTGAGGCTCATTCAACACTACCATTACGATCCGCTGGGACGCCTGGCGGCCGTAACCTATCCCGGCCTGCCGCACCTGGATGAGGCGTATACCTACGATGCCTCCGGCAATCTCCTGGAAAAGGCCATCGGCGACGAAACCCAGGCCTTCACCTACGACCTGGCTAACCAGCTCAAGAGCCGGCGCGACGCCGACGGCATCCTCACCCGCTACCGCTACGACCAGGCCGGGCGGATGACTACCGAGCTGGTCGACAACCAACCCGTCGCCACCTACGCCTACGGCTACCGGGACCGCGTCCTCGAGCTGGTCCGCCATGAGCTGGGCAAAGCCGGACAAGTTGAAGGCGGTTCCGCCGTACGGTTCCACTACGACGGCGCCGGCATGATCGTCGGCAAGCAACGGGGTTCCCTGCCGGCGCCCGGACCTCAAATCGCCAGGGCGGGCTTCGGTTTTTCCCGGGACAAACAGCCCGGGGCGGTCGATTACGCCGAAAGCGCGATCGAGGCCTGGGTCTGGGAGGATGCCTTCGGGGCCGGCGGAGCGCCGCGCGGCGCGCAGGCCCTGCTCGCCCGCGGCGAACGCACCTGGGCCAACGCGCCCCATGCCTCGGGCGAGGTCCCGGTGGTCGGCAGCGCCATTGCCGACGAGGACGAGACGGTCTTCATCAGCGATTTTCTGGGCAATACCCTCCTGACGCTGCCCGGCGAGGCCGCCACCACCGTCGCCAAAGGCAAACGCGCCACCACCGGCTTCAGCTACCTGACCACCGCGCACGGCGTCACCGTGGATGAGGAGTCAGACATTGAATCCGCGCGCTTTACGGGAAAACCTTACGACGAAGATCTCGAAGCCCACGTCTTCCCCTACCGGAACTACGCCACCGCCCTGGGCCGCTGGACCAGCGCCGACCCGCTCGGCTTCCCCGACGGCCCCAACCGGCATTTTTACGCACCCGTGCCCACCCTGGGGCTGGATCCGCTGGGGTTGGTAACTCGGATAGCAGGGCAAAGTGACTCAAATTACGGGTATATTTTCGACTCTGATCTTGGTAACTCCTTCGGCT